>DASTLB010000036.1:0-45023 GCA_035715365.1 Kofleriaceae bacterium | reverse complement strand
ATCGCGTCGTGCGCGATGTCGAATCACCACCACACCGTGATCTTCGATCCCAAGGGCCGCTATCCCGAGTTCCTCGAGAACTTCCACCGGCTCACCGCGCGCGCGATGAACCTCGTGCGTGACAAGCGCAAGGAGAACTTCTGGGCGTCGCAGCAGGTCAACGTCGTGCGGCTCGACGACTACGCCGCGGTGCTCGAGAAGATCTGCTACACGTTCGTCAACCCGGTGCGGCACTGCACCGTGTCGCACGAGCGCGATTGGCCCGGCTTCCACACGTACAAGCTGCTGCGGTACGGCCAGACGATGACCGTGGAGCGGCCGCGGTTCTTCTTCCGCAAGGTCAACGACAACAAGCGGCTACCGCCGGTGATCAAGCTCGCGATGACGCTGCCCGAGGAGCTGCTCGGTAACCGCACGCGCGAGGCGTTCTTCACCGAGCTCGACGATCGCCTGGAGTTCGCGCGCGAGCACTGGCTGCGCGAGCACAAGGCCGACAAGCGGACGCCGATCGGCAAGGCGGCGGTCCTCGCGCAGTCGTGGCGTGGCTATCCGGTCAACGATCCGAACCACCCGAACTACGCGAAGTGGCGCGAGCGCCGCAACGCCATCAAGCCGACGCGCGCGACGAAGGACAAGGACAAGCAACGCGACGGCGCGGTCCATGACGACGAGTTCCAGTGCGACTACCGCGAGGCGCGCGCACTCATGCTCGACGGCAAGCCGTGCGTGTTCCCCTACGGCACGTACTGGCACAGGCGCTTCAACAAGGTGAAGGTCGCGAGGCGCCGGCGCGGTGACATCGGCCCGTACTGCATGCTGTAGCTCCTGCTCGATCTCGATCTCGATCTGGATCTCGATCTCGTCGCCGCTTCGTCGTCCCTCTCCGCACTCCACATCTGAGTGCTCCACGCGAGCTTCGCCATCGCACGTGCCGCCGCGCGTGCCGAAACGGCGAAGCTCTGTCCGCAGTCCGCCACGTCGCTCGTAGCGAGGTGCGATTCGGCGGATGTGCCCGCGTCGGCATCTGCCATGGACGCGACGCGATTTCGATACCCCGGATCGAAGTCGGTTGATGCCAGCGGTGCGCGCGAGTCGCAGCAGCGTGATCGGCGCCCCAGGAACGTGGTGGAGCTGGATCGATCGCGGGGTGCTGCGTGTTACTTCGGCGTGATGAAACGACCTGGATGGATCACGTTGGTTGTGGCGCTGGGGTTCGGGCTCGCGGGTTGCAAGAAGGAGAAGCCGGGGACCGCGACCGGAGTCGGGACGGGGAGCGCACCGGTCGCGAGCGATGCCGCGACGACCACGGGATCGGGGTCTGGGTCGGGGGCCGGGTCCGGGGCCGGGGTCGCGATGGTCGACGCGCGCGAGGTGGATCCCGACGAGGCGGCGGAGCTGGCGCGGCGCAAGGGGAAGGCGACCGGGCTCGCGTCGGCGACGGAGAAGCCGGCGGTGATCACCGAGGAGCTGGTGCGTGGGATCGCGTCGGGGAAGGTCGACGTCGCGCGGTTCCTCGACGCGAAGCAGCCGGTGGTGGAGCGCATCGTGATGCCGGGCGGGATGGACAAGCCGGTGCCGGAGGTGAAGCGGACGCTGTGCGGCGCGGCGGCGGAGAAGCGCGTGGTGGCGTACGTCAAGCAGATGGTCGAGCGCGAGGCCAAGGACCACAAGGACGAGCTGCACGAGATCGGCTGCTCGAACGCGTTCGCCGAGCAGGAGGATCCCGAGTTCGGCGCCGACGAGATGGGGAACAAGACGAAGACGGTGCCGATGAAGCACGTGGTGTGCTCGTCGTCGAGCGCCGGCGAGTACGACGAGATCATGCGCATCGAGTGGGTGCCGGATGCGGCGCGCGGATTCCGGATCGCGGCGATCGTGTCGACCGAGGGCGGCGCGATCAACAAGACGCTGTGGTACGAGGTCGCGACGGCGATCGCGAAGCCGAAGCCATGCAAGTGATCGTCGTCAGCTGCTGGCGCCGAAGATCTGCAGCAGCTCGAACGGCGGGCTGACCTCGAGCTGATCGTAGCGGCAGTCGGCGGGCGGCTTGTCAGGGCGCCAGCGCTTGAAGTGCGTGCCGTGGCGGAAGCGATCGCCTTGCAGGTGGTCGTACGAGACCTCGCAGACGAGCTCGATCCGGATCGGGACCCACGACAGGTCCTTGTCCTTCTTCGTCCACCGGCTCTTCGCGCCCGGCATGCGCTGGTCGCTCGCCTCGTCCTGGAACGCGGCCCACTCGCGCCACGGGTGGGCGTCGCGCGCGCCTTCGATGTACGGGCGCAGCAGATCGGCGAGCTTCTCGCGCTCGGTCATCTTGAAGCCCGAGCACACGCCGACGTGGTGGAGCATGCCATCGCCGTCGTACAGGCCGAGCAGCATCGAGCCGAGCAGCTTGTCCTTGCCGCCCTTGTACCAGCGGAAGCCGCCGACCACGCAGTCCGCGGTGCGCTGGTGCTTGATCTTCAGCATCATGCGCTTGCCCGGCGTGTAGGTCAGCGACTCGGGCTTGGCCATCACGCCGTCGAGGCCGGCGCCCTCGAAGCGCGCGAACCAGTCGGCGGCGACCGCGCGGTCGCGGGTGACCGGCGTCAGGTGCACCGGCGGCTCGACGTTCGCGAGCGCGGCGCGCAGTCGCTCGCAGCGCTGCGATTGCGGCAGCTGGCGGAGGTCTTCATCGCCGAGCGCGAGCAGATCCCACGCGACATAGGACGCCGGGCTCTGCTCGGACAGCAGCTTGACGCGCGACGCCGCGGGGTGGATGCGGAGCAGCATCGCGTCGAAGTCGAGCTTGCCGTTCGTGACGATCACGACCTCGCCGTCGAGCACGCAGCGATCCGGCAGGATGCGCTTCAGCTGGGCCTCGAGCTCGGGGAAGTAGCGGCCGAGCGGCTTGGTGTCGCGGCTCTGGATCACGAGGTCGTCGCCGCTCTTGAACACGAGCGCGCGGAAGCCATCCCACTTCGGCTCGTAGAGCCAGCCGTCGCCACTCGGGAGCTCGGACGCGAGCTTCGCGAGCATCGGCTCGACGGGCGGTTGAAACGGTAGCTGCAGCTTCACGGGGTCACGGTACACTGGGGTTCGTGCGTGCGCTCGTCGTTGTCGCGGTCCTCGTCGTGACGACGCCGGCGTACGCCGATCGCGACTTCTGCGCGCCGGGCACGCGGTATCGCGGCGCGACGATCGATCTCGATGTCAAGCAGGCCGACGTCCAGGAGGTGTTTCGTCTGCTCTCGGACGTCGGCCGCGTGAACATCGTCGTGCCCGACGACGTGCGCGGCAAGGTCACGCTGCGGCTGCGTCGCGTGCCGTGGGATCAGGTCGCGTGCACCGTCGCGGCGGTGCAGCAGCTGACGATCACGGTCAACGGCAACGTGCTGCTCGTGATGCCGCGCAAGTCGTCGTCCTCGTGATCACGGCTGCAGGATGCCGAGCGCGGCGCCCTGCGGATCGAGGAAGATCGCGAACCGTCCGACGTTCGGGATGTCGGTCGGCGGCACCACGACGTTCGCGCCGAGCTTCTTCGCGCGCTCGGTCGTGACGTCCGCGCTCGCGACCGAGACGTACGGCAGCCACGCGTGCGGCTGGCCCGGCATCGACTGCTTCATGATGCCGGCGCGCGGCTGACCGCCCGACTTCAACACGTGGTAGCTGCCCATGCCGGGCATCTCCATCGTCTCGACCTCGAAGCCGCCGATCGCCTGATAGAACGCGAGCGACGCCTTCGGATCCGACGACGCGAGCTCGTTCCAGCAGAACGTGCCGGTCGTCGGCGCCGGCGCCTCGTCGTCGCCCTTCGCCGGTTGCCACAGCGCGAACACGCCGCCCTGCGGATCGCTGACGATCGCCATCGTGCCGAACTCGCCGATCTTCGTCGCCTCCTTGAGCACCTTGCCGCCGGCGGCCTTCACCTTCGCCGCGCTCGCGGCCGCGTCGGCGACGCCGAGGTGCGAGAGCCAGTGCGCTTGCTCCGGCGCACCGGTCGGCGTCGGCAGGTAGCCGCCGATCGTGCGATCGCCGACGGCGATCATCTTGTAGTCGCCGATCTCGGGCATCGGCACGGCCTGGGTCGACCAGTTGAACAGCTCGCCGAAGAAGCCCTGGGCCTTGTCACCCTGCTTCGACACGTACTCGAACCACACGAACTTCGCAGTTGCCGTCATCGCGTTCTCCTGAAAGGGGGTTGCGCGACTAGGTCGAACGAGCCCGGCGCGAATCGACAACGCCGCGAAAAAAACTTTCGGTGCGGCGCAGGTGGCCGAACGCGCTCGGGTTTACGACCGCTGCGGCAGCGGCTGACCCTCGGGCACGAACGTCATCGAGACCGAGTTCAGGCAGTAGCGCAGCCCGGTCGGCCGCGGTCCATCCGGAAACACGTGCCCGAGGTGCGCGTCGCAGCGCTTGCAGCGGATCTCGACGCGCGACATCCCATGGCTCACGTCCTCGAGCTCGGTGATGTGCTCGCGGTCGAACGGCTGGAAGAAGCTCGGCCAGCCGGTGCCGCTCTCGAACTTCGCGTTCGACGCGAACAGCGGGAGTCCGCACAGCCGGCACGCGTAGACGCCGGGTTGCTTGTTGTCGAGGAGCAGGCCACAGAACGGGCGCTCGGTGCCCTGGTGAAGGATCACGTGGCGCTCCTCGGGCGTGAAGTCCTGGGCGAGCGCCTCGATCCGTTCCTGCGAGAGCGGCGTGATGTCGTAACCAGCGCGCGAAGTCGTCATACGTGATGCATACGCCGGATCGGGCTCGCTGGTTACTGCGTGCGCACCACGACCGGCACGGTCGCCGCCGAGCCACCGAGCCCGAGCGCGCCGTGCGCGTTCGTGCCCCAGCAGTAGCCGCGGCCCTGCTCGGACAGCGCACAGGTGAACCGCAGCCCGGCGACGAGCTGGATCCAGCGATCGCCGGGCTCGAGCGCGAGCTCGATCGGGCGCGGCATCGGCACGATCTTCGTCGTCGCGGGCCGCGAGCCGAGCGAATAGCCTTGCCCCCAGCACTCGATCGTCTCGCCGCACAGCGCGCACGCGTGATCGAAGCCGGCGGCGACTTGCGTGCAGCCCGCGAGCCCGCCGATCTGGACCGGATAGCGGACCTGACCGATCGGCGATGTCGCGGGCGGCGTCACGGCGTCGTCGAGCATGCCGCCCTCGTTGCGGCCCCAGCACTCGACCGTGCCGTCGAGGTTCACGCCGCAGGCGAACGTGCCGAGGTTGAGCACGTCCCAGCCGACGCTGATCCATTGATACGAGCGGCCGAGCTTCGTCATCGGCGCAGCGCCGCAATCGTCCGGACACGCGTCGCTGGTCTCGCCGGCGTCGCACAGACCGTTCCCGCAGATGTTGCAACCCGAGAACTGACAGTCGCCCGGGCACGACTCGCACTCGCCGCTGTCACACGTGAAGTTGCCGCACGTCGACGGCTGCGGCAGCGGGCCGTTGCCGAACTGCGCGAGCGTGTTGTCGCCGAAGCAGAACAGCTGCTGGGTCGCGTCGAGGTAGCAGCCGAAGCCGTGGTAGCCGCTCGCGACGATGCCGCCGACCGAGATCTGCGAGATCGCGTCGAGCTCGGTGATCCGCGACGGCCCGCGCACGCCGTCGACGACCGCGCCCCAGCAGTGGGTCTCGCTGCCGACCCGTGCGCACGCCGCGGCGCCGCGCATCTCGAACAGATCGGTGTACGCGCCGGGGATCAGCGCCGGTGCCGACGGCAAGTTCGGCGCGCCGAGCTCCTGGAACGCGTTGTCGCCCCAGCACGCGATCGCGCCATTGTCGAGCGCGCACGTGTGCAGCGCGCCGACCGCGACGTCCTGCCCGGTGCGCACCTCGAGCGGACTGCCCGGATCGCACGGGAAGTCGTTGCACGGCGTGTCGGCGCGTCCGGCGATCGTGCCGTCGACCGCGCCGTACAGCGTCGAGCCCCAGCACTGCACGCGACCGTCGACGTCGACGCCGCAGCCGTGCTCGATCCCGACCGACAGCGTCGTCCAGCGATGGCCGCCCGCGATCTCGTGCGGCCGGATCGCCATCGTCGGTCCGCCCTGACCGAGCTGGCCATAGCGGTTGTCGCCCCAGCACCGCACGGCGTTGCCGGCGATGAAGCAGCCGGTGTCGACGTCGGACGCGTCGATCTTGTTCATCTCGTCGAGGTGGAGGTTCTTGCCGAGCACGACGTCGGTCGCATCGCTCGTGCCCGGCGAGATCTGCGCGAAGTTGTAGGTGCCGCCTTTCCACACGCCGTCGGGAAACCCGAGCCCGCTCGCCGAGTAGCCCCAGCACCAGACCTCGCCGGCGCGCAGGCCGCACACCATCTGCTCCGCGGACGTCAGCTTCGTCCAGCCGGTCAGCGCGCTCGCCATCCGCGGCGCGAGCACGTCGCCACCGCCGGGTGCGATCACGTCGGGATCGCCGAGCGCGTGGCCGGCGGCGTAGCCCCAGCAGTACAGCTCGCCGGCGTCGGTGCTCGCGCACGTCGAGTACGCCGCGGCGGTGACCGAGACCGGTGCGCCGGGCAGCGTGACCTGCGTCGGCTCGTTCGAGTTGGTGCGCGTGCTGTCTCCGAGCTCGCCGGTTGCGTTCTGGCCCCAGCACCACAGGCCCGTCGAGGTCGAGATCGCGCACGTGTGGGCTGCGGTCGCGCCCCAGCCGGAGCTCACCGCGGTCCAGTCGGTCAGCATCGACTTGATCGGGGTCGGGCCCGCGGCGTCCGCGGTCGTGCCGTTGCCGAGCTGGCCGCCGTCGCCGGCGCCCCAGCAGTACATCCGGCCGTCGCCGATCGCGCACGTCGCGTTGAAGCCGGCGGTCACCGCGGTCCAGCGCTGCGGCGCGCCGGTGAACTGGATCTCGGTCGGTTGCGGGATGTCCCCGGTGATCGCCGCGGTGATCTGACCGCGCTCGTTGCGGCCCCAGCAGTACAGCTGACCGTCGGAGATCCCGCACACGTGACCGCCGCCCGCCGACACGCTTTGCCAGGAGAGCTCGCCGATCTTCGTCGCGAACGCGAACGACTCTTCGTCGCTCGGATCGATCTGGTGATGCTCGTTGGAGCCCCAGCACCACAGCTTGTCCGCCTCGTCGATCCCGCACACGAAGCCGTGACCGGCGCTGACCTGCACGAACGACGGCGAGCAGACTTCTCCGTCGGCGACGCAGAACCCGTTCTGACACGTGAGGTCGCCCGGGCACGCATCGGTGCACGTGATCGCGCACGGCGTGCTGCGCACCGGCGGCTCGTAGCATGCGCCGAGCATCGCCATCGCGAGGACCACGACGCTGCGTGCGCGCATCTCGATCATTCTAGAGCAAAACGTCTCACCCACATTGGAGCCAAACTGCCACCCGTGATCGCGTCGGCAATGCCGGACCGATCGCGGTACCATCCTCCTCGGTGGCCGACACTCCTGACGACGACCGACGTCGTACGGGCTCGCGACCGCGAGCAGCCGCTTCGCTCTCGCACGCCGAATCGATCGTGGACGTGTCCACGCTCGAGGAGGACGACGAGGACGACATGGCGGCCACGCAGTTCACGCCGCCGCCGCAGCGGCGATCGTCGTTCGCGCGGCTCGTCACTCCCGTGAAGTTCATGGTCGAGCTGGGCGAGGGCAGCCCGGTCGGCGAGTACGAGATCAAGGAGCAGATCGGCGAGGGCGCGATGGGGACCGTGTACCTCGCGGTGCATCCGCTGATCGGCAAGACGGTCGCGATCAAGGTCCTCAAGCCCGAGCTGTGCGCGAACCAGGCCTCGGTCGATCGGTTCGTGCAGGAGGCCCAGGCGGTCAACCAGATCGGTCATCCGAACATCGTCGACGTGTTCTCGCTCGGCGAGCTGCCGGACGGTCGCGCGTACTTCGTGATGGAGCTGCTGCGCGGCGAGGATCTCAAGGCGCGGCTCAAGCGCGGGCCGCTCGATCTCGCCGAGACGTGCGACATCCTCGACGGCATCGCGCGCGCGCTCGAGGCCGCCCACGCGAAGGGCATCGTCCATCGCGATCTGAAGCCCGACAACGTGTACCTGCACCAGGTCGAGAGCGGGCCGCTGATGGTCAAGCTGCTCGACTTCGGCATCGCGAAGCTGCTGCGCACGCAACAGCAGATGGAGAAGACGCAGACCGGCAACATGCTCGGCACGCCGCGCTACATCTCGCCCGAGCAGGCGCGCGGCGTCGACGTCACGCCGCGTTCGGACATCTACTCGCTCGGCGTGATGGCGTACGAGATGCTGAGCGGCCACGCGCCGTTCGAAGGCGAGACCGCGATGGATCTCGTCGTCAAGCACCTCAACGAGCAACCGCCGCCGCTCTCGCAATTCGTCAAGGTCCCGCGCGGCCTCGACCAGTGCGTGATGCGCATGCTGCACAAGGATCCGATCGAGCGGCCGTCGATCGGTGAGATCCGCCAGGTGCTCGGCGATCCGAATCGCCGCGTGATCCGCCCGATCCTGCGTGTCCGGCGCTGGCCGATCCTCGTCGTCATGGCCGGCATGCTGATCGGCGGCGGCGTCACCGCATGGCAGCTCGGCTACCTCGACGGCGACGACGCTGCCGCCGGTGCGATCGCGCAGCCCGCACCGCCACCCGCACCGCCGGTGCGCGCCGCGATCGCCGCGCCACCGCCGACGCCGACGCGCCTCGAGGTCCCGCCATCGCCGCCGGTGGCCACCGACCCGCCGGCCGACGGCCCCGGACGGATCGAGGTCCACGTCACCGGCGCCAAGGATGCGGTCGTGCTGCTCGATGGCAAGGTGTGGGGCAAGGGCACGAGCCTCGAGATCGAGACCGCCGCCGGCGAGCACGACATCACCGTGCGCGCGAAGGGCCGCGAGCCGATCACCCAGCACATCGAGGTCCGCGCCGGTCAGCTGAGCGCGGTCGCGGTCGTCGTGCCTGCGCCGACGCCGGCGAAGCCGCCGAAGAAGCCGCCCCGCAAGCCGCCGCGCGACGGCACCCAGAAGCCGCCGCCCGACGAGGACGCGCTGCTCAAGCCGAAGAGCGTCAAGTGAACCGGCTCGCAGCGATCGCGCTCGTGCTCGTCACGTGCGTCGCGCCGGCACGCGCGCAGCCAAAGCTGGCCCCCGCGCCGGCGAGCGAGACGCCGCAGCAACGCGCGTCGAAGCTGTTCGAGGAAGCGCAGCGCCACTACGAGGCGGCGCGCTATCGCGAGGCCATCCCGCTGCTCGAGCAGGCCTACCAGCTCGTCCACGACCCGGTGTACCTGTTCAACCTCGGGCAGGCGTACCGCAAGCTGTTCGACTGCGTGACGTCATCGAACTACTACGCGCGCTACCTCGCCGAGGCGACCGACGCGGACGCGAAGCAGCGCGAGAAGATCCAGGTCTGGATCAAGGAGCTCGCGCCCTGCGTCGACCAGCGCAAGCGCGAGGCGACCGAGGACGCGAAGCTGCGCGAGCAAGCCGCGGCCGCCGGGCAGTCCGGCCCGAAGTACATCGAGCACGATCCGGGGCGGCCGTACCGGCTCGGCGCGTACGCGGCCGGTGGCGTCGGTGCGATCGGTCTCGCGGTCGGCGTCGTGTTCGCGAAGCGCGGCTCGGATTTGAAGTCCGAGGTCCGCGCGACGTGCAGCGACGGCTGCGAGTGGACGGCCGAGCTCGAAGCCAAGGACCGCCGCGGATCGCGTGCGAACACGATCGCGGCGGTCAGCTGGATCGGCAGCGGCGCCAGCATTGCTGCCGGCGCCGTCCTTTACTACATCGGGCACTCGAAGAAGATCGAGCGCATCCAGGTGACACCGAGCACCGGCGGAGCATCCGTCTCGGTGCGCGGTCGGTTCTAGCGATCAGTAGTTGTTGTAGTACGAGTCGTGATCGCAGTCGCCGGTGTGGCTGTGGCCGTAGTAGCCATCGTCGTCGTCGTACGACGAGTACTGGTAGTTCGGATCGATCTCGTAGTGGCCGGCGTTCCACATCCACTCGTAGCCGTTCCAGTCCCAGTGACCGGCGATCCACACGTAGCCCGCGACCGGCTGGTAGTTCTCGACCAGAATCTGCGGACGGTAGCGGTAGTCGGTGTAGCGATACCGGATCGTCGGCCGGTTGTAGACGTAGCTCTGGCCGTTGCTGAAGTAGTAGCGGCCGTTGTTGAGGTAGATCGGGCGGCGATCGCGAATGACGACGCGACGGTCATACACCCGACGGCTGGGCTGGACCCGCACCGTGTTGTTGTTGGTCCAGCGATGGTCGCGGACCGTCACCGGTGCCTCGCGACGCTCCCAGCCACGATGACGGCCGCGGTCGGCAGCGGCGGTACCCGCGGTCGCGACAAGGGCGGTCAGGGCGAACAGGATGATTTTACGCATGATGCCCTGACCTAAAGCACCCGTCGTGCCAGGCGAATACCTGCAACGATTGCTGTGACTTACAACGCAGGTCAGCAAGGTTCGCAGGGGATCCCTGCGGATTTCGCAGCTCCGCCCTGCAGGTCCCGCAGCCTGCTCAGGAGTCCGCCACCCCGTAGCGCTTCAGCTTGTCGTACAGCGTTCGCTCGCCGATGCCGAGCAGCTCGGCGGCGCGCCGGCGGTTGCCGCCGACGACCTCGAGCGCGTGCAGGATCGCGTCGCGCTCGAGCTCCGCGAGCGGCCGGACTTCGTCCGACTTCGCACTCGACTTCGTATCACCGGCGTCCTCGATCCAGATGTGGCTCGCGTCGATCGCGTCGCCGTCGGCGAGGATCGCCGCACGCTCGAGCGTGTTCGCGAGCTCGCGCACGTTGCCGCGCCATGCCGCCTGCGACAGCCGCTTCTCCGCGGCGGCGGTCAGCTTCGGCATCGTGCGCTTGAGATCGCGCGCGATCCGCTCGAGCAGGTAGCGCGCGAGCGGCAACACGTCTTGCGGGCGCTCGCGCAGCGGCGGCAGCTTGATCGGAAACACCGCGAGCCGGTGATACAGGTCCTCGCGAAACCGACCCTCGTCGATCATCGCGCGCAGGTCGCGGTTCGTCGCGGCGATCCAGCGCACGTCGACCTCGAGCGTGCGGCTGCCACCGACGCGCTCGAACCGGCGTTCCTGCAGCACGCGCAGCAGCTTCGCCTGCAGCTCGGGCCGCAGCTCGCCGACCTCGTCGAGGAAGAACGTCCCACCGTCGGCGAGCTCGAGCCGGCCGCGCTTGCGCTCGGTCGCGCCGGTGAACGCGCCCTTCTCGTGGCCGAACAGCTCGCTCTCGAGCAGCTGCTCGGAGAGGGCGGCGCAGTTGATCGCCATGAACGGCTTGGTCGCGCGCGGGCTCTGCATGTGGATCGCGCGCGCTGCGACCTCCTTGCCGGTGCCGCTCTCGCCGAGCAGGATCACCGTGGCGGCGGTGCGCGCGACCTTCTCGATCGCGTCGACGACCGGCCGCATCGCCGGATCGCCGTACGTCAGCGGCGGTCCGCTCGGCGCCTCGACGCCACGCTCGACGCCGTCGACCCGATCCTTGAGCCCGCGTCGCTCGATCGCACGCGCGACGAGCAGCCGCAGCTCGTCGGGGCCGCTGATCGGCTTCTGGAGATACTCGAACGCGCCGAGCTTCATCGCCTCGACCGCGTTATCGACGGTGCCGTACGCGGTCATCACGATCACCTCGACCTCCGGCTGCTCGGAGCGCACCTTGCGCAGCAGCGCCATGCCGTCGAGGTACGGCATCTTGAGGTCGGTCAGCACGAGATCGAAGCCGCGCTCGTCGAGCAGCTTCGCGGCCTCGCGGCCGTCCTTCGCCGCGACGACGGTGTGCTCGTCGAGCTCGAGCGTGTCGGTGATGAACTCGCGCAGACCAGCTTCGTCGTCGGCAACCAGGATGCGTGCCATGTCAGGACTCCGGGATCTCCGCGCGGAACAGCGCACCGCCGCCGGGATTGCTGAGTACCACGAGCGTGCCGCCGTGCTGCTCGATCACGCGGCGCGCGACCGCCAGCCCGAGCCCGGTGCCCTGCGTCTTGTTCGTGAAGAACGGCTCGAAGATCTTCTCGCGATCGTCCTCGGGGACGCCGCCGCCTCGATCCGCGACCTCGAGCACGAGGCCGCCCTCGTCGCGGCGCACGCTGACCCGCACCGGCGGCCCGGCCGCGACCGCGTTGTCGACGAGGTTCACGATCACCTGGCGGATCCGCGTCGCGTCGAGCGGCCAGCTGCGCGGCGCACTCGCGACCTCGAGCTCGACGTCCGGACTGACACTCGTCGCGGCCTCGCGCACGAGCTCGCCGGGGTCGACCGGCTCGCGGCTGATCGCGCCGGTGCGCACGAACTGCAAGAGGTCGTTCGTCAGCTGCTCGAGCCGCACCGCCTCCTCGACGACACGTTGCGCCTTCGCCTTCGGCTTCTCGCCCGCCGGCAGCATCGCCGCGAGCAGCTGCGCGTTGCCCTTGAGCGACGCGAGCGGGTTCTTGATCTCGTGCGCGAGCACCGCGGACATCTCGCCGAGCGTCGCGAGCCGGCGCTCGCGTTCGCGCTCGCGCTCCTCGGCGTGGCGGCGCGCCTCGCGCATCACGAGCACCATCGCGACGCCGAGCAAGCTCGCGGCCGCGACCGCGCCGATGCCGAGCGTCAGCGTCGCGGCATCGCGCAGCTCGGTCGCCTGGACCGGCTCGATCTCGATGATGACGCGCCAGTTCCGGCCGCCGTTGCGCAGCCGGCGAAACGGCCGCACCTGCAGGCGCAGCCGGCCGTCGACCTCGCGCAGCCGCTCGTTCGGCGAGATCACCTCGGCCGCCGAGCCCGACAGCGCGGCCTCCCCGGCGACGCTGACGACCTCGCGGCCCTCGACCATCGCGAGGTAGCGCAGGCCTTCGTCGGCGTGGGTGTGCAGCATGGTCTGCAGGTCTTCGGACGACGGTGGCCCCTCGAGATCGGCGAGGTCCGCGCGCACCGCCTGCTCGAGCGCGAGCGCCTGGCCGCGGCGTACGGCATCCGATGCCTCGATCACCGACGCGCGCGTGCTCCACACCGTCGCGATCAGCGCGATGCCGAGCAGCAGGAACGTCACGACGACCGACCACCCCGCGAGGGGCGTCACGCGGCGCGCGCTCGAGATCGGCATCGCCGGCAGCATAGCCCAGGCCCGTTACAATGACCGTGCCGCACGGAACTGCGCGAGTTACGCTGCACGAACGCGACTCGCGCTGCAGAACACGCAGCGCCCGGCTGCAGAACCCGCTTGACCCTCACGCGGCGTGAGGCTGCACGGTGACGACACGACCATGGCACTGACGGTTGGAGAGCTGTCCCGACTCACCGGCGTGACGGTGCGAACGCTGCACCACTACGACGAGATCGGGCTCGTGCGTCCATCGGGGCGCACCGCGGCCGGCTACCGGCTCTACGAAGACGCAGATGTGTTGCGCCTGCAACAGGTTCTCATCTTCCGCGAGCTCGGCATGCCGCTCGCCGAGATCGCGACGGCGCTCGATCACGCGGATCCCGCCGAGCGCATCGAGCTGCTCCACCGCCAGCGCGACAGCCTGCTCGGCCAGCGAGCGCGGCTCGACGCCATGCTCGCGTCTCTGGACCGCGCGCTGGCCGCGCACGAGCGAGGACACGTCATGCAGCCCGACGAGATCAAGCACCTGTTCGATGGGTTCGACCCGCGCGAGTACGACGACGAGGCGCGCGAGCGCTGGGGCGACACGTCCGCCTATCAGGAATCGCAACGCCGCACGCAGCGCTACCCGCAGGCGGACTGGGCGCAGCTGAAGGCCGAGGCCGGCGAGATCGCGCGTGACCTCGTCGCGCTGCTCGAGCAAGGCCGGCCGCCCGACGATCCCGCCGTGCAGGCCGTCGTCGAGCGCCACCGCCTGCACATCGACCGCTGGTTCTATCCGTGCTCGGTCGAGCACCACCAGGCGCTCGGGGCGATGTACGTCGCCGACGCCCGGTTCCAGGCGAACCTCGACAAGATCCGCGACGGCTACGCCCGGTACCTGAGCGACGCGATCGCCGCGAGTCGAGCATCTCATCCCGCGTGAGGTATCCTGCGCGTGTGGGTAGCGACCGGGACGACGAGCTGGCGCGTACGCTGACCGCCACGTCCGCCGCACCTGCGACGCCGGTGGCGGCGGTCGACAGCACGCTCGGTCGCTACAAGATCGAGCGCGAGCTCGGTGCCGGCGGCATGGGCGTCGTGCACGCCGCGTTCGATCCGGATCTCGAGCGCCGGGTCGCGCTCAAGGTGCTGCGCAGCGAAGGCGTCGGCGCCGAAGGCCGGCAGCGGCTGCTGCGCGAAGCACGCGCGATGGCGCGTCTCGTTCACGCGAACGTCGTCACCGTGCACGAGGTCGGATCGGCGAACGGCCGCGACTACGTCGCGATGGAGCTCGTCGAGGGCGAGACGCTCGCCGACTGGCTGCGCGCGACCCCGCGCAGCGAGCACGAGATCCTCGATGCGTTCGTCGCCGCCGGACGCGGGCTCGCGGCAGCGCACGCCGCCGGCGTCGTCCATCGCGACTTCAAGCCGCACAACGTCCTGCGCAGCAAGTCGGGCCGGATCGTCGTCACCGACTTCGGGCTCGCGCGCGAGGCCTCGACGGATCCGCTCGCCGTGACGCTGCCGCTGCAAGCCGGTGCGAGCGCGCAGGCCGAGAACACCCCGAGCACGCCGCTCGCCGGCCTGACGATGACCGGCTCGGTGCTCGGCACGCCGGCGTACATGGCGCCGGAGCAGTGGACCGGCGGCGCGGTGTCGCCGGCGACCGATCAGTTCGCGTACTGCGTCGCGCTGTGGGAAGCGCTCGCCGGCGAGCGGCCGTTCCGCGGCTCGACGATCGAGGCGCTGCGCGGCGAGATCGAGCGCGGCCCGGCCGAGCTCGACGCGTCGAAGATCCCGCGCCGGCTGCGCCCGATCCTGCGCCGCGGGCTCGATCCGGATCCGAAGCGGCGGTGGCCGTCGATGGACGCGCTGCTCGCGGCGATCGGCAAGGCGCAGCGCCGGCCGGCGATCGCGATGACGATCGTCGCCGGTGGAGTCGTCGCGGCCGCCGCGCTCTACGTCGTGGCCGGGCGGACGTCGTCGGACGAGCAACCCGCCGCGGCACCGATCGCGGCGTGCCCGGCGCCGAAGCTCGATCCGTCACATGTACCGACGCTCGCGGCGCGTCCGTTCGAGGCGCGCCTCGTCACGGCGGATCTCGGGACGTGGAACACCGTGCGCGACCAGACCTGTCGGCTGGCGCCGGAGGTACGCGTGCAGCGGCTCGCATGTCTCGACGGCGTGCTCGCACGGCTCGAGGCGGTGGCGACCGCGACCGCGAAGTTGCCGGCGGCGGCCCGGCCGTTCGACATCGGCCGCATGCTGATCGATCCGCAGGTCTGTGCAAACGCGAAGCGCGTGCCGAGCCTCGTCACGTCTGCGACGCCCGCGATGCGCGACGCGCTCGAGACCGCGGTCCGCGAGGCGAGCACGCCTGGACCGACGAAGCAGACGGTCGTCGACGAGCTGGTGCAGCGCGTCGGCGGCGATGCGTGTGCCGCGACCTGGGCACATCTGCTCGCGACCGATGTCGTCCGCACGACGAGCGAGCGCGACCGCCATCTGTCCGAAGCGGAGCAGGCTGCCGAGCGCTGCGACGATGACCGCGAGCGCGCCGAGGTGGCGATCGTCGGTGCGAAGCTCGCGGCCGACAGTGGCTTCCTCGGCACGACGATCACGGCGAAGCTGAAGCTCGCCGAGGCCGCGGTCGACCGCGCGATCCAACCCGACCTGGTCTCGGAGCTCGATCTGTTGCGGATGGAGATCGCGAAGCGCGCGGACAACCTCGACGAGGCGATCCAGCGCGGCGACGCCGCGATGCAAGGCTATGCGCGACGCAACCGGCTCTCCGCCGAGATCGATGCCGGCATTCGCGTGCTCAACTTGCGCGAGGTGCGCGGCACGCCCGACGACGCGGCGCACCTGCGTGGCGATCCGCTCGCGTGGCGCGCGCGTGCCCTCGCGGCGGTCGGCGCGCAGCATCCGATCATCGCGAAGCTCGATCGCGAGATCGCGTCGCGCGAGCTGTTCGCCGCCGATGGCGATGTCGCGCGGAGCCACGAACGGCTGATGCGACTGCGCGAAGATGTCCCGTACGCGGCGTCCCGCATGGTGCGCGGTGACGTGGTGGACGAGCGGGGCGCACCGGTCGCGGGCGCCACGGTGGTCGCGGGACCGCGCATGATCGGCACCTCCGCGAGTGTCGCGACGCCGGTTCAGAACACGAACCTGCGCTACGCGACGACGGACGCGAGCGGCGCGTTCGAGATCGCGGATGGGCCCGAAGACGGCATCGTGATCGCGGCGCTCGGCGATCGGCGGTCGCGGCCGTCGGCGATCGGCGATCGCGTGAAGCTCGTGCTCGCGCCGACGGCGCACATCGAAGGCAAGGTCGAGCTGCGCGACACGCCCGCGTCCCAGATCTTCATCGTGGTGCGCACGCTCGGCGAGCCGCTCGATCAGCACTACCAGCTCGCGGCTCCTGTCCGGTCGGATGGCTCGTTCACGCTCGACGGCGCGCCCCGCGCAAAGCTGCGGCTGTTCGCGACGCAGGCGCGTGCGAGCTCTGCATCGATCGCGGGCCAGGTCGTCGACGCGCGATCGGGCCGCGTCGATCACGTCACGCTCCAGCTGCCGAGCCAGCAGCGTACGGTCCACGTGATCGTGCGCAGCACCGTCGGCGCTCCGGTCGGCAACGCGCAGGTGCTCGTGATGCCCGGCGTCCAGCGATCGACGACGGCCGCGAAGCTCAACGCGCGGATCGAGAGCGCCACGACGCACCTCGCGCGCCAGATCGAGCTCGAGAAGGCGCCGCCGAGCGTCGTCCGGCTCGCCCGGCCCGGCGATCTGTTCGCGACCATCGGCCAGGTGCCCGAAGGCGTCGCGACTGCATGCTCGCTTGGCCTCCCCACCGATCTCAGCGATCCGGAGCTCGAGCGCAAGCTGCCACGCAACCTCGACAAGCTCGCGGTCCCGTGTGTCCCGATCCCGCCGGGTGCCGACGTCGTGGTCGTCGAGGTTCCGCCGTTCCCGCGACTCGACTAGCGCCGCTCGGGTTCGTGATCGGGAGTCATCACGCGCACGAGACCGAGCAGGAGGATCGCAAACGCGAGCACGCTGAGACCGTCCATGTGACGACTGCTCAGCAAGCGCCGGGCCGGATCTGCGAACGCGGATGTCAGCGAAGCTCCGCGCCGTCGACGACGCGGTCGTGCTCGGCTGCCTCGCCGAGGCGAATCAGGGCCGAGGCAAGGATGTCAGGCGTCGTCGAGCGATAGCGAGCGCGCAGCGTCTTGCCGCCGAGCACGCCCGCGACCGCGAGGAGGCCATCACCGATCAGCGCCGCGCCGCGCTCGCCGATCCGGCTCTCGTCGCGCTCGCCCGTGATGAACGACGGCCGCGCGATCACCCACGGCAGGCCGCTCGATCGCACGGCGTCCTCCGCCTTGCCACGGGCGCGCAGGTACGCCGAGCGTGCGGTCGCATCCGCTCCGATCGACGACAGGTAGACGACCCGCGGACGGACCTCGGACGCACGCGCTGCGTCGACCGCGAGCTTCGTCAGCCCGAGATCGATCTGCTCGTAGATGTCGCCGGTGACGCGGTCCGCCTTCGCCTTGCCGCGCGTCGTGCCGATCAGGATGTAGAGCTGCGCGGGCCGGCGCGCGCGCAGCGTCGCGGCGAGCTGCGCGGTATCCCACGGCGTCGCGTCGACCTCCGCGCCGAGCTCGCCGAACCGCGCGCGCCAGTCGTCGAGCTTCGAGGAGTCCGGCCTCACGTGGGCCACGGCCTTCGTGCCGCGCACGCACAGCTGGCGCACGACCTCGCGGCCGACGAACCCGGTCGCGCCGAGGACGAACGCCGCGCCGGCCGCGGTCATGCGTGATACTTCGCGAGCGCGACCTGCATGCGCTGCTTGAGCGGCTCGACGATCGACTCGTCCTTGATGTTGATCACCGGCTCGGTGTCGTACTGCTCGTAGAACACGCTATCCTTGATGTCGGCGGGCACGCCGAGCGCCTCGCGGATGCGCTTGAAGTCCGGGATGAAGCCGCGGTCGATCAGCGGAATGATCGTGCCGGTGATCGTGCCGGTGAGGCCGCAGATGTAGATCACGACGTTCTTCGGGTTGAAGCCACCGGCGGGCAGGCCGAGACGCTGCTCGAGATCATCGAGCCGCGCGCCATCGAAGAACGACTCGACGCGCCCGGTGTCGCCCTTCCAGTCCGGCGCCTCCTTCGGCCGGCTCACCGTGCCCCAGTACTTGAGCTTGTTGCGCTCGACCATCTGCGCGAGCTCGTCGCGATATCCGAGATCCGCCGGATACGACGCGCCGTGCAGCAGCACCCACTTCGAGAGATCGGCACTCGGGTTCCGCCGCAGCTCGCTGCGCACCATGCTGACGAACGGCGCCGAGCCTGTGCCCGCGGCGACCATGACGCGCAGCCGCGGATCGTCGACGCCGACGGTGTCCTTGACGGTGAACACGCCGGTCGCCTTCGTCGTCATGTACATGCGGTCGCCGTTCTTCAGCTTCCACAGCATGTGGGTCAGCGGGTTGTCCGACTCCGGCTTCGACACGAACCGGATGTAGAACTCGACCGGCCCCTCGTCCTCGGGCGCGGATGCGATCGACATCGAGCGCCGCTGCGAGCCGAGCTCCGGCTTCTCGGTGTTGTTCATGCCGAGCACGCAGTACTGGCCCGGCGTGAACCACGGCCGTTTCTCCGGCATCTTGTCCGGCTGGATCCGGAAGATCGTCAGCGCGTCGGTGACGTCGATGCGTTCGATCAGCGTCGCATTGTATTCGAGCGGCTTGGCCATCGCGCCCGACGCTACCACGAGCCCGGCGAGCGCCGGCAAACCAGGTCACGACGACGTGATGCGCGTCCCCTCGCGCAGCGCTTCCCACGCGGCGTCGCGCGCAGCCTCGAGCCGCAGCAGCAGACGAGCGACGTCGGCCTCGCGCTCCGCCCACGCGCCGACCGGGACCGCGCGCAGCGCCTCGATCGCGTTGCCAGCCTCGTCGAGCCGGAGCTGGAACACCCGGATCTTGTCGGTGATGTCGGCCTGCGCGGCGGCGGTCAACGGCGTCGCCGACGCGAGCGCGCTCACCAGCATCGGCTGGGTCCGCGCGACGAGGTGCTCGCCCCGAAACGTTCCGATCCGGAGCGCGCGGTGATGCGCGAACTCCGCCTTCGCGTCGTCGAGCTCCTGCGCCTTCGCCGCCTGCTCGGTGCGTTCGACGCGCGAGCCAGGCTCGCGACAGCCCGAAATGCACGACAGCCCCGCGGTGGCCGCGAGGCTGATCAAGCGAGTCGAACGATTAAGAGCTGAGGGCATGCTCGACGCGGAGCATCGTGCATACCAAGCGCTCACGGCCCGGCGCGGATCGCCTGGGCCGCGCCGACTCTCGGGTCTTTTCGCGCGGTCTGATCGCCGACGACGACGAGCGTCGCGTAGCCGGCATGCTTCCACTCGAGGTCGAGGACGGCCCGCGAGCGCTGCATGTGCTTGCCGGTCGCGGGATCGAGCGTGACGACGCTGCCGTCCTTGCGATTGATCGCGACCGCGACCTCGTAGTGGGCGAGGTTCTGCTTGCGGTCGAACGGCAGCATCAGGCCGAGCAGCACCGGCCGCCCGTTCGACAGCTCGCGCGCGAGATCCTCGCGGGTGCCTTTGATCGCGTACGCCTGCAGGCCCTTCGCACGCGCGTAGTCGCGAAGCGCGCCGAGCTTGACGCCGTTCTGCGACGGCGGCAGGTCGCGCTGCAGCTGGTCGAGCGTCCAGTCGTGGCCCCACGCGCCGGCGACCATCGCGAGCGCGGCGAGCCCACAATCCATGCGCGACTCCTGCTTGACGATCGGAGTCGTCGCAGCACGCTGCCAGCTGTCGTCGAGCTCCACGGGGTTCATCGCCTTCGCGCCGCCTGCGTAGTTGAGGCGGCACGCGGTGACGAGCCCGAGGAGCCCGACGAGCAGCAGCGAGAACGTGGCGCGAGGTGCCTTGTTCATCGGTTTCTTACAGGAGCAGAAGGATCAGCAGGAGCACGACGAGCGCACCACCGGACATCGCGATGACGACCGTGTTGCCGCCCTCGTAGTTGGCGACCTGCTTGTCCTGCGCCTCGCGCTGCGCGTAGTCGTTCGACGCCTGCTGCGTGGCGGGCGCCGGCGCCTCGGCCTTCACGACGTGCGTCGCGACCGGCGCGGTGTCAGCGAGCGCGACCGACGGCGCGCCCAGGGCGAGTGCAGAAGCAATGGCGAGAGAAGCGGGGCGAAGCAACATGAGAAACCTCCAAGTTCGTATGTCAGGAGGTACAGCAAGCGACGGACCACACACGGATCCGTAACAGTCCCCACCGTTTGCGAGACTTTCACACGCGCGGCACCGCGCGGTGTGCCGCGGCGCGCGGGACCTACGTGCGGCGCAAGATCAGCGCCTTGAACTCGTGCGGCACGAGGCCCATGAGGCGATCTTCGATCCGATCCCAGCGCAGCTCGCCGATCTGCGAGAGCTCGAGCTTGTCGCCGACGGCCTGCGCGAGCAGCTCGGGCGTGTAGCCGATCTTCGGCAGCTCTACGCCGGCGTTCGAGGCGAGCGCGCGCAGTGCGCGGAAGTGACTGCGCGTCGTCGCGAGGCCCTTCTGATCGCGATCGAAGTCGAGCAGATCGATCACGAACTCGAGCTCGGCGTCGAGGCCGCCGCCGCGCGCGACCTGCTGGAGGTGACCGAAGTGCGTCGACAGCTCCGGGTGATCGAGCTGCGTCGACAGCTTCGGCCACGCCGCGACATCGCCGAACTCGGTGACGATCGCGGTGCCGCCGGGTGCGAGCCAGCGACCGATGTTCTCGATGAGCTGGAACGCGCCGGTCTGCAGGTAGAACGGCTCCGGCGCATCATCGAGCACGACGCCGCGCTCGGCCGCGATCGGCGAGTACGTGCGCAGCTTCTCGGGATCGACGGTGCCGCCTTCAGCCGCGAGGCCGACGTGCGCGCGCGTCAGCTGCACCGCGGGCAGATCACCGGCCATCTCGTTCGACAGGATCAGATCGAACGCCGCGTCCGGCAGCGCGGCCGAGAGCACGTCGGCCTCGATCCAGCGCGCCGCATCACCGACGCGCTCGCGCTGCGCCTTCGCGAGCGCAGGCGCCAGCTCGACGATCGTGTACTCGACCTCGCGACCGCGCTCGCGCAGCGTCGCGATCGCATCGCGCGCGACGTAGCCGAGGCCGCCGCCGATCTCGAGCACGCGGATCGGTGCGTCGATCGTCCCTTCGCGCAGCAGGCCGCGTTCGGCGAGCGCGTCGATCAACCGCTGGCCGTACGTGCGGCCGGCGAGCGCCGGATGCGGCACGCGGAGCAGGTGCGAGAGCGTCGTCTCGTGGTGCTCGAACTGCGCCTCGGCGTCCTCGATCGTGTGCTGGTGATACTCGGTGAGCGACGGCGCGGGGGGCAGCGCGCTGCCGGGGCGCCACGGTGCGTACGGCATCGTCGACGCGAGGTACGGCGGCGCCATCGCGGGCCGCTTCGCGTACACGCTCCACGGCATCACGCTCAGCTTGAGCGCCTGGACATCGCTGTGGACGAGCCGGCGCACGAGCGCGACCAGCTTGCGGTTGTCATGATGATGCCTCAGCTCGATCAACCGCTTGTTGCCGTCGAACGCGTCCCACATCTTCGTCTCGTCGGCGTCGAGGAAGATCTGCTGCACCGGGCGATCGCCCCACGCGGTCCACAGCACCATCCGGTCCTCGCGGCGCTGCCACACGTTCCACTTGCCGTGCATCGGCACGAACGCCCAGAGCGCTTCGATCTCGTCCTCGTCCGGCTCGACGAGCACCTGATGACCGACGAGGATCTCGACGATCTCGCGCGGGTTCGCGCCGCCGATCTTGCCGTCGTAGTACCGGATCGTCTCCTCGGTATCGACGCCGTCGTCGAACGACTCGATCATCATCGCGATGTCCGGGCTCATCTCCATCAGGTAGCCGAACAGGTCGTGGAACAGGTACGCCGCGCCCATGTGACCGAACCACGAGATGTAACGCGAGCGCCGCAGGTGGTTCGGGATGGGCTGAGCGTCTGCCATGCCCGTTGGTATCACCAACGAGTATGCTGCGCCCGTCATGCCCTACCTGTTCGAGACCGAGGAGCACGCAGCGATCCGGACGAGCGCCCGACGGTTCGCCGAGCACCACATCGCACCGCACGGCGCCGCCTGGGAGGAGAACGAGGAGTTCCCGATCGAGCTGTATCGCGCAGCGTGCGCCGCTGGCATCACCGGCATCGGCTATCCCGAGGCGCTCGGCGGTCAGGGCGGGGATCTCTCGCACGTGCTCGCGGCGTGCGACGAGCTGGTGATCGCGGGCCGCTCGGTCGGCACGATCGTCGGGCTCGGTAGCCACGGCATCGCGCTGCCGCCGATCGTGCGCTACGGGACGCCGGAGCAGCAGCGACGGTTCGTGACGCCGTGCCTCACCGACGGCAAGATCGCGGCGCTCGCGGTCACCGAGCCCGGCGGCGGCAGCGACGTCGCGAACCTCGCCACGCGCGCCGAGCGCGACGGCGACCACTACGTCGTCACCGGCGCGAAGACGTTCATCACGTCGGGCACGCGCGCCGACTTCGTGACGACCGCGGTGCGGACCGGCGGCGCCGGCCACGGTGGGATCTCGATGCTCGTGATCGAGAAGGGCACGCCCGGGTTCACGGTCAGCAAGAAGCTGCGCAAGACCGGGTGGTGGGCGAGCGACACCGCCGAGCTTCACTTCGACGGCTGCCGCGTCCCGGTCGGCAACCGGATCGGGCCGGAGCACGGCGCGTTCCCGATGATCATGATGAACTTCGCCGCCGAGCGGCTGATGCTCGCCGGGCAGTGCGTCGCGATCGCCGAGCTCGCGTATCGCGAGTCGATCGCGTACGCGCGCGAGCGCAAGGCGTTCGGCAAGCCGCTCAGCGGGTTTCAGGTCACGCGCCACAAGCTCGCGGACATGGCGAGCCGGATCGCGGCGGCGCGCGCGCTCACCGGCGAGGCCGTGATCCGCGTGCTGCGGCCGGGCGGCGAGCTGCAGGCCGCGGGCCTCGCGTCGATGGCGAAGAACGTCGGGACCGACATGTGCAGCTTCGTCTGCGACCAGGCCGTGCAGATCCACGGCGGCTACGGCTACATGCGCGAGACGCTCGTCGAGCGCCTGTACCGCGACGCCCGGCTGTACCCGATCGGCGGCGGAACGCGCGAGATCATGAACGAAGTCATCGCGAAGACCGAGGGCTACTGAAACCGCTGGCGCGCGGCCGCAGTTTCGCTACCGTCGCGCGGTGACCGATCGTCGCGTGATCTCGGCCCCGCTGCTGCTGTGTCTCTTGCTCACCGTGTACGGCTCGATGGCGCAGGCCATGATCGGGCCGGGAAGCATCGACACGGCGATGTGGCGGTGGAGCGTGTTCGATTACGGCTGCTCGTTCGCGCAAGCCGTCGTGCTGCCGTACCTGATCTTCGGGCTGCGCCATCGCGTGCCGGTGCGCGCGCGCGGTCCGGTCGTGATCGCGGCGGCGCTGTTCGCGGTCGCGGCGCTGTGGGTCGTCGGCCGGCCGATCCTGCAGGGTGTGATGGGCAGCGGCGACACGCTATGGGCCGTCTACAAGTGGGGCTTCCGCGTGTTCGGCGCCGCCATGCTCGGTGCGACGATCGCGTTCACGATCGCGGCACGGGCGTGGACGCGGGTGCCGCTCGCCGCGATCGGTGCGGTGCTCGCGACGCTCGCGATGGGCTGGCTGCCGTACTTCGACGAGAAGCTGTGGGACTTCATCTTCGAGCACAACCTGTTCGCGCGCGCGTACTGGCCGCTGCGCGAGACGATGTGGGTCGGCTCGATGATCGCGATCGCGCACTCGCTCGCGAAGGACAGCGCACCGACGGCGCCGGATCCGGCGCTCGCCGTGCGTTCGTTGCGGCGCGGTGCGATCGGCATCGCGGTGCTCGCGGCGGGTGGCGTCGTCACCGCGTTCGCCGCGCTCGCGCGCGAAGGCGCCGATCTGAAGCCGATGCTGCTCGGCGGCCCGGCGCTCGCGGTCGCGGGCTCGCTCGTCTGCGCGAGCGCGCTGTTCGATCTCGAGCGCGCGCGGCTCGAAGGCATCGGCCGCACGCTGCTCGCGCTCGGAGCGCTCGCGATCGTGTGGTGGGCCGGTGTCCAGGTCGAGCGCACGTCGTGGCTGTACGCCGAGCTCGCCGGCAAGGAGACGTACGTCGGCGAGGCCGGCCTCGGCGTCTGGCTGGTGCTCGGCCCGATCATCGCGGCCGGTGGGCTGCTCGTCGCGGCGATCGCTGCGGTCGGTGCGCGCGCGTCCGGACAGCTCGGCACGAGTCACATCGCGCTCTACGTGATGGCGCAGTCGATCGCCGGCCTCGGTCAGATGGTGTCGGGCACCGAGCGCACGATGACCCTGACGATCGTGCTCCTCGGGGCGGCGGGCTATGCGACGACCGCGCACCTGTTCTCGCGGCTCGCGTCCGCGATCGAGCACACGCCGGGGCTACCGATCGCTCGCATTCGCAGCTGACTTGAACCGCACGTGCATGTGGTCGTCGTGGTTCGGCCAGTGCCGGACGAGCCCGACGACGTCGCTCCGTGGATACTGCAGGAGCGCCGATAGCTGATCGTCGGGCGTGCCGCGCTGCTTCGCCCACCGGTACAACCGTCTCTGGACTGATCGGTCCAGAAAGATCACGTCGACGCCGTCGTCGCGATCGGCGGTACGCGCGAACGCGACCACGAGCGCCCACGTCGCCTCGAGATCGAGCTTGTCGGTCGCGGGCGCGAACTCGGCGGGGTAGTGCGCCGGCAGCTCGGTGAAGTAGAAGCCGATGTCGACATCGACGCCGCTCTGGTGCGAGCGATGCTGCGCGAGCGGCCCGCCGTCGCGCGCGGACAGATCGCCGATCGCGAGCGCGTGGACGTGCGGGTACAGCGCGCGGACCTCGGCGATCGCGCGCTGGACGTGGTCGATCACGTAGCTCGCGCCGTACGCGTGCTGCGGCCGCCGCAGCTGGTAGCCCTCGCGCTCGGGGAGCTGGCGCGCACCGCGCAGCCGGCCGTCCCACGGCTCGCCGATGCTCCGCGACGGTCCCTCGACGACCGGCGCTCGCTCGGGCGCGTGCGGCACGCGATCGGTCGCGACGACCGCGCCGTCGATCACCGCGAGCGCGCGGCGCGCCCGCTCGACGTCGGAATCACCGGCGCGGGTGCGCGGCGCACGCGAGCGCTCGCAGTCCGGGATCCGGACGCTCGTGCCGGCGCGAACGAGCGTCGTCGTCAGGCCGTTCGCGCGCAGCACCGCCTCGACGCTGCAGCCGTAGCGCTTCGCGACGTGCTCGAGCGTCTCGCCGCGCTCGACGACATGACGGTCGGCCCGGGCGGGCGCACTCGCCGC
Source organism: Kofleriaceae bacterium (assembly GCA_035715365.1). Taxonomy (GTDB): domain Bacteria; phylum Myxococcota_A; class Polyangia; order Haliangiales; family Haliangiaceae; genus JABFXX01. The sequence continues at coordinate 19,648 of DASTLB010000036.1, read as the reverse complement.
GAGCATCGCGAAGACGACCCAGCGACTGCGCACGAGAAAATTGTCGCGCGATCCGCGCGCGCTCGGCCAGCGCGTGCTCGCACTTCGATAAGTGGCTACTCGCCGCCGCCGCCGCCAGCACCGCCCTCGATCTCGCCGACCGCGGTCTCGAGGTCGGCCTCGGGCAGCCGCGAGTTCGTGCGCACCTGCTCGACGAGCTCCTCGATCGAGCCGCCGGTGTTCTCGAGGTTCTCGGCGACGCACTTCGGGTGCAGGTAGCCGGCGCCGCGCGTGACGAAGCTGCCGGTGTCGACCTCGCGCTCGACCGCGACGCGGAACGCGTTCTTCTCGATGTTCGTCTCGCACTGCATGCACTTCGCGCGGCCGGTCGGTGCGCGATCGATGTACGGGAAGCCACCGGGCTTCGCCTTGCCGCTCTTGATCGCGTCGTCCATCGCCTTGTCGAGCTCGGCACGGTTCGGCACGTCGCCGCCAAACTCGTCGAGCGCGGCCTTGAGCTCGGCCGGCAGCTTCGAGGCAGCGCACAGCAGGTGATGCCACTGCATGCTCGGCGTGTCGCTGAACTGCGTCATCTGCTCCACACCCAGCCGCAGCTCGCCCTTCGCGATCGGCTTCTTGCACGTGCGGCAGCTCGCTCGACCTGACTTCGCTTCCTCGATCACGTTCGCCATGGCCGGGAACCTACCCCCGGTTCGGGGTCGTGTGCGAGTCTTGCGCCCGTGGAGACCCAGCCTTACCCGGTGATCGCGACGCGCGTCGATCCGCGGTCCGACGAGTTCCGCGGCAACTCCGACGCGAACCGCGCCGCGATCGACAAGCTGCGCGCCGCGCTCCACGAGGCGACGCTCGGCGGCGGCGACAAGTACACGTCGCGCCACAAGGCGGCGGGCAAGCTGCTGCCGCGCGAGCGGATCGAGCTGCTGCTCGATCGCGACTCGTACTTCCTCGAGCTGTGCGCGCTCGCCGGCAAGGACGTGCCCGGTCACGTGCCGGGCGCCGGCCTCGTCGGTGGCGTCGGCCTCGTCTCGGGCGTCGAGTGCGTCATCACCGCGTCGGAGTCGACGGTCAAGGGCGGTGCGGTCAGCGAGATGACGGCGTGGAAGTCCGGCCGGCTGTCCGACATCGCCGAGCACAACCGGCTGCCGTCGATCTCGATGATCGAATCCGCGGGCGCGGACCTGCCGAACCAGTCGAAGATCTTCGTGCCGGGCGGCCGCGGGTTCCGCGACCTGACGCGGCGCTCGCAGCAGCGGATCCCGACGATCTGCCTCGTGTTCGGCAGCTCGACCGCCGGCGGCGCGTACATCCCCGGGATGTCCGACTACGTCGTGATGGTCGAGAAGCAGGCGCAGGTCTACCTCGCGGGCCCGCCGCTCGTCCAAATGGCGACGGGTGAAGTCACCGATCACGAGGAGCTCGGCGGCGCCGAGATGCACTCGCGGATCTCCGGCGTCTCGGACTACCTCGCGCGCGACGAGCGCGACGCGATCCGGATCGGCCGCGAGATCGTCGCGCACCTCGACTGGCAGAAGGGCGCGCGCCCGACGCCGCGTCCGATCGAACCGCCGCGCTACGATCCCGAGGAGCTGCTCGGCATCGCGTCCCCCGACGTCAAGGTGCCGTTCGATCAGCGCGAGGTGATCGCGCGGATCGTCGACGGCTCGCGGTTCTCCGAGTTCAAGCCACTCTACGGCACGACGCTCGTCTGCGGCTGGGCGCACGTCCACGGCTTCCCGGTCGGCATCCTCGCGAACAACGGCATCCTGTTCTCGGAGTCGGCGCAGAAGGGCGCGCAGTTCATCGAGCTATGCAACCAGAGTGACGTGCCGCTCGTGTTCCTGCAGAACATCACCGGCTTCATGGTCGGCCGGAAGTACGAGCAGGAAGGCATCATCAAGCACGGCGCGAAGCTCATCAACGCGGTGTCGAACTCGACGGTCCCCGCGATCACGATCATGACCGGCGCGAGCTACGGCGCCGGCAACTACGCGATGAGCGGTCGCGCGTACGCGCCGCGGTTTCTGTTCACGTGGCCGAACCACCGGATCGCGGTGATGGGCGGCAAGCAGCTCGCGGGCGTGCTCGACATCATCCAGCGCGAGGCCGCGGCGAAGCGCGGCGACACCGTCGACGAGCAGAAGCTCGCGTTCGGCAAGGCGATGATCGAGGCGCAGATCGACAAGGAGTCGGATCCGTACTTCGCGACCGCGCGGCTGTGGGACGACGGCATCATCGACCCGCGCGACACGCGCACCGTGCTCGCGATCTCGCTGTCCGCGGCGTACTCGCGGCCGTTCACCGGCACGACGAGCTGGGGCGTGTTTCGCCACTGACGGTGGTCACGACGCGCTCGATCGCCGAGACGAGATCGTGGAGGTCCTGCGCGGTGTGCGAGCGCGTGATCGTGCAGCGCAGGCCGCCCATGTTCATCGGCACCGCCGGGAACGCGACCGGGTTGACCAGGAACCCGCTCGCGAGCAGCTGGCTCGCGGCCGCGATCGCCTGGTCCGCCGTGCCGAGCACGACGTAGAGGATCGGCGTCGGCTCGCCGGTGGTCTCGACGAGCCGCGCCGCGACCGCGGGCACGGCCGCGATCGCCGCACGCGCGAGCACGACGCGCTCGGCGAGCTCGGCCTGCAGTTGCGCGAGCTCCGGCGCGAGGTGGAGCTGCGCGCTCGCGCGGATCGCGCCGAGGATCGGCGGCGGGATCTGGATGCTGAACATCAGCGACGGGCCGAGGTTCTCGATCCGGTGCTTCGTCGCGATGTCCGGGACCGCGAGCACGCCACCCGCGCAGCCGAACCCCTTGCTGAGCGAGGTCGCGAGCACCGTGCGTTCGCGCGGCAGCCCGGCGTCGATCAGCGAGCCCGCGCCGCGCGAACCGCACCAGCTCATGCCGTGCGCGTCGTCGAGGTACGCCCACAGCGCGTCGTAGCGCTGCATCAGCGCGGCGAGCGCGGCGGTCGGCAGCCGATCGCCGAACATGCTGTAGATGCCGTCGGCGCAGTACCAGACGCGCCGGGCACCGGCCTCGATCGCGCGTCGCACGCCATCCTCGAGCGCATCGATGTCCGCGTGCTTGACGGGCTCGCGACGAGGCCCGCGCGGACCGAGCGCTGCGAGCGCGGTCTGCACGCTGTGATGGACCTGGCGGTCGAACAGCACGACGTCGCTGCGGTCGACGAGGATCGGCAGCGCGGCGCCGTGCGCGAGCGTCGTCGATCCCGCGAGCACGACGGGCCGATCGAAGATGCGCGCCAGCAGCTCCTCCGCCTCGCCGTACAGCGGGCTCGTGACGAAGCAGCGCGACGCGCTGAACGACACCCCGCATCGCAGCACCGCGTCGATCGCGCCTTGCGCGAGCCGATCGTCGCGATCGAGCCCCAGGTAGCTGCATGTCGCGAACGACACGACCGGGTGGCCGTCGGGATCCAGCCGCACGGTGCGACCATCGCGTTCGATCACGCTGGCCACACGTTGCGTGACGCCCGCGGCACGGCCGCGCGCCATCGTGAGCTCGAGCTCGGAGAGCATGACAGTTCCTTTCGTCGTGCTCCGGTAGATCCCGCACCCGCGCGCGTGTGACAGAAAAAATGACGTGCTCACACGGCGACGGTGTAGTGCCGCAGCTCGCGCAGGCACCGTGCGAGCTCGCCGCGCATGTCGGGATGCGCGATCGAGATCAGCGCCTCGCCGCGCTCGCGCAGCGTGAGGCCGTGCAGGTTGCGCGCGCCGTACTCGGTGACGACCCAGTGGACGTGGCCGCGCGTCGTCACGACGCCCGCGCCCGGCTTCAGCTGCGGCACGATGCGCGAGATCGTGCCGCCGGCCGCCGTCGACGGCAGCGCGATGATCGGCTTGCCGCCCTTGGACAGCGCCGCGCCGCGCAGGAAGTCCATCTGGCCGCCGATGCCCGAGAAGATCGCGTGGCCCATCGAGTCGGCACACACCTGGCCGGTGAGATCGATCTCGAGCGCGGAGTTGATCGCCGTCACCTTGTCGTTCTTGCGGATCAACGCGGTGTCGTTCGTGCGATCGCAGGGGTGCAGCTCGATCGTCGGGTTGTCGTCGATGTAGTCGTAGAGCTTGCGCGTGCCGCTGACGAAGCTCGTCACCGTGCGGCCGGCGTGCACCGCCTTCTTGCGGTTCGTGACGACGCCGGCTTCGAGCAGCGGCAGCAGGCCGTCGGAGAACATCTCGGTGTGGACGCCGAGCTCGACGTGGTTGCCGAGCCGCGCGAGCACCGCGTTCGGGATGCCGCCGATGCCCGCTTGCAGGCACGCGCCGTGCTCGACGAGCGCCGCGACCTGCTCGCCGATCCGCGCCTCGACCTCGGTCTCCGGCGCCGGCACCGCCTCGAACAGCGGCCGGCTCGAGGTCATGAACGCGTGGATCCGATCGATCGGCAGCCCGCTCGGGCCGTGCGTGCGCGGCATGCGGTCGTTGATCTCGGCGAGCACGAGCTTCGCGGTGTCGACCGCCGCGCGCGCCGCATCGACCGACGTGCCGAGCGAGACGTAGCCGTGACGATCCGGCGGCGAGCACTGCACGATCGCGACGTCGAGCGGGATCCGGCCGCTGCAGAACAGCGCGGGAATGTCCGACAGGAACACCGGCATGAAGTCGGCGCGGCCCTCGGCGACCGCGGCGCGGACCTCGCTACCGACGAAGAACGACACCGAGCGCAGGCGGGCCGCGCACTCGGGCGTCACGAAGCTCGCGGTGCCGGTCGTGTGCAGGTGATAGAGCCGCACCCCTTCGAGATCGCTGCGCGAGGCGAGCGCGTCGACGAGCGGTGCGGGCGTCGCGGCGGCGCCATGCACGAACACGTGGGCGCCGGACGGGACGTGGCGGACGACGTCGGCGGCGGATACCGCGCGCGACTTCCAGGAGGCATCCATGCCGCGCACTATGCCGAGGCGCTAGATCGCCTGCAACGCTCCGTCGACACCACCCGGTCGCGAATCGTTGTAGCTTGCGGGCGTGCGCAGTATCGACAAGGTCCTGATCGCGAACCGCGGCGAGATCGCGCTGCGCGTGATGCGTACGTGCCGGCAGATGGGCATCGCGACGGTCGCGGTCTACTCGGACGCCGACGCGGGTGCACCGTTTGTCCGGTTTGCGGACGAAGCGGTGCGCATCGGCCCGCCGCCGGCGCGCGAGTCGTACCTCGTGATCCCGGCGCTGCTCGACGCCGCGCGCATCACCGGCGCCGACGCGATCCATCCCGGCTACGGCTTTCTGTCGGAGAACGCGCGCTTCGCCGAGGCGGTCACCGACGCCGGGCTCGTGTTCATCGGGCCGCCCGCCGCTGTGATCGGCAAGCTCGGCAGCAAGCAGGAGGCGAAGCGGATCGCGCGCAAGGCCGGCGTCCCGACAGTGCCGGGCTACGACGGCGACGATCAGACACACTCGACGCTGTACGGCGAGGCGCAGCGCATCGGCTATCCGCTGCTCGTCAAGGCGAGCGCCGGCGGCGGCGGCAAGGGCATGCGGATCGTGCGCGCGCAGGGCGAGCTCGCCGAGGCGCTCGAGCGGGCGCGCGGCGAGGCAGCGTCGGCGTTCGGCGACGACACGCTGCTGCTCGAGCGCTACATCGAGCGGCCGCGCCACATCGAGATCCAGATCCTCGGCGACACGCACGGCCACGTCGTCCACCTGTGGGAGCGCGAGTGCTCGATCCAGCGCCGCCACCAGAAGGTGATCGAGGAGGCGCCATCGCCCGCGCTCGACGATGCCAAGCGCGCCGAGATGGGACGCGCCGCGGTCGAGCTCGGCAAGGCGGTCGGCTACGTCGGCGCGGGCACCGTCGAGTTCATCGCCGATCCGCAGGGCAGCTTCTACTTCCTCGAGGTCAACACGCGGCTCCAGGTCGAGCACCCGGTCACCGAGCTGACAACCGGGCTCGACCTCGTGCGCGAGCAGATCCGGATCGCGCGCGGCGAGCGGCTCGGCTACGACGCGGCGCCGCCGCAGCAGGGCTGGGCGATCGAGGTCCGGCTGTGCGCCGAGGATCCCGAGCGCGACTACCTGCCGACGACGGGCACGCTGCACGCGGTCGACATTCCGGACACCGTCCGCGCCGACGTCGGGATCGCGGCGGGCAGCGAGATCGGCATCCACTACGACTCGATGCTCGGCAAGATCATCGCGCACGCGGCGACCCGTCGCGAGGCGGCGCAGGTGCTGCGGCGCGCGCTCGAGCAGACGTGGCTGCCCGGTCTCGTGACGAACCGCGAGCACCTCGTGCGGATCCTCGCGCACCCGGCGTTTCTGTCCGGCGAGCTCGACACCCACTTCCTCGAGCGTCACGCCGGCGAGCTCGCGGCGCCGATGCCGGGCCTCGACCGCGTGCGGGTCGCGGTCGTCGGGCTCGTCGTCGCGACGGTCGCGCGCCGGCGCGCCGGACACCCGGAGCTCGCGCCGCCGGGCTGGCGCAACGTCCCGTACGCGCCGCAAGCGATCACGTACACGCTCGGTGACACCGACGTGATCGCCGGCTACCGGCCGACCGCCACCGGCGGGCTCGAGATCCTGCTCGGCGGCAAGTCGACGCTCGTGTCGAGCTACGGCGTCGACGGCGATCGCGTGTGGTTCGTCGAGCACGGCGGGCATCGCCGCCAGATCCGCGCCGTCACCGTCGGCGATCGCAGCTGGGTGCTTTCCGAGGGCCTCGTGCTCGCGCTGACCGAGCAGTCGCGGTTCCCGGATCCGAGCGCGCGCGTGATCCCGGGCGGGCTCGTCGCGCCGATGCCGGGCAAGGTCGTCAAGGTGCTGGTCGCGGTCGGCCAGGAGGTCGCCGCCGGCGCCGCGCTCGTCGTGCTCGAGGCGATGAAGATGGAGCACACGCTGCGCGCCCATGACCCGGGAGTCGTCCGCGCGCTGCACGTCGAGGTCGGCGAGCAGGTCGATAGCGATCACCTGATCGCGGTCGTCACGGCTTCGTCATAACAAACGTGAAGCAGGTGGCGGGCAGACCAGCGCCGGCCACACAGTACGGACATGCTCGACATGCTGTCATCGCCCGAGGTCTGGCTCGCGTTCGCGACGCTCACCGCCCTCGAGGTCGTGCTCGGGATCGACAACCTGATCTTCATCACGATCCTCGCGAGCCGGCTGCCGGTCGAGCAGCGCGACAAGGCGCGCAAGCTCGGCCTCGCCGGCGCGTTCGTGACGCGCATGGGCCTGCTCGCCGGGATCTCGTGGATCGTGTCGCTCAAGGAGCCGCTGTTCGCGGTCCGCGGCACCGAGTTCTCGGGCAAGGCGCTGATCCTGCTCGGAGGCGGGCTGTTCCTGCTCTACAAGGCGACGAAGGAGATCCACCACAAGCTCGAGACCGCGGGCGAGGACCAGACCGCCGCGCGCAAGACCGCGACGTTCGCCGGCGTCGTGCTGCAGATCGTCGTGATCGACATGGTGTTCTCGCTCGACTCGGTGATCACCGCGGTCGGCATGACCGACTACATCGCCGTGATGGTCGCGGCGAACGTCGTCGCGCTGATCGGCATGCTGCTCGTCGGCGGCCGGATCGGCGAGTTCGTCGAGCGCCACCCGTCGGTGAAGATGCTCGCGCTGTCGTTCCTGCTGATGATCGGGCTCGTGCTCGTCGGTGAGGGCTTCGGCGCGCACATCCCGAAGGGCTACATCTACGGCGCGATGGGGTTCTCGGTGTTCGTCGAGCTGCTCAACATCAAGACCGCGCGCAAGCCGAAGATCGTCGCGCTCAACGAGCCGACGGACGCGCCGGCGGACGCGCAGTCCTAGAACAAATTGCCCTGGTTCGGGTTGCCGAGCAGCGCGATGCAGCGCGGATCGTCATGCGCCTCGTCGTTGACCCACGTCGACACCGCATCGGCGCGCAGGCCGTCGATCGGCAGCGCGAGCACGGCGCGCGCGTCGTCGACCGGGCCGAGCCAGGTGGACGGCGCGAGCACCGGCACGACGTCGGTGACCTGCGCGAGCGCCGGCGGAGCGGGCGCGACGACGATCGTGAACCTCGGCTCGCGGTCGCGCTCGAGATCGTAGAGCCCGGCGAATGCGGTCGGCTGCGCGGCGTGGATCCAGTACGGCTGGCGCTTGCCCGGGCCGAGCTTGCGCCAGACGTAGAACCCGTCGGCGAGCACGCGACAGCGCGCGCTGCGGAGCGCATTGCGCAGCGCTGGCGTCGCGTCGATCGCATCGACCGGCGCGGCGTAGATCGTCGGCGGCCGCTTGCCGCCGTGGCCGCGAAACGGCGCGAGCATGCCCCACCGCATGTCGACGGTCGCCGGCTGCTTGTCGACGAGCCGCTCGACCGGCGCGACCTGCTCGTGCGCGATGTTGTAGCGAGCGCGCGCCGTCAGCGTGTACCGATCGATCACCCGGTCATCCGATCAGCTCGAGCTGCGGCGACGTCACGGCGGCGACCACGCGCACCGGATCGCCGATCCGGATCACGCCGCCGCGCTCGATCTTCGCGGTGATCCCGCCGTGGCCGCGCGCGGCCTGGAAGCCGCCGGGCCCGAGCCGATCCTCGAGCTTGCTGCACGGCGCGCACGGGCCGGTGCCGACGACGATCACGTCGTCGCCGATCTGGAATCGCAGCTTGCCGAGCGACAGCAGGTTGATGCCCGCGATCACGAGGTTGCGGCGCAGCTGCACCGGCTCGACCGGCGCGCCGAGGATCGACGCGATCACCGGCAGGTGCTCGGCCTGGACGAGCGTGACCTGGCGGTTGCCGCCACGGCTCTTTGCCGCGCGATCCCCGGCGAGCCCGCGGTCGGCGATCGCCTCGACGTGATCGACGAGCGCGAGCGGCGCGTCGTGCGCCGGGCGCAGACCGATCCACGTCACGCGGCCGATCTGCGGCACGTCGGCGAGCCGGTCGCGAAGCGATCGCATGCGCGCTTTGTAGCGCGAGCGCATGGCGTAAGCTCGTCGCCGTGCGAACGACGTGGTTGCCGCTGATCGCGGTCGCGGCGAGCTGCGGCGCGCGCGAGGCCGCCATCGCGCCCGAACCCCGCGCGCACGCGACCGGTCCGACGACGACGGCCGCCACGCCGGTGCCGGGCCTCCGGCTGCCCGACGGCGCGGTGCCGCTCGCGTACGACATCCGGCTCGAGCTCGATCCGGACCGCGACACGTTCACCGGCCACGCCGAGCTGCGCGTCCGCCTCGATCGACCGGCGGAGCAGATCTGGTTGCACGGCGTCGAGCTCGAGATCACGAGCGCCGGCTATCGATCGAATGCGCGCAGCGGGGAGCTGACGCGCGTCCGGACGCACCACGCGACGATGCTGAGCTATTCGTTCGGCACCCGGCTACCCGCGGGCGAGGTCACGCTCGCGTTCGCATATCGCGGTCACGTCGGCGGCGAGAACGAGGGCCTGTTCCGCCAGCGCGCCGGCGGGCAGTGGTTTGTCTACGCGCAGTCCGAATCGATGTTCGCGCGCCGGATCCTGCCGTGCTTCGACGAGCCGCGGTTCAAGCCCGCGTGGCACGTCCGGCTCGTCGTGCCCGCGAAGCAGATCGCGCTCGGCAACGGTGCGATCGTCGCGCAGACCACGCTCGCCGACGGTCGCCGCGAGGTCGAGCTCGCCGAGGTGCGCGGCATGCCGAGCTACCTGTTCTCGGTCGCGGTCGGGCCGTTCGCGTTCGTCGACGCCGGCCGCGTCGGCCGCGCGCAGATCCCGGCACGCGTCGCGGTCGCACCGGGCGACGTCCGCAACGCGAGCGTCGCGGCGCACAAGCTGCCCGCGATCGTGACCGCGCTCGAGCGCTACTTCGATCGGCCGCTGCCGGTCGCCAAGCTCGACCTCGTCGCGGTGCCGTACTTCTTCGGCGCGATGGAGAACGTCGGCCTCGTGACGTTCGATCGCGCGGTCCTCGTCGGCGATGCCCGGCGCGCGCCGCACGCGCGGCGGTTCGTCAAGTTCGCGGCGCACGAGCTCGCGCACCAGTGGTTCGGCAACCTCGTGACGCCGGCGTGGTGGGACGATCTGTGGCTGTCCGAGGGGCTGACGACGTGGCTCGGCGAGAAGATCGCGGTCGAGCTCGCCGCGTATCCGGATCCGGCGCTGCGCGCGCAGATCACGCGGCTGCAGGCGGTCGAGGCCGACAGCGCTGCCGAGCCGCGCGCGATCCGCCGCGAGGTCACGTCGACCGACGACGTCGAGGATCGGTTCGACGCGATCTCGTACGACAAGGCGTCGGTCGTGCTCGCGATGTTCGAGCGCACGATCGGCGGCGAGCCGCTGCGCGATGCGCTGCGCCGCTACGTCGAGCACCACGCCGGCGGCGCGGCGACGACCGCCGACCTGCTCGCGGTGCTGCCCGGCCGCGCCGGTCAGGCGCTCGCCGGCTACCTCGCACGCCCGGGCGTGCCGGTCGTCGACGTCACGGTCGCGTGCACCGGCACGCCGGCGGTCGAGCTCGCGACGCGCGATCGCTGGATCGTCCCGGTCTGCGTGCGCACGCCCGGCGGCCCGACGTGCACGCTCGTCGACGGTCGCGCGACGATCCCCGTCGCCAGCTGTCCCGCGTGGGTGATCGGCAACGCCGGCGGCGACGGCTACTATCGCGTCGCCGCGCCGCTCGCCGAGCGCACCGCGCCGCTGACCGCCGCCGAGCGGCTCGCGTATGGCGACGACGTCGCGGCCGCGCTCGTGCGCGGCGATGTCGCGCTCGCCGACGCGCTGTCCGAGCTGCGGACACTCACCACGCGCCGCGATCCGATCGGTGATCGCGCGGCGCTGTCGATCGCGGCGGTGATCGATCCCGCGGTCGACGACGCGCTGCGCCCGGCGTGGGCCGCGTACCTCGCGAAGCGGTTCGCGCATCGCCTGCCGCGGCTGATGATGCCGGCGACCGCGCTCGACTACGACATCGCGGATCAGCTCGTGCCGCTCGTCGCCGATCGCGCCGGTGCCGCGGTCGCGCAGCAGGCGAGGGGGGTCGTCGACCGCGCGCTCGCGCGAGGCGAGCGGCCGCCGGAGCTCGCGCTCGTGCTCGCGGCCCCGCGCGGCGGCCGGCCGCTGTTCGATCGCGTCGTCGTCACGGCGCGCGAGGCGCCGGAGCCCGAGCAGCACGATCTGATCGAAGCGCTCGGCAGCTTCGGCCCCGAGCTCGCGCCGCGGCTCGTCGAGCTCGTCGCCAGCGGCACGCTCGCGCCTGACACCGGCGGCCCGGCGCTCGCGGCGATGCTCGCGCGTCCGGCGACGCGCACCGCGATCTGGCGCGCGGTCCGCGACCGCGCCGCGCTGCTGCTGCCGCGGTTCGTCCCCGCGCAGGTCGACGATCTGATCCGCGCGACCGCGCCGCTCTGCGATCGCACCGCTCGCGACGAGGTCGCCGCGACGTTCGCCGGCCGCGGGACCGACGAAGGCAAGGCAATTTTGACCGCGGCGCTCGCCGCGATCGATCGCTGCATCGCGCGTCGCGGCAAGCTCGCGGATCTCCGCGCGCAGCTCGCGCGACCGTAGCGTTTTGCCACGTGTAACTGCCGTGCGACCGCCGTGTCCGGATCGCATGGGCGCAGCAATCGGCACCGACGACAAGCGAGCACGTAACGTCGAGCTCAACATCGTTCCGTTCATCGACCTCATGAGCTGCTTGACCGCATTCCTGCTGGTCACGGCGGTCTGGGTCGGCACGGCACAGCTCGACATCCATCCCCGGGGCAACGCACGCGAAGCTCCGATCTGTGACGACGGGACCTGCGAGGATCCGAAGCTGTCGGTCCTCGTCGAGCCCGACGAGGTCTGGATCGGCGTCTCGCGCGTCAACGACTTCACGCGGATCCCGAAGGTCGGCGCGAGCTACGACTGGGGCAAGGTCGAGGAGGCGCTGCGGCTGCAGAAGAAGTCGGCGTACTTCGCCGACAAGACGACGATCGAGGTCGCAGCGCACAGCACGAACGAGAGCCCGGTCGACTACCAGCAGCTGATCGCGGCGATGGACACCGCGGTCAAGGCCGGCTTCGTCGACGTCGGCCTCACCGATCCGCAGGGCCTGTCGGCGCGGCCGTCGCTGTAGACCGACTCAGCCAAACCGCCGCGCATGCCACGCCGGCAGCTCGGCCATCGTGGCGAGCACGCCGTCGGCGTCGGCGAGCCGCTCGGCCGGATCGGCGCCGGTCGCGACCGCACACACGGTCGCGCCGCACGCGCGCGCCGCCGCGATGTCGTGGATCGTGTCGCCGACGACGATCACCTCGTCGACGTGGCAGCGCTCGCGCGCGCGCTCGATCCCGCGCGCGACCAGCTCGGCGCGCACGTGCGAGTCGCAGCCGTAGCCGCCGAACGAGAACCACGGCGCGAGCTTCGCCGCCGCGAGCTTGGCGTCGGCACCGCGGCGGATGTTGCCGGTCGCGACGCCGATCACGACCGTCTCGTGCGCCGACAGCTGCTCGAGCGCGTCGACGACGCCCGCGAGCACCTCGACCCCGTGGCGCGCGAGCAGCGCGGAAAGCCGCGGGATGTACGCGTCGAGGAACGCCGCGATCTCGTCGCCGGTCGCCGGCCGGCCGAGCCGCGCGCGAAAGATCTCGTCGACGATCGCCGGATCGGTCTTGCCGCCGTAGCGAATGCCGGCGCTCGCGTTCGCGACCGCGTGCTGCTCGGCGAACACGGCATCGAACGCCTCGCGCCCCGAGCCGTGCGCGTGGAGCAGCGTGCCGTCGATGTCGAACAGGTAGACGACCGCCACTACTTCTTCTTCGGCGGCGTCGGCGTCGTCGGGTTCGGACCGTTCGGATGCGCCTGCGCCCACTTCTCCGAGACCTTGAGCAGGCCGTCGAACGCGTCGCGCATCGCCCACGCCTTCTCCTTGTACGAGGTCATGGTGCCCGCGCGCAGCAGGCCATCGCCGAACGCGGCCTTGATGCCCTTGCACGGCGCGTTCTGCTCGTACTTCGTCGCGGTGCCCTCGTAGATCCGGTAGCAGGCCTCGTGGTTGCCGGCGTTGTAGAGCGGCGCGCCGACCTCGATCGCTTCCCAGATCGACTTCACGAGCTCGGCGATCTGCTCGCGGTTGCAGCCGTCGAGGACCTTGAGGTCGTGGTCGGGAATCTTGCGCTCGATGCGGACGCCGTCGGGCTCGCGCGTACCGGGCGTGATGCCGGCTTCGCGCGTCTTCTGCGCGAACTCGTCGACCGAGATCGCACCGGGCTGCGCGACGATCGGCTTGAGGTAGTTCGCCGGGATCGCGAGGTTGATGTTCTGACCCGCGGTGATGATCGCGGTCGTCACGCCGACGACCTCGCCGAACTGGTTGAAGAGCGGACCACCGCTCGAACCCTGCGAGATCGGCGCCGAGATCTGGAGGATCTTGAGCTCGGTGCTGCACTGCAGGTCCGACAGCTCGGCGTCCTCGGCCGGCGTGCGGTTCGGCTTGCCGGCGAGCTCCTCGAACCGCGCCTCGTTCTTCTTGTGCAGCGCGACCTGCTCCGGCGTGCACACCGGACGCACCTGCGAGACCAGGCCGCTCGACACCGAGTACTCGAACACACCGAGCGGATTGCCGATCGCGATCACCTGATCGCCGGCGGACATCTTGTCGCTGTCGCCGAGCACGAGCGTCGGCAAGGTGCGCGCGGGTGCGATGCGAAGCAGCGCGAGATCGCGCGCCGGATCGATGCCCGCGATCGCGCTGACCGGATAGACCTCGCCCCCGTACAGCTTGACCTTGATGTCCTTCTTGCCCTTGACGACGTGGAAGTTCGTCGCGATCAGGCCGCCCTTGTCGAGGATGAAGCCGGTGCCGGTGCCGCGCTCGTCACCGTCGGACACCTCGACCACGACGATCGCCGGCGTCGAGCGCGCGACGATGTCCTTCGGCGTCAGTGGTCCCTGCTTCGTGTTCTTGTTGGCGCCGCTGCACGCGCCGAACATGGCGAGCGCCGACAGCCCCAGGACCGACAGCCGTGTCATGCAGCCAGTCTACCGCGCCGGCGCACGCCGGGCACGGACGGCGCTCGCGGCGATCAGGGATTCGCGGGAGGTTGCTGCGATCCGGGAGCCGGTGGCGGCGCCGGCGGCTGCTGCTCGCGATCGTGGCGGCCGCCGATATGGATCGTACGGATCACGCTCTCGCCCGCCTCGCGGAATGCCTTCGGGTTGCGCTTCGGATCGATGCCCTTGTCGACGCCGGCCTGGAGGTGCTTCTGATACGCCTCCATGCGGACGCGCTCCCAGCTCGGACACGCGTCGGTGCCGACGGCGTCGCACGCGGCGAGCGCCTTGTTCGCGAGGTCGAGCGCGTCCTTGACCTCGAGCCGATCGATGTAGGCAACGCTCGTCGCGAGCAGCGCGCGCCAGTGCGAGGGCGACTGCTTCGTGCGCTCGATGCCATGGCGGCCCGCCTCGACCGCCCAGTCGCGGAACCCGACCTGGCCGAGGTCGTGCGTCAATTCGTCGACGCGCGCGCCGTCGTCGGGCTTCGCCATCGTCCGCGCCTCGGCGAGCGCGAGCTCGAACCGCTCGGCGTCGGTGCCCTTCACCGCGGCCGTCGCATACATCTCGCGCGGCGGCATCGCGACCGCGACCAGCACGATCACCGCGATGCCGATGTCCACGAGCCCGACGTACCGCTTCACATCCATGACGCTCTAGACATTAGAACAGCCATCGGGTTTCGGCGACTCGCATCCTACCTTGTTGCGTAGCGTTTCGCCCCGATGCGTCCCGAGATGCCCCGGTGGATCGGCGGTTCGCAGTTTGTGCATGTCGAACCATGTTCGTGAGTTGCGCCATGGATCCTGCTTTGCACACGAAGCCGCGACCAGACCTGCACACCCAGTTGGAGGAGACGTTTCATGCTGACTGCTATCTCGACCGCGTTTCATAAGGGTGGATGGGGCATGTGGCCCATTCTGTTCACCTCGGTGCTCACGATCGCTGTGATCGTCGAGCGCGCGGTCTATCTGTTCCGCGCATCGGTTGACAAAGACAAGCTGCTCGCCCTGCTCAAGAGCCAGGTGATGAGTGGCAACGTCCAGGGCGCCATCAAGGTGTGCTCGGGCAACCCGACGCCGATGACGCGCATCGTGCAGGCGGGCCTCATGAAGTTCAACAAGAGCGACGAGGAAGTCCAGGCCGCGATGGACGAGGCCGCGCTCCGCGAGCTGCCGAAGATCAACGCGCGCACGCCGTACCTCGCGATGCTCGCGAACTTCGCCGTCATGAGCGGTCTGCTCGGAACGATCTCCGGTATGATCAAGTCGTTCGGCTCCGTCGGTAGCGACGAGTCGGGCAACAAGGCGACCGAGCTCGCGAACGGTATTTCCGAAGCACTGAACTGCACCGCGTTCGGTATCGCCACGTCGCTCATCGGCCTGCTCGGCTACTCGCTGCTGCAGGGCAAGACCACGCACGTGGTCGACGACATCAACGAGGTGACCGTCCAGGTCGTCAACCTCGTGACGTCGCACCGCGCCCAGATGCAGCCCCAGGCCTGAGCTTCCTCGCTCCGGTTTCCACAAACCCTAGCGAGGAGGACTCACCATGGGTGCAGCAGTAGGTACCGACGAAAAAGGAAGCGTCAACGTCGAGCTGAACATCGTGCCGTTCATCGACCTGATGAGCTGCTTGACCGCCTTCCTTCTCGTCACCGCAGTCTGGGTCAACATTGCCCAGATCAATATCCAGCCCAAGGGCAAGACGCGCGACACGGCCAACGTCCAGCAGGACGACGAGCACGTGACGCTGTCCGTGCTCGTGCAGGCTGATCGCATCTGGGTCGGGCTATCGCGCGTGAACGAGTTCCAGGAGATTCCCAAGCTCGCCAGCGGCGAGCAGGACTGGGACAAGTTCAAGACGACTCTCGAGGTTCACAAGAAGTCGGCGTTCTTCAGTGACCGCCAGGACCTCGAGATCGCGGGCGAGAGCACGCTCCAGTCCCCCGTCAAATACCAGGACATCATCAGCGCGATGGACGTGGCCGTGAAGGTCGGGTTCACCGACGTTGGACTGTCTGACCCGGCGGGCCTCGCGGCTCGACCGACCCTGTAGGAGCGCCAACCATGCCGGTACATTCAGCAGGCTCGCGCCTCTATTCAGGAGTCAAGTTCAGGCACCTCGTCCGCAAGGCGGGCAGTGCGACGGGTAGCAAGTCGTCGAACGTGTCCCTCAACCTGGTGCCGTTCGTCGACATGATGACGATCCTCGTCTGCTTCCTTCTGATGGTGTTCTCGTCGACCGGCGCGCTGCTCCAGGCTCAGAAGGGCCTCGATCTGCCGATCGCCGAATCGAAGGACACCCTGCAACTCGCACCTGTCATCATCGTCACCAAGAGCGAGATCACCTACCAGGGTCAGATGATCGCGACGGTCGAGAGCGTGTTGCGCGACGATTCTCCGACGTTCAAGATCGATGCGCTGTTCGAGCGCCTCGACGCGGCGTCGAAGAAGATCAAGGAAGAGGTCGGCATGAACAAGCTGCCGAGGGATCTCCAGAAGTCGTGCGAGGATGCCAAGAACAACATCAAGCCAGTGCCGGGCAAGATCTGCCCCGACGGCCTCGCGATCTTGCAAGCCGATGAGGGAACCGACGTTCGCCTCGTCAACAAGATCGTGAACACCGCCAAGGCTGCGGGCTTCGACAACCTCTTGTTCGCCGTCAAGAGCAAGTAGAGGGGAAACCATGAGCAGACTGGGATTCTCTCTACGTCTGGGGCTCGCGCCCGCGATCGCACTCGCTGCGATCGTCGGGCTCGCCGGCTGTCCGGACAACCCGTACAAGTCCTCGAGCTGGACCAAGAAGCTCGGGACCCGCGAGCACGAACGCGCCGTTCAGGAGCTGGAGCAGCTCGGTGATCCGAGCGCGATTCCGGATCTCGGCCAGGCGTGGCTCGATCAGGGCAAGCCGGTGCGTGACCTCCAGGTCATCATCAGCCTCGCCCGTCCGCTGACGCCTGCCGAGGCGAAGGCGAAGTACGTCACCGACTACGAGGAGAAGGGCCGCGATGCCTCGTGGGACAAGGCGATGCCGTTCCTGCAGAAGGCCTTGCTCGAGGTCGACGAGGCGAACTCGCGCTCGGTCGACTCGGCGGTCAAGGCCGCCGACGCGATCGGCGAGTCGAAGCTGCCCGAGGGCCTCGACGCGCTGATCGAGATCGCGAACAAGCCGCTCACCAAGAAGCTGTACCAGGCGCAGATCTCGGCGATCCGCGCGATGGGCAAGTTCGACAACGAGAAGGCGAAGGCGTCCTCGGCGCTGCAGAAGATCATCGATCGCGAGCCGCCGCCGCATCCGCGCACCGCGAAGGACAAGGAGACCGGCCGCGCGATGGAGGAGAAGTTTGGCCTCCACCTCGCGACCACCGGCGCGGCGATCAACGCGCTCGGCGAGCTCCACGCACCGAACGCGTCCAAGACGCTGATCCTCGCGCTCTACCGCACGCCGGAGCTGTTCACGCAGATCCGTCGCGCGCTGGTCGCGAGTGGTCCCGGCGCCAAGGACGAGCTGCGCAAGATCCTCAACGGCCAGCACGCCGAGGTCGAGCAGCTGTTCCGTGACAAGAAGCTCGACAAGTACTGCGGCGACAAGGGTGACCTGCCCGCCGACCAGTGCCAGCCGGTCGCGGCGAAGGAGTTCTACGCCTCCGTCGTGCTCGGTGACTTCTACGATCCGAAGACGGTCCCCGACCTCCTCAACGTGCTGAAGAAGCCCCCGGCGCCGGCGTACTACGTCGACGAGCAGGCGGGTCCGACGCAGTACAACGCCGTGTTCGACGCGCTTCGCAAGATCGGCGCACCGGAAGCGGCGCCGACCGTGCGGTCGATGTGGATGGGCGGTGGTGGTGGCGGCGGCAAGGGCGGCAAGAAGGGCGCCGGCGCACCCGCCGGTGGCGTCGACCTGCCGACCAAGATCCTCGCGATCAGCGCGTACGCGTTCGTGACGCGTGACAACGAGGGCGTCGCCGAGCTCGGCAAGATCGCCGCGGACAACGCCGCGGACGACGGGCTGCGCCAGGCGGCCGCGGAGGCGTTCGCGCGCCTCTCGCGCAACCCGGACGACATCAAGATCCTGAAGGGCCTCGCCCAGAAGTACTTCGACGCTTCTGCCAAGAAGCGCGCGGAGGCCGATGGCAAGCCCAAGCAGGATGCCGACGCTGCCGACAAGGTGTTCGCCGAGGCCAAGAAGATCAACGACGAGGCCAAGGCCAACGTCCTTCGCGTCACGCGCGATACGACGAAGACCGCCGCCGACATCAAGGCCGCGACGAAGGCCGCGAAGGACGCCGAGGACAAGTTCAAGGAAGCGAAGAAGAAGCATCGCGACGCGACGCAGCCGTACCGCGGCGCGGACAGCGCGGCGAAGGCCTACAAGGGCTACGCCCGCATGTTCCAGATGCACATCGCTCGCATCGAAGTGGCGATCCGCTGCAAGGACGACATCAAGTGCTATGCGGCGACGCTGTCGATGAAGCCGGACGACTCGGCGAAGAACCTCGGACCGTACATCGAGGATCTCAAGGACTGGACCGCGGACGAGAAGCTCGGGCTGCTCGAGGGCAACATCGAGCGCGCGATGCTCGAGATCGGCAAGAAGGGCGCGGCGGCCTCGAGCCTGACCGACCTCTTGCTCGACAACGCGAAGAGCGACAACCGGCTCATTCGCCAGAGCATCCTGCTCGCGCTGCCCAAGATCGCCGCGATCCCGTGCTCGAACTGCGAGGCCAAGCTCGACGCCGCCATCAAGGCAGGTGAAGGCAAGACCACGCTCGGCGAGCTCAACCTCGAGACGACGATGCTGCGTCACTACTTCTCGTGGGCCGGCGGCAAGACGCCGTCCGCGCCGTCGACGGCTCCGGCCGATTCGCCGACGCCGACGCCGACGAAGTCCGACGCGCCCGCGGAGAAGGACGACGACAAGGCGGACGACAAGAAGGCCGACGGCAAGAAGCCGGCCGATGACAAGAAGGCGGCACCGCCCGCGAAGGCGCCCGCGAAGAAGAAGGGCAAGTAAGAGCCCTCGTTGCCGTGTGGCAACAGCGACGGTCCCGAAAGGGCCGTCGCGTTTTTGTTTTCGGGGCCGATGCCGATGCCGCATCCGTGACCGATGCCGATGCCGATGCCGACGCCGATGCCGACGCCGACGCCGATGCCGCATCCGCGACCGCCGCCGTGGCGGTCACCGTGTCTGCGACTGATGCCGATGCGGCGTTGATGCGGTTTCAGGGCTGCCCGAAATCAAAAATCGCAGCTGAATAGGTTCCGCGTTGGCGCCTCTGCCGATGCCGATGCCGATGCCGACGCCGATGCCGCATCCGCGACCGATGCCGTGTTGATGCTGTTTCATGTCTGCCCGAAATCAAAAGATCGGATCGCGGCGCCTGGCGTGCCGCCGCTGATCGTCGGCGTGCTCGTTGCCATGCGCCGACGCGTCCGGCATCGCGACGACGCCGCGCTCGACGCTCGCTCGCGACCGCGACCTCGTCGTGCGGACGGAACGGTGCGCGCTGCCCGTGCGCGCTTCGACGATGATTCGCCGCCGCGTGCGAGCGCAGCGGCGGCGAGGTCGCGTCGCTCGGCTCGCGCGTGCGGCGATCGGCGCATCGTTCGGCGACGGTCGTGCATCACGGCCATGGCGCCTCCTTCGAGGCGGCCTGGCGCGCACCGAGGCACGCCGCGCGCACGACGATCGGTGCAGAGCGCGGAGCGCGCCGATTC
>DASTLB010000035.1:0-17618 GCA_035715365.1 Kofleriaceae bacterium | reverse complement strand
GAAGTTCTCGAGGAACTCGGGATAGCGGCCCTTGGGATCGAAGATCACGGTGTGGTGGTGATTCGACATCGCGCACGATGCGATCACCTTCATGTCGTAGTTCTTGATCGACACCGCGAGGCAGTACGCGAACACCTGGGTGGTGTCGCGATCCGGCCGCAGCAGGAACTGCCGCTGCGCGCAGCGCCGGGTGATGAAGTAGAAGCGGCCGGGGACGACTTGGCGTGGTCGGGTCATGGCAAGCGCGCGTGTCGGCCACGGCGCTGCGTGGTTGCCGAGAATTCGCCGCTCCGGCTGGAGACACCCGAAAATCGATACCCCGGATCGAAACCGGTCAGCAGTTTCGCGGCGTTACGGTCGCTTTCGCGGCGCGTTGGTCACGCGCTGCCACGCGCGTCGCGTACCGGGAGCAGCCGCTTAGTCGTGGGGCACGGTGATCGCCTCGGCGAGCCGCACGATCCGGCCGGCGTTCTTGGCGCGCGCGTCGCGCAGCAGGGCTTGGAGCTCGGCGTCGGCCTGGTCGGACTTCTGCTGCACGAGGAGCTGGACCTTGGCGAGCCGCGCCTCGAGCACGAGGGTTGTCCAGTTGCGCTTGTCGGCTTCGGCGCGGGCGGCCTCGATCTTCTCGGCGGAGCTCTCCGGATCGCCGAGGGCGGCGTGCGCCTCGCCGAGCGCGATGCCGTACTGGATCTTGATCCGGAATGGCTGGAGCGTCGCGAGGTCGATGCCCTCGAGGGTCTCGAGCGCCTTCTGCGACGATGCCTGCGCGAGCAGGGCGCGTGCGAGCACGATGCGGGCGTGGGCCTCGAGTGCGACCGCGCCGCGCGAGGCCGCGCCCTGCTGGACGGTGGTGGCCTTCTGGACGGCCGGTTCGTCGTGGCCCTCGTCGAGATCGAGCTGGGCGAGCGCGAGCTCGAGCGCGGCGGCACGGGCGGGGCTCGCGGTCTTCGTCGCGATCGCGAGGCCTTCCTCGTACGCCTTGCGCGCGGCCGCGGGCTCGCCTTGATCGGACTGCACGTCGCCGCGGAGCTGCCAGCACAGCGCGGCGAAGGCAGGCGCCGAGGTCGCGAAGCCGTAGGCGCACTTCTGGCTGCGCGCGAGCGCGGTCGCCGCATCGCCCTTCGCCCACGCGATCACGCCGGCGCCGAGATCGGCGTAGGCGGCGGCGAGGCCCTTGGCGTCGAGGTCGCGCAGCTTCGCGTCGGCGTCGGCGAGCTTGCCGCGTAGCGCGAGCGCGACTGCCGCGGCGGCGGCGGCGACGGTCGCCGGCTCCTTGTGGCCGGCCTGGCGGAGCAGCGCGGCGGCGGCGTCGTAGCGATCGTAGGCGTCGTCGTAGAGGCCGCGGTCGAACGCGAGCGCGCCGAGCTGCTGGACGACCCGGATCACCGCGAGTCGATCGCCGGCGGTGTCGTAGAGCTTGCGCGCTTCCTCGTACGCGTCGGCCGAGGCGGCGAGCTCGCCCGCGGCGGCGAGGGCGCGGCCTTCGGTCTCGCGCGTGCCGGCGAGCACGATGCTCGCGCCGCGCGTACGTGCGGTCTGGGTCGCGCGCTTCGCGAGCTCGACGGCGCGGGTCGGGTTCGCGCGCGCGAGCTCGAGCTCGGCCTCGGCGGCGTCGATTCGCGGATCGCTGCCGGCGGGCGGCGGGAGCTTGCGCAGCGCCGCGATCGTGGCGGCGGCCTCGTCGGGCGGCTGCAGCCGGACGAGCGCGAGCGCGGCGTCGACGTTGTCGGGCGCCATCGCGAGCAGCCGGCGGTAGGGCTCGCGCGCCTGATCGGGCTGGCCGAGCCGCTCGTAGGCCTGCGCGGTGACGAGCAGCTGCTGATCGATCGGCAGCGACTTCGCCGTCTCGAGTGCACGCTTCGCCGAGGCCTGCGCGGCATCGCCGTCGAACAGGCCCTCGTACGCCTGCGCGAGCGCGAGGTGCGCCGGCGCGAAGTCGGGCTCGCGCTTCGTCGACGCGAGCAGTGCCTGCTTCGCGGCGCGGAAGTTGTAGACGCGCAGCGCCTCGACGCCCTCGATGTACGAGCGCGCGGCGTCGGCGTTGCGCGGCAGCACCGCGTTCGCGGCCGGCTTCGGCACGGCCTTGATGCCGAGCGCGTCCTTGATCTTCGGTCCGGCCTGCGCGACGAGCGCGGGCAGCGCCGCCGCCGAGCCGCGCAGCTCGATCCGCTTCGTACGGTGGCGCGCGACATCCTCGACGACGACGAGCAGCGTCAGCTCGCTGTCGCTCGCGAGGTACGAGCCGACGACGATCGCATCCGCGCCGAGCCGGCTTTGCAGCTTGCCGAGCGTCTCCGGCGAGAAGCTCTCGGTCGGCGGCAGCTGCAGATCGACGCGCGCGCGATGCGCGTCCTCCGCGGGCGTGACGCGAACCTCGTCGCTCGCGAGCTCGGTCGCGAGCAGCTCGGACAGTGCGGACGACACCCACTCGGTTGTCCGGTCGCCGGACAGATTCTTGAAGCCCATCACCGCGACCGTGCGGCGGCCCGCGATCTCGGTCTCGCCGGTGCGCGAGCGCAGCGCGTAGCCGCCGACGACGGCACCGGCGATCACGGCCGCGAGGCCGGCGATCACGAGGCCGCGGCGCAGCGTGCGCGCCGGCTGTCGCGCGAGCTCGGCGAGCAGCGCGTCCATCGACGGATAGCGATCCGCCGGGTTCACCGCGAGCCCGCGCAGCAGGATCTTGCGCAGCCGCGCGGGCACGGCCTTGCCCTTCGGCGGCGGCTCGATCCGGCCGTTCAGCACGGCGTCGGCGAGCGCGACGGTCGTCTTGCCGGCGAACGGCGGCTCGCCATAGAGACCGTGATAGAGCGCGACGCAGAAGCTGAACTGATCCGAGCGCGCGTCGGCGGGGTGACCCTCGTGCTGCTCGGGTGCCATGTAGAGCGGCGTGCCCATCACCGCGCCGGTGCGCGTCAGTGGCGCCATCGGGTTCTGCATCGCGGCGGTCTCGCCGAGCGCGTCGACGCGCGTCTCGTACGCCGGCTCGCCGGGCAGCGCGAGCGCGCGCGCGAGCCCGAAGTCGGCGACGCGGACGCGGCCGTCCTTGCCGAGCAGCACGTTGTCCGGCTTGAAGTCGCGATGGACGAGCCCGGCCGCGTGTGCGGCGGCGAGCCCGCGACCCGCGGCGACGAACATGTTGACGATCTCGGGCACCGTGCGCGGCTTCGTCAGCCAGCTGCCGAGCGTGCCGCCGTCGAGCAGCTCCTGCGCGAGGAACACGAGCCGGCCCTCGATGCCGACCTCGTGCACGGTGATGACGTTCGGATGGGTGACGCGCGCCATCGCCTGGCCTTCACGCAGCAGGCGCAGTCGCTGCGCCTCGTCGTCCGCGGTGCGCGCTCTCAGAACTTTCAGCGCGACGCGCCGGTCGAGCTCGCGATCGCGCGCGGCGTAGACGACGCCCATGCCGCCGGCTCCGAGCTCGCCCTCGACGACGAACCGCCCGATCTTGCTGCCGGGCCGGATCTCGGGGACCTCGGATCCGTCGAGCATCACGCCGTCACTATATGACAAGCGATGCGCCGGATCGCCACCTCCGCCGTCGCACGTGTCGCGCGTGTCGCACGAATTTCTTCACGATTTTGTGTTCGCGAATCGACAACTGCTTCGTTAGCGTTGCACCCATGTTCAACCGACGACGGTTCCTCCACGCCGCGGGTGCGGGTACCGCACTGCTCGCGATGCCACAGTTCCTCGCCGGGTGCAGTCGCAACGGCGCGTCCTCGACGACGCTGCCGGCGACCACCCCGGAGAATCCGTTCCTCGCCTGGTTCGGCGTCGACGAGGCGATGCTTCGCCGCGTGATGGCCGAGCTGACAAGCCGCGGCGCGACGCACGCGGACATGTACTTCCAGCACACGCGCAACAACTCGATCGCGATGGAGGACGGCATCATCAGCCAGGCTTCGTCGACGATCGAGCAAGGCGTCGGACTGCGCGTCGTCGTCGGCGATCAGGTCGGCTACGCGTTCACCGAAGATCTGACCGAGCCCGCGATGCTCGGTGCCGCGCGCACCGCCGCCGCGATCGCGTCGGGCGGCGGCAGCGTCAAGCCGGAGCACTTCGCGTATCGCGATGCCGCGAAGGGCTACTACCAGATCCAGGTGCCGTGGACCGAGGTCGGCGTCGACAAGAAGCTGCCGCGCATCCAGAAGGCCGAGGCGCTCGTCCGCGCGCGCGAGCCGGCGGTCAAGAAGGTCACGGTGTACTGGGGCGACAGCGACGAGCGCGTGATGATCGTGACGCGCGAGGGCCGGATCATCACCGACCACCGGCCGATGGCGCGCATGTTCGTCAACCTCACCGCCGAGAAGAACGGCAAGCAGCAGTCGAACGGCTCGAACGTCGCCGGCCGCCGCGGCTTCGAGTGGTTCACCGACGCGCAGCTCGAGAAGGTCACGCGCGAGGCGGTCGAGCGCACGATGGTGCTGTTCGACGCGAAGCGCCCGCCCGCCGGCGAGCTGCCGGTGATCCTCGCCGCCGGCGCGAGCGGCATCCTGCTGCACGAGGCGATCGGCCACGGCCTCGAGGCCGACTTCAACCGCAAGGGCACGAGCATCTACGCGTCGAAGCTCGGCCAGAAGATCGCGCCCGAGTTCGTCACGATCGTCGACGACGCGACGCTCGACAACGAGCGTGGCGCGCTCAACGTCGACGACGAGGGCCGCGAGACCGAGCGCACCGTGCTCGTCGAGAACGGCGTGCTGCGCAGCTACCTCCACGATCAGATCAGCGCCGATCACTACAAGATCAAGAGCACGGGGTCGGGCCGCCGCGAGTCGTACCGGTTCGCGCCGATGCCGCGCATGCGCTGCACGTACATGACGGACGGCCCGCACACGCGCGAGGAAGTGATCGCCGCGGTGAAGGGCACCGGCATCATCGCCGAGACGTTCACGAACGGTCAGGTCCAGATCGGCGCCGGCGACTACACGTTCTACATCAAGAACGGCTGGCTCGTCGAAGGCGGCAAGATCACCGCGCCGATCAAGGACGTCAACATCATCGGCAACGGCCCCGAGTCGCTGTCGCGCATCACGATGGCCGCGAACGACAGCAAGCTCGACACCGGCGGCTGGACCTGCGGCAAGGACGGCCAGGGCGTGCCGGTCTCGCAAGGTCTGCCGACCGTGCTGGTCTCGAAGATGACCGTCGGAGGTGAGAACCATGCGTGATGACCAGACGAAAGCGCTGTTGAAGGCGGCCGCGCAGGCGGTCGAGGTCGCGAAGCAAGCGGGCGCGAAGGACGCGTGGGCAGCGGCGAGCCGCAACCACTCGGTCAGCTTCGAGCTGCGCAACGGCAAGCTCGAGAAGGTGGAGGACTCGACGTCGCGCGCGCTCAGCCTGCGGCTCTACGTCGATGGTCGCTACTCGTCGCAATCGACGACCGACCTGCGGCCGGATCGCGTCAAGGCGTTCGTCACCGAGGGCGTCGCGATCACGCGCGCGATGCAGCCCGATCCGCATCGCAAGCTCGCGAACCCGGCGCTGTTCCCGACGAAGCTCGCGGCGCTCGATCTCGTCGACGACCGGATCGGCAAGCTCGATCGCGACACGCGGATCCAGTGGGCGACGAAGATGAACCAGCGCGTCGCCGGCCAGCCGAAGGTGATCTCGGCGTCGAGCGGCGTCAGCGACGGCAGCTCGATCTACGCGGCGGCGAGCAGCAACGGGTTCTCCGGCGCCTACGAGTCGACGTCGATCGGGATGTCGACGTCGATCACGCTCGACGACGGCGAGCGCCGCCCCGAGGACTGGATGGGCGCGTGGGGCACGCACCTCGAGGGCCTGCCCGACGGCGCCGGCATCGCCGACGAGGCGCTGCGGCTCGCGAAGGCGCGGCTCGGCATGAAGAAGGGGCCGACCCGCCGCACGACGATGATCGTCGACAACCGCGCGGCCGCCGGCATCCTCGGCCGCCTGCTCGGCCCGGCGAACGCGGGCGCGGTGCAGCAGGAGCGCTCGTTCTGGCGCGGCAAGCTCGGCAAGCTGATGGTGTCTCCGAAGCTTACGATCGTCGACGATCCGCTGATCCCGCGCGGCCTCGGCTCGCGGCCGTTCGACGGCGAAGGCATCGCGGCGCAGAAGCTGCCGCTGATCGAGGCCGGCGTGTTCCAGAACCTCTACGTCGACACGTACTACGGCAGCAAGCTCGGGATGAAGCCGACCACGGGCGGCGGCTCGAACCGCGTCGTCACGCTCGGCACGCGCAACCGCGATGCGCTGATCGCGAGCGCGGGCAGCGCGATCTACGTGACGTCGTGGCTCGGCGGCAACATGGACGCGCTGACCGGCGACTTCTCGCTCGGCGCGCGCGGTCACCTCGTCGAGGGCGGCAAGCTCGGCGCGCCGGTCGGCGAGATGAACGTGACCGGCAACATCGTCGATCTGTTCAAGAGCCTCGTCGAGGTCGGCAGCGATCCATGGAAGTACTCCTCGACGATCGCGCCGACGCTCGTGTTCGAGAACGTGCAGTTCAGCGGGGCGTAGCGCGTCACCGCCACTCGAACCGCAGCACGACGCCGCGCACGGTACCGAACGCGAAGCCGTGGCTGTCGGGCGCGAACGCGCACGCCGTGATCTTGTCGACGCCGAGATCGATCGTGTCGACGCACGCGCGCGCTTGCAGATCCCACAGCGTCGCGGTCGCGCTGCCTTGCCAGAGCGGGCTCCGCACCGCGATCGCGCGCTTGCCGTCCGGCGACACGACGAGCGCGCCGCACGTGGCGTCGCCACCCTCGGCACGCCACTGCGCCGTCACGAGCGCGCGCTCGTCGCGGCGATGCTGCACGACCATGCCGTCGACGATCGCCGCCGCATCCGCGTCCGCGAGGCTCGTTCCGTCGCCTTCGATCACCTCGCCGGTCGCGGCATCGCACAGCAAGACGCCGTCGTCGGAGGCCGCGACCCAGACGCGCGCACCGTCGGCGGAGAACGTCGCGTCGAGCACCTTCACGGTGCCGCGCCATGCGAGCGTCGCGCTGTCGACGTCCCACATCGCGAGCTGCTCGTACTCGTGCAGCGACAGCAGGCGCTTGCCGTCGGGCGACAACCACAGCTGGATCGGGCCCGCATGATCGCAGCGCCACGATCGATCATCGACCGCGATCGTGCCGCGCAGCCCGGCGGATGCGATCCGGCCCGCCCGCGCCGCGATCGCGTAGACGTCGCCGCGCGGCATGATCACGGGCGACTCGTGCCAGATGCGCACCGTGCCGTCCTCGCTCCCGCTCGCGATCATATTGTCGACGAACGCGACGCTGCTGACCGGCTCGGTGTGACCGTCGTGCACGGCGAGCTCGCGGCCGGTCGCGAGATCGATGAAGTGCAGCGTCCAGCCCGACGCACACACCGCACGCATCCGGTCGGGAGCGATCGCGACGACGCTGGCAGCCACGACGTCCGCGGTCCACTGCTCGTCGCCATCGACCGGGCTGCCCGCGCGCACCGTGCCCGCCTCGTCGATCGAGATCACCGCATCGTCGCGGAGCGCGACCGCGATGACCTTGTCCTCGTGTGGCTGCACGCGCCACACGAGGTCGCCCGATGCGAGGTCCCACAGCGCGAGCGCGCCCCACTCGTGGCCGGTGAGCAGGCGCTCCCCGAGCACGGACACGGCGGTCACGGCCCCGATCGAATCGGCCTCGTCATCTTCGTCGTCGGTCGCGAGCGCGAGCACGCGAACACGTTCGCGCGTCGCGAGATCGAACACGCACGCGATCGCGTCCTCGCCCGCATCGACATTGGCGCCCGCGATCAGCCGCGCGCCGTCGAGCGCGAACGGGCTGCAATTTTCGAGGCACCACGGCTCGTCGTCGAGCGCCGCGAGCGACCACACCTGGACATCGCTGTACGGCTCGGCCCGCGCGCACGCCGCATGCTCGCCCGCGACCACGAGCGGCAAGCTATCCGGCTCCGCGACACGTGACACTCGCTCGCGCCACCACCAGCCAGCCGCCGGCTCCGACCCAGCGGGCGCGGCGATCGCGACCCCCGCGGTTCCGCGCAGCCCGACGAGCAACCCCTGGCCATCGGGCGTCCACGCCACGGACTGGATCACCGATGGGAACTTGTACGCGTAACCACCATGCACCGCGATGAGCCGCGTGACCTTGGTGGACTGGAAGCCGTCGCATTCGGGCGGGAATGTCATCGGCCGGCAGCCTATGGCATTTCCGCCGGTCAGCTGCTTGGAATTTTGCGCGCGGTGTTCTGCGCGGTCGTCACCGGTAACACGGCGAGCCCGTCGAACACGACGATCTCGCCGCGCAGCCGCGCATCGCGGGCCTCGTCGCCGTTCGCGCAGTAACGGATCGTGGCGCCGCAGCGCTGGCAGCGACGCTCGCGCGGGTCGCTCGTGACCGACGCGAATTCGATCCACCGGCGCGGGCAGTCGCTCATCGTGCACGCGACGCGGCGATTGCTCGTGATCGCGCGCCACGCCGGCACGGTCGCATTCGCGATCTGCGACAGCTCGGCGAGCGTCTCGGTGCCTCGCACGAAGCTCGCCTTCGCCAGCTCGCCGCGCTGCTCGAGGAAGTCCGCGTAGACCGCGCGCGTCGCGTCGTCGGCGGGCTGCTCGGCGAGCGTCGCGAGGAGCTCGCGCTCGGTCGGATCGTGCGCGGGCGGCGGCTCTGGCGGGGGAGGAGGCGGCGGTGGGCCGGGTGATCGCGGCGGTGCGAGCGGGCGCGGCGGCTCGACGGCGAGCGTCGGCGCGGACGCGACGAGCCAGCGGCGATCGACCTTCAGCCGGCGGTGCCACGGTGTGAGCAGCGCGTAGAACGCGGCGGTGAGTCCGAGGAGCTGCAGTGCCAACGCGAGCAAGCGGTCGTTACAAGCTGGTCACCGGCCGCGCGTCGTCAAGCCGTCCCGGTTGTATGCAACCGCGCGATCACGCGACAACACCGCCCATGCGCCTCGTTGCCCTGACCGCCGCGTTCGCGTTCGCCTGCAGCAGCAAGCCGGCGGATCCGCCGCCTCACGTCGCGTCGGGATCCGCGGTGATCGCCGCGGATGCCCGCGTCGATGACCCGAACGCCGTGCTCGCGACGAAGCTCGCGGCGATCCGCGCCGACAAGAAGCTGCCGGCGGTCGCGGCGGCGCTGTGGACGCGCGGCAAGCTGCTCGCGATCGCGGCGGTCGGGGATCGCAAGCAAGGCGATG
This sequence comes from Kofleriaceae bacterium, assembly GCA_035715365.1. Lineage (GTDB taxonomy): Bacteria > Myxococcota_A > Polyangia > Haliangiales > Haliangiaceae > JABFXX01. The sequence goes on along the minus strand of DASTLB010000035.1, from coordinate 8,453 downwards.
CGGCGCATACCGTGACCGTCGACGATCGCTGGCACCTCGGATCGAACACGAAGGCGATGACCGCGCTCGTGATCGCGCGCCACGTCGAGCGCGGCACGCTGCACTGGACCGACACGCTCGACAAGCTGTTCCCGGGCACGAAGCTCGATCCGGCGTATCGCCGCGTCACGCTCGCGCAGCTGCTGCAGCACACCGGCGGGATGCCCGCGAACCCGCCCGACGACGCGTGGCAGAAGCTGTGGGCGGACGGCACGAGCCCGGACGCGCGCAGCACGTTCGTGCGCGCCGCGCTTCGCGAGAAGCCCGAGCAGGCGCCGGGCACGTTCGTGTACTCGAACACCGGCTACATCGTCGCGGGCACCGCGCTCGAGCGCGCGACCGGCCAGCGCTGGGAGGATCTGATGAAGCGCGAGCTGTTCGAGCCGCTCGGCATGACCTCGTGCGGGTTCGGCGCGCCCGGCAAGAACAGCGACGTCGATCAGCCGTGGGGCCACGCGCCGGATGGCTCGCCGGTAGCGCCGGGTCACCCGCAGGCGGACAACCCGCCGGGCCTCGGTCCCGCGGGCACCGTGCACTGCTCGCTCGCCGATTACGGCAAGTTCCTCGCGGTCGTGCTTGCGGGTGCGCGCGGCGACCCGCAGCCATTGTTGAAGCCGGAGACGTTCACGACGCTGCTGACGCCGGTCGGCGGCACGTACGCGGGCGGCTGGATCGTCAAGTCGACGTCGTACGGCAAGGTGCTCGGCCACAGTGGCAGCAACACGATGTGGTTTGCGACCGCGCTGATCTTCCCCGACTCGCAGGTGATCGCGGTGATCGCGACGAACACCGGCGACACGACGCTCGAGTCGGCGCTCGTCTCACTGCTCGACGGATTCACGAAGTAGCTGCGCGGCGAGCCCGAACGGCGCGCCGTCGTGGCCGAGGAACGTGTGGACCTGCGCGATCGCATCGCCCTCGATCTCGACCACGCTGATCCCGGTGAGCTCGAACGCCGCATCGCCGCGGCGCTGATAGACGCCGAACGCCGGCGAGCCGTTCGCGGCGCACGGCACGAGCCGCACCGGACCCATCGGCCACACGAGGTGCTCGAGGATCGCCGCGACCTCCGCCGGGCCACGCGCCCACAGCGGCAGTGGCGGCATCGAGAAGATCGCGTCGCTGCGCAGCAGCGCGATCAGACCATTCGTGTCGCCGGTCTCCCACGCGCGCACGTAGCGACCGAGCAGCTCGGCGAGCACGCCCGGCAGCGTCGGCGTGGGCTTCGCGCGCGGCTGGCTCTCGAGCGTTGCGCGTGCACGTTGCAGCGCGCTGTTCGTCGCGGCGACCGACAGGTCGAGCGTCGCGGCGGTCTCCTCGGCCGATAGCCCGACGACGTCGCGCAGGATCAGGGCGGCGCGCTGCCGCGGTGGCAGCACCTGCAGCGCGACGACGAACGCGAGCCGCACCGCCTCGCGACTCGCGTACACCGCGTCGGGCGCGCGGTGCGCATCGAGCTCGCCATCGGGCAATGGCTCGAGCCAGTCGGCGTCGAACGGCGCGTCCTGTCCCGACGGCACGACGCGCTCGGGCAGCGTGCGCGCGCGGCGCTCGCCGATCAGATCGAGGCAGGCGTGCGTCGTGATCCGGTACAGCCACGTGCGCAGCGACGACCGGCCCTCGAACCCCGCGAAGCCTTTCCAGGCGCGGACGAGCGCGTTCTGCAGCGCGTCCTCGGCGTCGGACCGCGAGCCGATCAGCCGGTAGCAGTGCGCGAGCAGCTCCGCCCGATACGGCGCGATCTCGCGCGCGAATTCAGCCTCGTCCATCGGCACTTGCGCCACGCCGGTCACCATAACGCGGATTTTTGCGATCGACCGATGAGTTTGCCGAACGCCGCCGGTCTGTCTGTTCGAACTGGAGGACACCGTGCATCGAATCACCTCGCTGCTTCTCGCTCTCGCTGCATGCGGCGGCTCCGATCGCGCCGGCACCGCAAGCCCACCACCACCACCACCACCACAACAGCCCGAGCCGGCGCCGATCGCGCGCGGTCCCGCCGCTGCGCCGGCAACACCGACGATCACCGCGTACGTCCGCGGTCCGCTCGCGACCGCGGATCTCGCGACCGCGCGGATCGATCACGATCGCGTCGCGAAGGGCGGCCAGGGTCCGGGCGCCGCGCTCGGCGACACCGGCCACCACGTCTTCCTCGCGACCGGCGAGACCGGCAACGCGAAGGACGAGTTCCTCGCGCTCGACGAGTGGACGAACGCCGACGGCCCGCGCCAGCTCTACGCGAACCCGGACTTCCAGGCCGCGTTCAAGCCGCTGTTCGCGAAGCCGACCGCGCCGGAGCTGTACCGGCGACGCCCGGACTGGGTGACGTGGGGCGATCTGCAGCCACCGCCCGGCGGCAAGCCGTACTGGGTGCTGATCGTGAAGGGTCACCTCGCGAAGGCGACCGAGGCCGAGAACAAGGCCGCGCACGACAAGGTCGCGTCGACATTCGAGGCGATCGCGAAGCAGTCCGGCGACTTCGCGCACGTGCCGCATCTCGCGGTCGACGATCCGCGGATCTTCTTCAATGTCGACGCCTCGACGAACCACGACGCGATGCTCGCGATGATGAAGAACCCGGACTTCCAGAAGGCGTTCAGCGCGCTGTTCGACGCGCCACCCGAAGTCCACCTCTATCGCTCCACCGATTGGTACCAGTGGTGAAAGGAAGCTCGATGACGACTCTCGGACGCAACGTGAAGATCACCGCCCCCGCTTCGGCGCGCGAGCAGGCGCGCAGCCTGTTCGCGCTGCTCGGCGCCGAGCGCCAGGAGCCGAACCCGCAGATGGACGTGTTCCTGCTCGACGGCAACGCGCGCGTCGGCTACGCGTACGTCGACGACGCCGCGGCGCTGTCCGCGGATCAGATGCGGGTCGCGCCGTGGCTCGAGCTCACCGTCGACGATGTCGAGCGCCGCAGCGACGAGCTCGGCAAGCTCGGACTCGCGCGGCTCGAGTACATCGACAAGAGCCACCCGTACTTCATCGGACCGGGCGGCGTCGTGTTCCGGCTCGCGTCGACATAGCTGTCGATGTGGTGTCGCGCGCCAGCTGTCGGCGAATCCAACACCGGCGCGCGGCAAGTGCGCAGCGACTCGTCCGGAACGCGGGCTGCACCTCGCGGTGTCGATGAAGCATCGTGCCGCGCTGTCGATCGGGTTCCTTGCATTCGTCGCGTGCGGTGACGACGCGCCGTCGCGTCCCGACGCGGCGGTCGATGCCGCGCCGGTGCCGACGCTCGCGATCGCGTTCGAGCGCGGCGCAACGTCGGAGATCGTCGCGCGGATCACGGTCAGCAGCGACGCGACACCGGATGTCACCGTCGCCGGCGGGGTCGCGGGCCCGCTGACCGCGGTCGGCTCCGGCGCGTTCACGCTCGCGATCCGTCCGCCGGCCGGACATCACAGCGCGGCGGTCGCGGTGACCGCGAAGCTCGCCGACGTGACCGCGACGCGCGACGCGTTGATCTTCGAGGCGATCGACGCGGCGTGGGGCGTCCCCGAGCCGGTGCCCGGGCTCGTCAACAACGGCGGCTGGGAAGACTCGGCCGAGGTATCGCCGGACGGCGAGTGGCTCGTCGTGTCGAGCTACACGCCGATCGATCTGTTCTGCTGCACGGCGGCGCTGCCGAACGTGTGTCCGGCCGGGGCGTTCGGCGCGGCGTACGCGGCATGCAACACGTCGCTCGGCGCCTACGCGGCACCGGAGCGGCCGGCGCTCGGCGGCGCGGCGCGCATCGTGTCGCCGACGAAGATCATGCACGTCGCGCCGCGGCTCGGGATCACGACCGAGATCCCGGACCTCGCGATCCCGCCGCTGTCGTCGTACGGGTTCCGTCGCCAGCCGGACGGCAGCTACGCGCAGGCGTTCTCGTTCACGTTCGAGACCGACGGAGCGTTCGCGCCATTCGGCGTCAACTTCGTGCACGCGCCGGCGAGCGATCGCGCCGAGGTGATCTTCGGCTACGGCGATCCGCGCAGCTTCAACACCGGCGTCTCGCCGTCGTCCGACGTGTACTGGCTCGGCGATCTGCAGCTCGGCGCATCGTCGATCCTCGGGACCTACGCGATCACCGGCGGCGAGATCACGGCGACCGGGTTCACGCCGACGAAGCTCGCGGTCCCGGAGTCGCCGGTCGTCGAGCAGGGCAACCCGATGTTCGATGGCACGCGGCTGTGGTTCGACAACGACACGGCGGCCGCGGGAGTCGACAAGGCGGTGTTCTTCTCGACGTTGACCGGCGTGCTGCCGACCGGGACGTGGTCGACGCCGGTCAAGGCCGGGTTCGCGCAGGCCGGCGTCGGCGAGTTCCAGCCGTTCATGGATGGCACGCGGCTCTACTTCGCGCGCGAGTTCGCCGAGGTCGCGACCGTCGACCTCGTCGGCACGGATCCGGCGCGCGCCGATGCGTGGTCGGCTTCGACGACGGTCGTGCGGCCGGGCGGCGCGATGGACAACGTCGGCGACATCGTCACGATCGGCGAGCCGTCGGTCGCACGGATCGCGGGCGAGACGTGGCTGTACTTCGTGTACGTCGTGCGTACGCCGACCGGGCTCGACGCGAACGTCGGACGGATCCGTCGCGAGTAGTCAAGTGGTATCTCCGCCGCCGCCTCGCGTGCATGCCGATATGTGGGTATCCGAAACGTCGCGCGCGACCGCGTTAAGATGATCGGGTGAGGGTTGGCTCGCCGCAGACGTTCGGGCCGTACATCTTGTACGAGCAGCTGGGCAAGGGCGGGATGGCGTCCGTGCACCTGGCGGACCGCCGCAACAGCGACGGCAGCAAGGTGCGCGTCGCGCTCAAGCGGCTGCTGCCGAGGGCGGAGGCCCAGCCCGAGCTGGTCGAGTCGTTCCTGCGCGAGGCGCGGCTGCTGCAGTACCTGAACCACCCGAACATCGCGGGCACGTACGAGTTCGGGCAGGTCGGCAGCACGCACTACATCGCGATGGAGTACGTGCCCGGCCCGACACTGAAGCGGCTCGTGCAGCACTGCGGCAAGACGGTCGGCCCGATCCCGATCGCGATCACGCTCGACATCGCGGCGCAGATCTGCGACGGCCTCGACCACGCGCACACCTGCCGCGACGAGCACAACCGCCCGCTCGGCATCGTCCATCGCGACATCTCGCCCGCCAACATCATCTTCTCGGACAACGACGGCCTCGTGAAGCTGATCGACTTCGGGCTCGCGAAGGCGAAGGTCTCGACGACGATCACCGGCGAAGGCGTGATCAAGGGCAAGTTCAACTACGTCGCCCCGGAGTACCTCGGCGGCAAGCTCGACGCGCGCGCGGACCTGTGGGCGGTCGGCGTCGTGATGTACGAGCTGCTGACGAGCCGCCGGCTGTTCGACGCACCCGACGACTTCGAGACGATGACGCGCGTGCGCAAGCTGCCGATCCCGCGGCCGTCGCGCGCGAACCCGAAGGTCTCCAAGGACCTCGACAAGATCGTGATGACCGCGCTCGAGCGCGATCCGGCGAAGCGGTGGCAGACCGCGGCGCAGATGCGCGATGCGCTGCGCGCGCTGATCGAGAGCGGCAAGTTCGTCGAGCGCAAGCACACGATCGCGTGGGTGCGGTGGGCGTTCCAGCAGAAGCCGGGCTCGAAGATGACGAGCGAATCCAAGCTCGCGTCGATGATCAATCCGCCGCAGCCGCCACCGATCCCGACGGGGCCGGTGACCGCCGAGACGACGATCCCGACGGATGCCGGCAGCGAGTCGATCAAGCGCGCTGGCGCCGTGTGGGTCGTGCTCGCGCTGCTCATGGTGCTCGCGTCGGCGTTCGCGGTGTGGAAGCTCGCGAGCTGACTCACGACGCGGGACGCAGCGCGTGGCGCTCGAGATCCGCGTAGTAGTCCTCGCACTCGCGCTCGCGACCGCGCACGACTCGCTGGCCGCGCAGCCGGCCGCGCCACTCGGTGACGACGGTCTGCTGGAGCTCGGGCTCGTGCGGGCGATGGCCGTACAGGATCACCCAGTCGTGTATGCGGCCGCGGTCGTGCGCGAGTGCGGTGTTCGAGTACAGCGCGGTGAACGACCAGCCATCGCGGTCGACGTGCATCACCGGCAGCCACGCCTCGTGCCGCGGGTTGAACCGCTTCGGCGCGATCTTCGCGAGCTCGCCGGCCTCGGCGGCGCGCCGGTACTCGCGATCGATGTCGAGCAGCAGCGCGACGTCGGGGCGATCGCGGTCGATGCGTGCAGGAGGCCGCGTGCGTGCGAGCCGCGACGACAGCACGTCGCAGACCGCCGCGATCCGGCGCGGCCCGAAGCCCGGGACGCGCGCGAGCCGGCCGTCGTGCGCCGCGGCCTCGAGCTCCTCGAGCGACTCGATGCCGAGCTCGTGGTGGATCCGCGTCGCGAGCTCGTGGCCGAGGCCGGGCACGCTCTCGAGGATCGCGACCCCGTCGCCGCGCAGCCGATCGAGCGCCGCGGTGCGGCCGGTCTTGATCATCTCGATGATCACGTTCGCGAGCCGCGGCCCGATGTGCGGGATCGCCTCGAGCCCGACGCGGCCGTGATCGTGGAACACGTCGGACATTTCCCGAGGGTGTTCGCGAATCGCTTGCGCGCCATCGCGCCACGCGCGCGCACGGTGCGGCTCCGCGCGCTGCTGTTCGAGCAGTGCGGCCACTTGCTCGAACGTGGCCGCGATCCGGGCGTTCGTCATGCACGCAGGAAGTGCAGCTCTCGTTCCACGGCGGGGTGGGGGAGATCTCTCCCGACCCCAGGGCGAGCTTGCGAGCCCGCATCCGTACAGGCGAGCGCCGCGCGAGCCGATCATGCGACGGAGTCAGCAGGCATAGCCGAAGGCTATGCCCTACTGACTCCTACGGCGAGGCTTGCGCGCGGAGCTCGGGGAAGTAACGAACGAAGTCACCGCGCGACTCGGCGACCGCTGGATCGCGGAGCTTCGGCGCGACGATGCGGGCGAGCGCGTTCGCGTCCGCGGTGCGCTTGCCGGCGCGCAGCGCGATCGCGTAGTACGCCTGCGCGACCGTCAGCTCGATCGGCCGGACGTGGTTCTGCTCGGCGAGCCGCACCGCGCGCTCGAGGAATGCGAGCGCGAGGTCGACGTGATCGTCGCGCAGCTCGACCTGACCGCTCAGCGTCAGCGGCCAGACCTGCGCCGGCGTGTCGGCGCCGAGCGCCTGCATCGCCTGCACCGAGGCGGCGCACTGCGCGCGCGCGTCGGCGACCTGGTTCTTGCCGAGCAGCAGGATGCACAGGTACGCGCGCAGCATGCCGGCCTGACCGCTCGTCGGCGAGGTGCGCTCGATGCCGTCGGCGGCCGCGCGCAGCTCGGGCTCGGCCTTCGCGAGGTCCTTGCGGAACAGGTAGCTCGTCGCGCGGGCGCCGCGCGCTTCCCAGTACGGCGCGCCGGCGTCGGTGTAGCGCAGGCGCGCCAGCTCGACCGCGCGATCGAGGTAGCGATCGCCGGCCGCCATGTCGCCGGTCTCGAGGCAGATCGCGCCGAGGTTCTGCAGCACCATCACGTGCATCGCCATCGGCGCGAGCGCGATCTGCTGGTAGACCGCGTCGGCGCGCTCGAACAGCGTGCGTGCCTTCGCGTTGTCGCCGCGCTCCATGTAGACGTTCGCGCGTGCGATCAGCAGCTGCGCATCGACCTGCGGGTTCGCGAGCCGGCGCGCGCCGGCCTCGGCCTGGCTCTCGAGCAGCGCGATCTGATCGGCGGAGCCCGCCCGCGTCTGGTGGAGCTGCGCGATCAGCGCGCGCACGTAGAGGTTGTCGTCGCCGGCCGCGAGCCCGGTCTCCGCCGAGACCGCGAACTCCTTCGCCGCGGCTGCGAGATCGTGCGCGTCGGACAGCGCGTGGCCGAGGCCCCAGCGCCAGCGCGCATCGAGCGGCGCGTAGTGAAGTGCGTCGATGTCCGGCTGCATCGCGCGCAGCTTCGCGAGTCGCTCGGGTGGCTTCACCGAGCTGTCGGTCTCGAGCCGCTGGATCGTCTCGGCGAGCGCCTCGTAGCGGGCTTGCTGCGCCGGCGCGAGCGCCTCGGGGACCGCGGACAGCGAGCCGCGCTCGCAGCGCTCGACCGGTGGCACCTCGGCGAGCTCGTCGGCCGCCTCGCGCACCTGCGCCGGATCCGGACGCACGAGCGCGGCGACCGAACGCCCGGTCTTCGCCCAGGTCTCGTCGACACAGACGAGCCGGCGCGTCCACTCGGCCCGCTCGCTGGCGCCGCGCGCGCTCTCGACGCAGCCGCGCTCGCGCAGCTCGAGCGTGCGCGCGACCCGGCGATCGAGCGACGCGAGCGCGCGCGCCGGATCGAGGCCGGCGGTCCGCAGCGAGCGCTCGACCGCGAGCCGGCGCTCCGGCGACCAGCCCTTCGGCCAGCTCGCGTCGCACACCGGCCCGGTGCGCGCGGCGCGCAGCTGCGTGATCGCG
>DASTLB010000034.1:0-150549 GCA_035715365.1 Kofleriaceae bacterium | reverse complement strand
AGAGTCGTTCGACCATCCGCTTTCGGAATCCTTCAGAGTAGAGATGCAATGGGTCCTCGGTGCCCCGTGTGCGAACGCCCGTGAAGAACGCGGGCGCCTAGGCCACCAGCGTTCATGCGACAACTACCCTGGCACAGGGGGGGCGTCCGGTCATCGGACAGCGTCCGGTCATCGGACGGCGTCCGGCCGTCGGACAGTGTGGCCGTCGGACAGCGTCCGGCCATCGGACAGCGTCCGGCCATCGGACAGTGTGGCCGTCGGACAGCGTCCGGCCGTCGGATAGCGTCCAGCCATCGGACATTCCGTTCGTCACCGGACAGCGTCCGGCTATCGGACAGGCGTACAGTCATCGGACATTCCGTTCGTCACCGGACAGCGTCCGGCTATCGGACAGCGTCCGGCCGTCGGACAGCGTCCGGCTACCGGACAGCGTCCGGCTATCGGACAGCGTCCGGTCATCGGACAGCGTCCGCCGTCGGACAGCGTCCGGCCATCGGACAGCGTCCAGCTGTCGGACAGCGTCCACGCTTCGAACAGCGTCTGGCCGTCAGAAGCGTCCAGCTGCCGGACAGCGTCCGGCCGTCAGACGGCGTCCGGCTGCCGGACAGCGTCCAGCCGTCGGACAGCGGCCGGCCGTCGGACAGTCGAGCGCATCGGGTGTTCGGCGAGGTCAGGGCGTGATGGTGACGTCGCGTTGCTCGGCGATGTAGCGAGCGGCTTTGGCGCGGGCGAGGGCTTGCTCGTACAGGGCGCGGCGCGCAGGGGCGAGATTCGGGCTGGTGAGGCGCTGCGCGTAGAGGTGTTCGTAGTAGTCGTCGGGGTGGACGGTGAGCGTGATGCGGGCGGTGCGCGCGTCGGCGGTGCGGCCGCCTGACCAGCTGCGCGCGAGGGTGAGGTGCTCGCCGGGTGGGATGCGCGTGTCGGCGTGCTGGTGCCAGCGACCGTCGAAGGAGATGTCTCGGCCGATCCGCAGGGTGACGTTGGCGCCGGGGATGGGGGTGTTGCGGGCGTCGAGGAGCTCGATCTGGAGGAAGGCGGCCGGGGTCGGGGTGGTGGGCACGAAGTGGCCCGCGCCGACGTTCGCCACGTCCGCGACGACGCTGACCGTTGGATCGGGCGTGGTGGCGCCGGTGCCGGTGGTGGCGGTAGTGCCGGTGCCGGCGGTGGTGGTGCCGGTGCCGGTGGTGGCGGTGGTGCCGGTGCCGGTGGTGGCGGTAGTGCCGGTGCCGGTGGTGGCGGTGGTGGTGGTGCCGATGCCCGTGGTGGCGGTGGTGCCGGTGCGGCGTGCGCGTGCGGTGAGCGCGATCGCCTGACGGAAGGTGGAGCGGTCGTGGACGCCGAGGAACGTGTGCTCGCGATTCGGCATGTGACAGTGCTGGCACTGGATGCCTCGCGGCATGTACGGGCCTTCGAGCCATTCACGGTAGGTGTCGAGCAGCGGTCGGCGTTCGAGTGCCGTGCGCGCCGGGAGCTGGTGGCAGGGCAAGCAGAAGTCCGCGCGCTCGTAGATCGCGAGTGTCGTGAGCGGATAGTTCGGCAGCGACAACAATGAACGCGGCAGCGACGGGTCCGGCGAGACCGACGACGTGGACGACGTGGACGACGTGGACGACGTGGACGACGTGGACGACGTGGACGACGTGGACGACGTGGACGACGTGGACGACGTGGACGACGTGGACGACGTGGACGCCGTGGGCGACGTGGACGACGTGGACGACGTGGAGAGCGGCGGACCGTGGCGCGTCCAGCCGCGGACGTGGCAGCCGGCGCACGAGAGTCCCTGAGCGCGGAGGGTGTCGTCGGTGCGTTGCTCGTCGAGCGGCGCGTGGCAGCGCAGGCAGGCAGCGGCGTCGGCCGGTTGCATGCCCATCATCTGCGCCGCGAGGCCGGGCGAGGCGGCGCCGTGATGGCGCGAGCCGGTCCACTCGCGGTGTTGCTTCGCGTGACAGCGCGCGCACTGCTCCGCGGACAGCGAGGCCTGCGCGGGTGCGAGCGTCAACGGTGGCGGACCCTGGGATGCGAGCGGCGTGGTGCCAAACGGGATCGCGTCGGGATCGGTGGTGGGGCCGGGCCATGTGGCGGCGGCGGTCTTGCGATCGCGATCTCGGTCGATCGATGCGGTGGACAGCGGCGCGTTGCGGGCGTCGGTGCGCGTCGGGGTGGCGGAGGCATTGATCGCGACGACGTGATCGGCGAGCGCCCAGAGGTCGGCGTCGGGCAGTGCGCCGGCGTACGCGGGCATCGTCGTGCGGCCGGTCGCGATCGAGAGCATGGCGGCGCGGCGTGCGTCGAGCTCGGCGCCCGGGCGGTGAAGTGGCTCGCGCGTGAGGTCGTACGGCTTGACGGTCGTGGTGCGCGCGACGACGGCATCGCCGGAGCCGGTCGGGCCATGGCAGCTCGTGCAGCCCTTCTCGACGAAGAGTCGCGCGCCGCGCGCGGCGTCGCGGGTCGCCGGTGGTGGCGGGATCCGGATCGGCTGCGTGTGCTGGGCGAAGGCGGCTGGCGCGAACGCCTTGATGACGGCGACGAGCTGGTCGAGCTGTGCCGGCGCGAGCGCGAAGGCGGGCATCGACGTGCCGCGCGCGCCGTGCGTGATGACGAGGCGGAGGTCGTCGTCGGTCGGCGGCTGGCCGAGCGGCGTGGTGCGCCATGCGAATTGGCCCGACGTGAAATCTCGCGGCGGGGTGCTCGTGAATGGCGCCGCGGGGCCGCGGCCATCGCCATCGGGGCCGTGGCACGCGAGGCAGTAGCGATCGTAGAGCGCCCAGCCCGGCAGGCTGCGAGGGGAGGTCGTGCCGACGTGCCAGGTCCACGGATCGGCGAAGGCGTGCGACGTGTCGGTCGCATCGAGGACGAGCGCGCGCGCGCCCGCGATCGCCAGGGCGAGAGCGAGGACCACGATCGCGCGCCGCCGCACGACGCAAGGCTGCCGCAAGCGCTGCGCGTACGCCAGAACGCTGCGATGGATCGCGCGCTCCGCGGTGTCGAAGACGGCCGAGCGCTCGAGGGTGATGCGGTATCGCGCCGGCGGCGAGACGCGGCCGATGTTTCACCGCTGCGATGACGACCGCCGCCGCTGCGCTAAGTGACGCCGGCCCTTGTTCGTCAAGCGTATCGATGACATATCCGAGTCACATGATTCGCACGAAGATCCTGGGGCTGGGCAGCTACGTACCCGAACGCGTCGTTCCCAACGAGGAGATCCCGTTCCTCAACGATCAGCACGTGCGGCAAGAGACGAAGCAGACCGAGACCGACGACGAGTGGATCCACAAGCGGACGGGGATTCGCGAGCGTCGGTACGTGCCGAACGACGGCTCGGTCGCGACGAGCGATCTCGCAGTGCAGGCGGCGAAGCGCGCGCTCGCGGACGCGAACATCGAGCCGACCGAGATCGACTGCATCATCCTCGGCACGCTGTCGCCGGATTTTCACTTTCCGGGGACGGCGGTGCTCGTGCAGAAGAAGCTCGGGATCGCCGAGAAGACGAACTGCGCGTGCTTCGATATCCGGCAGCAATGCTCGGCGTTCGTGTACGGCATGCAGATGGCCGATGCGTTCATTCGCACCGGCATGTACAAGCGCGTGCTGCTGATCGGCGCGGAGCTCCACAGCCACGCGCTCGACTACACGACCCGCGGGCGTGACGTGATGGTGCTGTTCGGCGATGGCGCGGGTGCGATGGTGCTCGGACCGCAGGACACCGAGGATCCGCGCGCGGGCATCATGTACACGGCGGCGCACGCGGATGGTACGGGCGCGCTCGATCTGTATCTTAAGATCTTCGAGATCAACCGGCTGCCGTATCTCGATTACAGCCCGTTCGATCGCGAGAACAACCAGCTGATGTATCCGCACATGGATGGCAAGCGGGTGTTCTTGAACGCCGTGCGCGGGATGGTGATGTCGACGCAGTCGGCGCTCGCGAAGACCGGGCTGTCGTGGGACGACATCCAGTGGTTCGTGCCGCACCAGGCGAACCTGCGCATCAACGAGAAGGTCGTCGAGGTCGCGAAGATTCCGCCCGAGAAGGTGCTGAACACGATCGAGTTCTACGGCAACACGACCGCAGCGACGGTTCCGCTCACGATCGATCACTGGCGGCAGCAGGGGAAGGTGAAGCGCGGGGACCGGATCCTGTCGAGCGTGTTCGGCTCGGGCTTCACCTGGGGCGCCGCGATCTTCACGCTCTGACCCGCATGGATCACGCGCTGGTGGCGATGTAGGTGGATGCCTACGCGGCCTGCCGTTGACGAGATGGATCGATCGCATCGATCCTCAGGATCGTGGTCGTCCGCCGGTCGCGTCGCCTGGTGTCGGTCGGCGTCGTGCTCGCCGTCGCGGTGATCGCGTCGTGTGTCGCGCTCGCGCCCGAGCTGTCGGAGACGACGCAGCAGTCGGTCGTCGTCAGCCCGGGGAGCGCGAGCTTCGGCAACGTGATCGTCGGCTCGAGCTCGAGCCCGATGACGTTCACGATCTCGCCGGCGGCGGGAAGCGGTGACTCCGACGATCTCGTCACGAGCGTCACCGGCTGCGCGGGGTTCACGATCAACGCGCCCGGCCTGCCGGCGGCGGTGTTTCGGCACTGCCTGAGCGGGAGCGGAGGAAGCGGCAGCACGGGGACGTGCACGTCGTTCGACGTCAAGACGTACTCGTTCACCGCGACGTTCAATCCGATCGTGACCGGATCGTCGACGTGCAACGTCGCGATCGGGCTCGGCTCGGGATCGGCGAGCGTGCTGCTCAGCGGCAGCGGCGTGCTGCCGGACTTCGTGATCGACGTCAAGCCGAAGGCGATCGACTTCGGCGACGTTCGCGTCGCGGCGGCGAGCTCGCCGAGCACGGTGAACATCGCGAACGCCGGCGCGAAGCCGCTGACGATCAACAGCGTGACGCTGAACGATCCGCAAGGCGCGTTCGCGCTCTCGAGCGGCACGACGACGTCGCACACGATCGCGCCCGCGACGAGCGAGAACCTCGGCGTGGTGTGTACGCCGCCGACCGCGGCCACGTTCAGCGGCTCGCTCGTGATCTCGAGCAACGATCCACAGCGGCCGAGCGAGACCGTGAGTCTCGCGTGCCGCGGCGTGACCTCGAACCTCGACATCACGCCGTCGACGTTTCCGTTCATCTCGACGCGCGTGTTCACGCAGGCGACCGCGACGATCTCGCTCAGGAACGTCGGCAACACCGCCGGCACGCTGTCGAGGATCGAGCTCGCGCCGGGCGGCCGCCCCGATCTGACGATCATGGCGAAGCCGCCGGACAACACGGTGCTCAACGCGAATCAGCAGGCCGCGGTCACCGTGAAGTTCGCGCCGACGCAGGCGACGCCGCCGGATGTCACGGCGCTCGGCTCGCTGCTCGTGACGTTCGACACCGGCACGCCGCGCGTGGTGCCGATCGCCGGCGAGGCGTTGCTGGCGAAGGTCGCGTCCGAGCCGATGCAGCTGAAGCTCGGGCCGGTGTGCGTCGGCCAGACCACGCGGCAATCGATCGAGGTGTACGCGGAGCTCGAGGGCGAGCTGACCGTGACCGGCGCGACGACGACGCCGCCGTTTGCCGTCGTGCCAGGTCAGATGCTGCCGAAGCTCGCGCTGCCGAAGCGCGCGAACGAGGTGCGGTTCGAGGTCAGCGTCACGCCGGAGACGCCGGGAGAGCTGGCGTCGGAGATCGTCGTCGCCAGCGACGCGCCGATGCAGACGAGCTACGCGATCCCGGCATCGGCGACGGCGCTGCCGGCGGGCGTGACCGCGCTGCCGATGCAGCTCGACTTCGGCGCGATCGAGGCGCACACGTTCACGCCCGCGCAGACCGTGACGTTCACGAACTGCAGCACGCAACCGATCGACATCACGAACGAGCGCATCGACGGCGAGGCCGGCGCGGAGTTCGCGCTGACGCGGCCGTTCGCGGGTGCGATCACCGTGCAGCCGGCCGAGACGATCGAGATCGACGTCCAGATGGCGCCGGACGAGGTCGGTGGCAAGCAGGCGACGCTCGTGATCGAGTACACCGGCGGCATGGCACTCGTGAACCTCGTCGGGACCGCGTTCCTCGGCGGCGACGGCGCGGCGGGCGACAGCACGTACTACCGGTGCAGCGCGGGCGGCCCCGACGGCGGGTTGCCGGTCGTCGGCGTGCTCGGCTTTGTCGTCCTGCGGCGGCGGCGGCGCGCACAGGCGTAGCCGATCGCGAGCACCACCGCGGGCCATGGCGTGCCGTCGTCGCCGGCATCGCAGCAGCCGCGCGCGATGCGCACCGCGCACGACGGAGCGGCGAGCCGCGGTGGATGATCGGGTGGGCCGAGCGCGCGCACGGTGCCGTCGAACGTCGTGACGACGAGCCAGTCGCCGGCGACCGCGAGCGCGCCGAGCACCGGCATGCCGAGGTCGGTGCTCCACAGCGGCGTACCGGTGTCGAGCGCGATCGCGGTCAGCCGGCCCGAGGTGTCGGCGGCCCACACGATGTCACCGGTGATCACCGGCGAGGCCTCGAACCCGGCCTCGCGCGCGCCGCGGTAGTGCGTCGTGCGCAGCGGCGACGGCATCGCGGGCACGCGCCAGCGCTCGACGCCGGTGGCGGCATCGAGCGCGACGAGATCGCCGTACAGCAGCGGAACGACGAGCGTGCCGCGCGCGATCGCGGGCGTGCCGATCGCGGCGTTGCCCCAGTCGAAGCCGGCGTCGTCGAGCTTGACCTGCCAGCGCAGCTCGCCGGTGAGCGCGTCGAGCGCGAGCACCTCGGTCAGGCCGTTGACGACGTACACCGTGCCGTCGGCGATCACCGGCGTCGCGTTGACCGCGAGCGCCTGCTCGCCCTCGAGTCGCCACAGGAGCGTGCCGGTGACGCGGTCCCACGCGGCGACACCGCCGAGCGCGCGATGGAACACGCCGACGACGATGCCCTCGGCGGTCGCGACCGACGCGAGCGACTGCGTGTTCTCGCCGTCGGGTACCGGGTCGACGCTCCATCGCACGTGGCCGGTATCGCGATCGACCGCGACGAGCTGGCGCTGGTGGCCGGCAAGGACATCGATGCCGTCGACGGTCGGCGCGGCGAACAGGTGCGATGCTTCGGGCGCGAAGCCGACGCCAAGCTCGTCGCGCCACCGGATCGCGCCGGTGCGCGCGTCGAGGCCGAGCAGCGTGCCGTCGAGCTGCGCGATCGCGACGGTATCCCCGATCACGGCCGGGCCGCCACGCACCGGCGAGGTCGTCGCGAACCGCCAGCGCACGGCGCCGGTCGCGAGCTCGAGCGCGACGATGCCACCGGCGCTACCGGCTGCGAGATCGGTCGCGGTCGCGAACACGACGCCGTCGGCGATCGCGGGTGCGGCCTGGAGCGCATGACCGCCGAGCGTCTGCGTCCAGCGCACCGCGAGCGGTGGCGTGATCGGCGCGGGCGCGGCACCGGTGTGCGCGGGATTACCGCCGAGCTGGGGCCAGCGCGCGCGCGTCGGTGCGATCTCGTCCACCGCGGGGCAGATGTCGAACCCCGTGCGGGTGGTCGCGCGCGCGCCCGACGACGATCGCGCCTCGACGACGAGCTCGTGCGCGCCGATCGCGAGCGCCGGCAACGTCGCGCGCCACGTCCAGCCGCCGGTGTACGCGAGGTCGATCGGGGTCGCGCAGTCGATGCGTGCGGTGATGCGCGCCGCCCCGGCGTCGAGCTCGGCCGCGACGATCACGTCGCCGGCGGGCGCGGCGCAGCGGTCGCGCGCGGGCCAGGTGATCGCGAGCTGCGGCTCGTCGACGATCGTGTGGTGCGCGATCGCGAGCTGGCCGTGATCGATCGTGATCACGCGGTAGCCGGCCGGCGTGAAGTCGAGGCCGCCCATCAGCAGGGGCTCGGTCGTGAGCTCGACGAGGCCATCGTGATCGACGACGCGATTCGTGTGGGTGTGCGCGGTCAGCACGTAGTCGACGCCGAGCCGGCGCAGCGCGGCCACGATCGGCGGGATCGGCGGCGCGTGCGTGAGCGCGACGACCGTCATCGACGGCGACACGCGCGCGAGCTCGGCGCCGAGGAACCGCTGGACGTCCTCGAGCGACATCATCATGTTCCAGACGATGAAGTGCACGCCGCCGATGTCGAAGCTGTAGTTGTCGGGGCCGTAGTGGTGAAACCACGCCGCGCCGCTGTCGTACCAGTCGTGATTGCCAGGCACTGGAATGTACGGAACCGTCAGGCCCGCGAGGCTGGCGTCGACGAGCTCGAACTGCGCGTCCTCGTTGCTCTGCGTGATGTCGCCGAGGATCGTGAAGAACGCCGGCGGCGAGTCGAGTGCGGTCGCGGCATCGACGGCGCGGCCGAGATCGTTCGCGAACGGCTGCGCGCCGGTGAGGTGCGTGTCCGCCGCGACGACGAACGTCAGCGGACCGCGGTGCGGAGCGCGCAGCCGGCGCAGCCCGAGATCGAGCTCGGCGCGCTGGTCGATCGGTGTCCACACCGGGCCGGGCACGAAGCCGTCGGGGACGCGCACCCACAGGATCCCGGTCGCGTCGTCGGGGACCTCGAGCGTGAACTGGCCGCTCGCATCGGTCGTCACGAACTGCAGCGTGTCGCGCGCGACGACCGCGAGCGGGACGCCTGGCTCCCCGGCCGATGGTTTGCCATCGCCGTTCGTGTCCTCGTACACGGTGCCGTGCAGCGTGCGCGCCTCGAGCGTCGAGGGGAGCAGCACCGCGAGGAGGACGAGCCAGGTGCGCACGTCAGTCGAACGGCGAGCGCGTGGCTGCCGTGTGCCTCGCCTCGAGCAGCGCGCGCAGCTCGCGCACGATCTCGGGCCGCTTCATGACGAGGTTGTCGCGCTCGTCGGGATCCGTGTAGATGTCGTACAGCTCGACGTCGCCGTCGGCATCGAGCAGCTTCCAGCGGCCGCGCACGATCGCGGTGACGCCGCCGGGATTCGAGCGGTCCTTGATCATCGCCGCGAACGCCGCGCCGGTGTCGGGCACCGACGGCTGCTTGCCGGTCAGGATCGCGGCGAGCGAGCGACCATCGATCGCGGCACCGCTCGGCGGCTCGAAGCCGGCGAGCTCGACGATCGTCGGCACGAGGTCGACGAGGCTGACCGTCTCGGGGACGGCCTGCACCCGGATCCCCGGCCCGGCGACGACGAGGGGCACGCGCATCTGCGAGTTGTAGAGATCGGTCGAGTGGTAGGCGTGGCCGTGCTCGCCGAGTGCCTCGCCGTGATCCGCGGTCACGATCACGATCGGCGCCTGCTCGGGCGAGCGCTGGAACGCGGCGAGCACGTCGCCGACCATCGCGTCGGACTGCGCGAGCGAGCGGTCGTAGTACTTCGTGCGTTCCTCGTCGGAGTGCGGCTCGCCGATGCCGGTCGTCCAGTTGTGGGGCTCCAGGATGTGCATCCACAGAAACAGCGGTTTGCGCGCGCGGCCTTCTCGCGCCGACAGCCACGCGCGCGCCTGCTTCGCGAGCCGCGAGCCGTTCTGCTCGATCTCGACGTGCTCGAGACCGCGCGACAGCCCCGTGCGGACGTCCTCGCCCCAGAAGCCCTGGCAGCACATGAAGCCCGCGGTCTCGTAGCCGGCGGCGCGCAGCCGCTCGGCGAGCAGCACGTGGCGCGGATCGACGCGCAGCGCCCAGCCGACGACGCGGCCGCGCACGCGCGTCGGATCGAGGCCGATCGCGAGCGCCGGGATCGAGCGCCGCGTCACGTTGCTCGGCGCGAACGCCCACGTGAACACCGTGCCGCGCTCGGCGAGCCCTTGCAGCACCGGCATGTTCGCCTTGCCTCCGTACGGCGGCGTGTGATCGGCACGCACGGTGTCGATCGTGATCAGCAGGATGTCCGGGTGCTCGGCGCCGGCGCGATCGGTCGGCCGGAATTCGGCGAGCGACACCGTGGCGCGGATCGCCTCGAGATCGAACAGCCGATCGATCGCGAACCCGGCGAGCGGGCGATCGCCCCACACCTCGAGCGTCAGGCTCGGCTGCGCGAACCGGGCGACGAGCGCGACCGCGATGCTCGCCACGCCGAGCGCGCACGTCGCGAGCGCGACGACACGCCGGACGCGCACGACGTGAGCGAGCCACGCGACGATCGCCGCGAGCGCCGGCGCGTAGAGCAGCGTCGTGTCGATCGGCCCGAGCCGCGGCTTCATGACGAGCCGCCAGATCAGGTACGACACGACAAGCAGCGACAGCGCGGCCGCGGCGAAGATCCGGCGAGGCGACAGCAGCGTCGCGCGTCCCGCCGACCGCCACCGCGCGTCGAGCCGGCGCGCGAGCGCCTCGAAGCCGAGCGCGGCGGGCCGCGATACCGCGACCACGAGCACGAGTGCGCCGACCGCGATCACCGGCTCGAGGAAGCTCGTCGGCAGCGGCTTCATCTCGCCCGTGCGGTTCGCGATCTGCCACGTGCCCTCGTAGACGAGCCACGCGAGCACGAGCGTGCCGAGCCAGAGCACCGCGACCCAGCCGGCGAGCCGCGGCGCGGAGCCATCGGGCTCGACGACCGCGAGCTCGCCCGGTCGCCACGCGAGGATCACCGCGCGCACCGCGACGCCGGCTGCGAGCAGCACCGGGATCGCGAGCACCGCGAAGAACCCCGCGGTCGTCGCGATCGCGAGCACCGAGTCCATGCCGAGGCCCTCGAACAGCCCGCCGACGAGCGCGCCGGCGCATGCCGCCACGAAGCTCGGCACGATCCAGCGGGCGAGGCGACGCACGTCGCGCGATTGTACCGCAACGCGTGGCGAGCGCCTCGCCGGCAGGTTTGGTAGCGTCGACGGAGATGGTTCGCCGAGCGGTCATGCGAGCGCGCGCCGCGATGCGCAGGCTCGGGCTCGTACCGAGCATCGTCGTGGCGATCGCGCTGCTCGCGACTGCCGCCATGTACTGCGGCAACGACAATCGCGATCCGAACGCGCGCGGCCCGTACCAGCCGATGCTCGCGCGCGGCGATGGCCACATGCATTTTCTGATCACGCGGTCGATCGTGTTCGATCGCGACTTCGACTTCAACAACGACCTCGCGCGGTTCGGCGATCCGTGGGCGCAGCCGAGGACGGTGACCGGTCGCAAGAACGTGATGCAGCAGATCGGGCCGTCGCTCGTGTGGGCCCCGCTGCTCGCGCTCGCGCATGGCGCCGCGCTCGTCGCGAACGCGCTCGGCGCCGAGATCCCGGATCACGGCTACACGATGTTCCACCAGCGGATCCTGTTCGCGTCGAGCGTCGTGTTCGCGTGGATCGCGATCGTGCTCGGCATGCTCGTCGCGTACCGGCTCGCCCGCGGACGCTGGGCCGTGACGTGGGCCGGCGTCGCGACGCTGCTCGGCACGACGCTGACGTACTACGCGACGTTCATGCCGGCGTACGCGCACGCGATGGATGCCGCGGCGTGCGCCGGGTTCCTCGCGCTGTGGGCGCTGACCCTCGGCCAGCTGCGCTGGCGCCGCTACGTCTGGCTCGGGATCCTGCTCGGCATCGCGACGATGGTGCGCGTGCAGGACCTCGGGTTCGGCGTCGTGCTGATGCTCGAGCTCGCGGTCGTCGGCTGGGACGTCGTGCGCGGCAACGAGCCGGACAAGGCGCGGCGGGTCGGTGCGCTGCTCGCGCGCGGGCTCGTCACGCTCGCGATCGCGCTCGTGCTGTTCGTGCCGCAGCTCTACGTGTGGAAGCTGTTCTACGGCTCGTACCTGACGACGCCGCAGGGGCCGGGGCAGATGCGCTACGGCCATCCGATGGTGCTCGAGCTCGTGTTCTCGTCGAGGAACGGCTGGCTGTCGACGCATCCGATCGCCTACCTCGGGACGATCGGGCTCGTGCTCGGCGCGGCGAGCGGGCCACGGCTCGGACCGAACGTGCGGCTCGTGTGCGTCGCGCTGCTCGCGGCGATCGCGGTCCAGATCTATGTCAACGCGGTGACGTACGAGTGGTGGAGCGCGGCGTCGTTCGGTCAGCGCCGGATGTGCTCGGTGACGCTGCCGGTCGTCGTCGGCGTCGCGATGCTGCTGCGGTGGACGAGCCACCGCATCGGCACGAAGCTGCCGCGCCTCGGCAAGCACGCGCTCGCGATCGCGGTGCTCGGCTACCTCGTCGCGTGGAACCTCGTGTGGGTCGGCAGGCTGCACCATGCGCGCCCGGCGGGTCGCGACAACAAGCCGACGTGCTGCAACGACGTTCCGGCACCGCTGTCGTGGATCGCGAAGCCGATATACAGCGTCGTCGGCAATCCGTTCGAGCTACCGGCGAGCGCGGTGTTCGCGCTGCATCACGGCGTCGATCTGCAGCGCTGGGATCAGGCGGTCGGCAACTACGCGCTCGTGCCGGGCGTGCTCGGCTACGAGGACGGCAGCTATCGCAAGGCGACCGCGATCTGGAACGCGCTCGACGATCGCTACATCCTCGACGGGCTCGGTCCGCTGCAGCACGAGGGCCGCCGCAGCTGGCGGTGGACGACCGAGCGCGAGGCGACGTTACTGCTGCCGCTGCTGATGCCGGAGCCGCACCGGATCACCGTGCCGATCGCCGCGAACGTGCCGGTCGGCCGCCAGGTGTACGTGCAAATCGGTTGCAATGGCACACTCGTTGCGGAAGCGTTCGTCGGCGCGGAATGGACGAGCCTCACGTTCGACACCGACGGCAAGGTCGGCGAGAGCGTGATCACCGTGGTCTCGACTCCCGCGCCGTATCAGGCCGGTGATGTTCGGACCGCGGGGTTCGTTGCACCGGCACCGCCGCCGGACCACATGTCTGCCGGTGTCGCGATCGGGCCATTCCGTGTCGCGCTGCCGTGACGTGATACCGTCTTGATGAGGCGGATGGGGTTCATCGTGGTAGCCCGTACAGACGGATCGTCGCGATGCAGCATCCAAGTGTCATGAAGCGGCCGCACGTCGTCATCATCGGGGCGGGGTTCGGCGGACTGAACGCGGCGCAGGCCCTCGCGAAGGCGCCGGTCAACATCACCGTCCTCGACCGTCGCAACCACCACCTGTTCCAGCCGCTGCTCTACCAGGTCGCGACCGCGGCGCTGAATCCGAGTGACATCGCGTATCCGATCCGGGCCGCGCTCGCAGACCAGGCGAACGCGCGCGTGCTGCTCGCCGAGGCGACGGCGATCGACGTACCCGGCCACCGCGTCATCCTCGACGACGGCGTGCTCGAGTTCGACTACCTGATCGTCGCGACCGGCGCCACGCACTCGTACTTCGGCAAGGACTGGGGCAAGCTCGCGCCCGGCCTCAAGTCGGTCGAGGACGCACTCGAGATCCGGCGCCGCATCTTCCTCGCGTACGAGGCGGCCGAGCGCGAGGCGACGCCGGCGGCGCAGCGCGAGTGGCTGACGTTCGCGGTCGTCGGCGGTGGCCCGACGGGCGTCGAGCTCGCGGGCGCGCTCGGCGAGATCGGCCTGCACACGCTCGCGAACGACTTCCGCACGATCGACTCGACGCAGGTCGAGGTGCTGCTGTTCGAGGGCAACGACCGCGTGCTCGGCGCATATCCGCCGAAGCTGTCGGAAGCGGCGAAGCGCTCGCTCGAGAAGCGTCACGTCGAGGTCCGGCTCAACACGCGCGTCACGAACATCGACGATCGCGGCGTCACCGTGAAGCACGAGGACGGCACCGAGGAGCGGATCGGCACGCGCACCGTGCTGTGGGCCGCCGGTGTCCAGGCGTCACCGCTCGCGAAGAGCCTCGGCGCGCCGCTCGACAAGGCCGGCCGCGTCGAGGTCGCACCGGATCTCTCGATCCCCGGGCACCCCGAGGTGTTCGTGATCGGCGACCTCGCACGGATGCTGAACGCCGACGGTACGCAGGTGCCCGGCGTCGCGCAGGGTGCGATCCAGGGCGGCAAGCACGTCGCGAAGATCATCAGGAGCGAGCTCGCCGGCAAGCCCGCGCGTCCTGCGTTCCGTTATCACGACAAGGGCAACATGGCGACGATCGGCCGCGCGTCCGCGGTGATCTCGACGAAGCACTTCGCGAAGCACGGCCTGCTCGCGTGGCTGCTGTGGTGGGTCGTCCACGTGATGTTCCTCGTCGGCTTCCGCAACCGCCTGCTCGTGATGTGGAGCTGGGCGTGGTCGTGGCTGAGCTTCGCGCGCGGCGCGCGCCTCATCACCGGCGAGGTCCCGAAGCTGCCGCCGGTGCGCTCGATCGGACCGCACGGCGAGCCGCTGCTCGAGGATGGCGCGCAGATCGTGTCGCTGCAGCCGCCGGAGTCCGACGCGCCGCACGTGCCGATCGCGCATCGTCCGAGCGCGTGAGCTACTCGAGCAGTGTCTCGGACTGATCGTCGGCGACGGTATCCCCGAGCATGTCGCCGAGCTCGTCGATCACGTGCGACGACGTCAGCGTGCGCATCAGCACCTCGCGCGTCGAGCCGCGCAGCCGGCGCGGCAGCACCAAGGTCGCGAAGAACGCCTGCGCCTCGGTGACCGGGAACATCGGATCGGTGAGCCGCACCGCGATCCACACGAAGTCATCGGCGGCGTGGCCGAGCCGGCGCTTCGCGCGCACGTGCGCCCCGATCTCGCGGATGAAGTTCGTCTGCGCCCGCGTGCACGCGAGCTTCGTCTCGGCGAGCAGCGCGAACAGCGCCTGCACGAGATCGCTGAGCTCGGCGCCCGGGATCTGGAGCGCGGCCTCGAACATCTGCTCGATCCCGAAGTGCGTCCACCGCGGAAAATCGGTGTGCGCGCCGATCGAGAGCAGCATCAGGCGGCAGGCCTGGATCCGTCGCCTCCGGCGCAGCGGCGGCGTCGCCGGATCGACCGCGAACATCGTGCAGCGCAGGAACGACAGGCAGCCTTCGAGCCCGCGCACGTCGTCGTTGTCGCGCAGCGCCTCGCACGTCGCGAACGACAGCTGGCCGTGCGCGCGCAGCTCGGCCTCGAGCTGACCGAGCAGGTGATCGAGCGCGATGTCGGTCGCCTCGAGCGGAACGTCGTGCTCGTCGCTGCCCATCGGCCATCTCCTAGAACGCATAGCCCGCGCTCACGCCGAACCCGCCGGCGACACTCGTGAACGTCTGCGCCTCGCCGCCGTCGGGGGTCGCGTTGCCGACGAGCACGTTGAGCTCGGGGCCGGCCTGCAGCACGATTCGCTTGCTCGGGAAGTACGCGAACGGCAGCGCGAGCCGCGCGAGGAACGCGACCTCGCTCGCGGTCGCGAGCATGCCCGGCATCACCTCGGTGTTCTGGCTGCCGACGAGCATCCCGACGCCAGCGGTCGGCCGCAGGAACGCGCCGAGCCCGAGCCGCAGGTGCAGGCTGCCGAACACCGCGCCGCCGAACCCGGTCGAGTACGTCGTCGCGCTCGACCGATCGTAGGACGCGAGCACGGTCGCGCCCGCGGACAGGTTGTTGTTGATGAAGTACTGAAACCCGATGCCGCCGAGCGAGGCGACCCGGGTCTGGCCCTCGGCATCGCCGCTCTTGTTGTGGCTGAGGACGAAGATGCCGCCGAGGTCGAGCTCCTTGACGCCCTTGCGGATGCTCGTGACCTTGCCGCGATCGTTCGGCTCGGCGTCGAGGTCGTCGGCGCGCGCGAGCGACGGACCGACCAGGGACGCGGCGACCGCGACAACGAGCAGGCGATGCTTCATGCCGACTGGTGGGGCGAGTCGGGTTTTTGTCGCAGCTTTCCTCGAACAAATTTCGCGCGCGGGCCAGGACCGCGTGATTGCCGGCAGTTGGACGCGCTGCACGTCCCCTGGATGCGCGACCGACAGTTTGTTGCGCGTGATCGCGATCATCGGCGCCGCCGCGGTAACCACGCTGTGACCCGGGCGCGGATGCCGGCGACGGTGCCCTGCGCGAGCAGCGCCTCGATCACGATCGCGGCGAGCGCACATGCCGGCGCGGCCGCGCACAGGCGCGTGACCAGCGAATTCCCGAGCACCAGCGCGCCGAACGCGAACGCGAGCGCGGCGAGCGCCGTGCGCCGGGTCCGCGAGGTCGCCGCGGCATCGAGCGCGTCGAGCAGCTCCGGCAACGACGACCAGCGGTGCGCCGGATCGACTGCGAGCCCGCGCAGCAGCACGCCGTGGACGCGCAGCGGGATGCCGCGGCCCGTGGTCGCCGCGCGCGGGATCCCGGCGAGGATCTGCTCGCGGAGCTGCGCGAACGTGTCGCCGGCGAACGGCCGCACGCCGTACAGCGCCTCGAACGTCGCGACGCAGAACGCGAACTGATCGCTCGCGGTCGTCGCAGGCTCGCCGCGAAACAGCTCCGGCGCCATGTACGCGGGCGTGCCGGCGAGCGTCGTCGCCGTCGCGGGCGCCGACCGCGCGACCGGGTGATCGTCCTCGAGCCGCGCGAGCCCGAAGTCCGAGACCACGACGCGGCCGTGGGTGCCGCACAGCACGTTCTCCGGCTTGTAGTCGCGGTGGATCAGCTTCGCGGCGTGCGCGGCGGCGAGCCCGCGACCCGCGCGAATGCAGACGTCGAGCGTGTCGCGCCACGGCCTCGGCCGCAGCACGTAGTCGCGCAGCGTGCCGCCCTCGACGAGCTCCATCGCGACGAACAGCGCGCCGTGATCGGTCGCGACGTCGTACACGGTCACGACGTTCGGATGGACGAGCCGCGCCATCGCCTGCGCCTCGCGCCGCAGCCGGTCCTGCGCGTCGGGCTCGGCACCGTGCCACAGTCGCGGGCTCAGGATCTTGACCGCGACCGCCCGCGCGAGCTCCGGATCGTAGGCGCGGACGACGACGCCCATGCTGCCGCGCCCGAGCTCGCGGATCAGCTCGTAGCGTCCGAGCCGCGACGCGAGCGGCGCGCCATCGACGACGAGCATCGCCTCGCCGCTGCCCTCGGCGAAGCTGGCCGTGGTGAACGTGTGCATCGCCGCGAGCGCGGACAGCTCGCCACGGCATGCGGTGCAATGATCGATGTGACGATCTGCGCGCGCGACCGCGTCGTGACCGAGCACACCGTCGAGGTATGCGGCGAATGTCTCGGGATCGAGACATTCGGTATTCGGCGAGCGCATCAGGTCGCGGGCGTGTTAGTCAGAAGATCGTGGGGAGCGCACTCGCGCCAGTCATGCTCGCGCACCTCGACGCATCGAAGCGCGAGGAGGTCGCGGCGATTCCCGATCTCGAACCGCTGCTGCAGCAGCAGGTCACGGAAGGTGCGGCCGCGTGGCCGACGATCCAGCTGGAGCCCGAAGTCTATGTTCGTCATTTATGCGAGACACTACGGGCGCGTGCCGACGAGATTTCAGATCGCGTGATCCGCACCATGCCCGCTGCCGACCTTTACCTCGCGGCCGCCTGCACCGCGGGTGACCCGGCCGCAATCGCTGCATTCCACGCTACGTTCTTGCCGGTGATCCGGCCAGCGCTGGCAAAGCTCGGCGTGCCGGACGCCACGATCGACGAGACCGAGCAGCGCGTCCTGATCATGGTGCTCGTCGGCGATCCGGTGGTGCCCGCGATCTCGAAGTACAGCGGCCGCGGCCGGCTGCGCAGCTGGGTGCGCAGCATCGGCGTGCGCACCGGGCGGCGGCTCGCCGGCGTGACCGCCGCGTCGACGCCGGCGTCCGGTGATCCCGACGACGATCTCGATCAGCTGTCCGCGAGCGTGCAGGATCCCGAGCTCGAGCTGCTGCGCGGCCGCTATCGCGACGAGGTCCGCCGCGCGCTCGGCGAGGCACTCGGCAAGCTCGCCGAGCGCCAGCGCAACGTGCTGCGCCAGTACTACCTCGACGGGCTCACGATCGATCAGCTCGCCGCGCTCTATCACGTCGACCGCGCGACGACCGCGCGCTGGGTGATCGCGGCGCGCTCGGCCGTGCTCGCCGGCACGCGCGATGCGCTGCGCGACGCGCTCGGTGCGACGAGCGAGGAGATCGAGAGCATCCTGCGGCTCGTGCGCAGCCAGCTCGATCTCAGTTTGCGCCAGCTGGCCTGAGATCCTCGACGTGCTTGAGGTCGCGATCGACCGGCACGTCGATCGTGACGTCGCGCTCGACCCCGAGCGTCGGGTGCTTGAAGTGGATGCGGTGCGGACCGGGCGCGAGCTCGATCGTCTCGACGGTCTGGTGCGGCGACGGATCCCCGTCGACGGTGAAGTGCGACCACCCGGGCAGCGCGTTGATCGTGACCTTGCGCTTGCCGACAGCGGCCGGGGCGGACTGGATCGTCTGCTTCGGCTCGGGCTTCGCGACGACCGCGGCGGTCTTGTCCGGCTTGTGCGCGGGTCGCGGCGGATCCTTCTTCGCCTGCGTCGGCGGCGTTGCCGGCGCGACAGGCGGCTCGACGACGGGCTCCTGGGTCGGCGGCGGGGCAGGCGGCGGGCGCTCGGCGATCCGCGACGGCGCGGGCGGTGCGAGCGTCACGGGTGCGGCCGACTCGCCGCGCGGCCACGCGACGACCGCGATGATCGCCGCGGCTGCGATCGCGACGAGCGGGATCGCGATCCGCAGCACGCTGCGGCGTGGCGCCGCGGTCGTCGTCGACGGTGCCGGCGGCGGAGGCGCGGGCGGCGTGGCCTCGTCGTCGCCGACGGTCGCGAGCAGCGAGCGCTCGGTGCCGGTGCCGACCGCCTCGAGCTCGCCGTCGAACAGGCTGACGAGCTGCGGGTTCTCCGACGTCGTGCGGCCGACCCGGTCCTCGCGCGCGCCTTCCCACACCGCCGCGAGCCACGCCGCGAGCTGGCGCGCCGGCGCATCGCCCTTGCGCGCGGACCGCTCGGCGACGATGAAGCCGTCGAGCGCCTCGAGCAGCGAACGCGCGTCGGGATACCGCGCGTCGGGATCGCACGCGGTCGCGCGGTCGACGATCGCGACGAGCTCGGCCGGCACATCGCCGGTCCACGGTGCGAGCTCGCCGGCTCGCGCGGCTGCCAGGATCGCGTCGCGGTCCTCGCCGGGGCGCGCGCGCTGGCCGGTCACCGCCTCGCGCAGCACGAGGCCGATCGCGTAGACATCGGTCCGCGCGTCGGTCGGCTCGCCACGCGCCTGCTCCGGTGCCATGAACGCCGGCGTGCCGAGCAGCTTCGACGCCGCGTCGCCGGCGAGCGCCGCGATCCCGAAGTCGGTCAGCTTGACCTCGCCCGACCACGACAGCAGCACGTTGCGCGGCGTGACGTCGCGATGGACGATCCCGAGCGCGGTGCCGTCGGGCGCCTTGCGCTGGTGCGCGTAGTCGAGCGCCTGGCAGCACTCGGCGGCGACGAACGCGGCGAGCAGCGGCGGCATCGCGGCCTTCGCGCGCGCGAGGCTCGAGCCGAGGTCCTTGCCCTCGACGCGCTCCATCGCCAGGAACACCTGGTCGTCGGCGCGCCCGAAGTCGAACACCGGGACGATGTTCTGGTGCGCGAGGCTCATCGATAGCTTCGCTTCGCGCACGAACAGGTCGAGGAACCGGGTATCGCCCGAGCGCTCCGGCCGGATCCGCTTGACCACGAGCAGCTTCTCGACCCCGGCGGCGCGGCGGCGTGCGAGGAACACCTCGGCCATGCCGCCCCGTGCGAGCGGCCGCAGGAGCTCGTAGCGTCCCATCGCACGGGTCATCCCGCCCCGAGTATAGCCGGTTGACCGCCGCCCGCCGTGGACCCACACTCGTCGACGGGGTGAGGCTCTTCACGATCACGCTCGTCCTCGCGGCTTGCGCACGCCTTGCGCTGGCCGCGCCGGCCGCCGAGGTCATCGTGGTGTGGGCGCCGGGCGCCTCGATCGGCCCGATCCAGCGCACCGCGAAGCAGGCGGGCGCCGCCGTGATCGACCGCTCGCCGGCCCCGCCGAGCGCGTCCGACCTCGCGCCGCTCGTCCAGCGCGGGATCGCGGCCTACGACGCGCTCAAGTTCGACGACAGCCGCGCCACCCTCGAGCTCGCGCGCGACCGTGCCGATCGCACGGGGGCCGCCGGGCTGTCCACCGCCCAGCTCTCCGACCTGTTCCTGTATCGCGGGCTCGTCGCGGCGCAAGGCGAGGACCCGAGCCAGGCGTGGGACGAGCTCGTCGTCGCGATGGTGATCGGCCCGACGCGCGTCCTCGATCCGGCGCGGTTTCCGCCGCGCGTGATCGAGCAGCTCGAGCGCGCGCGCAAGGCGGTCGGCGAGCGGCCGCGCGTCCCGCTGCGCGTCGATGCGCCGGCCGGCTGCACGATCCTCGTCGACGGCGCGCCCGCGACCGAGGCGCCGGTGATCGCCGGTCCGCACTGGGTGCGTGTCGCGTGCGCCGATCACACGCCGTGGGGTACGCGCGTCGAGGTCACCGCGCCGTCGACGACGCTCGCCGCGCGCCCGACGCCGCTCGCACCGCCGAGCGATGCCGACGTGCTCGTCCAGGCGCGCGTGTCCGGCGCCCGCGCCGTGATCGTCGCCGAGGTCCGCGGCGACATCGCGACCGCGCGGCTGATCGGTCTCGACGGCCGCGAGCGCGATCGCCGCGCGGTCACGGTCCACGGTGATCTCGCGCCGCTGGCGCAGACGATCGAGGCGATGCTGCATCCCGAGGCCGCGCCGCGCTGGTATCGCTCGAAGTGGGCGTGGGCCGCGGGCGCGGCGGCGATCGCGGCCGCCGTGCTCATCCCGGTGACGGCCGCGGTCTCGCGCGATCGCACGCCGACCGACGCGACGCTGTCCGTGGAGAGGCCGCCGGGATGGTGAGGCGTCTCGTCCTGATCACCGCGCTCGCGGCCTGCGGCGACGAGACCGTCACGATCGCGCCCGTGATCGATGGCCCGGTCGATGCCGACGCGACGGTGCTGCCCGATCTCGACGCGATCACGATCGCGGTCGCGCACGCCGGCGACACCGAGGACCTCGTCTCGCACACGTTCGCGCGCGGCGAGCCGCTCGAGCTCGCGGGCGTCCCGTTCGCCGACGATCTCGTGATCCACATGTCCGGTCGGATCGGCGCGAGCGAGATCGCGTACGGCCGCACGTGTCCGTTCGCCGCCGGTCCCGGCATCACCGCGACGCCGCATCTGTTCTTCTCGCGCAGCGTGAAGTTCGCGCAGCTCGCGCTCGACACCGCGCCACGCTCGGGTGGCCAGGCGATCACCTATCACGACGGCGGCGCGATCATCCTCGGCGGCAGCTCGACCGCCGTCGAGCGGTTCGAGCCCGAGACCGGCGTGTTCGAGCAGATCGCCGACGTCGCGCCGCGCAGCGACGCGGTCGCCGCCGAGCTCGGCGTCGTCGATCCGCGGATCGTGCTGATCGGCGGCAACGACGGCGGCACCGGCGCTGGCTACGTCGAGCTCGTCGAGGCCGACAACCCGCCGCTGCGCCGGGTCGAGAAGATCTCGAACATCGACATGGCGCGCGTCGATCTCACCGCGACGTCGCTCACCGACGGCCGCATCATCGCGATCGGCGGCCGCGCGCCGGGCGGCGTCGCGGTCGGCACGATCAACGAGGTCCGCGAGTCGGCCGGCACGATCGAGGTCCGCAAGCTGCTCGCGGCGCTCGCGACGAAGCGCGCGCTCCACACCGCGACGCGGCTCGGCGACGACGTCGGCGCGCCGGTGCTGATCGTCGGCGGCATCGACGACACCGGCGCACCGGTCGCGACCGCCGAGCTGTTCAAGCCGCTGTCCGAGGAGCTCGCCGATCCGCTACGGTTCGCGCCGCAGCTCAACATCCCGCGCTCGCGTCACCGTGCCGCGCTGATGCCCGACGGCAGCGTGCTCGTGATCGGCGGCGTCGACGCGGCCGGCGCGCCGATCTACACGCTCGAGCTGTTCTCGATCGACACCGGCTTCGTGATCCAGGACATCCCGCTGCCGACGAGCGTCGGCACGGTCGACTTCACCGCGACGCCGCTGCCCGACGGCCGGATCCTGATCGTCGGTGGCCGCGACCCCGCGGGCAACCCGGTCGCGAGCGCGCACATCGCGCGCCTCGATCCGCTCGACGGTCAGGTCACGATCGTCGCGACCGATGATCTCGGCGTGCCGCGCGCCGGCCACCAGGCGACGCTCCTGTGCGACGGCACCGTGCTGATCACCGGCGGCACCGACGGCGCGAGCTTCGCCGAGCGCTACAACCCGCCGCCGCTCAGCCGCCGCTGACCGCGCCCGGCGTCGCCGCCGCCGTCAGCGGCACGGTGAACAGATCGTCCATCGCCGTGACGTCCGCGCTCGCGGGATCGCACGGCAGCTCCTCGATCCCGAGCATCTGCTGCACGGTCTTCAGGTACGAGCTCGTGTCGTAGTCGACGTTCGAGACGTAGCCTTGCTTCGCGTTCGGCGAGATCGCGATGAACGGCGGGTCGTCGCCCTTCGACAGCGCCGAGCCGCTGCCCTCGTCCCACAGCAGGAACAGCACGCCGCCGTGGTTGAATGCATCGCTGGCGAGGATCTTCGGGACCTCGCGCGCGAGCCACGCATCGCCTTGCGCGATCGTGCCGTCGTGCATGTCGTCGTCGAGGTTCGGCGTGATGAACGCGTACTTCGGCACGGTGTTCGCGGCGAGGTCGGCATCGAGCTGCGAATAGTCGACGACGTGATCGACACAGCGCTGCGAGAACTGGAACGTCTTGCCGTCCCAGCCGTTGATGTCGTTGAAGTAGACGAATGGATCGTGCTTCGCCGCGTACGAGCCGTGTGACTTCAAGCCGCAGGGCTCGCCCATGCTCTCCTGGTACGTCTTCCACGTCAGGCCCGCATGCTCGATCTGATCGGCGATGTGCGAGGTCGAGTCGATCGGATGCGCCGACGGATCCTTGTCGTCGAGGATGCCGAAGTTCTCGCCGGCGACCATCCACAGATAGTTCGGCTCGCTCGGGTGGACGAACGGATCGTGATAGCCGGCCGCGAGCGTGTTGCCGGCGATCAGCGAGTTGATGAACGGCGCCTGGGCGTTGCCGCGAATGTCGTCGAGGTTCTTGTTCTCTATCACGATCGTGAACACCGTGCCGCTCCACTGCGGATTCGGGCGTGGCGTCGTCAGCGCGAGCGGGTTGCAGATCGCCGACGTCGATCCCGACGTGTTCGAACATCCGGCGAGCGCGAGGATCGCGAGCAGCTGTGTCTTCATGGTCGACACCGTGGAACGCGATCGCGTCGCGCGCTCGTGAAACGTCTGCGGCGGTCGGCGCGCTCGACGAACTCGCACGCACCCGTTGCGCCGCCGACGACGACCGCATGACAGCCTGGCGTTCAGACGCGCTCGGGAATGTGGGCGTCGTGCGGTCGGGTTGAATGCGTTCGCGTCACGAGCACGGCTTGCAGCGCTGGGCGCGCGGCGTGTAGTCGATCGGCTTGCCGCGCGCGTCGACCGCGATCTCGCAGCAGCGCTCGAACAGCTCGCGCAGCTGGGCGCGGCCACGCTGCACGCGCGACTTCATGCCGGAGACCGAGATCCCGACCATCTCCGCCGCTTCCTTCGCCGTCTTGCCCTCGAGCTCGACGAGCGTCACGGCCTCGCGATACGGCGAGGGCAGGGCGGCCACGAACAGTGACACGCAGCCCGCGAGCGCGGTCGCCGCATCGCGGTCGTCGTCGGCAACCGGTGCCGGCGGCTCGATGGTGTCGTCGGTGTCGAGCACCGCGTCGACCTGCTTGCGGCCGACGTCGGCGATCGCGTTGCGCGCGACCTGGAACATCCAGGCCGTGAAGCGTTCGTCGTCGCGCAGCGACGGGAGGCCGCGATGCATGCGGACGAGCACGTCCTGGACGATGTCGTCGACGTCGCTCGGCCGCACGCGCTGCGCGATGAACGGCCGCAGCCGTGTCGCGACCTCGGTCCACGGCACAGTCGTCATGTCAGCCGCAGCACCCCGGCGCGCAGCAGGCGCCCGCCTTCGTGACGCTCGGACCCGCGCGGCGCGCCTCGATCGTCGCCGATGCGATGTACTTGCTCGCGCCCGCGAGCCACGAGTCGACGATCTCGGCGCTGCGCGGCGCGATCGTGACCGCGATGTCGACGAAGCCGAGCTGTTCGAGCATCGCCTTCAGCTCGTCGAGCGGCGTCGCGCCCGCGATGCACCCGGCGAGCGCCGCGGCCTGACTCTGCAGCTCGGTCGGGATCGGCGCGATCGCGACGACATCGCTGATCGCGAGCCGGCCGCCGGGCTTGAGCACGCGCAGCGCCTCGCGGAACACGGACGCCTTCTCGGGCGACAGGTTGATCACGCAGTTCGACAGGATCGCGTCGACGCTCGCGTCGGCGACCGGCAGGTGCTCGATCTCGCCGAGCCGGAACTCGACGTTCGTCGCGTCGATCTTGCGCGCGTTGTCGCGCGCGCGCGTGATCATCTCGGGGGTCATGTCGACGCCGATCACCTGGCCGGTGGGCCCGACGGCGCGCGCGGCGAGGAAGCAGTCGAACCCGCCGCCCGACCCGAGGTCGAGCACGGTCTCGCCGGGGCGCAGCGCCGCGATCGCGTTCGGGTTGCCGCAGCCGAGGCCGAGGTCGGCGCCCTCCGGTACCGCCGCGAGGTCCGCCTGGGTGTAGCCGAGCGCCAGCGACTGGTCGGACGGCATCGCGCCGCAGCAGCCGGGCGCGCAGCCGGCATTCTTCGTCGAGACGTTTGCGTAGTGGTCGCGGACGATGTTCCGCGTCTGATCTGCTTCGAGGTTGCTCATGTGGGTTCTCCTGTACGGGGAGACGGGACCCGGTCCGAAAGGACGCAGACAATCGTCATGACGCGCGCGGCGGCGCGATCGGGAAGAACCGGCGCTGCGCCCACAGCGCGGCATGGACGAGCCCGAGCATCACCGGCACCTCGACGAGCGGTCCGATCACCGCCGCGAACGCGACACCGCTGTGGATGCCGAACGTGGCGACCGCGACCGCGATCGCGAGCTCGAAGTTGTTCGACGCCGCGGTGAACGACAGCGTCGCCGACCGGGCGTAGTCCGCGCCGGCGCGCTTGCCGAGCGCGAACGACACCGCGAACATGACGACGAAGTACACGAGCAGTGGGATCGCGATCCGCAGCACGTCGAGCGGCAGCTTCACGATCGAGTCGCCCTTGAGCGAGAACATCACGACGATCGTGAACAGCAGCGCGACGAGCGTCAGCGGACCGATCCGCGGCACGAACTGCGTCCGATACCAGGTGTCGCCCTTCGCACGCCGCAGCCACGCCCGCGTCACGAACCCGGCCGCGAACGGCACGCCGAGGTAGATCGCGACGCTCTTCGCGATCTGACCCATCGAGATGTCGACGACGGCCCCGTGGAGCCCGAGCCAGCGCGGCAGCACGGTCGCGAACACGTACGCGTAGACCGAGAAGAACAGGACCTGGAAGATCGAGTTGAACGCGACGAGGCCGGCGCAAAACTCGGTGTCGCCCTTCGCGAGGTCGTTCCACACGATCACCATCGCGATGCAGCGCGCGAGCCCGATGATGATCAGGCCGAGCATGTAGTCGGGGTGATCCGGCAGGAACACCACCGCGAGCCCGAACATCAGCACCGGCCCGATGATCCAGTTCTGCACGAGGGAGAGCGCGACCACCCGCTTGTTGCGGAAGATCGTGCCGAGCTCCTCGTACCGGACCTTCGTGAACGGCGGATACATCATCAGGATCAGGCCTGCTGCGATCGGGATCGACGTCGTGCCGACGCTGAGCT
Organism: Kofleriaceae bacterium; assembly: GCA_035715365.1. Taxonomy (GTDB): domain Bacteria; phylum Myxococcota_A; class Polyangia; order Haliangiales; family Haliangiaceae; genus JABFXX01. Next base: position 125,032 of record DASTLB010000034.1, on the reverse strand, counting down.
GGTCGAGCGTGCGCGTGAAGCTCGGGGCGAGGTTGCCGAGCGCGACCCCGAGCGCCATCGCGGCGAAGATCCACAGCGTCAGGAAGCGGTCGAGGAACGACAGCCTGCGCGCGATATGGCTGGCAGAGGCTTCCATCGGATTCACTTGCAGGCGTTCGGCCCGCAGCTTCGCTGGAGGCGCGCGTGGTCGGCGCGCAGCGCACGCGCGGCTCCGAACGTCTCGACGAGCACGTCGAGGACGGCCTTCACGGAGTCGTGCTGCTGGTCGCTGATCCGGTAGTAGACCCACGTCCCGTCGCGCCGGCTATCGACGATGCCCGCGGCCTTCAGGATCCCGAGCTGCCGCGAGCAGTTCGGCTGGCTGATCCCGAGCGCGGATTCGAGGTGGCAAACGCACAGCTCGCCGTGCGCGAGCAGCGCGACGATGCGGACCCGCGTCTCGTCGCCGAGCGCACGAAACGCGCGCGTCAGCGGTCGGACGTCATCGAGGTTCGAGGCACTGGACAGCACGGGATTCTTATATCACGATATCTGCATGTCGCGATGGATGGCATGACGATGCACGGCGTCCTGTTCCTGTGCGTCGCAAATTCTGCGCGTAGCCAGATGGCCGAGGGCCTCGCGCGCAGCTTGTTCGGATCGCAGGTGCGCGTGCAGAGCGCCGGCAGCCGGCCGTCTCGGGTCAATCCCTACGCGATCGAGGTGATGCGCGAGGTCGGGCTCGATCTCGGCACGCATCACTCGAAGTCGGTCGAGTCGATCGACCCGGCCACGGTCGACACCGTGATCACGCTGTGCGAGGAGGAGGTCTGTCCGGCGTGGCTCGGCCAGGCGCGGCGACTGCACTGGCCGATTCCGGATCCGGCGAGCGACGATCCAACGCTGACGGCGGACGAGCTGCGCGCGCGGTTCCGCATGGCGCGCGATCAGATCCGCGCTCGGCTCGAAGCATTCGCGGCGACGCTCGACGCCACCCCCGAGAGCTGACGCAACCGCGACGCGCCGATCGGCTCCTCGGTCTGCCACGGCACGATCGCGACGCGCCTCGCATGCTGGGTCTCGATCGCGGTGATCTGTTCGAGCTCGGCGGCGATCCGCTGGCGCAGCACGGGATCGTTCGATCCGGCCGCGGCGAGGCTGCTGTTCACGATCCAGGCGTACGGCTCGATGCCGGCGCGCCGCAGGTCGGCTTGCAGCTGCGCGGCCTCGGTGACCGGCGTGGTCTCCGCGAGCGTGACGAGCAGGACCTTCGTGATCGCCGGATCGCCGAGGCGCATCAGCGGCGTCGTGATGCGGCCCGCGTGCTCCGCCGTGTACGCACGGACGACCTCCCGGTGATACGCGCCGGTCGCGTCGAGCAGCAGCAGCGTGTGTCCGGTCGGTGCGGTGTCGAGCACGATAAACCCGCGCCGCGACGCGCTGATCAGGCGAGAGAACGCGCCGAACACCGCGACCTCCTCGTAGCACGGCGATCGCAGATCCTCGGCGAGCAGCGCGCGGGCGTCGGGATCGAGCCGCGCACCGCGTGTCGCCATCACGTTGTCGACGTAGGCCTTCGTCTCGGCCTGCGGATCGATCCGGCTCACGGTCAGGTTCGCGACGTCGCCGGCGAGCGTCGACGCGAGGTGCGCGGCGGGATCCGTCGTGCTGAGCTGGACCGGGAAGCCGCGCGCCGCCAGCTCGAGCGCGACGGTCGCGGCGATCGTCGTCTTGCCGACGCCGCCCTTGCCCATGACCATGATCAAGCCGTGGCCCGGTGCCGCGAGCTCGTCGAATAGCGACGCGAGCGGCGGCAGCTCGGCGACGCGCACCGCGGGCGGCGCGGGCGCCACGGGAGCCGGCCCACCGAGCAACGCGCGCAGTGCCGGCAAGCCGACCATGTTGAACGGACGCAGCGCGATGCGCTCGGTCGGCAGGGCGCGAAGCACTTCCGGCAGCGTGTCGAGCGCGGCGCGGCCACGGCGTTCGAGCGCGACGGCGACGGCGTCGCTCCGGTCGGTGGCCTCGAACACGGCGTTGATCGCGAGCTGCTGATTCGCGAGCCCGAGCTCGGTCAGCTCGCGCGAGGTGCGCGCGGCCTCGCGGATCGCGGCCTGCTCCGGACGCGTGACGAGCACGACCGCGGTGCGCGCGCGATCGGTGAGCGCGGCGAGCGCTGCGGCGAACAGATCGTGCTGCATCTTGAGCCCGGCGTGCGGGCCCAGGCACGACTCGCTGTGCGGCGAGTCCTCGAGAAAGCCGGTCCACGCGCGGGGCAGGCTGAGCAGCCGCAGCGTGTGCCCGGTCGGCGCGGTATCGAACACGATGTGATCCCAGCGATCGCTGCGATCGGCGAGCAGGCCAGCGAACTCGTCAAACGCTGCGATCTCCGTCGTACACGCGCCCGCGAGCTGCTCCTGCAGCTGCGCGATCTGCGCCGCGCTCCAGCTCGCGCGATAGGGCGCAATCACGCGTTCGCGATACTCGTCGGCCGCTCGCTCGGGGTCGATGTTCATCGCGAACAGCCCGCTCGCGCCGGGCACGGCCGTCGGGTGGTTCGTCAGCGCGACGCCGAGCATCTGATCGAGGTTCGAGGCAGGATCGGTGCTGACGAGTAACAGCCGCTTGCCCGCGTCCGCGAGCCGCAGCGCCGTCGCGCACGACAGCGCGGTCTTGCCGACGCCGCCCTTGCCCGTGAAGAACAGGTACTTCGCCGGCTCGCTCAGGAAGCTCATGCGGCATGGCGTTGCACGGCACGTGCCGGCTTGTCGAGCGCGCTCGCTACCGCTTCGGCGGCTCGTGAAGCTCGACCGGGTTGCCGTCGGGGTCGTCGACGAGGATCTGCCGGCCCCCGGGCCCGGTCTCGATGTCGTTGCGGAACCGGGCGCCTGCCGTCTGCAATGCCGCGATCGTTGCATCGAGGCTGTCGACGTACACGACGATCCGGTTCCAGCCGCCGGACTCCTGACGGCGACCGTCGGGCATCGGCCGTGCGCCCGAGCTGCCGGGACCGCTGAGCAGCAGGTGCAGATCGCCGCGCGACAGCACCGTGATCGGCCCCGACCGCTGCGTCAGCGCGAAGCCGAGCCGCTGCGTGTAGAACGCGACCGCGCGCTCGACGTCCTGGATCTGATAGCGAACGATCGCGGCGTTCGGGCCGGGCACGAAGACCGCAGGCCGCGCGCCCGCTTGCTGCTGGGTGGTCATGGTCGTTCCTCCGTGGGCGCCACAGCCGGCGACCAGCCCGAAGGCCAGGCGGACGACGAGCCGTGCGCGTGTTCGTCGATGGATCTTGGGCACATCGCAAGCTACGTGCGCGACCGGCGTGCGTCTTGGACGGATTTGACCTCGGCGCGAGGCAGCGCCACGTGGTTGTCCTTGACCTCGATGTCGCGCGCTCCGACGAATTCCGTCGGCGAAACGCCCGTGAGCTCCGACCAGTCGCGGCACAGGTGCGCCTGATCGTAGTAGCCGCACGCGACGGCGATGCTCGCCCACGTGGTCGACGGCCAGCGCCGCGCAGCGACGAGCGCGCGCTGGAACCTGCGCACGATCGCGTAGCGCTTCGGCGTCATCCCGACGTCCTCGGTGAAGATCTCGATGAACCGCCGCCGGCTCAGTCCGAGCGCACGCGCGACGTTGCCGACCTCTCGCTCGGCGTGGTCGAGCGCCGCGACCGCCGCCGCGACCCGGGCGCTCGGTCGCTCGCGAAGCCGGGCAAGCAACGCCTGCTCGAGCAGCTCGAGCGGACGCGGCGCCGCGATCAGCCGTTCGCGCAGCTCGGTCGCGTCGCGGCCCCACAGCGCGTCGAGCGCGACGTGGTCGTTCGCGAGCGCGCCCGGCGGAGCGCCGAGCAGTCGCGCCGCGCCGCCCGGCTTGAAGTGAACACCGACGATGTGCGCGTGCGCGGTCGTGTCGATCTCGAACGCGCGCGCGTAGCAACCCGAGACGATCGCGCCGCGAAGCGTCCGCTCGGTGCCGGCGAACGGATCGAAGATCCGGAACGCGTCGGCGTGGAGGTTGATCACGAGCTCGAGCGTGCCGCTCGGCACGATGCGCTCGCGGGCATGCGCCGGCGCGTCGCGCAGCATCCACAGATACTCGACGTGCTCGCGCAGGCGCGGATCCGGTGGGCGAGCGGAGTAGCGCACGTGGATCTTCTACCTCCCGCGGGCGCGTTCGCCCGGCGCGATCAGCGACGAAGCGCTCGCCACTGCCGGATCGCGACGAGCACCGATCGCCAGCCGCCGAGCTGACGCAGCATGCCGAGCGTGTCGGTCACGGACCAGTCCTCGACGATGCGGCCACCCTCGAACCGGCTGATCGTGATGCCGTGGAAGCGAACGCGCCGGCCACGATTCGTGCCCGTCACGACGAAGCGCGAGGTCACGCGGTCGCCATCGACGACCTGGTCCTCGACGGAGATCTGGAGATCGTCTAGCACGCTCGTGTAGAGCTCGACCGAGCGTCGTACGCCTTCGAGACCGCGCAGCTCGAAGTCGTTCACGTGGTCGACGAAGTCCGGGCTGTAGAACTGCGGCGCGCGTTCTGTCTCGGCGCCAGAGCACACGCACTCGAGTGCGGCGCGAGCATCACGGGCGAGATCGGTGGTGTGCTGGGGCATGACGGCTGCCCGTCAGCATCCGTCAAATCGCGCCGAGGATCATCCACGCGAGCACGTGTGCGAGCGCGGGCGCCCACAGCGTACCGGTGCGCTCGCGCAACATGCCGAGGATGAGCCCGTGGCAGAAGTGGCTGATGAGCTGCGGCAGCGCGAACGCGAGGTGATAGACGGAAAAGATCGCGGCGGTCAGCAGGATGCCCGGCCAGCGGCCGACCTTGTGCTGCAGCGTCGGCTGCATGATGCCGCGAAAGATCGTCTCCTCGGGAATGGCGGCGTACAGACCCATGAGCGCGAAGAACACGCGCTGCTGCGGGGTGTAGCTCGCGACCGTGTCGACGATGTCCGCGATCGCATCTTCGAATCCGCTGTCGGCGGCAAACACGCAGACGACGACGATCGCGAACACCGCGAACCCGAGCACCCCGTAGGCAACATCGCGTTGCACGAGCGCGCGCCAGCCGGCCTCGCGGAACGACAGCCGCGCGAGCCGACACATCCCGAGTCGCAGCACGAGCCCGATCTCGACCGCGGCGACGGTGAAGCTCACGAGGAAGGCGGGCGGCGTCGCCTGCCAGATCTCGCGGCGGTCGTGGATGCCGAGCAGCGTCGAGACGAGGCCACCCGGCAGCCAGGACAGGTAGTGCCCGACGATCAGCAAGAACGCGAGCCCGAGCGCGCCCGTGGTTCCGATCGGCCAGCGCTGCGAGGTCTGCATCGCGATGCAGACACGGGATCCGAGGTGTGGTTGCGCGGCGGCGAGCGAGCAATCCGTGACCGAGCCCTGGGTTTGCGCTGACCGCTCGGTCCATAGTTCGGAGAGGTCCCGTGTTCTGCGAGTCCGCTCACCTGTACGCCGCCATCTATCGAGTGGCAACGTGACCTTCTCGATCGACGCGCCCGAGAATCGGCTGAGCGACGGTGTCGTTTGCCTGGCGCCGTTCGAGCTCGCAGACGTCGTGACGGTGATGAAGTGGGACGCCGATCCGGCGGTGCAGCACTGGTATGACTGGCCGCTCACGCCGCCGTGGAACGATCCGGACACCTACGAGGCGCGTCGCGCGCGCGCCGAACAGGTCGTGCGTGCGCAGCCCGCAGTGTGGGAGGCGGGCGAACAGTTCGCGTTCGTCATCCACGCTGCGGACACCGGTGAGGGCCTCGGCTGGATCGATCTACAGCCTCGAGGATCGGGCCGCGGCAACGTCGCCTATGGCGTGCTGGCGGAACGCGCGGGCCAAGGCGTCGCGACGCGCAGTGTGGTCCTGGCGTGCGGCTATGCGTTCGACGTCCTGCACTGGGCGCGCCTGGAGATCGGCGCGATTGCCGACAACACCGCGTCGCGACGTGTCGCGGTCAAGGCGGGCTTCACGCTCGAAGGAGTGCTCCGCAGCTACGGTGCCTTCGAACGCTACGAGCCGCTCCTTGGCCAGCGCTTCGACTGGGCGATCTATGGACGGCTTCGTACGGACTGAACGGCTCCGGAGAGCATCGCAACCATGACCCCCCAACTGACGCTCGAGCTCGGGCTCGTGTTCGCGGCCGAGCACCGTATCGTGACGACGCGCGAATTCGTTCCGAGGCCCGCTCCGTCGTTCATACTCGCGCGGAATTCGACCTCTCGCGAATGGGCCGTCGGTGTGGACGTGGCGCCGGACATTGCGGCACTCCTCGATGCGCTGGCGAGCGACGAAACGCCGTCGGCGGATCCCACGCTGCCACCGCGTCATGAAGCCCGATATCGCGAGTTGCTCGGCGACAAGGTCACGTTCGGGCCGAAGTTCGTGTTTCCGGAAGCGCTCGATGCGCCAGCGCATGCGATCGCAGTCATCGACGACGAGGACGCGCTCTCGCATCACTTTCGGGGCTGGGTTCGCGGCGAGATCGCGGCGGTGTGCGCGCCGGTCATGGCAATCGTCATCGACGAGAAGCCCGTCAGCGTCTGCTTCAGCGCGCGCTCGTCGCCGGTTGCCGCGGCGGCCGGTGTCGAAACCGCGGTCCCGTTCCGAGGGCGCGGTTACGCCGGTGCAGTCACGGCCGCCTGGGCGAGAGCGATCTGCGCGAGCGGACGCACTCCTTACTACAGCACGTCATGGACAAACACTGCATCGCTCGCCAATGCGCGCAAGCTGGGGCTGATCACGCACGGCAGTAGCCGGAGTGTCGACGCGTCCTCGCATTCCGGCCGGTGAGTCACCGGTCCATGCACGCTAGCTATCCGCGCGCGGCGGCGGCTTGAGGCCGTACTTCTCCATCTTGTAGGCGGGCCTGCAAAGCTCAAATCGTTGTGCTCTCGTCAACGCGCTCAACGTTGACGATACGGTGTTCTCGTCGGCGAGAAGTGACTCGGGGGAGAAAACGGGGAGAAAAGTCTGGGGCGATCTTGGTGGCGAGACTTGCTCCGCTCGTTCTTTCTCCTGCGACGTGGATCGTGCGGGCTTCCGCTTGCTCCGGCGTGGTGTTGTCCGCGTCGCCTTGTCGATGCGACTCGCCCAGTAGCCTGGCTTCTTCTTGGTGTGCGCGACGGCAAGGATGACCAGCTGGTCGAGGTGCACCATGTAGACGACGAGGAAGGGATGCCGCCGGACCTTTGCGCGCCGCACTTCGTGGACGCTATCGAGCCCGGGCCAGATCGGCGCCGAGACAGAAAATCGGCGAAGTCGCAGCACGAGACGCGCGATCTGCTGCTCGAGTCGTAAGCCACGGCCAGGCAGCTCCGCTTCGTCGTGCTCGATCGCCTCGTCGAGTTCCCGCTCGGCGGCCGGGTGATAGCGGTACGGTTTCACCCCGGCTTGCTGTACTTGGCGCGCAGCCTTCGGTGAACGTCATCACCGTCGATCAGCTCGACGCGACCCTGTTCGACGTCGGCGATCCGACTCTGGATCTCCTTGGTCCACGCAGTCTGCCACTCGGGATCACGCGCTTCCTCTTCGTCGAGGCTGTCGTACAGCTCATCGGCCAGCTTCTCTCGTTCCTCCGCGGGAAGGCTGAGCAGCTCGCGGCGAATCTCGGCGCTGACCGGCATCACATCAAGCCTACCGCAGCACCGAAGCTGCACCAACGGTTTGTCGTTACAGCGCAACCGGCTACTCGCTGACAACATGAATCGGGCGGCTTACGGATCTTCGCGATCGGTGTCGAGCAGGATGCATCGCGAGCCCCGGTCCAGAAAGAGTTCCAAGACCGCGTCGGCCGCCGTGATGTAGCCGCTCACGGGCGGGCCGCCGACGATCGGAGGTCGTTATGGGTGAGTTGTCGGCAGATGAGAAGGAGCGCCTGAAGATCACAAGACGCGCTCGAAGCCCGGCGTGCGCTTCCCGTTCAAGCAAGCAGTCAAGCGCGCCGGCTTGCCGGATGCGCTGCGGTTCCACGACCTGCGCCATACGTTCGCCTCGCACTGGGTGCTCGACGGTGGCGACACGAAGCGCAAGACGGTCAAGGTCGCGGACGCAGCCGCTGGAGCGCGAAGCGGAGGTGATTGTCGAGGCAACGCGGCTGCAGCATAGCTGCTCGCGCTAGTTACGCCGACGCGCGCGGCAGCGTGAAGCAGAACGTACTGCCATGCCCGAGCTGACTCTCTGCCCAGATTCGGCCGCCGTGCGCCTCGACGATGCACTTCGAGATGTACAGGCCGAGCCCCAGTCCTCGGCGGCCCGGCTCGGGCGCCTGCCAGCAACGGTCGAAGATTGCACCGAGAGCTTCCGGCGCGATCCCTCGTCCGGTATCCCGCACGGTGAACCGCACCTCGGCCCCGTTTGGCTCGACGGTGATATCGATGCGGCCCTTCGGGTCGGTGAACTTGATCGCGTTGCTGATGAGGTTTCCGAGCACTTGTCCGATGCGGTCGTGGTCGAACTTTGCGAGCAATGCGTTGTCGGCCATCGTCGCGCCAAGCATGATGCCGTGCGCGGCGGCAACCGGCTGAAACGTGTCCAGCGTTTCCCGCAGCAGACGCGTGGCATCGAGCTTCTGAACGGCGAACTTCAGACGGCCGGCTTCGATGCTCGCGACGTCGACCAGATCGCCGACCAATCGTGCCATGCGCGTCGTGAAGCGCTGGATCGAATCTGCCCGTCGAATGATGCGCCCGCCGGCGGCGCTGTCCGGCGGCGCGTCTTGAACCACCAGCGCGGCGTTCAGGGCGATGCCGTGGACGAGCGTTCTCAGATCGTGACTCACCATCGCCAGGAAGTCGTCTCTCGCCGAGATCGCGTCGTCGGCGATCGAGCGCTCCGAGCGCAGGTTCGTATCGGTCGCCTCTCGTTCGGCGAGCAACAAGTTGGCAATCAACTGCTGACGATTGGTGCGCTCGCTTTCGAGCTGGCGGTCGGCGAGTGCGCGTTCATCGGCCAACACGGTGTCTTCGCGCTCGCGCTCGACGCCGAGGCGCGCGCGGTCCGTAGGGGTCGGCGGCGTCTTGGTATCGGCCGCCTCGCGGCTCGACCGTACGATCTCGTCCGCGCGTGCACGCGCACGAGCGACGACGGCGTCCGAGTCCTCTTCGAGGTGCGCGCGCCGATGCGTGAGCTCGTCATCGGTCTTCCGGCGTTCCTGATCGAGGCTGAGGTCCGTCGAATCCCGCCCGCTGTTCTTCCCTCGATCTGTCACCTACGGCTTGTACCAGGAATCACCTCGGACGGAACACTCGCCGGGACGCGCGAGAACCTGGCGCGGAAAACGATGTCGCGAAGTCTCGCGCACTCCCGAGCGTAGGGAGAAAACGGGGAGAAAACGCCAGGACGACTTAGCTATCGGTCCGAGAAGGTGGGGGTTTTAGCCCGTACTTCTCCATCTTGTAGATCAGCGCGCGGCGCGACAGTCCGAGCCGGCGGGCGGCACGCGTCTGGTTGCCGCCCTCGGCGTCGAGTGCACCGACGATCGCCTCGCGCTCGACCTCGGCGAGCTGGCCGCGGACGTCGGAGGTCTGCGCGACCGGGCGCACGCGCTGCGTGGCATCGCCGAGGCGATCCGGTAGGTCACCGACGGTGATCGTGTCGGCACACAGCACGAGCGCGCGCTCGATCGCGTTCTTCAGCTCGCGCACGTTGCCCGGCCAGCCGTAGGCGGAGAGCGCGGCCTTCGCCTCGTCGGAGAATGCCGGCGCGGTGCGGCCCTGTTCGGCCGCGGTCTGCTGCGCGAAGCGCTCGGCGAGCGGCAGGATCTCCATCGGACGGTCGCGCAGCGGCGGGACCATGATCGTGAAGCCGCCGATCCGGAACAGCAGGTCCTGGCGGAACCGGCCGGCGCGGACCTCGGCGTCGAGGTCGCGGTGGGTCGCGGCGACGACGCGGACGTCGGTCGCGACCTCGGCCGTGCCGCCGACGCGCGTGATCATCTTGCGCTCGAGGACGCGCAGCAGCTTCGCCTGCAGCGAGAGCGGGATCTCGCCGATCTCGTCGAGGAACAGCGTGCCGCCGTCCGCGGCCTCGAAGAAGCCGATCTTGCGCTTGTCGGCGCCGGTGAACGCACCGCGCTCGTGACCGAACAGCTCGCTCTCGAGCAGCGTCTCGGGGAGGGCGGCGCAGTTGAGCTTGACGATCGGCTTGTCGCGGCGCTCGGACTTGCGATGGATCGCCTCGGCGACGAGCTCCTTGCCGACGCCGGTCTCGCCGAGGATCAGGACGGTCATCTGCGAGTCCGCGATCCGCTCGACGAGCGTGTAGACCCGCTGCATCGCCGGGTCGAGCACGATCGGCTGGCCGGGCAGGATCGGGACGGGGCCGGTCGCGGGGCGGACGGGGCGGCCGGTGCGCAGCTCGCCGCGCAGCTGGCCGACGAGCCGCTCGACCGTGGTGCCGTCCTCGGGGCAGACCGCGATCGAGGCGGTTGCCGGGACGTTGATCGCGCGGGCGTGCGCGAGCAGCTGCTCGACGGCGCGGGCGCCCTCGGCGCGGCCGAGCTCGGGGAGGATCACGAGGTAGTCGTCGCCTGCGTCCTCGGCGATCACGTCCATCGGGCGGAGGGAGCGCGCGATCGTGTCGATCACGCCGTCGTGCTTCGTGCGGACGAGCGCCACCGTTGCGGAGCGGTGGTAGCGCAGGCAGCGGTCGACCTCGGCCACGAGGCGGGCCTCGCCGGTCTCGCTGTCGGCGACGGTGGTCTTCTTCGGCAGGCCGCTCGTGATGCCGACGATCGCGAGGATCGGGCCGATCGCGAGCTCGTCGCCGCGCTCGAGCCGGCGGACGGAGTCGATCCGCTCGCCGTTGATGCGCGTGCCGTTGCGGCTGCCGAGGTCCTCGACCTCGATCACGTTGCCGGCGCGGCGGACGCGCGCGTGCATCCGCGACACCTTCTCGTGGTCGACCGTGATCGTCGCGCCGCGCGACCGGCCGAACGTGACGTCGACGCCATCGGGCAGGTCGATCACGCGCGAGGCACGCTGGTCCGATTCGACGTGCACCACGAGGAACGCGCGCTGCTCGTGTGGGGCGAGCGAGGTCGCGCCCGCATCCTGGGTCATGAGCTCGGTCGGCATCAGGTGTACGATCGCTGCACAGTGGCCGGGTACAGTGGCGAGAACGCGAGACTGGATCCGGGAGCTTGCAACGGTATCTTCACTGGTCCTCGCATTGCACACAAGGTCCGTGCCATGAGGTGTGTCATCGCAGTCTGCGCCGTGCTCGTCGGCGCCGTCCTCGCCGGATGTCCGGCGGCGGATGACAGCGACGACATGCCGGACGCGCCCGACGGCAAGACGCTCGGTCTCGAGCTGACCTGGACGATGAAGTCGCCGGTGCCGGGGCCGATCACGTCCGAGGAGACGATCGCGAGCGTTCACTTCGAGACGCAGGACCTGCGCGTCGTCGGCGATGCCGGGCCGGGCGACACGCGGACGCAGGTGTCCGAGCTCGACCTCGAGTGGACGAGCTCGGTGTCGCCGAGCAAGGTGATGTTCCCCGATGCGCCGGCGGGGCTGTACTCGCAGGTGCTGCTGCGGCTCGAGGGCGAGGCCGGCGAGAACGAGGCCGGCTACGAGATCCGCGGCACGACGATGATCGAGGGCAGCGAGGTGCCGTTCACGATCCGCGACACGACGAGCCTCGCGCTCGCGATGGAGCTGTCGCTGCAGCTCGACCCCGCCGAGAAGGGGACGATCGACGTCGAGATCGATCTGCACGACGCGATCGACGGGGTGACGTACTCGAGCCTGCCGATCGTCGACGGCCGCCGCGTGCTCGGCCCGGCCGATGCGCAGATGCCGGCGTTCCGCAGCAAGCTGATGCAGGCGTTCTCCGCGCAAGAAGCGACGTCGACGCAGTAGCCGCTACAGCGCCGCCGTACCAGCCGTGCGCGATGATCGCCCGTTGCACAGCGACGCGCGTGGGACGTACTGGAGTTAACAGCGCAGGCGGCTGGTCTTCGCGTTGCAATGAGAGGGCGAGCAGGGGGAAACCGATGAAGTCCATCTCGACTGTCTTTGCGTTCGCGCTCGTCGCCGGTGCATGTGGTGGGAGCGATCTCGATCCAGGGTCCGGCAACGATCCGGGCACCGGCACCAACACGCTGCTCGTCGACGGTCGTGCGCGCGCGGAGGCCAACGTGGTCAATGCGCGCATTCCGGCCGACTACACGACCGAGGTATCCGTTCGCGTGACACTGAACGGCGTCACCGTCACGACCGGTACCGTCACGATCACGAGCGCGACCGATAGCGTGCCGCTCGTGTTCAATCCCGACGAAGGCCGCTGGGGCGCCAACCTCGCCGGCTATGACGAGGTGTACGTGCTCGACGTCGAGAGCGGACCGGACAGCGTCACCGGCGTCCGGGTCGATGGCCCGGACATCCACTCGTTCACGCTGCCCGAGCTCGGCGCGGTCGTCGACTCGACGCAGCCGCTCGAGGTCCACTGGACGCGCCACGACGAGGCGGACTTCGCCTCGATCGACACCGCGCGGCTCGACGGCGACATCCAGATCGCCGACAACGGCATCTACACGCTGCCTGCGAACTCGCTCGAGGCGGACTCGTCGCAGCCCAAGGACAACACGATCGAGCTGCGCCGCACGAACCGCGTGATTCCCGCGGGCGCGGTCGCGGGCTCGGAGTGGAACGTCGGCATCGTCAACGACCTCCAGGTCGTCGCGCAGGCGAACCCGGCGCTGTAGTCACGCGAGTGCGACGAGATCTTCGAACGCCGCGTAGTACGCGCGGCGGAACGCGGCGAGCGTCGACGCGCCGGCGCTCGCGCGATGGGTGACGAGGTTGCGGACCGCGGCGAGCGCGTGCAGGCGATGCGCGAGCTGGACCGTGCGCTCCGCGCCGTGCTTGCCGGCGCCGAGCTTCATCAGGTTGCGAAACCCGCTCGGGTGATCGACCGCGAACAGCACCAGCAGCCGCGCCCACTCGGTGACCGACAGCGGCGAGTCGAGGCGCTTGCGGCGGTGCTCCTGGAGCTCGCGCACGGCGTTCGGGATCGCGCGCAGCGGTAGCTCGACGCGCGCGCCGCCGACCTCGAACGGATCGCGCCACTTCGGCTCGAGCCAGCGCTGGTAGCCGGGCCACTGGCCGCCGATCACGCGGTCGACGTAGTCGAACAGCGCCGCCGGCTCTCGCTGCAGGCTCGCCATGCGCGGACCGAGCCATGCGTGGACGTAGTTCTCGAGCACCTTCATCCACAGCGTGATCGGCGGTGACAGGTCGGTGTCCTGACGATGGCTCGACGCGTGGAACAGCGACTCGGCGGTGCGCAGGCTCTTCACGAGCGCGTCGAAGCCGGACAGCTTCACGAGCTGCCCGAAGCTCGGGAACACCGCGGTGATCGCGGCGTCGACGTCGACGGCCGGGCCGCTGTCGTCGCTCGCGGCGGCGATCGCGAGCTTGATCCGCAGCAGCGGCTCGAACGCCGGATCGTCGGGTGAGATCTTCGCGAGCGCGCGGTCGATCACCGGCGCGAGCTCGCCGGCGTGCGGCGGGGCGATCACGATCGCGGCGGCGACGGCACCGCGCGCGGCGGCATCGCCATCGCCGGCGACGAACGCGATCGCCTGGGTGAGCGCGGCGGGCGTGCCGAGCCGCAGCAGGCCCGCGGCAGCGCGCTCGTGGATCGCGGGATCGTCGTCGCGAAACGCGGCGAGCAGCGCGGGCTCGGTCGCCGGATCGGCGAGCCGGCCGAGCGCCCACACCGCCGCGCCGCGCACCGCGGCGACCGGATCATCGACGAGCGGCACGATCGCCGATGCCGCGACCGCGCCGCCGAGCAGCCCGGCGATCTCGGCGCCGGCCTCGCGCAGCTTCGGCTCGGGCGCGGCGAGCAGCTGCGTCGTGCGCGGTGCGAGGCTCGCGAGCTCGCCGGCAGGCGGCGCCGACGCGACGAGCGCGTTCGAGGCCGCGCCGAGCACGCGCGGATCGTCCTCGCGGCGCACCGCGGCCGCGACCTGCGCGACGACGCCGGGCATGCCGAGCTCGCCGAGCGCGACGTACGCCGCGAGCCGGAGCTCGGGTGCCTCGGTCGGCGCGCAGCGCTGGACGAGCGCGGGCGCGAGCTCGGCGAGCCCGAGGTTGCCGGCGACGTAGCACGCGCGGCGACGCACGAGCGGATCGGCATCGTCGAGCAGCGGTGCGACGACGCGCGCGATCGCGGCGGCATCCGCCTGCGCGCGGCCCGCGAGCTGGAGCGCCCACAGCACGGCGCCGCGGATCGCGGGTAGCTGCGACGTCGCGAGATCGCCGAGCCGGTCGAGCAGCTCGCGGCTGGTCGCGAATGCACCCATCGCCTGGACCGCGGCAGCGCGCAGCACGGGATCGGCGTCGTCGCGATGGGCGAGTGCGACGAGCGCGTCGCGCTCCCAGCTCTGATCGGCCTCGATCGCACCGACCGCGCGGGCACGCACGGGCGCCGGTAGCTCCGCGCGATCGGCGAGCGCGAGCAAGTAGCGCGTGATGTCCGGATCGCGCAGCTCGCCGAGGATCTGGACGACGCCGGACGGATCCTCGCTCAGCAGCACGTCGGCCTGCTCGAGCACGGCGGCCGCGGGCAGCGTGCGCAGCCGGCGCGCGAGCACGGCACGCACCGCGCGATCGGGCTCGCCGAGCGCGGTCAGGAACCGCTCGGTCGCGTCGCGATCGCGCTCGGCCTTGAGCGTACGCGCGGCATCGGCAGACGCGATCCGGATCTCCGGGCGCTCGTCGCGCGCGAGCCGGCGCAGCACCGGCGTGACCTCGAGCGCACCGAGCTCGGCGAGGTAGCGGACCGCCGCGATCTGGACCTCCGGCTCGAGATCGTGGTCGAGCACGACGAGCGCGCCGTCGCGGCCCGCCGGCGACCGGATCTCGGTCAGCGCGACCAGCGCCGCGGCGGCCTCGGACGGATCGCCGAGGATCATCGGTACGAGTCGCGGCACCGCGGTCATCGCGCCCATGCGGCCGAGCGCGGCGATCGCGGCACGCCGCAGCGGCGGCGCGACCGCATCACCGAGAAAGCCGGCGACCGCCTCCTCGAGCGCCGGAAACCCGAGCCCGCCCGCGGCGTGGAGCGCGGCCTCGACGATTCCATCGTCGCGATCCGACAGCCGGCGGTGGACGAACGGCAACAGCCACAGGTTGCGAAACCCGCGCCCCATCGCGGCGAGCACGCCCCGGCGATCCGCCGCGGTATCGGCGACACGCGCGGCCTCGAGCAGGCTGAACGCGGCGCGCTCGGCGATCTCCCACTCGGCACCGAGCGCGCGGCCGGCGAGATCGCCGAGCAGCTGACACGCGTCGAGACGCAGCCGGCGCGTCTCGGCGGTGACTGCCTCGGCGGCGACCGTGTCGAGCGCCTCGGCCGGCGACGCCTCGCCACGCTCGAGCCGCGCGCGCAGCTGCTTCGCCATCGACAGCGAGTGCTCACCCATGACCCGACGTTACTGTAAAGTGCGCGCCCGATGGCTCGCGACGACGCGCAGCGGTTCTCCATGCCGATCACCGCATCGGCCGCCGATATCGACGAGCTCGGCCACGTGTCGAACCTCGTCTACCTGCGGTGGGTGCTCGAGGTCGCGACCGCGCACTCGCTCGCGCGTGGCTGGGGCCATCCCGAGTACCGCGCGCTCGGCGCGGTGTTCGTCGTGCGCCGCCACGAGATCGATTACGTCGCGCAGGTCCGCGCCGGCGAGCAGCTCGTCGCCGAGACCTGGGTCGACGACTGGAAGCTCGCGTCGTGCATCCGCAAGACCGAGCTGCGCCGCGGCGATCAGGTGGTCGCGCGCGCCGCGACGACGTGGGCGATGATGTCGATGGCGAGCGGCCGGCCGATCAAGATTCCCGACGAGCTGCGCGCGCTGTTCGCGTGAGCACCTGCGCGAGCGCGGCCGGCTGCTCGAGCGTCGGATCGTGCCCCGCGCGCGCGATGATCGTGAGCGGCGCGGGCAGCGTGCGCGCGATCGCGACGTACTTCTCGTCGTCCGCACCGGCGACGAGCGCGGTCCGATCCGCCGTGACCGCCGCGCGATAGTCCGGCATCTCGGCGAGCCCCATCGTCTCGAGGCTCGTCGCGAGCGCACCGGGATCGAGCGCGAGCCGGCGCGCACGACGGGCCGCGATGCGATCCGGCACCACGCGCGCCTGGGTCGCGAACAGCGGCTGCGCCTCCCACGCGGTCACGAACGCGGCGATCCCGCGCTCGCGCAGCAGCCGTGCCCACGCCGCATCGCTCGCGCGTCGCGTCGGTCGGTCGGCGTCGGCGATCCCGGGGTTCACGCTGACGAGGATCGCCCGCGCGACGTGCCCCGATGCGACCAGCCCGAGCGCGGCGCGCGCGCCGAGCGAGTAGCCGATCACGAGATCGACGTTGCCGATGGCTTCGCGGACCAGCGCGAGGTTCGCGTCCCACGAGTCCGCGATCGGGGCGCCGTGGCCGGGCAGGGCGATCGCGCGCAGATCGTCGCCGCGGGGCCATTCGGCGATCACGTCGTCCCATGCGTCGGGGTCGCCGGCAAAGCCGTGGAGCAGGGCGATCCGCACGAGCGCAGCCTACCGCGGCCGAGCGCGCGGGCGCGATCGCTCAGCGATTCCAGGCACTCACGCAGCGGCCGCAGATCGTGGTTGACCGCGCGCGCAATACTTAGCTAGAAGGCTAAACATTAACTGAACGAAAGAGACCGCATGTCCAGCCCCGTCCATCGCCTCGTCATGTACCGCCCGAAGCCCGGCCACGAAGAGCAGCTGCTCGCGATCCTGAAGGGCCACGGTCCCGCGCTTCGCAACTCGGGACTCATCACGGAGCAACCCGTCGAGCTCTACCGCGCGACCGATCTGCGCAAGCCCGAGCAGGGCGTGTGCTTCGTCGAGTCGTTCCACTGGAAGGACGCGACGGCGTCCGACCTCGCGCACCAGATGCCGGAGGTCATGGCGGTCTGGGAAACGATGGGTCCGCACCTCGAGCACATGACCCTCACCACGCTGTCGGAGATCTGATCATGGCGCGCACGAACCTCACGAAGAACCTCGTCATCTATCGCGCGAAGCCGGGCAGCGAGGACGCGTTGCTCGACCTCTGCAAGCGCCACGCACCGGCGCTGCGCGCGAGCGGCCTCGTCACCGATGAGCCAATCCAGCTCTACCGCGCGCAGGATCTCAGCCGTCGCCACGGCGAGACCGCGCCGTACCTCGTCGAGAGGTTCGAGTGGAAGACGCCGGAGTCAGGCGAGATCGCGCACCAGTCGCCGGAGATCATGTCGGTGTGGGAACCGATGGGCAATCACCTGGCGGAGCTGACGATCTACATGCTAGAGCCGATCACCTAGTTGGACGCCAAGGCGAAGCTCGAGGCGCTCGACGCCGTCTGCAACGCGATCGCGCATCCGGCGCGCCGCCAGATCCTGCTGACGGTGCACATGCGCGGCACGATGACCGCCGGCGACATCGCGGGCCGGTTCGCGCACGCCTGGCCGACGACGACGCGCCACCTGCGCGTGCTCGAGGACGCCGGGCTGATCAAGCAAGAGAAGCAGGGCCGAAACCGCGTCTACCAGGTCGATCACGAACGACTGTCGCTCGTCCGCGAGTGGCTCGGCTGGTTCGAGCGGTAACATGCGCGCGTGCTCGCCGAGCTCGAAGCGCACCTGGCGACTGCCGCCGACGACGATCCGGCGTGGGACGTCTACGGCGATCACCTGATCGAACGCGGCGAGCCGCGCGGTCAGCTCGTGCAGCTCGAGCGCGAGCTCGCGGCGCATCGCGATCCGGCGATCGAGGCACAGCTCGCCGAGCTCGTCGCTGCCCATCAGTCGAGCTGGCGCGGCGCGATCCCCGAGGCCGCCGCCACGAGGTGGCGGCACGGCTTCGTCGTCGAGCTGTCGCTGCCGTTCGACGGTGCACTCGCGGCCACGGCACGCACGCTGCTCGCGAGCCCCGAGGCGCGGTTCGTGCGATCGCTGCGCATCGTCGCCGATCGCTACGAGCGCGGGCCGCATGACATCGTGCGCGAGCTACTGGAGACCGTGGACCTGCGGCGGCTGCGCGCGTTCGCGTGCCCGTACTGCCAGCTCGGTTTCGACATCGCGCACTGGCTCATCGCCGCCGCGCTGCCGCTGCTCGAGGAGCTCGATCTGCGTCACAACACGCTCGAGAACACCGGCATCGCCATGCTGTCACACGCGCCGCAGCTCGGTCGGCTGCGCGTGCTGTCGCTGCAGCGCAACCAGATCCGCTCCGGTGGCGCGAAGGCGCTCGCCGCGAGTCCGCACCTGCGCCAGCTCGAGCGCCTCGATCTGCGATGGAACCGGATCGGCGAGCGCGGTGCATACGAGCTCGCGATGTCGCCGAACGTCGCGCGGCTGTCGGCGCTGTACCTGCATCATGCCGACGTCGGCAGCGCGGGTGCCGAGGCGCTCGCGCGCTCGCCGCAGCTACCGCCCGGGCTGCGCCGCGTCTGGAGGGCGCGATGACCGAGCTCGCGACGCTCGCCGGGCTCGCGATCTCGCCGGTGCGCACCGAGCGGTTCACGCTCGTGCGTCACGTCGACGAGGCGGCGCTCGATCCGGCGATCGTCGATCGCTTCGAGCGTCCGTCGGCGGCAGCGCCGCACCTCGTGGCCGTGTACGTCGATCCCCACGAGCTGTCGTTCTCGACGTTCGAGAACATCGTGCCGGTCGATCGCCTGCTGCCGCCGCTGGAGCTCGCGCTCCACGATCCGACGCAGCTCGCCGACGGCGTGCTCCGGCTGCGACTCGCCGGCTCGACCGCCGCGCTCGCGCAGCTCGACGCGCTCGGGGTGTACGTCGCACCGCTCAACGCCGCATCGCGCGGAGGCCGCCGGATGATCGTGCACTCGGCGCAGCTCGCCGGCGCGCTGACGGACGCGGTGCGCGCGGCGCTGCCGGCCGAGCTGCTCGCTGGGTTCGTGCACGTCAACCCGGTATTTCGCTGCAATCGCTTCGAGCCGGGCGATGCGCCATTCCGCCTGCACCTCGACACGCCGTACTACGATCGCGCGCGTAACCACATCTCGCGTCACACGCTGCTGATCTACATGACCGGTGGCAGCGGCACGCCGGCGCTGCAGATCGGCGAGCTCGCGGTCGAGCACATCGAGCCGTGGACGTGCCTCGTGCTCGACCAGCGGCTCGCACACGAAGGGCAGCCGTTCGTCGACGGCGCGAAGGTGTTCCTCCGCACCGAGCTGATCTACGAGGACGCGGCGCTGGCGCACGATCCCGCGATCGGCGCGCTGTTCGCGAAGGCGACGTACCTGACCGGCGAGGCCGTGCGTCATCCCGAGCTCGCGCACCGCGCCGACGAGGCCTACGATCGCGCCGCGGCCGCGCACTGGCACGGCATCGTCGCGAGCTGGGAGCGCGAGCCGATCCTGCACAAGCAGTTTCGCGGCGTGCACTTCTTCGCGAACGGGTACGACTACTGGTTTCCGCGGCACGCACACTCGCTCGAGGAGTGTGCGGCGCTCGCGCTGCTCGACGTGCTCAACGCCAGCGTCGGCGGTGCGGCGTTTCGCGCGCAGTGCACGAGCGAGCCGATCGAGCGGCCCGTCGATCGCGAGGCACTCGAGCGCGAGCTCGCCGCATACGACGTCGCGCGTACCGAGCCGGTGTTCGCGGCGGTCGACAAGGCGTCGCTGTTTCCCGCGCCCGAGCCCGACGCGTGCTGCTGTCATCTCCACAGCCGTGAGCGGTTCGATGCGACGCGTAGCCTCGATATCCTCGAGTTCTTCGAGCGCGCGCAGGTGTACTGCCGCCGCCGCATCGATCCGGCGCCGATCTTGATCTTCGGCGACGAGGTCATGCTCGATCCGTCTCGGTTCGTCATCGAGCGTGATCGGATCCACGTGCTGTCGCAGAGCCGGCTCGCCCCGGTGCACTTCGCGGCGTGCCGGTGGGATCACGAGCCGACCCGCTACGTCGACGTCGATTACGCGATCGGCGCGCTGCAGCCGCTCGTGCCGCCGATCCTGTTCGAGCGCACGCCGCACGCGCATCACCTGATGCTCGACTTCTTCCGCAACACGTGGACCGTTGGCCATCGCAGCTACGGAGTACCGATCCCGTACATTCGCACCGAGCCGGTGGGCGAGGGACTACTTCCGTGGGTGCGCGCGGCCGTGCAGCTGATGGATGTCGACGAGCTGTATCCCAGGCCGAGCTACCTGCCGTGGTGGGCTCGCGGCAGCATGCTGTTCTACGAGCTGTTCGCCCCGCCGTATCAGGCGCGGAGCCTGTAGGATGCGGCGTGCGCTGGATCCTGCTGGTGACGATCGCGAGCTGCGCGCGGACCGAAGAAGCACCGCCGTCTGCCGAGCGCGCGCCCGAGTTTCGCGCGTCGTACGGCGGTAGCCTCACGAAGCTCGCCGACGGTGGCGAGCTCGTGATCACCGCGCGCGACGAGCTTCGCGATCCGACGCGCCAGGCGCTCGAGATCGAGCTCGACAGGGCGATGGCGCGCGCGCGGCCGTGCATGGAGGGCATCTACGGCACGGTGTTCGCGCACCTCGAGCTCGACGCGAATGGCAGGGTCACGAAGTCACACGTCGAGAGCCCGCTGCTCGAGGGCACGCCGATCGCGCGCTGCATCGAGGACGCGCTGCGGACGATGACGGCCGGCAAGCTCGCCGGCGCACCGATCGAGATCCGCTACCCAGTGCGCAACATGCCGAGCGCGCAGCAGGTGCAGGAAGCCGCCGCCATGATCCAGAAGAGCCTGTGATCAGCGCACGACCTCGATGCCCTTCGCCGCGAGGCGCTTCGCGCTCGCCTCGCCCGCAGGCGACAGCCGCAGCACGCTGAGCCCGAGCACGCGCAGGTGCGGCAGCGCGACGAGCGGCGCCGGATCCTTGATGTCGGTCGACGACAGATCGAGCGTGACGAGGGTCGGCCGCTTCGCGAGCAGCGGCACCGCGGCATCTGAGACCTCGAGGCCCTGCAGCGACAGCGTGCGCAGCCGCGGCCAGCTCGCGAGATCCGCGACCGCATCGCGCATCCGGGTATCGCCGACCGTGAGCTCGTCGAGCTGCGTGAAGCTGCGCAGCGTCGGCAGCGCGCCATCGGAGACGTCGGTGCCGGCGAGGTGGAGCACGCGCAGGTTGCGCAGCTTCACGATCGAGACGAGGGTCGTGTCGTCGGCACGCGTGTCGTCGAGGTAGAGCCGCTCGAGCTGCGTCAGCCCGCCGAGCTCGACGAGCGACTCGCGGCTCGCGCGAACCTTGGACAGCACGAGCGTCACGAGGCCGGTCAGCTTGCCGATCCGCGCGAGCGTCGCGTCGCCGATCACGGTCTCGCCGAGCCCCAGCGCCTCGAGCTTCGGCGTCGCGTCGAGGATCGCGAGCCCGGTGTCGCTGACCTTCGTGCGCGACAGGTAGAGCTCGACGAGCGCGGGGCTCGGCTTCGCGCGCAGCGCGGCGTCGGTGATCGGCGTGCGGTCGAGGCGCAGCGCGCGCATCCCGGTCATCGCGAGCAGCGCCGCGGCGCTCGCGTCGTCGACCGGCGTCTCGGCGAGGTCGACCTCCTCGAGCTTTGGCAGCGCGGCGAGCGCCTTGACCGCGGCGTTCGTGATCGGCGCGCCGGCGAGCCGGATCTCGCGCAGCTGCGGCAGCTTCGCGATCGCGAGCACGAGCTTGTCGTGGACGCGCGCGCCCGACAGCCCGGCCTCGACCAGGTTCGGCGCGGTCGCGAGCCAGCCGACGTCGGCATCGGTAGGCTTGTACGCGTCGAGCATCGAGACGTCGAACCGCGTGATGCCCGGTGCGTAGTCGGACAGCGTCGCGATCTCCTTGCCGGCGCGCGTGTGATCGAGGAACAGCTGGCGCAGCGCGAGCGGACGGATCGCGGCGATCGTCTTCGCCGCGACCTTCGTACCGCCGAGATCGAGGATCTGCAGCTTCGCGAGCGCGCCGAGCTCGGCGCCACCCGCGTCGGTGATCCGCGTGCCGGCGAGGTTCACCGCCTCGAGCTTTGCGAGCCCGACGATCGCCCTCACGCCGGCATCGCCGACCGCGCAGTCCTCGAGGTCGAGCACCTCGAGCTCGGGCTGCTCGCGCGCGAGCCACGCCGCGGCGGCGTCGTCGACCTGCGTGCGCGCGAGGTAGAGCCGGCGCAGCTTGACGGCGAGCCCCGCGAGGCTCGCGTCATCGACGTCGGTGTCGTCGAGCACGAGCGCGGCGAGCTCGGGCAGGTCGCGCAGCGCGCCGAGGCGCTGCTTGACCGATTGTCCGCGCAGCGACAGTCCGGGCACGTGCTCGCTGCGCAGCGCGGTGACGATCTGCGCGAGCGTCGCGTCGTCGACGGGGCGCGTCGGCTCGACGAAGTAGAGCGCGGGCAGCGCGGCCGGCGGCGCATCCGGCAGCGTGCCGATCTGCTCGACGCCGTCACCGCCCCACACCATCACGCGCATCGGCATCGGCCAGGGCGAGACCGGCTTCGCGGCGCGCGGCGGCGGTGGGACGGGTGCGACCGCGCTGATCGGGGTCTGCGGAGCCGGGGTCTTGTGGCCGCAACCGGTGAGGATCACGGCGAGAGCGAGCGGCAGCCGGACGCGCATGTCGTTACGACATCGCCGCGCCGATTCGGTTGCGTCTTACACCAGGGTCGTCTGCGGGGACACGACGAGCTTGATGAACTCCTCGCGCGTCGCGAGCTCGAGGAACACGCCGCGGACGCCGCTCGTGACGAGCCGCGCCTCGTGCGCCCCGACGCCGCGCGCCGCCATGCACATGTGCAGGCCCTCGATGTAGACCGCCGAGCCCTGGCTCTGCAGCTGGAGGTGCAGGATGTCGGCGAGCTCGTGCGTCAGGTCCTCCTGCAGCCGCGGGCCGCGCGCGATCATGCGGGCGAGCCGCGACAGCTTCGAGAGCCCGAGCACCTTGTCGGTCGGGATGTAGGCCATCGAGATCCGGTAGATCACCGGCAGCAGGTGGTGCGGGCACACACCGAACGCGGTGTTGTGCTTCGAGATCACCATCTCGGTGTACTTCGCCGGGAACGTCTTCCCGAGCAGCGCGTTCACGTGGAACTCGACTTGCCTCTGGTCGTGGACGAGCTCGTGGAACCCCTTTGCCGCGCGCGCCGCGGTCTCGACGAAGTTCTCGTCACTGACGTCGTAGCCGAGCTGGCCGATCCCTTCGAGGATCTTCTTGTAGCCTTCGGTGAAGAGAGCGAGGGCCTTTTTATCGAGCTCCATGGACTGTCCTCGTACTTGCTGAGGATCGCGGCCGTCGCCGCTGCGATGCCGAGGCGTGCAGCGTCCGCGAGCGGGACACGAAGAACCGCGTCGTAACTCGGATCCTCGCCGACGACAAGCCGGTCTCGATCCGGCATCACGCCGCGTAGAACAGTGATTTTCAGCTGGCGATGCGTCAGCGTTTGATCGTGGTACGCGATCGGCTCGCGATCGATCGCGATGCCGAGCGCCTCGGCGAGCGCGAGCGCCGGCAGCTCCCACAGGCCGCCGAACAGCCGTTCGGGCTTGCGGCGCGCGAGCACGATCTCGCCACCGTGCTCGATCCAGACGTGCGTCTGCGCGAGCACGGGGAGCTCGGACTGCTTCTTGCGCTGCGCGACGACCGGCAGCTCGTCGACGCGTCCGCTGCGCGCGGCCTCGCAGTGCGCGGCGATCGGACACGCCAGGCAGCGCGGCGCGATCGGCGAGCACAGCGTCGCGCCGAGCTCCATGAGCCCCTGGTTGAGATCGCCGGGCGCGGCGGACGCCGGCAGCGCGGTCATCAGCTCGCCGGCGCGCTGCCACAGCGCCTTGCCACCCGCCGTCGATTTGATGTCGTGGTCGATCGCGAACACGCGCGCGAGCACGCGAGCGACGTTGCCGTCGACGAGCGGCGCGCGCTCGCCGAACGCGATCGACGCGATCGCACCGGCGGTGTACGGGCCGATGCCCGGGACCGTCCGTAGCTCGGACGCGGTGCGCGGCAGCTGACCGGCATGCTCGCTGGAAATGACGCGCGCACCGCTCCACAAGTTACGGGCGCGCGAGTAGTAGCCGAGCCCGGCCCAGCTCGCGAGGACGTCGTCGAGCGGCGCCTCGGCGAGCGCGGTCACGGACGGAAACCGGGTCATCCAGCGCTCCCAGTACGGGATCACGGTCGCGACCCGCGTCTGCTGCAGCATGATCTCGCTGACCCAGATCGCGTACGGATCGCGCGTGCGCCGCCACGGCAGATCGCGCCGCACCGTCGCGTAGTGCGAGATCACGGCCTCGGCGACAGCTTGCACGCGGCGTTCGTAGCACGCCGGCGCGGCGCCGGGACGTCAGTGGTACAGGTGGACCATGATCGCGACGGTCGGCTCGAAGATCAGGCCGAACGTCGTCTCGCTCGTGACGGTGACGCTCATCGGCCCGTTCTCCTGCCGGACCTTCGCCCACGTCACGATCGGGTTCGCGGCCGTCAGGCTGACCTGCCAGTGCGACGTGATCCACGACGTCACCGCGAGGCCGTACGCGAGCGACAGCGTCGTCGTGCGGCGCTGGTCGTCCTCGCCTTCGGGATCGAGGTTGACGCTGTCGATGTTCGCGGCGCCGAGCACCTCGAGATCGACGCGGCCGCGCTTCGACAGCGGGAACCGTACGACGGTGCCGAGTCCGGTCTCGGTGATCGAATCGGTCGTGCTCGTGCCGATATCGACCGTCTGATCGGTCTTCGCGAAGATCAGCTGCGGCTCGAACGTCAGGCCGGTCGGCAGGCGGAACCGCACGCTCGTGATGTTCGGCGTCTCGAGCGACGTCGGCAGCTGGTAGCCGAGGCCGATGCCGATCGAGAACATCGTCGGGCGATCGTCGTCGACCGGCGCCGGGGCGGGCGCGGGCTCTGGCGCGACGACCGTCGGTGCCGGCGGAGGCGGCTGCGGCGTCGGCGTCGGGGTCGGCGTCGGCGTCGGGACCGGGTCCGCCGGGGTCGGCGGCGGCGTCGGTGGCGCGCCGGTCGGCGGCGTGGGCTGCTGGGCCGCGGCGGTTCCACCGATCCCGACGGCGATGACAAGCGACGCGACACCCGACAACTTCGTCTTCATCAGATTCCTCCTGCATCGGCCGGCCCCGGATCTCCGGGCTGCGGCGGCTGGTCCGTCTGGCACAGCGGCGCGCACTCGACCTCGAGCGAGCCGCAGCGGTTCGCGTTGCGCGTGATGCACTGCTCGCACGCCTCGGAGACGAACTGGAACTCCGAGACGCACTCGTCGATGCATTCCTCCTGGCGGCTCGGCAGCGGCTGGTCGAAGCAGCGGCAGATCACCGTGCAGGCAGTGCGCGCGCGTTCCTCGGGTCCGGCGTCACACGCGAAGAGCGAGGCGAGGCAGAGCACCGCCCACGTCCCCCGTAGTCGTTTCAACCCGCGCATCTCGTGGATCTTCGGATGCCGGATCGATCGAAAGCAAGTTTCAGCGCGCAGTAATGGCGAACATGCGCCAGTTCACGCCGCCATCTGGTGCACGGATCACGACCGCGAGCTCGCCGGTCGTCGCCTCGTCGGCGCGAACGAACGCGCGCGCCTCGTCATCCTGAAACAGCGTGCCGCATGACGTGAGCCAGTTCACACGCGTGCCGGTCGCGACCGCCGCCTCGACGTAGACGTCGACACCGACCGGGATCACGAGCTCGCCGGCATCGGGCGCGGCGACGTCGCCGATCGTCACCGCGGGTGCCGGTGGGTTGTCGGCCTGCGCGTCGAGCCACACCGTCTTCGTGACGTACATCGGCTCGCCCGACGCGCGCGGATAGACGAGCAGCAGATCGAGCGGCACCGGCGCGCCGGTCTCGACGCCCATCGCCGGCCGCGACGACGCGAGCACGGTCTCGGTCGGCGCGGTCACGGTCCAGTGCGCGCCGTCGAACGACACCATGCCTTGCAGCTCGGCCGGTGCGGTCGGCGTCGTCACCTGGGTCGCGTTCTCGATCGCGGTCGGTGCGCCGTCATGCGCGACGAGCGCGTCGAGCACCGCGCGGTCGCCCGGCATGATCCGCGGC
This sequence comes from Kofleriaceae bacterium, assembly GCA_035715365.1. GTDB lineage: Bacteria > Myxococcota_A > Polyangia > Haliangiales > Haliangiaceae > JABFXX01. The sequence continues at coordinate 99,038 of DASTLB010000034.1, read as the reverse complement.
GGCGTCGCGCGCACCGCGATCACGTGGTCGTGGTCGAGCTCCCACCGCGCGTCGACCGCATCGAGGCAGCCGGTGGCCATGACGATCGACATCAGCGCGACATGCCGTGCGTTCACTAGAACTCTCCTCGCACGCCCGCGGTGGGCAGGATCGGCAGCGAGCGAAACGCGCCGCGCTGCTGGTAGTCGAAGCCGTAGAAGTAACCGACGACGCTGTCGTTCATGTACACGTTCTGGACGTCGAGGAACTTCGACATCTTGACCGGACCCCAGCGCCAGAACTTGTCGACGCGCAGATCGAGCTGGTGGTGGATCGGCGCGCGCTCGGAGTTCGCGACGCCGTACGCCGGGTAGTAGACGTTCGCGTCGCTGTCGAACAGCGCGGCCTCGACCGGCGTCATCGGCATCCCGGAGCTCAGCCGGAACCGCGCGCCGAGCTGCCACTTGCCGAACCGGTAGCTGCCGGCGACGTTGAGGTTGTGCGGCTGGTCGTAGTCGAACAGCCGGCGCTCCTCACCGGGGGCGTCGACGCGCGTCGAGTGCGAGTACGAGTACGCGAGCCAGCCAAACCACCCGCCGCGTGACACCGTGCCGAGCAGCTCCGCACCCATGGTCGTACCGCGGCCGGCGTTCGTCAGCCCGCCGGTCATCTCGTCGCGAACGATCAGCCGCGACCGATCGGTGTAGTACAGCGAGCTCTGCAGCCGCACGCCTTCGGCGGGCTCGTAGAGCAGGCCGGCGATCGTCTGCGTCGAGCGCTCGGCCGCGAGGTTGTCGGCGAGCAGCTCGCTCTGGTGCTCGGGCGGGCGGCTGTACGCGCCGGCGGACAGCCTGGCGACGAGCTTCGGCCGGATCGTGATCGCGAGCTCGGCGCGCGGCTGGACCGCGACGTCGTGCGCGCGGCCGTAGCGATCGACGCGCAGCCCGGCCGTGAACCGGACGTGCTCGTCGAGGCTCGCCGCGAGCGCGGTCCACGCCGCCGCGTTCTGCGTCGTGACGTCGCCGGTGTAGCTCAGCGACGTGTCCATCGGATCGTCGGGCTGCGACGGCTCGCCTTCGCGGCGATCGGCCGGCAGCGCGAGGTCGAGCGAGTAGCGCGTGGTCACGACCTCGCCGCCGACCCGCCACGCGACCTCGGACAGCCCGGCCGCCTGCGATGCGGTCCGCATCAGCTCGGCGCGTCCGGTGAGCGCCGGCGCGGTGACGTCGAGGTGCTGGTAGAGGCCGCGCTCGAACTGGAACTGCTGCGCGATCCCGGACAGCGCGAGCGTCGCCGACCACGGTCCGTCGTGATAGCGCGCCGCGGTCGTCAGCCGGACAAACCGTGTCCGGTTGTAGAACCGCTTGTCCGCGTACTGGTCGCGGCTCGCGTACAGCTCGAGCGCGTCGTCGGAGCCGAGGCTCGACACCCGCAGGTTCCACTTCGGCGTCAGCTTGTAATCGAACCGGAACTGCTCGTCGTAGAACCGCGGCACCGTCGTCAGCGCGAGGTCGAGGTCGTCCGGCAACAGCGCGGGCAGCAGGAAGTCGATCGTCGAGCGCCGCACCGCGAGCAGGTAGCGGCCGCGCTTGCCCGAACCCTGCGCGAGCACGCTCGCCTCGCCGGCGGACAGCTCGGCCTGCTGCGCGGTGCGCTCGCTGCCCTCGCGTGTTGTCACGTTGACAATACCGGACGCCGCGCGACCGAACGCGACGTCGAACCCGCCGGGCACGTACTCGAGCGTGTCGATCGCCTCGGTCGGGATCACCGACTTGAAGCCGATGTCGTGGTACAGCGACGGCACCTCGAAGTCGTCGACGAGGATCTTCGAGTCCTGCGGCGACGATCCGCGGATCACGACGCCGGCCTGGCCGAGCGGCAGCGGATAGCTCGCGACGCCGGGCATCGCGGACAGCGTGCGCACGAGATCGTTGCCGGTGCCCGGCATGCGCTCGAGCTGCTCGCGGCTCAGCCGCGCCGCGCCCTGCGCCGCCGGCGGCGGCTCGTCGTGGATCTCGATCGTCTCGCTCGCGGCCGACTCGGTCAGCAGCACGACGTCGTCGAGATGATCGGCCGCGATCGCGAGCCCGGCGGCATAGCCGTCGCGCAGCACGACGAGGCTCGCGCCCGGCGCCGCGTCGATCGCGAACCGGCCGTGGCCATCGCTGGTCGTCGTGACCGCGCTGCCCTCGACGGAGATCTGCGCGCCGCGCACCGGCTTGCCGAGCGCATCGACGACGCGGCCGTGCACGCGCACGGACGTCGTCGCAGCAGGCTGCTCGACAGCCGGCTGTGCGGAGGCCACCCCAGCCCCGACGAGCAAGAACACGACAACGTGACGCAGGCGCACGATTGTTCGTCGGAGCCCACGTGCTCGCAAGCACGATCTTCGACGACGGCTGTCCGAAATTTTCGGCACGCGCTGCAACCGAGGTGCGTCGGTGACGTCTCACGCGCTGGATGCGCGTTGCCGTCGCTGCTCTGCTGATCGCGTGTCGCGGCACCTCGGGAGAACCCGCACGCCCGCCGCCTCCGACGACCGACGTCGAGCGCTGGCTCGCCGAGTTTCCGCCGCGCTGCCTCGCCGACGCGCCGGTCGAGCTACCGAGCGCGTGTCCACCCGCGAACGATCCGCCGGGCGCGTGCATCGTCGAGCGCGTCGATCTCGTGTCCGGCCTCCGCACCGATCGCTTCATCTTCGATCGCGCGCGGCTGGTGCGTCACGAGCAGATCCTGTCGAGCCTCGAGCAGCACACGCGCATCCTGTCGTACGACGCACGCGGGCGGTGGATCCGCGAGCTCGCGTGCGGCATCACGCGCGCCGGCACACCGGCCGCCGTCACGAGCTGGCACGAGCCGTCGATCGTGCTCGAGCCCGACGAGACGGTCAGCGCGACCGAGCGCGTGTACGACGGCGACGCGCGCCGGCCGTCGCTGATCGATCACCGCATGGTGTGGCGACGGAAGACTGGCGTTCGGACCTCGCACAAGACGCGCTGCCTGACGTTCGATCACGATCGCCGGCAGCGCGAGTACGAGGTGTGGCGCAACAGCGACGAGCCCGGCCAGCTCTGGATGATCGCCGAGCAGTACTTCTACGAGCGCGGCCGGCTCGTCCAGATCGCGTCGCGCACGCGTCAGCTCGAGGCCGGCCACTTCACCGAGCGCATGTTCGACACGGTGACGTTCGGCTATGACGGCCGCGGACTGCGAGCATGGGTGCGGTCGTCGAACGACGTCACGCGCTACGCGTTCGATCTCGCGGGCCGGTTGATCGCGAGTGACGGCGCACGGCTCGCGTGGGACGGACCGCGGATCGCGGCGATCCGGTCGATGAAGAACCAGCTCGATCGCACGTACACGTACGAGCCCGGCGGCCGGCTCGCCGACGCACGCTACGCGAACGGCGGCGGCTATCACATGCGCTACAGCGCGACGTGCGCGCCGGATCTCGCGCACTCCGACTTCACACCGAACATCGACGAGCTCGCCTACTGGGAGGGCAAGGACCCGTGACTCACTCGGCGCGGATCGAGAAGATCTTCCAGCCGACGCCGCCGAGCTCGTCGCGCAGCACGACGACGAGCTGGCCCTCGGTCGGATCCTCGTCCTCGACGCGCAGGTACGCGCTCGGCAGATCGAAGTCGTGCATCGTCCCGCACGACGTCAGCCAGTTGACCTCGTCGGTGTCGGCCGCGGTGATCGACATCGGGACGTCGACCAGCTTGCCGACGACGAGCTCGGCGCCATCTGCCGCCGGCGCGCCGTTCACCTCGGGCGTCGCGAGCGTCGGGTTCTGGGCGGTCATCCCGAGCATCACGCTCTTGAGGCCGAGCAGCGTCTGGCCGTCGTACGCGATCCCGAGCTGCAGCGGCACCGGCGCGTCGTCCGCGAGCTTCAGCTCGCCGCGCGCGCTCGCGATCGCCGCGGCATCCGGCGCCTGGACAACCCACGTGTCGCCTTGCCGCGACACCGCGCCCGCCATGCTCTGCGGCGACACGACGAGCACGCTCTCGGGCGCGAGCTCCTCGACCGGTCCACCCTCGCGGCTGACCAGGCCGTCGATCGTCGCGGTCTCGCCCGGCATGATCGCGGGTGGCGTCGCGCGCACCGCGACGATCCGCGTGTGATCGAGCTGCCACGGCGGATCGAGATCCGCGTTGCACGCCGCGAGCGCGAGCGCGCCGAGGACGAGCGCCAGCTTCACAGCACACCTCGCAATCCGAGCGATGGAATGATCGGCAGCGACTCGAACGCCGCGCGCTGCGTGTAGTCGTAGTTGTAGAAGTACGTCACGACGCTGCGATTCATGTACACGTTCTGGACGTCGATGAAGCCGGTGAGCGCGACCGGGCCGACCTTCCACGTGCGATCGACGCGCAGATCGAGCTGGTGGTGGATCGGCGCGCGCTCGGAGTTCACGTCGGCGTACACCGGCAGGTAGACGTTGCGATCGCTGTCGAAGATCGACCCGATCGCCGGCGTGTACGGCAGGCCCGAGTACAGCTGGAATCGACCACCGAGCTGCCACTTGCCTCGCTTCCAGCTCAGCGCCGCGTTCATCGAGTGCGGCTGATCGTACGTGAACAGCCGCTCCTCGGCACCGGGCTGATCGACGCGCTGTGACTTCGAGTACGAGTACGATAGCCACGCGAACCACGGGCCGCCGCGGTACGTGCCGAGCAGCTCGCCGCCGTACGTCGTGCCGCGGCCGTTGTTGCCGAGGCTGTTATCCATGTTGTGCGTGATCAGCGCCGTGCGATCCGTGTAGTACAGCGAGGCCTGCGCGCGCACGCCCTCGCGCGGTTCGTACTGCGCGCCGAGGATCATCTGCGTCGAGCGCTCGGCTTGCAGATCCTTCTGCAGCAGCTCGGACTGGAACTGCGGCGGCCGGCGATACGCACCCGCGGCGAGCCGGCCGGTCCAGCGCGGCGCGAGCTTCACCGCGAGCTCGCCGCGCGGCAGCACCGCAAACTCGCCACCGCGGCCGAACGCCTCGGCGCGCACGCCGGTCGTCGCGCGGATCCGCGGATCGAGGTTCGCGCTGATCATCGACCACGCCGCGAAGTCCGGCGTCCAGATGTTGTCGTTGAACCGCACCGACGTGTCGTCGGGATCGAACTCGGGCATCGGCTCGCCTTCGCGCGGCTCGATCGGCAGCGCGAGGTCGATGTTGTAGCGCGTGACCTGGACCTCGCCGCCGGTGCGCCACACGACGTCGGTCAGCCCGGCCGCCTCGCTCGCCGTGCGTGTGACCTCGGCGCGCGGCGTCACCGCGATGCCGCTCGTGCGGATGTACTGGTTGCTGCCGAGCTCGAACGTGAACTCCTGCAGTAGCGACGACAGCGCGAGCTTCGCCACCCACGGGCCCTCGTGGTAGCGCGCCGCGACGGTGTTGCGCACGAACCGCGTGCGGTTGAAGAACCGCTTGTCCTTCGCGTCCTCCTGCTTGCTCGCGACGACCTCGAAGATGTCGTCGGTGCCGAGGTTCGACAGCGTCAGGTCCCACTTCGTCGACAGCTTGTAGTCGACGCGCACCTGCTCGTCCCAGTAGCGCGGCACCGTCGTCAGCGACAGATCGACGCTGTCCGGAATCAGCGCCGGCAGCACGAAGTCGATCGTCGAGCGGCGCAGCGCGAACATGTAGCGCGCCTTCTCGCCATAGTTGCCCTGCGCGATCAGGCCACCGTCGATGAATGACACCTCGGCCTGCGCGCTGCGCTTGTCCGCGCCCTCGCGCGTCGTCAGCGTGACGATGCCCGACGACGCGCGACCGTACGCGACATCGAACCCACCCGGAATGAAGTCGAGCGTCGCGATCGTCTCCGCCGGCGTGATCGCGCGAAAGCCGATGTTGTGGAACAGCACCGGGACCTCGAAGTCGTCGATCAGCACCTTCGAGTCCTGCGGCGACGATCCGCGGATCACGACGCCCGAGTAGCCGAGCGGCACCTGCAGGTTGACGACGCCCGGCATCACCGTCAGCGCGCGCACGATGTCGCCGCCGGTGCCGGGCACGCGCTGCAGCTCCTCGCGATCGAGCTGCGCCGCACCGGGCGCGGGCGGCGGCGCCTCGCCCTGGATCTCGATCGTCTCGCCGAGCTGCGACGTCGTCAGCAGCACGATGTCATCGAGCGCCTCGCCGCTGACGATCGCGATCCCGGGCGCAAACCGCGTCGAATCGATCACGAGCGTCGCGCCGATCGGCACGCGGATCTGGAACCGGCCGTTCGCGTCGGTCTTCACGCGATCCGCGCCGCCCTCGAGGTGGACCTCGGCGCCGCGCACCGGCTTGCCGAGCGCGTCGATCACGCGGCCGCTCGCCGTGATCGTCGCCCCCTGCGGTTGCTCCGGCGGTGGCGGTGCCGGCTGCTCAGGCGGCGGCGGCTGCGCGGCAGCCTGTCGCACCAGCAATGCCACCACGCACACGACCCAGGGGAATGACCGCATCGAGCTCCTGCAGGCTAGCAACGGGTATGCCCTCGGATGCGAGCCATGACCGCGTAGTTACACGCGTCCGTTGCGAGGAAACCCGACAAGCTGTCATCGAACACGACAGCACCAGGTTCCCAGATCGCGCCGGTTCGTTCATCCGTCGGGTGGGGGCATTGCAGTACGTTGTGCGCGTGCCGACTCCCGACGAACGCCTGCGGGCCGCGCAGGCCGCGATCGCCGAGCGCGAACACCTCCTACGGGTCCGCGCGCAGCTCGCATCGCAGCTCGCCACCCAGGACCAGCGCGTGCAGCAGCTCACGCTGGAGCACCGCCGCGAGCAGGCCGACGTCGATCGGCTCGGCAAGGGCGTGATCGCGTTCCTCAACGACCTGCTCGGCGGCCAGCTCGCGCGCGAGCAGCGCGAGGCCTACGAGGCGCTGGTCCGGCTGCAGGAAGCGGCCGCGATGCGCGATGCACTGCGCCGGCAGATCGAGAGCCTCGACACCCGGGTCTCGCAGCTCGCGAGCGCCGAGGCCGACCTCGAGGCGGCGCGCACCGACAAGGAAGCCGACCTGCGACGCAGCGGTGCGCCGATCGCCGCCGATCTGCAGGAGCTCGACATCCAGATCATGTCGATCGACATCGAGCTCGTGCCGCTGCACGAGGCCGTCGTCGCCGGACACGCCGCGCTCGCGGGGCTCGCCGTGCTCGTGCAGATGCTGAACGATGCGAGCGCCGGCGTCGAGACGAAGAAGCGCGACGCCAAGGGCATCGCCGGCGACGCCGAGGCCAAGCTCAAGATCTTCGAGACCGAGATGGCGGACCTCGCGCCGCTGCCGCTCGACATCCCCGCCGCCGATCCGGCCGACGTCGAGCTCGACGACTGGCTGTCCGCGCTGCTGAAGGACGGCGATCGTACGCGCCGGCTCGCGGCCGCATCGGCCGATCTCACCGGCCGGATCGCACGCCTGCGCGCGCGGCTCGAGCCGGTGCGCGCGCGCCACGACGAGCTGTCGGCGCGCCGCCAGCGGATCGTCGAGAGCCGGGCGATGCTGGTGATGCGGACCTGATCCGGAACGACAACGGGCCGAGCATCGCTGCCCGGCCCGCTCGCAGATCTAGCGATCAGCGATCAGTCGTCGAAGTCGTGGCCGTGGCCGTGGCCGCCAGCCGCCTTGTCTTCCTTCTTCGGCTTCTCGGCGATCAGCGTCTCGGTCGTGAGCATGAGGCCCGAGACCGAGGCCGCGTTCTGGATCGCGATGCGGACGACCTTCGCCGGGTCGATCACGCCGGCCTTGATCAGGTCCTCGTACTCGAGCTTCGCGGCGTTGAAGCCGAAGCCGGCCGAGCCCTCCTTGACCTTGGCGACGACGATCGAGCCATCGACGCCGGCGTTGCCGGCGATCTGACGCATCGGCTCCTCGAGCGCGCGACGGATGATGTTGACGCCGTAGCGGCGGTCGTCATCGAACGTCAGCTTGTCGAGCGCCGGGATGCAGCGGACGAGCGCCACACCGCCGCCGGGGACGATGCCCTCCTCGACGGCCGCGCGGGTCGCGTGCATCGCGTCCTCGACGCGCGCCTTCTTCTCCTTCATCTCGACCTCGGTCGCCGCGCCGACGCGGATCACCGCGACGCCGCCGACGAGCTTCGCGAGGCGCTCCTGGAGCTTCTCGCGATCGTAGTCGGACGTGGTCTCCTCGACCTCGCGACGGATCGTCTTGACGCGCGCCTCGATCTTCTCCTTCGCGCCCGCGCCCTCGATGATCGTCGTGTTGTCCTTGTCGATCGTGACGCGCTTGGCGCGGCCGAGATCCGACAGGGTGAGGTTCTCGAGCTTGAGGCCGAGGTCCTCCGTGATCGCCTCGCCGCCGGTGAGGGCCGCGATGTCCTGGAGCATCGCCTTGCGGCGGTCACCGAAGCCCGGCGCCTTGACGGCGGCGACCTGCAGCGTGCCACGCAGCTTGTTCACGACGAGCGTCGCGAGCGCCTCGCCATCGACGTCCTCGGCGATGATGAGGAGCGGCTTGCCCTGCTTCGCCACCTGCTCGAGAACCGGCAGGAGCTCCTTCATGTTCGAGATCTTCTTCTCGTGCGCGAGGATGTACGGGTCGTTCAGCACGACCTCCATGCGCTCGCTGTCGGTCACGAAGTACGGCGACAGGTAGCCACGGTCGAACTGCATACCCTCGACGACGTCGAGCTCGGACTGCATCGTCTTCGCCTCTTCGACGGTGATGACGCCTTCCTTGCCGACCTTCTTCATCGCCTCGGCAATCATGTTGCCGATCTCGGTGTCGCCGTTCGCGCTGATCGTGCCGACCTGCGCGATGTCGTCCTTGCCCTTCGTCGGGGTCGACATCGCCTTGATCTGGTCGACGATCGACGCGACCGCGGCGTCGATGCCGCGCTTGAGGTCCATCGGGTTGAGGCCCGCGGCGACGAGCTTGGCGCCCTCGTTGTAGATCGCCTGCGCGAGCACGGTCGCGGTGGTCGTGCCGTCACCGGCGACGTCGGAAGTCTTCGATGCGACCTCCTTCACCATCTGCGCGCCCATGTTCTGGAACTTGTTCTCGACTTCGACTTCCTTGGCGACGGTGACGCCGTCCTTGGTCACCGTCGGGGAGCCCCACGACTTCTCGATCACGACGTTGCGACCGCGAGGTCCGAGCGTGACCTTCACGGCGTTGGCGAGCATGTTGAGGCCCTTCGCGATCTCGCTACGGGCATTCGACGAAAAAATGATTTCCTTGGCAGCCATTGGTCTTGTCCTTGCGAGGTGAAGGGTTAGTCGAGGACCGCGAGCAGATCGTCTTCGCGAAGGATCAGGTGCTCCTCGCCGTCGATCTTCACTTCCGTGCCGCTGTACTTGCTGAACAGCACGCGGTCACCGCTCTTCACCTCGAGGGCGATGAGCTTGCCGTCCTTGTCGCGCTTGCCGGCGCCGACGGCGATCACCTTGGCCTGGATCGGCTTCTCCTTGGCCGAGTCGGGGATGAACAGACCACCCGAGGTCTTGGTCTCCTCTTCGAGACGCTTCACAAGAATTCGGTCGTGCAGTGGACGGATCTTCATTGAGCCTCACTCCCAGTTGGTTCGCGGTGGTGTCTATAAACACCGGTTCTCGCGTTGGCAACCCCCGGGGGCGAGTGCTAACAACTTTCTGAAAACATAAGTAATGACGCCGATGTATGGCGTTGGTTTGGCAGCTGCTCGAGCGTGGGCTAGAACGCGCCCGCGAGCCCGACCTGCGTGCCGGCGACATACGGTTGCGCACGCCCGACGTGTGCCCGCGGCAGCGAGCGGCGGATCAGCTGGATCGATCCCGCGGTGACGCCGAGCCCGATCACGCCGGTGATCAGGCCCGCCCGGTACATCGTGCCGTTGTCGGTCGCGCTGCCGACGGCGAACAGCGTGATCCCGGTGACCGCGGCCGCTCCGCCGAGCGTCGTGAACGTGATGCCGGTCGCGAACGCGCCGTTGTCGCGCGGCTTCGCGCGGACGAGCACGTCACCGTCGGGGACGTAGCCGACGTCGAGCTTGATCGGATGTCGATCGTGCGAGTGCATCGTCACGAACCGCATCGGCTCGATCGGGATCGAGCACGGCGTCGTGCACACCGCGTTGTCGTCGATCCGGACATCCCAGCGCGTCGCGCCGGTCGACACGAACGTCACGCGCGACGACGGCGGCGGCGGCGGGCCGGGCGGGGGTGCGGGCTCGCTGTACGCCGGCGCAGGGTTGTCGACGGGAGGCGTGACGCCGGGCTGCGCGGCCGCGGTTCCGGCGGACGACAGCAACGCGAACATCAGGATGAGGCGAGTGCGCAAGGGACGCTCCGAGTCCGGACGGCACGCCCAGTGTCGCCGAGCGTGCGCGACGATCTCAATGCAGTTGCGAGGCACGATGTGGCAGGCGCGATGTACGGCGTGGTGCGCGATCGCGTGCGTCATCCCCGGTCTCACCGTCGCCGGCGCGCGTCGTGAGACCATCGTCCGGGGGACCCATGACGAGACTGTTCGCGCTCCTGCTCGCGATCGCGGGCTGCGGTTCCAAACACCCGCAGATGGTGGTGAGCGGACCGCCGCCGGATCACCAGCCGGCCGCGACCCCCGAGCCGCCGCCCTCGCCGCCACCGCCGGAGAAGCCGGAGCCGCCGAAGTCGCTGTACGACCGGCTCGGCGGCAACGACGCGGTCACCGCGGTCGTCGACGAGCTCGTCACGCGCGCGACCGCCGATCCGCGGATCAAGCTGCGGTTCTTCAACACCGACGCCGCGAACCTCAAGAAGCTGCTCGCCGAGCTCGTGTGCCTCGTGACCGGCGGGCCCTGCACGTACACCGGCCGGAACATGTACGCGTCGCACGCCGCGATGGATGTCGTCGAGGACGAGCTCAAGGCGCTCGTCGAGGATCTCGCCGCGGCGCTCGACAAGCTTCACGTCCCCGACCAGGAGAAGTCCGAGCTAGTCGCGGCGCTCGGGCCGCTGACGCCGGAGATCCTCGCTCCCGCGGAGAACCTGCGTCCGATCGCGGACGCGCAGCTCGACAAGGTGACGAAGCTCGCCGCGGCGCAGAAGGATCCCGCGGTGCAGGAGCTGCTCGCCGCCGCGGTCGTCGCGGGCAAGCGCGGACAGCGCAACTACGCCGAGCAGCTGTTCACGCGCGCCGAGCTCGCGACCGGCCCGAAGCCGCTCGCGAGCGTCGCGAAGGTGTTTCGCGACGGTGCACCGCCGCGCGTCGCGACCACGGCGAAGCCCGCGAAGGACGCGACGCCGCAGCCCGCGCAGGCCGGAAATTCCGACGAGGACTACAAGGATCCGGCACCGAAGCAGGTCGGCACGCTCGCTGGCACGCTGAAGGTCGAGGGCAAGATCCCGAGCGGCATGGGCGTCGTGACGCTGACGCCGATCAAGGGCGGCAAGAAGCGCACGCCGAAGACGCGCGTGATCGAGCAGCGCGACAAGACGTTCGCGCCGCACGTCACCGCGGTCCCGGTCGGCTCGACGATCCAGTTCCCGAACTTCGATCCGATCTTGCACAACGTGTTCTCGCTCTCGAGCAGCAAGCCGTTCGACCTCGGGATGTACAGGACCGGCCAGCAGCGCGAGGTCCGGTTCGACAAGCCCGGCATCGTGCGGCTCGGCTGCAACCTCCACGCGAACATGTCCGCGTACGTCGTCGTCGTCGATGCGCCGCACTACGTCGTCGTCCAGCCCGACGGTACGTTCGCGTTCAAGGCGCTCGCGCCGGGCAAGTACCGGGTCGCGGCGTGGACCGAGCAGAGCGCCGAGCCGACGCTGTCGGAGCTCGAGATCAAGGACGGCGCCAACACCGCGACGCTCGACGTCAAGGCCGACGCGCCGCCCGGACCGAGCACGGACAAGTTCGGCGGCTCGCGCACTGCGGCAAAATAGCCGGGGCTTTGTCTGCGTCCGGGAGCCGGCCCGGAGTGTGGTAGACACGCCTCGCAATGGCGCAGCTCACCGATTACGAGAAGTACATCCGCACCGAGGAGCTGCTGGCGCTTCAGAAGTCGCCGGAGCAGCTGACCTGCCACGACGAGCTGCAGTTCCAGGTCGTCCATCAGGCACACGAGCTGTACATGAAGCTCGTCGATCACGAGCTGCGGTTTGTCTGCGAGCTGCTCGCCAAGGACGACACCGCGCGCGCGATCACGCACCTGCGTCGCGTGTCGGCGGTGCAGCGCGTGCTGCTGCACTCGGTCGACCTGCTCGACACGATGGCACCGACCGACTACATGACGATCCGCACCGGGCTCGGGCGCGGCTCGGGCCAGGAGTCGCCCGGGTTTCGCACGATGCTGCGACTGCCCGGCGAGCTCGTGTGGCCGGCGGTCGCCGCGTTCCTCGAGCGGACCGGCGTGACGCTGCGCCAGATCTACGACTCGCCGCACGATCATCACCAGCTGTTCCAGCTCTGCGAGGCGCTCGTCGATTACGACCAGCTGCTGCAGACCTGGCGCTATCGCCACCTCGTGCTCGTGTACCGGATCATCGGTACCGGCACGCCGTCGCTCAAGGGCAAGCACTCCGACCTGCTCGCGCACGGCATGAAGCAGCGGTTCTTCCCGAAGCTGTGGGACGTCCGCGACGAGGTGTTCGGGGAGTGGACCGCGCAGCAGGCGGCCAAGGGCAAGGATCCCGGCTACCACGGCTGATCGCGCGTGTCCGTGTTAAAGGGAGTCGTGCGCCGCGTCGCGATCAGCATTCTTGTCCTCGCTGCGAGCTGCAACTTCGCGGTCAAGCACCCGGCGATCACGACCGGGCTCGTCGCGGGGACGCTCGGCGAGGGCACGTGCGAGCTCGCGAGTGACGAGCACCTGTCGTGCCTCGAGCTGTCCGGCGGCATCGGCATCGGGCTCGCGCTGATCGCGGCGACCGCGATGTACTTCGGCGAGACGAACGCGCCCGACGAGCCGGTCGCCCCGCCCGAGGACACCCAGAACCTCGAGCCGACGCCGCTCGAGATCCCGAAGCCGGGCACCGGCTCGGCGACCGCGCCGGACACCGTGCCGCTGCCGGTCCCGAAGCCGACCGAGCCGCCGGCGGGTGCGGGCTCGGGGTCCGCGGCCGGATCGGCGGCGCCGCCCGCGACCGGATCGGGATCGGCGAGCACCCCGACACCGGCGCCATAGCGTCACCGCTGCCGAGACATCGACGTCAGGCGGCGTGAGACCGCCGGCCGGGCGCATCGCGGCGGCGTCGAGCAACGACGCGCACTTGCGGCTGGCGTGGCCGCTGCAACTGGGCTGTCACATGCGAACCCTGACGCTCCGCCGCACCCTCGCTTCGATCGCGCTGTCCGCGCCGCTGACGCTGCCCGGCTGCGTCGACACCAGTGGCTGCCCCGAGGCCAAGCAGGAGCAGATCCTGCTCGCGCCGACGCTCGATGCCGAGCTCGCCGCGCTCGTCCAGAGCTGCAAGACCGACCAGAACTGCGAGCCGCTGTGCGCGAAGGTCTACGAGCGCAAGTACGGCTATCCCGCGGACGGCTTCACCGAGTGCGCGCTCACCGCCGATACCGCGACGAATCGCGACCTCGTGATCTACACGCCCGAGGTGTTCTGCGTCGGTGGGCGCCGGCCGGCCGGCTATCGCAGCGGCCAGCACGACGGCGATCGCGTCGGCGCGTACCTCGCGCAGCAGGCCGAGCTCGAGGCGGCATCGGTGCGCGCGTTCGCGGATCTGCACGCGGATCTGCGCGCGCTCGGTGCGCCGGCGAGCCTCGTGCGCGCGGTGATCGCTGCCGCCGCCGACGAGGTCCGCCACGCCGCGACGTGCGAGCTGCTCGCGCGCCGCCACGGTGGCTCGCCCGAGCTGCGGATGATCGAGGCCGCGCCGCGGCGGTCGGCGCGCGCGCTCGCGGTCGATAACCTCGTCGAGGGTTGCATCCGCGAGACCTACGGTGCGGTGCTCGCCGGCTATCAGGCACGCGCGGCGCGCGATCCCGAGGTCCGCGCGGCGATGCAGCAGATCGCACTCGACGAGGCGAAGCACGCCGCGCTGTCGTGGAAGCTCGACGCGTGGCTGCGCCCGCAGCTATCGGCCGACGATCGGCGCGCGCTGCACGACGCCGCCGAGGCCGCGCGCGACGAGCTCGCGCTCGAGGTCGGCGAGTGCGATGGCGCGCTGCGCGACGTCGCGGGCCTGCCGGATGCGGAGACCGCGCGCGGCATGCTCGCGCAGCTCGAGACGTCGGTGTGGTCCGCGATCTGATCGCCGACGGCACGTGGTAAGCCATCGGCCATGGCAGACCCGGTCGCCGACAGCCTGCTCGAGTATCGCAAGCAGTTTCCCGCGCTCGAGGAGTGCGTCCACTTCATCTCGCACTCGCTCGGCTGCGTGCCGGCGCAGGCGAAGGACGACCTCGGCGAGTTCTTCGAGCTGTGGCGCACGAAGTCGATCACGGCGTGGAGCGACTGGCTTCCCGAGGTCGATCGCGCGGCCGAGCGGATCGGCAAGATCATCTCGGCGCCTGCGGGCACGATCGTGATGAACCAGAACGTGTCGACGATCTCGAGCGTGATCGCGTCGTGCTTCGACTACACGCCCGAGCGCAACAAGATCGTCTACGAGGCGCTGCAGTTCCCGACGGTGTCGTACGTCTGGCAGGCCGAGCAACGGCGGGGTGCACAGTGCGTGCTCGTCGAGAGCAAGGACGGCACCACGATCGACACCGACGCGATGTGTGCGGCGATCGACGAGCACACGCTGCTCGTGCCGATGTCGCACGTGATCTTCTCGTCGGCGTACATCCAGGACGCGAAGGCGATCTGCGAGCGCGCGCGCCAGGTCGGTGCGCACGTGATCCTCGATTGCTACCAGTCGATCGGCGCGGTGCCGTTCGATGTCGTCGAGCTCGGCGTGTCGTTCGCGCTCGGCGGCTCGGTCAAGTACCTGTGCGGTGGCCCGGGCGCGGCGTGGCTGTACGTGCGCCAGGATCTGATCGAGCAGTTCGCGCCGCGCGTCACCGGCTGGTTCGGCAACGAGGCGCCGTTCGCGTTCACGATGCCGGCGCAGACCTACGCGGACAACGTGTGGCGCTACATGGGCGGCACGCCGGCGGTCGCGGCGCTGTACCAGGCGCGCGCGGGCCAGCGCATCGTGGGCGAGATCGGCGTGCGCAAGATCCGCGAGAAGAGCCTCGTGATGACGCAGGCCTGCATCGACTGGGTCGACGAGCTCGGCATGAAGCTCAACAGCCCGCGCAGCGACGACCGGCGCGGCGGCTCGGTCGTGTTCGACTTCGTCGGCTCGGCCGATGTCTGCCGCGAGCTCAACCGCCGCAAGTTCTTCTGCGATCACCGCCCGGGCGCCGGGATCCGGATCGCGCCGCACTTCTACACGAAGCGCGAGGAGATCGAGCTGTTCTTCGGCGAGCTCAAGAAGATTCGCTCGGGCACCGGGCGCTGACCGCGCGCCGGCGGCGCAGCACGAGCACGAGCGCGATCCCGATCGGCCAGCCGCCCGCCGGCGTGCCGGTCGTGCAGTTGCACGCGTAGAAGCTCGTGTCTCCGACGGCCGTACCGATCGCGTCGCCCTCGAGCGTGACGATGCGCTGCTGGCCGCCGAGATCGAGCCGGAGCTCGGCGACGTGCGCGCCCGGCGTGGTCGGCGCGAAGCTGACCGTGATCTGCATCTTCTCGTCGGGCAGCAGCGTGCGCTCGTCCGCCGGAGGCAGCACGTGCCACGCGTTCGCGCCGCCGCGCGTCGCGGTGACGCCGCTGTACGCGACGACCGTCGGCTCGGTGCCGCAGTTCTCGAGCGTGATGACGCGCGCCGGGCTCTCCTCGTCGAGGTCGAGCGTGCCGAACACGAGCCGGCTCGGTGACACCGCGGTGCCCGACGCGATGAACTCGAGCGCGACCGGGATCTGGAACGGCGCGAGCGGGACGTCGACGTCCCACTCGAGCACGGCCTCGATCCGGCCCGCGCTCGAGGTCGCCGGCATGACGTCGACCATCGCGCTCGCACCGGGCACGAGCGGCGTCGGGTAGTCGGTCGGATTGCGGAACAGCGGGCTGAAGCTCGGCGATGACATCGTCGGGCGCTGCATCGTCAGCGTCGCGGTGCCGTCGTTCGTCATCGTGATCGTGCCCGTGATCGGCGTGCCGACGCACACCGTGCCGAGGTCGAGCTGATCCGGGATCACCTTCGCCGATGGCGTGCCGACCGAGCCGGTGACCGGCAGCTCGAGCACGACGGTCTCGGTCTCGATCACCTCGACCTCGAGCGTGACGCCAGCGAGCACGACGTCGCCGGTGGTCGCGAGCTCGACCGTCGTGGTCATCATCGCCTTCGCGGGCAGCGTCGCGGGGAGCGCGAGCGACGGCGTGCCGAGCGTGAGGGCCGCGGGCGCGTTGACGAGCCGGATCGCCTGCACGGTCACCGCCGCATTGCCGGGGTTGGCGATCGAAACCGTGACGACGCTCGACGGCTGTCCGACCTGCAGGTTGCCCATGTCGACGGGGTTCGGTGCGACCTGGACGTTCGTGTTCGCGATCGTGCAGTGGACCGCGATCTGCGTCGTGTTCGCGTCGTACGTGTTCGGCGACAGCGCGAGATCGATCGTGCGATCGAACGGCCCGCCGGGGGTCGCGGACATGCAGCTGACCGGGAAGCTCGCGGTGCCGTTGTCGCCCGTGATGTCGATCGGCGCGGTCGGCACGGTGAACGGCGCGCCCGGGTTCGACGGCGTGATCGTGCTCTGCTGGTTGCCGGCGTTCGTCATCAGCACCGCGGAGGTCGCGAGCTGGTTCTTCGCGATCGTGCCGAAGTCGATCGAGAACGCGGGTGCCGCGGGCGTGTCGACCTGGAGCTTGCCGCCGAGCCCAGTGCCCTGGAGCAGCACGTTCTTCGTCCCGACGTCCGGGTTCGTGTGGACCGCGAGGTTGACGTTGCTGTCGCCATGCACGGTCGGCAGGAACGTCATCATCACGACGAGATCGGTGCCCGTCGGGATCGTGCACTTGCCGGGCGCGACGCAGCTCCCGGCGGTCCACGCGCCGCCTGGTGGGTCGAGCGAGATGTCGATCGGGACGTCTCCACTGTTCGTGATCGTGAGTCCGCCGCTCGCCGGCGTGTTGACCTGGGTGACGAGCGGACCGAGCGAGCCCGGCACGATGATCGCCGGGCCGGTCGCCTGGACGTCGCAGGTCACGAGCGACTGATCGCTCGTGCCGTTCGCGGCGTGGACGGTCACGGTCGCGCTACGCGGATTGCCCGCCATCGGCACGCACGTGATGTCGACCGCGAGCCCGTTGCCGAGCGGCTGCGCGCCCGGCGGAAACGTGCACGCGCCGCCGGGGCAGGGCGGGCTGATGATCTGGAACGCGCCGGTCGGGTCGACGAGATCGATGCCCGCGAGATCGACGACACTGCCGGTCCCGCTGACCGTGCCCGAGGCCATGCTCGTCGAGCCATCGCCGACCCCGATGATCGCGATCGTGTTCGGATCGATCTGGATCGCGGATCCGTCGTCGGCGATCGCATCGGTCGGTACGATCTCGGCGCGCGAGAACGAGCCGTTCGCGGGCGTGTTGCAGCCGAGCGCGGCGAGCACGAGCGCGATCGCGACGAACCCCACCTGCGGACACCGCGGCATCCCGACCAGCGTATGCCAAATCATCGGCGACGGCGACGTGCGCCGGCCGCGCACACGACCGCGACTGCGATCGCGAGCACACCGGACGGATCGTGAGACGCACATCCCCCGCAGGCGTAGAAGCTGGTCTCGTCGACGAGCCCGCCGTCGCCCTCGCCGCCGCTGCCGTTCGTGATGCCGTCGCCGACGAGCAGCACCGGATACGTGTCGCCGGCCGTCGAGCGCACGGTCATCGTCTGCTCGAAGTGGCCGACCGTCGTGGGCCGGAACGCGATCGAGAACACTGCCTTCTCGCCGGGCGCGAGCGCGGTCGGGAACTCGCTGTCGAGCGCGAACGGCTCGGGCACGTCGAGCGGCTCGAGCGTCAGCGGCGCGAGGTCGCAGTTCTGCAGCGTCACCTGCATCGCGTTCGGCACGACGACGCGGATCGGCACCTCGCCGAAGCTCAGCATCGACGGGGCGAGCGCGCCGCCGTTGTCGACGAACGATGCCGTGACCGTCGTCTGCTGGCGGCCCGCCTGCTCGGTCGTCCACACGAGCACGTCGGTGACGTCACCGGCCGCGGTGCCGCGCTTCGGCGTCAGCGTGACGCTCGCGCTGCCGCCGGCCGCGACGGTCGCCGGGTAGGTCGACGGGATCGCGGGCGCGACGTCGAACGGCGACGGGTCGCCCTGCAAGATCGGCGGCGCGAGCAGGTCGAGCCGCGCGGTCCCGGTCGACGTCATCGCGACGAGGCTCGACGTCGTCGGCTGTCCGACGCAGAACGTGCCGAGCGAGACGACGTTCGGAGTCGTGAACGATGCGGTCACGATCGTGCCGGACACCGGGATCGTGATCGGCGTGATCCCGGTCTGCGGCGAGCTGACGACGATCGTGTCGGCGAACGGCCCCGGCATGCTCGTGTCGATGCCGACGTCGATCGTCGCGGTCGTCATCGTCTGCGATAGCGAGAGCGTGAGGTTCGGCGTGCCGTTCATCAGCACCGGGGGGTTCAGCGGGATCGCGGGTCCGGTGCCGACGCGCTCGATCACGATCAGCTCGTGACGGACCATGCCGTTCGACACGATCTCGCCGGGAATATCGAGCGCGCCCGGCTTCGCGGCGAGCTGCGTGTTGCGGACCTCGCACGCGAGCGCGACGTCGACCGCGGGCGTCACGACGTCCGGCGCGCTGACCGTGAGCGTCGCGCCGAACACGCCCTCGGTGCTCGACCGGCACGTGATCGGCACCGTGGTGTCGACGCCCGGATCGACGGTGACCGCGACCGGAAACGCGAACGTCGGCTCGCCGGCCGAGACGAGCGTCGCGGTCGTCGGTCGGTTGCCGGCATTGTGCAGCCTCAGCGAGAGCGGGCTCGACGTGGTGTCGAGCGGCACGATGCCGAAGTTCAGCGTGCCGGTGCCGACGCGCTCGAGTGTCGCGCCCTGGCCGATGCCGTCGAGCGGAACGGTCACGTTCTGGCTCGCGCCGATCGCGGTCGTGTACTGCACGAGCATCGACGCCGGGCGCGCGTCGAGCTGGCTCGGATCGAAGTTGACGATCACGTCGAGCTCCTGGCCACCCGCGAGCGGACACGGCACGGTCGTGCACTGGCCGCCGACGACCGAGCTCCAGTCGGCGCGCGCGCCGGGCACGCTGCGGTCGTCGATCTGGATGTTGTCGATCGTCAGCGTGCCGCCGCCGATGTTCCTCAGCGCGAGCGAGGTCTGCGCGCTGCCGCCCTGGACCTCGACGCGGCCGAAGTCGATCGCGGTCGGAAACACGTCGAGCACGGGCGCGGTCGCGGCGCCGCCGTTGCAGCTCAGCATCACCGGCGATCCGAGAAAGAACCCGTTGCCACCGCTGATCGCGAACAGCCGGCCGGTCACCGGACCCGCGGCCTTCGGTCGGCACGCGACGTCGACCGTCGTCGAGCCGCCGGGCAGGACCGCGACCGTCGCGTCGCAGCCGGTCGTGTTCGTCGCGCACGGTGCCGCGATCTCGAAGCTGTCACTATCGACCTGCAGCTGCAGCAGATCGATCGAGGTCAGGTTGCCGGCGGTCAGCGTGACCTTCGTCGTCGGCGAGGTCGTGCCGACCGCGACGTCGCCGAAGTCGATCGACGACGGGCTCGCCGTCATCCCGACCATGCCTTGCGTCTGGCAGACGCCGAGGAAGCTCGTGATCGGCTGGCCGGTGCTGTCGTTGACCGAGAACGTGCAGCGCTGCATGCCGAGCGGCAGCGACGGCGGACACGCGACGACGAGCGGCTTGCTCGCGCCGGCCGCGAGCGTGAACGGCGTGCCGCCGCTGCCGCCCTGGAGCTGCATCGCGGAGTCGCACGCGTACGACACGCTGCCGATGTCGAATGCCGTGGTGCCGTTGTTCGTGAGGATCACGGCGCCGCTGCCGCCTGTGCCGTTCTGGTGCGACACGACGAGGATCGACGGTGCGGGATCGATCGCCTGGCTGTCGGTGCCGGTCGCCGCGTACGCGAGCGCGGCGACGCCGAGCACGCACGCGACGCTGATCACCCGGCGGAGCGCGCGACGTCGCCGCCGCATCACATCCTCACGATCGCGCCGACCGAGGGCACCACGACGTTGTCGACGAACGGCTTCTCGGTGAACCAGAAGTGCTCGAAGCCGACGTCGCCGTGCACGCTGAGGTGGCCGTTGATGTAGAGCTCGAGCCCTGCGGCGGCGCGCGCGCCGATCGCGAGCTTCTTCTCGGTCGTCGTCATCCCGGCGGTCTCGGTCGTGCTGTCGAACACGAAGCCGGGGATGCCGACCGCCGCGTACGGACGGAAGAACCCGGTGAACAGCCGGTAGCGGAACCCGAGGTAGCCGCCGGTCTGCTCCGAGCGCAGCAGCATGATGTCGCCCTCGAACCGGCCGCGCGCGATCGCGAAGCCGATCCCACCCGCGAACCCGCGGCCCTCGGCATCGATCCGCACGACACCGACGACGCCGGACGCGATCGTCTCGCGCGGCCGCTGGATCACGACATCGCCGCTGTCGAGCACCTCGAACGCGGGCACGATCGCCTCGACCGGCGCGCCGGCGTAGCTCGACAGCACCTTGCGCTCGCGGCCGGTGCCGTCCGATCCGTACTGGCCGGTGATCAGCCAGCCCTCCTGATGCTCGGGCGGCGGCTTCGCCGGCTCGACGACCTTCGGCTTCGGCGTCTCGGCCGGCAGCTTCGGATCTTTTACCTTCTTGGCGTCGGTGATCTTGACGTCGCTCTGCTTGGGCTCGACGGTCGCGAGCACTTCCTTGTTCTCGCCCTCGAAGCCGTTCACCGTCAGCTCGTTCGCGTCGTCCTCCTTGCGCACGCGCACGAGGTGGAGCCCGGGGCGCACGCGCGTCATCAGCGTGCTGCCCACCGGGATGAACGGCCCGGCATCGACCGACACGTACGAGCCATGCGGCGACACGCGCACGGTCAAGATCGTCAGCTGCTCGTCGAGCCGCAGCAGCAGCTCCTTGACCTCGGCGACGCGCTCGGAGCCGGTCGCGGGATCCGAGAGGTAGCGCTGGTACGTGTTCGCGGCGTCCGCGAGCCGCCCCATGTCACGCAACGTCGACGCGATGTTCAGCAGGATCTTCGGGCTCGGGATCTTCGCGTACGCCTCGAGGAAGTTCGCGAGTGCCTGATCGAACGCCTTCGCCTGGAGCTGCTTGACGCCCTCGATCATCAGCGCCTGCGCGAGTGGACGCTTCGCGGGATCGTCGACCGGCACCGCCGGATCCTGCGTGATCGACGACAGCACCTCGGCGAGCTGCTTGTCATCCTTGATCTGCGCGAGCGGCGGCGGTGGCGGTGCCGGCGTCGCGGTCACGGGCGGTGGCGACGGTGGCGGTGGCGACGGCGGCGAGGGCGGCGTGTTCGGACGCGGTGCTTGCGCCCATACCAGCGACGACGCGAGCACCGTCGCCAGGCAAGTCAGTCGAGCGATCACGGTTTCTTGGAGTCCTTGTTGTCGTCGAGCGTCGTCTCGATCGGCGAGCCGCCGGGCGAGGTCGGTCCCTGCGGTGCGCGGCTCGGCTTGGTCACGGCGCCCTGGTCCGAGACCCCGTCGGGTTTCGTCACCGGACCGGACGCATCCTGCCGCTTCGTCCCGTCGTGACGGGCCTGGTTGTCCGGCTTGTGATGCTCGGCCTTGTCCGGCTTGTCCGGCTTGCGCTTGTCCGGTTTGCGATCGCCCAGCTTGTCCGGTTTGTGATCGGCCGGCTTGTCCGGTTTGTGATCATCCGGTTGGGCGAGCTTGTCCGGCTTGTCCGGCTTGTCCGGCTTGATCGCCTTGTCCGGCTTGTCCGGTTTGTCCGGGCTCGCGATCGGTACACTCGGCGGCGCGACGGGTGCCGGCTCGAGCGTGCTCGCGGGCGCGGGCTCCGGCGTGGACTCGCGATGCGTCGCGACGAGCACGACCGCCGCGGCGGCGACGACGAGCGTGATCGCGCCGGCGATGATCGGCAGCTTCGAGCGCTGCTTCGAGGCCGTGACGTGCGGCGGCGGCTCGTCGAGGAACGTCGGGGGCGCGTCCATCGGCAGCGTCGAGAGCTGCGTCGCCGCGTTGCCGAGCTGCTGGTGATGCGGGCTCGACGGCGCCCACAGCGGTGCGGTCAGCGGCGCGGACAGTCGGGACGACAGCCGGGCGCCCGCGGCGGACAGCGCCATCGCGAGCTCGCCCGCGGTCTGGTAGCGCCCGGCGGGCTCCTTCGCGAGCAGCCGCATCACGATCTCTTCCATCTCGGGCGTGACCGCGACGAGCCGGGTGCTCGGCGGCTCCGGCTTGTTGAACATCTGCATCGCGATCACCTCGCCGGCGCCTTCGCCGACGAACGGTGGCTGGCCGACGAGCAGCTCGTACAGGATGCAGCCGAGCGAGTACAGGTCCGCGCGCGCGTCGATCGTGCCGGCCTCGCGTGCCTGCTCGGGCGCCATGTACTGCGGCGTTCCCATCAGCACGCCGGTCTGGGTCCGCCGCGATGTCGTGGCACCGGGATCGGCGAGCTTCGCGATGCCGAAGTCGAGCACCTTCGCGCGCTCGCCGGTCGGCGCGTCGCTGTCCGGGATCAGGAACACGTTGTCCGGCTTGAGATCGCGATGGATGATGTTCTTGTCGTGCGCTGCCTTGAGCGCGCTCGCGATTCCGCGCGCGATCGTCGCGGCCTCGACCTCGGTGAACCGGCCGCGCTCGCTGATCGCCCTCGACAGCGGTGTGCCGTCGAGAAACTCCATCACGAGGTACGCGAGCCCGTCCTCGGTGTAGCCGAAGTCGTAGACCTCGGTGATGCCCGGGTGCCGGATCGCGGACAGCGCCTTCGCCTCGTTGAAGAACCGCTCGACGAGCTCGTCGTTCGTCGTCAGCTCCGGGCGCAACAGCTTCACCGCGGCGGAGCGGCCGAGCAGCTCGTGCTGCGCGCGGTACACGGTTCCCATCCCTCCGGTGCTGATCTCGGTCGTGATCCGGTAGTTGCCGAGCACGGCACCGACCATCGTGGCGGTCGACGCGCGCGCAGGAATGACACGGGAATCGCTCATCTCGACGCGACCGGATCACACCCAGAGCACGACCCGACCGACTGTCGTTAAGAATGCGCCAGCGCCGCGGTGTCTTCAAGGAGCCGGGCCACCGCGACGACAGGTACGTAGGTGTCGGTACGACCCGCATGCTAGCCTCGGTCCCGATGCCGAGCTTTCAGCGTCACGTGTTCGTGTGCATCAACGAACGGCCGGCCGATCATCCGCGGGGTTGCTGCAAGGCGAAGGGTGGCGTCGAGGTGCGCGATCGGCTGAAGTCCGAGCTGACGGCGCGCGGGCTGTCGAAGATCGTGCGCGCGAACAACGCGGGATGCCTCGACCAGTGCGAGCACGGCGTCTCGGTCGTCGTCTATCCCGAGCAGGTCTGGTACGGCGGCGTCACCGTCGACGACATCCCCGAGATCGTCGACAAGCACCTGGTCGGCGGCGAGGTCGTGACGCGCCTGCTGATGCCCGAGCAGCCCCACCTCGGCGAGCGCACGAGCTTTCCCGCGCTCCACGTGATCCCCGAGCGGAGCAAGCGGTGAGGCTCGCCGCGCTCGCGGTGGTCCTGGTCGCGAGTGGCCCGGCCGCGGCGGATCCGCAGCCCGATCCGGCGGCCGAGCGCGCCGGCGATGCGAACCTCGAGTCGACCTCGCGGCGCAGCGGCCGCAACTTCACCGCGGCGCTCGGCGGCGGCCTGACGCTCGGGTTCGGGATCGAGGACTCGGTCGGGCGCGGTGGCTCGGCGTCGTTCCGGCTCGGTCAGGTCGCGACCGAGCGCAGCGTGCTGACGCTCGAGATCGCGGGCGTCGCGTCGTTCCACAAGGTCAACGCCGAGGGCGCCGAGCTCAAGCGCAACGACGACACGAACTTCCTCGTCGGCGCGCAGCGCTGGATCAACCCGGCGCTGTGGGTGCGGATCGCGGTCGGGCTCGGCGTCTACAAGGGCGACGACGTCGGCCCCGACCTCGACGACGTCACGCTCGTCGGGCCAGCCGGGCTGTTCGGTGCCGGCTTCGATCTCGTGCGCACGCGCCGGCTCGCGTTCGGCATCGAGATGATGTCGATCGGCATGATCAACCGCGATGGCCTGCTGGCGTCGAACGCGTTCATGCTCGATCTGTCGATCGAGTGAGCGCCGCGGCGCTAGGATCGAGTGAGCGCCGCGCGCGGCGCTAGGGTCGAGTGAGCCGACCGCTCACGGCGCGTGCGCGACGATCCGGACGTCGACCTGCTCGGCGTCGACGCGCGCGAGCCCGACCTTCGCGCTGCCGATGCGCGCGTGCTCGCTCGCGGTCAGCGTTGCGCCGGCGACCGTCTCGATCGCGTAGCGGCCGGACTCGTCGCTGACCGCGGTCACGTCGTGCGTCGCCTCGTGATCGGGCGAGGCGAGCGTCGCCTTGACGATCGCACCGGGGACCGCGTGGCCGTCGACGTCGCGCACGATGCCGGTGACGCGCTTGCGGTACGGCGGGCCGAGCGCGAGCTCGATCCGCGCCGTCGCATTCGCGGTGATCGTGGTGCGCACGGTGATCGGCTTGCCGTGCCACGCCGCGGCGAGCTCGACCTCGCACGCGGGCACGTCCTCGACGGAAAACCGCCCGCCGGTGACGAGCACGAGCCGGCGATCCTCGGGCACCGGGATCATCGACACGCCATCGCGGCAGCCGACGACGCGGAGCTCGAAGCTGCCGGTCGCGAGCTGCGTCGTCGTGCCCTCGAGGCGACCGACGCCGGACAGCTGCAGCTTGACGTCGTGCGCCGGCGCCTCGAGCGTCGTCGCGACGACGCCGCGCCCCGGCGCCTGCGTCGTGATCCGGTAGCGGCCGGTCGGCATGTGAAACACCGCCCACCTGCCGTCCGCGTCGGTGCGCTCCTGCTGCGAGAACCCGGTCGGATCGAGTGGCGCGACGTCGAGGTACGCGAACGGCGCCGGCGCGCCGCGCGCGTCGACGAGCACGCCTTCCATGTCCGGCTTGACGTCCGGCACGCGCAGCACGATGCCCTCGCGACGCGCGCCATCGTGACACTCGAAGTGCTGCACCGGCGACGCCGCCGATTTCCACGGCCACGCGCGCAGCGAGACGAACGTGTCCTCGTTCGTGATCCAGCGAAACGTGCCATCGGACAGGATCGCGCCCGTCGGTGCGAAGTCGAGATCGGCGCCGTTCAGCGAGCGCTCGATCGCGCCGTCGCCGACCGGCTTGCCCGTCGGCCCGACGACGCGGCCCGCGATCACGCAGCCCTTGCGCAGTGTCAGATCGCGCGTCAGCTGGCCACCGGCGGCGATCGGCACCGGCATCCCGGTGCTGCCGCTGTACTTCGCATGCACGGCATCGACGACGTACTCGCCGGCCGGCACGCGCAGCTCGTACGCGCCGGTCGCGTCGGTGCGCGCGCGATCGGTGCCGAGGATCGGCCGCAGCCCCGAGCGCGACTGCGCGCGCAGCGCGACGCCGCCGAGCGGCTTGCCGTCGGGATCGTAGACGTGGCCGACGATCCGTCCGGCGCGCACGACCGCGAGGTCGACGCCGCTTGCCGATCGCTCGACGACGACGACCGGCATCAGCGCCTCGTCGGCAACGCCGATCGTGTCGACCGCGGGCAGGTTCGACAGCCGCACGCGATCGAGCTCGCCGACCGAGATCACGCGCTCGTCGCGCACGAACGCGCGGTAGCTGCCGCGTGCGAGCTCGAGGCGATACGCGCCCGTGGGGTCGGTCTTCGCGGTCGCCTCGCCGGTCGGTGCGCGGAACACGACGACCGCGCCGGCGACCGGCTTGCCGGAATCACTGTCGACGACGCTGCCTGCGATCACCGGCTTGCCGGCCGGCGCCGGCACGGCGGCTGCGGTCGCGGCGGCACGCGGTACCGGCTGCGGCGCGGCGGCCTCGTCGTGCGAGTCGCACGCGATCACCAGCGTCAGGACGAGCAGCGCACGTGTCATCTCGCGTGCTGCGAGTCTGGCACTGGTTCGTCAGCCCTGCACCTCGACCACGAGCGCCGTGATGTTGTCCTTACCGCCGCGCTGGTTCGCGAGCGCGACCGCCGCCTCGGCGCACTCCTCGAGATCGCCATCGGCGCACAGATCGAGCACGTCCTTGTCACTCTGGAAGTAGCCGTGCAAGCCGTCGCTGCACAGCAGCAGGCGGTCGCCGGCCGCGACGTCGATGTCGACGGTGTCGACCTGGACATAATCCTTGTGGCCGACCGCGCGGGTGATGACGTTCTTGCCGCTCGCCTTCTCGGCCTCGGCCTTCGTCATCATGCCGTGCTTGACCTTGTAGTTGATCAGCGTGTGGTCCTCGGTCAGCTGCAGCACGCCCTTCTTGCGGACGCGATACACGCGGCTGTCTCCGACGTGGACCGCGAACGCGAGCCCGGCGCGCACGAGCACCGCGGACAGCGTCGTCGACATGCCCTTCTTCTCGGGGTCGAGCTCCGCCATGCCGTGCACCATGTAACAGGCACTCTTGACGCCGCTCTCGAGGAGTCGGCGGATCTCCCACACGCACTCGGTGTCGCCGGCGGCGATGCGGTCGACGAGCCGATCGAGGTCGCGGTCCGCACCGTAGACCCACATGCGCAGCTGCTCGACCGCCTCGCGGCTCGCGATCTCGCCCTTGTTGTGCCCTCCGACGCCGTCGGCGACGACATAGAAGCCGCGATCGTCGTCACGAAAGAACGCGTCCTCGTTGATCTGCCGCCTTCGCCCGACGTCGGTGCGCGCAACGGATGAGAGCTTCACCGGGAAGACCATCGTATCATGGCTAGTGATGCGACCGGTTGCTACGATTGGCCGATGCCCGTGAAGCTCGCCGAGGTCGTCCGCGAGCGGTCGAGCGAGATCCTCGCGAGCTGGATCGTTCGCTTCGAGCGCTCGCCGATTCGCTTTCGCCGCGCGACGAAGGCGGCCACCCACACCGCGCAGGTCGCGAACCTCGTCGAGGCACTCGGCGTCGCGGCGTCCGCCGAGCTGCGTCCGGGCTCGGATGCGACGCGGGAGCTCGAGCGCAACGCCGCGTTCCTCGGTGCGCAGTTCGCGAGCGAAGGCGCGACCGGATTCGACATCGCGGCACTGCTGCTCGAGCTGCGCGACGTGGTCGCCGGCATCGCCGTGCCCGACGACGCGATCGCGCTGACGCGGCTGTTCGAGTGGCTCACGGTCGTCGCGCTCGATTCGTTCGCCGCCGCCGGCATGCAGTCGTTGCGCGAGCGCCAGGCCGAGCAACTCGAGATGGGGACACCTGTCGTCGAGCTGCTACCGAAGGTGCCTGCCTGCCTACTCGTCGGTGCACCGAGCGCAAGCGTGCTCGATAGCCTGCTCGCGCGCGCGTGGATGCTCGCGGTGGGCACGAGTGCGCCGTGCTTGATCATCGACTGTGCCGGCCTCGCGGAGCCCGGCGAGCGCAACTTCGACGCGGGATATAAGGGATTTCTGGAGCAAGCCGAGGGCAGCCAGATCCAGATCCTGCTCTCGAGTGCGCGCCGTCCACTGCGCGAGCGCGCGGCCGGTCTCGCGAGCGAGCGTGGCATCGCGTTCCAGCACTTCGATCGGCTGGATAGTGCCGTCGCACACGCGATCGAACGCGCGGGATACGTTTTGATGAAACGCAGCGAGCCCGCGCGATAAGCGCTGGTGACAGCTGTGATAATCTACATAGACGGTGGGCGATTTTCCGCTCGGCTTTGGCCGGTATCAGCTCGTCGAACGACTCGCCATCGGAGGGATGGCCGAGCTGTTCGTCGCGACCGCGCCCGGCGAGCACGGCTTTCAGAAGAAGGTCGTGATCAAGCGCCTGCTCCCGCATCTGGTCGAGGACGAGACCTACAACGCGATGTTCATCGACGAAGCCAAGCTCACCGCGCGGCTCGTCCATCCGAAGATCGCTCAAACGTTCGAGCTCGGGAAGGTCGAAGGCGCGCTCTACATCGCGATGGAGCATGTCGATGGCATCGACGTGCTCGCGTTGCTCCGCGAGTACGCCGCGAAGCGCCGGCGCGTCGAGCCGCAGATGGCCGCGTGGATCGCGCACGAGGTCCTCGACGCGCTCGACTACGCGCACAACATCAAGGGCGAGGACGGCAAGGCGCTCGGCATCGTCCATCGTGACATCTCGCCGTCGAACGTCCTGCTCAGCACGCGCGGTGACATCAAGCTCGTCGACTTCGGCATCGCGCGCGCCGTCGATCCCGAGCGCGCGCACAAGAGCAAGTCCGGCACGCTGAAGGGCAAGTACGGCTACATGTCTCCGGAGCAGGTGATCGAGCTGCCGCTCGACGCGCGCAGCGACCTGTTCTCGGTCGGCGTCGTGCTCGCCGAGCTGCTCACCGGCCGGCGCCTGTTCGCCGCCGCGAACGAGCTCGACGTGCTGCTGATGGTGCGCGACGCGAAGCTCACGCGGCTCGACAAGTACGGCCAGGACATCGAGCCCGAGCTCGCACAGATCGTGCGCACCGCGCTGCGCAAGCCGGTCGACGAGCGCTGGCAGAGCGCGGCGGCGTTCCGCGACGCGCTCGCCGAGTGGCTGTTCGAGCATCGCCATCGCGTCACGAGCCGCCAGGTCGCGCAGGTCGTGCACGAGCTGCGCGATGCGGTTGTCGAGCGGCGCCAGAAGAACCTGAGCCATGCACCGGGCAACGTGCCGGTCGCCGTCGACGAGCCCGCGGTGCCGCGCGCGCAGAGCGAGGACGCGCCGCTGGTCATGCTCGAGCCCGGCGACAGCATGCCGGTGATCTCGATGTCGTACGACGCGAGCGCGAGCGAGGGCATCAAGCGGCCGATCACCGTCACCGATCTGTCGCAACAGGCGGCCGCGGCATCGTCTGCTGCCGCCGCGACGCCGGCGTCCGCGCGTGCCGAGACGGTGCCGGCGCGGCCGGTCAACGAGTCGTCGGGCGTCGTGCGGCGCGCGCCGACCGACAGCGATCGCAAGGTCTCGATCCCGAGCCCGGCCGAGGCGCGCAGCGGCCCGATCCGGATCCAGAGCGCGCCCGTGGCACCGCGAACCGCGACCGGCAGCGGGCCGCCGCTGTCGCGGATCGCCGAGGGCGTGATCGACATGCCGATCGCCGACACGATCAGCGCCGCCGTCGAGGCGATCACGCTGCCCGATCTGCTCGGCAGCTCGGATCCCGCAGTCAAGGACGACGACTCGATGATGCGCGCGTTCGACGACATCACAGAGCCGCCGTCGCGCATCCCGCTCGTGCGCCCGCCGACCGAGGAAGAAGCGCTGCGCAAGAAGCCGCCGACGCCGCCCGCGCTCGCGGACATCGCCGAGCCGCCCGACGACAGCGGCGAGTTCCACCTGACGTCGCCGCTCCGCGTGCTGTTCCGGCTGATGACCGCGCGCGCGACCGGTCTGCTCGTCGTCGCGGTCGGCGGGATCAAGAAGGAGATCTACGTCCGCGACGGCCAGCCCGAGTACGTGTCGTCGAACGTCGCGAGCGAGCTGTTCGGCAATTACCTCGTGACGAAGGGCGTGCTGTCCGACGGCGAGCTCGCGATGGCGCTCGCGATGATGCCGCACTACGGCGGCAAGCTCGGTGACACGCTCGTCGGCCTGGGTCTGCTCAAGCCGCTCGAGGTGTTCCGCCACCTGACGCGCCAGGTCCGGACGAAGATCATCGACGTCTGCACCTGGAACAAGGGCTCGTTCGGCTGGTACGCGGGTCGCGAGAATCCGCGCGAGGCGTTCCCGCTCGACTTCAACGCGTTCGAGATCCTCGGCGCCGGTGCGATGGCGCTGTCCGACGACTTCGTCGAGAGCTGGATCGCGAAGCACGGCTCGATGCGACTGCGCGCGTCGCGCACGCGCCGGGTCGGTCCCGAGCGCTTCGAGGTCAAGGGGCTCGTCGAGCTCTGCGATCTGCTCGATGGCCGGCGCTCGGTCGGCGATCTCGTCGAGCTCCAGCCGGATCGCACCGAGCGGCTGCGCGTCGGCCGCATGCTGTGCCTGCTCGAGGCCTGCGATCTCGCGCGCCCGGCGTGATGCACGCCGCCTGATCCCGCGCGCCGATCCGGACACTTGTCGAGATCCTGCAACCGGTCGCGCACGCGCGCTGTCTCTCCCTGCGTGCAGGAGCCTGCGATCCGCGAGCCCGAAGTCCTCGCGACGTGGAATCGGCCGGACGCAGGATGCGTGCATCCGTGGGTCCGGTGGACCGTTCTCGTCGGCTGCGTGATCACCGTGGCGATCGCGCTCGGCGGCGCGCACGCGATCTGGATGCTCGATCGCGAGTCGATCACGGTCGATCGGTTCTGGTTCACGAACGCGCTCGGGATCGGGCTCGCCGTCGCGCTCGTCGCGGTCGCGACCCCGCGTGGCCCTGCGAGCCGGTTCGTGCGGCTCGCGGTCGCGCTGCCGATCGCGCACGCGATCGTCCTCGTGATCGCATGGCGCGCGTGGGTCCACTACACGCCGCAGCTGCCGGAGGTCCACGACGCCGCGCCGTTCGCGCGCGCGCTGCCGATCCCGCTCGTCGTCGGCGCGCTCGCCGCCTCGTATTTGGTGATCGCGCGCGTCGTCGGCCGGCGTCGCCGCGGCGAGTGGATCCACGCGCTCGCGATCCTCGCGCTCGTGCATCTGCTGCTGGCCGGGTTGTGGCTGCCGATCGCGGCGCGGATCTGGTGGCAGGAGTGGATGTGGACGCGCGCGCAGCTCGTGCTCGTCGATCCGCCGCTGCTCGCGTTCGTGCTGCTGCCGCCGCTGATGCTCGCGATCGCGTTCACCGTGCTCGTGATCCAGCGTCCCGAGGTCGTGCGCCGCGCGATCCCGCTGCTCGCGACGCTCGCGATCGTGCTCGCGATCGGCTCGCTGTTCACGCGACTCGGCGCGCCCGAAGGCCCCGCGCTCGTCTACGGCAACTTCACGCACGTCGTGCTCGCGACCGGGCTGGTCGCCGCACTGTCGGTGCTCGCGCTCGGCGTGGTGATCGCGACGCGCATGCGCCGGGCGCGCCGCGCGCTCGCCCGCTCCACCACGAACCGCAGCGGCGTCATCCTGCGCGATCCCGACGACGAGACCGACGCGATCGCGTGCGTCGTCACCCACTGGCTGCGCGGCCCGCGCGTGCTGATGCGGTCGTTCGTCGTCGAGACCACCGAGGGCCCGCTCCACGTGCCATCCGCCGAGCTCGTGCTGCCGGTCCCGTGCGCGACGACGGTCCTCGGTGCCGGCGAGGCGGTGGTCGTGCTGCGGCACGGCGATCGGGTCACGGTCGGCGGCTTCGTCGAGCCACCGTCGGGGCATCCGTTCCGCGAGACCGCGACGCCGCTGCCCGGTTCCGACGGGCTGCTCGTCACGACCGAGACGCTCGACCGCTACGGCTTCGCGAACCTCGCGCACGCGATCTGGCGGCCGTGCATCGCGTACCTGATCATCGTCACCGCGGTCGCGCTGCCCGCGCTCGCCGGGCTCATGCGCTGAGGCCGACAGCCGCGAGCGCGGCAGCGAACCGCGACGGCAACGGCGCGGTGATCGTCAGCGGCGCGCCGTCGAGCGGCAGCGTCGTCGTCGACGGCAGCGTGATCGTCGCGGCGTGCAGGAAGAACCCGGGATCGCCGGCCAGCGCGGTGCCGCCATACAGCGTGTCACCGGTGATCGGTGCACCGACGTTCGCGAGGTGTGCGCGGACCTGGTGCATGCGTCCGGTCTGCGCGGTGCACCGGACGAGCGCGTGGGTATCCGAGGCGCGCTCGACGACGAACGTCGTGAACGCCGCGAGCCCATCGGTGTAATCGACGACGACGCGCTTGCCGCGCTGGACGAGCGGGGCGTCGCACTCGCGCGACACCGGGCGGCCATCGGTGATCGCGAGGTAGGTCTTGCCGACGAGCCCGGCCGCGAACGCGTCGCGCAGCGCGCGGTACGCGTCGGCGGTCCGCGCGGCGACGAGCGCGCCCGACGTGCCGATGTCGAGCCGGTGGACGAGGCCGCCGTCGCGCGGATCGTCGCCGATCGCCGCGCACTCCGGCCAGCGTGCCGCGATCGCGTTCGCGGCGGTGCCGAGCTCGCCGGCGCGCAGCGGTTGCGACGGCATGCCCGCGGGCTTGTCGATCACGACGAGCTCGGGACGCTCGAGCAGCACCGACAGCTCGGCGGGCTCGGCGAGCGGCCGCAGCGCGTCGCCGGACACCGGCTCGCGCGACAGCTCGATGATGTCGCCGGCGACGACGCGATCGCCTTTCTTCGCGCGCTTGCCGGCGACGCGGACACAGCCGTCGTCGAACAGCGCGGCGAGCTGGCGGCGGCCGGCGTCGGGATAATGCCGCGCGAGTGCCTTGTCGACGCGATCCGCGTGATCGACGGCGAGGCGTTTCGGCTCGGTCGGCTTCATACGGCCTCGAGCAGCAGCGCCGGCGCGAGCGTGCCGGGCAGCGCCTCGGTGACCTCGGCGGCGAGCTCGATCAGCGCGTTGCAGCCGACGAGCGACGACAGCATCGCCGAGCCTTGCTTCGGGTGCGGGTGCGCGATCAGGTGCTCGCCGTTGCGGACGACGCGCGCGCGGATGTAGTGCGCGCGACCCGCCGGCTTGCGATAGCCGCGCACGAGCTGGACGAGCGCGCGCGGTCGCTCGACGGCGGCGGCACCTTGCATCGCGAGCAGCGCGGGCCGCAGGAACAGCTCGAACGCGACGACCGTCGACACCGGGTTGCCGGGCAATCCGAACACCGGCTTGATCGGCGCGTCGCTCGCGCGCAGCCCGAACGAGAACGGCTTGCCCGGCTTCATCGCGACCTTCCACAGCTCGAGCGTCACGCCGGCGGCGTCGAGCGCGGCGCGCACGTAGTCGCGGTCGCCGACCGACACGCCGCCGGTCGTGATCACGACGTCGTAGGCGAGCGACGACGCGATCAGATCACCGAGCGCCGACAGATCATCGCGGCCGATCCCGACGCGATGCGGGATCCCGCCGGCCTCCTCGACGAGCGCGGCGAGCGCGTACGCCGACGAGTCGACCAGCTGGCCGGGGCCGGGCTCGGTGTTGACGTCGACGAGCTCGTCACCGGTCGCGATCAGCGCGACCGTCGGCGCGCGCCCGACCGGCACCTCGGCGACGCCGAGCGCGGCGAGCACGCCGAGCTCCCATGCCGAGAGCCGCGTCCCCGCGGTCAGCACGGTCTCGCCGACCGCGATGTCCTCGCCGAGTCGCCGCACGTTCTCGCCCGGTGGCGACGCGGGCAGCTTGATCTGGTCGCCCTCGACGGTGACATCCTCCTGGATGACGACGGTGTCGAGGTCCGGCGGCATCGGCGCGCCGGTGAAGATCCGGACGACGTGGCCTTCGGGAACCGGATCGGCGTACGGCGCGCCCGCGGGGACGACGCCGGCGACCGGCAGCACACCCGGCAGCTCGGCGCTGCGCGCGGCGTAGCCGTCCATCGCGGAGTTGTCGAACCCGGGCAGTGCGCGCGTCGCGACGACGTCGGTCGCGAGGACCCGGCCGCGCGCCTCGGCGAGCGGCACGGTCTGGACCCCGACCTTCGGTACGCGCTCGAGCACGGCGCGCATCGCGTCTGCGACGGACAGCATGGCCCAAGTGATATCAGCTCTCGATCGCGACCGGAACGCGTGGAGGCCGCGCATGAAAAGTCGCAGCGCGCGGCAGCGATTGTTACCGGCCGTCGTGCGCTCGCCACACCGCATGCCCGGGCCGCTGCGAGCCGCGGTGCGCGCGTGTTACGACACCGCCATGCACGTTCGCCTGTCGCTGTTGCTCGTGATGCTCGCCGGGTGTCCGTCCTCGAAGGGGCCGGCCTCGAAGGTTCAACCGACGGTACCGACGGTCGGTGGCGCCGATCCGAGCGCGAAGCCGCCGTCGGTCGAGGCCTGCAAGGGCGGCGAGCGCCACGATCTGATGGTCGTCGACTGGACGCCCGAGGCGCGCGGCGATCTCGAGGTCGCGATGAAGGAGGGCGTCGCGCTGCTGTCGTACGACTGCAAGACGGCGAAGCTCGTCCCGGCGTGCTCGCTCGCCGGCAAGTACGACTACATCGGCACGACGCGGCGCGAGAAGAAGATCGAGATGTCGTCGGCCGACGAGATCGCGGCGAACCTGCCGGTCGGCGGCCTGACGTGGCTGTCCGACGTCGGCGGCAAGTTCGGCCGCGAGAGCGCGCTGCTCGCGAACCTCGTGATGGTCGGCAAGCGGTCGTCGGCGAAGAAGCTCGCGGTGCGCGGCGATCTGCAGGGCAGCTGCGGCGACGCGACGCACTTCGTCCGCGCGGCGACGGTCGGCGCGTTCGTCGTCGAGGCCGGCTCGAAGGCCGAGCTCGAGGCCGGCGCGACGGTGATGGGCAAGGGCGCGAAGGGCGGCTCGAAGAGCTCGACGAAGATCCAGGCGCAGGACGGCGAGCTCGAGGCGTGTCAGAAGTCGACGCCGGACGGCAAGACGCCGCCGGATCAGTGCGGCGCGGTCGTCCGGATCGAGCTCGAGCCGATCGCGAGCGATCCGGCCGCGCAGCCGAGCGAGCTCGCGGTCGCGACGTGCGCGCCAGGCTTCGCGATGGCGGACGGCGCGTGCGTCAAGCTCGACAAGCCGCACCAGTGCAAGCCCGACGACGAAGCCGACTGCCAGAAGCAGTGCGATGCCGGCGATGCCGGGAGCTGCGCGACGCTCGCGGCGCTGCATCGCGACAAGGACGCCGCGAAGGCGGGCGAGCTCGGCAAGCGCGCGTGCGAGAAGGACGTCACGCTCGGCTGCCGCGTCGCCGGTGCGGCGAAGCTGAAGAAGGATCGCGCGGGTGCGATCCAGCTGCTCGACCGTGGCTGTCAGGCCGGCGACGGCGCGGCGTGCGTCGATCTCGGCGTCGCGAAGCTCGGCGACAAGAAGACCGAGGGCGATGCGCAGTACGCGTTCCGCCGCGCGTGCTACGGCGGCGGCGAGGTCGAGGGCTGCGCGTGGCTCGGCACGCTGTACGCCGAGGGCAAGGGCGGGCTCAGCAAGAGCGGCAAGCTCGCGTCGGCGTTCTTCGAGAAGGGCTGCAAGGACGGATCGGGACGCGCGTGCGACGGTCTCGCGGAGCTCTACAAGTCCGGGACCGGCGTGACGAAGGACGCGGCGAAGGCCAAGGAGCTGTTCGCGAAGGCATGCGCGGCCGGCCACCAGCCGGCGTGCAAGAAGAAGTGATACCGGGCGGATCGGCAGCGGCGATTTCGGCGCTACGCTGCCGCGCATGAAGCGTGGCCTGCTGTTGTCCTCGGTGATCGCGGTGTTCTCGGGCTCGTGCTGTCCGCCGGCCGCGCAGACGCCGAAGCCGGTCACCCCCACGCCACCGACCACGCCGGCATCGCCCGAGCCGACACCCGCGCTGCTGAACCAGCCGACCGGCGAGCGCAAGGAGCTCGCGCTGCCCCAGGAGCAGCACCTGAAGAACGTCCGGCAGCTGACGTTCGGCGGCAACAACGCCGAGGCGTACTGGGCGTTCGGTGGCGACAAGCTGATCCTGCAGTCCGATCGCGCGCCGTACAAGTGCGACCAGATCGAGGTGCTCGACATCAAGCGCGGCACCACGCAGCGCGTGTCCAGTGGCAAGGGCCGCACGACGTGCGCGTACTTCTTGAAGGGCGACAAGGAGATCATCTACGCGTCGACGCACGCGAGCTCGCCCGAGTGCCCGAAGCCACCGGACATGTCGAAGGGCTACGTCTGGGGCCTGTTCGAGTACGACATCTATCGCGCGAACGCCGACGGCTCGAACCTGCGCAACCTGACGCCGAACACGCCGGGCTACGATGCCGAGGCGACGGTGTGCCCGATCGACGGCAGCGTGATCTTCACGTCGATGCGGACCGGCGATCTCGAGCTGTTCCGCATGGACGCCGACGGCAAGAACATCCGCCAGCTGACGAACAGCCCGGGCTACGACGGCGGCGCGTTCTTCTCCGCCGACTGCAAGAAGATCGTGTGGCGGTCGTCGCGGCCGCAGGGCAAGGAGCTCGACGAGTACAAGGCGCTGCTCGCGCAGAACCTCGTCAAGCCGACGAAGATGGACCTCTACGTCGCGAACGCGGACGGCTCGGACGCGCGTCAGGTGACGTACCTGCCGGGCGCGTCGTTCGCGCCGTTCTTCTTCCCGAACGGCAAGCGCATCATCTTCTCGTCGAACTACCAGAACCCGAGGAGCGGCGAGTTCGATCTGTTCGCGGTCGACATCGACGGCTCGCACCTCGAGCAGATCACGTACACCGGCGGGTTCGACGGGTTTCCAGTGTTCTCGCCGGATGGCAAGACGCTCGCGTTCTCGTCGAACCGGCGCGATGTCGTCAAGACCGACAAGGGCGAGGCGTACCGGCTGACGAACACGCCCGCCGGCGAGCGCGACACGAACGTGTTCCTCGCCGACTGGATCGACAACCCGGCGCCGCCGGGCCCGTCGCGTGACCTGCCGCCGCAGCGCGCGAGCGCACCCGAGACCCACGCCGCGGATCGGTTCGCGGCCGCCGTCGCGTTTCTCGCCGCGGACGCGCGCGAGGGCCGTGGCGTCGGCACGAAGGGGCTCGCGGACGCGATGGAGATGGTGAAGGAGCAGCTGCGGGTGTCGGGCGTCGAGCCCGCGCTGAAGGACTGGCGCCAGGAGCTCGAGGTCACGACCGAGATCAAGCGCGGGGACAAGACCGAGCTCGTGCTCGACGGCAAGCCGGTCGCCGCCGATGGCTACGCGCCGATGGCGGTGTCGGGCAAGGGCACCGCGACCGGCGAGATCGTCGACGCGGGCTGGGGCATCGTCGATCCCGCGGCGAAGCTCGACGACTACAAGGGCAAGACCGTCGCCGGCAAGATCGCGCTCGTCCATCGCTTCGTGCCGCCGGACGCCAAGCTCGAGCCCCGCGACGCGAACCGGCTCGGTGATCTGCGCAGCAAGGCATTCGCCGCGAAGCAGCGCGGCGCGAAGGCGCTGCTCGTCGTCGACGATGGCGATCCAAAGGCCGAGGAAGCGCCGCTGCCGAAGCTGCAGGCGGTCGAGGCCGCGGCGCAGATCCCGATCGTCGTGCTGACGCGCAAGGCCGCCGCCGACCTGCGCGCGGGCACGCATACCGCGAAGATCACCGTCGACCTCCAGCCGGTGCGCACGAAGACCGCGAACCTCGTCGGCGTGATCAAGGCCGGTGCGCCGAAGAAGCTGCCGGGTGTCGTCGTGATCGGCGCGCACCTCGATCACCTCGGGATGGGCGGTGGCCCGTCCGCGCTCGATCCGACGGTCAACGCGGTCCACAACGGTGCCGACGACAACGCGTCCGGTGTCGCCGCGCTGCTCGAGGTCGCGGCCACGCTCGCCGCGAAGAAGGCCGAGCTCCAGCGCGACGTCTACATCGTCGCGTTCTCGGCCGAGGAGATGGGCGCGCTCGGCTCGGAGTACTACGTCAAGCACAAGCCGACGAAGGACCCGATCGTCGCGATGCTGAACATGGACATGGTCGGCCGCATGAAGATGAGCAAGCTCCACGTCAACGGCGGCGATTCGGCGAAGGAGTGGAAGGAGCTCGTCGAGCCGGTGTGCACCGCGGAGCGCATCGACTGCACGATCGGCGGCTCGGGCTACGGGCCGTCGGATCACATGCCGTTCTACATCTCCGGCGTGCCGGTGCTGTTCATGTTCACCGGCAGCCACCGCGAGTACCACACCGCGAACGACGACGCCTCGCTGATCAACGCGATCGGTGGCGCGAAGGTCGCGGCGATCACGTCGCAGGTCGCGCTCGCGGTCGCGAACCGCCCCGGCAAGCTGACCTACGTCAAGAGCGCGCCCGAGCCGATGGGCGGCGATGCGCGCCGGCGCGGGGCGTCGCTCGGCACCGTGCCGTCGTACAGCGAGGAGCCGAACCAGCCGAAGGGCATGGTGATCGCCGACGTCGTCCCCGACGGGCCCGCGGCGAAGGCAGGCCTCAAGGCCGGGGACCGGATCATCCACATCGGCACCGCGGAGATCGCGTCGGTGTCGGATCTGATGTTCGTGCTCGAGCAGGCGAAGCCCGGCCAGCAGGTCCAGGTCACGTTCGTGCGCGACGGCAAGACCCAGACGGTCACCGCGACGTACGGCGTGCCGCGCAGCCGCCGCTGATCAGTCGAGCTCGGCGAGCCGCGCCTCGAGATCGGCGGCGATCGCGACCGACTTCGCGAGATCTTCCTCGGCATCGGCGAGCTGCTTGCGCAGCCGATCGACCTCGCGCGCGCGCCGCTCGACGTCGCCGTTCGCGGTGCGCAGCGCGGCCTCGTGGCGATGCCGCTCGGCTGCCTTCCTCGCTGCGGCCTCCTCGGCGCGGCGCCGCTCGGCCGCGGCCTCGGCGCGCTCGGCCGCTTCTTGCGCCTCGCGCCGGCGCTTGTCGTCGGCCGCTTCGCGCCGCGACGCCTTGTCGTCCTCGGCTTGCTCGTCGGCATCGGCGTGCTTCGGCGCGTGCTTCGGCGCGGCGACGGCGGCCGCGCTCGCCGCGAGGCCCGGGATGCCGGCGGCCTCGAAGCCCGGCGGATCGCGATCCTCGGTCAGCGCGCCGGGCGGATCCGGATCGAAGCCGCCGTTCGCGGCGATCGCGGACAGCGTCGTCATCACGCGACGCAGCGTCGACTCGGTCGCCGCGTGGCCGCCCTCGGTCAGGATCTCGGACGCGCGCGCGCGCAGCTTCGCGAGGGCCTCGCGGTGCGCGGGGTTCGCGCCGAGGTTGCCCTCGCGCAGCTCCGCCGCGGTCTCGAGCAGCTTGTCGAATGCGGCGCGCGCGTGCCACCACAGCTGGTTGACGGTCCACGCCGAGATCGGCGGCCGGTTGATCTTGCCGAGCTTCGTCGCGCCGGCCTTGTCACCGCCGGCCTTGAGCTCGCCCGCGAGTCGCTTGCGCTCGGTGACGAACGCGCCGTGTGAGGCCTTGAAGAGCTCCTCGACCGCGTCGTCGTAGGCGGATGCCATCGCCGGTCATCGTAACGCGGGACGCGCACGTTCGCGGGCGCGCGCGCACGTGAGCGCGAACGCACGTGCTTCAACGAGCGCGGTAGCGGCGCAGACCCTGGACGAACGTGGTGAGCGCACCGAGCGCGACGATCCCGAACCCGATCCGCTTCAGGAGCCGCATCCGCGAGCTCGGCGACGGCACGGTTCCGGGCGGGCACACCGTCGACTCGGATGCGACGGCGTGGCTCGAGCCCCACGCGGGCGGATCGCTCGCCGGGAATGACTCGAGGCTCGCCTGGTCGACGCAGTCCCAATCCTTGTCGTTCGATGGCGTAGGCATGGCCAAAACTCGTGCAGTCGATGTGCCTGCGAGCGGGAGTCAGGCGGCGCGCAGCCGACGGATGCCCCAGCGCGCGATCACGAGCGCGGCGAGCGCGCCGATCGCCTTGCCGACGTTGGAGTGCAGCGCGTGCTTCGCCATCGCGCCGAGCGAGACCGGACGCGCCGGTTCTGCGGTCGCTGCGAGCGGCAGCTGATTCTTCTGCGTGATCTCGTCCTCGATCGTGTCGGCGATCTCGTCCCATTCGATCACGAGCGCGACGTAGTCCGGTCCGTCGAGGCCGGGCTCGTCGTCGAACGTGCGATTTTGCTTGTCCATGCGTCGATCTGGGAGCAACCGTTGTGCCGGCCGCGTTACGGATATCTCCGATCGAGGGGCAAGCTGCTGGTTTGCCTTGAATTCCGTCGGGATCTGCGCATGCTCACCTCACGATGAGCGTTGCTATGACCGGTGGTGAGGATCGGCGAAGCCGTGCGCCCGCGATCGCGATCGGTGCCGCGATCGTGGCGCTTCTGACGTCGCTGGTCGCGGTGATCGTGGTCGCGACGCGGGGCGGCGCCGCGAGCGCGGACGGCAAGGCCGAGGTCGCGGGCGAGACGAAGGTCGCGGCGAGCGAGGTCGTGCGGCTCAAGCGCGACACGGTCGAGAACGTCACCGAGGCCGGCAAGGTGATCGGCGTGAAGGTCACCGACGACAAGCTCGCGAAGGCGCTCGGCCTCGCGGATGGCGACGTGATCACCGCGATCGCGGGCCGCACGATCAAGCGCGAGTTCGACGTCTACGATGCCGTGCTCGGGCTCAGCATGATGGACGTGTCGGTCGTCTACGTCGACGTGCTGCATGACAAGAAGCCGGCGCTGCGACGCTGGCAGCTCGACGGCGATCTGCGCTCGGCGCGGCGCGGTGACGATGCGCTCGGCGGCGGGCGTGGCGGGCTCGGCTCGTACGGCGGCGGCAGCGGCGGGCTCGGCTCGCTCGGCGGCACGGGCACGATCGGCAGCCTCGGCGGATCGAGCGACCCGTACGGTGGCCTCGGCACGCGCGATCCGATCATCGACACGATCAAGAAGATCGACGACTTTCACTTCGAGCTACCGCGCGCGAGCGTCGACAAGATCATCAGTGACCCGATGTCGTTCTCGAAGGGCGCGCGCGTCGTGCCGGCGATGCAGAACGGCGTGCCCGCGGGTATCAAGCTCTACGCGATCCGACCGTCGTCGCTGTTCGCGGCGCTCGGCTTCAACAACGGCGACACGATCCGCGCGGTCAACGGCTTCGAGCTCGACAGCATCGACAAGGGCCTCGAGGTCTACACGAAGGTTCGCGACGCGCACGAGCTCGCGATCGACATCACCCGCCGCGGCAAGTACGAGCTGATCACGATCACGATCAAGTAACGTTAGATCGTCGAGATCACGGGCGGATCGCGAGCAGATCCCTGGATCGCTCGCCAAGCTGTCGTACCCGTTTGATACTGAACGTGTGTTCCCGTGAGTGACGATCTTCGAGAGTTCCTCGCCAACGCGCGCGGCACCGCAGCGACTGCCAAGGTGCTGTCGCTCGACGAGCTACGTGCGCGGCGTGGCGGCGAGCCCGACGTCGTCACCGATCCATGGACACTCGGCGCGCTGCGCGGTCGGTTCGTCGAGCTCTCGGCGCGCGGTGCGAGCGCGACGCTGACCGCCGCGATCGGCCTCGTCGCCGAGGCGCAGGCGGAGAGCGAGCCGGTCGCGTGGATCATGTCCGCCGCGCAAGGCACGTTCTATCCACCGGACGCCGCAGACAGCGGGATCGATCTCGCCGCGCTCGTCGTCGTGCGCGTGCCCGATCTCGCGACCGCACCGCGCGCGGCGGAGCGACTGCTGCGCTCGGGCGCGTTCGGTCTCGTCGTGATGGACTTCGGCGGGATCGCGAACGTCGAGATCCCGATGGCGCATCAAGGCCGGCTCGTGACACTCGCGCAAGCGCACGATGCAGCGGTCGTGTGCATCACCGAGAAGGCGGACGATACTGGCTCGCTCGGCTCGCTCGTCTCGTTGCGAGCAGAGGCACGGCGCGCGGGCGTGCTCGGCGCGCGCGACTTCGAGGTCAGCGTGCGCGTGCTGAAGGACAAGCGACGTGGCCCTGGCTGGTCGCGCACGATCAAGGCGCGCGGTCCGGCGGGAACCTGAAGGGATGGGGACGATGGAGCAGATGCACGCGCGCGCGAGCGATCGCTAAGCAGTCTTCAGCGCACAACGCAGCTGATCACCGGATCGAGCAGGTGGGGAATGTGCCTGCACACGAACGTGCGCGCTCGATCGCGAGCGAACCCTCGTCATCTCGCGCGGTTCGTTCAACTGACGGAAGCTCTTTGACATTCATCCGCACACATCGTGCGCCGACGTAGTTGGCACCGACGCTGCTCGAAGCGCGTCGCACGATGATGGGAAACCGCGCGTTGTTCGCGGCAGTGGCCGCGTCTTGCCTTTGGTCTGGCTGCACCACCGACGAGCCGATCGTCGACGAGGATGGGCACGAGCAGACACCCGGCCTCGACGACGACTTCGCGCATGCCGCGCGCACGTATGGCGTGCCGGTCGATCTGCTCAAGGCGATCGCGTACGTCGAGACCCGCTGGGAGATGGTGGATGGCAGCGAGGAGGTCGAGGGTCGCAGCGCGGGTGCTGGCGTGTTCGCGCTGTACGGCGACAACCTCGCGATCGGCGCGGCCGAGGCGAACGTCGATCCCGAGCTCGCGCGAACCGATCTGTCGGCGAACCTCGCGGCGGCGGCGGCACGGCTCGCTGCGCTCGCGGCGGATCGCGGCGTGACCGCAACGGACCTCGTCGCGTGGCGTGACGTGATCGCGGACTTCGCGCAGAACCCGGACGACGAGGCGCGGGCGGCCTACGTCGACGAGGTGATCACGGTGCTCGCGCTCGGCGCGACGTCGATCGCCGAGGACGGCACCGTCGTCGCGGTGATCGAGCCGCATGGCGAGATCGCGGTGCCGCCGGGACCGGGCATCCCGCGCGCCGGCACGGACTTCGCGGGCGCGATCTGGCGACCGTCTCCGAACTACAACAGCCGGGGCGGCAGCGGCGTCAGCCTCGTCGTGATCCACAGCTGCGAGGGCAACTACGCCGCGTGCTGGGGCTGGCTGCGCAACTCGGCGGCGCAGGCGAGCGCGCACTACGTGGTGAAGGAGGATGGCGGCGAGGTCACGCAGCTCGTGAGCGAGGCGAACCGCGCCTGGCACGTCGCGGCGACCTACGACTGCGCGCGCGCCGGCGGCTCGCAGTGCAACAAGAACGGCATCTCGACGAACACGTTCTCGGTCGGCATCGAGCACGCGGGGTTCGCGTCGCAGAGCTCGTGGTCGGCGGGGATCATCGAGAAGAGCGCGAAGCTGACGTGCGACATCACCCGTGATCACGCGATCCCGCGCGACCGCAATCACATCGTGTCGCACGGCCAGCTGCAGCCGTGGAACCGCACCGATCCGGGGCCGAACTGGCCGTGGAGCCACTACATCGATCGCGTGCGCGCGAACTGCGGCGATGGCGGCGGCGGCACGGGCGCGATCATCGTCGACAGCAACAACGCGAACAACAACCAGGCGGTCGCGAAGATCGAGCTGACCGGCACGTGGGGGTCGTCGAGCGCGACGCCCGGCTACTACGGCACGGGCTACTGGTACGCGAACACCGCGCAGACCTCGGCGCCGGCGACGTTCTGGTTCTACCTGCCGGCAGCGGGAACGAAGACGGTCGACGCGTGGTGGACCGCCGGCTCGAACCGCTCGAGCGGCGCGCCGTTCATCGCGTTCAACGCGGCGGGCAACGAGGTCGGTCGGCGCACGGTGAACCAGCAGGGCAGTGGCAGCCAGTGGGTCACGCTCGGCACGTGGAGCTTCAGCGCGGGCTGGAACAAGGTCGTGCTGTCGCGGTGGGCGGCGGAAGGCTCGGTCGTGATCGCCGACGCGGTGCGCATTCGCTGAGGCCGGTCTCGTGATGCGGGAACGCGATCGCGCGATCGGCGCCACGCTGCGGATGGTGATGTTCGTGATCGGTGGAGCGATCGCGAGCACGGCGTGCGATGGCGCGTCGAGCGCTCGCGCGACGGCGACGACGACGACGGCGACGGCGACGGCGACAGCGACGGCGACGGCGACAGCGGCGACCGAGCCGCGATCCGATCGCACGCAGCCGACGTCGCACGCGCCAGCGACCGATACGATGCATGGCGCGGCACCGCGTGCGGACGGAAGCCTCACCGCCCGCACGGTCTCCGAGGGTGTGCTGTACGCCGTGACCGCGGACGGACTGGTGCGGATCGACGCCGGCGGGCGGCGCGTGATCGGAGCGGGGCTGTTTCCGTCGCGCTGGCAACTGCCGGATGGCCGGCTCGTCGCGATCGCGTCGAAGGGCGATGGCTCGCCGGACGCCGAGCAGCTGGCACTGATCGATCGCGAGGGCGGCGTGACGCGGATCGGCTTCGCGGCGCCGCAGCTACGCGATCCGGCGGTCGCGCGCGACGGCAGGTCGATCGTGGTCGCGGCGAACCGGGACGGGCACTCCGATCTGTACCGGATCGACGTCGCGACCGGACGCGACATCCGGCTGACCGATGACGTCGAGGGCAACTTCGCGCCGGCCGTCGCGGGAGATTCGATCGTCTTCGTCTCGAGCCGCGACGGCGATGCCGAGCTGTACCGCCGCTCCGCGCGCGGCAAGGTCGTGCGGCTGACCGCGTTCCATCGCGATGACTGGGCGCCGACGCCATCGCCGGACGGCAAGACGATCGCGTTCCTCAGCGACCGCGAGGGTCCGGTGCGGCTGTTCGCGATGTCGATCGACGGCACGCAGCTGCGGCGGCTCGTGCCGGGCGACGGTTCGGGCGACGCGCGAAGCGACGGGCCGGGCGATGGGCCGAGCGACGGGCCGAGCGATGGGCCGAGCGATGGGCCGAGCGATGGTG
The DNA here is from genome assembly GCA_035715365.1 of Kofleriaceae bacterium. Lineage (GTDB taxonomy): Bacteria > Myxococcota_A > Polyangia > Haliangiales > Haliangiaceae > JABFXX01. Next base: position 54,802 of record DASTLB010000034.1, on the reverse strand, counting down.
ACGTCGGCGATCCGGTGTGGTCGTCCGACGGCGCGTGGCTCGCGTACACCGTGCAGCGCGCCGGTGGACGATCCGAGGTGTGGGTCCACGACATGCGACGGAACGCGAGCTGGACGATCACGGCGGCGGGCGCGAGCGATCACGAGCCGGCGTTCGCGCCGGATGGTCGATCGATCGTGGTATCGCGGGAGCTCGGCGCGCAGACCGATCTGTGGATCGTGCCGCTCGCACCGGATGCCGCGCTGCAGACGACGCAGGTCGCGCGGCGACTCGCCGGTGAAGGCGCCGAGCGACTACCGCGCTGGTTCGCGCGTTGACGCCGCGCACGCGCCGCTCGAGGTGCACGCGGCGCGGCGATGACGATGCACACGGCGCTCGCGATGGCGCGTGGATGATCGAGTGGCCAGCGCCGCGAGGCGACGACAAGTGTTGTGGCCGGTGCGATCGAGCGCGTCGTGCGCGAATGAGTCCGGTCGATGCGCGAGCCGTGCAGGGATGCAATCCGGCCCACGCAGATCACACGTGACGCGCAGTTTCTCGACGACGAATCTGTCTACCGCAGGTTTCGGGTTGCATCCCGCGGTCGACAGCGCGCGCGTGGCATCGCCGCTGCACGAAGGTCGAATCACAACCATCCAACAGCGCGCAGGCGCAAAGGAACGATCCCATGAGCAACTTCGAAACGATCGAGACCGAGCGACTCACCGTGGTGCATGGCGGCTTTGGTTCCAAGCTGACGTCGGCCATGGATCGTGCCGGCGAGCTCGGCCTGCGCGTGACGTCGACGACGGGCGGCCGCCACGCGCCGCACTCGTACCACTACCAGGGTCGTGCCGCGGACTTCGCCGGCAGCGCGTCGGCGATGCGCCAGTTCTACCGCGAGATGTCGCACACGAATCCGACCGAGCTGTTCTACGATCCGATGGGCGGCATCAAGCACGGCCGCAACATCGGCGCGATCGGTGGCCACGGCACGCACGTCCACCTCGCATACTGATGGGGTGAGATCGATCGACCGAGCGCGCGCCGCGGGGCAGGGGTGTCCACGCGGTGCGGGCGCGCGCGATCTTCTTGCGTGGACAACGAACGAAGCGTCGCGCGCTTGCATCTCACGGGCATGTCGGGGATGTCAGGGACGCCGGGAACGCCGCGGAGCACGGACCGGTGGCGCGTGGTACGTCAGGACGATAACGGCAACGTCGTCGTGGTCGCCGAGCTCGCGGACGAGCGCGCGGCGCGTGCGCTCGCGGATGACCTCGAGGCGCGCGCGCACAAGCAGCTGTACTGGATCGAGCGCGTCGACGCGACCGCGCGTGCGTCGACGTGATCGCGGCGCCGTGCGATCAGCGCGGGCCCGCCGGCGGTGGGCCGCCGCCGCCAAACGGCGGGTTGCGCTCGACGATGCTGACGTCGTCGGCGCTGTAGTAGGCGCCGGCGAACTTGCCCATCTCGGGGCGCGTGTAGACCTCGGCGCGCGGGTTGTCGATCAAGTCGGCGATGATCGTCGCGACCTCGTCGACCGACTGGGCGCCGGGCAGCGCGCGCGAGTCCGGACCGCCGTGCAGCGCGTTCTGGCCGAACGGCGTCGCGACGATGCCGGGCAGCACGGTGCTGACGTGGACGTCCGGAAGCTCGGTGCGGAGCTCGAGCCGGAAGCTCGTCATCAGCGAGTTGAGCGCGGCCTTCGCGGCGCTGTACGCGCTGCGCGCCGGGAAGAACGGGATCCGGCCGAGCATCGACGACACGGCGATCGCATGGCCGCGCTTGCGCTCGCGAAAGTGCGGCAGCACGGCGTGCAGGCCGTAGAGCACGGACTTGACGTTGACGGTGATCATCTCGTCGAGGTCGTCGTCGGTGAGCTGCGAGGGCGGACGGGTGATGCCGCGGCCCGCGTTCGCGACCCAGACATCGATCTGGCCGAACGCTTCGAGGGCGCGGTCGCGCAGGCGCTCGTTGTCGGCGCGCTTCGTGACGTCGGTCGGGACGGCGAGCGCGTTCGCGCCGAGGCGTGCGGCGATCGCCCCGAGCTCGGCCTCGCGACGGGCCGCGAGCACAGCCCGCGCACCGCGCGCGATCACGACCTCGGCGAGCTTCTCGCCGATGCCCGAGGAGGCGCCGGTGATGACGATGACCTTGTCCTGCATGGCAGGACCATACGTCGATCAGCGGATCGGGATCACCGCTCCGGACACGAGGCGCAGCTCGTGACGCGCGAGGATCTCCTGCCGATGGTCCGCGGCGCGGCGGGCGTCGGGCTTGTTCGCAAGCGCGGGGACTCCGAACATCCGCGAGGCGTGCGCGATCGCGGCGGCCTCGTCGTCGGCGGACAGCGCGCTGATCTGTGCGCCGTGGGTCGCGGCCGGGACGAAGAACCGCGCCGAGGTCGAGCGCGTCGGCTCGTCGAGCGCGCCGCCGCTCCACGGATCGTACTGGCCGTAGATCAGCAGCAGGTTCTCGGCCCGATCGCGCGCCCACTTGCGAGTCGCGGCGGTGACCTGACCGTCGAACGCGGGCAGCTCGATCGACGGGTACTGATCGCGAAAGCTGTCCGCCATCGTCTGGCGCGATGACGGGTCCACGAGCAGCGGCAGGATCTCGACGTTGATCTGCGACGCGAAGCCCTGCTCGGTCGACCACTCGTACATCAGCGCGCCGTTCGAGCGCTCGTCGCCAGGCGGTGAGAGCGCGTCGCCCCCGAAGCCCGACAGCGTCCAGAAGAAGTCGAAGAACGCGGCATCCGGCGTCGCGGCGGTCGGGACCTGCGTGCAGAACCGCTCGCCGCGGTACTGCCAGAACGCCCAGTCGAAGCGCGCGATCATCGCGTCGAGGTAGAGCGCCTCGGCGCCGGGCACGGTCTGCGAGAGCTGCTGCAGCATCGCGGTGCGGCGCGTGGTGAGCGCGGCGACCTGCGCGTCGTGGATCTGCGACGCGCACGGCTGCGGCAGCGCGGTGGCGAGGCGGAGCTGGTAGCGGGGATCGTTCGGCGTGCGCGACGCCGGCGCGACGTACGGGATCGAACCGTCGACGTCATCGGGAAAGAAGTAGCGATGGTAGGTCGCGGTGATGCCGCCCTTGCTCGCGCCGGTCGAGACCCAGTGCGCGGTGTAGAGCGCGCGGAACGATTCGATGATGCGATGCATGTCGGTCGCGCCGTTCTCGATCGTCAGCGCGGTCCAGTCCCAGTCCGCGGGCGCCGGCACCGACTCGCCCTGGTAGCGATGCTCGATCCACAGCGTGTTCGTCTGGAACCGGACGCTGAGCTCGTCGTCGAAGAAGTAATCCTGCGAGTAGCCCCAGTCGCCGACGAGCATCGGACGCGCGCAACCGCGATGCGCGAGCAGCAGCCGCTGCGTGAAGCGCTTGCTCGCGGCGTCGGCGTGGTGGAGCGGCTGATCGAAGTCGATCGCGAAGCAGCGCGCAGCGCCGAGCACGTAGTCGCCGCAGTCGACCTCGGTCGCCGCGGTGACGCCGGGCAGGCGCAGCAGGCCGGCCGCGAGGTCCACGTCGTCGCACGTGACGTTCACCGCCGGGGCGTCGGGCGCGGTCGCCGGTGGATCGATCGCGAGGTTGTCGCCGCAGCCGGCGAGCGCGGCGGACAGGACGAGGCAGCGGGTCGCTCTCATGGCCGGCACGCTAATGCACCGCGACCGCGTGTGCGCCGCTCGCGAGGTCAAAGCAGCTGACATCGCGAGACGTGTTCGTCGCGGCGTGGCGCGGTCGCATCACGTGTGGTGCGGTAGCGTCACTGCATGACGAGGCTTCGGATCGGCGTCATTGGCCACGTCGAGCACGTGACGCTCGGGACCGTGGCCGCGTTGCCCGGCGCCGGCGACATCGCGCACCTGCAAGGTCCCCACGTGATCCCGGGCGGCGGCGGCGGCATCGCGTTCCATCAGCTGGTGCGCAGCGACGCCGAGGTCCACCTGTTCACCGCGCTCGGCGGCGACGAGGCGGCGCGCGTTGTCGAGGCCGCGCTCGCGACGACCGGTGCGGTGATCCACGCTGCGCGGCGATCGGCGCCGCACACGCGCGACGTCGTGATGATCGATCCCGCGGGCGAGCGCACGATCGTCGTTGTCGGCGAGCCGCTGCATCCGCGCGCCGACGACGCGCTGCCGTACGAGCTGCTGGGCGCGCTCGACGCCGTGTACTTCACGGCGCAGGATCCGGCGCTGCTCGCGCGGGCGCGCGCGGCTCGCGTGCTCGTCGCGACCGCGCGCCGCCAGGACTGCATCCGCGCGTCGCAGGTCGCGCTCGACGCGATCGTCGGCAGTCGTTCGGATCCGCGCGAGGCGAGCGCGCTCGCGGACTATCCGGTCGCGCCGCGCGCGCTCGTGATGACCGCCGGTCCGCGCGGCGGCACGATCGAAGCCGCGGACGGCACGCGCCGGTTCGCGACCCCGATCGTCGATCGCGTCGTCGGCAGCTACGGCGCGGGCGACAGCTTCGCCGGCGCGCTGACGTACGGCCTCGCCGCCGGGCTCTCGATCGAAGACGCGTGTGCGCGCGCGGCCGTGTGCGCCGCCGCGGTGCTGCGCGGCATCGATCCACTCGCTGCACAGATCGCGTGCTCCTGAGGACGACGGTTTGCTGATCCTCGCGCCGACGCTGCGGTGTACGATGGTGCTGGAGCTTCGCGTCGATGATGACGGACGCAGGTGCAGCCGCGCGATCGTACGTACCGCTCGTCGTCGGGCTCGCGATCGCCTGCACGCACGCCGGCGTCGCGCTCGCAGATCCCACGGCCGAGGCGCGTTTTCGCGAAGGTCGCCGGCTCCTCAAGTCGCATCAGCTCGCCGAGGCATGCGCTGCATTCGCGACGAGCGCGGAGCTCGACACTCGCACCGGTACGCTACTGAATCTTGCTGATTGCCAGGAGCAGCGCGGGCAGACCGCGACCGCATTCGCGACCTTCGAGCAAGCGAAGGCGCTCGCCGTCCGCGTCGGCGACAAGCGGCGCGAGCGCGAAGCCGATCGGCGCGCGGCCGCCCTCGAGCCCAGGATTCCGACGCTCGTCATCGCGGTCCCGCGTCAGCCCGCGATCGCCGGGCTGGTGATCCGGCGCAATGGGACCGCACTCGACACGTCTCTGTGGAACACGCCGCTGCGGCTCGATCCCGGCGACTACACGATCGAGGTCACGGCGCCTGGGTATCGCAGCTGGACGCGTGTCGCGACGATCGCGCCGAGGCAGCACGCGACGGTCGTGGTCGAGTCGCTCGTACGCGACGACGCACCGCCCCCGAGCTCGACGCCGCCCGCGGTTCTGGCGCCTGCCGTTGCTCCGGCGGCCGCGCTCGGCGTGATGGTGGGTGCGAGCCAGCTCGAGAATGCCGCGATCGGCACGCGCGCGACGTACGCGATCGCGTTGCCGGTCGGCGAGCTGCGTGGGATCGGCGCGCTCTCGTACACGCGCGTCGCCGACGAGCCGACGCTGCCGGACCTGCACACCGATACCCTGACGGTCGCCGCGCTCGCGGAATACGTGTGGCGTCCGGTTCCGATCATCGGATTCGGTGGCGGGCTCGGCCTCGGCATCGACTTCGACTTTCCGGAAGGGGAGGGCGACGGTCGCGAGAACGATGTCGGCACGTGGTTTGGCGTCGTCGTCAGCCCGCTGATCGTCCGGCTCGGTCGCGCCGACGCCGGGCTGCACGTGCAGCTCCAGAAGGCCGGGGACGAGCTGATCGTGTATGGCATCGCGGCCGTGGATTGGTTCCTGTGGTGACCGGCGGCGACACACTCGGCAGCTACCGGCTCGCCTCGCGGCTCGGCACCGGCGGCATGGGCGAGGTCTGGCTCGCCGAGCACGTGCTGCTCGGCCGGCGCGTCGCGATCAAGCTGTTGCGACCCGAGCTGTGCGAACGAACCGACATCGTCGAGCGATTCTTCGACGAGGCGCGCGCGGCGGCGCAGCTCGCCGATCCGGGCATCGTGCAGGTTCACGACTTCGGGCGGCACGACGGACGCGCGTACATCGTGATGGAGTATCTCGACGGCGAGGCACTCTCGGTGCGGCTCGCGCGCGTTCGGTGCTTGCCGCCGGCCGTCGCGCTGCGATTTGCACAGCAGGTCGCACTGACGATGGCCGTTGCGCACGGCCGCGGCGTCGTGCATCGCGATCTCAAGCCCGACAACTTGTTCGTCGTGGCCGATGCCGTCGCCGTCGGCGGAGAGCGCGTCAAGATTCTCGACTTTGGCATCGCGAAGCTGCTCGCGAACGTCGACGATGCGACGCGGACGCAAGCGGGCGCCCTGCTCGGAACACCGATGTACATGTCCCCCGAGCAGTGTCGCGACGCGGCGACGGTCGATCACCGCACGGACATCTACGCGCTCGGCGCGGTGCTCTACCACGCGCTCTGCGGGCGGCCGCCGTTCGCCGGGACGACGTCGGCCAATCTGATCGCGGCACATCTCGCGGAGTCTCCGGTAGCGCCGGGCGCGCGCGTTCCGGAGCTCGCCCCCGAGATCGATGCGCTCGTCCTGCGATGTCTGGCGAAGTCCGCCGAGGATCGCTTCGCGACGATGACCGAGCTCGCACGTGCGCTGGGTGCCGTTGCCGGGACTCCGATCGATGTCGCGACGATCGCGCCGCTGCGCCGATCATCGGTGAATGAGAGCGCGCCCGTCGAACGTCCGAGCGCGGGCTTGCTGACGACGCTCGCGACCGGCAGCGGTGAGACGCGGCCCGGCCCCTCGCGTCGCGTGTCGCCGATCGCGATCGCGCTCGTGGCCGTTGTGGTCCCGGTCGTGCTCGTGCTCGCGCTGGCATCGCGGCGCGAGCAGGTCTCCAGCGGATCGGTCGCTCCGCCGGTCCCCGGGTCACCGCCGGCGCCGATCATCGATGCAGCGCCATCCGATGCGCCACCCGCCGACGCAGCGGTGCCGGCGAAGGGGAAGCGCAAGCCGGCCGCACGCGTCGACGATCTCTACGACGATCGCGGTCGCTGACCGGCCGGCTTGACAGCCTCGTCGGATATCTGAACACTCGTGCAGTGAAGGTCGCGTGCCTCGACCTGCCTGCCTTGCCGCTCCAGCTGGTGTGGCGACGCGAGCCGGCGTGGCGATCGCATCCGGTCGTCGTGATCGACGAGGATCGACCGCAGGGCAGCGTGCTGTGGGCATGCGAGCGCGCGCGGGCCGCGGGCGTGCTCGTCGGTCAGCGCTACGCGCACGCGCTGTCGCTGTGCCGCGGGTTGCGCGCGCGGGTCGTGCCGCCGGAGCAGATCGAGGCCGCGGTCGTCGAGCTGCGGACCGCGCTGCATCAGCTGTCGCCGAACGTCGAGCCGAGCGAGGACCCGGGCACGTTCTGGCTCGACGGCGAGGGGCTCGAGCGGATCTTCCCGGACCTCCCGGCGCGCGACAACCGCCGCGGCGTCGCGTGGGGTATGGCGATCCAGAAGGCGGTCGAGGCGCTCGACCTGCACGGCGCGGTCGTCGTCGGATTCTCGCGGTTCGCGACGTACGCGATCGCGCGCGCGGTGCGCCACGGCGTGACGGTGCTGCGCAGCGACGTCGACGAGCGCGCCGCCGCGAGCCGGGTCCCGCTCGCGCGGCTCGACATTGATCCGAAGCTGCGCGACGCGCTGTCGCGGCTCGGCGTGTCGACGGTCGGCGAGATGGTGCGGCTGCCCGGCGGCGGCATCCTCGAGCGGTTCGGCCGCGAGGCGCACCGGCTGTACCAGCTCGCGGCCGGCGAGCGCTGGGATCCGCTCGTGCCGGTCGCGCCGCCGGAGGCGCCCGACGAGCGCGTGCTGCTCGACGACGACGAGGACGACGTCGAGCGCCTCGTGTTCGTGGTCAAGGCGCCGCTCGATCGCCTGCTCGAGCGACTCGCCGCGCGCGGCCGCGCGCTGACCGCGCTGCACGTGGAGCTGTCGCTCAAGCACGCGGTCGGTCACGTCGAGCTGCGCTCGGATTGCATCAAGCCGGCGACCGCGACGCTCGACGCGCGCGCGCTGCTGCGGCTCATCCACCTGCGGCTCACCGGCATGCCGCCGGCGGCGCCGGTCAATGCGGTGCGGCTGTGGGCCGAGGATGTCGCCGCGACGCGCGAGCAGCTCGCGCTGTTCGCCGCGAAGCCGCGTCGCGATCTGCGCGCCGCCGACGAGGCGATCGCGCGGCTGCGCGCCGAGCTCGGCGACGACGCCGTCGTGCGCGCGGTGCTGCGCGACGGCCACCTGCCCGAGGCGAGCTTTGGCTGGGAGCGCCTCGTCCACGTCGTGCCGGCGAAGCCGGAGCCGAAGCTCGTGCGTCCGCTCGTCCGCCGGCTGCTCGCGAAGCCGCGCGCGCTACCGCCGCAGGTCCGCCAGGTTCGCGACGATGGCTGGCTGATCTCCGGCCTCGAGCAGGGCGCGGTCGTCCGCATCGTCGGGCCGTACATCGTCTCGGGCGGCTGGTGGGCGTCGCGCACGCCGGGCGAGGAGCTGCATCGCGAGTATCACTTCGCGGAGCTGCGACGCGGCGATTGCCTGTGGGTCTACTACGATCGCAATCGCCGGCGGTGGTTCTGGCAAGGCGCGGTCGAGTAGGTCGCGATGCCCACGGCTACCATGCGTTGCCACATGCTTCGGGCTGCAACGCCACGCGCCACGCGTTCTACGAGCATGAAGCACGTCGCGCTCGCGCTGCTCGCGGTCCCGGCCATCGCTCACGCCGACGCCAACGATCGCAACATCGAACACGACTACGAACCGATCGCGAGCATCGGCCAGCTCGGGTTCGGCGTCGTCGGCGATCACTGCCTCGAGTCCGACGGTGGGTGTCCGTTCGACGGCACGTTCCAGCTCGGCAAGGTGTGGGCGCCGATCGATCGCGTGCGGCCGGGCGGGTTCCTGGAGCTGCGCACGGTCGGGTTCGACACGTTCGAGGCCGCGGTCGGCCCGCAGGTCCAGCTCCGGCTTCGCGACCAGCTCGGGCTGCAGCTGCGTGCCGGCGTCGGTGGCGTTGCCGACGGCGACAGCTACGCGCTCGCCGGCGCACAGCTCGGCACGCAGCACGTCGGCTTCTCGATCACGACGCGGCGTGACTTCGAGACGCACGAGATGACGACGTCGGCGCAGCTCCACATCTCGTCGCTGGTCGCGGTGTTCCCGTTCGCCGTCGGGATCTTCCTCGCGAGCACGTGATCAGCGCTGGTGGCGCAGCCGCTCGATGTCGCTCGGCGCGGGATGCACGAGCACGACGCCGTGATCGCCGTCGACCGCGAGTAGATCGTTCGGCCGCGCCCAGCCGAACAGCCCGGACACGTCGCTGACGACCGGGATGCGGGCGGCACGCGCGATCGCGATCGCGGGCGCGGTGATGACATCGCTCGCGACGAGCGCCGACGCACCGCGCGCGACCGCGAGGACCGCGACGAACGCGCCGATCCGATCGCCGAGCCAGATCGCGCCGGGCCGCAGCGGCGCGTCGCCGAGCAGCGCGCACAGCTCCTCGAGCTCGCCCGCCTGCTCGGTCGCCTCGCTCGCGAGCCCGAGCCGGTACGGTGCGCGCGCGTACTCCTTCGCGACCGCGCGCAGCCCGGACGGCTGCCCGGCGACCGCGGCGAGTCGCTCGCGCAGCCGCGCGTCGCACAGCGCGAGCGCGAACCGATCGAGGGCGCCGCCGATCGCCGGTTCGGGCGCATCCGCGAGGCGCTTCATCGCGCGGCCGAGGTCGTCGCGCAGCCGCGAGAACGCGCGCTCGATCGCGGCCGCGCTCGTGTCGGCGGTCGCGTCGAACGCGGTCACCGTCGGGACGATGGCGGCGCGCCCGAGCACCGCCCCGCCGACGTGATGGATCCCGGTGAGCCGCGCGGACCGGATCGCGCTCGCCCGCCGGCGTTCGATCGCGAGCGTGACCGGCGCGCCGAGCGCGGTCGCGAGCGTGACCTCGTCGATCGCGAACGCGCGGCGCCGGCGCTGCAGCACGAGCACGCCGATCGCGGATCCAGCCCCGATCAGCGGCACGCCGACGAACACCGGGTATTTCTCCTCCCCGAGGCCGGGCACGTGCTTGTACGCGGTCTCCGCCGCGGCGTGCGCCGCCGAGACCGGACGCATGCACTCGGCGACGAGACCGGTGATGCCCTCGCCGACGCCGAGCACGGTCGCGCCGATCGCGGCCGCCGGAAACCCGTGGTTGCCGCGCATCACGAGCCGGTCGTCCTCGCGGACGTAGACGCTGACGACGTCGACCGCCGCGATCGCCGCGATCTGATCGCACATCGCGGTCAGCATCGCCTCGATCGGACCGTCGTGACCGGCGAGCTCGATCAGCCGCAGGATGCCGTCGACGCCGCGATCCCCGCGATGATGGATCTGAACGCTCGACGATCGTTCGGGGGCGCGCTCGCTCATACCGTCACAACGCTCAGCGTGACACGCGCATTGTTTCGCCCGTGTTTCTGATCCGTAAGCTCTCGCGTGCTGTCAGGCGCGACGACGCCGCACGGCGAGCGCGAGCGCCGCGACGACGATCCACCCGCCCGCATCACCACCGCTCGACGAGCACGACACCCACGCGCAGCCGTAGTTCGGAAACAGCTTGCTCTCGCCACCGCCGCCCCGGACGTAGGTCTCGGGATTGCCCGACGTGTCCGCCGCCGGATCTTGCTTGTCGAGCACCTCGGTCGGCATGCGATCTGGATCCGGCGCGGGTGATCGCAGCGCCGGCGCGCGATCGGCGCCGAGCGTGCATCCCGCGAGCACGACGAGCGCGCACCACCGCATGGGCGAACAACACCATGCCACGCAGGTTCATTTCAGATCGAGAACCCGCCGGATTGACTCGGCTGTTGGATAGCTGAACACTTGGCCAGTGAGCTACGCGCCGCTGTGGTGCAAGTCGAACTTCTCGTTCCTCGAGGGCGCGAGCCACGCCGAGGAGCTCGTCGAGGAGGCGCACCGGCTCGGGCTCGGCTCGATCGCGATCACCGATCGCGACGGCGTCTACGGCATGGTCCGCGCGCACGTCAAGGCACGCGACCTCGGCATCCAGCTCGTGTGCGGCGCGCAGGTCACGATCGCCGAGCCGGGCAGCGAGCTCGCGTCGTCGCCGGTCACCGTCACCGGCCTGCATCACGACGAGCTCGGACGCGGTCCGGGGTGGGGCGCGGACACCGACGATCTGCCGTCGGCGGTGCCGGTCACCGGCCGGCGCGGTCGTACGAAGCGCGCGAAGCCGCGGCAGGTCGTGCTCGCGCTGCCGGATGCGCCGGCGACGCCAGCGCCGACGCCGGGCTTGTCGACGCCAGGCTCGTCGACGATCGTGCTGCTCGCGATCGATCGCGGCGGCTGGGCGAACCTGACGCGGCTGCTGACGAGCGGCCGCCGGCGCTGCGACAAGGGCGAATCGCTCGTGTCGTGGCCAGAGCTCTGCGCGCGCGCCGACGGGCTGATCGCGCTGTGGGGCGGCGAGGGCAGCATGCTCTCGGACGAGGTCGACCCCGAGTCGCGGATCGTCGGCGAGCTGCGCGATGCGTTCGGCGACCGCCTCTACGCGCTGCTGTCGCGCCATCGCCGCGCCGACGACGTGCCGCGCGAGGCGCGGATCCGCGCGCGCGCCACCGCGCATCGCCTCCCGCTCGTCGCGGTCAACGAGGTGCTCTATCACTCGCGCGCGCGGCGTCCGCTGCAGGACGTGCTGACCTGCATCCGCCACGGCGTCACGCTCGCGACCGCCGGCCGCCGCATCCGCGGCAACGACGAGCACGACCTCCGCGCACCGCACGCGTTCGGCAAGCTGTTCGCCGACGAGCCCGGCGCGGTCGCGCGCACGCTCGAGATCGCGGCGCGCTGCCAGTTCTCGCTCGGCGAGCTGCGCTATCGCTATCCGTCCGAGCGCCTGCCCGGCGGCAAGACGAGCGCCGAGTACCTGCGCGAGCTCACGCTGCAAGGCGCGGACTGGCGCTACAGCGGCGACATCCCGCCGGCGGTGCGCCGCCAGCTCGACGCCGAGCTCCAGCTGATCGAGGAGCTCGACTACCCGGGCTACTTCCTGACGATGTACGAGATCGTGTCGTACTGCCGGCGCCGCAACATCATGTGCCAGGGCCGCGGCTCGGCCGCGAACTCGGCGGTGTGCTTCTGCCTCGGCGTCACCGCGGTCGATCCGATCCGCATGGGCCTGCTGTTCGAGCGGTTCCTGTCGCGCGAGCGCGCCGAGCCGCCCGACATCGATCTCGACATCGAGCACGAGCGTCGCGAAGAGGTCATCCAGCACGTCTACGACGTCTACGGCCGCGATCACGCCGCGATGGTCTGCAACATCGTGCGCTACCGCCCGCGCTCGGCGGTGCGCGATGTCGGCAAGGCCCTCGGCATTCCCGAGACCGCGCTCGATCGCGCCGCGAAGCACCTCTCGATGTACGGCCTCGTCGAGCAGGACGCGCTCGTCCGTGCCGGGCTCCACGAGCACGGGGCAGGCGCGCTCGAGCATCTCGCGAAGCTCTCCGACGAGATCCTCGAATTTCCGCGCCACATCTCGATCCACCCCGGCGGCTTCCTGCTCGGTCACGAGCCCGTCCACGACATCGTGCCGATCGAGAACGCGTCGATGCCGGGCCGCACCGTGATCCAGTGGGACAAGGACGACCTCGAGGACCTCGCGCTGTTCAAGGTCGACCTGCTCGCGCTCGGCGCGCTCTACCAGCTCCACCTCGGCTTCGATCTGCTGCGCGCGCACCGCGGCATCGATCTGACGATGGCGACGATCCCGTCCGAGGATCCGGACACCTACGACATGATCTGCACCGCGGACACGGTCGGCACGTTCCAGATCGAGAGCCGCGCGCAGATGTCGATGCTGCCGCGGCTGCGCCCGCGCACGTTCTACGATCTCGTCGTCGAGGTCTCGCTCGTCCGGCCGGGCCCGATCTCCGGCGGCATGGTGCATCCGTACCTGCGCCGGCGCCGCGGCCTCGAGAAGGTCGAGTATCCGCACGAGTGCCTCGAGCCGGTGCTCGCGAAGACGCTCGGCGTGCCGCTGTTCCAGGAGCAGGTGATGCGGCTCGCGGTCGTCGCCGCGGACTACACACCCGGCGAGGCCGATCAGCTGCGCCGCGACATGGCGGCGTGGCGGCGCTCGGGCCGGATCGAGAAGCACCGCGAGCGCCTGATCAGCCGCATGGAGCAGAAGGGCATCGCGCGCGAGTTCGGCGAGCGCGTGTTCGAGCAAATTCGCGGCTTCGGCGAGTACGGCTTTCCCGAGTCGCACGCCGCGAGCTTCGCGCTGATCGCGTACGCGACGTCGTGGATGCGCAAGCACTACCTCGCCGAGTTCACGTGCTCGCTACTCAACGCACAGCCGATGGGCTTCTACTCGCCGGCGACGATCGTCGGCGATGCGCAGCGCCACGGGCTCGAGATCCGGCCGATCGATGTCACGTGCTCGCAGTGGGACTGCACGCTCGAGCAGAACGCCGACGACTTCGGGTTCGCGGTGCGCATGGGGCTGCGCTGGGTCAAGGGCATGCAGCTGTCGGAAGGACAGCGCATCGTCGAGGCGCGGACCGAGCGCGGGTTCGCGAGCATCGAGGACTTCGTGCGGCGCGCGCATGTCGCGACGAAGACGCACGCGCAGCTCGCCGAGGCGGGCGCGCTGCAGACGCTCGACGGCCATGACTCGCGGCGCGATGCGCTGTGGCAGGTGCTCGGCTGGGTCGCGCGCAAGGGCGATGACTTCGCGCTCGCGAGCGACAGCGACCAGGTCGCGTTCGAGCGACTGAGCAAGCTCGACGAGATCTTCTGGGACTACTCGACGAGCGATCACTCGACGCGCGGTCATCCGCTCGCGCCGCTGCGCGGCGAGCTGCGCGCGAACCACTGGCCGGATGCGCGGACGATCTCGCGCGGTCGCGATGGTCAGCGCGTCGAGTACGTCGGCATCGTGATCTGCCGGCAGCAGCCGGGGACCGCGAGCGGCGTCGTGTTCATGACGCTCGAGGACGAGACCGGGTTCGTGAACCTCGTCGTCTGGCAGCAGGTGTTCGCCGACTACGGTCACGTCATCAAGACGACGTCGCTGCTCGGCGTGACCGGCCGGCTGCAGGTGCAGGAGGGCATCGTCCATCTGATCGCCGAGCGCGTGTGGATCCCGAAGCTGTCGCGTCCCGTCGCCGAGCCCACGAGCCGCGACTTCCACTGAGAATTTCGCCGCTGATCGCGTGGTCAGTACGAGCGCTGGATCCGCCGCGTGGTGAGCACGGATTCGTCAGTACCGGGCGGCACATGTGCGCCTCACGCGATCTCGGCGAGTTGTCGATTTCTCGCGACCTCTCGCGATGTAGGCCGCCACTAGATCGCGCATGGGAGCCAAGCTTTGTCTGTTTGCGATTCCGTTGTGCCTCGTAGCGTGTGGCGGCGACGACGATAAGACGTGTGATCCCGTCGCGAACACGGGTTGTGAGGACGGTCAGGTCTGCGAACAAGTGATCGACGGGGAGCCCGCGTGCTTCGCGCCGGTCGAGGTTCGTGGTCGCGTGCTCGATCTCGGGACGAACGCCGGCATCGCCGGTGCGCGCGTCACCGCGGTCGACGTCAACAGCGCGCCCGCCAGTGGCGTGATCGCGAGTGGCACCGACGGCTCGTACCGGTTGCGCATCCCCGCGGCTCGCGCAGCGGACGGTACGCCGAGCCCGCTCGAGGTGACGCTGCGCGCGGATGCGTCCGCGTACCAGTCGTTCCCCGGTCCGATCCGTCAGGCGCTGCCGGTCGATGTCGCGACCGCGGTCGACGTCGATGGCACGCTCGTCGTGCAGTCGACGATCACCGACATCGGTCTGATCGCGCAGCCCGCGGGCACCGGCACTGGCTCGATCCACGGCATCGCGGACGTCCCGGACGACGGCCGCGGCGTGCTCGTCGTCGCCGAGGCGAACGGCAAGGGCTTCGCCGTGATCGCGGCGAATACCGGCGACTACCAGATCTACAACCTCGAGGCCGGCACCTACCAGGTGACCGCGTACTCGGTCGGCCATGTCTATGACATCGGCGAGGCGACGGTGAACAACGCGACCGTCGAGCTCAACCTGCACCTGAACGATCAGGCCGCCGGCCAGATCGACGGCACGGTGAGCATCGTCGATGGCGGCGGTGCGAGCGCGACGTCGGTGATCGCGTTCATCGAGTC
Organism: Kofleriaceae bacterium; assembly: GCA_035715365.1. Lineage (GTDB taxonomy): Bacteria > Myxococcota_A > Polyangia > Haliangiales > Haliangiaceae > JABFXX01. The sequence continues at coordinate 39,688 of DASTLB010000034.1, read as the reverse complement.
GACGTTCGATCCACTGACCGGTCGCGGCGTCTCCGTCCCGGGCCTGCGTGCGCCGGAGACCGGCGTGCCGAACATCAGCGGCGCGTTCAGCCTGCCGGGTACGCCGCCGGGCAACTACGTCGTGGTCGCCGCGTTCGAGAACGACGGCCTCGTCCGTGACCCGGACCGCTGCATCGCGGGCACCGAGGACGTCCACGTGACCGTGGCGCCGGGTGCGACCGTGACCGCGCCGACGACGTTCAAGATCACCGGCGCGCTGACCGTGAACTCGCCGGGCGCGGTCGCGGCCGAGCCCGTCACGACCGTGCCGACGTTCAGCTGGGTCGACGACTCGTCCGAGGATCAGTACATCGTCGAGCTGTTCGACGCGTTCGGCCAGCAGGTGTGGACGAAGACGATCCCGGGCGTCAGCGGCTCGAACCCGACGCTGACGTACGACGGCACCGCGCCGCTCGTCTCGGGCATGTACTACCAGTGGCGCGTGACGTCGACGCGCTCGACCGGTGGCACCACGCAGTGCAACATCTCGCGCAGCGAGGATCTGAAGGGCGTGTTCTTCATCCCGTGATCTAGAACCGCAGTACGACACCGCGAGCCTCGCGTGGCACTGCCGCGCGGGGCTCGCGCCGTTTCGGGCTCCGTCACGACTTCGAGCCGCCGCCGCCGATCTGGATGCGTCTCGGCTGCTGGCCGGCCTTCTTCGGCACCGCGAGCGTCAACACGCCGTCCTTCAGGTCACAGCGCACGTGCTCGAGATCCGCATTCTCGGGCAACGTGAACGCACGGCGGAACGAGCCATACGAGCGCTCGTATGCGTAGACCTGATCGCCTTCCTTGTGCTCCTCCTCCTGATCGCGGCGACCGCTGATCTCGAGGCGGTTGCCGTGCAGCTGGATGTCGATGTCGTCCTGCTTCACGCCCGGCACGTCGGCCTTGAACAGGAACGTATCTCCGGTCTCCCGCACCTCGAATTGCGGACTCCACATCTGCTCTCCGAAGAACGGAGTCATCGTGCCGAATGGATCGCGCAGCATCTCGCGCATCAGCCGGAACGGATCGCGAAACACGTCGCCCCGCTGCTGACGCGCGGGCAGGTTCTCGTTCTCGCGCCCGACGTTCTGCCGCGCGATGCTCTGGTTCTGATCGTTTGGATTCGTACGCTTGATTTCCGACGCCATACGGCTCCTCCTTTCTGTCGTTGGCGCAGTGTTGGCGCTGCAAGTGACACACCCCGGCAGCGCGTCATGTGCCGTCGGCGCTCACCTGAGGCCGGGTGATCTAAGGTAGGCGGCCTCACGAAGTTCGTGGCCTCCGAATTGCTCCAGCCTCGGCCTGCCATGACCACCATCTTCGAGGTGCTGCAGCACGAGCATCAGGAGATCGAGCCGCTGTTCCGGCAGATCGAAGCAGCGGCGACCGCCGGCGAGCCTGCGCGCGCTCGCGAGCTGTTTCACACGCTCTCGACGCGACTCATCGCGTGCATGCGGGCCGAGCACTCGATCGTGTATCCAAAGTTCGCCTTTGCCGCGAACCTGGGCGACGAGGTGCGAGAGGCATCCCGCGAGCACGACCGCATCGAACGCGCGATCAACCAGATCCGGATCGCGCCGCTGTCCGACGAGGATTGGCTGACCGCGGTGAGGCAGCTCGAACGTAGCGTCGCCGAGCATGCGCAGTCCGAGGAGTGGGTGCTGTTCCCGATCGCCTCGCTCGCGCTCTCTCACGAGGAGCTGCGCGGCCTCGGCGAGGAATTCCAGCGCTATCAGGCGATTGCCGCGTCCGTGGCGGGCGCCTCGATCACCTACGACATCGTCGTCGCGCTCGCCGCCTAGGAGCGTGCGGCACGGCGCGACGTGCCGGGGCGCGCGTGCTCCTCGAGCCCGCGGATCGCCTCGACCACCGCGGCGACGTGCCCCTTGACGCTGACTTTCGGCCAGTGCTGGACGACCTTGCCGTCCTTGCCGATCAGCACCGTCGAGCGGATCACGCCCATGCTCTTCTTGCCGTAGAGCACCTTCTCACCCCACGCGCCGTACGCGTCCATCACCTTGTTGTCCGGATCGCTCAGCAGCGGAAAGTTCAGCGCGTGCTTGTCGCGGAACCCGCAGTGCGACGCGATCGAGTCCCGGCTGACGCCGAGCACCACGGCGCCGAGCTTCTTCAGCTCGGGCAGTGCGTCGCGAAACTCCTGCGCCTCGGTCGTGCAGCCGGGCGTGTTGTCGCGCGGATAGAAGTACAGCACCACGTACTTGCCCGCATGGTCCGACAGCTTGACCTTGCCGCCCTCGGACGACTCGAGCGTGAACGCCGGGGCCTTCTTGCCGACTTCGAGCAACGGCTGACGCTTGATCATGCCGCCATCTATCACGGGCGGTGTGGTACCAACAGCTCGTGCGTGCCCTCGCGATCCTGATCCTGTCTCTGGGCCTCGGCGGGTTCGGCTGCGAGTCGGCCGACCGCGCCGAGCAATCTGCGAAGACCGTCGAGACCCGCGCGGCCGAGCGTCCCGCGGTCGCGCCGAAGCTGGCGTCGGTCCCCGCCGCGCTGACCCCGGCGAAGTCCGCGGTCGGCTCGTGCTGCGGTGGCGGCGCGACGTGCGGCGGCGGCGCGACGTGCGGTGGGAGCTGTGGCGGCGGCGGCGCGACGTGCGGCGGTGGTGGCGCGGCGATCCAATGGGCCGCGATCCCACCGAACGCGAAGTGGACGTCGCTGACCGTCTCGGGCATGCACTGCGGCGGCTGCGCCCGCCGCGTCGAGCGCGCGCTCGCCCAGGTGAAGGGCGTGCTCGGCGTCGAGGTCGACCTGCCCACGGGCACGGTGAAGGTGGCCGCTGCGGCGGACACCGATGTGCGCGCGATCGCAAAGCCGGCGATCGATGCTCTTGGCTACCGGGTCCAGTGAAGCGCTGCTACCCTGTGGCCATGCGCTCGGCGTTGTTCGTCGTGATCGTATCGATCGCCGCGTGCGGCGCGGGCCGCTCGAAGACGCCGCACTGGCCGAAGCAGACGGTCGCCGAGACCGACGGCGGCGAGAGCCTCGAGCCGCACAAGACGACGACCGTCGCCGCGAAGGCCGACGCCGACGATGACGACGACAAGCCGGCCGAGAAGTCGACCTCCGAGAAGGCCGACAAGCCCGAGGCGAAGCCCGAAACGACGACGAGCGCGCCGTCGACAGCGACGAGCGCGCCCGATGAAGCGATCACGACCGAAGACATCGTGATCGAAATCGAAGACGACTAGGGCACGAGGAAGTTGTTGTAGCAGAAGCGTGGCTTCGTCGCGGGGAAGTAGTACCCGGACGCCATGCACATCTCGTCGGTCGCGGCGCTGTCACCCGACGTGATCGTTCGGCCCGTCATGTTCGTGTACCGGCACTCGTACGTCAGCTTGTTCGATGTGAACGAGTAGAACGTGTCCGGCGTCATGAACGTCGCCGCGCCGGGGTGCTCCCAGTCGGTGCTCTCGAACACGACGTTCGTGCCATCTTTGACTGCGGTGTGGACCGCCTGCTTGTGCGCGTGCGTCGACATCAGCCAGAACTTCGTCCCGGTCGGCACGTCGCACGTCATCGATTGCGGGAAGTCGGTGACGTTGTTCGGGATGCTGATGTTGCCGTTGTACGTCACGTACGCAGCCGTCTTCGTGAACGTGACGCCCGCGTCGAGTGCGAATGCGTTCAGCGTGACGTGCGCCTTGATCACCTGATCGGTCGCGTTCAGGTAGTGCATCTGGAAGAACGCCGGCGAGTTCGCCGGGACTTCCTGCGCGAGCGGCTTGCCGGTGCCGTCGTCGGTCGGCAGCGCGATCGTCGCATCGGGCGTCTGCGCGGCGTACGTCCAGATCGGGATGTTCTGTGCGTTCTGCCCGAGCCCGCAGCCACTCGCGGAGACCGTGCCGGGCGGCATCACATCGCTCGTCGTCATGAACATGATCATGTGGTGACTGCCGGGCGTCATGTTCGACGACCAGCTCTTGATCGCGAGCGTCTCGGTGTTCGGCGTCCGGAAGTAGTAGCAGTACGTGATCTCCTGCCCGGGCTGGATGTCGATATCCGGCGTCACGATCTGGAACCCGCGCGCGGGCGGCGGGTTGTCGGGCGCGTCGGGCGTGGTGTCGTCATCGCCGCCGCCACCACCAGAGCCACCACAGGCCACGAGCGCAGATCCGAGTACGAGCGCGGGAACCAGACGAACGAAGCGCATGGAGAGACCCCCTTAGTGGAACGCAGGGTAGCAAGTCAAAAGCAGACGCGACCAGAGCATTATTGAACACGAGTTCTGTTTCACGGTGGCTTCGCCTGACAGCCGCTGATGCGAGCGTGCCCCAGGCCACGTAGACTCCTGACCGATGACGCGGTTCGACGTCGATTTCTTCGTGCTCGGCGGAGGCTCGGGAGGTGTCCGCGCAGCGCGGGTGGCGGCGGAGCATGGGGCGCGGGTCGCGGTCGCGGAGGCGGATCGGTGGGGTGGCACGTGCGTGATTCGCGGCTGCGTACCGAAGAAGCTGCTCGTATATGCGAGCGAGGTCAGTCGAGCGATCGACGACGCGCGCGGCTTCGGGTGGACGATCGACGACGCGCGCCACGACTGGCCGGCGCTGATCGCGGCAACGGACAAGGAGATCACGCGGCTGTCGAACGCGTATGCGGAGCGGCTGAAGAAGGCGGGGGCCGAGGTGATCGCGGGGCGCGGCGTGCTGGTCGATCGGCATACGATCGAGATCGGCGGCCGGACGATCACGGCGGCTCACATTCTGATCGCGACGGGCGGCGTGCCGCGCCGGCCGGCCGGACAGTGGATCACGTCGGACGAGGCGTTCCATCTCGAGAAGCTGCCGGCGCGGATCGGCATCATGGGCGGCGGCTACATCGCGGTCGAGTTCGCGCACATCTTCGCGGGGCTCGGCTCGCAGGTGACGTTGATCCATCGCGACAAGCAGGTGCTGCGCGGCTTCGATCCGGATGTCCGGGAGCTCGTGACCCGCAACATCGGGGCACACGGCATCGACCTCGTCTGCGCGAACGAGGTGGTTCAGAAGGGCCACACGATCGTCGCGGGCGGGCAGAGCTACGACGTCGACCTCGCGATGGCCGCGATCGGGCGCGATCCCGCGAGCCACGGGCTCGGGCTCGCCGAGGCGGGCGTCAAGCTCGACGAGCGCGGCGCGATTCCCGTCGACGAATATTCGCGCACGAACGTGCCGAACATCTACGCGGTCGGCGATGTCACGGGGCGCATCGCGCTGACGCCGGTCGCGATCCGCGAGGGCCACGCGGTCGCGGACACGCTGTTCGGGAACCGGCCGACGCCGATCCATCACCACCTGATCCCGACGGCGGTGTTCGCGCAGCCCGCGGCCGCGGCGGTCGGGCTGACCGAGCCGGTCGCGCGCGAGAAGCACGATGTCATCGTGTATCGCGCGAAGTTCCGGCCGATGCGGTACGCGCTGTCGGGCCGCGACGAGCAGGTGCTGATCAAGGTGATCGTGGACCGGCCGACCGATCGCGTGCTCGGCGTCCACATGGTCGGGCCGGACACGCCGGAGATCATCCAGGCGGTCGCGATCGCGGTGACGATGGGCGCGAAGAAGGCCGACCTCGATCGCACGTTCGCGCTGCACCCGACGACGGCCGAAGAGCTCGTGCTGCTGCGCTAACGCGCCCAGGGATCCTGCGACGGCGCGCGCTCCTCGACGACGATCGGCGCGCGACCACGATCGGCGAGCAGCCGTAGCAGTGGATCGCGATGGATGCCGCGCAGCTTGCCGAGCCGGGTCGTGTCGCGGACGGACATCAGGGCGTAGGCCTGCAGCTCGTTGCGCATCAGCAGATCGTCATCGCCGTTGTACGGCGGCGACAGCGTGTCGATCACGGCCTGGCGCTTCGCGCGTGGCAGCTGCTTCCAGTAGTCGTCGATCACCTGGCGGTAGACCGGATCGGTGAAGTACTGCGCGTGCAGGATCTCGTGGCTGACGACCGCGGACTCGGCGATCGCGCCGCCGGTCGCGAACGTCAGCAGCACCATGTCCGGCTTGTCGGTCCACACGCTCTCGAGCAGCGACCGCATCGCCTGCTCGGCGGCGGTGGCGCACATCGCGCGGTCCTTCGCGCAGGCGCGATCGAGCGCGGTGTAGAAGTCGACGAGATCCGGCCGCGCCGGATCCTGCTTCGTCAGATCGAAGCCGGCGATCCGGTGCAGCAGGTCCTCGTACTGCGGATCGTCGAGCGCGACGACGATGCCGGGCCGGTGCTCGACGAACATCGACGGCCGCAGCAGCGGCGGGTTCATCGTCTGCTGGCTGTTGCTGCCGCACAGCAGCACGCGATCGAGCTCGGCGATCCACCGGCACTCGGTGACCCCGAGCGGGTGCTCGCTCGCGTGATCGCGCGCGTACGCCGCGAGCCAGTCGGACCACGCGATCAGCTCGCTGCCGACGCGGACCGGCGTCGCCGACACGCACGGCGACTTGCCGTCGAGCAGGCAGCTGTGCCACGCGACCGGTCGCGACGCGTCGGGCGCGAGCGCGGCGTCGCGCGCTGGCGGAGCAGGCGGGCGTGCGGGCTCGTCGGACGACTTGCCACACGCCACCAGGGCGAGCACGAACAGGAGACGAACCAAGGCGGCTCGATCATGGCATCGCGCCGGCCAGGATCCAGCGCTCGACGGCATCGAGCTTCTCCGCACACAGCGGATCGGCGGCGAGCGGCATGAAGCCGTCGCGCGGCGGCGGACCGTCGGCGCGGCCGAGTGCGACGACGAGGTAGCTGGTCGCCGGCGAGCCCGGGACCACGCGGACCCAGCCGGTGACCGTCGAGGCGCCCTTGCCGACGAGGTTCGCGTACGCCTCGCCGGCATCGAGCCGCAGATCGACCTGGGCGGTCGCGCCGGTGTGGCACAGCGCGGTCGCGCACGAAGGCGTCAGGATGTGGTCCTGGATCCATGTGAAGTCGGCGTGCTGCGCGGCCTCGTCGCAATCGGTCGGGGCGGCGTCGACCGCGGGCGCATCGAGCGCGACCGCGGCATCGGGCGGGACGTCGTCGATCGTGTCGGGCTCGTTCGACGGCGAACCGCAGGCCACCGTGAGGATCGTCAGCACACATGCGAGGCGAGACATCGCGCGATCGACGAGCAAGCCGCGGACCGCCCGGCGCGCGCGACAAATCGCGAGGTTTCGTCGCCGTGGCCGTCACGGTGCGCGCTCGCGCGCGGCACACGCGTTAGGATCGCCGGATGTCGAAGTGGGCGATCGCGATCTTGCTGCTCGTCGCGTGTGGGGGTGGTAGCGGCGGGATCATGCCGCCCGGTGACGACGCGCGACCGCCGGGGATCGATGCGGCCCCCGACGCCGCGCCGATCGTCGCCGATCCGGCGATGACGAAGCTGCTCTACCTCGCGATCGACGGTGTCGCGATCGTCAAGTCGACGACCGAGAATGCGAAGCTCAACCAGTCGACCGCGGCGTCGCAGGACGGCGTGCTGCTGCCGTTCCTCAACAACGATCTGCAGCGCCAGCAGAAGCTCGACGCGCTGACCGCGCAGCTCGCCGCGACGCTCGCGCCGTACGACATCACGATCACGACGAGCCGGCCGCCGTCCGGCGGAGGCGACTACCACATGATCGTGCTGACCGATTCGCCGCCGACGACGCTCGGGTTTCCGAACGGCGTCAGCGCGGTGGTGCCGACCGCGTGCAACACGCTGCCGTCGGTGATCGGGTTCGGCTTCCTGGCGAACATGTTCGACACGAACCGGCTCGCGAGCTCGACGATCGCGCTGTTCGGGATCACCGGCGGCGTGCCGACCTCGACGAAGGATGGCGATTGCATGTGCCTGAGCTGCGCGACGCTGACCGCGCCGTGCACGCTCGGTGGCGCCGGCACGCCGATCGATCCGCTGTGCGGGCGCTCGGGCACGCTCGACATCGCGGGGATGTTCCTCGCGGTCTACGGTCCGCGCCCGTAGCGCGCGAACGTCTCGCGCGTCGCCTTGGTGATCGCGGCAGCAGACAGCGTGCCGTTGCCGCGCGCCGCGGCGAGCGCATCGGCGAGCGCGCGCGTCCAGGCAAAGCCGAGCTGCTCCTGCTTCGCGATCTCGGCGTCGCCGGCAGCGGCGCCCTGCCGCTCGCGGGTCCACAGCACGACGATCGCGCGCACGACCGACTCCTCGATCACGATCGCGTCGGTCGTGTACGCCTGCTGCTTCATCCGCTCGGCGACCGGCGCGATCACCGGCGCGGCGACCGGCGCGAGCTCCGCCATCGCGGCATCGACGATCGGGTTCGTGTACGAGTGGCAGAGCTCGTGGACGATGAACGGCACGTACGAATCGCGCGGTGGCTCGCCGAGATCGGCGACGACGTACACGTCCTGGCCGCCGTCGGGCAGATCGACGCGCGCCGCGAACGCCATCGGCCCGCTCAGCATCCCGGCGACGAAGTGATAGTGCGTCTTCGGCCGCGGGCCGAGCACGCGATCGAACCACGCGACGAACGGCTCCTTCGCGAGGAACGTGCGATCCGCCGCGACCACGCCGTCGAGGGATGTCCGCTGCGACGCGAGAAACTCGTCGAGCTTCGCGGTGGTCGCGAAGTCACGCACGGCCGCGAGGTACTTGTCGAGCTTCACGACCTTCCAGCGCTCGAGCTGCGTCGGCAACGGCGACAGCGAGGCCCGGGGTTGCAGCGCGTCGTCGAGGTGGACGGCGAGCGATGGCGCCATGTCGTAGCCGATGCCGTAGCGCTCGCCGAGCTGCTTCGTGAACACGACGGCGTCGTGCTGCAGGTACGGCGCGAAGTGCGCGTCGACCGCCTTCGCGTACGCGGACGTCGCCTCGGTGTAGCGCGGCCGGCCGGCGAGCCGGAACACGATCGACATCAGCTCGACGCGGCGATCGACCGTGACGTCGAGCTGCGGCGCGGCCGGCGGGGCGGGTGCCGGGCCTCGGTCCGAGCCGCACGCGCAGACCACCGCGAGCGCCGCGAGCCACCTCACGACAGCCGGTCGCGGTAGTCGTGGTAGCCGAACCGGCGGTGCACGGTGATCGTGTGTGTCTTCGGGTCGTGGGTCGCGATCGAGGGCAGGCGCACGCCGTTGAACGTCGTGGTCTTCACCATCGTGTAGTGCGCCATGTCGAGGAACACGAGCTTGTCGCCGATCTCGAGCGGCTGATCGAAGCTGTAGTCGCCGATCACGTCGCCCGCGAGGCAGGTCAGGCCGCCGAGCCGGTAGGTGTAGCGCCGCGCGCCCGGGTCACCGGCGTCGACGATCACCGGGCGGTACGGCATCTCGAGCACGTCCGGCATGTGCGCGGTCGCCGACGTGTCGAGGATCGCGATGTCCATGCCGTTGTGCAGCAGGTCGAGCACCGACGCGACCAGCACGCCGGTCCCGAGCGCGATCGCCTCGCCCGGCTCGAGGTAGACCGGGATGTCGTTCCAGCGCGCGCGGAACTCGCGGATCACGCGGACGAGGCGCTGGCGATCGTAGTCGGGCCGCGTGATGTGGTGGCCGCCGCCGAAGTTCACCCACTTCATGCGCGGGATGAAGTCTCCGAACTTCGCCTCGAACGCGGCGACCGCGCGCTCGAGTGCGTCGCTGTTGACCTGACACAGCGTGTGGAAGTGCAGACCGTCGATGCCGTCGAGGTCCGCGGCGGTCAGGTTCGCGCGCGTCGTGCCGAGCCGCGAGCACGGGCCTGCGGGATCGTAGAGCGCGACCTCGACCTCCTGGTGCTCGTGGTTGACGCGCAGGCCCGTCGAGATCGCGCGGCCGGCGCGGCCCGCTTGCTCGATCGTCGCGCGATGGCGCCGCCACTGCGACGGCGTGTTGAGCACGATGTGATCGGCGAGCGTGACGAGCTCGCGCATCTCGTCGTCGGAGTACGCGGGCGCGTACGCGTGGACCTCACCGCCGAGCTCCTCGCGCGCGAGCCGTGCCTCGGCGATCGAGCTCGACGTCGCGCCGGCGAGGTACTGCCGGATCAGCGGGAACGTCGACCACTGCGCGAAGCCCTTGAGCGCGAGCAGGATCGTGCAGCCGGTCGCGCGCTGGATGTCGCGCAGGATCCGGAGGTTCGCCTCGAGCGCGCCGAGATCGGTGACGAAGCACGGTGTCTCGAGCTTGGAGATGTCGATCGCGCGCGCGACGTCGCCGCCGAGCGAGGCCCCTGCGGACAACTCAGCGCTCCTCGACGTGCCAGGGCAGGCCGCGCTTGCCGACGTCCTCGAGGAACGGATCGGGATCGAGCTGCTCCATGTTGAACACGCCGGCGCCGCGCCACTTGCCGGTCACCATCATCACGGCGCCGGTCACCGCGGGGACGCCGGTCGTGTACGAGACCGCCTGCGCGCGCACTTCCTTGTAGGTCTCGGCGTGGTCGCAGATGTTGTAGATGAAGTAGCGCTTGCGCACGCCGTTCTTGATGCCCTCGCAGAGGCAGCCGATCGACGTCTTGCCGGTGTAGCCGGCGGCGAGCGACGCCGGGTCCGGCAGCAGCGCGCGCAGGAACTTGATCGGCACGATCTTCTTGCCCTCGAACTCGACCTCGTCGATCCGCGTGATGCCGATGTTCTGCATCACCTCGAGGTGCTTGAGGTACGCCTCGCCGAACGTCATCCAGAACCGGATGCGCTTCAGGCCGCGCAGGTTCTTCGCGAGCGACTCGAGCTCCTCGTGATAGAGCAGGAAGCTCTTGCGCTCGCCGACGCCCGGATAGTCGAACATCCTCGAGACGCTGAGCGGCTCGGTCTCCTTCCACTCGCCGGCCTCCCAGTAGCGGCCCTTCGCGGTGATCTCGCGGATGTTGATCTCGGGATTGAAGTTCGTCGCGAACGCCTTGCCGTGGCTGCCGCCATTGCAGTCGACGATGTCGACGTAGTGCACCTCGTCGAGCAGGTGCTTCTGGACGTACGCGCAGAACACGTTCGTCACGCCGGGATCGAAGCCCGAGCCGAGCAGCGCCATGCGGCCGGCCTTCGCGTAGCGGTCCTGGTACGCCCACTGCCACTTGTATTCGAACTTCGCGACGTCGGGCGGCTCGTAGTTCGCGGTGTCGAGGTAGTCGACGCCGGCCGCGAGGCACGCGTCCATGATGTGGAGGTCCTGGTACGGCAGCGCGACGTTGATGACGACCGCGGGCCGGAACCGCTCGATCAACTTCGTCGTCGCGGCGACGTCGTCGGCATCGACCTGCGCGGTCTCGATCCGGCGGCCGTGCATCTGCTCGATCTCGGCCGCGAGCTTGTTGCAGCTCTCGATGCGGCGGCTCGCGAGCATGACGTCGGAGAACACCGTCTTCTCCATCGCAGCCTTGTGCGCGACCACGCCGCCGACGCCGCCGGCACCGATAATGAGGACCTTGGACATCGCGCGGAAACTACCAGACTAATTCTCTCCGATCGAGGCGAGCAGGGCGCGGACCTGCTTCGCTTCGTCGGCGGCGCCGGGCAGCTTCGAGGCGTCGTAGATCGCGCGCGCGCCGCGCAGCAGCTCGACGGTGCGCGGCCGATCCTGGTGCAGCGCGATCAGCGCGCGTGCGAGCATCACCTGGGCCTCGGCACGATCGATCGGATCGGCGCGATCGGCGTCGCTCACGAGCGCCAGCGCACGCTCGAGGTACGGCAGCGCCTTGCGTGGATTGCCGGCCTCGAGGTGCGCCTGACCGAGCGAGCCGACCGGGTGGAACACCTCGAGCTCGTCGACATGAGGCTGCTGGTCGTAGACCTGCAACGCCTCCTCGAGCGCGCGGATCACCTCGGGCAGCTTGCCGCGCGCGTACTGGACCTCGGCGAGCGTCTCGAGGCCGGTCGCGACGTCGGTCGAGCCGGGCTTCGTCTTGCGGGCGAGCGCGAGGCCGCGTTCGGCGTCGGCGAGCGCCTCGGGATAGCGCGCGAGCGCGGTCAGGATCCGCGACCGCACCATCAGGATCCACGCGTACATGCTGCTCTCGGTGCCAAACGATCGCGCCATGCCGTCGAGCCCGCGGTCGACGTAGCCGAGCGCCTGCTCGTTGCGCCCGAGATCGTGCAGCGCGAGCGCGAGGAACGCGACGCTCTTCGCGAGCCGCGCGGCGTTGTCGCCGGGCATGTGCATCGCGATGTTGTACGCGCGCGTCGCGAATGCGACCGCGTCCTCGCTGCGGCCGTCGGACAGCGCGGTGCCCGAGAGCTGATCGAGCGTGTCCATCAGCGCCGGGTGATCCTTGCCGTGCAGCTTCTCGTACAGGCTCAGCGCCTCGCGCAGGCTCTGCTCGGCGGCGCGCAGCTCGCCCGCGAGCGACTGCTGCGAGCCGATCTCGTGCAGCAGCAGCGCGATGCCGGCGTCGTCGGCGTCCGGCAGCTTGCGATACGCGGCGAGGGCCTCGCGCGCGCGCACGATCGCGGTCGCGTGATCGCCGCGATCGCCGGCGAACGACGCCTCGAGATAGAGCAGCTCCCACTGCAGCTCGTCGGCGCCCATGTGCTCGACGAGCGCGCGCGCTTGCGCGGCCCACCGCTCGCCGTCGGCGGTGCGATCGAGCTTGGTCTCGAGCAGGGCGAGCTGCATGTACAGCTCGGCGCGCAGCTCGTCGTTGCCGGCGGCCTCGCTCGCGACGAGCGCGCGCTGGTACGCGGCGCGCGCGTCGAGCAGGTGCTCGTCCTCGGTCTCGGCCTTGCCGAGCAGCGCGTACGCCTCGGCGGAGACGCCGGGCAGCTTGTCGGTGTCCGCCGTCTTGCCGACCTCGGTCGCGATGTTGCGCGCCTCGCCGTGGCGGCCGGCGAACAGCGCCGCGAGCGCGGTCGCGAGCCGCTGGCGCAGGCGCTCGGCCTCGGCGCGCAGCTTCGCGTCGTGCGGCAACGACTTCGTCGCGAGCAGCTGGCGTCGCGAGTTGCAGCGCGCGAGATCGGTCGCCTTCGTCATGCCCTCGACCGCACGCTCGACGAGCGCCGGCGTCGGCTTCTCGAGCTCGTGCAACAGCGCGGTGACCTCCTCGACGCTGCGCCGCGTGCACTCGACGCGCAGATCGGCGAGCTCCGGCGACTCGGTGCCATCGATGCGCGACGTCCGGCACGCGAAGTCACGCAGCTGCGCGATCTTGTGCGGCCACGCCTCGAGCGGCTCGAGCGCGCGCGTCGCGATCTGGTCGCCGTTCGGCGCGATCGCCGCGAACGCGGCCCGGATCTTCGCCGCGTCGTAGCGCACCGCCGGCTCGGGCGAGGCGGGACACAGCTCGGCCGTCGACGACGCGGGCCGCAGCGCGAGCCCGGTCGCGGTGCCGGCGAGCCCGAGCCCGAGCACGGTCGCCGCGATCCAGCGCCCGCGCGATCGCGTCCGCGCGCGCGCGAGCTGATCGAGCAGCGCCTGCATCGACGGAAATCGCGCGTCCGGATCGCGTGCGAGCCCGCGCAGCACGACGCCGCGCAGCCACGCAGGCGACTTGCCTGCCGGCGGCCGCACGCGCCCGGCGAGCACCTCGTTGGCGAGCGCGCCCGGGGTGTCGCCGGCGAACGGCCGCTGACCGTACAGCGCCTCGTACAGCGCGACGCAGAAGCTGAACTGATCGCTGCGCGCGTCGACCGGCTGGCCGGCGTGCTGCTCGGGCGCCATGTACGCCGGCGTGCCGACGATCGCGCCGGTCACCGTCAGCGAGTGATCGAGCGGCGACTCCTCGGCGGCGCTCGCGAGCTGGCCGCGCGTGCCGAGCGGTGCGGCGAGCCCGAAGTCGGCGACGCGGACGTGGTCGCCCTCGATCAGCACGTTGTCCGGCTTGAAGTCGCGATGCACGAGGCCGCGCTCGTGTGCCGCCGCGAGCCCGCGCCCGGCCGCCTCGAACACGCGCAGGATCTCGCGCCAGTCGTGGCGCGCGCGCAGCCAGCCGCGCAGCGTGCCGCCCGCGACGAGCTCCATCGCGATGTACACGTGATCGTCGACGACGCCGGCGTCGTACACCGCGACGACGTTCGGCGACGCGACGCGCGCCATCGCCTGGGCCTCGCGGACGAGCCGCGCCCGGCTGGTCTCGCTCTGCCGGCCGCCGAGCAGCTTCAGCGCGACCTTGCGATCGAGCATCGGATCGTGCGCCTCGAACACGGTCCCCATCGCGCCGGCGCCGACCTCGCGGACGAGCACGTAGCGGTCGATCCGGTCGCCGGGCAGCCGCGCCGGAACGTCGCGCGGACCGCCGTCCGCGATCGTGGTCGCGTTCGCGTCATCGTCGACGATCGTCCGGCTCGTGTCGGTCTCGGGCTGCTGGCGCGCGAGCTCGGCGACCACGCGCCGGCACGACGGGCAGCCATCGATGTGTGCCTCGCACCGAGCCCGTCGCTCGCCGGTCAGCTTGCGATCGAGGAACAGGGTGACCGTGGTCTCGTCGAGGCAATCCACCGGCGTCGACGACCATGATAGAACGCGGCTGATGGCCGTGCAGCCACCAAACCAGCTCGGTGCGTGGCTCGTCGAGGGCGGGGCCGTGGTCCCGCTCGACGACCGGCTCGAGCGCACGCTCTGCGAGCTCGTCGCACGCGCGCGCACGGCGTGGCCCCAGCTGACCGTCGACGAGCGCGACTTCGTGCACGCGCTGGCGACCGCGGTCCGCGACGAGCCCGACCCGGTCACCGCGCTCGGCGCGCTGGCCGTCGAGGATCTCTACCTCGCCCGCGCGTGTATTGGCGGCGCGCGCGAGGCACTCGCCGCGTTCGCCGCGAGCTGCGATGGCGCGATCGCCGGTGCGCTGCGCCAGATGAACCTGCCCGCGGACAGCGTCGACGAGGTCGTGCACGACGTCCGCAGCAAGGTGCTCGTCGCCGCCGACGGCCCACCGAAGATCGCGACCTACTCGGGACGTGCCCGGCTCGCGAGCTGGCTGCGCACGATCGCGACGCGCATGGCGCTCGACCGGATCCGCGATCGCAAGGAAGCGCCGACCGACGACCTCGACGCGCTCGAGCGCATCCCGGCCGCGAGCGACAGCCCGGAGCTCGCGCACTTTCGTGCGATGTACAGCGCGGAGTTCAAGGCCGCGTTCGAGGAGGCGCTCTCCACGCTCGACGTGCGCGAGCGCAACCTGCTGCGCCATCACTTCGTCGACAACCTAACGCTCGACGAGATCGGCGCGCTCTACGGCGTGCACAAGACCACCGCGTTCCGCTGGGTCGAGGCCGCGCGCACCGCGCTGTCGAAGCGGACGCGGACCGGCTTCCAGAAGCGCGTCCGGCTCGTCACCGACGAGCTCGACAGCGTGCTGCGCCTCGTGCAGAGCCAGATCGATCTGAGCCTGTCGCGCGTCCTGGCCTAGGAGCCTGTAGGCCATAGCCCTGCGGCCTATGGCTGCAGTCTCCTTCAAGATCGGCTCGCGCGACGCTCGCCTATACGGATCGGCCTCGCAAGCTGCGGCCTAGCGCGTGCGCGTGTCAGGAGGCGGTGCCGTTGCTGCGCTCGTCGTCGGGCGGCGTCAGATCGCGCTTCGCCGCCTTCGCGAGCCGGCGCGCGAACTTCTTCGGCTTGAGGCTGAATGCATCGCGCGCGTCCTTGCGCGTCATCTTCATCAGGTCGTCGAGCTCGCGGTCGATCGTCCGGCGGAGGTGATCGACCGCGTCCGCGGGAACGCCGGTCGCGTGCGTGACGACGTAGTCGCGCAGCATGATCCGGTCGACCGCCGGGCCGAGCACGTCGGCGACCGCGTCGAGCTCGTGGTGGATCGCGAGCACGCGCGGGCCCGCCTGGCGCGCGAGGAAGTCGAGCGCGTATGACAGCTCCTTCGTGCGGCGCCGCCAGTTGTGAAACCACTGCCGCGACCGCTTGCTCGAGCGCCGCGCGTAGCGCGCCTCGTCGTAGAGCGCGCGCACGCCGTCGAGGATGTCGTCCCAGCTGACCTGCTGCGGCAGCGCGGCCTCGAGCGCCTCGGCCTGGGCGGCCGCGCGCGCGGCGGCCTCGCCGAGCAGCTGCTTGATCTCCGACGTCGCGGGGATGCCGGCGGCGCCGTTATCGAGGATCCGCTTCGCGGTCTCGCGATCGTCGTCGGACAGCTCGATCGCGCCGAGCGTGGCGGGCGCGACCGCGTGATCGCGCACCGTCGAGAGCGAGCGCCGCGCGTCCTGCAGCGCCTGCAGCACCGCGCGCCGCTCGTGCTTCGGTAACGCCTTGCCGATGATCATGATCAGCGAGCGGGCACGGCGCAGCGCCTTGCGCGCCTCGTGCACCGCCGTGGTCGAGCCGTGATCGAGCTCGCCGACGGCGTCCTTTGCCTGCTGCACGCACGACGCGAACTCCTGGATCAGCTTCGCCCGCAGCTCGATCGGATCGTGCAGCGCCGACGCCCGGCTCCCGAGCGGACCGAGCTTGTCGTGCTCGGGATACGCGAGCGCGGTCATCGATTCGTCTGACGTGGCCATCTCGTGCGACGATACATGCACGGGTCCGGATTGCAGGCAAGGCATCGGGATTTCCGTGCAGCGATCGCGGACTGTCGTGGGCACACCCGGAGGAACCGGGACAGACAACCTGCGAGAACCACGTCGATCGCTGCTGGTGTGTTTGGTGCAATGCCGCGCGTACGATGAGGGAACTGCGACTTGTCGTGGTCATGGCCGTCGGCGCCTGCACCGCGTCCGCTCCATCCGCACCCGCGTCCGGTCCGGTCGCACGCACGCTCCAGGCCGCCGCGGACGAAGCCGGGGTGCCCGGCGATCTGCTGACCGCGATCGCGATCGAGGAGCGCGGGATCCGGCTCCCCGCCCTGAGAACCCCGCACGACGACGGCTTCCCGTTCGCCGGCATGCTCGAGCTGCGGCGCGGTCGACTGGACACGCTCGCGCTGGGCGCGCGGCTGGTCGGAGCCAGCGAGCAGGCGCTGCAGCAGGATACCGAGCTCGCGACCCGCGCCGGCGCACACGTCGTCGCCCAGCTCGGCGCGACCGCAGACCCGGCGACCTGGCGACCGGCGCTCGAGGCGCTGTCCGGAATGGACGACGCGATGGCGCACGACTACGCGAGCCGCGTGCTGCGCCTGCTGCGCGAGGGCGGCGAGGGACGCGGGCGCGACGGCGAGCTCGTGAAGGTCGCGCCGCACCCCGAGATCGATCCATCCGAGGCGATCGAGAGCCGGCTCGTCGCTCCGGTCGACTACCCGGGCGCGATCCCGATCCCGACCAGCTGCGCGAACACCAAGTGCACCGTCGGCCGCCCGCTCGGCAACGACTCGGTCGACAAGATCGTCATCCATGACACCGAGTGCGACTGGGACGTCGCCGTCGCGACCCTGCAGAACGACGGCGGCAAGTCGGTGCACTACATCATCGACTTCGACGGGTCGCGCGTCGGCCAGTTCCGCGCGGAGACCGACACGACCTATCACGCCGGCAACTTCTTCTACAACGAGACATCGATCGGCATCGAGCATGTCGGCGTCGCTGCCGATCCAGCCGGCTATTCGGCCGAGCTCTACGCGACGAGCCGCGCGCTCGTGCAGGACATTCGCTCGCGCTGGAACATCCCGCTCGATCGCCAGCACATCGTCGGCCACTACCAGATTCCCGATGGCTCGCGGATCGCGGAGGACTCGCCGGCGTGCGCGGACACGCTCGATGCGTGCGAGAACAGCGCGAACTTCGGCGGCGCGAACAACCATCGCGATCCGGGCTACTACTGGCAGTGGTGCCAGTACATGCAGAAGCTCGGCGGCAGCTGCACGTGCAACGACGCGTGGGACCACTGGAACTGTACGACCGACAAGACGCAGGCCGTGCGCTGTGCCGATGGCATGGTGCAGATCATGGACTGCACCGCCGGGTGCGAGGTCCAGCCGATCGGGACCGACGACGTGTGCAACGTGCTGCCCGGCGGCGGTGACGGCACCCCCGATGCCGGCGCAGGCGGTGGCGACGACGAGGGTGGCGGTGGCGGTGGTGGTGGGTGCTCGAGCAGCCGTGGCGGAGATCTGCTCGCACTGGCGCTCGTGCTGGTCACGCTCGTCGCGCGACGCCGACGTTAGGGCGCCTCCCAGAACCCCTCTTCTCGGCGGTGGAAGGGTAGGGTTCTGGCAATGGCAAAGCCGATCCTGTTCGAGCCCGTGAAGAGCCCGTATCTCGTCGACGATTCGTTCGATATCGACAAGGCGCCGACCGAGGCCGACGACGATCGCGGCAAGGCACCGAACAACGAGGCGCTCGAGGCCGCGGTCGACAAGCTGGCGAAGCTGCAGCAGAAGCTCTACGCGCACGACCGCTACGGCGTGCTGCTCGTGTTCCAGGCGATGGACGCCGCCGGCAAGGACGGCACGATCAAGGCGGTGCTGTCGGGCGTGAACCCGCAGGGCTGTCAGGTGTTCTCGTTCAAGCAGCCGAACGCGCAGGAGCTCGATCACGACTTTCTGTGGCGCGTGCAGCGTGCGCTGCCCGAGCGCGGCCGGATCGGGGTGTGGAACCGCAGCCACTACGAGGAAGTGCTCGTCGTGCGGGTCCACCCCGAGTACCTCGACGGTCAGCGGCTACCGCGCGTCCCCAAGGACCTCGACGATCTGTGGGAGGAGCGCTTCGAATCGATCAAGGAGGCCGAGCGCCACTGGGCCCGCAACGGCTACGTGATCCTGAAGTTCTTCCTGCACGTCTCGCAGAAGGAGCAGCACCGTCGGTTCCTCGATCGCGTCACCGACACCGACCGGCACTGGAAGTTCTCGCGCGCCGACTTCGAGGAGAGCAAGAACTGGGGCAAGTACATGAAGGCGTACCAGGACGCGTTGCGCGCCACGAGCAGACCGTGGGCACCGTGGTACGCGATCCCCGCGGATTCGAAGCCGTACATGCGCAGGGCGGTCGCCGAGATCGTCGTCGACACGCTGAAGCAGCTCGACATGCCGCCGCCGGACGTCTCCGACGAGGATCGGGAGGTGATGGAGAAGCTGCGCGTCGAGCTCGAGGCCGAGTGCGGCAAGTCGTGACCGGATCGCCGTGACTCAGTGCCCGCCGGCGGCGAAGTCGACGCCCGCCTTCTTGCCGGCCTCGCCACTGCGCAGCAGCATCCCGCGCAGGATCGGCGGCGCGATGCACTCGTTGAGCCCGACGACGCCGATCAGCAGCACGCGCGCCTTGTCGCCGAAGCTCGGGAACGACTTCTCGATCACGCCGGCGAGCGCGAGCGCGAGGCCTGCCTGCGGCACGAGGCCAAACCAGGCGAACTTCTTGACGACGTCGGGCGCGTTCGTCGCCGTGGTCGCGACCTTCGTGCCGATGTAGAAGCTCGACGCGCGCGCGATCGCGATCAGGCCGACCGGGACGATCATGCTCGCGAGCTCGTAGATGTTGAGCTTCGCCCCGGCGAGCGCGAAGAACACGAGGAACACCGGCAGCTGCGCGGACGCGAAGTTGCGGAACAGATCGCTCGCATCGGCGCGCGAGAAGTTGCGCAGCCAGATGCCGGCCGCGAGCATCACGATCAGCGGATCGAGGTGGATGCGCGCGCCGATCTCGGCGACGACGAAGCACACGAGCAGCGCGAACAGCGACGCGCCTGACTTCACCGACAGCAGGAACTGACCGATCAGCATGCCGAGCGCGACGCCGAACACCATCGAGCCGAGCAGCTCCCACAGCACGCCGAGCACGGTCTCGAGGACGTCGATGCCGCCGCCGATCACCGAGCTCGTGATCGCGGTCGCGATCGAGAACACGAGGATCACGACGAGGTCGGCGACGACGACCGATGCGAGCACGGTCGACGTCAGCGGGCCCTCGGACCGCATCTCGGACAGCAGCGCCATCACGACGGCGGGTGACTGCGCGGACAGCGACACGCCGACCATCGCGCTGACCGCGAGGCTCTGCGTCAAGTCGAAGCCCTCGAAGAACCCGAGCATCGGTCGCGTCAGGTAGACGACGGCAGTGATCACGAACATCGCGCCGATCACCGCGAAGATCGTCATCGCGCGCAGCGTGCGCATCACCGGCCGGACCTTCGCGATCTCGAGCTCGGAGCCGGCCTCGAGTGCGATGATCGCGGTCGCCGTGTTGCTGACGATCTTGAGCGGCACCATCATGTCCGCGGTGACGAACCCGAACACGTACGGCCCGGCGAGCACGCCCGCGAGCAGGTAGCCGGTCAGCTTCGGCAACCCGACCCGGCTGACGATCTTGCTCGTGAAGTACGCCGCGAGCAGCAGGAATCCGAACGCGAGCTCGGTACCGGCGAGCGTCGTGTCGGTCGAGAAGCTGCGCGCGGCGTGCATGAGGCCCGCGAGCGCGAGCAGGAGCAGCATCGGGATCATCGCTTCGCCCCCGGCGGATTCGTCGGATCGAAGGACAGCGGCGTCGGCTGTGCGGGCTCGTCGCGATAGATCGGACCGGCGACGCCCTCGGAGTCGCGATCGTCGAGCTCGTCGATCGGCGCGGCGGCCTCGTGCTCCTCGACCGCGACGGCGTCGTCGGCATGCGCGGTCGCCTGGACGAGCAGCTCGGTGACGACCGCGCCGCCGATCACCGCGGTCACGACCCACGCGAGACCTGGATCCGAGTACAGGCTCTGGACGCTGATCACGAGCGCGATCGACAGGCTCGACACCGGCGACACGAGGAGGCGCTGATCCGCGAAGCCCGCTGGCAGCAGCGCGCCGACGACAGTCTTCGACGCGATCACGCCGGTCCACTTGCCGACGACGCGCCCGAGCACGAACAGCGGCACGAGCACCCAGCCGCGCCAGTCACCGACCGCCCACACCGCGCCCGCGATGATCAGGAACAGCAGGTGGACCGAGCGTTCGAGGTGGCTGAGGATGCGGAAGATCGACTCGCGCTGCTCGTTCGGGAAGTTCGTCACGAACACACCCGCGATGAAGCAGATCACGATCGGCGACAGGTGGAGGTAGCCGGCGAGCCCCGACGCGAACGCGATGCCGCCGAGCACAACGGCGAGGAACTCGGCGTTCGACACCGGCACGCGCACCATCGCGAAGATCAGGACACCGATCGCGACGCCGAGCCCGAGCGAGACGAACACCCACGCCGTGCTCGGCAGCTGCCAGGTCGCCTGCGTGGTCGTGTCGCGGAAGTACGCGGTGATGAACAGCAGGCCGATCACGCCGACGAGCTCGTCGAGCTGCGCGAGCAGGACGTCGACGCCGCGGCCCTCGTGCCACGTCCGGTTCGCGAACCCGCGGAACTTGCGTGGCGCAGTCATCGCCGCGGCGGCGCCGAGCAGGATCACGTCGCGCCACACCGCGGGGTCGTCCCACGACAGTCCGAACGCGATCATCACGGCACCGCAGCCCGCGGCCGTGATGCCGAACGGGCCGAGCGCCTCGACCAGGATCAGGTACGCGGTGCCCTTCGGGACGCGATCGAGCAGCCGGATGTCGAGCTGGGCGCCGATGATGAAGCCGAGCCAGCCGAGCCCGAAGTGCAGGATCGGTCGCAGCTTCTGCAGCACGTCGCCGGTCAAGATGCCAACGGACGACGTGCTCGCGATCAGCCCGAGCGCGATGAACGGAAACCCCGCGGTGATCACCCCGCTGATCCCGAGCTGCTCCTGGAACCGGACGACGCGGCGATCTCCGCCGAGGTACGCGAGCACGAGCAGCGCGACGAGGCCGCCGATCAGCTTGATCGCGAGCCACGTGTTCTCCGACGTCTTGTGCTCCTCGGGTTTCGGCTTCGCCGGCGGGGCGACCGGCGCGTGCGCGGGCGGCTGCGGCGCCGGGCTCACGGCGGGCGCCGGCGGCGGGGCCGGTTCGGTCGCGGCCGAGCCGACCGCGGGGGCCGCGGCGTCGACGGCCACGGTCTGCGCGTCGTCGGCCGCGCCGCCATCCGCGGGCTGCGCGTACGTCACGCCGGCGATCCACACGATCGCGAGCAGCGCGAAGGCGGCGAGCCGGCGCGCGATCACGGCGGCGCTCCGATCAGATCATCGAACGCCTTCGTGAACGCCGGATCCTTCGCGCACGCCGGCAGCGTCTTGCTGTTCATGATCGCGCGTGCGGCCTGCTCGAGCTGCTCGTCGTGCGGCGCGAGCGCGGCCTTGAGCTCGCGGGCGCGGCCGTCGTGCAGCACCTTCGCGTTCGCGACGCTGACGTCCTGGTACTGCTTGCCGAGGTCGCCGAGCTTCGTCGTCGCGACGGCGCATTGCTCGCCGGCCTCGGCGAACGCGCGGCCGACTGCCTGGTAGAGCTCGACCGAGCGGGCTGCGAGGCGCGGCAGATCCTGATCGAGCGGGCCGGTCGCCGCGGGCGCTGCGTCGACGACGCGCGGCGCGCTGCCGCCGGCCGGCTTGTCGGCGACCTGTGCCGTGTGGCTGCTGCACGCGATCGCGCTGGCGACCCACAAGCCCAGCAGGCGCGTCATGCGGGAGATGGTCGCACGGTTGATCCGCGGCGTGCCAGCGAGCGCACGCGCACGTCGTTGCAGGTCAGGGCAGGGAGGGAATCTGCCGGATCACATCCACCAGCGGCTGCGGGTCATGGCACGATCGGTAGGTCGTTGCGAGGTCGGCGGCGATCGTGTCGGAGACCGAGCGCAGCTCGTCGTCGTAGCGCGCGACCTCGACGCGGACCCGATCGCGAAGCGCGCGGTCCTCGCTCTGCATCGCGCGCGCGACCTCGCCGGCATGCGCCTGCATCCCGACGACGTGCGGCCGCAGCTCGGCGACGAGCGGCTCGCACTGGCCGAGCTGGCGATGCGCGATGTCGCGCAGCGTGACGAAGTCCTGGCGGAGCCGGGCCGCGAGCTGCACCGGATCGATCGGCGGCGGGCCCGGTGGCGGCGTCTGCGGTGGTGGTGCGTGCGAGCCGCAGGCGCAGATCAGCACGAGCGCGAGCGCGACGCGCATCCGCGCTACGACGCCAGCTCGACGACCGTGCGCTGGTCGTCGGTCGTGCCGAACTTGCCCTTCGCGTCGCGGACGACCTTGCCGAGCGCGTACTCGGGATCGTGCGTGAAGAACAGCCGGCCGCCGCGCTTCTCCAGATCGGTCAGCAGCGTCATCTTCTCGTCGATCAGCAGCTCGGGATAGCGGTCGTAGCCCATCGTGATCGGGAGGTGGACCCACGGCTTGCCCGGGATCAGATCGGCCGCGAACAGCACCGGGCCGCCCGGCATCTCGACCTCGGTCAGCAGCAGGCCGGGCGTGTGGCCCGAGCTGCGGTGGAACCGGAAGCCGTCGCCGAGCGCCGCGGCGCGGTCACTCGCGGCGAGCTCGAGCCGGCCGCTGCCCGCGAGCAGGTTCGTGAGCCCCGGGATGAACGAAGCGCGATCGCGTGCGTGCGGCGCGACCGCTCGCTGCCACGCCTCGGCACCGACGACGTAGGTCGCGCGCGGGAACACGAGCTGGATCGGCTTGCCGTCCTCGTACGCGCACAGCGCGCCGCCGGCGTGATCGAAGTGGAGATGCGAGAACACGACGACGTCGACGTCCTCGGGCGCGATGCCGATCGCGTGCAGCGAATCGAGCAGCACGTGATGTGGCTCGACCACTCCGTAGCGCTCGCGCAGCGTGGGCTCGAAGAACGCCCCGATCCCGGTCTCGAGCAGGATGATCCGGTCGCCGTCGCGCACCACAAGGCAGCGGCATGCCAAGGGAATCCGGTTCTTGTCGTCGGGTGGGATCCACTTCTCCCACATCGCTCGCGGCGCGTTGCCGAACATCGCCCCGCCATCGAGGCGCTGCGAGTTTCCGAGCACGGACGTCAGCGTTCGCACGTCCCCTCCGTACCACGGCGCGCGCGATCCGTCATGGCCCTCACCGGCGTTGCGGCGTGGTGGTCGTCGACCCACCTCACGTCGACCTTCGCTGGTGACAACTGACCCGAGCATCTCCGTCGAGAAAACAGCGCGAGTCCGCCACTCCAACATTCACAGCCGATCAAACACAGGAGTAGGATGCGCTCCATGATGAGGATTGCGATCAGAGCACTCGCACTCTGTTCACTCCTGGTGTTCGGCGCGTGTGGCGGCAGCGGCGACGACGGCGACGAAGCCGACGCGATGCTCGTCCTCGATCCACCGACGACCGAGCTCCTCATCCTGAACGGCACGCCCGCGACGCAGGCGTACACGGCAACGCTCGTGTTCCCCGACGGTCACACGCGCGACGTCACCGCCGAGACCGTGTTCACCGTCGACGGCGCGTTCGGCACGTTCGCCGGCAACACCGCGTCGATCACGACCGCGGGCAAGACGCAGGTGTTCGGCCAGCGCAACGACAAGGTCGGCACCGCGCAGATCCTCGCGCGGCTCAAGTCGACGCGCGTCGACGATCCGACGCTGCCGCCGAACACGCCGGACCTGTTCGGCGGGCCCGAAGATCCGACGCGCGCGCCGACGGTCGTCTATCCGCCGGTCGATGTCGTCATGCCGCGCAACCTCGGCGACTTCGAGACCCACTGGGTCGACGCGTCGGGCAACGACGTGTTCGAGGTCTCGCTGCACACCGAGTTCGCCGACGTTCGCGTCTACGTGCGCGGCGGCAACGGCAACCCGGCCGCCGGCCCGATGCCGTCGTTCACCGCGTTCCTCGCGCAGGAGTGGATCTCCGCCGTCGGGCTCGAGGAGAACGTGCAGTACCAGGTGCGCGGCATCCAGCTCGCGAACCCGGTCTCCGTCGGCAGCGCGGCGCCCCGCCTCGTCAAGCTCAGCAACGAGACGATGGAGGGCGGGCTCTACTACTGGGCCGCGGCATCGACGAACGGCGCCGAGGGCATCTTCCGCCACGACATGGCGAAGCCCGGCCAGCCCGCCGAGGAGTTCATGACGACGAACCAGACCGCCGGCCGCTGCGTCGCCTGCCACGTGCTCTCGAAGGACGGCACGAAGATGGCGATCACGTACGACGGCGGTAACCAGAACGGCACGCTGATCGATGTCGCGACCGGCACCCGCCAGCCCGACTCGACGCAGTGGAACTTCGCGACGTTCACGCCGGACGGCAGCAAGCTGCTCACGGTGTTCAACGGCGTGCTCTCGGTCCGCAACTCGGCGGATCAGTCGGTGCTGACGACGATGCCCGCGTCCGGCATCGTCTCGCATCCCGACCTGTCGCCGGACGGCACGCGGCTCGTCTACGTGTCGCGCTCGCCGGGCTCGGACTGGGACTTCACGACCGGCTCGCTGTACACGCGCACGTACGACGCGGTCACGAACACGTTCGGCGCCGAGACGCCGCTCGTCGCCGACGGCGCGAACAACTTCTATCCGTCGTGGTCGCCGGACGGCCAGTGGATCCTCTACAACCGCGCCGACGCCGGGACGAGCTCGTACAACAACGCGAACGCGTCGCTCTACGTCGTGAAGTCCGACGGCAGCTTGCCGCCGGTCCAGCTCGCGGTCGCGAACGCCGGGCTCGGGCTGACGAACTCGTGGGGTCGGTGGGCGCCGTTCCAGCAGACGGTCGGCGCGAACCACGATCCGATCTACTGGATCACCGTGTCGTCGAAGCGCAACTTCGGCGTGCGGCTCGTCGGCGCCGGTCGCCCGCAGATCTGGATGACGCCGTTCTTCCCGGGCAAGGCGAGCACGAGCGCCGATCCGTCGGTCGAGGCGTTCCGGCTCCCGTTCCAGAACATCGAGAGCAACAATCACATCGCGCAGTGGACCGAGCGCGTCGTCACGACGCAGTAGGCTGCGCCGGGCGCCAGCGCGCCAGCACCTCGACGTAATCGGCGCGATCCGAATCGGCGACCTCGAGCAGCTCGCAGCTCGGGCAGTAGAATTCCTCGATCGTACGCGTGCCGAACGTGCGCCGCGTGCCGTGGACCGGCTGGTGCCCGCAGCGAGGGCAGCGCGCCTCGGTCACGCGAGCCCCAGCAGGTGCGTCGCGGCCGCGAGTGCGTTCTGCGGCTCGCCGATGTCGTACGCGATCCGCGCGAACTGCGACTCGACGGCGTACAGCACCATGCCCGCGCGCATGTCGGCCTCGGCGACCGTCGAGTGGCGGAAGTACTCGTCGAGGAACGCGTGCTCGAGCCGCTGGATCTCGGCGCCATCGAGTGCGCCCTCGCTCTTCTCGTGCAGCCGCGCGATGAACTGGCCGACGTCGACCGCGCCGGTCTGCTTGCCCTGGTTCTCGCCGTCGAGCGACCACTTCATCGCGGTCAGATCGATCGGCCGCGCGTTCAGCTGCTCGTCGACGACGACGTTTCCGGCGTGCGCGTCGCCGTGGTACGCGGTCGCCGGCAGCGGTGACGCCACGAACTTCGGGATGATCTGATCCCACAGCGTGCGCTCGATGCGGTCGAGCGTCTCGCCGGTCGTGAAGTGCTTGCTGTCGTTCTTCGACCGCACCATGCCGAACTTCGTCATGATGAACTTCGCCTCGTTCTGCTTGTGCGTGGCGTCGACCTGCTTGCCGGACGCCATCGTCGTGTGGAGCTCGGCGAACATCACCGCGGCGTTGCGCGTCGCGCGCTCGAGCATGTCGAGGTGGGCCGCGCGCTCCATGCCTTGCGGCGTGCCCTGGATCAGCGCCTCGATCGAGCGCCCGGGAACGAGCTCGGTGAACAGCGACGAGCCGGCGGCGCCATCGATCGTGACGCTGCCGATCGAGCCCTTCTCCTCGGCGGGCTGGTAGTGCGGCATGTCCGCGGCGTCGACGACGTGCAGGATCTCCGCATCGACGCCGGCGCCCGCGGGGTCACGATAGATCTTGAGGACGCCGAGGTTCTGCGCGTCGAGGAACACGCCGAACACGAAGTCGCCCGACTTGCCGGCCCCGAACCGCTTGACGCCGAGCCGCGCGCGATCGACGCCGAACTGATCCGAGAGAAACGTCGTCAGCTGCGCCGGCCACTGCGCGACGTCGGGCGTGTTGAACCCGAAGCTCGTCGGTCCGGACAGCCGGTACTTCGATTGCTCGGGATGCGGCTTCGGCGCGCCGGCGAACGCGTCCTGGATCGCGCCCTGCTCGCCGCCGTACGCGAGCTCGCTCGCCGTCGGTCGACCCTCCGGCGCCGGCACCTGGGCGACCGGTGGGATCGCGCCGCCGGCCTCGAACTGCGTGCCCGGTGCGACCACCGGCGAGGCGGGACCTTCGGTCGCCGTCGCGGGCGTCGCGGTGGCGACCGCGGTCGTGGGTTCCTGGGACTCGCGCATCGGGAAGGCAGCTGGTCGTTGTACGTCCGACGGTAGTACAGGTTGCCTAGAAATCGTGGATGTCGGCGGCCGGCGATCCGCGCTCGAACCGGTTGATCCGGCCGCACTGCCCCATGTGGTTTGCAGTCGGGTACGGCGTGCCGGCCTGCGTCACGTCCGGCTCCCAGCCCGGGCCGTTCGTGATGAACGACTTGACCTCGAACCAGCCATCGACGGTCTGGTTGCAGTCCATGTCGACGTCGAGCATCCAGTACGTGCCCCACAGGTTCAGCGGCTCCTCGCCGAAGCCGTTGACCGCGACGGTCTTCGTCGGGCCCCACTCGGGCGGCCAGTGATCGACCGTGAAGTCCGCCGGCGTGCCGAACGCGGCGTCGGCCTGGATCGGCTCGCGCCCGACCCAGTCGAGGAAGTCGTCGTGCTCCTTGAGCGCCGCGGTGCCCGCGTTCAGCAGGTTGCGGTGGCGGATCTGGATCTGACACGCCCCCGGATCGACGTTGCAGTCGCGGCCGAGCGCCGAGGCTGCGTAGCCATAATCGATGCCACCGCGCACGAACAGATCCTGGCCGGGCATCGTGTCGCCGGAGATGAACACGACGGTGCGCCGGAAGTCGGTCGCGGCCTCCTGCCATAGATCGATCGCGCGCGCGTCTGGCCCGACGTGCGGCAGCTTGTAGAGATCCTCGATCGTGCGCAGCACGTTGAAGTGCGAGATCCGCTCGGGCGCGCGGCGCACCGGAATGTCAGCGCCGGTGACGAGCGTGAAGATGTGGTTGCCGTCGGAGTGGTCGTCCTCGTCGAACGTCACGATCAGCAGGCTGTTGTGGGTCTCGGCCCAGTCCGCGTACGCGGCGAGCTGCTCGCGCAGCCAGTCGTCGGCCTGGCGGATCGTGCCGTCGTGCATGTCGTGCTGCAGATCCGGGATCACGAACGACACGGTCGGCAGCTGCGTGAAGTCGGTCGGGAACGCGGTCATCGGCTGGTGCGTGCTCGCCGGGACGTTCGAGAAGTTGATCCACGGCGCGTGCTTGCGGACGTACGCGTTGACCGCGCAGTCGGTCGCACCGACCGCGGACAGCCCGTCCGAGTAGCCGGCGAACGTCAGCCCGGCCTGGAGCAGCGAGTGCCCGAGGTTCGGCGTGTCGAACGTGTGCGGACAGGAGTCATCGGTGACGCCCTGGTTGTTCCCCGAGAACAGGTCGAGGTAGTTCGGCTGGCTCGGGTGCTCGATCGCGAACGAGCTCGTGAACAGCGTGCCGCGCGCGGCGAGCTCGTTGAAGAACGGCGCGTCGGTCAGGTTGCCGAAGATCTGGCCGTTCGCGTGGTTCTCCTCGACGACGATCACGATGTGATCCGGCGCGGCGTGCGGCGGTCGCGCGTCCGGCGGCGCATCGCCGGTCGGTGGCGGCGCGTCCGGCATGTCCGCCGATCGCGGCGCACCGCAGGCGACGAGGAACAACACGAGCGCTGCGCGAACCATCGGCCGGCGCGCATCAAGATGCATGCCCGCGCGCGGCCTCGTCGAATCGACCGTCTGCACGCGCCTGGACGCGAGCTCGTTGAGTTTGACAACGATCCTGGCAGCGACTGACGCGCGAGCCGCGCCGCTAACCGTTCGGGACGACTACGCTTCACAAAGAGCTGTGGCAGATCGATCAGCCGGCAAGCGGCTTCGAAGTCCCTACCGCGATCGGCAAGTCGAGCTGCCGCAACGAGGGTGCAACCTCGCGGTAACGCATGTGGCGCGAAAGGCGACGTGATTGGCACATCCGGTGCTCTTGGGGCTCGCCATCAAACGGTCCTTCCTCCCTTCCCGGAGTCACACGGTCATGAAGCGTCGCCTCGTCAATACTGGTCTCGGAATGCTCCTGCTCACGAGCGTCAACCTCATCGGTTGCGCTGCCGACTCGAGCGAGGATGAATGTCTCCCCGGCGACATCGACTGCGCGCCCGCCGGTGCGGATGGCAAGGCGGACGGCTTCGACTTCAAGAACGATCCGGTCCGGATGTCCCAGCACCTGAACTACCGGCTCGCCGAGCTGCCGAAGACCGGCAAGCGCACGAACCCGGTGTGGAAGAACGAGTACCCGGCCGCGGTCGGCGTCGCCGACGTCGCGTGGGCGGACACGTACTGGCCGACCTCCGAGGGCTCGCACAACAACCGGTGGCAGGGCGACACCGTGAAGTCGCCGCTCGAGAAGTACGACGCCGCGTTCAACAACGCCGCGGGCTGCGCCGAGTATCCGTCGAGCTTCTACGGCTCGGGCGCGAAGGCCGAATGGGACAAGTACTACGCGTGCGCGGGCCCCGCGGCGAAGTGGCAGAGCCAGGAGTTCCAGGGCGGCGGCGAGATGCACGACGGCATCGACAACGACGGCGACGGCAAGACCGACGAGTTCGGTAGCAACGGCGTCGACGGGATCGAGGGTTGGTGGGGCACCTGCCACGCGTGGAGCCCGGCCTCGATGCTCGTCCCGGAGCCGCAGCACTCGGTCGACGTCAACGGCGTCACGTTCGAGGTCGGCGACATCAAGGCGCTCGCGCAGAACGCGTTCGACTCGACCAGCGCCGTCATGCTCGGCGGTCGCTGCAACTCGCGCGAGATCAGCCACACCGTCACGGGCTCGGCGAACGACGAGTGCTCGGACGTCAACCCGGGCGCGCTGCACATCGTGATGACGAACTTCCTCGGCATCGCGAACCTCGCGCTCGTCGAGGACCGCACGGCGAACTTCGAGGTCTGGAACCAGCCGGTGATGGGTTACGACATCACGAAGCAGGACAAGGTCACGGCCTCGGCGGCGAACAGCTGCGTCGGCGCGACCGGCGACACGTGGAAGTACAACACGAGCGCCCGCGAGCTCTACGAAGTCAACATGACGGTGCAGTACCTCACCGAGGGTCACCCGAGCACGACGCCGCTCGGCTCGCGCAACAACATCCGCACCGACCGCTACCACTACATCCTCGAGCTCAACTCGGACGGCAAGGTCATCGGCGGTCGCTACTGCACGGACAGCGAGAACAGCCACGTCGACTTCCTGTGGTCGCCGACCGGCTCGTTCCACCCGTCGAACCCGAACGTCAACGTCTCGAAGGTCAAGGAGCTGATCGCGAAGTCGGTCGCGCCCGTCGGTGGCGGCGGTGGCGGCGGCAACGAGAAGGTGTTCACGGCGACCCCGGCCGCGCCGATCCCGGACAACAGCAGCACCGGCGTCTCGGTCGACCTCGCGGTCGCCGGCCTCACCGGCTCGCCGACGGCCACGGTCAACGTCGACATCACGCACACGTACCGCGGTGACCTGCTCGTCGAGCTCTACAAGGACGGCACGAAGGTCAAGACGCTGTCGGATCGCACCGGTGGCTCGCAGGCGAACCTGGTCCAGAGCTACACGCTGACCTCGTCGGAGGCCGCGGGTGGCAACGGCAAGTGGACGCTCAAGGTGACCGACACCGCGGCGGTCGACACCGGCACGGTCAACAAGTTCGAGATGCGGTTCGCGCAGTAATCTCGACGCCCGAAACGAACAACGCCCTCTCGATCGACTCGAGAGGGCGTTTCTCATTCCGGAGAGACGTGCGCGCTACTGCAGGACGCCGATGCAGCAGCCGTTCGAGCAGTACGTCTGATCGGGGCACGCACCGTCGGTGCCGCACGTCACGGTCCCGGTCGGGCACATCGTGCCGCTGCACTCGGGTGGCAGATCGTTCGGATCCTGGCCGGGGCACAGGATGCACGTCGAACCGCCGCACTCGCCGTTGCCGCACGTCGTGCTCTTCACGCAGCGCTTGCACGCGTTCGGATCCGAGATGTTGCTCGCATCGCAGGTCGGCGACACCGCCGGGTTGATGTCGATGTCAAAGCACATGTTCGTCTGCGGATCGCAGATCGTGCAACAGCCGAAGCAATCGCAGCCCGGAGGCGCGAGCTTGCCGCAGGTGTCGATGCACTGCTGCGACAGCGTCCCGGTGCCGATCGGCGGCGGACACGCGTTCGGATCGTACTGGTTCGCGCCGACCGGGCAATCCGCGACGGTCTGCGCGCCGAGCAAGCAGCAGACGTGGATGTTGCAGCCATCGTTGCCGGCGCCCGAGTTGCCGTCGAAGAAGCAGTCCTGGTTGACCGCGTCCATGTTGTCGCCCGGGATGCCGGTCGCGAACGACGATTCGTTGTCGTCGAACGGGCCGGTACACTCGACGTCGAAGCCGTCGATGTCGCCGTCGCCGTCGTTGTCGGCGCAGTCCGAGCATTCGGGGAACGACGGATCGCAGTTACCGCCGAACGGCGGCGCATCGACGGTGCCGCCACCGTCGCCACCGCCGCCGTTGCCATCGCCGGTCGGGTCACCGCCGTCGGTGGTGCCACCGT
This sequence comes from Kofleriaceae bacterium, assembly GCA_035715365.1. Taxonomy (GTDB): domain Bacteria; phylum Myxococcota_A; class Polyangia; order Haliangiales; family Haliangiaceae; genus JABFXX01. The sequence goes on along the minus strand of DASTLB010000034.1, from coordinate 8,281 downwards.
CCTTCTTGCCACCGCACGCGACGAACGCGAGGGTGACGAGACACGTCAGGATCAGTCGTTTCATCACGTCTCCTCGGGGTTATTGCAGGATGCCGATGCAGCAGCCGTTCGAGCAGTAGCTGTTCGCGTCCGCGCACGTGCCGTCCGGCTGACATGCGACGGTGCCGGTCGGGCAGGTCGCGCCGTTGCACTCGGGCGGCAGGTCGCTCGGATCCTGGCCGGGGCACAGGATGCACGTCGCGCCGCCGCACTCGCCGTTGCCGCACTGATCGTTCTTGATGCAGCGCTTGCACGCGTTCGGATCGGAGATGTTGCTCGCGTCGCAGTTCGGCGACACCGCGGGGTTGATGTCGATGTCGAAGCACATGTTCGTCGCCGGATCGCAGATCGTGCAGCAGCCGAAGCAGTCGCAGCCCGGAGGCGCGAGCGGGCCGCAGGTGTCGATGCACATCTGCGACAGCGTGCCGGTGCCGATCGGAGGCGGGCACGCGTTCGGATCGTACCGGTTCGCGCCGATCGGGCAGTCGGCCTTCGTCGCCGCGCCGAGCAGACAGCAGACGTGGATGCTGCAACCGTCGTTGCCCGCGCCCGAGTTGCCGTCGAAGAAGCAGTCCTGATCGACCGGGTCGATGTTGTCGCCGGGAATGCCGGTCGCGAACGACGCTTCGTTGTTGTCGAGCGGACCGGTGCACTCGACGTCGAAGCCGTCGATGTCACCGTCGCCATCGTCGTCGATGCAGTTCGAGCACTGCGCACCGCCCGCCGTGCAGCCGCCGCCGCCGCCGCCATCGCCGGTCGTGCCGCCATCGCCGCCGCCGCCGCCACCATCACCCGTTCCGCCGCCGTCGCCGGTCGGATCCGGTCCGCCGTCACCGTCGGTGGTGCCCCCGTTCTTTCCACCGCACGCCGCGATCGTGAGCGCAGCAAGGCAAGCGAGCATCAGGCGTTTCATCGAGCATCTCCCCGTTGCGTGGAGAGCTCGCGAACAGACGCGCCCCACGTTAGTCACCAGTGGGCCTGAATTCGCAACAACACGCAATGCTTGACGGGGTTGTTCAGATGCTCATCACGAAGCACGTCACCCACACGATCGCGCACGATGTCGGATGCGGGAGCACTACCGGGCGCTCGCGATGCGGACGCCGAAACCGACGACGCCCCCACGAGCGATCGTGAGGGCGTCGAGCAGGCGTATCGTCGTTACTGGAGGATCGCGATGCAGCAGCCGTTCGCGCAGTAACTATCGGCCGGGCAGCTGCCGTCCGCACCGCACGTCACGCTGCCGGTCGGGCACATCTGACCGCTACACTCGGGCGGCAGGTCGTTCGGATCCTGGCCGGGGCACAGGACACAGGTCGAGCCACCGCACTCGCCGTTACCGCACTGCGTGTTCTTCGTGCAGCGCAGGCACTTCGCGGGATCCGAGATGTTGCTCGCATCGCAGTCCGGCGAGACAGCCGGGTTGATGTCGATGTCGAAGCACATGTTCGTCGCCGGATCGCACACCGTGCAGCAGCCGAAGCAGTCGCAGCCCGGAGGCGCGAGCTTGCCGCACGTGTCGATGCACATCTGCGAGATCGTGCCGGTGCCGATCGGCGGCGGGCACTCCTGGGGGTTGTACTGGTTCGCGCCGAGCGGGCAGTCCGCCTTCGTCGTCGCGCCGAGCAAGCAGCAGACGTGGATGTTGCAGCCGTCGTCGCCAGCGCCCGAGTTGCCGTCGAAGAAGCAGTCCTGCTGCACCGGATCGATGTTGTCGCCGGGGATGCCGGTCGCGAACGACGCCTCGTTGTCGTCGAACGGGCCGGTGCACTCGACGTCGAACCCGTCGATGTCGCCGTCGCCGTCGTTGTCCGCGCAGTCCGAGCACTCCGGGAACGTGGGATCGCAACCCGTGATGCCGCCATCGCCGCTGCCGCCGCCGTCTCCGTTGCCGCCGCCGTCGCCGGTCGGATCTCCGCCGTCCGTGTTGCCACCACCACCGCCCTTTCCACCACACGCGGTGATCGCGACGACCGTCAAGCAAACGAATAGCAGCCTCTTCATCGAGTCTCTCCTTTGAGGCGAGCAAGGAGCTCGCGTGCATCGTCCACGTTCGCGCCGCTCGGGAAGCGACGCAGATAGATCGTCAACATCGTCTCGGCACGGGCATCGTGACGGTCGGCTGCGAGCCGGCCCGCCGCAAACAACGAAACCTCGGCCCACCGCCCCGAGCCTTGCGACAGCTCGAGGTAGCCGGCGAGCGCAGCCTTCGGATCGCGTGCTTCGAGCGCGGTGAGCCGCTCGAACTTCACGCGATCCGGATCGATCTTCTTCGATTCCGTCGCCGGATCCAGTTTCGTGGTGTCGACATTCGCCGTCGGCGGCGCCGCCTTGTCGGTCTTCACCGTCGGCGACTGATGGACCGTGGTCTTGCGCGTCGACTTCGGATCGATCGAGGGCGTCGTGTCCGCGGTCGCCGTGACGTCCGGCTTCGTCGTCGCCGTGGTCGTCGTGGCCGCCGGCGTGGCCGCGCTGTCGCGATGCGTCCGCGACGTCACCTGGTTCGGATGCTCGGAGCTCCACGCCTGGTCGGCGCCGACCTTGACGAGCGTGCCGCGGAACTGGACATCGACGATGCCGTGCTCGACCTCGACCGACACGCGCTCCTCGGCGCGCGCGACGCGGAACCGCGTGCCGACGACGCGCACGATCGTATCGCCGGCGAGCACCTCGAACGGCGGGCGCTCGGCGCGCGGGGCGACCGTGAACCACGCGGCGCCGTTCTCGAGCTGCGTGATCGGCTTGCCGGCATCGCGCCGCATCGCGATCGCGCTGTGCGCGTCGAGCTCGATGTGCGCGTCGCCGAACGAGATCGACGACGGCGCAGCGCCCGCGACGACGCGCGACGGCTCGGCGCCCTCGGCGACCGCCGGGATCGGCTTGCCGGTGTCGCGCGTGCCGACGACGACCGCGAGCGCGGCGGCCGCGCCGAGCATCGGCGTCGCGATCCACAGCCAGCGCCACGACCGGCCCGCCGGCGTGACCTCGGCGAGCGTCGGGCTATCGAGCCGCGCCCACAGGCCACGCTCGACGCGCGCCCACGTGACGTCGGACAGCGGTTCGACGGGTGGCGGACCCAAGCGTTCGTGCTCGGTCATCGCTCCCCTCCTGCGAGCTCCTCGAGGTAGCTCGCGAGCACGGCGTCCTTCGACGCGCGCTTCATGAGATCCTTGCGGGCGCGCCAGACGCGCGTCTTCACCGCGACGACCGTGCTCTCGGTCAGCTGGGCGACCTCGGCGAGCGGACGGCCATCGATCACGGCGAGCGCGAACGCGATCCGCTGCTTGCCATCGAGACGTTCGAGTGCGGCGTACAGCCGGCGCGCGGCCTCGCGCATCTGGGCGAGCCGGTGCGTGTTCGCATCGCCGGCGACGCTCTCCTCGACGACCGCGAGATCGATCGCGGGCGGTCGGCGCCGCGAGATCGCGAGGTACGCGGTCCGCGTCGCGATCGTCTGGCACCACCGGGTCAGCGTGCTGTCGCCGCGGAACGAGCCGAGCGCGCGGAAGATCTCGAGGAACGCGTCCTGCACCAGGTCCTCGAGCTCGCGGTTCGAGCCGAGGATCCGGAACAGCGTGTGGTGGACCGCCGACTTCTGGGCGTGGAACAGCTCGCGCTGAGCGCCACGATCGCCACTGGCCGCCTTTTGCGCCAGGGCGAGATCGAGCTCGCGTGCAGCCGAAACGCTCCCCACGTTAGGCATAGTGGGCCCCAGTTCCGCGAAGGTCGCAATGTTTTACCGGCCCAGATCCGCGGCCAGCACGAGCCCCAACATCATCGTGATCGATGGGACTTCGTAGATCAGCGTCGAGCTCGCGGTCTTCGTGTAGGTCGGTGTGCCGGGCAACGCATCGAGGCCGACAACTCCGCCGACGCTCCACATCCCGACCCGCCAGCGCACCCATGCACCCGCGCCGATCGTCGCGAGCGTCGCCGACTCGTCGCGCGCGATCGTCATCTCGTCGCCATAGAAGTGCGAGCGCGTGAACCCGGCAGCGACGTACGGCTCGATCTCGATCGGACCGACCTCGTGCGCCCAGCCCGCGAGCGCGAGCAGCGACCAGTCGCTCCACGTGCCCTTGAAGCCGGCGCGCTGGACCGCGGCGGTCGTGCCGCCCTCGAACGCGACGCCGAACCGCCACTCGTAGTCGGCCCATGGCCGGACGAGCGCGGCGCCGGCGAACCGCGCGCCGACCGCGGTCTCCGAGCCGCGCGCGAGCCGGGTCGCGAGCCCGGCCTGGACGCGGACCTCGACGCCGCCTTCCTCGGGCGGCGGGGGCGTGATCGGAGCGGTGTCGTCCGGAGGTGGCGGCGGCAGCCGCATCAGCGTCTTCACGGTGAGCGCGGCGGCCGCGGCGGTCACCGGATCGAGGGCACCGGCGCGCGCCTCGCGATGCTCGGTCTCACCGCGCTCGCGATCGAAGACGACGAGATCCGTGCCCTCGCGCCAGACCACGAACCGCGCCTCGCGCGAATCGGCGCGCGCGCCCGCGGTCTCGGCGGTGACCGGTTCGCTATCGACGATCACCTCGAGCTTCCATGGCGCGAGCGTGGTCGCGAGCGCGTGCAGTAGCTCGGGATCGCTGTCGACGAGCACGACGCGCGCGTTCGCCGGCGCGGCGTGCGCGCGGATCGCGAGCGCGACGAGCGCGACGATGACGAGCGAGCGGATCAGCGCGGACACGGGCTCTGCACCACTCCTTGATAAGAGAACGCGACCGAGCGCAGCACCGCGACGTGCTCGAGCAGCGCGGCGTCCAGCTCGGACGTGCGCGCGCCGAATGGATACGCGAACGACGTGATCTCGAAGCCGTCGTCGCGCAGCAGCTGGATCGAGGGTAGTGCCTCGTCGCGCAGGTACGCGGCGAGCCCGTGATCCTCGACGTAGTCCGGCGCGCGCAGGTGCAGCACCGTGTGCGCGGCGACGTCGTGACCGTCGGCGGCGAGCTGGTGCAGCTCGGCGCGCTCCTCGTCGTAGATCTTGGGGTACCGGCTGATGAAGAACGTCACGCGTGCGCCGTACGCGGTGAACAGATCGCGCAGCGCGTACCACTCGTGCACGAAGTTGTCGTCGAACGACAGCGCGAGCCCGGGGCCGGCCGCGCGGCCGTCGGCGAAGTCGCGGTAGGTGTAAAATGCAAGGCCGCGCTCGCGCGCACCGGCGAGCACGTGCTCGATCCGCTCGACCGGCACGGTGGTGCCCGGGTTGTGCGCGTAGAGCTCGACGACCTCGCCGCGCTCGGCCGCGCGATCGAGCGCGCCGTCGATCGAGGCCTCGTCGTTATGCGCGCGATCGTCGAGATCGGCGCCGCAGTGCACCTGGCGACCGTCGCCGTCGTAGAAGATGCCGTCGATGTCGGCGAGGTCACTGTGACACCCGGCGAGCAGCGCGAACGCGGCGATCCGGGCTACCGTCGCGGCGTGCATGCCGTCGTGGTCGCTGTCGCGCTTGTCGGCGCGCTCGCGACGCCTGCACGCGCCGAGCCGGCCGACCTCGTCGCGCGGCCGCTCGTGCTCGCGCGCCACGAGGTCGAGGCGAACCTCACGCTCGAGGTCAACCTGCGCGCGCGATCGATCGGTGTGCCGCTGTCGCTGGCGCCCGACCTCTGGGTCGGCGTCACGCCGCGGCTGACCCTGGGCCTCATCCACGGTAACCGCAGCCTAGACCAGATCGACGTCGGGGGCAGCCTCTGCCTGCGCGGCAATGATCAGGTCTGTGATGCGACTTACCAGGGTTCCGGGATCGATGCGCGCTACGCCTGGCGCGACGACGTGGCACCGCGCGTGCGGCTCGTGCTGCGCGATCTCGATCCCGCGAAGCCGGCGCTCACGGCGGGCGCGCTCGCGCGCTGGCAGCGCGGTCGGTTCGCGATCACGAGCGATCCGTACCTGCGGCTCGGGCTCGCGAATCGCGACGAGGGCAATCGTGATGCGCTCGTCGTCCCGCTGTGGCTCGCGGTCCAGCCGGTCGAGCGCTGGCTCGTCGCGCTGCACACCGGATGGAACAGCGAGCTCGCGGTGATCCGGGACGGCTGGCATGTCCCGCTCGGCGTCGCGACCACGGTGCGGCCGTGGCGGCGGCTCGAGGTCAGCGCCGAGCTCGGCTTCGTCAGCCTGCTCGGACCGCAGAATCAGTTCCAGGACCGTGCGCTGCTCGTGACGATCGGATGGACACAGGCGGTATCGTCCTGGCCATGACCGAGCTGCGTGCCTGTCCGAGCTGCCATCGTCATGTCGCGATCACCGAGCGCGCGTGTCCGTTCTGCGCCGCCTCGCTCGCGCCGGTCGCACCGCGCGCGATGCCGCGCCAGCGCCTGAACCGGCTCGCGGTGTTCACGAGCGCGACGCTCGCGAGCTCCGCGTGCTGGACGAGCTCGACGACCGTTCCGCAGCAGACGCCACCACCGCCGCCGAACGGTTCCGACGAGGTGCACGAGGTCCCCACGTTCAGCGACCCGCCGCCCGGACCGAGCGATGCCGGCGCCGCGGCGGTGCAGCCGACCGGCACCGCCGTGATCCGCGGCGTGCTGATCGGATCGCGCTCGCGTCAGCCGATGCCGGGTGTGATCGTCTCGGTCTTCGAGCCGCCGAGCGCGCGCCAGAACGCGACGACCGACGCGACCGGCACGTTCACGTTCACGAAGCTGCCGGCCGGCGACTACCGGATCGTTGCAGGCTCGGAGCACCCGCGGCGTGGGTTCGCGGCGCAGGCGATCGTGAAGCTCGGCAACGGCGAGACGAAGCAGATCACGATGACGTACGCCGAGCCGGATCCGAACGCGCTGCCGATGCCGTACGGAGCACCGCCGGCGCGCGGCCGTGTCGTCTAGTTACACGAGGTGCGGCGGAACAGGTATGGCCGATCGTTCGCGCTGCCGCCGTCGTTGTTCGCGGTGACGAGCACGCCGTCGTTGCGCAGCTTGCCCTTGAAGTGATCCGCCGAGTACGCCGGGACGTCGACTCCGCAGGCGGCCGAGGCCTCGTCGACGATCGTGCCCTTGAAGTCGAGCTTGCCGGCCGACCACGTGCCCGTCGCCTGCATCGACGCGCGGCCGATCGCAGGCCCACCGTCGTCGCACGTCGCCGTCGGCTTTGGATCGCTCGCGTCGCCTTCCCAGAACCGCGCGCGGATCGTGCCGCTCAGCGCGGAGCCCTGCCGGCCGATGTGCAGCGTGAACTCGTACCAGTCGAGGGCCTCGCCGCGATACGTGCGCGCGACCCACGTGCCGGCGATCGGATCCTCGCACGGCACCGACGTGCCCGGCGTGATCGGCTGCGACGGCACACCACCGTAGTTCGGCGTCCACGGGCTCGGCGCCGGCGGTGTGCTCGGAGCGCCGCCGCGCCGCGCGACGCTATCGCTGCCGTCGCGCTTGATCTCGACGGCGAAGATCTCGCGCACGCCGCGCGCCTCGTGCAACGCCGCCGCGCGCGACCAGATGTGATCGCCGCGCAGGATCCACGTGCCGTCGCCGCCCGCCTCCGCCGTCGCACCGAGCGCGGCCGCGAGCTGCGACGCCGCATCGGGCGGCGCATCGACCGCGATCCGATCGGCGTAGACGTCACCGTCGAGCACGAGCACGTCGCGCCGGCCGTCGCTCGTGAATGCGTAGGTCACGAGCGTCGCGTCCGGATCGACGGTGACCCGCGCCGGCCCGATGATCACGGTGCGCGGCATCGAGCCGAGCTCGATCGGCAACGGTCCGAGCACGGTCCCGTCGTCGAGCCGGGCGCCGGCCGCGCGCGCGTCGGCGCTGACGAGCAAGAAGCCATGGCCGGCAGCCGGAGCGGGCGGCGTGACGGGTGCGGACGGCGCGGGCGCAGGGGCCGGCGAATCACAGGCGGCGAGCACGAGCAGGAGGCAGGCAACACGCATCACGGGCTCCACGGAGTCCGACGGGGGAGACTCGATCTACAGATGCCTCGAGCGAACGCTTGTAGCGCGGGAGCTGTTCGAGGCGAGGAATTTCGAGGCCTTACGAAACGCCAAGCCGCCGGGTCCGGGAACGCAAAGGCATCGCAATCGGAAGCCATCGGAACGCGAAGCCGCGATCGGAAGCCATCGGAACGCGAAGCCGCAGAGCCCTGCGTATCGCAAAGAGGTGGGCTGGCCCCGATTTCTTGGACATCCCCTAACGCGAAGGAGAATGTCCCCAATGGCCAAGACGAAATGGCAGACGCCTGAGTTCAAGGCGAATGCGGTCCGGGTTGCCCTAGAATCGGACAAGCCCATCACCGAGGT
>DASTLB010000033.1:0-114442 GCA_035715365.1 Kofleriaceae bacterium | reverse complement strand
CATGCCGGCGCAGATCCGGCTCGCGCACGTCGAGGGCGATACGCCCGGCGATGTCACCGGCGATGTCGCGGTCCGGCTCGCGACGAACGACGTGCTCGTCGTCCAGAGCCACGGCACGGTCGACGACCGCTTCCAGAGCCTGCTGTCACGCATCTCGCGCTACGTCACCGCGCAGAACGCGCTGTACGTCGCCGAGGACGAGGCGCGGCGCGACGGCATGATCCTCGCGTCGCAGGCGATCCGGCAGGTGCACCGCCGCGTCGTCGAGCTCGCGACCCAGGGCCTGTCGGGCATCGTGCTGATCGGGCCGTCGGGCACCGGCAAGGAGCGGCTCGCGCGCACGTTCCACCAGTACACGGGTCGCGGCGGCGCGCTCGTCGCGATCAACTGCGCGGCGCTCGCGCGCGATCGGCTCGTCGCGGATCTGTTCGGCGCCGAGGCCGGCGCGTACACCGGCGCGCAGAAGACGATGATCGGCGCGGTCGAGCGCGCGGACGGAGGCACGCTGTTCCTCGACGAGATCGGCGAGCTGCCGCTCGAGATCCAGCCCCAGCTGCTGCGGTTCCTCGATCGCGGCGAGTACCAGCGGCTCGGCGCGATCGGCGTCGCGCGCACCGCCGATGTTCGCGTCGTCGCCGCGACGAACCGCGATCTGCGCCGCATGGTCGCGGCGGGCACGTTCCGCGCGGACCTATTCTTCCGGCTCGCGCTCGAGGTCGTCGAGGTGCCGCCGCTCCACCAGCGGTTCCCCGACGTCCAGGCCTACCTCGAGACCCAGATGCTCGGGCAGACCTCGGCCTTCGAGGCGCTCAGCCCAGATGCGGTCGAGCTGCTGCGTCGTCACTCGTGGGATGGCAACTTCCGCGAGCTCGTCAACCTCGTTCATCGCCTGCCTCGCCCTGCGACGAAGGGATCGCTGACCGCGCAGACCGTGCAGCGACTGCTCGAGGCCGGCGCGCTCGAGCCGATCCGCGATGCGTCGCCCGCGCCCGATGCACCGCGCGACTGGGCCGAGTGCGTGCGGCAGTGCCTCGCGGCATACGCGGCGAGTGGCATGCCCGAGCCGGCCTCGTGGTCCGACGTCGGCGTGTTCATCGAGCAGTACCTGAAGCCATACGCGCTCGTGCACCTCGCGGGCGAGCTCGACGCGCGATCGCTCGACGACATCGCACCGTCCCGGGTCGCCGAACGGGTCAAGGCGGACCGCGGGACGGTGCTCAAGCAGCTTCGGCGGTACTTCGACCTGCCGAGACGCAAGTAGCTCCACCCGCTACCCGCGTCGGGATCCAACGCCCACCCAGCCCCGTTGCCGCTGGATCGCGATGGCAAGCAACACCGTACACCACCGTCACGACCGTTCCTTGCCATCGCGATCCAACCAACGCCTCTCCGTGAGAGCAGCCTGCGTGCCACGGGTCGCGGCCTGCGATCTGGCGCAGTTGCGCCACACGCGGCCTGCGATCGCGATCGCAATCCGGGAATCGGTTCGCGCTCAGCCCGGCTTGCGAGCGGCGACCAGCACGTACTCGATCCACCCACGTCGGTACAGCTCGCAGAGCCCGTAGCTCATCGCGGTGCCGACCGCCGCGCCGAGCCGGCCCCGGATCCGCTGGACCTCGCGGCGGCGCTCGATCCGGCGCTGCGACGCCCAGAACCCGGGGAACGTGCGTGCGCCGACGACCTGGAGCTCGATCTCGGTAAAACCGATGGCGCGCAGCATCGCCCCGTACGAGGCGAGCGACTCGGTGTTCGCGCGCGGCACGCTCCACATCGCGGCGACGCCGCCGAACAGCGCGCGCTCCCACATCCGCTCGGGCGCCCGGACGAGCGCGAAGTCGGCGAGCGCGAGCCGGCCGCCGGGCGCGAGCACGCGATACGCCTCGGCGACGAACCGCGCCCGGGTGTCGAAGTGATGCGCGGCTTCGAGGCAGAGCGCGTGGCTGAACCGGCCGTCCTCGAACGGCAGCTCGACCGCCGACGCGTGGTGAAACCGCAGCCGCGGCGTGCGCTCGCGATCGGCGCGCGTCCGCGCGGCCTCGACGTGCTTCCACGTGACGTCGACCGCGTCGATCTCGAGCGGACCGAACCGGCGATCGAGCGCGAAGTCCTGGGTGCCGCGTCCGCACGCCGCGTCGAGCATGCGGCTGCCCGGCGCGAGCGCGAGCAGCTCGCCGAGCCGGACGACCATCGCCTCGGCCGCCGCGACGTAGTCGGTGACGCCCGGCTCCCACAGCCCGAAGTTCAGGTAGCCGGCATGCGAGTCGGCGGCCGCGGGATCGTGATGGCCGTAGAGCCGCTCGACCGCGCGCTCCGTCGTGAACGGTTGCCAGCTTCGCCTCGTCGCGACCATGCGCCACGGTGGCGGCGCGCCGCCGGCGGGACAAGAAATTTGTCCGCCGCGATCGCGCCACCTATCGTCGGGGCGTGAAGGCGCTGCCGCGTGGGCCGTCGATGTTCATGCCGTCGATGGTGCGCTACCTCGTCGATCCGTACGGCGTGTTTCGCGCGCTCGCCCGCAAGTATGGCGATCCGTTCCTGCTGCCGATCCCGGGCACGCCGGGCAGCCTCGTCACCTGCAGCGCCGACGGGGCGCGCGCGATCATCGCCGCCGATCGCAGCCAGTTCACGCCACTGACGAACGACGCGACGACGCGACTGTTCGGCAACGCGTCGATCTTCGTGCTCCACGGCGACGCGCACCACGACGCGCGCAAGCTGATGACGCCACCGCTGCACAGCCGGCGGCTCGCCGCGTACGGGGACATCATGGAGTCGATCGTCACGCATCACATCGACGCGTGGCGGCCGGGCGACATCGTGCCGCTGCACCAGGTCGCGCACCGGATCACGCTCGACGTGATCCTGCGCGTGCTGTTCGGGATCGAGCCCCACACCGCACGCGCGCAGCGGTTTCACGACGCGCTCGATGCCGGCCTCGACTCGCTCGGGCCGATCTTCCTGCACGCGAAGTTCCTGCGCCGCGCGTTCGGCGGCCACGGTCCGTGGGCGCGCGCGCTGCGGCTCGTCGACGACATGCGCGCCGCGCTGATGGCCGAGATCGCGCTGCATCGCGAGCGCGCCGGCACCGAGGACGTGCTCGACGGCTTCCTCGCCGCTCGCTACGACGACGGCAGCGCGATGACCGATCTCGAGATCCGCGATCGGCTCGCCGATCTGATCATCGCCGGCCACGAGACGACCGCGGTCACGCTCGCGTGGGCGTTCTACGAGCTCGTCCGCAGCCCGGGTGCGCTCGACCGGCTCGTCGACGAGCTCGACGCGCACTGGACCGGCCCCGCGCCGGACCAGCTCGCCGCGCTGCCGTACCTCGATGCGGTCTGCCAGGAGACGATGCGGCTGCATCCCGGCGTCGTGTTCCTGAGCCGCCGGCTCGCGCGGCCGCTCGAGATCCAGGGCTATCACTGCCCCGCGGGAATGGCGGTCTCGATGGCGCTGCCGGTGATCCACACCGACGCCCGCGTGTTTGCCGATCCGCTGCGATTCGTGCCGGAGCGATTCGTCGGCAGGACGTACGCGCCGGCCGAGTTCCTGCCGTTCGGCGGCGGCCACAAGCGCTGCATGGGCCCGGCGTTCGCGCTGCACGAGATGAAGGTGACGCTCGCGACCGTGCTGCGCGCGTACCGGATCGCCGCGGCTCGCGATCGCTCGTCGCCCGCGCGGCCGCGCACGATCACGGTCGTCCCGCGCGACGGCGTCGACGTACGCGTCGTCGAGCGCCGCGCGCGGATCACGAACGAAACAGCAGCGGCACCGTCCGCGCTGCGAGCCGCACGCTGAACCGCGTCGCCGGCGCCTGCAGATCACCGCCGACGTGAAACGGCGCGGGCTCGGCGAGCTCGAACGCGACGGCGCGCGCCGCGAAGTCGTGGACCTTCGGATGGCGATATGTACCGTCGAACGATCGCGGCAGTGCGCGCAGCGTCTCGAAGCCGGTGAGCGCGCTGACGCGGACGTGGAACGCGCCGTCGAGTGACTCCGCGAACGGAAAGAACGTCATGCCGTTCGAGTACGAGTGGATCGTGCTCGCGGCCGCGATCGAGAACGGCCCCTCGTAGAGCGTCGCGCCGGGCGCCAGCTCGGTCGTGCGCTCGCCGCGATCCGACAGTCGCCACGCCGGTTCGTCGAGCGAGCTGATCCGGATCCGGCGCAGCGGCCGGACGAGCAGCTTCGGCACGGTCATCGTCATCGCCGTGACGACGAGGCCCGGCGCGCCGCGCGCCATCCGGCCGACGATGCCGCCGAGCTTGCGATCCTTCACCATCCAGCGAAAGTCGGTCGCGTAGTCGGCATCGAGCCCGACGCCGGTGAAGTGCGTCGGCCGGCCATCGACCTCGAGCAGCGATAGCGCGCGCGGTGGCTCGTCGCTCGCGGCGCGGGCAAGATCGCTCGCGAGCCCCGCGATCGATCGCGACGAGCCGGAGACGTCCGCGATCGCGTTGCCCGTGCCGAGTCGCAGCGGCATCAGGACCGGCACGCGATCCGGCGCGATCGTCAGCAAGTCCGCGACGACCTGCGTGAACGTGCCGTCGCCGCCACCGATCGCGAGCGCCTCGTCCCCGCGCTCGACGATCGCGCGCAAGGCTTGCGCCCCGGCGTCGATGCTTGCGGTCACGTACAGGCGATCGCCGACGAGCCGGCGCAGCTCGTCGACGTGGCGATCGCTGACGCCTTGCGCCTGGCGATTGACGAGCACGGCCACCCGGCGACTCACCCGCGCACTATACGTCAGCGATCCGCGTCGAACGGCGTCCGGCGTGCTAAGCCGGGATCGATGGCGGAGGGTAGTGGGCGAGGCCTGTTCGAGAGCGAGGAGCGCTACGCGTCTGTCGTTCGCGCGATGACCGAAGGTGTGATCCTGCAGGACGCCGATTCGGTGATCCTCGCGTGCAACGAGGCCGCCGAGCGCCTGCTCGGGCTCAGCGCGGATCAGATGATGGGCCGGACGTCGCTCGATCCGCGATGGCGATCGATCCACGAGGACGGCTCGCCGTTTCCGGGCGAGACCCACCCGGTGCCGGTCACGCTGCGCACCGGGCAGCCGCAGCGCAGCGTCGTGATGGGCGTGCACAAGCCGGATGGCTCGCTGACGTGGCTGTCGATCAACAGCGAGCCGCTGTTTCGCGCCGGCAGCGCCACGCCGTACGCGGCGGTGTGCACGTTCTTCGACATCACCCAGCGCAAGCTCGCCGAGGATGCGCTGCGCGCCAGCGAGGAGCGCTATCGCCGCATCCTCGACACGACGCTCGAGGGCGTGTGGATGATCGATCTCACCGGCACGACGGTGTTCGCGAACCGGCGGATGGCGGAGATGCTCGGGTGCACGGTCGACGAGCTGGTCCGGTCGACGGTGTGGGACTTCACGCCGGACGCGAGTCGTGACTTCGTGATCCAGCAGATCGCGGCGCGTGCGCGCGGCGAGTCGTCGGTGCACGAGTTTCAGTTTCGTCGCAAGGCCGGCGACACCGTGTGGACGAGCATGGCGACGTCGCCGATCACGCTCGCCGACGGCAGCAAGGGCGCGCTCGCGATGGTCCGCGACATCACCGCGCAGCGCGAGATCGAGCACGCGCTGCGCGAGAAGACCGAGCACCTCGACATCGCGCTCGCGGCCGGCCAGATGGCGCTGTGGGAATACACGATCGATACCGGCGCATCGTGGGCGTCGCCGCAGATGCGCGAGCTCGTCGGGATTGCCGCCGACGCGCCGCTCGCGACGCCCGAGGATTACCTGCGCACCGTGCACCCCGACGATCGCCCGGAGATCGAGCGCAAGATGCGCGCGTACGTCGAGACCGGCACGACCGAGCCGTTTCGCAACGACTTCCGGATCGTGCGTCCCGACGGCCGGATGCGCTGGGTCCACTCGAGCGGGCGCGCGATCGTCACGCCGGCGGGGCACCGCCGCGTGCTCGGCGTCGTCGTCGACGTCACCGAGAGTCACGCGCTCGAGGAGCAGCTCCACCAGGCGCGTCAGCTCGAGAGCCTCGGCCGGCTCGCCGGCGGTGTCGCGCACGACTTCAACAACCTGCTGACCGCGATCCTCGCATCGGTCACGTTCGCCGAGATGTCGCGCATCCCGGGGCTCGACGAGGAGCTGCGCACGATCCGGACCGCCGCCGAGCGCGGCGCCGAGCTGACGAGCCAGCTGCTCGCGTTCGCGCGCAAGCAGGTGATCGAGCTCGCGTCGATCGATCTCGACGATCTGATCGAGCGGCTCGCCGGCGTGCTGCAGCGCCTGCTGCGCGAGGACGTCAGCCTGCAGCTCGAGCTCGCGCGCGATCTGTGGCGCGTGCGTGCCGGGCGCTCGCAGGTCGAGCAGGTGCTCGTCAACCTCGTCGTCAACGCCGGTGACGCGATGCCCGACGGTGGCGCGATCGACGTGATCACGCGCAACGTTGTCGTCGAACCTGCGCACGTGCACGCCGGCGTGCCGCCGGGCGAGTACGTGACGATCGCGGTGCGCGACCACGGCACCGGCATCGACGCGACGACGCTGCCGCATATCTTCGAGCCGTTCTACTCGACGAAGCGCACCGGGACCGGGCTCGGGCTCGCGAGCACGTACGGCATCGTCAAGCAGCTCGGCGGGCACATTCGCGTCGACAGCGCGCTCGGGACCGGCACGACGTTCACGATCTACTTCGCCCGCGATCGCCGTCCGATCACCGAGCCCGGCGCGGATCGAGCGAGCGAGCGCCACGCCGTCCACGCCGCGGCGACCGTGCTGCTCGTCGAGGACGACCCGCTGCTCCAGCGCGTGATCGCGCGCGGGCTGCGCCAGGCCGGCTACACCGTGCTCGTCGCGCGCGACGGCGAGCAGGCGCTCGACCTCGCGCGTGACACCGCCGCGATCGACGTGCTCGTCACCGACGTCGTGATGCCGAAGCTGTCGGGCCGCCAGCTCGTCGAGCGGTTCGTCGCGCTGCATCCGCGGACGCAGGTGCTGTTCGTGTCGGGCTACACGGCGGACATCATCGCGCGCAAGGGCATCCTCGAGCCCGGTCAGAACTTCCTCGCGAAGCCGTACACGATCGACGCGCTCGTCGGCCGCATCGAGCAGTTGCTCGCGCACCGCCGCTAGTTGACGATGGCGCGGTGAACCTCCACGACTGCCTGCCGCCCGAGCTCCGCACCCGGGCGACGACGATCACGCGCGTCGGTGCGGGGCTGTCCGGAGCCGGCGTGTTTCGCGTCGAGGCAGGCGGCAAGCTGTACGTGCTCAAGCTCGCGGGCGACGCGCAGCCGGTCGAGGCGTGGCGGTGCCGGCTCGAGATCCAGCGCCGCGCCGCTGCGGCGGGGGTCGCGCCGCGCGTCGTCCACATCGAGGAGGCGCACCGCGCGGTGACGAGCGCGTTCGTCAGCGATCACGGCTTCGCGCCACGGCTTCATGATCCGGCGACGCGCGCGTCGGCGATCGAGCTGCTCGGCACGACGCTGCGTCGCGTCCACGACCTCGCGTTGCCCGCCGCCGCCGAGCGCAGCGATCCGCGCGCGCTGCTCGCGACGCTGTGGGCCGCGCTCGCGAGCCTCCCGTTGCCGGACTTCGTGCGCGATGCGGTCGAGCGCGCGCTCGCGACGACACCGCCGCCGTGCGATCGCCCGCTCGTGCTCAGCCACAACGACGTCAATCCGACGAACCTCGCGTTCGACGGCGAGCAGCTCGTGCTGCTCGACTGGGACACGACCGGCGCGAACGAGCCGTTCTACGATCTGGCGGCGATCGCGGTGTTCCTGCGCCTCGACACCGCGAGCTGCCTCGCGCTGCTCGCGGCGCACGACGGCGTGCCGGTGACCTCGCTGCCGGAGCGGTTCGTCTACGATCGCCAGCTCGTCGCGGTGCTGTGCGGCGCCGCGTTCCTTCACCTCGCGCGGCTCGCCGGTCACGCCGGCAGCACGGCCGAGACGCTCGACACCGCGCTCGCGCTCGACGAGGTCTACCCGCGGATGCGGGCCGGCGCGCTGCGGATCGATACGCCCGACGGCAAGTGGGCGTTCGGGCTCGCGCTCGTGAAGCGAGGCGACGCGCTGTTTCGTGAGCACGTGTAACACGCGGTGCTACAGCGCACCGCGGATCGCGTGTGATGTCGCGGACGTCGCGCCGGCACGCGCGTTGCTGCCGGCTCGCGCATGCGGACCGCGATCCTGACCACGCTGTTGCTCGTCGCGTGCAGCGCTGCCGATGACCCACCGCTCGACACCGGCGACGACGACGGCGTCGACGATCCGGTCGATCCCGATGGCGATGCCGACTTCGACGTCAGCGATCGCATCGAGTCACTCGCGCCGGCGGCGACCCGCCACGTCTACGGCACGACGCCGCAGGGGCAGTCGCTCGTCTATTACAAGCTCGCGCCCGCGGCGCCGAACGGCAAGCGCGCGCTGATCACGTTCGGGCTGCACGGCTTCGAGGACGCATGGAAGCAGGACGGCCGCGCGCTGTTCTCGATCGCACACGAGGCGATCGCGTACTACGGCAACGATCCGTCGCGGCTGCACGGCTGGACCGTGTACATCGTGCCGACCGCGAACCCGGATGGCATGCGCTTCGGGATCAACAACTGGCGCGAGGGCAGTGGCGCGTACGGGCGCTGCACGTCGCTCGGCAAGGACATCAACCGGCACGTCTCGGAGGGGACCTCGCGCGAGCAGCGAGCGCTGCGCGCGCTGTTCGACGACATCGATCCGACGATCGCGATCGACGTCCACGGCTGGTACAACACCTACTACGGCGACAGCACGATCGGCGGCTACTTCCAGCGCTCGTTCAACGCCGCGTACGACGGCAAGCCGGCGCGCTACTGCTTCGTGTCGTCGACGGGTGCGATGGACTGCGGTGCGACGCTCGGCGGCGTGTTCCACGGCACGACGAGCATCGGGCACGACCTGTTCGTCGAGTGGGCGATGCGCGAGCGCGGCGTGCCGGCGGCGCTCGTCGAATATCCCGCGCCGGACTTCAACCTGAACGGCGTGTTCGACAGCGTGTGGGACGCCGAGCTCGGGTACCGCCGCATGGGCAAGAACACGCTCGCGAAGCTGTGGGGCCGAACGCGCGTCGCGCTCGACAACCTGTTCGCGAACGAATGAAGTCACGGGAGCAGATCGCGGAGCGTACGTGCGCGGAATGCTGAACCGGGCGCATGCGCTCGCCGGTGCGCCAGCCGATCACCGCGATCCCCGCACTTACGCGTCGCGACACGGCGGCACGCCGCCTGCTTTTCCTCTCCGTTGCACTCACACGGGCAGGAAACAACATGCAAAACGATCTGACCTCCGGCACCACGATCAAGGACAGCGTTCAGCGGCTGGCCGATGACGGCAAGGAGACCATCGGCGTCCTCAAGGATCGCGCCTCGATGGTGGCCGACACGCTCAAGCAGCAGTACACCTCGGCGGTCTCGCGCTCGGTGGACTTCGTCCAGGCGCGGCCGCTCGCCGCGATCGGCATCGCGCTCGGCCTCGGCTACATGTCGCGCACGATCCTCAAGCTCGGCATGCTCGCCGGCGCGGGCCTGCTGCTCAAGGAGATCGTCGGACCGAAGATCGAGGCGCGGATGAACCGCGGCTCGAGCGGCCTCGGCTCGTCGAGCGGCCTCGGCGGCACGACCGCGGGCCTCTGATCGGTCAGGACCTGGAGCGCACCGCGAGATCGTGCGACACCTCGGGACGACGTGACGGGGCGGACCCCGTTTCGTCTGCGATGCTGGAATGGCTGGCAGTCCTCGGCGGTGTCCGCGCTCTGATCGCGTGCGAGCGGGATCACGCGCCTCGCGAACGCGTCGCGCGTCCCGCTGCTGCGCTCACGGCAGTCCTGCGATGACCGAGCGCCTCGACGAAGATCTCGCGCCACGCCGGGCGGCCGCGGTGCTCGCACAGCTCGCGGCGCTCGGCGTTCACGCCGGCGATCGCGTCGCGGTGCTCGCCGGCAACGGCGCCGGGTTCGTCGCCGCCCGCGACGCCGCGACCGCAGCCGAGCTCGTGCTCGTTCCGATCAATCCGCGCCTCGCACCTGCCGAGATCGCGTGGATCGCGAGCCACGCGCGGCCGCGCGCGATCCTCGTCGACGACGCGCATCGCGCCGCCGCACCGCCGGGGATCCCGCAGATCGCGCTCGATCACCTCGCGCTGCCCCCCGCTGCGCCCGCGCTCGACGCCCAGCAGATCGGCGCGACGATCCTCTACACGTCGGGCACGACCGGCCGGCCGAAAGGCTGCTGGCGAACTGCTCCCCAGGAACGCGCGCGCACCGACGAGCTTCGTGGCAGCTACGCGCTGTCCGCGTCGGACACGCACCTGATCGTATGCCCGCTCGCGCACTCGGCGCCCGGGATCTTTCTGCGCGCCGCACGCGCTGCCGGCGCCCGCACGGTGATCGCGCCGCGGTTCACGCCCGAGGGCTTCGTCGACGACGTCGCGACGCATGCGGCGTCGGTCGTGTTCCTCGTGCCGACCCAGGTCCATCGCCTGCTCCCGCTCGACCCGCCGGACCTGCCATCGCTGCGCGCGGTGATCGTCGCGGGCGCGCCGTTCTCGCCCGCGCACAAGGCGGCGTTCGCGGCGTGGCTCGGGCCCGGCCGGCTGTACGAGTTCTATGGCTCGTCGGAGACCGGCACGGTGAGCGTGATCGGTCCGGCGGACCACGCGGCGCATCCCGGCTCCGTGGGTCGACCACCGCCCGGCGTCTCGGTGCGGCTCGTCGACGGCGAGCTGTTCGTGCGATCGCCGGCGGTCATGCGCGGCTATCTGACCGACGACGGCAGCGCGGTCGCCCCGCTCGAGAACCGCGACGGCCACATCTCCGTCGGTGACCTCGCCACGATCGATGACGATGGCTGGATCACGCTCGTCGATCGCAAGCACGACACGATCATCACCGGCGGGCTCAACGTCTATCCCGCCGAGGTCGAGCGCGCGCTCGCGACCGTGCCGGGGATCGCCGGTGCGGTCGTGTTCGGCATGCCGGACGACGACTGGGGCCAGATCGTCGCCGCGGTGATCGCGACCCGCGACGCCGCGCTCGATCCGCACGCGCTGCGCGAGACGCTCCGCGACCAGCTCGCCGGCTACAAGCTGCCGCGCATGGTCGCGGTGTGCGCGCTCGACGAGCTGCCGATCGGCTCGTCGGGCAAGGCGCTGCGGCGGGCGGCCCGCGAACAGCTCGCCGGTCGACTCGTGCGCATCGACTGAATGCATCCGGCACCGCGGCCGTCGTAAGATGGTCGTCATGCTGCCAGCACTGTTGCCGTTCGTTGCGGTCGCGAGCACGTTCGATCCCGGGGGTGCGAAGCTGCTCGGCTGGTCGGCCGACGGTCATTACCTCGTCTGGACGAAGACCGTGATCGAGTCGTCGATGCCTGAAGGCGAGGGCGAGGAGGAGATGTACGCCGAGCCCACGACCGACGAGACCGCGACGGTCGCGATCGTGCGCGACGTCCGCCGCGGCGACGAGCAGGAGTTCGTCCTCGAGTACAAGGCGGTGTCGAAGACCGGCCGCACGAAGGCGGCGCTCAAGACGAAGCTCGCGAAGGACGGTGACGCGAAGGCGTTCGAGGCGTGGAAGAAGGCGAACCCGCTGACGCTCGTCGCCGGCCGCAAGGGGCCGGGCAAGGTCGACGTCGTCGTGAAGTTCACGGGCGACAGCGCGCAGTACGCCGGCGCGGCGAAGTGGAAGGGCAACTCGATCAAGTGGACCGTCGAGGACAGCGCGACCGCGACGCTCAGCGTGACGTGCGGCAAGGAGACGCGCTCGGTGCCGCTGCAGCAGCAGATGGAGGCGATGTACGCGCCGACGTGGACGACGACACCGTACTGGGATCCGACGGGCCACCGCGTGCTGTTCGCGATGCAGGAGGCGCAGACGAAGACGATGCGCGGCATGGACGGCGGCCGCACGCAGTACGTGATCGTCGCGTGCGGTGCGCGCGTCGAGGTCGTCGCGCCGCCGGGCCTCGAGGCCGCGACCGGCAAGGTCGCCGATGCGGTCGAGAAGGTCGCCGGCTACACCGTGGTGTCGATCGGCGCCGCGAAGCAGCAGCGCCCGGCGACGGTGATCTACGCGGACACCGCGCACAAGGACACGGCCGCGCCGCTCGCGACCGCGATCCCGGGTGGCGCGACCGTCGAGAAGCTCGACTGGAAGCCGCAGGCCGAGCTCGTCGTCGCGATCGGAGCCAGCGCGAAGTGATCGCGAGCCTCGTCGCGTGGCTCGCGAGCTGCGCGAGCTGCCACCCGGCGCAGGCGTCGGCGTTCGAGGCGTCGCGTCACGCGTTCGCGTCCGAGCTCGCGGTGTTCCGCGTGTCGTGGGCCGAAGCGCGCACGCGGTGGTGCGCGAGCTGTCATCGCCCGGAAGGCGCGCGCACCGCCGGCCTCGCATGCACGACGTGCCACGCCGACGCGAACACCGATCCGTCGGACGCCTGCGTCCGCTGCCACGAGTTCAAGACGCCGCTGCCCGGCCACTTCGATCCGGTCGTGTACTCGGCGCAGCCGCTGCAGTCGACGGTGTCCGAGCTCGCGCGCCACGATCCGGCCGCGCGCTGTGCCGACTGCCACGACGTCCATCGCGCGAGCGGCGGCCACGATCCCGAGCTCGTGCGGCGCGCGGTCGCGTTCGAGGCGCGGCGCACCGCGGACGGCGTCGAGCTGCGCGTGACCGCGCAGAGCGTCGGCCACCAGTTTCCGACCGGCGATCCGTTCCGCCGGCTCGTGATCACCGTCTGCGACGACGACGCGTGCGCCGAGCCGATCGCGCGCGAGACGATCGGCCGCGGGTTTCGCATGGTGAAGGGCGTGTGGGCGCCGGTGATCGACCGGACGCTGCGCGATGGCGAGACCCGCGTGCTGCGGTTTCCACCGTCGAGGCGGTGGCGCGCGACCTTGTACTACGCCGACCCGAAGCTCGAGCGCGGGCTGCCGGCTGGCGACGTCGCGCTCGAGGTCGCGGCGGGCGCGGTGCCGTGATCAGCGCTTGAACATGAAGATGCCCTCTCGATCGAGCTCCGAGACGTAGACGCCCTCGGCATCGGCACGCAGCGACGGCGCGTGGAGATCGATCGCGAGCACCTCGGTCTGCTTCGCGCCCGGTGCGAGGTGGACGAGCCGCTTGTTCGGACCGGGTCCGGTCTCGAACCAGTAGGCATGACCGTCCGCGACGACGATCGGCTCCTGATCGACGTCGTGGCCGACGACCTCGATCGGACCGCCCACCTTCTTGCGGCGGCGCACGACGCCCGAGCCCTCGACGTACCAGTACAGGTACGTGTCGTCGACGTCGAAGTCGACGAGGCCCTTCTGGTTCGCGATCACCGTGGTCGGCTTCGCGTTCGGCGTCTTCGGCAGCTTCGCGATCGTGCCGGCGCTCCACGCGCTGATCCAGATCTGCGCGCCGTCGTTGACGATCCCGAACTGCTCCTTCGGACGCGTCGCGTGGATCCGCTCGGGCGTCCCGCCGGTGCGCGACACGCGGTAGACGCCTGGGTTGTCGACGTCGTCGTAACCGGGCAGCACGTAGTACGCGTACTTGCTGTCGACCGCCATCATGATGCAGTCGATTCCCTCGACGACGACGTGGCTACCTTCGGTGCCTGCCGTGATGCGCTTCAGCTTGTCGTCGTCGCAGTACATCACGCCGTCCGCGTCCGCGACGAAGTCGAAGGCAGACTTGCAGTCGCCGACGATCCGCGGCGTTCCGCCGGACTTGGGCGCCGCCATGACCTGGCCGTCCTCGCAGTAGTAGACGACGCCGGGTCCGGGCGCGAACCACTGCACCGTCGCGGAGCTGACGAGGGTCGCGCCCTTGATCCGTGGCTCCGGCTCGACCGGCACCGGCGGCGCGGGCTTCTCGGCGGGCGGCGGCGGCTCGCGCTTCGCGGGCGGGACATGCTCGACGACCGGCGGGATCGGCGTCTTCACCGGCGCCGGCGCCGCGGGCTCGGCCTTCCTGCGGTTCAGCGTGAAGCGGATCGCGAGGCCGAGGCCGACGACCACGACGACGAACAGCACGAGCTTTTTCACGCGGATGTGATGACACGGCCCCCACGCGGTTGCCCGGATTCCAGATCCGGCGAAGATCTACAGATGCGTGACAGCGACGACCGGACCGCCCGCCAGATCGCGCGCAGCAAACGCCGCAATGCGGGCGATGTCTCGGCGACGCTCGCGAACCAGCTGATGAAGCTCGGCCAGCCGGCGCTGAACAAGCTCGAGCTCGACGACGAGCTGCGCGAGGCGGTCGATCGAGCGCGCGCGATCACGTCGCCGGTCGCGCGCCGGCGCGCCGAGCGCACGCTCGCCGGCGAGCTGCGGCGCCACGATCTCGGCGAGCTCCGCGACAAGCTCGCGACCGCCGAGGCACCGACGGCGGACACCCAGCTGCTCCACCTCGCCGAGCAGTGGCGCGCGCGGCTGATCGACGAGGGCATGGCCGCGGCGGCCGAGTTTCCGGGCGGCGCGGATGCCGAGCTGCCACGGCTCGTCGACGCCGCGAAGCGCGAGCGCGAGACCGGTCGCCCGCCGGGCGCCGCGCGCGCGCTGTTCCGTCACATCATGGAGGCGCTGCGCGCCGAGCAGCACGCGCGCCTGCACCTCGAGGACGCCGCCGACACCGACGACGACTGATCACGCCGAGCGGACGCGCGGGATCACCGCGGGCTCGTGCGAGGCCGGCAGACCGACGACCGCCTTGAACCGCTCGGCATCGCCGATCCGCGGGATGTTGTTGAACATGACGTAGCACTCGCCGTGGGACGGCAGCATCGCGGCGAGTCGCGCGAGCTCGGCGTCGCTGTAGATGTGTCGGCTGCCGGTGATGCCGTGCAACCGGTAATACACGAGGTCGGTCGACACCGTGGGCCCGACGAACGGATCGACGACGTGGACGAGCCCGAGCTCGTCGACGATCGGCCGCACGATCTCCGGACTCCACGCCGGACCGCGCGGCTCGAACAGCAGGCGGACGCCCGGCGGTCGCTCGATGCGCGCGAAGAACCGGCGCATGCGAAACACGTTGTCGGGCGTGGGCCGGAAGCTCGCCGGGCACTGGAACAGGATCGCCGTGGCGCGCAGGATCCGGGCGGCCTCGAGCGAGACCCGCCACGCTTCGTCGACGATCGCGGTGTCCTGGAAGCTGCCGGCGCCCGCAGCCTCGTCGGGCGACAGCGCGCGGCGCAGCCGGCGATAGGTCGGGCTCTTCGCGGGATGCGTGATCAGCATCCACGCCTTCAGCGTGAACTCGAAGCTCGCCGGCATCTGCACCCGCCAGCGCGTGATCACGCCGGCCGCGGGCGGCTGATAGAACGTCTGCTGGACCTCGACGACCGGGAAGTGCCACGGATAGCGCGCGGCTCCCATCGTGAAGCCGCACAGTCCGACCTTGACGAGCCTCGTCACGATCGAGCGTAGCGTCCGCCGCGTCACGCCGCCGTCGGAGAACTTCGGGTCAGGAAAAATCGGTCCGACCACTGCAATCGATCGCGCGGCGCCGCGCCTGTCGAGTGACTCACCAAGGAGACGTTCGATGAAGAGACTCGGTTTGTTCGTGATCGCGATCGCTGCGCTGTCCGCTTGCACCGACGACGACGACGGCGGCGGGGACTGCACGGGCTCGGTGCTCGGCTGCACGTGGGCCGAGCTGAGCGCGGCCCAGGAGATGGAGGCGTGCGATCTGATCACGGCCTCGATCGACGACGGTGCGGGCACGAAGTACGAGTGCACCGAGGGCCCGAACGCCGGGCTTTCGCTCACGGTCGACTCGGCATCGACGTGCGTCGCGCGCTCGTACCCCGCCGGCTGCCCGGTCACCGTCCAGCAGACGCTCGACTGCTTCAAGGCGGCGAAGACGAACGCGTGCTCGGCGTTCGACGACGCCGGCGCGTGCGGCCGGCTGTTCGCATCGGCTGCGCAGTGTCAGTAGCCGTCGAGGAACGGCTCGATCACCGGCAACAGCGCCGGTGACGTGAAGACCTCGTAGTGCGTCACGTTCGGCAGGATCGCGAGCCGGTTCGTGCCGACGTGCTCGCGCTGCCAGCCCGCGTCGCGCTGACCGCCGCCGAGCAGGCGATAGAACTCGACGATGTGCTCGAGCCGGTACGTATCCGCGTCGCCGTAGACGAGCATCACCGGCATCGCGAGCCGGCGAACCTCGTCGGACCAGTCGAACGGCGTCCGCAGGGTCTCGCCCATCTGATCGAGCAGGCGCGGGAGCTCCGACGGATCGGGCGCGATCGCCATGTACGACCGATACATCGGCGACGGCTTCATCGCCTCGACGAGATGGCCGCCGACCTGGCCGGCAGCGACGAGCGCGTCCGGCAGGAAGCCATCGCGCGAGAACGCCGTCGACGCGAGCACGAGGCGGCGCACGCGCGCGGGGTGCTGGATCGCGAGGCGGAGCGCGACCGCGGCGCCGAACGAGTAGCCGACGACATCGGCCTGCGCGACGCCGAGGTGCGACAGCACGTCCGCGAGATCGTCGGCGATGTCGGGCAGCCGGAGCGGGCGATCGCCGAGCGCCGTGCGGCCATGACCGTGCTGATCGACCGCGATCACCTGACGCGACTTCGCGAGCGCCGGCAAGATCGGCCCGAGCAGGTCGATCGACATCAGGCCGCCGTGGAGGAGGAGCACGGGCGGGCCGTCGCCGTGGACCTCGTAGTAATACGACACGCCGCGCACCGGGACGCGGCCCTTGCGGTTCGAGCTCATGCCCCGAGGACGTACCGCGAACCGCCGGTCCGACACACGGGCCGATGATTTCTCGCGAGCGGCGTGACGCATTGCTCCACGAGTGTTCGACGACCGTCCACTGCCGCTGTGGCGGACGCGTCGCGTGGTAAGACGTGACGCAGCAATGAGCTCCAGCGTCTCAGCGATTCAAGCAGTGCCCTCGAAGGGGCGACTGCCGGCCGAGCTTGCCCTTCGCATCTACGATCTGATGCTGCGCACGCGGCTCCTCGAGGAGCGCCTGATCACCATGTACAAGCAAGGTGACGGGTTCTTCTGGATCGGCGGCCCGGGCGAGGAGGCGTTCAACGTCCCGCTCGGCCTGCTCGTCGACAAGGGCCAGGGCCTGCAGCACGACTATCTGCACCTCCACTATCGCTCGAGCGGCACGCTGCTCGCCATGGGCGCCGATCCGGTGGATTCGCTGCGCCAGATGAAGAACACGGTCACCGACCCGTACTCGAAGGGCCGCAACTTCGCCGGCCACTTCTCGATGCGGAAGTGGAACATCGTGCCGGTGACGTCGCCGATCGAGATCCAGTTCTCGATCGCGATCGGCACCGCACGCGCGCAGCGCCAGGGCACGAAGGGCATCACGATCGTGCAGGGCGGCGATGCCGGCACGGCCGAGGGCGACTTCGCGACCGCGCTCGTGTGGAGCTCGCGCAAGGGCAACGAGCTGCCGATGCTGATGATCGTCACGAACAACCGCTGGGGCATCTCGACGCCGTACGCGGGCCAGCACGGCTGCGATCAGATCGCCGAGCGCGGCAAGGCGTTCGGGATCCAGACCGCGGTCGTCGACGGCAACGATCCCGAGGCGAGCTACGAGGCGCTGCAGCACGCGATCGAGTACGTGCGGACCAAGCGCAAGCCGTACCTGCTCGAGGCGATGGTGTCGCGGCTGCGCGGTCACTCGTCGGCGAGCGGCGCGAACCTCGTCAAGGAGGAGATCGACTGCGTCGCGGTGTTCGAGCAGCGGCTCGAGGAGCGCAAGCTGATCACGCGCGCCCAGATCGATCACCTGCGCGAGACGTACACGCAGGAGCTGCTCGAGGCGAGCAAGCGCGTCGTCAAGGAGCCGCAGCCGTCGCCGGAGTCCGCGTTCGAGTACATCTTCGCCGACCGCAACCTCGTCGGAGAGGAGAGCTAGATGCCGACGATGATCCAGGCGATTCGCATGGCGCTCCACGTCGGCGAATCGCGGCTCGGGGTCACCGACATCTTCGGCGAGGATGTCGGGCCTCCGCTCGGTGGCGTGTTCACCGGCACGCAGGGCCTGCAGACCGCGTGGAACTCTCCGCTCGACGAGCGCGGCATCGTCGGCACGGCGATCGGGCTCGCGCTCGCCGGCCAGAAGCCGGTCGCCGAGATCCAGTTCTGCGACTACGCGTTCAACACGATCGACCTGCTGAAGGTCGCCGGCAACACGTACTGGTCGAGCGGTGGTGACTGGAACGTGCCGATGGTGCTGATGACCCCGGTCGGGGCCGGCATCCGCGGCAGCATCTATCACTCGCACTCGTTCGACGCGACCGCGACGCACATTCCGGGCTGGAAGATCGTGATGCCGTCGACGCCGCTCGACGCGTACGGCCTGCTGCTCAGCGCGATCCAGGATCCGAACCCGGTGATGTACCTCGCGCCGAAGGCGCTGCTGCGCATGAAGCACAAGCCGGGCGAGAACATCCCGGGCGCGCCCGACGACGACCGCGTGCTGTCGAGCATGATCGACGCGCCGCTCGGCGATCGCAGCGCGTGGCAGCCGAAGTGGCCCGAGCTCGAGGACTACTACACGCCGATCGGCAAGGCGCGGATCGCACGCGAGGGCTCGGACCTGACCGTGATCAGCTACGGCCGCAACGTGCCGATGTGCCTCGCGGCGGCCGAGGAGCTCGCGCAGGACGGCATCGACGTCGAGGTGCTCGATCTGCGGTCGCTGCACCCGTACGACTGGGACGCGATCCTCGCGAGCGTGCGCAAGACGAACCGCGTGATGTGCGTGAACGAGGACACCGAGGTCACGAACTTCGGCGAGCACCTGATCCGCCGGATCACCGAGGAGCTGTTCTACGAGCTGTACGCGCCGCCGAAGCTCGTCGCCGGTGCACACATCCCGGGCATCGGGCTCGCCGACAATCTCGAGACCGCGAGCGTTCCGCAGAAGGACACGATCAGGTCCGCGATCGTCGCGCTCTCGCAGCTCGAGCCGTAGTGGCTGATCGATCTGCTGGCGGCTCGAGTAGCCACCTAGCTACGCAGATTCCTTCGAAAAAAATTGCGACGAGAATCGCGCGGCGTGTCTTACCGGCATAGGCCAGCCGGTCTCGGCACATAACGCAGCTCGCATCGCGTCACGCAGGTCGTGTGCACACGACCGTCAGCACCTGTCAGGGGTGATGACCGCGTCCGCCGACGATAAGGCTTCGTCACGTGAGCTCGGCTCCGCCATCCAGCCATCCACAACACAGTTGCACGTACACCTGGATTACGAAAGCGAGCCCCCATGTCCCGTTCCAGAACCATCGCCTCTCTCGCGCTACTCCTCGCATCGCTTGCCAGCGGCTGCGTCACCGCCGACGGTGACGATCAGGACTGCTTCGGCGGCAAGTGCGACGGCGGCAAGGATGTCTGCGAGGTCGAGCACCGCTACGGCAACGGCACGTGCGATGTCGACTGCACGCAGGCCGATATCGATTGCTTCACGATGTTCGACGATCAGGCCTCCGCGGAGACGTGGTTCGCCGGGTTCGAGCAGACCCAGGCCATGCAGGAGAACCGCGAGCCGCGCAAGCTGATCGCATCGACCGATCCGCGGTTCGTTCACATGCAGGAGCTGCTCGAGCAGGGCTGGCAGAGCTACCGGCGCAACATGCCGGTCGGACGGCTCGAGAAGACGCCGGCGCTGATCGTGATCGACGACGCGAGCGTCAACGCGTTCGTCGCGCTCGATCGGCCGACGATGAAGATCCCGTGGGCGGTCATGGTACAGACCGGCGCGCTCGAGACCGGGCAGCCCGACTACGCGATCCTTGGCGTCGTCATGCACGAGCTGACGCACGCAGTGAAGCTGCACGTCATGCCCGGCGTCGGCGACAAGATCCGGATCCATTACCAGCTGACCGGCGACGGCCCCGAGCCGTTCGGCTACCAGATGAAGGATGACCCGCGTGCGCGCGAGGCGATCACCGCGTGGCGCGATCTCGGCGAGGAGGCGGGGAGCGTCGCGTATGCCGAGCTCAACGGCATGCCGGTGCCGGGCTCGCTGCTCTCGACGATGCTGACCGCGACGCTCGCGACGGCCGATCCGGCCAAGTGCGCGTCCACCGTGACCCGCGTGGACGCCCTCAACGTGTTCCTCGCGGAGCACACGAATCCGCTGACCAGCATGCTCGTGCTCGCGTCGCCCGAGGACCGCACGCAGCTCGATTCGCTGACGAAAGCGTTCCTGACCGAGCTGCGCGACGTCTGCCTCGCCGGCAGCACGCTCGATCTGTTCCAGATGATGGCCGAGCAGTTCAGCGTCACGCCCGAGGAGATCGCGGCCGAGTTTCCGGTCAGCGAGCAGCAGAGCGTCGCGGGCAAGCACGTGATCGACCAGATCACGATCCTCGCCGCCGATCGCCACTGCCGGATGCGGGACATCGCGATCCTGCTCCAGCAGGACACCGGGCGCGATATCTCGACGCTGCGCTACTTCTCGACGGAGGAAGCCGCCGACGATGCGTCGGTGCCGGTGTTGCTCGACATGGGCCTGCCGGGCGACGGCGTCGGCGTGTTCTTCACGTCGCTGCTCCCCGAGTCGGGCCGCGTGCCGTGCCAGCAGCTCCTCGACGCCGGCACCAACCCGCCGTACGGCGATCTCGTCGACGAGCACCACGGCACCTGCTGGCGCACCGCGCACGTCAAGGCGCTCGCCGCGGCCAAGGACAGCGCCTACCGGTCACCGCGTAACGTGCTCGCCCCCGCGCCGTCGACGGGCGCCTACCGCGCGATCGCGGGCGAGCGCACGCGCTTTCATCGCGCGAGCGACGACACGAGCGACGCATTGCACCGCCGCTGAACTGTTGCAGCACCAACGGCACTGCAAATGCCGTCGTGCGAGCGCGCAATGCGTGCGAGCGGTCCGTCGACGAAACGCGAAACCTGCACGCTTTGCGAGGACAGACGCCGGAGATTCGTGGTCTGCGCGATGCACTCCCCTGACCCAAGTGCCAGGAGGTGCGGTTGCTCGGAGGCAAAGCCATTGGTGCGCTGGCAGTCGTCGCGATCACGGGACTCACCGGTGCGATCGGTGTACTCGTCGAGAATCACGCGGCGACGCCCGGCGTCCCCGTGCCTCCGAAGCCCGCGGACCGCCCGATCCGCCCGCACCTGACGAGCAGCGATGACGTTCGAACCGCCGAGCTGCACCGCGTGCACCTGGCTGCAGCCCGTCGCGTCGATTGCGCCGACTGTCACGAGCTGCGCGCGACCGAGTTCTTGCGCCCGACCACGGAGCGCTGCGTCGGCTGCCACGAGGCGCACGAGCCGCGCGTCCACGGCGCGACCGACGCGGCGAGCTGCCTGACCTGTCACGACTTCCTGCTGCCGGCGGGCGCGACGATGTGGGCCGCCGCCTGCGAGTCGTGTCATGCCGAACCGCAGGGCAGTCACCCGAAGATCACGAGTCACACCGAGCGCTGCACCTCGTGTCACCCGGTGCATGGCACCGCCGAGCGCGCGCGCTGCGAGACCTGCCACCCGACGCAGACCACGCGCCATGCCGGTGGCGACGCGAAGGCGTGCCTCGGCTGTCATCCGCCGCACACGCCGGCGAAGGCCGCGCGCGAGCGCTGCATCGCGTGTCATGTCGACGACACGGCTGCGACGCGACCGATCGCGCGCACCGCGATCTTCGACGGTCATGACCGCTGCGTGCAGTGCCACGACGATCACGGCTTCGACAAGGCCGCAGTGCGCGCGTGCCGCGAGTGCCACCGCGATCGTCCGGTCGCGTCGGGCCACGCGGCGTGCACCGGCTGTCACGAGCCGCACCAGGCGAAGACGCAGCCGACCGCGCAGCGCTGCACGACGTGCCACGCCGGCAAGCTCGTGCTGGCGGCGAACAAGGTCGCGGCGCACGCCGATTGCCGGAGCTGCCACGATCCACACGCGCCGGTCGCGCGCGCCGGCGAGCGCTGCGCGACGTGCCACGCGAAGCCGGCGTCGCACGCGCAGGGCCGCACGTGTGCGAGCTGCCATCCGCCGCATGCCGGCAGCGTCAGCGGCAGCTGCGATAGCTGCCACGGCGGTGCGCGCTGGCACGGCAGTGCGCGGTGCGCGGACTGTCATCCGAAGCACGGCGACAAGCCGGTCGCGGATCGCGCGTTCTGCCTCGGCTGTCACGCGACGGCGAAGGGCCGCGCGCCCGCGATCGCGACCTCGGACGGCCACGCACGATGCGCGAGCTGTCACGCGGCCGCACCGCACCAGGCCGCGGCCGCGCGTCCGGCATGCGCGAGCTGTCACGCGCGCGAGGCCGCGAGCGCACCGACGGGACACCTCGACTGCGCGAGCTGTCACGACGTGCACTCGGGACAGCGCAAGCCCGACGCGCGCTGCGAGACCTGCCACGTCGATCGCACGCGCACGCCGCACGTTCGCGTCGCGGGCGGCTGCCTGACGTGTCACCGGCCGCATGGTCCATCGGGGCGCGCGTCGCCGCCCGCGTGCACGCAGTGTCACGCGCAGCTGCCCGGCATGCACCAGGTCGCGAAGCACGCGACGTGCAGCGACTGCCATCGCGCGCACGCACCGGCGGTGAACAGCCGCGAGATCTGCGTGCGTTGTCACACCGATCGTCGAGCGCACGAGCCCGCCGCCGTGCGCTGCCAGGCGTGCCACACGTTCGGAGGCAAGTGATGCGCGCCGTGCTCGCGCTCGTCGTCGTCGCCGCGTGCGAGCGCGGACCGGTGCCGGAACAGCCGATCGCGTTCGATCACGCGCTGCACCTGCGGCTCGATCTCGACGGCCATCGGCTGCGCTGCACCGATTGCCACGCCGGCGCCGAGCGCGCCGAGCATGCCGGGCTGCCCGCGCTCCGCGACTGCCTGCGCTGTCACGTCCGGCCACAGCTCGGCGAGCGCGGGCTGCCGAACCCGCGCGAGGCGCGCGTCCGCGAGCTCGCGATCGCCGGCCCGTTCCGCTGGACGCAGGTCACGCGCAACCCCGGCCACGTCTACGCACCGCACCGCGCGCACGTCGGGATCGCGCAGCTCGAGTGCACCACGTGCCACGGCGACGTCGCGAGCTGGCGCGCGCCGCCGACCCGCCCCGAGCCACGCCTCGTCGACATGAGCGCGTGCATCTCCTGCCACCGCGATCACGCCGCACCGACGACGTGCGGGACCTGCCACCGGTGAACCTCATGACGACGCCCCTCCATACGACTCGACGCGCGGTCCTCGCCGGACTCGGCGCCGCGCTGTTGCCGGCATGCCGGCGGGCGTGGGCGCCGCCCGAGCACGATCCGACCGGACGCTCGCAGATCAAGCCGTACGTGCCCGGCGCCGAGGCGTTCGCGACGTACGAGGAGCGCACCGTCGCGTCGTCGTGCGCGCAGTGCTCGGCGGCGTGCGGGATCCGCGTCCGCGTCGTCGAGGGGCGCGCGGTGCGGATCGAGGGCAACCCGGCGCACCCGCTCAACCGCGGCACGATCGGCGTGCGCGGGCTGTCCGGACTGCAAGCGCTCTACGATCCCGATCGGATCCCGCAGCCGCTGCGCCGCGTCGGCGATCGGCTCGTCGCGACGACGTGGCCCGCGGCGATCGAGCTGCTCGCATCACGGCTCGCCGAGGTGCGCCGCCACGGACCCGAGCAGCTGCTCGTGCTGTCGGGCGCCGAGCGCGGCGCGACCCACGATCTGCTCGCGCGGTTCGCGCACGCGTTCGGCACGCCGAGCTTCGTCGACGGATCGCCGTCGCACACCGCGACGCTCGCGCGCGCGATGGAGCAAGCGTTTGGCGTGCGCGAGCTGCCGGCGTACAGCTGGGAAGGCGCGGGCGCGATCCTGAGCCTCGAGGCGGGGCTGTTCGAGGACGCGTGTCGGTCGACGTACCTCGCGCGGATCGCGGCGGCGATGCGGCGCGATCGAACGCAGCGCGCGCGGCTGTTCCATGCCGGACCGATGTTCGACCTCGCGGCGCACAACGCGGATCGCTGGCTGCGGATCCGGCCGGGCACCGCGGGTGCGCTCGCGCTCGGGGTCTGCCACGTCCTGCTGCGCGACGGCACGTACGATCGCGAGCTCGTCGCGACCGCGTGCGGTCAGCCCGAGTTTCGCGTGCTCGTCGACGCCCACGATCCCGCGCGCTGCGCCGCGATCACCGGCTGCGATGCGCGCGCGATCGAGGATCTCGCGCACGAGCTGTGGCAGCGCCGCCCGGTGCTCGTGCTCGTCGACGAGCGCAGCGTCGCGTACGACAACGGGCTCGCGACCGCGGCGACCGCGATCGCGCTGTCCGCGTTGCTCGGATCGATCGAGAATCCGCGGGGCGGGCTGCGGATCGCGCCACGCGCGCCGCTCGCGGCCTGGCCGGATCCCGTGCTCGACGACGTCGCGATCCGCGCGCTCACAACACCGCGGCTCGACGGTGCGGGCCTGCCGCCCTACGCCGGCGCGCGCGCCGTGCTCGACACGTTGCCCGACGCGATCCGGGCGACCGCGCCGCAGGTCGCGCTGCTGTATCGCGCGAACCCGCTGTACGCGCGCGCTCGGTCGGAGCACTGGCGCGAGGCGCTGTCGGGGATCCCGTTCGTCGTCAGCTTCTCGCCGGTGCTCGACGAGACGTGCGCCGAGGTCGCGGATCTCGTGTTGCCCGATCACACGTACCTCGAGCGCTGGGACGACGCGCCCGCGGTCGCGAGCACGCCGCGCGCCGTCGTCGGCGTGCAGCGCCCGATCGTCGCGCCGCTGCATCACACGCGCGCGACCGCCGACGTGATCGTCGAGCTCGCGCACCGGCTCGGCGATCCGGTCGCCGGCGCGTTTCCGTGGCCGACCGCACGCGAGGCGTTCGCCGAGCGCTGGCTCGGCCTGCGCAGCGGCACCGCGAGCGACAGCGCGTTTCTCGACGAGCTCTACGCGCGCGGCTTCTGGGCCGCACCCGACGACGCGACGCCGACGCGCCCGCAGCTGACGCTGCCGTCGCGATGGACCGAGCCGAGCTGGCACGGCGATTCGCGCGCGTATCCGCTCGCGCTCGTCGCGTATCACCCGCTCGGCCACGGCGACGGCAGCGGCGCGAACCAGCCGTGGCTACGCACGCTGACGTCGCGGCCGGGGCTCGGCGCGTGGTCGTGCGCGGCGTCGATCTCGCCGATCGATGCGCCGTGGGCACACACCGGCAATCGCGTGCGCGTGACGAGCGCGTACGGCTCGATCGTGCTGCCGGTCCACGTCGATCGCGCACTCGCACCGGGCTGCATCGCGATCCCGACCGGCGGCGGGCATCGCGCGTACGGCCGGTGGGCGCGCGACTTCGGCGCGAACGTGATGGCACTGCTCGCCGGCGCCCCGGCGATCGACACCGGTGCCTCGCTGCTGTGCACGACCCGCGTGCGCGTGGAGGCTGCATGACGACCGATCGCCGTACCTTCCTGCGCGGCGCCGCGGTCGCATCGGCCGCGTGCGCGCTGCCCACGCCCGCTGCCGCCGCCGAGCCCGCGCGTCGCCACCGCCACTGGGGCATGGTGATCGATCTCGATCGCTGCTCGGGCTGCAACGCCTGCAGCGTCGCGTGCCGCCAGGAGAACAACCTGCCGTCGTTCGGCCCGGATCCGAAGTTCGACGGCGCGCGCCCCGAGTGGATGAGCCTGCTCTGGCAGGATCCGACGCGCGACGACGGCGTGCCCCAGTTGCTGCCGCTGCCATGCATGCACTGCGCGGATCCGCCGTGCGTCAAGGTCTGCCCGGTCGGCGCGACGTACAAGGATCCGGACGGCTTCACGATGCAGATCTGGGATCGCTGCATCGGCTGTCGCTACTGCATGGTCGCGTGCCCCTACTCGCGGCGGTCGTTCAACTGGAGCGAGCCGGCCTGGACGCCGTCCGAGGTCCAGATGCTGAACCCCGACGTCGCGACCCGGCCGCTCGGCGTCGTCGAGAAATGCACGTTCTGTCATCACCGCGTCCGCCAGCTCACCGAGCAGGCGCGCCTCGAGGGCCGCGAGCCGACGGACGCCGAGTGCCAGCACCTGCCGGCATGCGCCGCCGCGTGTCCTGGGCGCGCGATCACGTTTGGCGATCTCGACGATCCCGAGAGCGCGGTCGCGGAGCTCGCGCGCAGCCCGCGGGCGTTCCGCTTGCTCGAGCACCTCGGCACCGAGCCGAGCGTCTATTACCTCGAAAAGGATCGGGGGTAGCGCATGCAGCGCCGCATCTTCGCCTTGCCCCGACCGCGTCGCGACCGCGTGCTGCCCGCGGGCACGCCCGGCTGGTACGCGCTCGTCGCGCTCTGCGTGGGCCTGATCGCGCTCGGCCTCTACGCGTACTCGGTGCAGTTTCGCGAGGGCTACATCGCGACGAACCTGCGTAACCCCGGGCGCGGCGGGGCGGCATGGGGCCTCTACATCGCGATGGACGTCTACTTCGTCGGCGTCAGCTTCGCCGGGATCACGGTCGCGAGCATCGCGCGGCTGTTCAAGCTGAGCGTGCTCGAGCCGGTCACGCGGCTCGCCGAGCTGCTCACGATCTCGGCACTGCTCGCGGGCGCGTGCGTCGTCGTCGCGGATCTCGGGCGTCCCGGGCACGGCCTGATGGAGCTGCCGGCGCTCGCGCGGCCGTCGTCGCCGTTCTTCGGCACGTTCACGCTCGTCGTCGCGGGCTATCTGTTCTCGAGCCTCGTCGCGTTCTTTCTGACCGGGCGGCGCGATGCCGCGACGATGGCGCGCGTCGGCCCGCGCGGACTGCGCTGGTTCTATCGCGCGTGGGCGAGCGGCTACGCGTTCACCGCCGACGAGCACGCCCGGCACGGCCGCACGACGTTCTGGCTCGCGATCACGATCCTGCCGCTGCTCGTGTGCGCGCACTCGACGCTCGGCCTGATCTTCGGCATCCAGGCCGGCCGGCCGGGCTGGTACAGCGCGCTGCAGGCGCCCGGGTTCCTCGTGCTCGCCGGCGCGTCGGGCACCGGCATGCTGATCCTCGCGACCGTGGTGCTGCGCAGGATGCTGCGCCTCGAGCGCGAGATCCCCGACGCCGCGATCCACTGGCTCGGCGGCCTGCTGTGGGTGCTCGCGCTCGTCTACCTCTACTTCACGATCGTCGAGGAGCTGACCGCGACGTACGCCGGGCCGCGCATGGATCGCCACGTCGCGCACCAGATCGTGACCGGCGGCTACTCGACGTCGTTCTGGGTCTACGCCGGCACGATGCTGCTCGGGTTCGCGATCCCGTTCGTCCAGTATCTGCGCGCGAAGCCGTCGGTGCGCGGCATCGCGATCGCCGCGGCGCTCGTCAACGTCGGCGCGGTCGTCAAGCGGCTGCTGATCGTCGTGCCGTCGCAGACGCACGGCTCGTACCTCGCGCTCGAGGAGGGCACGTACACGCCGTCGTGGATCGAGTGGTCGATCATGGCCGGGGCCGCGAGCCTCGTGCTGCTGATCATCCTCGTGTTCGCGCGCGTGTTCCCGCTGACGCACGGCCACGAGGACGAGCTGACGCGTGACACGCCGCTGCCGCGCGATCCGGTGCGCAAGGTCGCGTCGATCGGGTGGGCCGCGATCGCGTGCGTGCTCGTCGTCGTCGGGCTCACCGATTCGTTCCGGCTGTGGAGCGGCGGCGAGCTCGATCCACGGATCCCGTACGCACCGCTGATCTTCGCCGCGGGCGTGATGATGCTGTTCACGACCGCCGTCGTGTACGAGCTGTGGCCCGCACGACGTCGTGCGCCGCGCGCCCGGATCGTCGATCGCGCGCGCACGTGTGCCCTGCCGGCAGTGATCCGCGCCACCCAACGCCCAGGAGGCAGCCATGTCCGATCAACCCCATGATCTCCCGCGTCCGAACCTTCACAAGCACGGCTTCAGCGTGATCTCGCTCGTCGTGCTCGGCCTCGTCAGCGGCAGCGTCGCCGCCGCGGCACTCGCGATGGATCTCGCGCGCGACTTGCTGCTCGTCGTCACCGCGGGCGGGCTCGCGGCCGCGGCGTACCTCGCGCTGTCGCCGCGCGTCGCCTCGCAGTGGGAGCGCGCGGTCGTGCTGCGCCTCGGCAAGTTCGTCGGGTTGCGCGGGCCGGGGCTGTTCTGGATCGTGCCGCTGCTCGATCGCGTCGTCGTGTGGATCGACATGCGTGTTCGCACGACTGGGTTCGCCGCCGAGCGCACGCTGACGCGCGACACCGTCCCGGTCAACGTCGACGCGGTGCTGTTCTGGCAGGTCGCCGACGCCGAACGCGCCGCGCTCGGCCTCGAGGACTACGAGGAGGCCGTCGCGTGGGCGGCGCAGACCGCGCTGCGCGAGATCATCGGCAAGACCGACCTCGCCGAGATGCTCGCCGGCCGCGAGCTGCTCGACGCGGACATGCAACGCCTGATCGACGAGCGCGCGCGCAACTGGGGCATCACCGTGACGTCGGTCGAGATCCGCGACGTCGTGATCCCGCAGGCGCTCGAGGATGCGATGTCACGCCGCGCGCAGGCCGAACGCGAGAAGCAGGCGCGCGTGATCCTCGGCGACGCCGAGGTCGAGATCGCGCAGAAGTTCGGCAGCGCCGCCGGCGTGTATCGCGAGGATCCGATCGCGCTCCAGCTGCGGTCGCTCAACCTGCTGTACGAGGGCATGAAGGAGCGCGGGACGCTGATGATCGTGCCGAGCACGATGGCCGACTCGATGAGCACGACCACCTACGCCGGGCTCGCGGCGTACGCACAGCAGAGCGGGAGTGCGGGTCCATCCGGAGCGCACAATCGAAAAGCATGAAGCTACCCGTCGCGTACCCCGGGCTCACGGTCATCTTGCGTAGGGTCGAGGCATGGGGTTGCTCGCGCTGGCCGGGGTGGTGCTGGTCGTCGTCGGGGTCATGATGTGGTGGGTCGGCCGTCGTCGACCGGCGCGCGCGCCGACGCCGACCGCGGTGTCGACGATCGCGGGCGGCGCACGACGCCGAAAGCCGCCACGGCTCAGTGCGGAGTTCCAGCTGCCGCCGGTCGGCGGCGCGCTTCGCCAGCTCGACCAGCGCCCGCCACGCGCCAGTACCTCGACCTGACCTCGGCCGCTTGTGTGACGCCAGGACCTACGCGATC
The DNA here is from genome assembly GCA_035715365.1 of Kofleriaceae bacterium. Lineage (GTDB taxonomy): Bacteria > Myxococcota_A > Polyangia > Haliangiales > Haliangiaceae > JABFXX01. The sequence goes on along the minus strand of DASTLB010000033.1, from coordinate 85,420 downwards.
CTGGGTCGACCCAAGCCATGGCAAAACCACGCGGTCAGGATCTCGGAGGCGCACTGCTGGCCCAGGTCGAGTCACGTGATGGCGGGACGTGGGTGGGGCTGTCGGGCAACGTGACCGAGATCGCCAACTTCGCGCCGCTCATGAAGCTCGGCAGTCCGCTCCGGATCGACATGGGCGGCATCCAGCGCATCAACTCGCTCGGCGTGCGTGGCTGGTCGGTGTTCGTCAAGGAAGCCGAGGATGCGGGCATCCAGCTGATCGTCGAGCGCTGCGCGCCGGTGATCGTGCAGCAGATCGCGATGATCTCGAACTTCATGGGCTCGCGGACGGTCGTGCGCTCGCTGCTCGTGCCGTACTACTGCTCGTCGTGTAGCGAGGAGGCGCTGCAGCAGGTCGAGGTCACGCGCGGTGCGCCACTCGCGGTGCCTCCGTCGATGCCGTGTCCGAAGTGCCGGTCGGCGATGCAGCTCGACGAGCCCGACGCGATGTACGACAACCTGTTTCAGCAGCGCCGCCGCGCCTGAAGCGCTACGTCACCGAGCGCCACGTCAGCCGGAACACGCACTCGGTCGCGTGCTCGGCGGCGCATGCACGATGCTCGGCGGTCACCGAGCGCCCACCGGCATGCGCGATCACGCCCGCGAGGATGCCCGCGGACGACGCGCACAGCATCGGCTCCGCCGGTCCCTTCGTGATCACGACGTCCGCGTCGGTGTCGCGCGCGTGGACGACCGCATCGCCCCAGCTGTGATAGCAGTGCCAGAACATGTCGACGGTGCGGAGCACCTCGGCCGGACTGAGCGCGGACGGATCGGCACCGTAGAACTGATCGAAGCTCGACGCGATCGCCGTGCGGCCGAGCTGGAACGCGACGCGACGATCGTCGCTGCCGAGCGACTGCAGCACGGCGACGAACGCGCTCGTCGGATGCCACGCGAGCGCCGAGCTCTGCCCGCCGATCGCGAGCCCGAGCTCGGGGATCTGGCGCGACACCTCGCGCACCCACGTGTTGCCACGACGCGCGCCGAGCACCTCGTAGGCGGATCGAAACAGCACACCGCGCGTGCTCGGCGCGGTCGGGGCGCTGCGCAGCGACGCGTTGCGGATCGTGACGCGCCGGCGCATGACCTGCGGCATGTCGACGGTCGCGCGCGGACCGACCTGGTTCGGGCGCGCGGCGAGCGCCTCGGACAGCGCGCGCGAGAATGCCATCGCGCTCTGCGGGCGCGCGCGCGGATCGGGATCGAGCGCGGCGAGCAGCACGTGATCGACCGCGGGCGGGAGGTCGCGGCGGACCAGCGTCGGTGCCGTCGGTGGCCCGGCCGACTGCAGGTGCAGGATCTCGAGCGCGCTCGCATCGCCGAACGGCGCCTGCAGCGTCAGCAGCAGGTACGCGAGCGCGGCGAGGCTGTAGACGTCGGTCGCGGCCGACTCGCCGCCGTCGCCGAACACCTCCGGCGCGGTGAAGCCGGGCGTTCCGGCGGGGTTCTTCTCGCTGCCGCGGCGCACCGCGATGCCGACGTCGACGAGCACGCAGCGCCGGTTGATGCGGTCGAACAGCACGTTCTCCGGCTTGACGTCGCGATGCAGGACGTTGACCTGATGCACCGCTTCGAGCGCGCGCGCGACCTGATCGATGATGCTCGTGACATCGGGCAGCGCGAGGTGGCGGCGGCGGCGACGCGCGGACTCGATCCGCTCCTCGAGGCCCTGGCCCTCGACGAGCTCCATCGCGAAGTACACGTTCGAGCCGTCGACGCCGAACGCGTAGACCTGCACGAAGTTGTTGTTGCGGATCCGCGCGAGCGTCGCGGCCTCGGTGCGAAACCGCTCGACGAACGCGGCATCGCGCGCGAGGTCGGGGCGCAGCAGCTTGAGGGCGACCTGGCGCCCGAGCACGAGATCCTCGGCGCGATACACGACGCCGAACGCGCCGCGGCTGATCTCGTGACGGATCTGGTAGACGCCGCCGAGCGTCGTGCCGATCGCGAAGTCCGGCTGCGCCGGCGCCTCGGCGATCAGCGACGCGTCGGCGATCGCGATCACCTCGCCGTGGATGCGCGCGGTCTGCCGAGCGGCCATCGCCCGCGCGAGCGCGGACTCGCCGGTCTCGTCGTCGTAGCGCAGCTCGGCGATGCCCGACGACACGGTGAGGTTGATCAGCCGGTTCTCGTGCGAGACCGGCGTCGCGTCGATCGCGCTCAGGATCCGGGTGACGACCGCGTGCGCGTCGGCGCTCGACATCCCCGGCAGCACGATCGCGATCGAGTCGCCCGAGTACCGCGCGACGAGATCCTGCGGCCGCATCTCGTGGTTCGCGATCTGCGCGATGTGCGTCAGCACGGCATCGCCCGCGGGATAGCCGCTGCGCTCGTTGATCAGGTGCAGGCCGTCGACGTCGATCACCGCGACGCTGAACGGATCGCCGGCCGCCTCCGACGCGGCGACGCGCTCGGCGAGCTCCTTCTGCAGTGCCATCCGGTTCGTCACGCCGAGCACCGGATCGATGCGCGACAGATCGCGCAGCCGATCGCGGTCGGCGAGCAGGCGCTCCTGCACGAGCCGCCACGACAGGTCGATCCCGAGCCGGAGCGAGAGCCGGAGCAGGTGGCGGTGCGCCTCGCGATCGAACGGCACCGGCGCGCGCCGGCACAGCAGCAGCATCGCGAGCGGCGAGTTGTCGTGCGACAGCGGCACGCCGAGGAACGCGCGATACGGGCGATCGGGGCGCGCCGGAGCGATCAGCGTCGTCGGAAACTGACACACCGTCTCGCACAGCGGGATCAGATCCTCGATCACCTGCTCGGAGACCTCGCGCGCGGTGTAGCAGGTGTTCTCCTGCTGCAGCAGCAGGATGCAGTCGTCGGCGTCGAACGCGCGCGCGACGTGAACCGTGAGCTCGTGCAGCGACGCCGAGAGATCGACGCCGAACACGCTCATCGCGAGCAGCTCGTCGAGCAGCCGCGCGGTGTCGAGCGGCGGCGGTCCGGCGAGCACGGTCTCGAGCGTCGCCTCGTCGGCGTCGGCGAACACGACGCAATCCGGCGCGCGGTCCTGCGACGCGTGCTCGATCGCGCGGACGTCCCCGATCACGACGAGCTGGACGCTGCGCGGCAGCCGCCTCGTCACGGTCGCGAGCATCTCGAGGCTGTCCTCGAACGCGAGCTCGACGATCACCGCATCCGGGCACCACCGCGACTCGAGTCGCGCGAACAGCTCGTGCGGCGTCGCGAGGTGAACCGTCGCGTTGCACGCGAGCAACGTCTGGACGAGGTCCGCGTCGTCCGCGGTCCCATCGCGCACGAGGACCACCCCCCCTGCTTGCCCCACGACGGCCATGCCGCCATCCTATCAGCTCGGCGGCCCGCTCGATGCGCTCAGGACGGCCGCAAAATATCCGGATCGTCGTCGCGAAACAGCCGCGTGACCTCGGCGGCGCGGCGGTCGAGGATCGCGCGCTGGTTCAAGTAGCCCTTGTCGGTGATCTCGCCGGCGTCGATGCTCGGCGGCTCGGCGAGCACGAGCAGCCGCGCGACGTGCGTGCTCGACGACACCGAGCCCGCCGCGTGTCGCGCGAGCGCCGCGCGCAGCGCGTCGCGCACGTTCGCGTCATCGCGCCCGCCCGGCGCGAGGAACACGAGCGCGCCGACCTCGTCGCGATCGTGGCCCGCGATCACGGCGTCGGCGACGAGCGGTGCACACGCCGCGATCAGCGCGACCCGCAGCTCGCCGACGTGGACCCACGTCCCACTCGACAGCTTGAAGTTCTCCGACGTCCGGCCCTCGAACACGACTCCCGCGTTCGGGTTCGTGTCGTCGGCGAGCCGGCCGGCGTCACCCATCGGATAGAACCCGGCGTCGTCGAGCGGCAACGGCTCGATCGCGCCGCCCTCGCGCAGATACCCCGGCGAGACGTTCGGACCGCGCACGCGCATCTCGAGCTTGTCGCCCGATGGCACGAACGCGAGCTCGACGCCCGGGACCGGCACGCCGATCACGCCGGCGCGCTCGATCGGAAAGCACACCTGCGTGACGAGCGGCGACGTCTCGGTCGAGCCCCACGCCGAGGTCATCGCGAGGTCGCGCGCACCGGCGAGCTCGGCCACGCGCGCGAGGCGATCCCACGTCGCCGGCGACAGTGCGGCCGCGGCGTAGAACACCACGTCGAGCTGCTCGAAGAACCGCGCGCGCAGCGGTGCATCGGTCTCGAGGTGGCCGACGAGCAGGTCGAACCCGCGCGGCACGTTGAAGTAGATCGTCGACGCGACATCGCGCAGGTTCGCGAGCGTCGTGTCGAACAGGCCGGGCGCCGGCTTGCCGCCGTCGATGTACAGCGTGCCGCCGTGCGCGAGCACGAGGTTGAAGTTGTGGTTCGCGCCGAACGTGTGACTCCACGGCAGCCAGTCGACGATCACCGGCGGCCGCGCGTCGAGAAATGGCCAGCCCGCCGCGAGCGCGGCCTGGTTCGAGCACAGCATGCGCTGGGTGTTGATCACGGCCTTCGGCGTCCCGGTCGAGCCAGACGTGAACAGCAGCTTCGCGATCGTGTCGTCGTCGACCGCCGCGAACGCGTCGTCGACCGCGCTGGTGACGCGCGTCGCGCGCAGCCGCTCGACGTCGGTGGCGTCGAGCACCGGCACGCCCGGCGCCAGCGCGGCGAGCGCACGCGCGAACGGCTCGCGCTGCTCGACGAAGATCGCGCCGGGCGCGAGCAGCGCCGCCATCGCGCGCAGCTTGACGTGATCGGTCGACAGCTGCGAGTACGCGGGCGACACCGGCGCGATCGCGACGCCGACGTGCATCGCCGCGAGCGCGAGCAGCGCGTGCGCGATCGAGTTGCCCGACAGCACGAGCAGCGGGCGCCGCGGTCCGAGCCCGAGCGCGAGCAACGCCTCGGCGAGCGCCCTCGTCGCGTCGAGCGCGTCGCGATAGGACACGTGCCGCCACGCGCCGGTGGCGTCGCGCTCGGCGAACAGCGTACGGTCGGGTGCCTCGGCCGCCCACCGCACGAGCAGATCTCCGAGACAGCGCGCGCGTGCCGGAGCCGGCCGGCGCGACCGCAGCACGAAGCCCCCACCCGGTCGCGGCAAGCGCTCGATGTCGGGAGCCGCGAGCTTCACGCGCGCAGCTTACCCACAATCCCGCGCACTTGACCTCGCGCGCAGATTTTCGATCGCGAAATGTCGGCGCGGCCGATGCAGCGACGTCTTCAGGCCAAAGGAGCAAGCCATGACCCGGATCACCACATTTCTCACGTATCGCGACGGCGCCGAGGACGCCGCGAAGCACTACGTCTCGATCTTCCAGCGCTCGAAGATCACGGCGACGAGCCGCTATCCCGAGGGCACGGGGTACACGCCGGGCAGCGTGATGACCGTGAGCTTCGAGCTCGACGGCCAGCCGTTCATCGCGCTCAACGGCGGCGATCACTTCAAGTTCAGCGACGCGATCTCGCTGTCGATCCAGTGCGAGACCCAGGACGAGATCGAGCACTACACGAATCGGCTGATCGAGGGCGGCGGCGAGGAAGGCCCGTGCGGCTGGGTGCGCGACCGCTGGGGCGTGTCGTGGCAGGTCACGCCGACGTACCTGACGCAGATGGCGACGAGCTCGGACCGGGCGGTCGCGGCGCGCGTGATGGCGGCGATGATGAAGATGAAGCGGATCGACATCCGCAAGCTGCAGGAGGCCGCGAAGGGCTGATCCGACGTAGACTGCGCTTCACGATGCGAGGCGCAGCGGCCACCGTCCTCATCGCGCTCGCCGCGTGCGGCGGCAAGCAGCCGGCGACGACCACGACGACGCAGTCCACGACCGCAGCGCCAGCGACGGGCGAGGGCTGCGCCTCCGCGTACGCGGCGTACGAGACCGAGTGGCGGGTCGCGCTGTCCGGCGAGCTCGCGACCACGGCGACGAGCGAGCCCGAGATGGTCGAGGACATCATCCGCGACCAGCTCGCGACGTTGCCGAATCGGGTCGAGCTCGCGAAGCTACGCACGGTGTATGCGGTCGTCGATCTGTTCGTCAGCGATGCGCCGTGGCCGCGGGCGTTCGCCGCTGCCGACGAGGCGATCGCACGCTGTGGCGAACGTGCGAAGCGACCGCCGGGCTGACCGTGCGTGACGCGCGAGTTCGTCTTCGTCACGTGCCTCGTCCCGTTGTGAACGTGAAGTCTTGACCGGAATACGCGTCCCGACGAAGCTTGGTTGCGCTGGATGGGTTGCGAGTACGCTTGGAGTACGTGATGGACGAAGCCGAGGTTCCATCACCGCCGATCACGCCGATCGAGAGCGTGCTGGTCGTCGACGACGACGAGGCGATCCTGACCGGCTGGCGGCGCAGCATCGGCCGCCAGCGCAAGGTGTTCACCGCGACGAACCCCGACGAAGCGCGGGCGATCGCGATGCACGAGCGACCCGACCTCGCGATCATCGATCTGCGCCTCGGCTCGGGGGAGTCGGGCATCGACCTCGTCAAGGATCTGAAGGCCGATCGGCCGGAGCTCCGCGTCGCGCTGTGCAGCGCCTATCTATCGGTCGTCACAGCGGTTGCAGCGGTGCAGGCGGGTGCGGACCACGTGTTCTTCAAGCCGGTCACGTTCAAGGAGATCCTGCGCCGGATCGAGGACGAGCAGCAGCCGGAGCCGGATCTCGACGAGACCCCGACGCTCGCGCGCATCGAGTGGGAGCACATCGCGCGCGTGCTCGCGGATTGCGACGGCAACATCACGCTCGCAGCGCGCCGGCTCGGCATCTACCGGAGCTCGCTGCAGCGCAAGCTCCGCAAGAACGCGCCGCGCGGCTGAGCGGCGCTCGCGAGGTGCCGCAATGGGCTGCGGGTGCATCTGTACAGTGGTGCAGCATTTTGCGGCAGCATGTGAGTGAGCGCATCGACCGCTGCAATCTGCGGCAGTGCGTGAGTGAACGCATCGAGTGCCGCAATCTGCGGCAGCCCGATCACGCGAGCGCGCGATCGAGGCGAGCGTGCAATGCGGGGAGGTCGAGCTCCCCGGACGCGTGATCGTCGGGTCGAAGCAGCGTCGCGAGCGCGCGAATCGCGGTCGTGATCAGCTCCTCGAGCTCCGGCGAGACATCGAAGCCCTGCTGCTCGGACAGCTTCAGGAGATCCTCGAGCCGCTGCGCGAGGTGCTGCAACGCATGCTCGCCGATGATCGCGGAGTCGCCCTTGATCGTGTGCAGCTCGCGATGGATCTGGCGCGTCAGCGACGGCCGCTCGCCCGTCGAACCGTCGACGTGCAGCAGCCGGATCCAGGCAGTCTCGATCCGCGTGACGCGATCCAGCGAGAGCACGCGGAACTTGTCGAGGAGCTGCGCTGGAATCATGCACCCACGTCCGAGCAGGCCATTACAGCGCGTGCGTCCTGGCGTGGTCAACGCTGCGAAGGATTCGCGGCTGCCGCAAATTGCGGCAGTGCGCGAGCAGGGTGAAAGGTGGTGCCGCAAATTGCTGCACCACTCGTTTGTCGGTAATGCGCATCACGACAAGCGGAGTGACGTTCGTGTGTTCGCGCTGCACCGATGGACAGCAGTGAGGCTCGCGTGGTGGAGTGAGTCTTTCACGAGTCATCGATGACGCCTTTGCGGAGTGAAGAGGGGAGCGACCGCATGGTGTTGCGCGCCGAGCTGTCGCGCGACCACCGTCAGATCGTGGCGCACACGACAGCGCTCGGTGCCGACTCGGTCTGCGTCCGCACGGACGAGCCGCTCGAGCTCGGTGACTCGGTGGGACTCGAGCTGTCGTTTCGGCGCTTGCTGTCGCCGCTGCGGTTGCACGCGACCGTGCTCGCGAAGCGGCCGGAATCCGGCCCGGGCTATCCGGCTGCGGTGACGCTCGGGTTCACGGCATCGCCGGAGCAGGCGAGCGTGATCGCGACGCTGCTCGCCGCACCGACGCGGCAGTCGCCGGCGCAGTACCGGTTCCTCGTCGTCGAGGACAGCGAGATCATGCGGCAGATCGTACAGGCCGGCGCCGATCGGTTCTCCGCCGCAGCCGCCGTGCAGCTCGTGGTGCAGACCGCGGAGTCTGCGGAAGCGGCGCTCGCGCTGCTCGAAGGTACGCAGTTCGATCTCGCGCTCGTCGACTTCTATCTCGGCGGGGAGCTGACGGGCGCGGATCTGGTGCGGCGCATCCGCGAGCGCGACCCCGAGATCACGCTGATCGGGTTCTCGATCGGCAAGTCGACGGCGCGCGGGGAGCTCCTCGCCGCGGGCGCGGACCTGTTTCTGGACAAGCCGGTGACGGTCAAGGATCTGTTCACCACGGTGGAGCGGTTGATGGCGCTGCACGACTCGTACAATCCGGAGGACCGGCAGTGAAGCGAATCCTGCTGATGGACGACAGTCCGATCTTTCTCGAAGTGGCACGGACTGCACTCGAGAGCGCTGGATTCGAGGTCGTGTGCGCGAGCGACCTGGCACAGCTGCAAGCGATCCGCGACCAGCGCTCGGACCTGGTCCTGATGGACGTCCAGATGCCGGAGGCATTCGGCGATGACATCGCGATGACGTTGAGGTTCGCGCACGACGTCGCGGTCCCGATCTACCTGCTCTCGAGCCTCGACGAGCGCGATCTCGAGGAACGCGCCGAGTGGGCGAAGATCGATGGCTACATCTCGAAGAACCGCGGCATGGACGCGATCGTCGCCGAGGTCCGCAAGATCCTCGGCCCGTCGAGCTCGCAGGGCTAAGGGACCAGGCGCTGGATCGTGTCGAGCACCTGGCGAAGTCGCATCGGCTTGTCGAGGAACGCGTTCGCGCCGGCATCGAGCGCGGCCTCGCGTGCTTCGTCGCCGCCGCCCGAGAACGCGATGATCGGCAGCCCGGTGAGCCCGAGTTGAGAGCGCGCGTGCGAGATCACCTTCGTGCCGTCGAGCACCGGCAGGTAGACGTCGATGATCATCACGTCGCACGGCGTCGTCTGCAGGATCTCGAGTGCGGTGGCGCCATCCTCGGCGCTGTGAAACGAGAATGCCGGACCGGTCGGGTCGCGCCGCATCGAGCCGCGCAGGCCATCCTGCAGTGTCTCCGACAGTCGCACGTTGTCCTCGACCACGAGGACGTGGAGCGCGCGGGCGACCGACTTCGGGTGGCGCATCCGGATGCGCTCGATCGCCTCGGCGAGTTGATCGCGACCGGGCCCGGGCTCGAATTCGATCCCGGCGCCGGCTTCGTCACTCGCGCTCTTGCCGCGTGTCCAGCGCACGGTTCCCGGGATCGTGATGCGCTCGAGCAAGCCGGGGAACTCCAGCACGAGGACGACGCGCGTACCGGTCTCGAGCTCGCGCGTCGTCGACACGAACGTGCCGCCCGACGACAGGTTCTCGGTGTAGTCACCGACGAGATCATCCGCTCCCTCGTACTCCACCAGCAGCCGGATCGGCTCTCGCGTGTGCCGTCGCTTCTCCGCCTCGGACATCGCCACGAGGCGTCAGCATACGGTGCGCGCCGCGCGAATCGCAATGCTCGCGAACGAATGATCGCGCACCGGCGCCAAGCTGACGTGTGTGATGTGGAGTGCGTACTCCACATGATCGTCGTCACGACTGTGGCGAGTACTGCGCACAGCTTGCGCGCACTCGTACATGGCATCGTGCGAAGAAGCCGGTGCAGCAATTTGCTGCGCCTTGAATCGCTGTCGATCGTGCGAACGTGCTCTGGGGTCCATTCGCGATCGCATCGCGCGAGAGCAGAGCGCTCGTCGCGTCTGCGCGAGGGAGCCCATGGAGGAGTTGCATGATCGAAGTCAGGATCGAGCAGGGTATTGCCAGACGATATCGAGGAAGCTGGCTGGCGCTGGCGGGCAGCGTGGCGCTCGTCACCGGCTGCGTGGACGAGACAGAACCGACAGTCGCCGAGGCCACGACGACATCGGCGATCACGAACCCGACGTCGGGTCCGGCGTATCGATTGTTCGAGAGCGGCCAGGTACGACCGCTCGCGCTGTCGGCGGACAAGAAGCTGCTGTTCGCGGCGAACACGCCCGACAACCGGCTCGAGATCTTCTACGCCGGCGATGGCGAGCTTCGGCTGATCGGCTCGGTGACCGTCGGCATGGAGCCAGTCGCGGTCGCCGTCCGCAGCTGGCGCGAGGTCTGGGTCGTCAATCACCTGTCGGATAGCGTGAGCATCGTCGACGTCTCCATCCCGACGTTGCCGCGCGTCACGCGCACGCTACTCGTCGGTGACGAGCCGCGCGACATCGTGTTCGCCGGCACGAACCGCGATCGCGCATTCGTCACGACCGCGCACCGCGGCCAGAATAGCCCGATCGATCCGCAGCTCACGACGCCCGGCATCGGACGCGCCGACGTCTGGGTGTTCGATACCAGGGCGCTCGGCAGCTCGCTCGGGGGCACGCCGCAGACGATCGTCTCGCTGTTCACCGACTCGCCGCGCGCGCTCGCGGTCTCGCCGGATGGCTCGAGGGTCTACGCCGCGGGGTTCATGACCGGCAACAAGACAGCGGTCGCGCCGGTGCTCGTCACGCTGCAGCCGGGCGCCGAGCCGTTCGGCATGCCGCCGCCGTTCACCGACTCGGCCGGCGTTCCGGCACCGCCGGTCAGCCTCGTCGTCAAGCACGACGGCGAGCACTGGCGCGACGCGATCGGCCGGATCTGGGATCGCGCGGTCAACTTCACGCTGCCCGACAAGGACGTGTTCGTGATCGACGCGAACGCGAACCCGCCGGCGCAGCTCGCGGGATCGGCGGGCTTCTATCGCTCGGTCGGCAACGTGCTGTTCAACATGGCGGTCAACCCGGTGAGCGGGAAGGTCTACGTGTCGAACACCGACGCGAACAACCTGACGCGCTTCGAGGGCCCGGGCGTGTTCGGCGGCTCGACGGTGCGTGGCAATCTCGCGCAGAGCCGGATCACGGTGCTCGACGGCTCCGGCAACGTCACGCCGCGTCACCTCAACAAGCACATCAACTACGCCGCGTGTTGCGATGCGCCCGGCAACGCCGAGGCACGCAAGAGCCTCGCGTTCCCGAACGAGATGGTCGTCTCGCGCGACGGCGCGCAGCTTTATGTCGCCGCGTTCGGCTCGAGCAAGATCGGCGTCTTCGATACCGCGCAGCTCGAGGCCGACACGTTCACCCCGAGCGAGGACGCGCAGATCGAGGTCAGCGGCGGCGGCCCGGCGGGCCTGGTCGCGGACGAGGCGCGCCACCGGCTGTACACGCTGACCCGGTTCGACAACTCGATCTCGGTGATCGACACCGCCGCGAAGGCCGAGGTCGATCACGTCGCGATGTTCAACCCGGAGCCCGCGACGGTCGTCAATGGTCGCCGGTTTCTGTACGACGCGCTCCACACGTCGAGCCATGGCGACTCGGCGTGCGCGAGCTGTCACATCAACGGCGACTTCGACTCGATCGGCTGGGATCTCGGTAACCCCGACGAGACCACGCTCAACAACCCGGGCCCGTTCACGGTGCCGGTGCCCGACGGCGCGTTCAAGGACTTCCACTCGATGAAGGGCCTCATGATCACGCAGTCACTGCGCGGCATGGCGAACCACGGCCCGATGCACTGGCGCGGCGATCGCACCGGCGGCAACGACGAGCCGACCGCACAGCCCGACAGCGGCACGTTCAACGAGGATCTCGCGTTCAAGAAGTTCAACGTCGCGTTCCCCGGCCTGCTCGGACGCGACGAGCAGCTCACCGCTGCCGAGATGGACGCGTTCACGAAGTTCATCCTGCAGCTGAGCTATCCGCCGAACCCGATCCGCAACCTCGACAACTCGCTGACGTCCGACCAGCAGATGGGGCGCGACATGTTCTTCACGCGCCACGCCGACGGCATTCGCACGTGCGAGGGCTGCCACAAGCTCGACCCGAACGCGAACGCCGAGTACGGCGTGCAGTTCCCGGGCTTCTTCGGCACCGACGGCCAGTACTCGGTCGAGCCGGAACCTCAGTTCTTCAAGGTCCCGCACCTGCGAAACATGTATCAGAAAGTCGGCATGTTCGGCATGGTGCCGAGCCCGCTCACCGTCGGTACGGACACCTCGTTCACCGGCGACCAGATCCGGGGCTTCGGCTTCATCCACGATGGCCAGTTCGACACGCCGTTCCGGTTCCTCTCGAACCTCGGCTTCCTGCACTCCGACGTGCCGACGCCGTTCGGGTTCGGCATCCCGCAGCCCGAGGGCTTCTCGCTCACCGACGGTGGCCTCGAGCGCCGTCAGGTCGAGTCGTTCGTGTTCGCGTTCGACTCGAACCTGAAGCCGATCGTCGGCCAGCAGATCACGCTGCGCTACGACAACCAGACGGTCGCCGGTCCGCGGATCGACCTGCTGAAGGCGCGTGCGACCGCCGGTGACTGCGACCTCGTTGCGAAGACCCACGTCGGCCTGCACGAGCGCGGCTTCCTCTACAAGAACGGGATGTTCATCCCGGATCGCGCGGGTGCGCCGGCGCAGACCGACGAGGTCCTGCGGTGGTACGCGCGGTGGCCGGGCGCGGAGACCACGTACACGTGTGTCGCGCCGGGCGAAGGCGTGCGCGTCGCGATCGACCGCGATCTCGATGGCATCCTCGACCGCGACGAGGCCGGCTACTTCGTCGGAGATGACGATTGATCGGGTGAATGGATGAGCAGCTCCGACCGCAAGAAGTGTGTCCTGGTGATGGATGACAGCATCCTCGCGCTGGAGCTCTCGCGCGACGCGCTCGAGGAGGCGGACTTCCGTGTCCTCGTCGCGACCGACGCGAACGAGCTCGCGCGCCACCTCGACGCCACGGCGGCCGCCGGCGAGACGATCGATCTGATCATCCTCGACATGCAGATGCCGGAGGTGCTTGGAGACAAGCTCGCGGCGGGGCTCAAGACCGATCGCGGCGTGCGCGTGCCGATCTTGCTGTGCTCGGGGCACGACGAGGCCACCCTGGCACAGCGCGCGCGCAGCGCCGCGATCGACGGCTACATCTCGAAACAAGCAGGACTCGACGCGATGGTCGCGAGAGTCCGGAGTCTGCTGCAATCGTCCGACACGTCTGTGTGATCTGGATTCCTGCACGTTATTAGAAAGCGCATTTCATGTCTCCGACATTACGACTCGTACTGGCGTTCTTCGGCCTCGAAGCATTGTTCATTCCGTTGATCTCGGCCGCGTATCTGTCCGCGCTCGACGTCGACAAGGGGAAGCCGACCGCGATCGCGATCCTGGTGATCGTCCACCTGGTGCGATTCGCGATCTGCGCCGCGGTGCTGGTCCGGACACTGCGTCCGCTCGAGCGCTGGCGGACCCTGCCGGAATCGCGGCAGGACGCGGACAGCACCCTCGACGCTGCGCGTGCGGTCTATCGCGCGCCGTACGTGTTCGGGTTCACGTACCTCGTGGTGTGGATCGTGGTGTTCCCGCTGATCCTGCTGATCTACCTGCTCGGGTTCCCGGACGAGATCCCGCTCGATCCGCACGTCAAGGTCGCGATCGTGCTGCTCGGCGCCGCGTGCATCTGTGGCCCGTCGGCGTACGCGTTCCCGACGGTGGAGTGGCTGCTGTCCAGCGACACCCGTCAGGTCTCGGCGCGGCTCCAGGACCATCGCGTCCAGTATCGCGGTACCGGGATGTCGCTCGCGACCCGGCTCATGGTCTTCGCGCTCGTGATCGGCGCCGCGGGTTCGCTGTGGCTCGGCGGCATCGACTACCTCGATAACGCGCGCGGCCGCTCGCGCATGCTCGACGCGCAGAACCAGATCGCGGTGCTCGAGCTCGCGAGCTCGGCGCGCACGCCCGATCCAGCGACCGGTCGCCTGCCGGATCCAATGTCGCTCGCGGACACGGCGAGCGGTGCGTTCGTGGTGCGTGGCACCGGGCTCGGCGAGGTTCGCGGCGATCTGGCGCGCGCGACGCTGTTGGAGCACCCGGAGCTCGCGAAGCGGCTCGAGGTCGCGATCGGCGACAGGCCGTCGGGCGACGTGTTCGACAAGCGGACCGGGATCGCGGTCGCGTACGCGCGCGTCGATGCGCAGACCGTGCTCGGGCGCGTCGAGGAGACGAACGTCGGGCCGGGCACCAGCTTCTGGGCGATGCAGCTCCCGTTCTTCGTCCTGATCGCGATGTGGGCGCCGATCTCGGCGTGGCTCGTGTCGCGGAGCACGGTGATGCCGCTGCTCAAGCTGTCCGCGGTGGTCGAGGACATCCGGCTCGGCCGCGTGCTCGATGCCGAGCGCGTCGCGATCTATCACCACGACGAGACCGGCCGCCTCGGCGCCGACGTCAACGGCATGCTCGACGTGCTGCGCACGCTGTCCGCGCAGGCGCGCTCGATCGGCACCGGCGACCTCAGCACGTCGTTCACGATCGGTGGGGACCTCGGCGAGTCGTTCCGTGCCCAGCTCGAGAGCCTGCGCACGATCGTCGGCCACCTCGCGCAGAACGCGACCCAGCTCGGGGCGGCGGCCGCCGAGCTGTACGCCGCGTCGCAGGAGCAGGAGACCGCTGCGGGCCACCAGTCCGCCGGCGTCAACGAGGTCGGCAAGACGATGGAGAGCTTGCTCGCCGCCGCGGCGCACATCTCGGACGCGACCCAGGGCGTGCTCGCGAAGGCCGAGCGCACGCGCGAGACCACGGATCGCACGGCCCAGAAGATCGGCGAGCTGTCGGCGCACGCCGGCCGGATCGGCGAGATCCTCGACGTGATCCGCGAGATCGCGGATCGCAGCGATCTGCTCGCGCTCAACGCGTCGCTCGAGGGCACGCGCGCCGGCGAGGCGGGGCGTGGCTTCACGCTCGTGGCCGCCGAGATGCGCAAGCTCGCCGAGCGCGTCATGGCCTCGGTCGGCGACATCAAGCAGCTCGTCGCCGACGTGCGCGCATCGGTCGCGTCGACGATCATGGTCACCGAGGAGAGCGCGAAGCTCGCCGACGGGACGACCGAGTCGGCACGCCAGATCAGCCTCGTGACGCAGCAGCAGAGCTCGGGCACGGAGCAAGCAGCGCAGAGCATGCGCGATGTCGCGACGATGCTGACGCAGTCGCTGTCGGCCACGCAGCAGATGCGCTCGCTCGCCGCGAACCTCAAGGGCCAGGCCGATCAGCTGTCGACGATCGTCGCCCGCTTCCGGATCAGCAATGGTGCCGACCAGTCGTCCACCTGACGTCGCGCCGCCGGCGACCACCCGGCTCGTGTTGCCGTTGCAGCTCGGCGACGTCTGGATCGCGATCGATCCGTTGTTCGTCCAGGAGCTGCTCGGTGCGCGCAGCTGGGTGCGCGTTCCGGGTGCCGCGCCACAGCTGCCGGGCGTGCTCGCCTGGCGCAGCCGCGCGATCGCGGTGCTCGAGCTCCGCGAGGTGCTCGGCCTGCCGACCCGCGCGACGACGACCCCGCCGCGCACGGTCGTCGCACGCGTCGACGACTGCACGTTCGCGTTCTTCGTCGATGTCGCTCGCGAGGTGCGCGCGGTCGACCCGGCCGCGATCGGTGCGCCGCACGCGGTCAACGGCAGGTTCGCGGCACACGAGCTCGCGCTCGAGGGCCGGGTGATGCCGCTCGTCGATCTCGCGGCGGTGATCGATGCCGTCTCGGGGCCGGTCTCGGGGACGCCGTGACGCCGCCGATGACCGACGACGCTGGCGAGCTTGTCGCATTCCTCGTCGTCGAGGGCGGCGAGCCCGCGTGGGCGGTGGCGATCGAGCACGTCGAGACCGTGCTCGACGCCGGCTCCGGTGGCGACGCCGTCGATGCCGCCGAGCTCGGCGCGCCCGCCGACGCCACGTTCCCGCGCCGCGTGTTGCGGCTGCGGTCGCGCGATCAGGTCGGGGCGCTGTGCGTACGCGGCAAGCTCGGCGTCGTCACGATCGCGCGCGCGGACATCCACGCGCTGCCGGCGCTCGTCGCCGCACACATGCGCGCGCACGCGTTCCTGGAAGTCGCGGTTCGCGACGATCGCGTGCCGTTCTTGATCATGGATGTCCAGGCCGCGCTCGCGAGGTCGCCGTGACCGATCGCCGCGAAGCGCTGCGCGCCCGGTTTCGCGCGGCCGCGATCGAGCGGCTTCGCAAGACCTGGTTCACGCTCGTCCAGCTCCACGAGGGCCACGCCGAGGCGACCGCCGAGACCGAGATCGCGCGCGACCTCCACGGCCTCAAGGGCGACGCCGGGCTGCTCGGCTACGACGCGCTGTCCGCAGCGATCCACGCCGTCGAGGAAGTGCTCGACGTCGGCAACGCGGACCGCGACGTCCCCGTGATCGCGGGCACGCTCGCGAAGCAGCTCGAGGTCGTGCTGCGCGCCGTCGAGCTCGATCCGGGCCAGCCCGCCGCGATCGAGATGCTCGACAGCGCGCGCATCGTGCTGATGCACGCGCATGCGCCGGCGGCGCCGGAGCCCGAGCGGGACGCCGCGCACGAGGCCGCGCCGGCTGCGGGGCTCGTCATCGAGATGTCGACGATGCGCGACCGCTACCTGCAGGTCGACGCGACGCGGGTCGACGACATCTGCGATCGCCTCGTCGAGCTGCATACCGAGTTCACCGTGCTCGCGAACCGGCTCGGCGTCGCGCTGCAGGGCATGAGCGAGCTGCGCTGGGTGACCGAGGATCTTGATCGCCGCAAGCTGCAGCTGGACGAGCTCGCGACGTCCGCGTGGGCGCTGCGGCTGTCGTCGGTCGAGATGTCGCTGCTCGAGCTCACGCAGCACGCGCGCGTGCTCGCCGCGGCACAGGGCAAGCGGATCCGGGTCGACATGCATGCGGGCGGCGTGGAGATCGAGCGCCACATCCTCGAAGCGATCCACGAGCCGCTGCTGCATCTCGTGCGCAACGCGATCGACCACGGGTTCGAGCTCGCGGCCGAGCGCGATGGCAAGCCCGCGGTCGGCGTGCTCACGCTGCACGCCACGACCGACGGCTCGCGTGCCGAGATCATCGTTGCCGACGATGGCCGCGGCATCGATCTCGAGAAGATCCGCGGCGCCGCGATCGAGAAAGGACTGCTCGCCGCCGACGCGCGTACCCCGACCATGGACGAGGCGTTCGAGCTGCTGTTTGCGCGTGGGTTCTCGACCCGGCGCGAGGTCACCGAGCTCTCGGGCCGCGGCATCGGGCTCGATGTCGTGCGTGGCCGGATCGAAGCGCTCGGCGGGCGCGTCAGCGTGACGTCGCGGCCGGGTCACGGCACGAAGTTCACGCTGTCGGTGCCGACGACGATCGGCCGCGAGCGTTACGTCGTGTTCGAGTCGGCCGGCGTGATTTACGGGATCCCGTCGCGCAGCGTGCGCGAGATCGTGGCGCTGAGCTCGGCGCATGTCGAGAGCGTGATCGGCGGCGAGGCGCTCGCGCATCGTGGCGAGCACCTGCCGTACCGCTCGCTCGACGACGCGCCCGGCGACGCCGGCCGGATCCTGATCATCGATGCCGGCGACCGCGCACAGGCGCTCGGCGTGCCGTCGGTCCGCGGCGAGTTCGATCTGATGCGGCGTCCGATCGATCGGCTCGTCGCGCGCACGCCGTACATCGTCGCGGGCGCATCGCTCGGCGACAATCGGCCGGTGCTGCTCGTCGCGCCGCTTCCGTTCCTGCGTCACCTCGATCGCAGGACGCCGGCGACCGCACCCGCGCGCTCCCCCAGCCGGCCACGCGTGCTCGTCGTCGACGATTCGCCACTCGTGCGCGGCCTCGTCGCGTCGCTCTTGTCCGGCGTCGGGTTCGAGGTCGAGGAGGCCGCGAACGGACTCGACGCGCTCGACACGCTCGCGCGCGACGAGGTCCATCTCGTCGTCAGCGACGTCGAGATGCCGGCGATGGACGGCTTCACGCTGCTGAAGCGGATCCGCGCACAGTGGCCGCACCTGCCCGTCGTCATGTTGACGACGCGCGGCTCGTCGGACGATCGCCGGATGGCGTCGTCGCTCGGCGCGAACGCATACGTCGTGAAGTCGCACTTCGAGCAGGGCCACCTGATCTCGACGGTGCGACGCTTGCTCGGTCAGGTCGAGGCGTGACGCTCCGGGTCGTGATCGTCGAGGACTCGCCGATCGCGCGAGCCGTCCTCAAGCAGACGCTCGAGGAAGATCGCGACATCGCGGTCGTCGGGATGGCCGAGGACGATGTCTCGGCGCTGCGCGTCGTCAAGGCGTGCATGCCCGACCTCGTGACGATGGACATCCAGATGGCCGGTGCCGGAGGGCTCGGCGCGATCGAGCAGATCATGGCGCAGGCACCGGTGCCGATCCTCGTCGTCACCGCGCTGCCGACCGGCCCGAACACCGACCTCGCGTTCGAGGCGTTGCGGCGCGGGGCGCTCGATGTCGCGGCGAAGCCGTCCGGACCGACGCGGCTCGCCGATGCCGCGAAGCTGCGCCGCCAGGTGCGCTCGCTCGCGGGCGTGCCGGTCGTGCGTCACGTCGCGGCGCTGCGCACGAAGGCAGTCCCGATCGCGGCGCGCATGCCGACGCCCGCGCGCGTGCCGATCGTCGGGATCGCGGCGTCGGCGGGGGGACCGATCGCGGTCGCCCAGGTGCTCGCCGCGCTGCCGGCTCGCTTCGCCGGGACGATCGCGGTCGTCCAGCACCTGCCGAAGGGCTTCGCCGCGTTCTTCGCGGCGTACCTGCAGCGCAACACGACGCTCGACGTCGTCATGGCGTCCGATGCGATGCTCGGCGGGATCGAGCCGCGAGCGGGGCTCGTCGTCGTCGCGCCGGACGATCGCCACCTCGTGCTCGGCGCGAGCGGTACGCTGCTCGCGACCCAGGAGCCGCCGGAGAGCAACTACCGCCCCGCGGCGAGCGTGCTGTTCCGCTCGCTCGCGCGGTTCGGCCGTGCGTCGTCGGTCGGCGTCGTGCTCACCGGGATCGGCGACGACGGTGCGGAGGGCCTGCTCGCGATGCGGCGCGGTGGCGCGTTGACGATCGCGCAGGACGCCGCGACCTCGGCCGTGTTCGGCATGCCGCGCGCGGCGATCACCGCGGGCGCCGCGACCCGGATCTTGCCGATCGGCGAGATCGCGCAGGCGCTCGTCGCGGCGGTGTCATGAACGACGCGACGGCACTGCTCGCGCAGCGACTCGCGCAGTGGACCGGGCTCGATCTCGACCGCGGTACCCACGGCTACGTGCTGCGCGACACGATCGCGCGCCGCGCCACCGAGATCGGCACGTCCGTCGATCGCTACGCGAGCTCGATCTGCACGCCCGGAGATCCCGAGGCGACGCGTCTCATCGATCTCGTCACGGTGTGCCACAGCTGGTTCTTCCGCGACCTCGAGCAGATGCACGTCGTCGAGACGCTGCTCGCGGGTGGCTCGAGCGAGCTCGACGTCTGGCTCGCGGCGTGCGCGACCGGCGACGAGGCGTACTCGATCGCGATGCTCGCCGAGTCGCTCGCCCGCCGGCCGCGGATCCTCGCGACCGACATCAACACCGAGGCGCTCGCCCGCGCCCGCGTCGCCCGCTACGGCCGGTGGTCGCTGCGCGAGCTGCCCGCGCGCTACCGCGAGTACCTCGTCGCGCGCTCGGACAGCAATCACGAGGTCGATGCCGGCGTGCGCAAGCGCGTCGAGCTCGCGCGCCACAACCTGATGGACACCCCGCCGCCGTCGCACAAGGCCGGTGGCTGGGACCTGATCCTGTGCCGCAACGTCCTCATGTACTTCCGGGCCGCGGACGCGACCGCCACGATCGAGCGCCTCGCGCGTGTCCTGCGCCCCGGTGGCCACCTGATCCTCGGCGCCAACGACATCCTCGCCGTTCCACCGCGCGGCCTGCGGTTCGTCCGGATCGCCGGCCGCTACGTGCTGCAGCGTCCGCTCGACGGCGTCCCCGAGGTGATCCCGCGCGCGATCACCCAGCCGATGTGGGCTCCTCCGGCCTCCGCGACGCGCGCGTCATCGCAGCTGCCGATCGTCGCCGAGCGCGCGTCGACCCCGGTGCCGTCTTCTCCGCTGCCATCCGACGACGCGCTCGCCGCCGGCACGCGTCAGTTCGAGGCGGGCGACTTCGCCGCTGCGATCACGCACTACTCGTCGGCGATGGAGCGCGATCCGCTGTCGCCCGAGGCCGCGGCGCTCACCGGCATCGCGTGCTTCCTCGCCGGAGACGCGGCGTCCGCGCTGTTCAACCTGCGCCGCGCGCTCGCGCTCGATCCAGAGCTCTGGCAAGCCGAGCTCTACCTCGCGATGAGCCACGAGCGGCTCGGCTCCGCGGCCGCGGCGAGTGCCGCCTACCACCACCTGCTCGCGATGCTGTCGCGCCCGCAAGGCCGTGGCGAAGCGCCCGGCGTGCTCTCGCATCTCGAGGTCTGGCGCGCCGACGCGCTGACGCTCGCTCGTCACAAGACGCGCGCCGCGACGCGCCCGCGCTGATGATAGCTTCGCCGCGATGTCGAAGCTCGGCCTGCTGATGCTGCTCCGTCCGCCGAACGTGTTCACCGCGTTCGCCGACTCGCTCGCCGGTCTCGTCGTGCTGCTCGCGCTCGGCATCGCCGTCCCCGACCGCGCGTGCGCGATCCTGCTGTCCTCCGGCTGCCTCTACCTCGCCGGCATCGTGCTCAACGACGTCTTCGATCGCGACATCGACGCGCGCGAACGCCCGACGCGCCCGATCCCCGCGGGCCTCGTTCCGCTGCGCACCGCCGTCCTGCTCGGCGCGGGCCTCATGACCGGCGGCGTCGCGATCGCGCTGTGGGTCGGCCGCGTGCCAGGCCTCGTCGCGCTCGTGCTCGCCGGCACGATCCTGCTCTACGACGCCGGCGCGAAGTCGACGAAGCTCGGGCCGCTCGTCATGGGCGCGTGCCGCGGCCTCGACATGGCGCTCGGCCTCGCGACCGGCCTCGCCCTCGACGCGCGATGGCCGACGATCGCGATCGCCGGCCCGATCGTCCTCGCGCTCTACGTCGCCGGCTTGACGTACATCGCGCGCGACGAGGTCGACGGCAACACCGCGCGCCGCGCGCGCACCGGCCTCGCGTTCCTCGCCCTGCTCGCCGCCGCCGCGGTGATCGGCCTCGTCGCGACGCCCGGCCTCCCCGCCTCGTCGTGGGCGTGGCCGTGGATCGGGCTCGCCCTGCTCCTCGGCTACAAGAACTGGGCGCCGGTCTGGCACCGCCACGACGGCCGCTCCACCGGCCGCGCGATCGGCGGCGGCATCATGCTGATCCCCGTCATCGACGCGACCGTGTGCGCGATCGCGGGCATGCCGTTCTGGGCGATCGGCGTCGCGATGCTCGTGTTCCCCGCGCTGGTGCTCAAGCAGTTCTTCTCGCCGACCTGATCGGGGTCAGGGTCAGCCCTGTCCCCGATCGTGCTGGCGATTCCGCGGAGTTGCCGAGCGAAAGTTGCTCAAGTTGACCCTGTCCCCAGGAGCTGGAGCACCAGGCCGAACACGTCCGTCGCGGCGAGCTTGTCCTTGCTGAACCGGTTGTCGCTGCACAGCAGGACCGGGCCGTCGTCGGGGCTGGCGGGGAGGCGTCCGTGCGAGCCGCGCACGCGGTCGGCGCCGTCGATCGGGATGACGTCCATCGTGTAGCGGAAGCCGAGCGCCTTCTGCGCGAGCCGGAGCGCGGCCTTCGCCTTGGCCTTGCCGTCGGCGAAGAACAGCTCCGCGGGATCGTAGCCCGGCTTCTTGTGGATCTCGACGGTCGGCGCGAAGTCGGGGGCGCGCGTGTCGTCGAGCCAGTAGTAGTAGGTGAACCACGCGTCCGGGTCGGCGACGAGGACGAGGTCGCCGGTGCGCGGGTGGTCGAGGCCGTGCGCGCGCTTGCCGTCGTCGTCGAGGATCTCGGCGACCCCGGGCAGGGTGCGCAGGGCTTCGGCGGCGGCGGCGCGCGCGGAGGCGTCGCGGACGTAGACGTGCGCGACCTGGTGATCGGCGACCGCGAACGCGCGCGAGGCGAAGGTGTCGAGCAGCTCGCCGGCATCGTTGTAGGCGACGTCGACGAGACCGGCCTCGCGGAGGCGGCGGTTGACGTGGATCGGACGGCGGACGTCGGTGATGCCGTACTCGGAGAGCACGACGACGGTCGCGCCGGCGTTGCGGACGTGATCGATCAGATCGCCGGCGACGGCGTCGATCGCCTGTGCGGCGGCGACGGCCTCGGGCGAGCGGCCGCCGTGGCGCTGGAGGTCGTAGTCGAGGTGCGGCAGGTAGACGAGCGTCAGCTCGGGGCGGTCGGCGTCGAAGACGCGGCGCGCGGCGTTCGCGATCCAGGCGGAGGAGGGCAGGCCGGCGCGCGGACCCCAGAAGTCGAACAGCGGGAACTCGCCGAGGTGCTTGACGAGGTCGGCGCCGATCGCGGGCGGGTAGGCGTAGATGCCGGGCGCCTTGCGACCGTCGGCGTAGTAGACCGGGCGCGGCGTGACCGTGATGTCGACGGTCGAGCCCATCGCGAACCACCAGAACAGGTTCGCGGTCTTGACCGTGCGGTTCAGGCGGCGGCGCGCGACATCCCACAGCTTGTCACCGGCGACGAGCCGGTTCGACTGCCGCCACAGGAACACCTCGGACAGCTCGCGGAACAGCCAGCCGTTGCCGACGACGCCGTGATCGCGCGGCAGCGTGCCGGTGAGCAGCGTCGACTGCACCGAGCAGGTGACCGCGGGGAGGATCGTGCCGAGCTCGGCGCGGAAGCCATCGCGGGCGACCGCGGCGACCCGCGGCATGTGCGCGAGCAGCGCGGGCGTGAGCCCGACGATATCGACGACGACGACGGGGGCGGTCATGCGGGATGGGCTCCGAGCTGCGCGAGCACGTCGAGCGTCCAGCGCAGCTCGCGCGCGATGCCGTCGACGAGCGCCGCGTCACCGCTCGCGCGATCGGCCGCGGGGAGGACGCTCCACGTGTAGGTCTCGACCTCGAGGTGCGGCAGTGGGCCGGGCGCGGCGAGCGCGGCGGCGAGCACCGGTGCGATCGCGTCACGCGTCGTCGTGAAGCCGGCGAGCTCCGCGCGATGAACCGGGACATGGAAGTGGATCCGCCACGGCGTCGTGCGATCGAGCGCCGCGAGCGCGTCGGGGATGTCCATCGCGCCACCGCGCGCGCTGCGCACCTGGTGGAGGAAGCGCGGCTCGTCGAGCGCCGCGAGCGCGGCGGCGTCGCGCGCCGGATCGCGGGCAACGAGTGCGCTCGAGATCTGGATCTTCGCGCACCGCACGCCGGCGGCTGCCATCGCCGCGAACGCGCGCGCCGGATCTTCGTCGACGACCGCGGCATGGCAGCAGTCGAGGCACACGCCGATCCCTCGCGACGCGCCGAGGAACGCGGCGAGCTCGGCCGCGCGCTCGAAGCACGCGCCGGGCTCGGGCTCGATCGCGAGCTCGATCTGCTTGCCGGTGCGCGCGGCGATCGCGGCGAACGCATCGCCGGCACGCGCAAGGCCGGCGCGCGTCGCATCGCGATCGACGGTCGCGGGCCCGAGCGGGACCGTCGAGATCGATCCCGTCGCGACGTCGTCGGGCAGCAGCTCGGCGAGGATCGTCGCGAGATCGATCGTGTAGTCGACGCGCGCGGCATCGGCCCACGTCGGCTCGAACACCGCGTGCTTGACGCGCGGCGCGTGGAAGCCGCCGTAGGGAAACCCGTTCAGCGTGAAGCAGTACAGGCCGTGGTCCTCGAGCGCGCGCCGCAGCTGTCGCCTAGCGGCCGCGTCAGCGACGAGCTCGGTCGCCGCGGGGCGCGCGATCCACAGGCCGACGCCGAGCCGCGCGACGCCAAGCCGGTCGCGCACCGGACCGCAGATCCGGTGGAGCTGCTCGAGCAGCGCAGCGACCGTCTCGCCGGGCAGCACGTTGTAGCAGTAGCCGAGCTGGGCGGTGCGCCGGTCGGCCAGCACGAGCTGCATGGCGCGCAGCGTACCGCTTCACGCGGCGGGTGGCAGCGATTCGCGGGTGCGATCCAGCCGATCGATCGCGCGCACGAGCAGCTCGTCGCGCACCTCGCGCACCTCGAGCGGCCGGCCGATCCCGCGCAGCAGCGTGATGCACAGCTCGCCACCGAGGTGCTCGCGAAACTCGGCGAGCCCGTCGACGAGCGCGGTGTCGCGCAGCCGCGGATGCCACACCGGCAACCCGAGCCGCACGAGCACGTCGAGGATCGCGCGGTGGTCGCGGTCGTCGAGATGCCCGGCCTCGACGGAGTACTGGGCATCGAGCGCCATGCCGATCGCGACCGCCTCGCCGTGGCGAAGCGCGTGGTCGGTGAGCAGCTCGAGCTTGTGCGCGGCCCAGTGACCGAAGTCGAGCGGGCGCGCGCTGCCCTGCTCGAACGGATCGCCGCCGCCCGCGATGTGCTCGAGGTGGAGCTGGGCGCAGCGCCGCACCGAGTACTCGACCTCGGGCAGCTCGAACCGCGCGAGCGCATCGGC
This sequence comes from Kofleriaceae bacterium, assembly GCA_035715365.1. Lineage (GTDB taxonomy): Bacteria > Myxococcota_A > Polyangia > Haliangiales > Haliangiaceae > JABFXX01. The sequence goes on along the minus strand of DASTLB010000033.1, from coordinate 61,099 downwards.
GTGCTCCGCCATCCAGTGGAAGAACGCGCCGTCGCGGATCAGCGCGACCTTCACGGCCTCGGCCATGCCGGCGATCTGGTCGCGGCGGTCGAGCGTCGCGAGGAACCGGCTGTCGTTGATCACCGCGAACGGCGCCGCGAACGTGCCGAGGAAGTTCTTCGCACCGAACGCGTTGATGCCGTTCTTGACGCCGACGCCGGCATCGTTCTGCGCGAGCACCGTGGTCGGCATGCGGACGAGCCGGACACCGCGATGGAGCGTCGCCGCGGCGTAGCCGACCACGTCGAGCATCGCGCCGCCGCCGATCGCGAGGACGTACGAGTGGCGGTCGATCTTCAGCGCCGCGAACCGGCGGTGGAGCTCGCCGAGCAGGCGCTCGTTCTTCGCCGCCTCGCCGCCGGGCACCGTCCATGGCGGCGCGGCCAGCTCGAGCCGCGTGCCGTGGTGTGCCGCGTACGCGGTGATGTCGTCGACGAGTTGCGGCCAGCACGCGGCGACGCCGCTGTCGATCACGATCGCGACACGATGCCGGCGCTCGGGCTCGCGGCGGGCGAGCGTGTCGACGACGATCCGGTTGTCCGGCTCGAACGCGCCGCGCGTGAACGCGACCGGGTATTCGAGCTGCAGCGTGACCCGCTGGAGCACTGTCGTCGACGACTCGGGCACTCGGCCGAGTATGGCAGGAACGTCGCGACGGCGACAACGTCCGGAATCGTTGCCATTATCGACGCGCAGTGACGTACGCCGCGATCAGCTGCGCCGCGGCGACTGGCCGCGTAGCACCGAGTTTCCTTCGAACAGCTCGGCCTGATCGAACTTCGCCGGCTCGCCGAGCTCCGCGACGTCGATCCGCCCGGTCTGGCCGAAGAACGCGATCGGGTTCTGCCACACGATCCGCTCGACATCGGCCTCGGAGATCCCGACATCGCGCATCGCCGCGGCGGTCTTCGGCACCTTCAGCGGATCGCTGACGCCCCAGTCGGCGGCGCTGTTGACGATGATCCGCTCCGGCCCGTACTTCTGGACGAGTGCCGCCATCCGCGGCTCGTCCATCTTCGTGTTCGGGTAGATCGAGTGGCCGGCCCAGCAGCCGGTCTCGAGCACGAGCGGCAGCGTCTCCTCGTTGTTGTGATCGATCAGCACGCGCTCCTCGGGGAACCGCTGCTCCTTGATCAGCGCGAGGCTGCGCTCGGTGCCGCGCTTCTTGTCGCGATGGGGCGTGTGGACGAGCACCGGCAGATCGAACGTGCGCGCGAGCTCGAGCTGCGCCGCGAAGTACTTCTCCTCGGCGGCCGTCTGATCGTCGAACCCGATCTCGCCGACCGCGACCACGCCGTCCTTGCCGAGGTAGTGCGGCATCAGCGCCATCACGCCGTCGGCGAGCTTCGGGTTGTTCGCTTCCTTCGGGTTCAGCCCGATCGTGCACAGGTGCGTGATCCCGAACTGGCTCGCGCGAAACCGCTCCCAGCCGACGAGCGCCTGGAAGTAGTCGTCGAACGTCTCGACGTGCGTGCGTGGCTGACCGAGCCAGAACGCCGGCTCGATGATCGCGCGGATGCCGGCCTTCGCCATCGCCTCGTAGTCGTCGGTGGTGCGGCTCGTCATGTGGATGTGCGGATCGAACAGCTTCACGAGGCTCCTTTCATGACGAGGCCGAGATCGTCGGGCACCGGCCGGCCGGCGGCGCGGCGCTCGGCGGCGAAGTCCGCGGCCATTCGCGCGAGCTCGGCGTTGTGCCGGGTGTCGAGGCCGACGATCCGCGCGAGCGCGACACCGTTGAACGCGGCCTTCAGCACCAGCTGGTTCCAGTGCAGCTCGGGAAACTGCGCCGCCGGAAACGGGTTCTCGCACGCGATCGCCTCGAACACCGTCAGCACGTTCGACCGGCACGCCTCGACCGCGAGCGCCACGTGCGCGTCCGGATCCGGCAGGTACGGCAGCGCCTTCAGTACGGCCTGGCGCTCGCGGTTGTCACCGTGCTGCCACAGCTCGTCGGGCGTGAGCCGCGGATACGCGCGCAACAGCAGCAGCGCGCGCGCGAGCTCGTCGGTGCCCCACGTCCGGCCCTGCGACAGCGCGACCGGCGCCTTGCCAACCTTGCGCGCCGCGCCCGAGTACGCCGCGAGCAGCGAGACCTTGTCGTCGAGCGCGACGCTCTGGACCCACTCGAGGGCCGACGGCGGCAGCGCGCGTTCGAGGTCCTGCACGGCGACGCATCGTACACCCGCTTGCAGTAGGCTTGCCGCGATGACTCCCCAAGCGTGGCTCGAACAGTTCCTCGCGGCGCATCACGCGGTCGCCGGCACGATCCATCGCACGACCGCCGAGGGTGACCTCGAGCTCGTCGCGGCCGTGAACATTCCGCCGCCGGTGCAGGACATCGTTCGACGCGTGCCGCGCGGCAAGGGCATGGCCGGGCTCGCGCTCGAGCGCAACGAGCCGGTGTCGACGTGCAACATCCAGACGGACGCGACCGGGGACGTCCGGCCCGGTGCGAAGCTCGTCGGCGCGCAGGCCGGCGTCGCGTTCCCGGTCCCCGACGACGCGGGCGGCGTGCGCGCGGTCGTCGGCATCGCGTATCGCGAGGAGCGCACGATCCTCGAGAGCGAGCTCGCGCAGCTGTCCGCGGAAGCGCGTCAGGCGCCGATCTGAACCACGACGAAGCCGGCCTCGGTCAGCTGGACCTCGAACCGGCGATCGAAGCCTTCGTCGGCGGCCGGCGGCACGAGGCGCTTCGCGACGGTGAAGATGCCGACGTCCTCGATCCGCGCGCGGCCCTCGCGGCCGGCGTTGCGACGCAGCGCGTCCTCGACGGTGGACACGAACGCATAGCTCGCGACTTCGATGCCGAGCTCGCGCGCGATCGCGACGAGCGGCCCGCGCTCGATCGGCGTCGGGTTCGTGTTGTCGACGACGACCGATCGCCCGGCGCGCAGGTGCTCCTCGACGAGCCGGCGCTGGCGGTCGTCCTTCCTGCGCGCGTTCGGCCACAGATCCTTGCTGACGTGGACGTGCGTCGCCGCGAACCGCTCGCGATAGAAGCTCGTCTTGCCGGCCGCCTGCAAGCCGCTGAACACGACGAGCTCGATCATCGCGTCACGGGGTCCGCGCGCTCGAACAGCACCGCCGTCAGGTTCGCGATCTTGCGCACCGGCGGCAGCTCGAGCTCGATCACCTGCGTGCGCTGAAACGTCGCGCCGAGCGGCGGGCGGTGGGCCTCGGGGATGCGCGCGCGCTCGTCGCCGGTGAGCGTGCGCTCGAACGCGCGGCGCTGGACGTACGTGCCGCGCTTGAAGAAGCTCGGGAAGTCGTTCCAATTGACGCCCTTCGCGAACAGCAGCTCCTGCTTCTCGCCGGAGTGCTTGCCGTCGAGCTCGGCATCGGAGTAGTGCGCGGTCGCGGCCATCGTGATGCTGTTCTTCGTCGCATCGTCCTCGCGCCACACGAACACGTCCGCCGCGTCCTGCAGCGTCGGCACCTGCCAGACGCGGCAGTCGAAGTGCGGCGTCTCGCTCGCCTTCGCGGGCAGGTGCGTCGCGACGAGCTGGCAGAACCTCGCCGACGCCATGCCCGCGAGCACCGACGCGAGCTTCTGGAACCGGCCGTCGAACGCGTACTCGGCGGCGGACTGCGACGGCTCGTACCACGCGAGCGTGATCTCGTCGCTCTGCGTGTAGCCGACGAGCGCGATCGTCTCCTGCACGAGGTAGCGCGTCGTCTCGATCATCGCCGTCGACATCCCGGCGTCGTACGGCCGCCGCAGATCACGCGTGAAGCGATGGAACGCTCGCCCGTCGAGCCTGGCGAGCAGCGGCAGCCCGCGTATCGCGCGCCGGTTCGCCTCCGCCTGCTCGAAGCTCTTGCACCGATCCCCCAGTCCGTCGTTCGCCATCGTGCAAGAGGATGGCGGACCGCGCCGCGCGCGTCGAGGCTATCGCTTCGGGATGTACACGCCGAGCAGGCCGCCGCGCTTCGGTGGCCACGCCTTCGGGCCGTGATAGTGCATCGTGCCGCCGTTGTAGAACTCGGTGCCCGGGCCGGCGACGGTGATGTCACCCGCGGTCGGGTGCGAGGTCCCGGGCGTGCCCGGCTTGACGACGACGATCGCGCCATCCGGCGCCTCGAACGGGGTCGACACGTTCAGCTTCTCGAGCCCGAACGTCTCGGGGCCGAGCGCGTTCACGCGGTCCGCGAACATGTGCGCCGCGCCGGTCGCGCCGGCAAACCGCTTGTCGGTCTGGACGTTCTTGATGTTGCCGTAGCCGCCGGCCTCGACGATGTAGTCCTTGACGTGGTGGTAGCACCGGCTGTCCGGCTTCTTGCCGCGACCGTGGCTCGCCGCGACCGAGAGCAGCTTGCTCATCTGCGCCGCGCCGCCGCCACTGACCGGCACCTGCTCGGACTTCGTCTCCTGCTGCTGCTTCTGCTGCGTCGGCTCGGACTTCGTCGTCGGCTCCGGCTTCTTCTCGGTTGGCGCGTCGAGCTTCGCCTCGACGGTGACCTGGCCGCTGAACAGCTCCTTCTGCGTCTTCTTGCCGACCTCGACGAGGCCGTCGCGGATCCCGAACGGCTTCTGGAACGCCTTGATCGCCGCGAGCGTCTTCGGCCCGTACTTGCCATCGGGCTTCGTGTGAATGCCGAAGAACGCGAGCCGCGTCTGCACCGCGATCACGTCGTCGCGGTGGTTCTCGCCGCCGAGCCCGACGCTGCCGGTCAGCTGGTAGCCGCGATAGTCGTCCGGCGTCTTCTCGGTCTTCTCGGTCTTTTGGGTCTTCTCGGTCTTCTCGGTCTTCTCGGTCTTCTCGGTCGGGGTCTTGTCCGGCGTGCTCTGGGTCGTCTGGACGGGCTCCTCGTCGACGAGCGGCGTCGGCTTGTCGGGCAGCTTCGTACCGCCGCCCGACTGCGCCTGCGCGTACGCCGCGCGCGCGGCCTGGATCTTCTGCGCGACCTTCGCGCCCGAGCCCGGGTGCGCCGAGTTGCCGCTGCCGTAGTACGACTGCTTGCCGTTCGAGGCCGTCTTGTCCGCGCGAAGTCGCCCCCGGGGGACCTCGATCGAGGCCCACTCCATCGCCGCCGCGTACACCGCGTCCTCGAGCGTGCCGGTGCCGTAGTGGATGTACTTGTAGAGCGGCGGACGCTTCGTGGGACCGATCAGGTAGTGCATGAAGATGCTCTCTTGCATCTCCTCGTTGAACTTCTCGCTGCCGGTCAGCTTCATCGCCTGCTTCGCGTTCAGCAGGGTGCGCGTCTTGTCGTCGCAGATGATCTGGTACTTGCCGGCGGCGAACACGCGATTCTTGTCGAACGGTGACAGCCGCGAGCTCGCGTGCAGCTGATCGATCGTCATCGACAGCAGGTTCTCCTTGATGCCGGAGTGCACGATCCGCGTCTTGCCGTTCACCTTCGCGGTGCCGGTGTTGTACGACTTGTAGCCGCCTTCGCCTTTCGCGATCTCGTCGCCGAGACCTTTGACCGCCTGGCGCTCTTCTTTCGTCTCTTTCTCGGACATGGGCTCCTTCAGATCGGCAGGTTGCCTAGCTCGGTCCACTCGAGCGTCGCGGCCTGCATGAGGGTCTGGTGGTCGATCACGGGCGTCGCGCGCTCAGCGGCGAGGAACGCGGCACGGACGACCGCGTTCTTGATGTGGCCGCCGGCCATCTGGAACCGCGACGCGAGCGCGCGGAAGTCGATGTCGCGCGCGAGCGGCGCGCGCGGCGGGAACATCGCGCGCCACAGCGCCTCGCGCTCGGTCGCATCCGGCGTCGGGAACTCGATGCGAAACCGCAGCCGGCGCTTGAACGCCTCGTCGATGCTCGTCGCCGAGTTCGTCGTCAGCAGCACGATGCCGTCGTGGTTCTCGAGCCGCTGCAGCAGGTAGTTGACCTCGAGGTTCGCGTTGCGATCGTTGCTCGATCGCACCTCGGTGCGCTTCGCGAACAGCGCGTCGGCCTCGTCGAACAGCAGCACCGCACCGACGCGCGACGCCTCGTCGAACACCTTGCCGAGGTTCTTCTCGGTCTCGCCGATCCACTTCGAGACGACCTTCGACAGATCGATGCGGAACAGCTCGAGTCCGAGCTGCTTCGCGATCAGCGTCGCGACCATCGTCTTGCCGGTGCCCGGCGGGCCGGCGAGCAACGCGCTGACCGAGCGACCGTACGGCAGCTTCGCGTCGAACCCCCACGTGCCGAGCACGAAGTCGCGATAGCTCGCGGCATTGAGGATCTCGAGGATCCGCTGCGAGATGTCCTCGCGAACGACGAGATCCGCCCAGTCGAGCGTCGTCGTGACGAGCGACGCGACATCGCCGAGCCGGTGCTGCAGCCGCGCACGGCCGGCCGCGATCAGCGATTCGACGGTCGCCGGCTCGCCGCGCGAGCGCACCGCGGCCGCGGCCTCGACGATCTCGCCGATCGGCAGCGGGCAGCGCGCGACGACGGCCGCGAGATCGAGCACGTCGTCGCCGAGCTCGGACGCCCACACCGCACGCTGGGTCGCGGCGTCCGGCGGCTTGATCTCGACGACGCGGGGCCGGACGAGCTGGCGGGCGATCTGCGCGTCGTGCGCCGTGACGATCGCGCGGCCGTTCGCCGCGAGCTCGCACACCGCGCGCTGCACGGGGAGCGGTGCGGCTGCGAACGTGTCCGTCGTGCGGACGATCAGCACGGCGTCGAGCAGGCGCGCCGCACACGCGAGCTCGTCGAGCCGGCGGATCGCATCGCCCGCGGCGGCGAGCTCGGCGAGCGTCGTCACGATCGCGCCGCGTCCGAGCTCGGTCGCGGCGATCGCGATCGCGGTCGCCTTGCCGACGAGCGCGGGACCGACGACGACGAGCGGCGCGACACCGTTGCCGAGCAGCGTGCCGAGCGTCGCGAGCTCCGGCGTGGCGACGCCGGTCGTGTGCGGCCGGTAGCGCGCGACCGCGGCGAGCTCGCGCGGCAGCGCGAACGTGCCGGTGATCGCGTCGACGATCGCGTCGGGCACGGTGACGACGCGCTGGAGCAGCGGCGCCTCGCGCGACCACTCGGGCCCCGAGACCAGGCGGATCAGGCCGCCTTGCTGGAGCGGCGCATCCGCGGCGAGCCGCGCGACGAAGTTGCCACCGCCGACGCCGACCGCGAGCAGATCGACGAGCTCGTAGACGCGGCGCTCGGGCACGGTGCTGCCGAGGCGCTGCTGCCAGCGCTGCGCGAGCACGACGTCGAGCCCCGGCAGCGCCGCGGCGATCAGGATGTGGAGATCGATCGGCGCGAGCCCGAACCGGCGCGCGAGCACGACGAGCGGCAGCTCGAGCTCCGGCCCGGTCGTCGCGACGCGCTCGGCGATCATCGCGTCGTGTGCGTCGAGCACGTCGCCGATCTCGTCGGACTCGCGCTCGAGCAGCAGCTGGACGCGAACGAGGTGATCGATCAGGTGGCCGACCGCGGCGCTGTACCCGTTCACGACGCCCTCCGCAGCGCGGCGCGCCGGCGCGCCCCCGCGAGGAACGCGAGCAGGCGGACGCGGCGCGCGGTGACGAGGCGCGCGAACTGCGCGGCGAGCACGTCACCAGCGGCCGGCGTCGCGAGCCGGCGGTGCAGCGCGTACGCCTCCGGGGGCGCGAGCGTCGCGAACAGCTCGCACAGCCGCTGTTCCTTGCGTGCGTATGCGACCTCGATCGTCTCGCCGGCTTGCGGCGCCACCGCGAGGATCTCGGCGAGCCGCTGCTCGGTCGATGCCGCGATCTCGGCCGGCGGTGCGGTGCGCGCGACATCGGCCGGCGTGCACACGCCGTCACCGAGGCTGCCTGCGGACGATGTCGGGCGGGCGGCCTCCGCGATCACGATCGGGCGGAACGCGACGCGCGGCCGGGGCTCGGCGAGGGTCGCGAGCTCGGCGAGCGCGGCCCGCGCGAGCGCGTCGTGCTCGGCGGTCGACAGGCCGGTCGTCGAGCTGGTGTAGGCCGCGCGGATCGCCGCGACCAGGTCACGGATGCGAACGGTGAGATCGGGGGACTGCACGCCCCGGACAACGAGCACCGCTCGTACCAGGCAGATCCGGCGGCAACCCGGGCACTTGCACGACCGCCGGTCGCTGCCCGAGCGACGACTGTCGCTTACGCGGCGACGCGCTGCGGGAGCCACACCTCGTCGAGGAACGAGATCAGCTCGCTGTCGAGGCGGTCGGGGCGCCACCGCCATTCGAGGATCGAGCTCGCGTTGACGATCCGCGCGTTCGGCAGCTCGCGCGCGATCCGGTCGGCATCGCTGAACGGATGGATCGGATCCTTCGGATGACCGACGACCAGCGTCGGATGGCGCAGCGCGCGGCGCTCCTCGATCGGCGGCGCGACGCGGCCGAAGATCAGGCCGTCGAGCACCGCGATCGACGCGGCCGGATCGCGGCGCACGAAGTCGATCATCATGTCGATCAGGTAATGCGTGCGCGGGATCTTGCGCGTCACCGCCGACACGAAGCGCATCATCCGCTGCGACAGCCGCAGCGACAGCGCGAGCGGCACGAACGCGGCGGCCGCAGCCGGCAGCGCGTTCTCGAGCACCGGCATCTCGAGCACGAGCCCGCGCACGCGACTCGGCGCGTGACACGCGACCTCGAGCGCGACGTTCGCGCCGAGCGAGGTTCCACCGATCACGGCCTGTGGCACGTCGAGGTGGTCGAGCAGCGCGACGACGTCACGCCCGAACTGCTGCATCGAGTACGCCGTCATGTCGTACGGCTGCTCGGACGCACCGTGGCCGAGCATGTCGACCGTGATCACGCGATGACCGCGCTCGGCGATCGTCGGCGCGAGCTTCGTGTACATCCGGTTGTCCATCAGCAAGCCGTGCGTCAGCACGAGCACGCGCGGTCCGCTGCCGTACTCGCGGTAGCAGACGCGCCGCTCGCGACACGGGAACGACAGACACTGCGGCAGGCTGCGGGACAACTTCATCGTCCCCGAGCTTAGCGAGGATCTCACCGCGATGCTGCACGCATCCGCGCGAGCTCGCGCTCGACCGCGCGCTGCTCGGTCGGCGTATCGGGCCCGATCCACAGCGCCAGCGCATGCGCGAGCACGCCGACACCCCATCCCAGCATCGGCCACACGAACCACGGATAGCCGGCGCCGGTGAACGCCCAGATCAGCAACAGACCGGCATTCACCATCACGTACATCGACGCGTGGATCCCGAAGCCCAGCCTCGCTTGCACGCGCCGCTTTGCGATTTTCTCCAGTTCTTCCTCGGTCGGCATGACAGGCCTCCACGCGTGCGGACTGCATCGCGCGTACCCGGCGCCACACGCGCAGAACGCGCAACGGTTGCGCCTACAGCCGGCCGGCCGTGTGGAGCACCGCGAAGAACGGCAGCGCTTCCTGCACGAGATCGAGCCGCGGATCGAGCTGCTTGCCGATGCCCTCGGTCACCGCGATCGCGACGTTGCACATCGTGTACGTCGGGTTCACGCGGACGCGATGGCGGCGCAGGATGTCGAACATGTCGAACGCGACCGTCGAGACCTGGACCTCGCCGAGCGGCTTGCCGAGGTAGCGGCCGACGAACACGTCGACATCGGCCTCGTACGCCGCGTAGTCCGGCACGCGCGCCGACGGCGACAGATCCGACATCAGCTTCGCCATGATCTTGCCGTTGCCGCTCGCCCAGCCTGCGAAGAACTGCGCGAACGCGCGGCGGGCATCCTCGTCGAGCTCCGCGGTCAGCCCGAGATCGAGGATGACGATGTGGCCGGATTCGTCGACGAGGATGTTGCCGGGATGCAGGTCGGCGTGGACGAAGCCGTCGGCGAACACCATCTGCAGCAGCGTGCGAAACCCGATCTTCGCGAGCCGCGTCGCGTCGGCGCCGGCCTTCGCCGGTGCGTCGAGCACCTTGACGCCGCGAACGAACCCCATCGTCAGCACGCACCGGCTGCACAGCGCGGGGTGCAGCGTCGGGAACGTGACGTCGGGATCGTTCGCGAAGTTGTGCGCGAACCGCCGGTTGTTGTCGGCCTCGATCCGCAGATCGATCTGCGCCCGGATCGCGCGGCCGAACTCCTCGACGCTCTCGACCGGCGCGAGCAGCCGCAGCGATGGCACGAGCGCGACCATGCGCGCGACGAGCTTCATCACCGCGAGGTCGAACCGCACGAGATCGTCGAGCCCGGGCCGCCGCACCTTGACCGCGACCTCCTCGCCGCCGGGCAGCGTCGCGCGATGGACCTGCGCGACCGACGCGCTCGCGACCGGCACGCGATCGAACGTCGCGAACAGCTCGTCGACCGGCTTGCCGAATTCCCCGACGATCGTCCGCTCGACCGCGCGCCACGCGAACGCGCCGACGTTGTCCTGCAGCCGGGTCAACGACCGGATCACGTGCGGCGGAAACAGATCCGGCCGCGTCGACATGATCTGGCCGACCTTGACGAACGTGGCACCGAGCGCGACGAGCAGCGCGGTCAGCCGCGCCGCGAACCACGCCTGGCGCACCGGCTTCGGCCGCAGCGCGAGCAGCAGCACGAGCCAGCCGAGCAGCCACAGGACACCGTGCGCGAGCAGCACGAGGGCGACCCACAGGCCGCGACCGAGGAAGCGCAGCACGAGCATCGGCTACCGGTTCTTCACCGCGAACAGGACGCTATCGTAGCCCGCGGTCTTCGCGGTCTCGACGATCCGGTGGACGAGCGTGGCCGGCGTCGCGACGTCCGCCTGCAGGATCCACAGCCGGTGCTTCGGATCCTTCGGGAACGCGGCGGCGAGCGCGTCGAGCGTGCCGGTGCCGAGCTCGCTCAGCTTCGCGAGCGTGCGGCGGTCGCCGCCGGTGCTGAACATCAGCTCGTCGCGGGTGACGATCACGACGGGCGCGGATTGCAGCGCGTCCGGGCCACCGCCGGAGGCCGGGATCGTGCGCGGCGCCGGCAGCGCGGTCTGCTTGTGCGGGGCGGCGCAGTCCTTGCTGCGCTTCGCGCCGTCGAAGATGCGGGCGTCGTCGCGCGCGGCGAGCCCGACGTCCGGGTAGCCGATCGCGACGATCACGTCCATCGCATCGATCAAGGCCTGGTACGCGATGCCGTCGCTCGCGACGACGCTGATCGATGGATGGCACGCGTTCCGCGCGGTCTCGAGCTGACGCGCGAGCCAGTCGCGGTCGACGTGACCGTCCGCGTACCGCGCGAAGCAGCGCGTGGTCGTGCCCGCGCGGAGCCAGGTGCCGTCGCGATCGAGCCGCAGCACGAGGTCCTCGCACGCGTCCGGATCCGGCTGCACCACCGTCGACGGCGTGATCGGGATCTGGTCGATCGGGGTCGCGGCCATGTCCTCGAGCTGGCGCTTGCACTCGTCGAGGTGCGCGACGCCGTAGCTCGGCATCAAGCAGCGCCGCAGCGCCGGCGGCATCCCGCGACAGGTCGCGCGCGCGTCCGCACCGGCGGTCGCCATGCGCGTCGGCATCATGCTCGGGATCGCCTGCACGATCTTCGCGATCCGCGTGCACTCGTCACCGTCGGGCGCGATGCAGCGCTCGATGATCTCGGCGACCTTGACCGGCTCGCCGGGATAGCGCTTCGACAGCGCGACCATCGCGTCGGCGGGCTTGCCGAGCACGAGCTCGCAGTCGCCGGGCGTGGCGGGCGACGAGCTCCCGCAGCCGATCACGAGCAACCACGCAGCGACGCGGAAGGCCTGCACCGCAGGCGGCTATATCACGCGCGGCGCACCGCAGCGACGAGCAGGGCGATCGACGCGAGCGCGACGAGCCCCATCGCGATCGCGACCGCGGTGCCGCCCTCGGCGACGACGAGCACCGCGATCGACGCTGCCATCAGCGCGCCGAACGCGAGCACCACCGGCGCGAGCACGGCCCCGAGCGCGCGGCGCCGCCACACGAGGACGCCGGCGAGCACGTGCAGCGGCAGGATGAACGACAGGTCGAGCACGTGCACCGGGTTCGTGAACAGCCCGGTCGCGACGAGCGCCGCCGGCTCGCGGCCGCGGATCGCCGCGGGCACGAGCTCGCCGAGCCACAGCAGCCCGAACGCGACACCGACGACGACGAGGAAGCCGGCGGTCGTGCGGCGCCAGCGCAGCTCGGCGGGCGCGATGTGGATCGATCTGGCGAGCGCGATCAGCGCGTACACCGCGAGGCCGAGCCCCGCGCAGTACACGAGGAACAGCGGGTTCAGGTGCACCGCGAACGCGTAGATGACGAACGTGTAGATCGCGAACAGCAGGAAGCCGGCGAGCACGGGGCGGGCGCGCTCGTTCGTCCGCGCGACCGACGCCGCGAAGAAGATGCAGGGCGCCGCGATCACGAGGTCGAACCAGTCCTGGGCGATCGCCTGGGTCGCCCAGCTCGTAGTTTCGCGCGCGTAGGCGGCCGGCAGCAGCAGCCCGCCGAGCGACACCGCGACGAACAGCGCGGAGATGAGGATGCTCGCGTTCGTCGCGAACCGCAGCCGGCGCACGCGGGCGGTCTCGCGCGGCGGGGCCTCGTCGTCGAGAAACGTGGTGGCTTGCATGCCCCGAAGGCTTGCATCCGACCTGCCAGCTCAGGCGGCGCGCGAGACGCGCGGTCGGTTGATCGCGCAGATCGTCGACGCGAGCTCGCCCGCTGCGAGCCGGCCCGCCGCCGCGGCGCGCGCGATGTCGTTGACGGTGACGATGCCGACCGGCAAGCCCTGCGCGTCGACGACGGGTACGCGGCGGATCTGGCGATCCATCATGATGCGCTGCAGCTGTCGCAGGTCATCGGTCTCCTGGCAGGTGACCGGCTCGCGGCACATGACGCTCGAGATCGCGATCGACCGTAGCGGCGCGCCCTGGATGTAGCCGGCCATCGCGATGTCGCGATCGGTCAGCACGCCGACCACGCGGCCATCGTCGCCGGTGATCGGGAGACATCCGATGTCGTGTTCCCACATCAGCTGGGCGGCGCGCGCCAGGCTGTCGCGGTTGGTGCAGGTGATGACGTCGCGCTGGATCAGCTCGGAGAGTTGCATGGCACCCTGGTTGTCTTCATGACGCGCGCCAACGCAGCGCAGCGGCTGGAGCCGAGATTCGCGCAGAGCCTGCGCCCGGCGCGGCGGCGGCGCACGGCTTGCGTCGTGCTTCCTCGCGGACCGTGATGGCGGCACAATGCGCGGCACGTGAGCGAGCGCGCGTTCGTCGTGGCGAAGAACCCCGATGCCGGGAGCAGCCTGCCATTCCTGTTGCGCGTCCCGATCGAGGGCGGCGAGCTGATCCTGAAGGCGAAGTCGCCGTGGCCGACCACGGCGCGCGTGTACTGCCACGTCCACGTCGGCGGCTGGCCCGACGGCGTCGAGATCGTCGAGCAGACGCCGGTCCTCGTGTGCCGGCGGCGCGGCCCGGCGGTCGATCTCGTGCTCGATCGTCCGCGTCAGGACCGCTCGCAGTTCGTGTTCACCGAGGTGCGCGGCCGGACCGCGATCTTCTGGCAGACCCGCAAGGTCGCGATGGCCGCGAAGCCCGGGGCGCGCGTGCCGCGGCGTAAGGCGCTGACCGGCGGCTTCACGATCCACGTCGACACGCGCGAGAAGTATCCGTTCCGGTTCGCCGGGCGCGACGTCACGATCGAGCGCACGGCGTCGGCCGCGGGCGACTACGCCGTGCGCGCGGGCGAGCGCTGGGTCGCCGTCGTCGAGCGCAAGGCGATCGAGGATCTGATCGGATCGCTGGCGAATGGCACGCTCGCGTTCCAGCTCGGCAAGCTCGCCGAGCTGCCGCTCGCGGCGATCGTCGTCGAGGCCGGCTATCCGAAGCTGTTCGATGTGCCGCGGTCACCCGACGGCTGGCTACCGGACATCCTCGCGCGGCTACAGATCCGCTACCGCGAGATCCCGATCGTGTTCGCCGACTCGCGCAAGTTCGCCGAGGAGTGGACGTACCGGTTCCTCGCGACCGCGCTCGCCGATCACGACGAGCCGGATCGATCAGAGCCCGTGATCGGCGAGGAATGACTCGATCGCGGCGTGCACCGCGGCGGGCTGCTCGACCTGCACGAGGTGCGTGTGGCCGGGAAACACGACGAGCTCGCTGCCGGGAATCGCCGCGTGCATGCGCTCGGCGATCGACACCGGCGTCAGCTGATCGCGATCGCCCGCGAGGATCAGCGTCGGCACCGTGATCGTCGGCAGCACGTCGAACGCGTCGTGCTCGAGGTAGCTCGCGGTCACCTCGGCGAGCAGCGGCGGCGGCAGGTTGCCGACGTGACCGAACAGATCGTCGAGCACGTCGCGCGGGCAGGCCTCGCGATGCGCACCGCCGCTGAGATACGCGAGCTCGGACGCGAACCGCCGGCCGGCGCTCGACCGCAGGAACGCGAGCAGCGGCGTCGCGATGCCGCTATCGCCGAGCCGCCGCACGATCGCGGCGGCCGCGCGACGCAGCGTCGGCGACGACGACACGCGATCGAGTGGATGCCCGGCGGTGCCGCAGATCAGCACGAGCGCGCGCACCGCCTCGGGATGCCGCCGCCACAGCTCGAGCGCGACCTGGACGCCGAACGACAGTCCGACGATCACCGAGGGTCCGACGCCGGCGGCCGCCCATACCGAATGCGCGTCGTCGGCGAACTGCGCGACGCTCGCCGAGCGGTGGTCGCGCGGCGCCGGCTGACCGCCGTGCCCTCGGTATTCCCACGACACCACGGGGCGCTGCGCCGCGAAGTGCGGCGTGAAGAAGCACCAGTGCTGGATCGACGACACCAGGCCGTGGACGGTCAGCAGGGGCGTGCGGCCGGCCGGGCCCGCGAGCTGGTACGCCAGCGGCTCGCCGTCTCGAGACTGCGCGATGCGTTGCACCGGCGGAACGTAGCGCAGAGATCGGCTACGGTTGCGCCCGTGGATCGCGAGATCGTGATCGTCGGTGCAGGTGCCGCCGGCATCGCGATGGGCATGCAGCTCAAGCGCGCGGGCTACACGCGGTTCACGATCGTCGAGCGCTCGCGTGGCGTCGCGGGGACGTGGCACGACAACCGCTATCCCGGCGCGGGCTGCGACGTGCCCTCGCACCTCTACTGCTTCTCGTTCGCGCCGAATCCCGGGTGGGACCGCAAGTTCGCGCTGCAGCCGGAGATCGAGCGCTACTTCCAGCGCTGCGTCGACGAGGCGGGGCTCGGGCCGCACCTCCGGCTCGGGCGCGAGGTCCGCGCCGCGACGTGGGACGGCGACGCGTGGCGGATCGAGCTCGACGACGGCACCCAGCTCGTCGCGAACGTGCTGATCAGCGGCACCGGCCAGCTCAACCGTCCGTACGTACCGGCGCTGCCGGGCGCCGACACGTTCGCGGGCCGCGCGATGCACTCGGCGCGCTGGGACGCGTCGCTCGATCTCGCCGGCAAGCGCGTGGTCGTGATCGGCAACGGCGCGAGCGCGGTCCAGATCATCCCGCAGATCGCGCAGGTGGCCGGCCACGTCACGGTGATGCAGCGCTCGCCGAGCTACGTGATCCGGCGCAACGACCGGCGCTATCGCGAGTGGGAGAAGTGGCTGTTCCGCACGGTGCCCGGCGCGCGCCGGCTGTATCGCGACTACATCTACTGGTCGCTCGAGGCGCGGTTCTCGGCGCTGCGGCCCGGCAGCCTGATGAGCAAGCTGATCCGGCGGATGGCGCTCGGCTACCTGCACGACGTCGTCGCCGATCCGGTGCTGCGCGCGAAGCTGACGCCGGACTATCCGCTCGGCTGCAAGCGCATCCTGATCTCCGACGACTGGTACGAGGCACTCGTGCGGCCGAACGTCGAGGTCGTGACGTCCGCGATCGATCGCTTCGTGCCCGAGGGCCTCGTCACCGTCGACGGCGTCACGCACCGCGCGGACGTCGCGGTCTACGCGACCGGGTTCGAGGCGACGAGCTTCCTCGTGCCGATGCAGATCACCGGACGCGACGGCATCGCGCTGCACGATGCGTGGCGCGCCGGCGCCGAGGCGCACCGCGGGATCACGATCAGTGGGTTTCCGAACCTGTTCTTGCTATACGGACCGAATACCAATCTCGGCCACAATTCGATCCTGTTCATGATCGAGTGTCAGGTGTCCTATGTGATTCGCTGCCTCGAGGAGCTCGAGCGCCGCGGCGCACGCTCGCTCGACGTCAGGGCCGAGGCGATGGCGCGCTCGAACGCCGAGGTCCAGCGCGCGCTCGCCGATACCGCGTGGGCCGCGGACTGCCACAGCTGGTACAAGACGGCCGACGGCAAGATCACGAATAACTGGTCGAGCCGCGTGACGCGCTACTGGTGGCAGACGCGTCGACCCGACTTCGACGAGTACGAGATCCGTTAGAACAAGAAGTACGTCAGGCCGACCGCACCGGTGAGCTGACCGGTCAGCGCGATGACATCGGCGTCGCCGGTGACGACCGCGAGCCCGACCGAGGCGCTGAGCGCGACGTTCTCGGTCGCGAAGAACCGGATCTGCGCGCCGCCTTCGAGGTTGATGTTCGTGTCGCCATCCTGCGCGGGCCGCGTCGGGTCGACGACCATCTCGCTGTCGGTGTTGACGATCGCGAGGCCGCCGCCGAGCGACAGCGATGAATTCTTCGTCTGGTGGACGTGAAACCAGGCCCGGCCGCCGATCGCGAGGTCGGTGCCTTCCGCATCGACGAACGCGATGATGCCCTCGATGTGGAACCTGCTCGCGTTGTAGACGAGCGACGGTCCCGTCGGTCCGGTCAGCATCGCGTGGATGCCGACGCCGAACGCGGTGCCGAGCGGCTTGTCGGTCATGGCCGGTGCCGTGGTCGTCGCGGCCGGCGCGGGGGCCGGTGCCGGCGCCGGGGGCGGCGTGGGCTCGGTCGTCGGTGCGGGCTCGGTCGCGGGTGCCGGCGGTGCCGCGGGTGGCGCTGGAGGAGTCGGTGGCGTTGGCGCCGGCGCGGGCTGCGCGAACGCGACATGACCGACGAACAAGCAGACCGCAGACAAGACCAGGCCATTCGGACGCATCGATGCCTCCACACGAAGAGAGGTCCCTTCCTCTCCCGCCGTGCGGATCAGCAAGGATCACGCCGCAGGGCAAACACGAGCAGTTCTCGCCACTCGCGATCGACGCCGTTAACGCGCGTTCGCTTTTACCGGATGGCTGTTACGTGGCCGATGTCGGATACGCGGTCGTGCAGCGTCCTTGCATACCCGCGAAAGCCGGGCTCGGGGACGCGCTTGCTGCGGACGCGCACCAGCGAGCCGGGATGATCGACATCGCCGTAGACCGCGATCCAGCCCGGCGGGACATCCGGCGACGACCACGCGTAGAGCACGCGGGCATCGCGCGGCGCGAGGTTGATGCAGCCGTGGCTGCGCCGACCGCCGAAACCATCGTGCCAGTACGACGAGTGCAGCGCGTAGCTGCCGTCGTAGTACATCGTCCACGGCACGGCCGCGACCGAGTACGCCTCGCCCTTGTCGTTGTTCATCGTCGCGGTGAGGTGCTTCGAGCGGATGCGCGCGATGCCGGGAGGCGTGCCGTGCTTGCCGCGATCGCCGGTCTTGCCGGTCGACACGAGCGTCGCGTAGACCGGGCGCTCGCCCTCGTAGGCGACGAGCACCTGGTCCTCGAGGTCGACGTCGAACCACTTCTCGTCGGGCGCGGTGTCCGACGGCGGCTCGGTGAGCTGCGCGATCCGCAGATCGTCGCGCGCGATCCACGTCGCGTCGTCGATGCGCACGCGCTTGCCGTCGTCGGAGGTCTCGCGCGGGTAGACGATCGTGCGCGGTGCGAGCTTGCCGATCACCGCACCGCGCTCGTCACGCAGCGCGACCGGCTTGTACGGATCGCGGCGCGACCGTGCCCACGCCGGCAGCTGCGCGCCCGGCGCGAGCGCGACGCCATGGAACTTCGACGGCGAGAACACCGCGATCGACGATGCCTCGATCAGCTCGCCGCTGCTCGTCTTCCAGAATCGCTTGCCGTCGATCACGGTCGCGCCCGCCGCGCGCACCGAGTTCGAGCCGACGAGCACGCGGCCGTTGCCCGCCTTCGCATCGGCGGCGCTCGCGTACGCGATCACGTCCTTGCCGCGCACGGCACCGTAGAGGCCGGGCACCGGGATGTCGCCGGCGTCGTCGGGCGTCGCGAGCGTGATCTCAGGCGCGGCGGTCGGCGCCTCGGTCGTGCGCTCGATCTGGGTCTCGCACAGCCAGCCGCGCGGCGCGATCTCGATCCAGCGCGGGCAGCGCGCGTCGCCGTCGGCCTCGTGCTGGATCGCCGCGATCGTGCCGCGCCGGATGATCCCGAGCTTGGCACCGGCAGACGACGGCTCGTCGACGACCGTCGTCGTCACGCGAAGCTTCACGGCGGATGCGACCGTCGCCGGCTCGATCGGCGTCACGATCGGCGTCGCGAGCGACGAGACGGTGATCGTGGGCGCGACCGGCATCGGCTCGGGCGCGTGGCTCGGCGAGCTCGCACATCCGACGAGGAACAGAGCAGACAGCGTGCGCATGGCGGCTCGTGTGTGCAAAGCGATTGCCTCGTGCAATCACGCGAACCCGCGAGTGCTTGTCATGCGCGATACGCAAGATCTTGCGCAGTCACGCAATCACGCCGAAACGCGAACACCCGATCTCGTCGAGATCGGGTGTTCGTCGAACCGTATCGAGTGACGTGATCAGAACGTGATGTCGACGTCCGGCTTCACGTTCGGGTACTTCGCGGCCATCTTCGCCTCGACCCGCTTGTGAATCACCTCGTACTCGGCGTGGTTGCGCACGCCGGTGCGATGGAAGAAGTAGCCCATGTACGTGCCGAGATCGGTCCAGTCGACGACGGTCAGCCCGCACGACCGCAGCGCCTCGACGGGATCCTTGCCGAGCTGCGCGGCATAGCTCTGCTCGTACATGATCTCCCAGAACTGCTCGAGCGACATCGGCGGCTCCATCGCGAGCTCGCGATTCGCGGCGCGCGCCGCGGCGGCCTCCCGCGCGTAGTCGCCGAACTTGCCCTTCGACGCGGCCTGGAACGCGTTGCCGTAGATCTGCGCGATCGCGAACGTCGTGTCGCGCGCCATCCGGGCGTTCCACTCGGCGGACACGCGCTCCCAGCGCGCGCGATCGATGCCGGCGCCCTTCAGCAGATCGTCCGGGTTCGCGCCGCTCACGATCGATGCATTGATCGCGGCCCACGCCTCGAGCGACACGCCCTCGACGGGCTCGAACCCACCACCGGCCGCCTGCTTCGCGACCTGCTGCTGCATGTGATTCTGCATCTGGCCCATGCGCCAGTTCATCTCGCGCTGTCCGACCTCCTCCATCGTGCCGTACTTGCGGATCAGCAGCGCATAGACCGACTCCTTGACCGTGTGCCAGTGGCTGCGATCACGGATCCCGTAGCGCTGCATGATCTCGGCGCGCGACTCGTCGGTGCCGCCGAACTGACCCTCGGATTCCATGTGGAGCACGGCGGTGAAGAACGAGTCCTCGTCGTCGGGATCGAAGCCGGCGACGTCGAACTGAGCTTCCGGCTCGTCGGCGACCGTATCCGGCTCGACCTCCTCGACCTCCTCGTGGACGTGCTGGTGGACCGGCGGCGGCGGTGCGGTGACCTGCTGTACCTTGTTCTTGAGCTTGTCGAACAGACCCATGTTTCCTCCGTTGTCGGCACGACGGAAGGCAAGCACCGGGCCACGCGCAACTCGTTGTTCGCGCGCGCGGGCTCGGGCGCGGTCACGCAATCGATTGCGCGATCGCGCGATCAGCGGTCGAACTTCTTCTTGATGCCGTAGGTCTGGATCTTGTGAACGAGCGTGCGCAGCGGAAGGCCGAGCGCGCGTGCGGCCTCGGTCTGGTTGCCGTTGTGCTTGTGGAGCGCGCGCAGGATCAGATCGCTCTCGTACTTGCGCAGGTGCTCGCGATAGTCACTCGGGACCTCCGCGCTGCCGAGCGCCGGCAGCTCGCCCTCGGTGGCCGGCGGCTTCGCACCGCCGCGGATCCGGTCGGTCAGATCCTCGAGCCGGATCGCCTTGCCCTCGGCGAGCACGACCGCGCGCTCGATCGCGTTGCGCAGCTCGCGGACGTTGCCGGGCCAGCTGTACGCCTCGAGCGCCGCGAGCGCGTCCGGATCGATGCCGCGCACGCTGCTGCCGGATTGCTTCGCCGCCTCCTTGAGGAAGCGCTCCGCGAGCGGCTTGATCTCGTCGACGCGCTCGCGCAGCGGCGGGATCCGCAGCGTCATCGTGTTGAGCCGGTACAGCAGGTCCTGGCGAAACCGGCCGGCGTCGACCATCGCCTCGAGATCGCGGTGGGTCGCGGCGATCACGCGAACGTCGACCGCGATCTCGCGATCGCCGCCGACGCGCGTCAGCTTCTTCGTCTCGAGCACGCGCAGCAGCGCCGCCTGCGCCGACGGCTGGAGCTCGCCGATCTCGTCGAGCAGCACCGTGCCGCCGTCCGCCTGCTCGAAGATGCCGCGCGCGCTCTTGTCCGCGCCCGTGTACGCGCCCTGCTCGTGACCGAACAGCACGCTCTCGATCAGCGTCGCGGGGATCGCCGCGCAGTTGATCGTGCGCAGCGGCTGCTTCGCGCGCGGCCCGTGATCGTGCAGCGCACGCGCGATCACCTCCTTGCCGGTGCCGGTCTCGCCGTGGATCAGCACCGCGATCGTCGACTGCGCGAGCCGCTTGACCGTGATCATCACCTGCTTCATCGCCGCGTTCTTGACGACGACCGAGCTCGCGTCGATCGCGGCCTGTGACTCGCGGTCCGCGCGGCGCGGCGTCTGCACGGCGTGGATCAGCTCCTCGACGCTGCTGCCGTCGGTCGGGTACGTCACCGTGCTGCACGCGAGCGCCGGGCTGCCGCCGGACAGCTCCTGCGCGAGCTGGCGCGCGCCGTCGGGCGTGGTCTCCGGCAGCGCCACGAGCACCGCCGACGGGCCGTAGATCCCGACGCGATCGACCGGCCGGAGCCGCATCCGCAGCCGGCCGGCCCACTTGCTGACGTGACCGTCCTTAGGATTGGCGGCGCGCACCATCAGCAGCGACAGCGGCCGCTCGAATGTCCGCGCACGCGTGATCTCGTCGGCGAACGCGGCGACGAAGCGATCGTGACCGTCGAAGCCGCGCAGCTCCTCGTCGACCGACGAGATCACGTGCACCGAGACCATCACCGGGCCCATCGCGACCTCGTCGCCCGGCGCGATCTTCGCGTGCGTGATCTTGTCGCCGTTGCGCTTCGTGCCGTTCGTGCTCTTCAGATCCTCGACCCAGATCCCGCGATCGTCCCAGACGAACCGCGCGTGCTGGCGCGACAGCCCGGGATCGGGAATCTCGACGTCCGACGGCGCCGACCGACCGACCACGATCGGCTTGCCCTTCTCGAGCTGCGCGACCGTCGCGCCGTTGCGGTGATAGAACACGAGCGTCGTCCGCGCGTGTAACACCGTGTCACCACCCTTGAGCGTGGTGCGCTGCTCGCGCGGGTCGGTCGGCTTGCTCATCGCGATTGCCCGATCACGCAAGATCTTGCGTACCTTTCGCGGTCAGACGCAAGGCGTGACGAGCACTTACACGTGGCCTGTCCGTTGCCTATGTCCGAGCCAGCAAACGCGAGCGATTGGCTCGCCGAACCGGAGGCAACGCAATGTTCACAGGTCTACTCACCATCGCTGGCGGCATCCTGGCCGCGTCTGCATTGATCATCGCTCGCAAGCCGAACGCGAAGCAGCTGATCGACAAGCTCACGCCCTATCAAGGGTGGATCGGCATCGTGCTGTTCTTCTGGGGCGCCTGGGACGTCATCGCGTGCGTGCGTTACCTCGGCCTGCTGTCGACGAACCCGGTGCTGTGGATCTTCGCCCTCGCACTCTCCGTCGCACGTGTGCTCGTCGGCTTCTTGCTCGGGTTCGGACTCATCACGAAATACACACTCGGATCGAGCCCGACCGCACAAGCACGAGGCCAGCAGATCCGCGTCAAGCTCGCCGCGTACCAGGGTCTGTTCGGCATCGTCGCGATCGTGCTCGGTGCGATCTACATCGTGTGGCTGCTGACGCTCTGAGCGCGCTGTCTCGTCGTCGGTGAATCGCGTCTGCATCGAGGTGCAGGCGCGATTGCTCTGTCACGTCCTCGCTCTCCTCGCTCTTCCTCGCTCTTCACCACAGGATCCCCATGACCAACGAACCGAAGAAGACCGTGCTCGGGTGGACGGCTCAGCAGCAACCACAGCAGCCACAGCCCGGGCACGGCTATCCGCCCGCTCATTTCGAGCACCACGACACGCAGCCGCAGGCGACCCAGCTGCCGGAGTACCTGCAGCCGTACGCCGCGCCACCGTCGCCGTACGCACAGCCACAGCCGCAGCAGCCGTACGTCGATCCGTACGCGCAGCAGCACCATCATCCACAGCATCATCCACAGCAACACCAGGGCTATCCGCAGTACCAGCAGCAACCGGTCGCCCCGAGCTACCCGCAGGCGCCGTATCCACAGCAGGCGCACTACGGCCAGGTCGCGCCGAGCTACGGCTACGTCCAGCACGCGGCCGCCGCGGCGAAGGCGATGGAGCCGCAGCCATCGGCGAAGTCGTCGAAGTCGAAGCCACCGAAGCAGGGCCGCTCGGTCGCCGGTGCGGATGCCACGGCCGGCGTGTCGCATCGCGTCCGCTTCATCCGGCTGACGTACCTGCACCTGCTGCTCGCGATCCTCGCGTTCGCAGGCCTCGAGTACCTGCTGCTGACGAACCCGACGCTCGTCGAGAAGGTCTCGGCGCCGCTGTTCAACTTCGCGCTCGCGAAGCGCTGGAACTGGGCGATCGTGCTCGGCGTCTTCATGGCCGTGTCGTGGGTCGCCGACTACTGGGCGAGCCACGCGACCTCACGTGCGATGCAGTACCTCGGGCTCGGGATCTACATCGTCGCCGAGGCCCTGATCTTCGTCCCGCTGCTCACGATCGTGCAGATCAAGACCGCGGCGATCATCGCGAAGGGCGGCGGCGATCCGAACATCATCCGCGACTCCGCCTACGTCACGCTCGGCATCTTCGGCGCGCTCACCGCCTCGGTGTTCATCTCGAAGAAGGACTTCTCGTTCCTGCGCAGCGGCCTCGTCATGGCGAGCGGTGCGGCACTGATGCTGATCCTGCTGTCGATCGCGTTCGGCTTCAACCTCGGCCTCGTGTTCTCGATCGCGATGGTCCTGCTCGCGGCGGGCTACATCCTCTACCAGACCTCGCAGATCCTCGCGCACTACGATCCGAAGCAGCACGTCGCCGCCGCGCTCGCGCTGTTCTCGTCGGTGGCGCTCATGTTCTGGTACGTGATCCGGATCTTCATGCGCGCCCGCGAATAACGGGGTCAGGCTACACTTGCTCAACCTGGCGACGCTGAAGTCTGTGAAATCACGTCGTGGTCTGGGGACAGGCTACACTTGCGCAACCTGGCGCCGACGATCGGCGCTGCGTCGTGTCCACCCACGCGCGCAGGTTGACGAAGTGTAGCCTGTCCCCGTTCGATCACGTGATCCCGTGGGGTTGCGCGCCACCTGGTTGACTAAGTGGAGCCTGACCCCAAAAAGCGCGCGAACACCGGCGCGATCAGCTCGGGATCCTTCGCGCCGGCGCACTCGCGCGCCGAGTGCATGCTGAGCATCGCGTTGCCGACGTCGACGGTCGCGATGCCGAGCAGCGTGGACGTGATCGGACCGATCGTGCTGCCGCACGGCATGTCCGTACGGTGCGCGTAGTGCTGGACCGGCACGTCGGACTCGCGGCACAGCTGGGCGAACATCGCGGCGGTGGCGGCGCTCGTCGCGTAGCGCTGCTGCGTGTTCGTCTTGATGACGGGGCCGCCGTTGAGCTGCGGCTTGTGGCGCGGCTCGTGGCGGCTCGCGTAGTTCGGATGGACCGCGTGCGCCATGTCGGCGGAGATGCACGTCGAGCGGGCGCAGGCCTGGTGAAATGCCTCGCGGCTGCCGACGAGCCGCTCGAGCACGCGCGGCAGCACGGCGCTGCCGGCACCGCCGACGCTGTCGCTGCCGACCTCCTCGTGATCGAACAGCGCGATCACCGGGATCGCGCGCGGCGCGTCGGTGGCGGTGATCGCGGTGAGCGCGGCGTGGCACATCGCCTGGTTGTCGAGCCGCGCCGAGAAGATCAGCTCGTGGTTCGCGCCGGCGCGCGTCGGCGGCGTGAGGTCGAACAGCATCAGATCGCTGCCGACGATGTACTCGGGCGCGACGTCGAGCGCGTCACCGACGAGCTTGCCGACCGACAGCGTGCCGAGGCCGAGGATCGGCGCGAGGTGATCCTGCTTGTTGAGGACGAGGCCCTTGTCGTTGACCTCGCGGTCGAGGTGGATCGCGAGCTGCGGCACACGTGCGAGCGGACGGTCGAGCAGCACGAGCTTGCTCGTGATCGCGCCGGCGTCGTCGCGCACGAGCACGCGCCCGGCGATGCCGAGATCGCGATCGAGCCACGAGTTGAGCAGCACGCCGCCGTAGACCTCGACGCCGAGCTGCGCGTAGCCCTCGTTCGTGTAGTCCGGCTTCGGCTTGAGCCGCAGGTTCGGGCTGTCGGTGTGCGCGCCGATGATGCGGAACTGCCGGCGATGGTCCGGCGCGTCGGGCAGCACGAACGCGAACAGGTTCGTGCCCGTCGTCGTCACGTAGTACTTGCCGGGCGCGAGGCGATCCCACGGAGCGGTCTCGGCGAGCGCGCGAAATCCGGCGGCCTGGAGGCGGCGGCGGCCGGCCTCGACCGCGTGGTACGGCGTGGGCGATTCGCGAAGGAAGGCGAGCAGATCGTCGACGAGCGCGGGGGGCACGGGCCGACACTACCAAGCGAACCCCGCCCGCGCATGCCGGCATCCAACGTCCATGAGCTTCGTACGCGACTGGGGCTCGACCCCCGAGGAGCGAGCGGCCCACTATCCGTGCGACGCGCTCGTCGCCGAGCCGCACGACGTGCTGTTCCGCGCGATCGATGTCGCCGCACCGCCCGCGGTGACGTTTCGCTGGCTGTGCCAGCTGCGGGTCGCGCCGTACTCGTATGACTGGATCGACAACCTCGGGCGCACGAGCCCGCGCACGCTGACCCCGGGACTCGAGCAGCTCGCGCGCGGCCAGCGGTTCATGACGATCTTCACGCTCGCCAGCTTCGAGCGCGATCGCCACGTCACGCTCGTGCTCGACCGCGCACGCGGCGCGTTCGGCGACCTCGCGATCACCTACGCGGTCGTACCGGCGCCGGGCGGCTCGCGCATCGTCGCGAAGCTCGTCATCCGCAGGCCGCGCGGCCTGATGCGCCTCGTGTCGTGGCTGCTGCCGGCGGGCGACTGGGTGATGATGCAGAAGCAGCTGCGGACGCTGCGCCGGCTCGCCGAGCAGTCGGTCACGCCGCTGGCCGCTTGAACGTCACGACAAGGACGTCGCGATACGCGTCGCGCGCCGGATCCTCGGGCTCGACCGGCGTGACGCCGTGGTACACGCGTGCGTCCTCGACGAGCGCGGCATCGAGCGGCGCCGTGAGCGTGAAGCTGCCGAGCTGGCGGCCCGCGAGGTCGTGGATCGTCGTCGTGCCCTCGACGATGTTGACGCGCCGGATCATCAGCACGAGCACGTAGTCGACGCCGTCGCGATGCGGGCCCTCCGGCGTCGGGTTGCCGGCCTCGCCCGCGCGCGCCTCGATCCGGAACTGATGGACCTCCACGTCCCACCGCGGCACCGCGAGCAGCCGATCGAACATGCGCGCGGACCACGCGAGGATCGTCGTCATGCTCTGCGAGGCGCCGATCGCGTCGGTGACCGGCTCGAACCAGCGCTCGAGGTCGCCGTGCAGCGGGTTGTAGAGCTTGCTCTGCCAGTGCGGACCGTGCGGCTTGCGCGTGATCGCCTCGCCGGCGATCGCATACAGCGCGTGACGGCGCCGGCGATACCGGCCGCCATCGGCCATGTACGTGTCGAGGTGGAGGTCGTTCCAGCTCGCGGCGAACGCGTCCCAGTCCGCGAGCGGCCCGAGCAGCCGCGCCATCTCGCCGCCGTCGACGAACGCGTAGCCCGCGGTCCGCAGCGTCGTCAGGAGCGAGCGTTCTTCGACCACCGGCGCACCCTCCATCGGATGGCCGGCGCGCGCAAGCACAGACGCGCGCGTCCGGCGGCGATCACCGCCCGTGTCGCGGCAAAATTGCGTGCGACTGGCGGCCGCATCGATGCGTCCGGATCGCCATGACGCTCCGCTCGCTCGGCCTGGTCGCGGCATGCGCGAGCGCCGCGGCGGCCGACGTGCCACGCGTCGCGACGCCGCGCACGCCCGACCTCCGGATCTTCGACGCGCTGTGGCCGCTCGACCGCGAGTACGGCGAGGACCACGTGCGCGTCGCCGGCTCGGTCGCCATCGGGGCCGGCCGCCACCGCGACGAGCCGGGCGGCACCGCAGCTGCTTCGCTCGCGGTCGGCCGCGAGTCCGACAACCTGCTCGTCGCGTGGCGCAGCGACGTCGCCGGATGGAGCACGCGCGATGGCAGCGGGATCGAGCGTGGCCGGCATCGCGGGATCGCGTACGCGCACACCGCCGGCGGCGCGCTCGTGCTCGGCCTCGACGGCACGCTCGCGCACGGCGACGCGCCCGGCCTCGCGCCGGCACACCTCGGACCGGGCCGCCGGATCACCGCGGACGCGATCGGCGAGGCGCAGCTGATGTTCGATCCCGACGACGACGACGGCTTCGCGTTCGCGATCCGCCCCGAGGCCGGCCGGACGCGCTGGCTCGCACCGGACGCCCCGGCGACCGCCGATCGCGCAGCCCTGACGCTCGCATTCGGCCCGGCACCCGGAGACGGCGAGCTGCCGCACGGCATGGGCGACCTCGTCCACGCGCGCGTCGAGCACACGTCGATCGAGCCGCGCACGAGCCCGGTCGCCGCGATCGTCGCGAGGCGCGCCGAGGTCCGGACCGTCGAGGTCGGGCTCGGCGCGCACGACATCACGCTGCACATCGACCGCGAGCTCGCGGCCGTCATCGCCGCCGATCTCGGCTGGGCCTGGCTCGAGGCCGACACCGTCGACGGCACGCGCGCGGACAACCTGTTTCGCATGCGGCTGTCGACCGCGATCCGCTGGCGCGCGAAGGATCCCGATCGGTGGTCGACGCGGTATCGGGCCGGCCGCGCGTCGGAGTTTCCGCTGCGCGAGCTCGGCATCGCGATCGCGCGCACACCCGAGCACGCCCCCGACGGCCGGCGCCTGCTCTCCGACTGGCGGCTCGAGCTCGCCGGCGCGCTGCACACCCGGCAGCTCGGCATCGCCGCGCGCGGCGGGATCTCCTGGCTCTCGCAGCTCGCCGGCCCCGACCCCGAGCCGCCGCTCTCGCTCCGCTACGGTAGCCAGCTCGACGCGTACGTCGTCGTCGGCGGCGGCTTCGAGCTGGGCGCGTACCACGCGATGGTGTTCGAGCCGGCGACGAGCGATCCGTTCGCGGGCCCGCGCCGGTGGGCGATCGAGAGCGGTGTCATCGCTCGCTGGCGAGGCCGCACGAAGTAGCGACACCTACATCGCGCGCGCGATATCGTGGATGCCGTGCGCTGGCTGCTCGTGCTTCTCGTCGGCTGCTATGCGCCCACGATCCAGTCGGGCGCCCCGTGCACGACCGATTGCCCCGGCGAGCTGCAGTGCATCGACCACGTGTGCCGCGAGCCCGGCTACGTGCCGGACGCGAGCATCGATGGCCCGCCCGGGGACGTCGATGCGGACGGCATCCTCAACGATGTCGACAACTGTCCGCAGCGCGCGAACGCGGACCAGCACGACGAGGATGGCGACGGCACCGGTGACATCTGCGATCCGTGTCCGCACCTCGCCGGCACGATGGACAGCGATGGCGATGGCGTCGGCGATGCGTGCGATCCCGAGCCGATGGCGCCGCGGCAGCGGATCGTGCTGTTCGATCCGTTCACGTCGCTGCGCCCGGAGTGGGAGCACAGCGGCAGCAACATCTCGGTCGTCGACGACACGCTGCAGGTGAACGCCGACGGCAGCAACGCATTCACGACGCTGTTAGTGCAGACCGGGGAGCTGCGGATCGCGACCGGCGGGACGATCGTGACGTCGTCGATGGCGACGCCGCACCAGCTCGCGATCGCGATGGGGTTCGACGCCACCGGCTCTGCCTACTACTACGGCGAGTTCTACGACACCGGCGGCCCCGAGGGGTTCATCAGCCTGACGAGGGCGAACAAGGACATGTTCGACTCGATCGCCGGGACCACCTACGCCGGTGTCCTGCCGACCGGAGCCTGGGCGATGACGATCGACGAATCGGTCGCGGCGCAGAAGATGGGGCTCGCGACGACGGTCGGCGGCAAGGTTCACCCGCCGCTGAGCGGCAGCACCGCGGTGGCGCCGAGCCTGATCGGTGGCGATCGCGTGACCGTCCACGTCCAGAACGCGGACTTCCGGTTCGACTACTTCCTGATCATCGAGACGGTCATGCCGTAGTGCGCAGCACCGACTCGACGACCTGGCGCGCGATCGGGTGATAGCCCGCGCGGTACTGCTCGAACAGCCGCTGCGCGAGCGGGCGCGTGCGATCGTCGGCGGTGAGCTCGACGAACAGCGGCCGCAGGTACTTCATGCGGCCCACGGCGCCGAGCACCTGCTCGACGCGCGGCAGCACCGCGTGATGTCCGGACTGCAGCGCGAGCACGAGCCACGCGACGAGCACCTCGTAGTTCGTGCTCGCCGTCAGCTGGTACTGGTCGTCGAGCGCCTTGCACGTCGCCGGTGACACCGGGCGCGGCAGCGACTCGAGGTAGAGCTGCCACTCGGTCGGCGACCACTGCGCGACGAGCGCGGCGTCGGGCAGCGCCGCTGCGTGCGCGAGCTGCTCGATCGCGGTCAGCCGCTCGGAGCGCGGCATCGGTGCGTTCGCGGGCAGGCCGTCGCCATCGATCCAGCGCGCGGCATCGACCTTCGCGAGCACGCCCGGCAGGTGACGCTCGATGTGCGCGAGGAAGTCATCGGTCGTGATCGCGCCGAACCGGAACGCGTCGATGTAGTGGCGCAGCCACTCGGTGAACGGCTCGCGGCCGGCCGCTTGCTCGAGCGCGCACAGAAAGAAGTAGCCCTTCTCGTACGGCACCTGCGAGTACGCGTCGTCGGGGTCGATGCCGGCGAGGTCCGTGCGCAGCCGGGTGAGCGCCGGCCGATCATGGAACCGCTCGATCGCCTCGTCGAGCGCGCGCCGGCCGAGCGCGGCGTGGAGCGCGGCCATGTCCTTGCCCTCGAGCTCCTCGACGATCCGCCGCTCGGCGTAGACCGTGAAGCCCTCGTTGAGCCAGAAGTGCTCGGCGTTCGCGTTCGTGACGAGGTTGCCGGTCCACGAGTGCGCGAGCTCGTGCGCGAGCACGCTGACGAGCGAGCGATCGCCCGCGATCACCGTCGGTGTCAGGAACGTCAGCCGCGGATTCTCCATCCCGCCGTACGGAAACGACGGCGGCATCGCGAGCACGTCGAACCGCTCCCAGTCGTACGGGCCGAACAGCTGCTCCGCCGAGCGGATCATGTCCTCGACGGTGCCGAACTCGTACGCCGCGCGGTCGAGCATCGCCGGCTCGGCCCACACGCGTGACCGCGGCGACAGATCGCGCGACGCGAGGTCCCCGACCGCGAACGCGAACAGGTACGGCGGGATCGGCTGCGGCATCTCGAACGTGTGGATCGCGAGCGCGCCGTCCTCGCGCCGCCCGCGATCCGCCGCTGCCATCACCGCGACGAGCGGCTTCGGGATCGTCAGCTCGGCGGTGTAGCGGATGCGCAGCCGCGGCGTGTCCTGCAGCGGCACGACGGAGCGCGCGTGGATCGCCTGGCACTGGCTGAACAGGAACGGCTGCTGGCCACCCGAGGTCTGCGCCGGCTCGAGCCACTGCAGCGCCGATGCCTCGGGCGACGTGCGATAGCGAATCCGCACCGCACGCGCGCCGGCGGGCAGCTCGATCGCGAGCCGCGCGCCGAGCACCGGCTCCGCGCGATGCAACGTGAACGCGAGCGCGTGGCCGGCGCGGTCGGTGACCGCGTCGATCGCGAGATCGCGGGTGTCGAGATCGAGCGTCGTCGCGCCAGGCGCCGGCGCGCGAAACGTCAGCGTCGCATCGCCGTGCAGCGTCTTTGCCGCGAAGTCGACGCGAGCGGTCAGCGCGAGCGACACGGTCTCGGGTTGCGTGTCGTCGTTGTACGAGTGCGGATCGCGCCGGGCCATGCCCGTTCATATCGCGTTCCGCACGAGGTGCGAGCACGCGGCACACGCGGTCGTACGACAGCGCGGTGAAGCGATGTTCACGGTCGCGGGCGCTCGCTCGCGGTGTCGCGGGCTTGGCTGCGGGCCTGGCACTTGCTGCAGGATCGCCAGCGATGAAGCAGCTCGCGATCGTGACGGTTCTCGTGATCGGGTGTGGGGATTCCGGGTCCGATGACTTCGCGCGGCGCGCGTCCGAGGTCGAGGGCATCTACCAGGTGCAGGCGTACACGCGCAACGAGACCGCCTGCGCACCCGGCGGAACGTCACAGCTCGGCAGCGAGACGTTCGCGTTCGCGGTCCGCCAGAGCTTCTTGGGCCAGACGCTGCTGAGCGTGATGTCGTGCGCGTCGGTCGCCGACTGTCACGACAAGGCGGCGCGCGTCCAGGGCGGGCAGGGCGTCGCGCTCGACTTCTCGTTCGGCGTCTCCGAGGTCTCGGGCGATGCGCTCGTCGGTCAGGGCGCGAGCACCGGGTTCGGGATCGACGGCGTGTGCACCGGCGGCGAGCTCACCGCGACGACGCTCACACTCGACGGCGACGCGCTCGCGATCGAGCAACAGATCACGGTCGCCGATGACTATCCGGTCGACGCCGACGGGTTCTGCACGACCGACGCCGCGCGCGCAGCCGCCGACGGCAACACCTGCACCCAGCTCGAGCTACTGAGCGCGACCTTCGTCGAGCCGCTCTGAGCCGGCGAGCTCGCGCGCGATCCACCGGCAGATCACGTCGACGACGTACGTCTGCTCGTCGGCGGTGAGCTCCTGGTTCATCGCGATCCCGTGGTGCTTCGCGAGGCACGTCCGGCAGCAGGTCGCGGTCGCGTGCTGCGCGACGAACACCGGGTGGCCGCGATACGGCGTCTGCCGGCCGTCCTTGTACGGCTGTGCCGGTGCGAGCCGCTTCGCGATCAGCTCGCGCGCGTGCGCTCGCATCGCGGTCGGGCCGCGCACCATCGCCAGCGACCGATCGCGATCGCCCGGCCGGAGGTGAAACTTCGCACGGAACCGCTGGCTGCCGATCCGATCGAGCCGCGCGTCGAGCTCGCTGACGTCCACGCGGCAAGCCTAGCGGCGATCGCCGCGCTGGCGAGCGCTGCGAGTTACTCGCGCGCGACGAACTGCGTGCACGCGCGAACCGGCTGCGGCGGATACTTCGGCAGCGTCGGCTCGCGGCACATCAGGAACACCGAGCCGCGCGCACTCTCGACGAGCCGCAGGAAGCGGCAGCGATGGCACAGGCTGTCGGCGAACGGTGCGGACACTCAGACGAGACGGTCGGGCGTGGGCGCCGGGGCGTGCTCGCCCGGCATCACCATCCCGTACTCGTTGTAGCGGTACGAGCGCGCCTTCTTCGCCTGCTCGAGCGCCCACACGAAGAACGCGACGCCCGCGATCATCGTGATGATGCCGAGGATCAGGCCGGTCATCGCCATGCCCTTGCCGCGCATCACGCGCTTCGCCTTGTTCATGCCGATCGCGCCGAACACGATCGCGAGCAGCGCGAGCACCCAGCTGAGGAACGGGACCCAGAACAGCACGAGGCCGATGATGCCGAGCACCATGCCGGCGATCGCGAGACCGTTGCCGCCCTGCTGTTGCGGGGGCATCTGCATCTGGGGCTCGCCCTGGGTGAAACCGTAGTTGGGTTGCGGCTGCGGCATCGACGGATCCATGGCGGCGGACGCTATCACCACCGCCTGCCGCGTGGTCACGGAATTCGAAGAAAGCTCTGTCAGCCGGGTCACCGTCTCGACCGGGCACGCGCCGTCTGGAGATCCGTGTCGTTCAGGTACGGCGACGCCTCGACGATGCTCGCCGCGGTCGCCCCGAAATTGGTGCCGCCCGCCGCGCAGTCGCCATCGGTGTGAACGCCGACCAGGTATCCGTCGCGGTTCAGCACGCCGGCACCCGAGCTCCCGACCAGGGTGTCGAGATCGATGTAATAGAGCAGGTCGTTGCAGCTATCGAGCAGCTGTCCCTCGGCGACGACCTTCGGCATCCCGCGCGGGTGCTGGATGATCGCCAGCTCGTCACTCGGTGTCGCGGCGAGCGGGGTGGGGGTGACCGCGGGCAACGTATCGAGCGCGATCAGCGCGTAGTCCGGCGCGTCCGACTGCTCGAAGACGGTGCCCTCGGTGCGCAGGGGATCGCCGTCGGGATTGTCCTCGAAGTTGAACACCGAGAGCGGCCGATCTCCGAGCCGGACGCAGTGACCGGCGGTGAGCACGACGGGCCCGGCAGCGGCCGCGATCAGCGTACCGGTGCACGTGCCGTTGATCATGACCACCGCATCCTCGCGCTCGTTCACGATCGCGAGGTCGCCCTGGTAGCTGTTCACCGGCGTGTAGTCCGCGGTCGGGCCACACTGATCGGGGCGCAGCAGCGGGTGCTGCTGTTCGCAGACGAGGGGCGCGTCGGGCGTATGGCCGCACGCGGCCAGCACCACCACGACGGCACCTCGCCTCATGCGGACGCTAGTAGAGAGCGTTCAGCGCGGTGATGTCGGTGCTCGACCACTCGCCGGTCTCGGTCGTCCGGTAGCAGGCGTTCATGACCGAGCCGCCGCGCGTCGCGGTCGCCGGGGTCCCCGTGATGAGGATCGCGCCGACGCCGCCGTCACCCTCGTTCGACGGCGAGCCGCCGCAGCTGATCGAACGGTCGTAGTAGTCCGAGTGCCGGAACCCGACGCAGTGGCCGAGCTCGTGGGTGATGACGTGCTCGAGGACGTCGACACCGTAGTTCTTGATCTGACGGCCGATGTTGATCTCGGTATAGGGCTTCCCGCCCGACGGGAACCCGGCCGATCCGCCCGTGCCGCCCGAGAGCTTCGCGGTGATCGTCGAATTGCAGCCAGAGGCCGGTCCCTGGACGAGCGTGATGGTCAGGTTCTGCTGGTTGTAGTTCTCGATCGCGAGCGCGAGCCCTTGCATGTGAAGCGCGCTGCCGGCGAACTGCGACGTCGGGGTGACGCAGATCGTGGTCGGCGCCGCGACCAGGTTCGTGGTGCGATACTGCTCGTCGGTGCCGATGGTCTCGAGCATCTCGCGCGAGGCCTCGAGCGTCACGAGCGCGTCCTTCTGCACGTACACCGCGCCGTCGAACACCTCGATATCGGCGCGCGGATAGCCCGCCTGCACCAGGTTGTCGATGATCTCCTGCTGCTCGGTCTTGGGGTCGTCGGTCGCGCAGCCACCGGCCGCCATCACGCCGCCAAACATCACGAGCACTGCTTTCCGAAACATGCGGGCCTCCAGGTTGTTGTGCGAAAGAAGGCACCCTGGATACCGAGTTCCGTACAGGTGGTCAACGATATTCAGCAACATTATCAATGGCTTACCTGTATGTCAACGTAGGTGCCGCAGCGCGGAACGGTACGTGGGGATCACACCCAAACGCGCACGATCATGGCGGCAAGCAGCGCGGCGAACGCGATCGCGACCCACGCGACCGCGACGTGC
Organism: Kofleriaceae bacterium; assembly: GCA_035715365.1. Classification (GTDB taxonomy): domain Bacteria; phylum Myxococcota_A; class Polyangia; order Haliangiales; family Haliangiaceae; genus JABFXX01. The sequence goes on along the minus strand of DASTLB010000033.1, from coordinate 27,430 downwards.
GAACGCGCGCCCGCGACCCCGAAGACGAGCACGCGCGGGTCCTCGGGATCATCGCTCATCGATACGGTCCCATCGCGAGCGCGCGGCCCGACGCCGGCGTGCCGCGCAGGTTGTCGAGGTTCGCGTGATCGAGCTTCGCGCCCTCGAAGTTCGCCTCGTCGACATCGACGCGCTCGAGGTTCGCCTCGACGAAGCTCGCGCCCGCGCAGTTCGCACGCCGCAGGTCCGCGCGCTCGAGGTTGCACGCGGCGAAGCTCGCCGCGGTGAGATCGGCATTGCGAAGGTCGCTGCGCTCGACGTTGCACGCCGACAGATCTGCGCGCGAGAGCCGGGCGTTGCGGAAGTTGCAGCGCTCGAGGTTCGATCGCGCGAAGCTCGCGCCCTCGGCGATCACGCTCTCGAGGATGCTGCGCTCGAGATCGACGCGCAGCAGCTGGGCACCGCTGAGCCGCGCGCCGCGCCAGTCGGTGTGCTCGAGGTTCGAGCCGGTCAGCACCGCGGCGTCGAGGATCGCGGCGACGAAGTGCACGTTCTCGAGGTTCGAGCCGCGCAGCGACGCACCGGTGAGATCCGCGCGCGACAGATCGACAGCCTCGAGATCCGACGCGTCGAGCTTCGCGCCGGCGAGGTTCGCGTCGGTGAAGCACGCATCGGTCAGATCGCAGCGCGACAGATCGACCCCGGCGAGCTGTGCGCCCGCCAGATCGCGCCGCGCCTCGAGCGCACTGCGCACCGCATCGCGCAGCGAGCGCGCGTTCGGATCGGCGTGCAGCACCCGGCCATCTCGATGCAGGATGTCGAAGCCCATGCGCTCACTCTAGGTGCCACGACGCGCGCCGGCGATGGCCGAGCACGCCACAACGATTTGCCGAACGCGCCACGCCGGGACGCGCGCCGTGCGTTCGCTACTATCCGAGCATGCCGCGCGTCGAGCCTGCATCGCCGCTGGCGATCGTGCCGAGCCTGCTCCGGCACCTCGCCGAGCGCGGCCGCGATGCCGGCGAGCTCGCCGCGCGGCTCGGCCTGCCACCGGACGCCGCCGCGCGCGACGACGTCGCGGTCACGCCGAGCCAGCTCGCCGAGCTGCTCGACGCCGCGGCCGGCCTGCTCGGCGAGCCCGCGCTCGCGCTGCGACTGCCCGAATTGCCGCACCGTCGCTACGGCGTGCTCGAGCTCGCGATGCGCGCCGCCGCGACGGTGCGCGACGCGCTCCACCAGGCCACGCGCTACGCGACGCTCGTCCACCCGGCGATCGAGCACGCGCTCGTCGAGCACGGCGCCGAGGCACGCTGGCACCTGCGCACGCCGCATCATCCGCGCGGCCTCGGCCGTCACGTCCACGAGTACGCGCTCGCGGTGATCATCGCGCAGCTGCGCGCCGCGCTGTCGGCGCCGCTACCGCTCGCGCGCGTGTGGTTCGCGCACCCGCGGCCGCCCGCGCTCGCACCGATCGCGCGCTGGGCCGGCACCGACGAGCTCGCGTTCGGCTGCGCCGACAGTGGCTTCGCGCTGCCGCGCGCGCTGCTCGACACACCACTCGCGACTGCGGATCCGCGCCTGGCCGCGACCGTGGAGACGCTCGCCGGCACCGCGATCCCCGCGGCGCCGTCGACGGCGATCGCGCCGCGCGTCGCCACGCTCGTCCGCGAGCGGCTGCCCGCCGAGCTGTCCGCGGCCGACGCCGCGACCGCGCTGCACATGAGCGCGCGCACGCTGCAGCGCCGCCTCGACGCCGAGGGCACGCGGTTCTCCGACGTCGTCGACGCGACCCGGGAGGCGCTCGCGCGCGAGCTGCTCGGCGATCTCGCGCTGCCACTCGGCGAGATCGCGTATCGCGTCGGGTTCTCGGATCTCGCGACGTTCTCGCGCGCCTTCAAGCGCTGGACCGGCATGCCGCCGGGTTTGTTCCGGCGGTCGTGACGTGCTCCAGTGATCGCGATGCGCGTGCTCGTCTACGATCGAACCTGCGATGGCCGGCTCGGCGGGCTGTCGCGCGCGTGGTCGCTCGGCTCGCACCTCTACCGCGGCCTGCGCCGGATCGATGCCGCGCAGGGCTTCGACACCTGGGAGGCCGCGCTCGACTGGGTCGCGACGCTGCCCGAGCCCGTCGAGGAGCTGCAGTACTGGGGGCACGGCAAGTGGGGCTGCGCGCTCGTCGACAGCACGGTCCTCGATGCCGACGCGCTGCGGCCGACGAGCCACCTGCGCCGCCGGATGGACGCGCTCAAGGCGCAGCTCGCGCCCGACGCGCTCGTCTGGTTCCGGACCTGCGAGACGTTCGGCGCGCAGCGCGGCATCGACTTCGCCGAACGGCTCGCCGACTTCCTCGGCGCGCGCGTCGCCGGCCACACCTACGTCATTCATTTCCACCAGAGCGGGCTGCACGGCCTCGTCCCCGGGGCGCGCGCGGACTGGTCGCCCGAGGAGGGCCTCGCCGAGGGGACCCCTGAACAGCCGGTCCGCGCGAAGAGCTCCGCGCCGTGGGCAACGCGCACCGTGAGTTGCCTCGCCGGCGCGGTGCCGGAGACCTGGTTCACGCGATAGCGCCCGGCCCCGCGATCGATCACGCTCGCTGACTCGTACCCCGTCATGACCACCGCGTTTCGCTTCGAGAACACGTTTCGCGCGCCGTCGGTGCAGCTCATGCTCGCGGCGTACTTCGATCCCGATCACCTCGCCGCCCAGGACGCGCTCGCGAAGCTCGGCGACCGCACCGTCGTCGAAGATCACGAGGACGACCACCAGCGCAAGACCACGTGGCGCGTCCAGTCGCTCGAGCCGCTGCCGCTGTTCGTCCGCCCGTTCGTGTCCGGCGGCCGGTTGCGCTACCTCGAGACGATGACGTGGCGCAAAGCCGATGACGCGATCGATCTCGTCGTCACCCCCGAGATCCTCGGAGGCCGCGTCACGATCCAGGCGCTGTACCAGCTCGCCAGCGCCGGCGAGGGGCGCGTCCACCGCACCTACAGCGGCAGCGTCACCGTCGCCGTGAAGCTGGTCTCCGGCAAGATCGAGCGCGCGATCCTGGAGAAGTTCCAGCAGTCCATGCCGATCATGACCGGCTGCACACAGACCTGGCTCGACAAGACATACGGCGCATAACGCTCTACAGCTCGCGCCGCGATCGGCCTATTCTCGGGTCACGGCCTTATGTCGCAAACAGACAAGAGAAAGCAGTCGCTGTACTTCCCCGAGGACATGTTGCAGGAGATCCAGCACGAGGCGCAGCGGCTGGATCGCTCGCTGTCGTGGATCGTCCAGCAGTGCTGGAAGTTCTCGCGCAACAAGCTCAAGGAGTTCCCGTCGAGCACCGACGAGCCGGGCTCGCTGCCGGATCCACGCGAGGAATAAGCTCAGGCGCGCTTCGCCTTGCCCGTCGGCTTCGCCGGCTTCTGCGCGACGAGCGCCATGAACTGCGCCTCGTCGAGGCACTGCGTGCCGTACTGGCGCGCCTTCTGCGACTTGCTCGAGCCGGAATTCGGATCCGCCATCACGAGGTAGTGCAGCTCCTTCGTGACGCCGGATAGCAGCGTGCCGCCGAGCTGCTCGACCAGCTGCTCGAGCTCCTTGCGCGGCCGGCTGAGCGCGCCGGTGAAGCAGAACGTCTTGCCGCCGAGCGGCCCGCTCGCCGACGCCGCGACCGGCACGACGCCGACCGCGAGCAGCCGACCGATCTCGGCCTTGCGCGCCTTGAGGCCGGCGACGACCGCCTTCGCCTTCGCCGGTCCGACGCCGGCGATCGTGGCGAGCTTCGCCTCGGGCGCGGCTTGCACCTTCTCGATCGTGTCGTAACCGGCGGCGACGATCGCCTTCGCGGTCTGCAGGCCGAAGTTCTCGATGCCGAGCGCTGCGAGGAACTTCGGTAGCGACAGCGGGAGCTGGGCGCGCAGGTTGTCGAGCACCTTCGTCGCGATCGTCATGCCGCGGCGCTCGAGCTTCGCGATCTGCTCGGGCTTCAGCTTGTAGAGATCCGCGGGCTCGCAGACGAGCTCGGCCTCGACGAGCTGCGTGATCAGCTTGTCGCCCCACTCGAGCACGCCGATCGCGTCGATCCAGTTCTGGATCCGACCCTCGATCAGCGCCTGGCACTCGCGGTCGTTGCGGCACGCGAGGTACTCGCCGATCTTCTCGAGCGCCGACTTGCAGCTCGGGCACTTCGTCGGCGGCTTCGCCGGCTTGCCGTTCTTCTTCACGACCTCCTCGACGTACGGGATCACGTCGTTGCGGCGCGACACGAGCACCTCGTCACCGATGCCGATGCCGAGCGCCGCGATGTTGCTCGCGTTGTGCAGCGACGCGCGGCGCACGACGGCGCCCGCGAGGTCGACCGGCTCGACGACCGCGACGGGCGATACCCGGCCCGACGAGCCGGTCTCCCACACGATGTCGACGAGCGTCGTGACCTTCGCCTGCGACGCGAACTTGTACGCGATCGCGCCGCGCGGCCGGTTGCCGAGCTCGCCGAGCATGTGCTGCGCGTGGACCGAGTTCGCGCGCACGACGAGGCCGTCGATCTCGTAGTCGAGCTTCGCGCGGCGCGTCTTGCTGTACTCGGCGTGCAGCCGCAGCGCGCCGGCGAGATCGGTCGCCTCGAAGAACGGCACGAGCAGGCCGAGCTGCGCGAGGCGCTGGAACTTCTTGACCTCGGTCGCGTGGTCCTCGCCGTCGAGGTCGTAGAACAGCACGGTCAGGTGCTCGCAGCCCTGGCCGTCGAACCGCTTGCTCGTGCCGGACGCCTGGTTGCGCGGGTTCGCGGCGCCCGGAAACGCCTTCTTCATGTCGGACAGCTTGAGGATGATCTCGCCGCGCACGGTGATCGAGACGCCTGACTTGAGCTTCGCCGGCACGCCCTTCATGCGGCACGCGTTCGACAGGATGCGCTCGCCGACGAGCCCGTCGCCGCGCGTGATCGCATCCGCGAGCTTGCCTTTCTCGTACGTGACCGCGAGCGACAGACCGTCGAGCTTCTCGGTGACGAACAGGTCGCGGCCGATCGCGCCGAGCTTGTCCTTCTTGCCGAGCTCCTCGCAGCGCGTCGCCCAGGCCCGGAACTCGTCCTCGTTGACCGCCTTGTTCAGCGAGCCCATCGGGATCGCGTGGCGCGCCTTCTCCCAGGCGGTGACGGCAACCGGCGCGCCGACGGTCTTCAGCAGCGCGTGGTCCGGGGCGAGCTCGCGCAGCTCGTCCTCGAGTGCGTCGTACGCGGCGTCGCTGACAAGCGGCTGACCGTTGTAGTAGGCGTCCTTGTACGTGCGCAGCAGCTTTGCCAGCTCGGTCACGCGCCCCGACGGTTTCTTCATCGCGGCATGATACGCGCCGCCCGCGAGCGCCGCCCCTCGTCCGCAGGTGTAGCGCCAGACGTTACAGGAGCCGCGCGACCCACCAGGACGCCCGGCCACTTACGCGGTGGCCTCCTGCTTGCTGACGCCGGCAGCATGGCAATCACGACCCGGTTCACGACGCTCCCCCTGCTCGCGCTCGCGCTCGCGGCCTGTGCCGGCGAGATCGACACCGAAGACCTCGACCCCGCCGGCACACTCGGCGACGAGCAGCTGTCCGACGATGGGCCGCTGCCCGCCGACGAATCGTCGGACGCCACGACCGCCGGCACCGAGGACAGCGACACGGCGCTCGTCGGCATCCGGTTTCAGCTGCCGTTCCCGTGCGGCCAGGTCTGGGCCGGCCAGACGCGGACGAACCACAGCCCGCAGAACTCGATCGACTTCAACCGGCTGAACGACCTCGGCGACACCGTGGTCGCGGCGGCGGGCGGCACGGTGACGCGCGTCGAGAACCTCGGCAGCGTCAGCTACGGCCGGTGGATCGAGATCAGCCACGGCAACGGCTACACGACGCGCTACGCGCACCTGTCGTCGCAGACCGTGTCGAAGGGGCAGGTCGTCCGCCAGGGCCAGAAGATCGGCACGGTCGGCAGCACCGGCGGCTCGACCGGCCCGCACCTCCACTTCGAGGAGCGCCGGTTCGGGGTCGCGATCCGGACCAGCTTCAACGGCATCGGCGCCCTGTACTTCGGGACGAAGAACTACACGAGCCAGAACTCGTGCGGCGGTGGCGGCGGTGGCGTCGTCGGACGGGTCAACACCGCGGGCGCGCCGCTGACGATCCGCGCCGGCGCGAGCACGAGCACCGCGGCGGTCGGCTCGGTCGACGATGGCGCGACCGTCACGATCAGCTGCCAGAAGCGCGGCGAGAGCATCACGGGGACGTACGGCACGTCGACGCTGTGGGACAAGATCGGCGCCGGCTTCGTCGCGGACGCGTACGTGTCGACCGGCTCGGATGGCCAGGTCGCGCCGACGTGTCCCTAACGACAGACGTCGTCGTCGCCGGGCCGGATCACGCAGCCGTTCGGGCACACGCGCGGGTTGATGCCGACGCCGCCGCTGCACGTGTACAGCGTCGACGGATCGCCATCGACCTTGTCGCCGCCGCAGTAGTCCGAGCCCGCGACGCACGTGCCACCGCCGCCGCGGCAGAAGTCGTCGTCGGCCGGCGTGATCACGCAGCCGAACTCGCACTTGCCGCGCGCGAGCGGCACGCCGCCGCCGTTGCACTGGTACAGCGTGTTCGGGTCGCCGGACAGCTTGTCGCCGCCGCAGTAGAAGCTGCTCGCGACGCAGACGTCGGGCGGCGCGAGCACGATCGCGAGCGTGGCGCGGCCCCCCGGCTCCAGGTCGGTCGATGCGGCGCCGGTACCGAGCACGACGCCGCTCTGCTTGCCCGCCGCGACGATGCCGACCTCGATCGTCGCGTCGCCGGGGATGTCGATGCCGACCGCCGTCGTGAGCGGCAGCGTCGCGGTGCCGCCGCCCGCGGGCTGGGTCGCGGTGGTGCCGTGCAGCCCGCCGTACAGCACGTCGAGCTCGAGCTGATCGATCTCGGTGACGGTGTCCGACGACACGTCGAGCACGATGCACGCGCCGGCGATGTCGTCGCACGGATCGCCGCATGCGGCGACGAGCGCGAGCACGACGAGCCGCCTCACGGCACCCCGCAGCCTGCGGGATCGCAGGTGATCGGCGGCAGCACCGTCGGCTCGTCCGAGGTCGCGAGGTAGATCGTGGCGCTCGCGAGCACGACCGCACCGGCGGCGGACGCCCAGAACCACCAGCGGCGCGTGATCGGCGTGTGCGGCGGCGACAGCGCGAGCCGGACGTCGAGCTCGCCGCCGGCCGGGACGATCACCGACCGCCGCGCCGGCTCGAAGCCGGGCTTGTCGACGACGAGTGCGTGCGTGCCGGCACGCATCGCGAGGCCGCGAAACGGCGTCGTGCCGACGAGCGCGCCATCGACGTGCAGCGTCGCGGCCGGCGGGGTCGTCGTCACGCGCAGCACGCCGGTGCGCGCGCAGTACTCGCGAAGCCGCGCGAGCTCCGGCAGCCGGTTGTCGGTCGGCACGACGCGCTCGACGAACCGGTCGATGTTCTCGATCGCGCGCGTGCACTCACCGAGCTGGACGTCGGTCAGCGCGAGCCAGCGATACGGGTTCGGCTTGTCGGGCACGAGGTCGCGGGCGGCGGCGAGCTCGGTGCGCGCGCGTGGAAAGTCGCCGCGGCGAAACGCCTCGATCCCGCGATCGAGGTGCTGCTGCGCCGCGGCCTCCTCGGCTCTCGGCGCTGGCGTGTCGTCGGCGCGCGCCGAGCCGGCGACGGCCCCGAGCGCCAGAATCGATGCCACGACGACGCGCATCTCGTGGCACGATAACGCGCGCGTTCCCAGGTCACAACGAGTGCGTACGTCACAGGCAGTCGAGACCCGCATCGTCGGGAACTACGTGCTCGGAGCAGCGCTCGGGCGCGGCGCGACGAGCGAGGTGTTCGCAGCCGAGCATCGGTTCCTCGGCGATCCGGTCGCGCTCAAGCTGCTGAAGCCGGATCTCGCGGATGACGCGCGCACCACCGCGTTCGTGATCGAGGCGATGCAGATCCGGGCGATCGAGCATCCGAACGTCGTCCGAGTGCTCGACGTCGGGCGCTCCGACCACGGCTCGGCGTACCTCGTGATGGAGCGGGTCGACGGCGAGAGCCTCGCGGCGCGGCTCGCGCGCGGCACGCTCGCCGAGGCCGAGGCGCGCCCGCTGTTCGCCGCGATCGCCGATGGCATGCAGGCGGTGCACGATGCCGGCATCGTCCACCGCGACCTCAAGCCCGGCAACGTCATGCTGCGCGGCGACGTGCCGAAGATCGTCGACTTCGGGATCGCGAAGTTCCTCGGCGCCGCGTCCGCGGTCGCGACCGCGCGCGTGATCGGCACCCCGGCCTACATGGCACCGGAGCAGCTGAGCGGCGGGCTGATCGGTCCGTTCGTCGACATCTGGGCGTTCGGCGTGATGCTGTTCGAGGCGGTGACCGGCACGCTGCCGTTCGCCGGCTACGATCGCGGCCGGTTCGCGCAGCTGCTCGAGGATGCGCCGCGGGCGCGGACGCGCGCACCGATCTCGGCGGCGCTCGACGCGCTGATCGCGCGCTGCCTCGTCCGCGATCCGGTACGCCGCCCGGCGTCGATGGCCGAGCTCGCGCGCGTGCTGCGCGGCGACGCGCTCGAGCCCGAGCGGGTCACCGTCGATCTCGTCGAGCGCGGCGTCGAGGTCCCGCCGACGCAGACGACGCGAGCGTCCCGCGCACGCTACGTGACGTGGGCGATCGCCGGCGCGACCGCGGTCGCGATCGGCGTCGGTGCGGCGCAGTGGGTCGGCCACGACGAGGATGCCGTCGCGTTCGTCCCGCCGATGCCGCCCGCGATCCGGCCGGCGGTGCCTGCGCCGCCGCCGGCCGTGCCGCCGAAGTTCGAGGTCCACGTGCGCAGCATCCCGGCCGGCGCCCAGCTCGTGCTCGACGGCCGCACCGTCGGCAAGACGCCCACGACGCTCGAGCTCGAAGGCCCGGCCGCGCTCAGCGTGCGGCGCACCGGCTACGAGCCGAAGCAGATCCGTGCCGAGCGCGCCGGCACGCTCGAGGTCGAGCTCCAGCCGCTCGCACGCCCTCACAAGCGCGTGCGCGCGAAGGATCGCGCGAAGGATCGCAAGCGCGAGCCGCCCGCGGATCGCAAGCGCGAGCCCCCCACCGATCGCGAGACCCTCGACTGATGGCGAACCACGATCCACGCGCGACCGAGCCGGTGACGTCGTCGGCGTTGCCGCGCGCGCTCGTTCGCGAGTGCAAGCTGACCGTCGTGACGCCGAGCGGCGACGGCGAGAGCCACGTGTTCGCGGCGGAGCGCACGGTGATCGGCGCCGATCCGTCGGCGGACTTCACGCTCGACGATCCGGCGCTGTCGAAGTTTCACTGCGAGATCCGCATCGATCAGGGGCGGTGCACGATTCGCGACCTCGGTAGCCGCAACGGCACGGTCGTCGATCGCGTGCCGGTGATCGAGGCGCCGCTGCGCGACGGCGCGCTGCTCGGCCTCGGGCGCACGACGCTGCGGCTGACGATCGGCGATCGCGAGCGCGAGATCCCGACGTCGAGCCGCGACCGGTTCGGCAAGCTGCGCGGCGGCTCGCTCGCGATGCGCGCGGTGTACGCGTTGCTCGAGGCGGCGGCGGCGAGCTCGTCGACCGTGCTGCTGCAGGGCGAGAGCGGCACCGGCAAGGATCTCGCGGCCGAGTCGCTCCACCTCGAGAGCGCGCGGCGCGACGGGCCGTTCGTCGTCGTCGATTGCGGCGCGATCCCGGGCAACCTGCTCGAGGTCGAGCTGTTCGGCCACGAGGCCGGCGCGTTCACCGGCGCGCACGAGGCGCGTGGCGGGGCGTTCGAGGCCGCGCACGGCGGCACGTTGCTGCTCGACGAGATCGGCGAGCTCGCGCTCGAGCTGCAGCCGAAGCTGCTGCGCGTGATCGATCGCCGCGAGATCCAGCGGATCGGCGGCTCGCGCCGCGTGCCGGTCGACGTCCGCGTGATCGCGGCGACGAACCGCAACCTCAAGCAGGAGGTCAACGCGCGGCGGTTTCGTTCGGATCTGTACTACCGGCTCGCCGTGCTCGTCGTGACGATGCCGCCGCTGCGCGAGCGGATCGCCGACATCCCCGCGATCGTCGAGAGGATCCTCGAGGAGCTCGGCGATCGTGACTCCGAGATGGCGCGCGCGCTCGCCGGCGGGCCGCTGTCCGCGGAGCTCCTGCGCCACAGCTGGCCCGGCAACGTGCGCGAGCTGCGCAACTACGTCGAGAGCTGCCTGGTGCGCGGCGCCGGCGCCCCGACGTCGGATGCCGGCGAGCCCGCGATCGATCCGATGCAGCCGCTGCGCGTCGTGCGCGAGAAGTGGGTTCGCCACATCGAGCGGCGGTACCTCGAGCAGCTGCTGCAGCTGCATCGCGGCAATGTCAGCGCGGCGGCGCGCGCGGCGGGCATCGATCGCGTGCACATGCACCGGTTGCTCGATCGCGCGGGGCTGCGGCGGAGCTGAGCGTGCGGTTCGTGATCTACGGCGCCGGTGCGGTGGGTGGCACGATCGCCGGCCGGCTCGCGCAGCGCGGCCACGAGCTCGCGGTGATCGCGCGCGGCGCGCACGGCGCGGCGATCCGCGATCGCGGGCTCACCGTGCGCGGCCCCGACGACGAGATCACCGTGCGCGTGCCGGTCGTCGAGCATCCGCGCGAGCTCGTGTTCGACGGCGACGAGCTCGTGATCCTCGCGATGAAGTCGCAGGACACCGTGCCGGCGCTCGACGCGCTCGCGGCGGTCGCACCGTCGACGATCACCGTCGCATGCGCGCAGAACGGCGTCGCGAACGAGCGCGAGGCGCTGCGCCGGTTCGCGCACGTGATCGCGGCGTACGTGTGGATGCCCGCGCTCCACGTCGAGCCCGGCTGCGTCGAGATCGCGTGCGCACCGCGCAGCGGCTACGTCGACGTCGGGCGATTTCCGACGGGGACCGACGACACCACGCGCGCGCTCGCGGCCGCGCTCGACGATGCCGGCTTCGAGTCGGTCGCGCGCGACGACATCATGCAGTGGAAGTACAAGAAGCTGCTGACGAACCTCGGCAACGCGATCGAGGCGGCGTGCGGCAGCAAGCGCGACGATCCCGCCGCGCGCGAGCTCGACGAACGCGCACGCAACGAGGGCGCACGCGTGCTCGCGGCCGCCGGCATCGCCTGGATCGACGACGTGACCGAGGCCGCGCGGCGCGACGATCGCGTGACGATCCGGCCCGTGCGCGGACGCGCCCGACCCGGCGGCTCGTCGTGGCAAAGCCTCGCACGCGGCACCGGCTCGATCGAGGCCGACCACCTCAACGGCGAGATCGTCTTGCTCGGCCGGTTGCATGGCACGCCGGCGCCGGTCAACACGCTGCTGCAACAGGTCGCGAACCAGCTCGCGCGCGACCGCAAGCCGCCGGGCAGCGTCGCGGCGCGAGATCTGCTCGCCCGGCTCTGACGCAGCTCTCACGCCGCCGCGCTGGCTCGCTGCCGCGGGCGGACTACGGTTGCGTCGTGCACATCGCGATCGTCTGGAACGCACGCGCCGGCAGCGCGACCGGCGTCGCCGCCGAGGAGGTCGTGCAGCGGATCGTCGCGGCGACCGCGGCGCGGGTGACGCTCGTCGAGGTCACCGACGCCTGCGATCCGCGGCAGTGCGCGCGCGATGCGCTCGCGGCCGACGTCGACGTCGTCGTCGCGGCCGGTGGCGACGGCACGGTGTCGTCGGTCGCGGCCGCGCTCGTCGGGACCCCGGTCCGGCTCGGCGTGCTGCCGCTCGGCACGTCCAACTCGTTTGCGGCCGCGCTCGGCCTGCCGGCGACGCTCGACGAGGCGATCGCGGTGCTCGCGGCCGGTGACGCGCGCGCGATCGACGTCGCGATCGTCGAGGCCGCCGGCCGCCGCGCGACGATGATCCTGCACTGCATGCTCGGCATCCACGCCGAGGCGATCGAGTCGACGTCGACCGAGTCGAAGCAGCGCTGGGGCGTGCTCGCGTACGCTGCATCGACGCTGCGCGAGCTCGCGACGCTCGAGCCGTTCGCGGTCGAGCTCGATACCGGCGATCACGTCGTGCGCTGCCAGGCGATCGCGATCGCGGCCGCGAACCTGGCGCCGACGAAGACCGTGCTCGCGCACGGCCCGTCGCACCTGCTCGGCGACGACGGTCGCGTCGACGTCACGATCGTCGCGGCCGAGACGATGGCCGAGGCGGTCGCGACCGGCGTCCACCTGTATCGCAGCGCGCTGCAAGGCGAGCCGGCGACGCGCGACAACGTCGGCTCGTTCTCGGCCGCGCACGTGACGATCACCGCGACACCGCCGCAGCGCGTGCTCGTCGACGGCGAGCCGTTCGGAGAAACTCCGGTCTCGATCACGACCGTGCCGCGCGCGCTCACCGTGGTCGCGCCGCCGCCCGCCCACGCGGAAGGGCCCCCGGTCGAGGCTCCGCTGATCGGCCTGCCCGCGCTCGAGATCGATGGCCGCGCGGTCGAGTGACGTGCGCCGGTGCACGGCGCGCTCGGCGATCGGTGCGAAATTGCCGCTGCGGCGCGCCTGTCCCTTGCATTGACCGAGTGCATGGCGATCTCGGCTTCCGCAGTTTCCTCAGCGGCAGATCATGCGGTCCGCGAATCGGCTCCGTGGATCGAGAAGCTCGCGCGGCTCGGCTTTGCCGCGAAGGCGCTGCTCTACATGACGATCGGCGCGCTCGCAGCCGCCGCCGCGCTCGGCAAGGGCGGCAAGACCGGCACCGACACCCGCGGCGCGATGCAGACGCTGCTCGAGCAGCCATTCGGGCGCGCGCTCGTCGGCGTGATCGCGGTCGGCTTGTTCGGCTACGGCGTCTACCGGCTGATCGATGGCCTCAAGGACGCCGAGCATCGCGGCAAGGGTGCGAAGGCGATCGCGCTGCGGATCGCGGCGATCTCGAGCGGCCTCATCTACCTCGGGCTGACGTACACCGCGGTCCAGCTCGCGATGGGGCACTACGTCCAGGGCGGCAGCGATCAGAAGACGCAGCACTGGACCGCGCGGGCGCTCGCGACGCCGGGTGGGCAGTACGCGCTGTACGGCGTCGCAGCCGCGTTCGTCGGCTACGGGATCTACCAGCTGTACCGCGCGTGGAAGGCGAAGCTCGGCAAGCAGCTGTCGCTCGGCCGGATGTCGTGGCGCAGCGAGCGCGTGGTGATCGCGATCAGCCGGTTCGGCATCGCGGCGCGCGGCGTCGTGTTCTCGATGATCGGCGTGCTGCTGTTCCGCGCCGCGCACCATCGCAATCCCGGCGAGGCCGGCGGCATCGGCAAGTCGATGCGCGAGCTCGTCGAGTTCGGACGCTGGCCGTTCACGGCGATCGCGGTCGGCCTGATCGCGTACGGCATCTACCAGCTGATCAACGCGAAGTATCGCCGGCTCAACGCTGCCGGTTAGGCGCGCTTCTTCGCCGGCACGACGCGGACCGCTTCCTTGAGCTTCAGCGTGCAGGTCGCGCGCAGCGGCACGCCGATGCGCGAGAACATCGTGTACTTGACGGACAGCGACTCGATCACGCAGCGGAACGGGCGCTGGCCGGTGCCCCACGTCACCATGCAGACGCGCGGTGCGCGCTTCGCTTCCTCGAGGCTCTCGAGATCGCGAATCGATGCGAGCTCGTCGAGCCGGTCGACGATCGGCTCGACGGACAGGTTCGCTTCGTAGCCGTCGAACAGCAGCTCGATCGACATCGTCCGCGGCTCCGCACCGGTGTACTCGAGATCGTGCTGTGGGAGATCTTCGCGCTTGTACCAGGCGCGGTTGTCGCGCGAGTCGTGCGTCTGCCACGGGACGCTGCGATCGATCTGGATCTCCTTCGGGTTGTAGTGGGCGGTGACGATCACCTCGGGCGTGTCGATCGAGGCGATCTGGAGGCGCGCGAGCAGGTCCGGTTCCTTGGCCATGTGGATGCCGGCCATCGGTCGGGCGAAGTCGCGGTTGCGAAGTTTGTTCCGCTGCAATCCTCGCGGGTTAGACTCGGGCGTGCTGTCGCGGTCCACGGCCTGGGCAGTCGCGCTCGTCGCCACGCTGACGATGACGGTCAGCTACATCGACCGCAACGCGTTCGCCGTCCTCGCGCCCGCGTTTATGGAGGAGCTCGCGATCACGCCGCAGATGTACGGCTGGCTCGTGTCGGCGTTCTCGCTCGCGTACCTCGTCGGGACGCCGATCGCCGGCCGCGTGATCGATCACGTCGGCGCGCGGCGGGGCCTCGTGTCGTCGGTGCTCGCGTGGTCGATCGTCGCCGCGCTGCACGCGATCGCGCCGACGTTCGGCATGCTGTTCGCGCTGCGGATCGCGCTCGGGCTCGCCGAGTCGCCGAGCTTTCCGGGCGCCGCCCAGACCGTGCAGCGCGTGCTGTCGCCGGCGGATCGCGCGCGCGGCTTCGGCGTGCTGTTCACCGGCTCGTCGGTCGGCGGGATGCTCGTGCCGATCCTCGCGACGATGTTTCTCGCGGCGACCGGCGAGTGGCGGTACGCGTTCGTCGGCACGGCCGCGGTCGGGCTCGTGTGGCTGCCGCTGTGGATCGTGCTGACGCGCAACCGGGCCGTGCGCACGCAGCTCGACACCGTGCCGCCGAGCGACCTGCCGGCGCGCCCGCCGTTCACGACGCTGATCATCCATCCGACGGTGATCCGCGGGCTGTGCGCGATCTTCGCGGCGGCGCCGGTGGTCGGGTTCGCGCAAGGCTGGGGCTCGACGTACCTCGTGCACCAGATGCACGTGCCGCTCGTGCAGGTCGGCGAGTACCTGTGGATGCCGCCGCTGATGTTCGACGCCGGTGCGGTCGTGTTCGGTGACCTCGCGTCGCGCCAGCACCGCGAGCACGGGGCACCGCCGCGGCTGCTGCTCGCGATCGCGATGATCGTCGCGACGACAATTGCATGGCTGCCGTTCGCGACGACCCCGTGGCAGGCGATGTGGCTCGTCGGCATCGCGATGGCGGGCGGCGGCGGGATGTACACGCTCGCGACCGCGGACCTGCTCGCCCGCATGCCGCCCGAGTGCGTGTCGACCGCGAGCGGCATCCTCGCGGCGGCGCAGTCGCTCGTGCTCGTGATCGCGGGTCCGCTGATCGGGCTCGCCGTCGGCACGTTCGACAGCTACGACCAGTCGGCGGTCGCGCTCGGCGTGTGGGTGCTGCCCGGCGCGCTCGCGTGGCTCGTGTGGCGGCCCGGACCGTTCGTGCTGCCGCCGCGCGCGATCGTCAGTACCAGCCGTCGTTGACCGGGATGCTCTCGAGCAGCACGACGCGCGACTCGACGCTCTGCGGATAGCGGTTGCGCAGGTGGCGGATCAGCGCGACGAACGCGATCGCGAGCATGCCGGCGATGATCGCGGCGATGACGCGCGGGACGCCCGGGATCAGCAGCAGCGCGGTCGCGACCGCGGCGAGCAGCGATCCCCACAGCACGATGCCGACCCGGACCGTGTGCCGGTTGTGAGCCGCGACGCCGCGATCGAAGTAGCCGCAGCGCGGACAGCGCTTGAGCGCGAGCAGCATCGCGACCGGCGTGTTCGCATCGATCCGCGGCGCGCCACGGGCCCGCGACCCCGTCGACTTCGCGCCGCGAACCTCGGCGCGCTGCGCGAGTCGGCAGTTGATGCACTGGAACGTCGACCGCCCCGCATGACTCGACATGCGTGATCAGTCGCGCGATTCGCCTCGAAGGTTTGGTCCGCGCGTCGACACGTCGTGACAGCTCGAGACGCGGTCGGCGCGGACCATCGTCACCGTCGTGACCGAGGCCACGAACTGACGGAGGTTTCGATCAATGGATCACGATCCCGCGCGGCAGCGAGAGATCGGTGTCGGCCTGGGCGCGCTCGCGGACCTGCAGCGCGACGAGGTTCGCGAGCGCCTCGTCGTCGATCGCGGTGCCGCGCTCGGGCAGCGCGATCCCGGTCGGACCGAGCTCGGGCAGGAACACGATCGGCTTGCCGGCGCCGTTGTAGCCGAGCTGCACGAAGCTCTCGGGCTCGAAGCGCGTGCACTGCTTCGCGCAGCAGTAGAAGCCCTGGGTGACGCGATAGAACCCCTCGGCCGGCAGCGGCTGGAGCGCGCGGACGTCGAAGATCTTCGGCAACGTCGTGCCACGCGGCGACCACCGCGCCCGGTTGTGATGCCACGCCTCCGGCAGGTAGATGCCCGGGCCGGGATTGCCGTGGTTATGGAAGTACACGAGTCGGTCGGCCGGGACGTGCTCGATCGCCTGCGTCGTGCGGTAGAGGCCGCAGGGCGGCAGCTCGCTCATCGCGCCTGCACCTTCATCTTCGCGCGCGCGGCCGGGTGCTGGTTCAGCACGCTGCGCGCGAGCTTCTGCAGCTCGGGGTGGACCTTGAACTGCGGCAGCACGAACCGCGCGAGGTGATTCGGATCGTCGTCGGCGAGCGCGACGAGCTCCTTGCGCGCGGCCTGGCGCTGACCGGCGGCGAAGCGCGCGAACACGCGGGCAACGCCGCACTGGATCGCGATCTGCTCCTTGCCTTCGCCCTTCGGCACGATCGTCTCGAGCAGCGCGAGCGCGTCCTTCGACTTGCCGGTGCGCGCCCACACCTCGGCGACCATCGACCCGGCCATCGGCCGCATCTCGGCGCGGCTCGGGTTGTCGAGGTTGATCGTGTCGGCGTGCTTGCGTGCATCCGCGGTGCGGCCGAGGCCGATGCAGAGCTGCATCTTCAGCAGTGAGACGTCGTCCTGCATCTGCGGATGAAATTGTTTGAGCTCCACCGAATTGAGCAGCTTGAGCGCGCCGGCCGGATCGTCGGGCGCCATCAGCTGCGCGCGCGCGAACAGGTTCGTCGGCGAGCTCGCGTCCTTGCGTGCATCGAGCTCGGCGAGCGCGGTCTTGCGCGCCTCCGGCGACGCCTGCGAGCCCTTCAGCAGATCGACGACACGCTGCTGCTTGCGCGTCATGCGGAACGCCCACAGGATCACGCCGATCAGCAGCACGGTCAGAACGCCGACGACGATCATCAAGATCCGGCTGCCCGTCTGGATCGTGAATGCCCAGACGAGCGCCGTGATCACGCCGACCCAGATCAGCCGCTTGCGATTCGGACCGCCGAGCAGCTTGGGCCCGGTGTCCTTCTCGGCGGGCGCGTCGGTCGTCGCGTCCGCGCTGGCCTCGGCCTCTGCCGTGTTCTCCTTCGGTTTGCTCACAGCACGCAGTCCTATCCGGGTTTGTGCCCCGAGGGGAGGGGGCTTGCGTGCAATCTGCCACCTGGTGGGCTCGTGCGCTCGTGCCCGATGTGGCGATGGCGCGCGGGCCGCTGGCCGGCATGCGGCTGGCAGCAGGTTCTCGCAGAACCGCCATGCGCTCGCACAGCCGACACATCGCCGCGATCCTCGCCGGCATGCTCGTCACGGTGACGGGCTGTGCCGCTCACTCTACGCGAACCCCCGCGACGCCGACGGTCGCCGAGAGCACGCCGCGCGCGCGGGCGCACGTGACTGCTATCAAGCCGATCTGGCTGAGCGGCTCGATGCAGATGACGACTCCCGAGCTGTTCATCCACGTCGAGGGCGCCATCGATGCGTCGAAGCGATTGTCGCCGAGCGTCATGGAGCGCGCGAACGCGATCATCAAGCGCCACGTCGAGCGCGCCGGCTACATGACCGAGTGGCCCGGGCGATTGCCGACCGCATCGCAGCTCGGCAAGCGCAAGTCGTTCATCATCGCGTCGACGCTGAAGCAGGTCGATGTGCGCACGACCGGTGCGCGCGCCGACATCACGTGCAGCGTCGCGATCCGCGTTGCGCCATGGCACGGCGTCGACGGTGGCGAAGCGTGGGAGCAGCGTCAGACCGCCGCCGCAAACGGATCGGCGAAGGCGA
Source organism: Kofleriaceae bacterium (assembly GCA_035715365.1). Classification (GTDB taxonomy): domain Bacteria; phylum Myxococcota_A; class Polyangia; order Haliangiales; family Haliangiaceae; genus JABFXX01. Next base: position 9,620 of record DASTLB010000033.1, on the reverse strand, counting down.
CGACCGGTGCACGGCCTGCGCAGATCGAGCGCGGCGTGCACGAGTGCACCGAGGCCGTGATCGACGAGGTCACGACGCGGCAGATCATGCCGTTCCTGCAGCGCGTCGCGTCCGTCGACTGATCAGGGCAGGACGCCGATCTGGAACAGCACCCACAGCGTCGCCGCGACGGTGCCATCGCAATCGAACTGGCGCTGCGCGTCGGACACCGACGACCACGACGAGCCGCCCTTCTCGATCTTGCCGCCCTGGATCGTCGCCTTCGTGCTGCCGCCGACCTCGACCTCGTAGCGACTGCCGCGCTGCACGGCCTTGCCCTTCGTGCTGCCGCCCTTCTCGATCGTGATGTCCGCGCCCGAGCGCCGCACCGTGAACTGCGTGCTGCCAGCTTTCTCGACGCGATCGCCGGAGCACTTGTAGTCGGGCGAGGCGGAGGCGTTCGAGGTGAGCAGCGCGACGGTGGAGAGGACGGAGAGCGCGACGAGCTTGGTCATGTTGGGACCAGACGATGCACGACCCCGCAGGTCGCGTCGAGGCCGCGCTGCGCGAGCCACGCTTCGGTGATCTGGCTTGCAGTCGTTACGTCGTCGACGGTGATCCGGTGCTGCCAGCGCTCGGACGCGGTGTCGAACCGCCCCCACGGTCGCACGGTCGTGACCGCTTCGAGCGCGCGTAACAGCTCGCGGAACGCGCCTTCGTACGGACCGCGCGCGGCCTCGCTGCCGGTGACGACGAGCGTCGTGCCGGGCGGCGGCTCGTCGAGCAGATCGATCGCCGCGCGTTCGGGATCGGTCGCGAGCCGGGCGGCGCGGCGGAATTCCGCGAGCACGACGCGCGCGGTGCCCGCGGTCAGCGCGCGCGCGACGTTGCGCGGTGGCGACGCGGGCGCGGCGATCCACAGCGTCGCGCGCCCGCACGTCGTGAGATCGAGCGCGACGCAGCTACCGTCGACGAGTGTGCCGAGCCAGTCGAGCCACGCCGGGATCACGGCGGCGCCGGCGGCCGCGCACGCGCGCTCGTCGTGACACAGCGGAACCGCGAGCAGGATCGCCCAGCCGAGCGACGGCGGATAGCCGAGCCCGTTGCCGACGAGCCCGCGCGCGCGTGCGAACCGCTGGACGTATGGCCATGCCGCGAGGAATGCCGCGTGGCGGCCGTGGTCGCGCAGGTGCTCGACGAGGCGCCGCGCGTCTGCCGGGCCTGGATCGTCGTCGGGCGTGACGATCACGTCGACCGGCGTACCGTCGATGCGGCCGCGCAGCGACCGACCCGCACGCCGCAGCGCGACGCCGGTCGCGAGCGCAGCGGACGCGCGCTCGACCTCTGACGTCTGGATCGCGATGTCGACATCGCGCGCGTGACCGGGCGCGTACACCGACGAGCCGAACGGCTCGATGCGCGCGTCGTGCACGCCGGCGGCGGCGAGCGTTGTCGCGATCCGCGCGCACACCGGCGTGACCGGATCTGGCGCTGGCGCAGGTGCACGCAGCGTCACGCCGGCGAGCGCGACCTCGCGCGCGGTGACGAGGCGACGCGCGCGCTCGCGCAGCAGCGTGATGCGATCGACGATCCAGCGCGTCGGCAGCGTGTCCGGAAGCCGGACGGTCGGATCGCGCGCGAGCGTCAGGTGGGGGCGAAACCGCCGCGCTCCCGCGAGCGATGGAAACCGGTCGGCGAGCCGGTCGCGCAGCTGCTCGACGAAGCGGCTCGTGTGCCGCGTCGGGGACAGCACGACGATCCGGCTGCCGGGCTCGATCGGCTCGACGCGCTCGAGCACGAGCTCGAACGGATCGAGCGCGCTCGCGAGCTCGGCGATCGCGTCGCGCGCGGCATCGAGCAGGCGCGGCTCGACGAACGGATAGAACAGCGTCAGGTGCGGCGCCCAGCGGCCAAACCCGCGATCGTGCTCGCAGCGAACGCGCTGGATCGGTCCCCACAGCTCCTCGGGCGGCACGAGCACGAGCGCCGTGTGCTTGCTCGGCGTCGCTGTGGCGAGCAGGTCCGGCGACGTGATCGCGAACTCCGCGCGCACCGCGTAGTGATCCGACGGTGGCAGTCCCGACGGTCCGGGCTCGCGGCCGAACAGCTCGGCATCGCGGGCGACGAGCGCATCGCCGATCGCGAGGATCCGATCGTAGCGCCCGCTGCGGCCCGTGACCGACATCGCCGCGGCGAGCGCATTGCCGATGACGTCGAACGTCGCGCCGGGCTCGTCGGGCCGCGCCGCGTCCCACGCGTCGGTCGCGTGCGCGTCGGCGAGCAGCGCCGCATGCTCGTTCGGGTTCGCGTTGAAGTCACCGGCGACGATCCAGCCATCGCGCGGCGTGGCGCGGACGTGGCCGAGCACGGCGGCGAGCTGCGCCGCGCGCAGCGCCGGTGCACCCTCGGTGCGATTGCTCGTCAGGTGAAGCGCGGCGATGCCGAACGTGCGATCCGCGACGCGCACGTCGGCGAGCGTGACGCGACGATCGCGCACGAGCTGGATCATCGACGCGCGCACGATCGGATGGCGCGCGAGCACGACCTGGCCATACGGCACGAGCAGCCGCGCGTCCGGTCCGTGGCTGACCGCATACGCGGCGCGCACCCACGGCTGCGCGAGGACGCGGTCCCAGATCTTCGGCGTGATCTCGACGAGCACGAGCACGTCCGCGTCCTGCTGGGCGAGCCGCGCGAGCGCGTCGGCCCACCGCTCGTCGCTGTGCAACCGCTCGGCGTCGTGGCGATCGAACAGCAGGTTCCACGTCACGACGCGCAGCGTGGTCGCCGGCGGTGAGGCGTCGAGCGTGCCCGGGATCCAGCGCGCGGCGTGGGAATCGAAGCGGTGCGGTGCGCCGGGCACCTCGTCGAGCACGCGGCCGGAATCGCGCGGTGCGTGACGCGCGGCGAGCACGTCGAGCCGATCGATGCGTTGCGGCCGGCTCCACGCGAGCTCGTCGTCGACCCAGAACTCGAGGATGCGGTGGAACGGCACGCGAACGGGGTCGTACTCGAGGTACGGCAGACGCTTCTCGCCGGTCGGCCGCAGCGAGATCACGATGTGGCAGCGCTCGACGTCGAACCGCGCGTCCCACCGCAGCCGGTGATAGACCTGCTGCTCGGTCGGAAACGTCATCGCGTGAACCGCACGCTGCCGCCGAGCCGCAGCGCGAAGAACCGGTCGAGATCCGCGTGCGCGATCACGCCGATCACGGGATAGCCGCCGGTCGTCGGGTGCTCGGGGCCGAGCACGATCGGCTGGCCATCGCCGGGGACCTCGATCGCGCCGCGCACCATCGGCCGCGAGCGATCGATGCTGGCGGCGGGCGCACGCGCGAGCACGCCGCCGGCGAGCCGCGTGCCGACGCGATCGCTCGTCGGCAACAGCTTGTACGGCGCGGCGCACAGCACGGCGAGCGCGTCGTCGGAGAACGCGCCGCGATCCGGTCCCGGCAGCACGCGCACGACATCGCCGTCGAGCGAGGTCAGTGGTGGCGACTCGACGTCGCGGCGCTCGGGCAGGTCGGCGGTCTCGATCCGATCGCCGGTGCGCAGCGGCGCGCCGAGCCCCGCGGATAGCTGGACGCTGCGACTGCCGAGGATCACCGGCGCCGCGACGCCGCCGCGCAGTGCGAGGTACGTGACGCGCCGGGGCTCGCTCGCGATCACGAGCTCGTCGCCGAACTGCAGGACGTGCCGGCGCGCGTCGACGGCGAGCTCGACCTCGCGCTCGGCGCGTACGACGAGCTGGCCCTGGACCTCGAGCGTCGCTGCATCGTCCGGGTTCCGGACGGTGCGATTCGCCGCGAGCGCGAGTACCGGCACGAGCGCGCCGCCGGGTGCGAGCCCCTCGTGCATGTGGCCGCGCCGACCGCGATCCTGCACGGTCACGAGGCCGAGCGCGCGCACGATCTCGAGGCTCATGCCACGAACACCACGTGATCGCCGAGCCGCAGCCGTGCGCCGCTTGCCGAGAACATCGGGCCGTCGACGACGCGGCCGATCACGTGCCAGCCGCCCGGCGAGTCGAACGGATACACCGCGGTGTGCTCGCCGGCGATCGCGAGCGATCCGGCGGGCACGCGCGTGCGTGGCGTCGCGCGACGCGGCAACACGAGCCGCGCATCGAGCCCGCGCAGGTACGCGAACCCCGGCGCGAATCCGATCGCGTCGACGACGTACGTCGCCTGGTGGTGCCGGCGCACGACGTCCTCGACCGAGAGCTCGCAGGCGCGCGCGACGGCCTCGAGATCCTCGCCGTCGTAGACGACCGCGATCGCGACGTTGCGCACCGGCTCCGGATCGTCGGTCGCGATCGCGAGCGCGCGGATCTGATCGGCGTGCAGCTGCGGCGCGCCGGCGAAGTACGCGGCGACCTCGTCCCGTGCGACGACGACATCGACGACGCCCGGCCACCCGCGCACCGCGCGCACGAGCGAGCGCGCCGGAACGCCGGCAGGCCGCGCGAACCGCACCGCTCGATCGCCGAGCGCCGTCCACTCAGCCACGCAGCACCTCGCGAACCGCGCGCGCGATCGCGATCGCGTTCGGCGTGTCGCCGTGCACGCAGATCGTGTCGACCTTCGGGACGAGCGCCCGGACCTGCGCGCGGATCGCCGCGAGATCCTCGAGCACGGCGCCGGGCTCGCCACGCGGCACGAGCATGCCGTCGGCCCGCAGCGCGCGATCGGCGAACCCTTCGCGCGCATAGCGCAGCCCGCTCGCGATCGCGGCGACGCGCAGCGCACCGACGGCCGGCCCGATCACGGTGATCGTCCGGCCGAGCGCCGCGGTCGCACCGCGCACGACGGCATCCGCGAGCTCCTCGCTGCGCGCGGCGTCGTGATAGAGCGCGCCGTGCGGCTTGACGTACTCGACGGCACGGCCGTACGTCTGCGCGATCGAGGCGAGCGCGGTGCACTGCTCGGCGACGATCGCCGCGGCGCTCGCGGGTGCGAGCTCGAGCGTGCGCCGGCCGAAGCCTTCGCGATCCGGATACGACGGATGCGCACCGAGCCGTGGTCCGGCGTCCGCGCAGCACCGCACGACGCGCGTCATCGATGTTGCATCGCCGGCGTGGCCACCGCACGCGACGCACACGATATCGGCGAGCCGCCACAGCTCCTCCGACTCGGAGGCGAGCTCGCCGGCATCGAGGTTCAGGTGCACGCCGGCATTCTGCCCGACGAACCGCCGGCTGACTCGTTCGACCGCGATCGCGATCGAAGCTCATCACGGTCGCCGGGCCCGTGCGCCCGGGCTCAGTTCGCGCAGGCCGGGTCGCCGAGCCCCGAGACGTCGAGGTCGACATCGGTCCAGCCGGTCAGGTCGAACGCGTCGATGCCGTTGCGGTCGCCGGTCTCGACGGCACACGCGCGGCGCAGCGTGCTGTCCGCGGTCGACTTCGCGCTCGCGGTCCACGCGGTGCCCGGATCGACGCCGATCTGGCCGATCACGTCGACGACGTCGCCGAAGCAGTCGAGCACGACGGCATCGTTGCCGTTGAACACCATCGCGGTGTCCGCCGTGAAGTCGCAGCGGTCCAGGATCGCGCTCGTCGAGGCCGAGTTGCAGAGCACGAGCACGTCGCCGGCCGCGATCGTGCCGCCACCGTCGAGCGACACGCTGCGCGAGGGCGACGTCGCGCCGTTGAAGTAGACGTCGATCGTGCAGCCCGCCGAGGCGAGCGCGATCGGCGTGGTCCCGAGGTTCGCGATCTCGACCGCCTTGTCGTTGCTCAGGCCCTCGACGTACTCGCTGAACAGCAGGATCTCCGGCGTGCAGGTCGCGCTGCAGCCATCGTTCGCGGTCGTGTTGCCGTCGTCGCACGCCTCGCCGGTCTCGCGGACCGCGTTGCCACAGACCGGGTTCGCGGTCTCGACCTCGCAGCGGGCCGAGCAACCATCGCCGGCCGTGGTGTTGCCGTCGTCGCATGCCTCGCCGGACTCGCGCACGCCGTTGCCGCACACCGGCTGCGCGGCCTCGACCTCGCAGCGTGCCGAGCAGCCGTCCCCGGCCGCGGTGTTGCCGTCGTCGCAGCCTTCGCCCGGATCGACCGCACCGTCGCCACACGCGGCATCGACGACCTCGTGCAGCGAGTTGTCACCAAAGCACGCGGCAAGCGACGCGATCACGAGCAAGAATCCAAGCCAGCGGCCCATCGGCCTGGGGATGCCGGCGGGCGCCGGATGTCGCATCCGTGCGACGCCGCGCACAGCCCCGGGTCACATCTCGGGCACTTCGCAGCCCGCGACCCGGCCGTCCTCGCGCCGGCGCCAGCGCAGGACGACCCACGTCGCGAGCAGGGTCAACCCGAACGCCGCGATCCCGACGAGCACGCCGCGGGTCTCCATCGACGGCAGCGTGCCGTGCGCGTGCATCCGGCGCGCGACGCTGTACCCGAGCTTCAGCGTCGTGCCGCCGAGGATCAGCGCGAGCCCGACCATCACCCAGCGCTGCAGGCCGGCGAGCGTCTTCGACGGTCCCTTGCGATGCTCGCGGTCACAGGCGTACGCGATCGCGAGCGCGACGAGCCCGACCATGATCGTTGCGCTGGCGATCCAGCGCAGGTTGTGGCGCACAGGATGATCGAGCAGTGCCGACGACACGTCGATGTTGCTCGGCATCGAGTACGTCGCGCCGAGCACGTAGATCAGAAACCCGAACACGAGCGCGGTCGCCGCGCTACCCGCGATCGCAAACCCGACCGCCCACGCGTCCGCGCGGCGGACCAGCCGCCTGCCGACCTCGATCGGACCTTCGGCGAACCGATCGAGATCCGCGTGCGGATCGCCGGTCGGTTGGATCGTCCGCCGCATGCGGCGCGCGAACACGGCCTCCGCGATCCACGACGCGATCACGTATGCCGCGAGCACGAGCCCGGCGACGATCGCGATCAGCAGCGCGAGGTTGATCGGCATCACCGCGCGCGCGAGCTCGAACAGCCGGCGCACCTGCAACATCGCGAGCACTCCCATCGCGCATGCGAGCGCCATCGCGCCGGCGACCGCGCGCGCGACGCGGTGGACGAACACGTGTCCGAGCGTCAGCGGCATCAGCGCGAGCTCGTTGCGCCGCCGCGCCTGCAGCTCGTCGCGTCGCGCGACCGGACCGAGCCGGTCGTCGCGATACGCATCCGTCGAGCGCAGTGAATCGTCGACGCCGCGCAGCTCCTTGCGACTCTCGCTCGCGAGCGCAGCGAGATCCGAACGGACGAGACGGTCGAAGCTCACTAGGGCACCCTCCTATCGTGGGCGCGAAAAAGTTGACGTCGCGATCCAAGTCTCCGAGGGTGAAACTCAGATCCTCCGGCGCCTCTCCGAGGACGGCCTTCGTCGCTAGCCGCTCGACGGCCACCATGAGACCCGCCGCCTCGGAGAGACCGGGGGACCTTGACCGACAACAGGATGTTGCGCCCCGGCTCGCACGCCGCGGAGCGCCGGATAGTGAGCGTTCGGCAGGTCCCTCGCGCGTCGGTGGACGTCGTTCCACCAAGGGAGTTCCCATGCAGTACTTCGTGGGCCTGGACTGGGCCGCGCGCGAGCACGCCGTCTGCGTGGTCGATGGACGCGGTGCGGTCATCGCGCAGTTCACCATCGCACACAGCGCCGCCGGCATGAACGACCTCGCGGCTCGGCTCGTCAAGTTCGCACCGCCCGCCGAGCTGCGCATCGCCATCGAGCGGCCGACCGGCCTCGTCGTCGACACGCTCGTCGAAGGCAAGTTCGCCGTCGTGCCGATCCACCCCAACGTCGTCAAGTCGGCGCGACCGCGCTACTCCGCCGCGCAAGGCAAGACCGACCTCGGCGACGCGTACCTGCTCGCGGACCTGCTGCGCACCGACGGGCACCGCTTTCGGCAGCTCACACCACTCTCCGACGAGACCAAAGCACTGCGCGGCATAGTCCGCGTGCGCGACGACCTCGTCGGTCAGCGCGTCGCCACTGCGAACCAGCTGCGGTGCCTGCTCGAGCAGTTCTGGCCCGGCGCCGTCGAGATCTTCGCCGATGTCGACTCGCCGATCGCGCTCGAGTTCCTCGACCGCTACTCGACGCCGCAGTCGGCGAGCTCGCTCGGCGAGAAGCGCATGGCCGCCTTCATGGCTCGCCACGCCTACTGTGGCCGGCGCAGCGCCGCCGAACTCGTTGGGCGATTGCGAAGCGCACCCACCAGCGTCGCCGGCGAGCTCGAGGCCGAGGCAAAGGGCGAGTGCGTGCGCGCGCTCGTCGCCGTGCTCAGGCCGCTGGTCGCGCAGATCGCGGCGCTCACGGCTGCCGTCGAGCACGCCGTCGACGCTCACCCCGACGGCAAGATCGTCACGCCGCTGTTCCGCAGCGGCCGCGTGTGCGCGGCGCAGATCCTCGCCGAGCTCGGCGACGATCGCAGTCGATTCGTGTCGGCAGATCACCTCGCCGCTGAGGGTGGTGCTGCACCCGTCACCCGCGAGTCCGGAAAGCATCGCGCGGTCACGTTCCGCTGGGCCTGCAACATGCACCTGCGTAAGGCGCTCACCACCCTCGCTGACACGACACGCCACACCAACCCGTGGGCGCGCGCGATCTATCAGCGCGCTCGCGAGCGCGGCTGCGAACACGCGCACGCGATCCGCATCCTCGCGCGTGCGTGGTGCCGTGTCATCTGGACGTGCTGGCAGCAGCGCGTCCCGTACGACGCGACGAAACATCGCGCCGCACGACAGTTCACCCTTCGCCTCGTCGACCAGGAGGCCGCGTGAAGCGAAACAGGTTGACACAGGATGTCTCATGGGACCTCCCCTGGAACGAGGGCGCGCGACGCAGCAGCGAGCCGGCGCTCGTAAAACGCACGCATCCGCTCGCGGCCGCGCGCCAGGCGCGACTTCACGGCAGATGCGGTGATGCCATGGACCGCCGCGATCTCGTCGACCTGCCAGCCCTCGATCTCGAACAGCACGATCGCCTCCCGCTGCTCCGCTGACAGCGCCGCGAGTGCCTGGCGCGCGCGGTCCGCGGCATCCACCTCGTCGGCGGTCGGCCGCGCTTGCGCCCACTCCGTCGCGCCGTGCTCCTCGTCGCCACGCCCGAGCTGGACCAGCCGCCGCCAGAACCCACCCGCGCGGTTGCGATGCACCGAAATGATCACGCGATACAGCCACCGCTTGAACGCGGCGTCATCGCGCAGGTCGTCGAGCTTGTCCATCGCGCGCAGCAGCGACTCCTGAAACAGGTCATCCCCATCCGCGCGCGACCGGCACAGGCAGCGTGCGAACCCGAGCGCCTGATCGTGGACCGGCGTGATCAGGCGCCGCAGCCGCAACGAGCGATCTTCCATGACCCCCTACAGACAGGTCTCGTACCCCGTTTGGTCGCAGCGATCTTCAAAATCCCGCGCGCCATCCGCATCCAGCGCACCGCGCAGCCGCTAACACCGCGAAACTTCTGACCGGTTTCGATCCGGGGTATCGATTTTCGGGTTTGCCCAGCCGGGGCGGCGAATTCTCGGCAACCGCGGAGCGCGGTGGTCGACAGGCGCGCTCACCATGACCCGACCTCGCGAAGTCGTCCCCGGCCGCTTCTACTTCATCACCCGGCGCTGCGCGCAGCGGCAGTTCCTGCTGCACCCGGACCGCGATACGACCCAGGTGTTCGCGTACTGCCTCGCGG
>DASTLB010000032.1:0-69315 GCA_035715365.1 Kofleriaceae bacterium | reverse complement strand
ACACGCGCCGCGTGATGGATCAGTTTGGCCGCCCCCAGCGGCCACTGCCGAACACTCAGGTCGCAGCGATCGCGACCTGTGGATAACCGCGATCAGTTTGGCCGCCTCCTATGCGGTCACTCAGCCCCCCTCTTGACAACGCGACTCGATCGTTTTCGCCGACATGCGTCGCGTGCGCGTCGCTCGCGACCCGCGATCACGTGCGCACTTGAACGCAGCAGGAGAGCGTCCCGCAGTCTGATGCGTCCGCTCCGTGTGTCGGGCGGGCGTGTCGTGCGCGCGTCGCGAGCGTTGCCGCGTTGTACTCGAGCTCGATCGATTTCGCCGACATCGTACCGTGTGCGTTGCTCGTGCCCTCCGTTCGCGTGGCTCGTGCATTCGCGGGAGAGCCTGAGCACGCCCTGACACCTCCGCTCCGGGCTTCACGCCGCCGCGTCGATCGGCGCATCCTGCGATGCGTCCCGCGTTCTACTCGACGAGATGCCTGGCGTGCGCGTCGCTCGCGATCTTCAAGCGTGCGCACATGCATGGCTGACGTGTCCGCTCTGGCGTCACGATTTCGCGTCGGACCGCGCATCGCGAATGGCCTTCGTTCAGCTCGAGCTCGATCGTTTTCGCCGAGATGCGTACGCGCGCGCGCCGCGCGCGATCTGCGATCTCGTGCGCTCATGCATGGCTGACGTGTCCGCTCTGGCGTCGCGACTCCGCGTCGGTCCGCGCATCGCGAATGGCCGTCGTTCAACTCGCTCGATCGTTTTCGCCGAGATGCGTAGCGCGCGCGTCGCTCGCGATCTTCGGGCGTGCGCACATGCATGGCTGACGTGTCCGCTCTGGCGTCACGATTTCGCGTCGGACCGCGCATCGCGAATGGCCTTCGTTCAGCTCGAGCACGATCGTTTTCGCCGACATGCCTAGCGTGCGCGTCGCTCGCGATCTTCGATCACGTGCGCTCATGGATGGCTGACGCGTCCGCTCCTGGCGTCGCGACTCCGCGTCGGTCCGCGCATCGCGAATGGCCGTCGTTCAACTCGAGCTCGATCGTTTTCGCCGAGATGCGTAGCGCGCGCGCCGCTCGCGATCTTCGATCGCGTGCGCTCATGCTTTGCTGACGCGTCCGCTCCTGGCGTCACGATTCCGCGTCGGTCCACGCATCGCGAACCGCCATCGTCGGACTCGAGCACGATCGGTTTCGCCGACATGCGTAGCGCGCTGCGCTGCTCGCGATCTTCGATCACGCGCGCATGCGTAGCTGACCGACTCTGGCGTCGCGACTCCGCGTCGGTCCGCGCATCGCGAATGGCCGTCGTTCAACTCGAGCTCGATCGTTTTCGCCGAGATGCGTAGCGCGCGCGCCGCTCGCGATCTGCGATCACGTGCGCTCGTGCATTCGTGGGAGAACCTCAGCAGCGGCCGACGCGTACGCTACGGGCACCACGCCACCGCGTCGGTTCGCGCATCACGAGCTCGATCGATTTCGCCGAGATTTTTGGGCCCCCGAGGGCCGGCGCCCCTGGGCCCCCGAGCGCCGGCGCCCCTGGGGGGGCCCCGAGCGCCGGCGCCTTAGCTCCCCTCGGGCGGGCGGCGCACCGTGAACCGGAACGCGTTCGTTCCGTGGGCGCTCTCGGCCCAGATCCGACCGCCGTGCGCGTCGATCAAGCCGCGGCAGATGTAGAGGCCGAGGCCGAGGCCCGGCACGCGTGCCTCGCGCGCCTTGGTCGTGCGCGAGAAGCGGGTGAACAGCTTGTCGAGCTCCGCGGGCGGGATCTCGGCGCCCTGGTTGCAGACGGCGACCTCGACGAGCGAGTCGCGGTTCGCGATCTCGATCCGGATCGGGGTGGTGGGGACGCCGTACTTGACGGCGTTGCCGAGCAGGTTGCCGAGCACCTGCTGGATGCGCTCGCCGTCGACCCATGCGAGCTCGCGCGGTGGACCGACGATGTCGATCTCGAGCGCGGGATGCGCGACCTGGATGTTGTCGACGGCGGTACGGACGAGCTCGAGCATGTCGAGCGGGCGGAGGTCGAGCGCGAGCTGGTTTGCCTGGATGCGAGCGGCGTCGAGCAGGTCCTCGATCATGTGGTTGAGTCGCCAGCCCGCGCGGCGCACGCGCTCGATGCCCGTGCGCTGGGCGTCGCTCGTGGAGAGCGCCTGGACGCGATCGGTCCAGAGCAGGATCGTGTTGAGCGGCTGGCGGAGGTCGTGGGCGACGACGGCGGTCCACTCCTCGCGCAGGCGCTCCATCTCCTTGCGGTCAGAGATGTCGCTGACGACCGCGATCGCACCCGTGAGCCGGCCGCGATCGTCGCGCACGGGGCCGGCGCTGCCGGACACGGGTACCATGCGGCCGTCGGGCTGGCGCAGCCACATCTCGCGATCGCGGACGATCTCGCCGTCGCGCAGGGCGCGCACGATCGGCAGATCGTCGAACGGCATCGGACGCTGATCCGCACCGCGGATGTCGAACACGACCTCGTTGCCCCAGGGATCGTGCTCGCCGGTCGGCCCGAGCGCGAGCGCGCGCACCGCGCGGTTCATCGCGTTCACCTGGCCGTGCTCGTCGAGGACGATCACGCCTTCGGGCAGCTGATCGATCAGGCTCTGCAACCACGTCCGGAGCCGGGCCTCCGCGGCGTACAGCACTGCAGTCTCGACCGCGGGCGCGACACGCTCGGCGAGGGCGGCGAGCACGCGGCGCTCGGTGTCGGTGAGCTCGCGTTCGCGGACCGCGATGTGGAGGGTGCCGAGCTCGCGGTTGTGGTGGCGGAGCGGCACCGCGAGGACGCTGGCGCGGCTGGGGTCCGGAATCGGCGGCGACGGCGCGATCGCGTCGCGTAGCTCGGGGGCGCCGGCGGCGGCCCAGCGGTCGAGGCCGTGCTCGCCGGCGATCGCGGCGGCGGCGTAGTCGGCGTTGAGGAGGCTGCGCGCCTGCTCGGCGATCGTGCGCAGCACCGCGTCGAGATCCGAATGCGCGAGCTCGGAGACCGCTTCCGAGACGCTGCCGCTCGCGCCGAGCAGCGCCTCGAGCTCGGCGCGCAGCGTTCGCTCGGTGTCGGCGGCACGGGCGAGCGCGGTCTCGACGCGCTTGCGCTCGCTGATGTCGCGGATGATGCCCTGCCAGCGTCCGTCGGCGAAGATCTTCGCGCTGACCTCGATCGGCATCATCGAGCCATCGCCGCGCTGGACCGTCCATTCGGAGACGTCGGTCGCGCCGGCGAGCAGGCGGAGCTTGTGGGCGGCGAGGCGCGGCAGCTCGTGGGGTGCGAGGACGTCCATGATCGTCTTGCCGACGAGCGCGTTGCGGTCGTAGCCGAGGATGCGGCAGGCCGCCTCGTTGACCTGCGTGTAGCGACCGTCGAGATCGGAGATGAGGATGCCGTCCGACGCGCCGTCGACGAGCGAGCGGACGTGCGCTTCGCTGTCGCCGAGCGCGCGCGTCACGCGCCACATCTCGTTGTCGATCGCGCTGAGGCGGCGCGCGGTCGACAGGATCAGGCTGCTCGCGCCGCCGAGTGCGAGGAGCACGACGAGCGCGGATGCGAACGAGAACGGATACCAGTGCAGCGCACCCCACAGCAGCGCGATCGCGACGGGTGGAAACACGGAGAGGCCGCCGAGCATCCGGCGCGCAGCGACGCCACCGGCATTGCGGGCGAGCATCACCGCGAGCACGCCATGCTCGATCCGCGCGGCGAGGACGCCGGCTGCGATCGCGAGCACGACGGTGGCGGTCGACGGACTCATCCCGAGATGCGACAGCAACGCGCCGTAGGCCGGGATCCCGAACAGGTAGCCGAGCAAGGCGCTCGTGCCGATCAGCATGGCGGTGAGCGCGAGGTAGTCGCTCGGCCGCCGGCCGCGACCGCTGTGATCGATCAGCAGCAAGGCAGCGCCGAGCAGGACAAACGCCGAGGCGGTGTGCGGCGACGACCGGCCGCGCGGCCACGGGCCAGGTGCACTCGGCAGCCAGTGATCGATGAGGACCCAGTCGGTCGCGTACTCGAGCAGCGTGATGCCGGCGATCGCGAGCACCGCGACTGCGCAAGCGCGGGCGACGGTGCGTGCGCGTGGCGCGGCTGTCGCGCGGGCGGAGAGCCATAATGCCGCGCCGGCGAGGATGCTCATGACCGCGGTGTTGCCGACCATGAACACCTCGCGGCGTCCGAGCAGCGAGCGCCACGGGTGGGCGAGCATCCAGCTGCCGAGCACGACGGCGCCGACGGTGATCGAAAGTGCGCCGGCGAACTGTGGGACGTGCGCGATGACCCGCTCGAGCCGTCGTGACCCGGGGCTGGGTTCGGGAAGCGAGCTCGCGAGCGCGGCCGGGCGAGTCATGACACGAGCGTCTCGACCGCGTGCTCGAGCTCGGTCATGCCGAACGGTTTGCGCAGCAGCACGGCGCCGCGACCGAGCGCCTCGACCTGGGCCGGGATCTTGTCGTCGCGGAGTGCGGTCATGACGATCACGGGAGTCGCGAGTCCGGCGTACCGCGTCGCGGCCACCGCCTGCAGTCCCGTCATCCAGGGCATCGCCACGTCGGTCACTACGAGATCGAACGCGGTGCCCGGGTTACCAAGTGCCTCGATCAAATCGCCGCCACTCGCGGCCACCGTGACGACGGCGCCCATGCCTTCGAGTGCGCCCGCGACATCCTGCAGGACTTCCGGATCGTCGTCCGCCACCAAGATTCGCAGTGCGCTGTCCCTCATGTGCTTCCTCTTTGCACTCGCCAGACCATGCGCAACCGACGGGCGAGGCGCACGACCACGCAATGTTTTCGTGCCGGTGGTGGTGCGGGACGTGCAGCAGCGGGGCGCATGCAGATGCCCACGCTTCACAAAGAGCTCGCGACCGATTTCGAGACCGCGCTTGCCCAGCTGCCGGACGCGCTGAAGAGCGAGGGATTCGGGGTGCTGACGAAGATCGACGTCAAGGCCACGCTTCGCGAGAAGCTCGGCATCGAGTTCCGTCGCTACATGATCCTCGGCGCATGCAATCCAGCGCTCGCGCATCGCGCGCTCGGCGAGGAGCTCGACGTCGGCGTCATGCTGCCGTGCAACGTCATCGTCTACGAGGATGACGGACGTACGATCGTGAACGCGATCGACCCGATGCAGACGATCGCCGCCGCGAGTCCGGGGCTGCAGCCGATCGCCGAGGAGGTACGCGCGCGACTGGGCCGCGTGCTCGACCGCCTGAGCTGAGCCGGCCAGAGAATGCGCCTTTCGCGGCCGGCTACGGCTACGCTCGTGATGTGGGCGAGCGCTTCCAGTTGATCGCGGAGACCATCAGCGAGGTGTTCTGGATCGCGGGTGCGGATGGTCGCGTCACGTACGTGAGCCCGGCGTACGAGCGGATCTGGGGTCGGTCTCCCGACGCGCTGTATGCCGACCCACGATCGTTCCTCGAGGCGGTGCACCCGGAGGATCGCGAACGCCTTGGCTGGCGATTCGACGCAGCGCGCCCGGCGTCCGGGTTCGACCACGAGTACCGGATCATCAAGCCGGGCGGCGAGGTCCGGTGGATCTGGGGACGCGGCTACGCGGTGCGTGGTGACGACGGTCAGATCGCGCACTTCGTCGGAGCGGCGCAGGACATCACGGAGCGCAAGCGGATGGAGTCCGAGCTCGCGGATAGCGTCGAGCGGTTCCGGCTCGTGTCGCAGGCGACGCTCGACGGGGTGTTCGACTGGGACATGCGCACGCAGAAGGCATGGTGGAGCGACGCGATGTACAGCGTGTTCGGCATGGATCGCGCGAGCGCCCCGAGCTTCGAAGCGTGGTCCGCATGCGTTCATCCCGAGGATCGCGAGCGCGTGCTCGCGAGCTTCCAGCGCGCGATCGAGCGTCACGAGCCGACGTGGTCCGACGAGTATCGGTTCGTGCGCCCCGACGGCCGCGTGCTCGAGGTCTACGATCGCGCGTATGTCCTGCTCGATGCCGATGGCAAGCCGGTCCGCGTCGTCGGCGCGATGATGGATATCACGGCGCGACGCAGGCTCGAGGGGCAGCTGCGGCAGGCGCAGAAGATGGAGGCGATCGGCCAGCTCGCCGGCGGGATCGCGCACGACTTCAACAACATCCTGCAGGCGGCGTTGCTCGAGGTGTCGTTGCTGCAACGCGCGGCACTGCCCGAGGGCGCCGCCGCGCGGGTCGCGGAGATCCGGTCGTCGCTCGATCGCGCGAAGAGCCTGACGCACCAGCTGCTCGTGTTCAGCCGGCGCGAGGCGATGCGCCCGCAGCGCGTCGATCTCAACGCGCGGCTCGTCGATCTCGCGCGCATGCTGCGGCGGTTGATCGGCGAGGACATCGCGCTCCAGCTCGAGCTCGCGCCCGGCGTGCTCGCGATCGACGCCGATCCCGGCATGCTCGACCAGGTCCTGATTAACCTCGCCGTCAACGCGCGCGATGCGATGCCGCGCGGCGGGACGCTCGCGCTGTCGACGACCGTCGTCGATGGTGTCGCGGGACGTAGCGGCCGTTACGCGCGGATCGCGGTGCGTGACACCGGCGTCGGCATCACGCGCGAGCAGCTGCCGCACCTGTTCGAGCCGTTCTTCACGACGAAGGACGCGACGCGCGGCACCGGCCTGGGGCTCGCGACCGTCCACGGGATCGTCGAGCAGCATCACGGCTGGATCGAGGTCGCGTCCGAGCTCGGTCACGGCGCGACGTTCGGCGTGTACCTACCTGCGTGCGATCCCGGAGTCGCGCCCGAGCTCGGGGCGTCGCCGGTGCAGGTCGCGACGGGCGACGAGACGATCCTGCTCGTCGAGGACGAGCCGAGCGTGCGGCGGGCGCTGCGCGCGTTGCTCGAGGACAGTGGGTACCAGGTCGTCGACGCCGAGCGCGGAGCGGCGGCGCTCGCGTACGTCGAGGAGGCGCAGCGCCGGATCGATCTCGTGATCACCGATCTCGTGATGCCCGACGGGATGAGCGGCGCCGATCTCGCGACCCGGATCGCCGCGACCGCGCCCGACCTGCCGGTCGTGTTCATGACCGGCTACAGCCGCGATGTCGATCGCGTGCGCGTCGATCCGCGCTGCGTGTTCCTGCAGAAGCCCGTCGACGCGGACCAGCTGCTCGCGGTCGTGCGGCGCGCGCTCGATCGCGCCTAGGCAGCCTGCGTCAGGCGATCGCACCCGGCACGCCGCGACCGCAGCGGGTGCGCGTGCCGCTGCGAGCCGCGCAGGATTTTCCGGCGATCGTGCGTGAGGAGACCGCCACGCTGGCGCGGCAATTGCGAGGCTCCACGTACATGAGCGCAGAGAAGACGCGTCTGCTTCTTCTGGCCCAGCACGCGCGTCTGCGCGATTACGTGGATAGCTGCACACGCCTCGCCCGGCTGTATCGCGCCGGCGAGAGCACGGGAGAGGAGCTCGACAACGCGCTCGACGTCCTGCGCGAAGAGTTCACCCTGCACAACGACACCGAGAGCGCCGTGATCGCCGAGCTCCTGCATGGACCTGCGGCGTGGGGCTCGCTGCTGATCGATCGCATGCTCGAGGAGCACGCGGCCGAGCACGCGGCGTTCTGGGATCTGCTGTCGGGCACGCGCGGCGAGGTCGCGGGACGGATCGACGAGCTGGCCGACGAGCTCGAGGCGCACATGGCCGCGGAGGAGCGAACGTTTCTGGCGCCCGCGACGCTACGTGATGACGTCATCCGCACTCGCACGCGCGAAGAACCCGTGGAGTAGCGCGCGTCGGGATGGCCTGGGTGGTGCAGCGGAGGGCTATCACCACCAGGAGGACGCGTCATGTCCCGCATTCACATCTTCGACGCTCATCTCGAGACAGCGAACACGTGGCTCGAGCAGCTGACCGAGAACTTGCGACTGGCCCCGACGGAGCATCCGCGCGCGCTGCACGCCTTGCGCGCCGGTCTGCACGCGATTCGCGATCGATTGCCGTCGTCGGAGGTCATCGATCTCGGCGCGCAGCTGCCGACGCTGATCCGGGGCATCTACTACGATGGCTGGAAGCTCGACAACGATCCCACGAAGATCCGCGATCGCGCCGCGATGCTCGCCCGCGTACAAAAAGAGCTCGCGCCGGACCCCCGCCTCGACCCGGTCGAGGTGCTGCGCGCCGTCATCCAGCTGCTGATCGCGCACGTGTCGGCCGGCGAGATCGGCCACGTGATGTCGACGCTGCCGAAGCCGATCGCGTCGCTGTGGCACGAGCTCGCCGGGCATGCGCTCGACACCAACGGCGCTTCGCAGCGTCGGCCGAGCGTGCATCGCTGACGGAACGACCGTTGCACGAGCCACGGGCATGCGACGGATCAGCTGGTCGATCATCACCGCGATCTCGCTCGTGGCCTTCCATGGTTGCGAGGTCCCGAGCAGCCAGGCCACCCCGACGCGCCAGCAGCTGCCGGAGCCGATGCTCGACAAGGGACCGTCGCTGTGGAACGTGCTCGCGATGCGCAGGTCCGCGCGCGTGTTCGGATCGCGTGCGCTGTCCGAGGTCGAGGTCGGCCAGCTGATGTGGGCCGCGCAGGGCACGACCGATGGCCACCGCACCGCGCCGTCGGCGGGCGCGCTCTACCCGCTGACGATCCGGATGTTCGATGCCCGCGGGATCTGGCGCTACGTCCCGGGGGAGCACGCGCTCGTCCACGAGTCGCCGATCGATCACCGCACCGAGCTGTCGCTGGCAGCGCTCGGCCAGACGTACATTCGCAGCGCGCCGGTCACGTTCGTGATCACCGCCGAGACCGCGATCACCGCGAACAAGTACGGGCCGCGATCGGCCGAGCGGTTCGTCGCGATCGAGGCCGGGCATGTCGCGCAGAACGTCCTGCTCGCCGCGACCGCGCTCGATCTCGCGGCGGTGCCGGTCGGCGCGTTCCGCGACGATGCGATGCGCAAGGTGCTCGCGCTGCCCGATCAGGTATCGCCGCTGTACCTGATCGCGATCGGACCCAGGCCGAGCGCGCCATGACCGTCGTCGATCCGATCTGCGGCATGCCGGTCGATCCGGCGACCGCGCCGTCCGCGACGCTCGCCGGTCAGGTCGTGTACTTCTGCTCGGACCTGTGCCGGCGCGAGCTGTTCCGGCGCTCGTCGACCGGGCGGCCGGTCGTCCACGAGGCGAGGCCGAGCCGGCGGTTCGCGTACCTGTCGATGGAGATCGCGATCGATCCGCGGATCCCGTCGTACTCCGGCGGCCTCGGCGTGCTCGCCGGCGACATGCTGAAGTCGTTTGCCGATCTGCGGATCCCGGTCGTCGCGGTGACGCTGCTGTACCGCAAGGGCTACTTCGCGCAGCGGCTCGATCGCGATGGCCGCCAGCTCGAGCAGCCGGTCGAGTGGCAGCCCGAGCGCGTGCTGACCCCGTTGCCCGAGCGGATCTCGGTCTCGATCGAGGGCCGCACGGTCGCGGTGCAGATCTTCGAGCACGAGGTGATCGGGCTGACCGGCTACGTGGTGCCGATCCTGTTCCTCGACACCCAGCTGCCCGAGAACGATTCGCGCGATCGCGACATCTGCGACGTGCTGTACGGCGGCGACGAGGCGCGCCGGCTCGCGCAGGAGATCGTGCTCGGCATCGGTGCGGTGCGTGCGCTGCGCGCGTGCGGCTACAGCGGGCTGCGGCGCTATCACCTCAACGAGGGCCACGCCGCGCTCGCCGCGCTCGAGCTGCTCGAGGAGAGCGCCGCGAATGAGGACGGCGAGTGGAACTTCCAGGCGATCCGGAAGCGCTGCGTGTTCACGACGCACACGCCGGTGCCCGCGGGCCACGATCAGTTCGGGTGGTCGCTCGTGCGGCGCATGCTCGGCGACGCGAGCCCGGCGGAGATGCTGTCGATGCTCGGCGGCTCGCAGCGCCTCAACATGACGCTGCTCGCGCTCAACGCGAGTCACTTCGTCAACGGCGTCGCACGCAAGCACGGCGAGGTCTCCGAGCACCTGTTTCCGGGCCGCGATATCCGGCACATCACGAACGGCGTGCACTCGCAGACGTGGACGTCGGAAGGGTTCCGCACGCTGTTCGACACGCACGTCCCCGAGTGGCGCGACGATCCCGCGATGCTGCGCAAGGCGATGAGCATCCCCGCCGAGCAGATCTGGAGCGCGCACCAGCAGGCGAAGCAACACCTGCTCGCGGTCGTTCGCGAGCGCACCGGCCGTACGCTCGGAGGCGACGTGCTGACGCTCGGCTTCGCGCGCCGAGCGACCCCGTACAAGCGAGCCGAGCTCGTGCTGCAAGACGTCGAGGGGCTGCGCACGCTCGGCCGCAACCGTTTGCAGTTGATCTTCAGCGGCAAGGCGCATCCGCGCGACGTTGCCGGCAAGGATCTGATCGCGCGGATCGTGGCGACGGGACGCGCGCTCGGCGACGACGTGCCCGTGATCTATCTCGAGGACTACGATCTCGAGCTCGCGAAGCTGCTCGTCGCCGGCAGCGACGTCTGGCTCAACACGCCGCAGCCACCACTCGAGGCGTCCGGCACGTCGGGGATGAAGGCCGCGCACAACGGCGTGCCGAGCCTCAGCGTGCTCGACGGCTGGTGGCTGGAAGGCTGCATCGAGGGCGTCACCGGGTGGGCGATCGCCCCGGACGCCGAGGGCGATGAGGCGGCTGCCCGCGCGCTGCACGACAAGCTCGCGTCCACCGTGCTGCCGACGTTCTACGACGATCGCGCACGGTTCTTGGAGATCATGCGACACGCGATCGCGATCAACGCGTCGTACTTCAATACGCACCGTGTCGTGCAGCAGTACGTGACGAACGCCTACGCGTTTGCCTGAGCCGCCGGTTCGCGCGTTCGCTGCGTCGCCGCGAGAACCGGCGCACGCGCTGCGATCACGGCGACACGGTGATCTGGTTGACGACGGCGGACACGCCGGGCGCGGACCACGCGGCGCGCTCGGCCTCGTCGAGCTCGGCCCACGACCGGACGCGGCCCTGCAGGATCACCTTGCCGTCGCGCAGCTCGACGACGATCCGGCGCGAGTCGACCTCGGCGCTGCGCTGGAGCGCCGCCTGGATCTTGTGCTTGACGTCGGCGACGCTCGCAGGGATGCCCGGGCGCAGCACGATGTTGTTCGTTACGCCGACGACGCCGGTCAGGTAGCGCACCGCGGATTCTGCGGCCTCGCGCTGATACCGCCACTCGACGCGGCCCTCGAGCGTCACCCACCCGCTGCTCACGATCACGCGCAGCTGACCCTCGGGCACCTCGGTATGCGAGCGCAGCGCATGCAGGCACGCGATCGCGACGTCCTCGTCGGTCCGCGCATTCGACGACGCGAGCCGCACGTCGAGCTCGTTCGCGACCGCCTGCACGCCGAGCACGCGCTTGGCCGCAGACTCTGCGCCGCGCTTCTCCGCATACGTCGGAACGTGCCCGCTCAGCGTCACGATCCCGTCCTTCACGGAGATGCCGACGTGCGCCTCGGCCACCGAGGGCTCCCATCGCAGCTCGCTCTCCACGTCTCGCTTCAGCTCGAAATCGGTCTTCATCGCCTGCCTCCTGGGAGCCCGCTCCCCGATCGAGCAAGCGACGCGCCAGGTCGTCCGATCAGCGCGCGTCGATCACGAGCAGCAGCTCGCCGTCATCCGATGGCGACTGCGCCTCGACGACGATGTCGACGGTACCTGACACGGTCGCGCTCGCACGTGCATCGCCGGATGCCTCGCAGCGCCCCCCCGCGATGATCTGGACGTCGGCATGGCGGCCCGGCGGCGCGATCACCGTGACGTCGAGGGTTCGCGACGCCGCGAGGACGACGCGATACACGACCGCGTGACCGGTCGTCGCGCCGCAGCCGTGATCGATCGCCTCCTCGCCACCGCGCGTGTCTGCGAGATCGACCAGCGGCATGGCGCCGCGGAAGGGATCGTCGGTGCGACCACTGCCGGTGCGCGCCGGCGCGCTCGCATCCGGTGCGTCGCCGCTCAGCGCCGCGCGCACGCGGGTCAGTGCCTCGAGCGTGAGCAGGTTGCGTACGTCGTAGCCGTAGGCGAGCCCGCCCGCGGTCAGGTTGCAGCCGCCGGTCGGCGACACGCTCGGGTGGATCCCGTCGCTCGAGATCCCGCGCTGCGGCAGCGGCTCGAGCGCGCGATGCAGATCGACGAGCGGCACCTGGCGGCCCTGCGCGATCGCTCGCACCGCACGATTGAACGCGGGGATCCGCGCATCGGCACTTGCATCCCCGGTGTTCGGCGGGATCGTCGACATCACGGGCACGACACCGCGCGCGAGGCTGTCGTCGACGAGCGTCCACAGCGCGATCGCGGCGTCGTCGACGGTCCAGCCGTAGCGGAGCTCGTTCGTCCCGAACATGACGATCGCGAGCTGCGGCGCGATCGCGGTGAGCTCCTGGGCGAACGGCGACGGGTTGCCGGCGAGCGCATCGCGCGCCGTCGTGCCGCCGACCGCCGCGAGGCTCGTGCGCGCGAACGGCGAGTCACCACCGGCATCGCCCGCGAGGAAGTACGCGAGCGTCGGCGCGACGTCGGTGTGGCCGCCGAGATCGACGACGCCGCCATCGAAGCACGCGAGAAATTCGGCCGACGCGGTGATCGAATCGCCGACCTTCGCGAACACCGCGGGCTCGCCGGTCGCGATCGCGCGCCAGCGATCTGCGAGCGCCGGCGTGATCGGCGAGTGCCGCGCGCCGTCGAGATAGAGCACGCGACCGCTCGCGACCGCGGCATCACCGGGCGCATCGCCCTGCCCCGCGGCGTCGCGATCTGGCCCGCCGTCGGGGCGCGCACCCGGATCGGTGCCGCCGCACGCGGCGACGACGAGCGACACGCCGAGCACGCGCAGGAGCCACGACGCGCGCGGCGCGGGCGCGGCATCGGCGCTCGGATGCTGCGCGGTCGCGAACCGGCGCTTGAGCGCGAGGAACGGACGCTCGAGCAGATGCCACGACAGCGTCGCGAGCGCGACCGCGACGACGAGCTTCGCGGGCAAGAGCCACAGCTCGCGCTCGATGCCGAGCCGTGCGGCGGCTGCCGAGACGAGCGTGTCCGCCGGCCGGTGCAGCAGGTACAGCCCGAAGCACAGCTTGCCGAGGTACATCAGCGGACGGAACCGCAGCGGCGCGGTCACGCGGCTGCCGCGCGACAGCACGACGAGCGCGACGATGCTCGCGCAGCCGACCGCGACGATGCTGTACCCGAACACGCGATCGAACGCGCTCGTCCGATCGAGCCGGCTCGCGATCGCGAGCACCGCGACGCTCGGCAGCGCGACGAACGCCGCGAGCTTCGCGCGCTCGCGCCAGCGCTCGACGTCGATCGACCGCACGATCACCGCGAGCAAGCAGCCGATCGCGATCGTATCGATCCGGCACAGCGTGAACAGGTACTGCACGCGCTCGTGATCTGGTGCCGCGAGCATCGTGACGAGCCGGATCACCGGCGCGGCGCCGATCATCGCGACGAGCACGATCGTGAGTCGCCGGCGATCGACGAGCCGCACGAGCCACGGGAACGTCAGGTAGAACTGCTCCTCGATCGCGAGCGACCACACGGGCGCGAGCCAGTACGGCACCGGCTTGTCGAGCAGCCCCTCCGGCACGTTGCCGAGGTGCACGAGGTACCAGAGCGGCGAGCCCGCACCGTCGCGAAATCCCGGGTTGCTCCAGAACGCCGCGAACACGCCGATCACGAACACGTAATAGAGCGGGAAGATGCGGAGCGCCCGGCGCGCGTAGAAGTTGCGGAAGTAGCCAGGCTCGTCGCGGGTATCGAGCAGGATGCCGGCGATCAAGAACCCGCTGATCACGAAGAACAGATCGACCCCGATCCAGCCTGCGCCCGCGACGTCCGCGGCGACCCCGATGCCGGTGCGCGGCCAGAAGCGGTGCACCATGACCATCAGGATCGCGATGCCGCGCAGGCCATCGAGCTCGTCGATGAAGCCCCGGGTCAGCGAGGAGGCACGGGACGCCATCCGAGCATTTCGTGCAGCGGGTGTGCCGGCGGCGCGTCGTGATCGGACCGGTACATCGCGCTGCAACATGACGCGCCCGAGCACACCGCGCGCACCGTCGCGCGATCCCGTCGAACGAACGCCGAGAAGTCTGGTTCAGCGTGAATCGGGTCGACACTGTGGTGGAGGGCTGACACTCCTCGACGAGGTCGCCATGCACTTTCATCCAGTTAGCGCGGGTCCGACCATTGCTTGCGCGAGCCGCATGCCCCGCGCCGCCCTGCTCGCGCTGACCACCCTCTCGACTGTCTCCCTCTCGACCGTCGCGCATGCCGATCCGACGGACGCGACCGAGGTCCCGCTGAGCGAGCTGTACGCGCAGCCGGACGCCTACCTCTCGGGCGGCGGCGTCGTCGGCGCCCAGCGGTTCGATTACAACGGCGTCGTCGGCGAGTACGGCCACCGGATCGGTCGGTCGCTCGTGTTCGCGCACTTCCTCGTCGGTGGCGGCAACCTGTCGCTCGAGGGTGTTCCCGGTCACGGCACGTACCAGGAAGGTCGGCTCGGGCCGGAGGCGCGAACGTGCTCGATCACCGGCCGGCTGTGCGGCTCGCTCGGGATCGATCTCGGCTACCACCGCGGCACGTTCGAGCAGCGCCACATCGGCGGCTATCAAAAGCGCGGCACGGACGGCACGACCGAGCCGGGAGCGGAGCAGGCGTTCAACTCGCTCGTCGCGGCGCCGCGGCTCACGGTCGACGCCGGTGGTCGCGTCCGCGTGCGCGGCGTGCTCGAGCTGCCGCGGTACATCGGCGACGGCACGAGCGAGCAAGGCGTGGCGGTGTCGCTCGCGCTCGGCGTCGGCTTCTAGCGCCCACATCGCCCCAGGGACGCGTCCGTCGTGAGGCGGGCGCGTTCGGCGTTTCGGCATCCGAAAATCGCAGGGGCACTTCTCGCGGGCTGCGGTGTTACACCCCTCGTCCGTCCGCTGCCGTGCCGATCGATTCCAACACGTACTACTGCACCTACGGGCCGATGGTGCTCCGGCGGTGCCGCAAGCTGCTCGGCGACGACCAGACGGCGCGTGATGCCATGCATGACGTCTTCGTCCAGGTCCTCGCCCGCGCCGACTCGCTCGAGCACCACGCGCCGTCGTCGCTGCTGTTCCGGATCGCCACCAATGTCTGTCTCAATCGCATTCGCAGTCGCAAGCGCCGACCCGAGGACGGCGATCCGGATCTGCTCGTCGAGATCGCCGCGCAGACCGATCCCGCGGCGCGCTCCGCCGCACGGGCCGCACTCGACACGCTGTTTCGTCACGAGCCCGCCGACACCGCGCTGATCGCGGTGCTTCACCTGCACGATCAGATGACGCTCGAGGAGGTCGCGGCCGAGGTCGGCATGTCGGTCTCCGGCGTGCGCAAGCGACTCCAGAAACTCCGCACGAAACTCCATGCCCTGGAGGCAACCCCGTGACTTCCATTCCCGACTGGCTCGTCGAGCGTGCTGCGCTCGATGAAGTTCCCGCGGCCAGCCGCGATCGTCTCGAGCACGCCGATCCGCGCGAGCTCGCCGGACGGATCGCGGCGCTGCGCGACGACAACGCACGCGAGCTCGCGAGCTACCCGGCGGCACCCGCGCTCGCCGAGATCGAAGCGCGCGCCGCTCAGACCCGGCGCAAGGCGCAGCAGCGCCGGCGCCGTCAGCTCGGCCTGCTCGGGCTCGCGACCACGAGCGTCGCGGCGCTCGTCGTCGTCGTCGGGCTGTCGCGTCACACCGGCACCGCCGAGATCCCGACCGCCGGCTCGTCCGGCTCCGACGAGATCACGCGGGTCAAGGGCAGCGCCCGGCTGCTCGCATTCCGTCAGGTCGGCGATCAGGCCGAGCAGCTCGAGCAGGACGCGGTCGTCAAGGCGGGCGACGTGCTGCAGCTGCGCTACAACGCCGGCGGTCACAGCCATGGCGTGATCGCGTCGATCGACGGCGCCGGCGTGGTCACGCTGCACTTCCCGGCGAGCGAGGACGCACCGCCGGAAGCGACCGCGGTCGCGGCCGACACGCAGACGTTGCCGAATGCCTACGCGCTCGACGACGCGCCGCGGTTCGAGCGGTTCTTCTTCCTGACCGCCGACGCGCCGATCGATGTCCAGCACAGCCTCGCCGCGGTGCGCGCGCTCGCTCGCCGCGCCGACAGCGCGACCGCCGCCCTCGAGCTCCCCGCTGGCGTTCGCCAGTGGTCCCTGCGCCTGCGCAAGGCCGACCGTCCCTCTCACCCCACGTCGCCATGAGGATCCCCATGACTTCTCGTCTTCTCCTCCTCTGTCTGCTGTACAGCGCGATCGTCACGCTGCTGGCGACCGCCTCTCCGTCGTTCGCGAAGACACCTGCGCCGAGCGCGAGCCCGACGACGCCGCTGCGTCGCTACGCGCTCGTGATCGGCAGCAACAACGGCGGTGGCGAGCGCGAGCGCCTGCGCTACGCAGGTCACGATGCCGCCGCGGTCGCCGACGTGCTGCAGCAGCTCGGCGGCGTCAACCAGGGTGACCTGTCGCTGCTGAAGGAACCGCAGAGTGGCGAGCTCGATCGCGCGTTCGATGCGCTGAGCAAGCGGGTCAAGGACGAGCGCAAGCGCGGCCAGCGCGTCGAGCTCGTCGTCTATTACTCGGGCCACGCGGACGAGACCGGGATCCTCGTCGGCGGCGCGCGCTACGACTACGTCCGGCTGCGCCAGCGCATCCGCGCCGTGCCCGCCGATGTTCACATCGCGATCGTCGACAGCTGCGCGTCGGGCAGCTTCACGCGGATCAAGGGCGGCACGAAGCATCCGCCGTTCCTGCGCGACAGCTCGAACCAGGTCCAGGGCTTCGCGTTCCTGTCGTCGAGCTCCGCCGACGAGGATGCGCAGGAGTCCGACAAGATCGGCGCGTCGTTCTTCACGTACTTCTTCGTCGCCGCGCTGCGCGGCGCGGCCGATCGCAACCGCGATGGCATGATCACGCTGACCGAGGCGTACCAGTTCTCGTACGAGCAGACGCTCGGGCGCACGCAGAACACGGTGCACGGCCCGCAGCATCCCGCGTACGACATGCACCTGTCGGGCACCGGCGACGTCGTGATCACCGATCTGCGCACGACCGCATCGGCGCTCGTGCTGCCATCGGCGCTCAAGGGCCGCGTCACCGTGATCGACAAGTCCGGCCGCGTCGCCGTCGAGCTGACGAAGGACGCCGGCGAGCCGCTGAGCCTCGCGCTGCCGAACCAGACGTACACGGTGCGCGTCGAGAACAGCGCCGGCGAGTTCGCGGCGACCGTGACGCTGACCGGCGACGGCGAGATCGAGTTCCAGCAAGGCGAGCTGCGCCCGATCACGCCCGAGCGCACCGTCGCCCGCGGGCTCGAGCGCGACGCCGAGCACGACGACGACGAGTCGCGCGACCCGTGGTACCGCGAGATCAGCGGCAGCTTCGGCGGCGGGCTGCGCGTCGAGGCGCCGCAGACGCGCACCGACTTCGACGCGATCGTGACGTTCGGTGGCACCGGCCGCGAGGTCCACGGCAAGTCGGTGATCGGCGTCGCGCAGACCGGCGACCTGTCGCTCGGCGCGACCGTCGGCGACAACGTCCACTTCGCCTACGACATGTCGCTCGGCGTCGGGCCCGGCATCTTCATCGGCGACAACTTGCAGATCGGCGCGACGATCGGCTTCGGGTTCTCGGGGATCACCGGCGGCGTGCTCGACTTCGCGTGGAAGATCCCGACCGAGGGCTTCGTCGTGCTCGCGCTGTCGCCGAACATCAAGCCGGTCGCGTATTTCCGGCAGAGCTATCTGTTCAGCAGCGAGGCGCGCCAGAACGGTTCGAAGCTCGGCCGCTGGGGCGACGAGACCGAGACCGGCGTCGGCGTGCGGTTCGACGGCAAGCTCGACGGCTTCGTCTACGGCAGCCTGCGCGAGATGGCCGGCGAGCGTTACTGGGGCATCGGGATGGGCGCGATCCTGTGACTCACGCGAACCGCACGCTGTAGATCGGCGGCAGGTTGTTCGCGACGCACCACCAGCTGTCGCCGCGATTCTCGCTGACGTACAGGTTGCCGGTCGTGCTGCCGAACGCGAGCGTGTTGCCGCTGTTGCCGAGCGCGTGGCGGTACACGACATCGTACGCGTTGTCCTGCGGCAAGCCTTCGCGCAGCTGCTGCCACGACTGTCCGCCGTCCTCGGTGCGCGCGACGAACAGCGCGCCGCCGATCGTCGTGCGCTGCATGTCCGCCTTGCCCGGAACGAGCCACGCCGTCGTGCCGACCTCGGGATCGACCGCGACCGGGAACCCGAAGTGAACGCCGCGCTCGGGCTGGCTGACGCGCTTCCACGTCGTCGCGCTGTCGGCGCTGTAGAACACGCCGGAGTGGTTCTGCTGCCAGACGTGATCGGGCTGGCCGGGGCACAGCGTGACGTAGTGCGGATCGTGTCCCCACTCGGCGGCGGGGTTCGGCAGGTAGTCGTTCAGCATGCCCTGGTTGCGGCCGCGCCAGGTCTTGCCACCGTCGGTCGTCTCGAGCACGCCCGCGGTCGAGACCGCGACGAGGATCCGCTCGGGATCGCGCGGATCGACGACGATCGAGTGGATGCCCGGCGCGAACTCGCCCTCGGATGCCGGCGTGCCGTACCAGTGCGTGACGCGCGTGCCGGTGCCGGCGAAGTGATCGCCGCCGCGCGAGTCGTGGTTCCACAGCGGGCGGTTGAGCTCGAACGAATCGCCGCCATCCGTGCTGGTGAACAGGCCGCCCGGGATCGTGCCGACGTACACGCGCCCCGGTGCGCCGAACGCGATCATCCACAGCTTCAGCAGCGTCGCGTCGCGCAGCGTGGCCTCGCCGGGCGGCACGCCGTCCTCGGTCGGGTCGGGAGGCGCGAGGTACTTCGCACCCTCGGGATACTTGATCTGCGGTGCGTCGTGCCAGGTCGCGCCGTCGTCGGTCGAGCGCGACAGCTTCGCGCCCCAGTGACCGTGGCCGAGCGCGGCCCACAGCGTGCCGGTGTTCGGATCGCGGGCGACGTAGTTGACACCCTGCCCGGCGTGGCCGACGAGTCGCGGTTTCCAGCGGCCGCCGAGCTTCTCGACGATGAACGTTCCCTTGCGTGTGCCGACGAGGACTCGATTCGACATGAGCTTAGCCTCCACTGAGTGCTTGCATGATGAACACGCGCGACTCCGGACCGACCGGATCCGAGAGCCGCTGGCGATCGCCGATGCTCGTCTCCTCGACGAACACGTTGACGTGCCTGCGCAGCCGGCCGCGCTCGTCGCAGACGTAGAACGCGAACCCGGGCGCGATCCGCTCCATCTCGCGCACGACATCCGCGACCGTCGACGCCTCGACGACGAGCTCCTTGCCCTCGAGCTGAGGGAAGAACTGATAGAGATGTCGCGTGAGCTCCACCTTGGCCATCGCGCGCGCATCTTATGCACGATCCGCACGGTGAGCGCGATCGCCACGCGCTGATCTGGCACCCGCGTTGCTCGTACGTGGAGGTATGCGAACCCTGAGCCGAGCCGGCATCACCACGATCATCGTCGCCGCGCTCGTCCTGCTGCTCGGCGGGACCTGCGCCACGACCTACAACAAGCTCGTCCGCCTCGACGAGGCGAGCGACGCGCAATGGGCGCAGGTCGAGAACGCGTACCAGCGCCGCGCGGACCTGATCCCGAACCTCGTCGCGACCGTCAAGGGCGCCGCCGACTTCGAGCGCTCGACGATCATCGCCGTGACCGAGGCGCGGGCGCGCGTCGGTCAGGTGACGCTGCCGAAGGACGTCACCGAGCGGCCCGAGGCGTTCCAGCAGTACCAGGCGGCGCAGGACCAGCTCGGTGGCGCGCTGTCGCGTCTGCTCGTCGTCGCCGAGGCGTATCCGAACCTCAAGGCAACCGAGAACTTCCGCGACCTGCAGGCCCAGCTCGAGGGCACCGAGAACCGGATCACGGTCGAGCGCATGCGCTACAACGAGACCGCGCGCGACTTCAACACGGCGCGCGCGAGCTTCCCGACGTCGTTCATCGCCGGGATCTTCGGCGACAAGTTCGCGGCGAAGCAGTACTTCGCGGCGAAGCCGGGCAATGACGTCGCGCCCAAAGTGAACTTCTGATGTCCGTGCTCGCGCTGACCGTCGTCGCGGCGCTCGCCGCGTCCGCCCCCGTCCCGCCCGCCCCCGCGCGCTGGGTCGAGGACACCGCCGGGTTCCTGACGCCCGACGCGCGCGCGAGCCTCGATCACAAGCTCGAAGGCTACGAGCAGGCGACCGGGCACCAGGTGATCGTGTGGATCGGCAAGACGATCGAAGGCGCCGATCTCGCCGACTGGGCGGTGCGGACGTTCGCGGCGTGGCGCGTCGGCCGCAAGGGCCACGACGACGGCGTCGTGATCTTCGTGCTCGCCGACGATCGGCTGATCGACATCGAGGTCGGCTACGGCCTCGAGGACAAGCTGCCCGACGCGCGCGCGTCGCGCATCATCCGCGAGGTGATGACGCCGAAGTTGCGCGCGAACGATCGCGATGGCGCGATCACCGCCGGCGTCGACGCGGTGCTCGCCACGATCGAAGGCAAGCCATGGCAAGGCGAGTCATCGGCCGGCCCGGCCGTCGACGAGGTGCGCAGCTCGCCGCTGTCGTGGATCGTGCCCGGCCTGATCGCGCTCGCCTTCCTGATCCTGTGGATCACGCACCCGCGCACCGCGATGCTGATGCTGTGGACGATCATGGGCAGCGGGCGTCGCGGCGGCGGCTTCGGCGGCGGCTTCGGCGGCGGCTTCGGTGGCGGCGGATTCGGTGGCGGCGGATTCTCCGGCGGCGGCGGCAGCTCGGGTGGCGGCGGCGCACGTGGAGGCTGGTGACATGGGCACCGCGATCACGAAGCGCAGCCAGATCGATGTCGCGCAGGTGCGTGCGGCGGTCGAGGCGGCGGAGCGCCAGACGTCGGCGGAGATCGTCGTCGCGCTGTCGCCATTCTTCTTCGGCAACGTGATGTCGGCGGCGCATCGCGCGTTTCGCAAGCTTGGCGTCGCGCGCACGCGCCAGCGCAACGGCGTGCTGATCTTCGTCGTGCCGCGCCGGCGTCAGGTCGTCGTGCTCGCCGACGAGGGCGCGCTCGTCGCCGCGCCCGGGACGCTGTGGTCCGAGCTCGCGGCCGACATCGCCGCTGCGTGTGGCCGCGGTGCCGGCACCGACGGGCTCGTCGCCGCGATCGCCCGGCTCGGGCGCGAGCTCGCCGCGGCGTTTCCGTGTCCCGCCGACGACGTCAACGAGCTGCCCGATGCGCCGCGCGTCGTCCGCGGTCGGGGGCTCAGAGCTGGTCCTCGAACAGCCCGGCGAAGTCCTTCT
Organism: Kofleriaceae bacterium; assembly: GCA_035715365.1. Lineage (GTDB taxonomy): Bacteria > Myxococcota_A > Polyangia > Haliangiales > Haliangiaceae > JABFXX01. The sequence goes on along the minus strand of DASTLB010000032.1, from coordinate 48,051 downwards.
TGAACCGCTCGATCACGGTCGCCGGCTTGTCGAACGTCTCGGCCTCCTCGGCGGAGATCCGCCGGCTGGTCTGGAGGTCGCGCTCGACGAACGTGCGCGCGAGCTGCGCCGCGAGCGTCGCGCTCTCGAACACGATCGCCGACTCGCTGTTGAGCCGCTCGCTGCGCGGGTCGAGGTTGAACGAGCCGACGAGCGCGAGCTCGCGATCGGCGACCGCGAACTTCGCGTGCAGCAGGCCCTGGGTCTGCTTCGCGTCGCCGGGTGCCTTGCCCTGCCACTCCCACAGCTCGACGCCGGCATCGCGATTCGGACACGCGGCGAGCCGGCGATCGCGATTGACCGCGAGCAGCTCGCGATAGTGCGCGCGACCGAGCAGCGACATCCCCGGGGTGTCGCTCGTCTCGGCGCCGTTCGTCAGCACGACGACGCGCACGCAGCGCAGCGCCGCATGCTCGATCGCGATCCGCATCGCGGGCGTCGGCACGAAGTACGCGTTCGCGATCAGCACCTCGCGCTTCGCGTTGCCGAGCAGCTTGAAGTACGCCTGCTGGATGTAGCTCTCGTGCAGCCGCGGCCGGCTCTGGAAGAACCGGCAGCGCGCTGGCTGGAACTCGCGCGGCATCATCCGCGACTCGAGCGCGTGCACCGTCCGCACGAGGTCCTCGCGCAGCGAGAAGTCGAGCTTCGGCGCGCCGACCTTCTGCAGGATCTTGCGGGTCGCTTCCCACGCCTTGTCGGTGAGCCCGCCGCGGCTCGCCTTGATCTGCTTGAAGTGATCGTAGTTGCGCTCGAACGTCGCGGTCAGATCGGCGAGCACGGCGCCGCGCACCGCGACGTCCTGATCGCGCCAGTAGCGTGGCACGTTCGTCGGATCGACGCGGAAGTACTCGTTCGCGATGTTGAGCCCGCCCATCACCGCCTGGGCGTTCGGCGTCCCGGCATCGATGATCCACAGCTTCTCGTGATAGCGCTTGTTCGGATCCTGGTGCGTCGTCGCGAGCGGCACCGGCACCTCGTTGACGACCTGCAGGCCGAGCGCCTCGTAGCCCTCGACCTCGATGCCATGCTGCTTGAGGTCGAAGTACATCCACTGCGTCTGCATCGACGAGTTGCTGAGCCCGTCGACGATCACGCGCACGTCGAGGCCCTGCTGCTTCTTCTGCTTCAGCACCTCGGCGACGCGCAGCCCGGACTCGTCTCCGGTGAAGATCAGCGCCTCGATCCGGACGCTGTGCTTCGCCGCGGCGAGCATCTGCATCCGGGCCGCGAACGAGTCCTCGCCGCCGGGCAGGATCGCGACCTCGCACTCCGACGGCGCGCGCGCCGGGAACAGCCCCCTGGCACCGACGTCCTCGAGGTCGCTCGCGACGAACTCCGAGCCGAACACCGAGCTGCGCTCGATCTTCGCGATCAGCTCGCGCGTCCACGGTCGCGGGTGCGACGACGACGAGCCGCAGCTACTCGACAGGACACCCGCGACGGCAAGCACGATCCGGATCGCTCGCATTCGTCGCACAGCATACAGCGATCGATCGCGCATCCGGCGACGATCCGACGCGCGCGTTGCGAGTCACGACGCCGCGTGGCTCGCGTCGAGCATCCGCACGACCACCTCGTCCGGCACCTGCCGGAAGTCCTCGTACCAGAGTCCCACCGCGCGCAGATCGCGCACCTGATGCAGGCACACGACCTCGTCGACCTCGGGACGCAGCGAGTCGAGCACGTCGGGCGCGGCGACCGGCACCGCGAGCACGAGGCGCCGCGGACGCTGCTTGCGGATCGCCCGGATCGCGGCGCGCATCGTGCCGCCGGTCGCGATGCCGTCGTCGACGAGGATCACGACGCGGCCTTCGAGCTGCGGTGCCGGGCGACCGCCGCGGAACCGTACGACGCGGCGCTCGACCTCGGCCTGTTCCTGGCGCGCGAGCGCGAGCACCTCGTCGCGATCGATCCCCAGCAGCTCCATGAGATCGGTGTCGACGATGACCGCCGGGCCCTCCGCGACTGCACCGACACCGAGCTCGGGCTGGAGCGGCGCGCCGATCTTGCGCACGACCCAGACGTCGAGCGGAGCTCCGAGCACGCGCGCGACCTCCGCCGCGACCGGGACGCCACCACGCGGCAGGCCGAGTACGATCGCGTCCTGACCGGCGAGGTGAAGCAGTGCCTGCGCGAGCGCGACGCCCGCCGCCTTCCGATCGGAGAACATGCGAGGGCCCGCGCCCAGCTGTTCGAGCCATGTCGATAGGTGCGCCATGCCGTCGAGTCCTGCAACGGCGAGACCGGTTTCCGCGGCACGTGTCGCGAAAACCTTGCGCGGCACGCGGCTTGCTGACTCGCCGAGCATGGCGAGCCTCGACCACGTGATGCTGTTCGGGTTGCCACCGAGCGAAGCACTCTCGCGCGCGGTGGCGGAGGACTGTGGTGTCGCACTCGCGCCGTACGAGCTGCGCCGCTTCGAGGATGGCGAGCACAAGCTGCGTTCGCTCGCGAGCGTGCGCGGACGCGACGTCTACGTGCTCGGCTCGCTGCACGGCGATCCGACCGAGAGCGTCAACGATCGGCTCTGCCGTCTGCTGTTCTTCGTCGGATCGCTGCGCGATGCGGGCGCCGGGCGCGTCACGATCCTCGCGCCGTACCTGTGCTACGCGCGCAAGGATCGGCGGACGAACCCGCGCGATCCGGTGACGTCTCGCTACGTCGCGCGCATGATCGAGGCGGCCGGCGCCCACCGGGTCGTGACGTTCGACGTCCACAACCTCGCGGCGTACGAGAACGCGTTCCGGATCGAGGCCGAGCAGCTCGAGGCCAAGCCACTGTTCGTCGAACGCTGCCGCGCGCTCGGCGACCGCCCGCTCACGATCGTGTCGCCGGATCCCGGTGGCTTCCACCGCGCCGAGTCGCTGCGCGATGCACTCGAGCGCAGCGGGACCGCGGTCGAGCTCGCGATGCTCGGCAAGCATCGCAAGGGCGGCGTCGTCCGGACCGAGGCGTTCGTCGGCAACGTCGAGGGCCGCGTCGCGGTGATCGTCGACGACATGATCGTCAGCGGCACGACGCTCGTGCGCGCGGCGGATGCCTGTCGCAAGCGCGGGGCACTGGCCGTCCACGCGATGGCGACACACGGCGTGTTCGGCGCCGACGCCGCGAAGGTGCTCGCGTCGTCGCTGCTCGACAGCATCGTCGTGACCGACTCGATCGCGCCCGAGCGCGTCGATCTCGGCGCGGTGCGCGACAAGCTCGCGATCGTCTCGATCGCGCCGCTGCTCGCACGCGCGATCACGACGCTGCATCACGACCGCTCGATGACCACGCTGCTCGGCGAGCCGTTCACCAGCGCTCCGGACGTCGCGATCCGCGCGAGGTAGTCGAGCGCCTTCGCGCGCCAGCGCTCGTGATCCGCGGGCGGCGCGTCGTCGAGGCGGCGCAGCGCGATCGCGGCGCGCGTCAGTGCGTGCTGCGTGCGATAGATCGCGACGAGCTCCGGCGCCGGATCGTCGCCCGTCTGCTCGGCGTGGCGCGCGGTCACCCGGTCGGCGAACCAGCGCGCGCCGAGCCGCTCGCACTCGAGCGTGAAGAACGCGAGCTCGGAAGCGACGTCGAGCATCCGCAGCTGATCGTCGAACTCGAGCGGATCGATGATCACCGGTGGCGACTCGAGGAACACGTGCTCCGGGCGGAGATCGCCGTGCGCGTCGACGACGCGGCCACCGGCGATCCGAGCCGCGAGCAGCGGAGCGGCGCGTTCGATCGCGGCGAGCAGGCGCCCGACGATCGGCTCGAGCTGCGCCCGCGGTGCGCCGCGCGCCGCGAGCTCGGCACCGACGGTCGTGACGAGCGTGCGCGTGCGCCGCCGATACTCGGCTGCATCCCACGGCGCACGCGACGTGCGGCGATAGAACGCGGCGAGCAACTCGGCGACCGCGTCGGCATGCGCGCCGCTCGCCATCCCGCGTGCGAGCATCTGCGGCAGCATGCGTTCGGTCGGCAGCCTGCGCATCGCGACGAGCCAGTCGACGACCGTGCTCGGTGCCGGCTCGCCGGCGCGTGCGATCGCGAGCCCCGACGATGTCTCGACGAGCGCGACGACCGCGCGGTAGACGTCCGGTGCGAGCCGGCGACCGAGCCGGAGCTCTTGCTCGCAGCTCTGGCGCCGCAGCTCGACGGTACTGAAGTCGAGGAACGGCAGCCGGATCGGCTTCTTCAGCTTGTAGGCGGCATCCGCCGTCAAGAACACCCAGGACATGTGCGTCTCGACGGTCTCGACGACATGATCGAGCGCGCCTACCGAGCGCAGGAATGCGACCTTGCGTGCGAGGTCGGCCGTCATCCGTTCTCCGCGCCGCGCAGCGCCGGTGACGAGCGTGTCCACCATGACTCGATTCCCAGCAAGAGCCGCGCCCGCGATCGCCGCCGGCACGCAAGACCTGCGCGGTCGGTCGCGGCACGTCGATTGCCTCGATCCAGAGCATGACGATCGCGACTTCCGAGACGACCACGTCGCAGCCCCGGCCCTTTCCGATCGCGAGGCTCGATCTCGAGGAAGAGATCCGGCAGCTGCGGGCAAGCCCGAGACCCGGCGACCACCTCGCCAAGACGCTGCTCCACAATGCCGATCTGCGCATGGTGCTGATGATCCTCGATGGCGAGGCGCGGATCCCGTCGCACCAGGCGCGCGGCTCGCTGACGCTTCACGTGCTCGAAGGTCGCGTCGTCGCGTCGGTGCGCGAGGCGAGCTTCGATCTCGGCCCCGGCGAGGTCCTCGCGATCGCTCGGGACGAGGCGCATGGCCTCGTCGCGATCGAGGACAGCGCGCTGCTGCTGACGATCGCGCACTGACATCACGCAGCGGCTGCGCAGTTGGCGCACCGGCGCGCGGTCCTCGCCTTGCACGACCCGCTCGCATGACGACCGAGATCCAGATTCCGATCGGAAGCATCGCGCTCGCCGGCTCGCTCGTCGTTCCGCCGCACGCGATCGGGCTCGTGATGTTCGCGCACGGCAGCGGCAGCAGCCGCCACAGCCCGCGCAACCGCCATGTCGCCGCGATCTTGAACGAGCACCGGCTCGCGACGCTGTTGTTCGACCTGCTCACGCTCGACGAGGAGCGCATCGACGCGATCGATGCGACGCTGCGGTTCGATGTCGAGATGCTCGCCGAGCGGCTCGTCGAGGCGACCGACAGCGTCGCGCACCTGCCCGGGCTCGAGGGGCTGCCGATCGGCTACTTCGGTGGCAGTACCGGCGCGGCGGCAGCGCTGCTCGCGGCGGCACGCCGTCCGGAGCTGATCGCCGCGGTCGTCTCGCGGGGTGGGCGCCCTGATCTCGCCAGCCGCGCGCTGGCCGCCGTGCGCGCGCCGACGCTCCTGATCGTCGGCGGTGCCGATCCGTGGGTGCTGCAGGTCAACCGAGTTGCCGCGTCGCAGCTGACCATCGAGCACCGCGTCGTCGTCGTGCCGAACGCGACCCATCTGTTCGAGGAGCCCGGCGCGCTCGACCAGGTCGCGCAGCTGGCGGCCGGGTGGTTCGTGGATCATCTCGCGGCCGCGCACGTCAAGCACGCGTCCTGACACGGCTCGTCGGTGACGTTCGCAAGGCGGGCCGTCCGCGCATCAATTGCGGCCGCCGACGGTCGTCGCGAACCCCGCGCGCCTGAGGTCGCGACCAGCCGTGGCGCGCGCGGCACGTCGGTTGCTCTCGATCTGGGCGCGCCATGCCGAACGTATCCGCCGCGTTCGATCCCGAAGACTCCGACACCGTGCGGACGATCGGGCAGCTGTGCTTCAGTGGTGACTGGGCATGCGCGAACGGCGATGTCGACACGCTCGCGTCGATCGCGAGCCGGCTCGCGTCGTTCACCGCCGAGCCATTGCACTGCGAGCTCGCCCGGCTTGCCGAGCTGTGCGGCCGCGATCCGATCCGCGCGATCTCCGAATGGATGCGACTCAAGGGGCACGTCCTCGGCAACGGCGCGAATCGACCGCCATGACGTCGTGGGCCGCTCACGAGGGCCTGCCGTGGCCGCTCGGCGTCACCTGGTGCGAGGCCGATCGCGCGTACAACTTCGCGCTGTACTCCAAGCACGCCACGACGGTGCGGCTGCTGCTGTTCGGTGATGACTTCGAGCGGCCGCGCGTCGAGCGCCAGCTCGATCCGCTGACGAACAAGTCCGGGCGCGTCTGGCACTGCCGCGTCTCCGACGCCGACATCGCGGGCTGCCGTTACTACGCGTACGTCGTCGACGGCCCCGCGCCGCAGCTGCCGTTCGAGGTCCACGCGTTTCACTCCGAGAAGCTGCTGCTCGATCCGTACGCGCGGTGCATCGACTTTCCACCGCGCTTCGATCGCGACGCGGCGATCGGCGATCGCCCGAACCTCGGCAAGGCACCGCTCGGCATGATCGTCGCGTGCGAGCAGCCATTCGAGTGGCGCGACGGGCGGCGGCCGCATCACGAGGCCGACACGATCCTCTACGAGCTGCACGTCCGCGGCTTCACGCAGCACCTGAGCTCCGGCGTCGACGACACCGCGCGCGGCACGTTCGCCGGCGTGATCGACAAGATCGGCTACCTGCGCGAGCTCGGCGTCAACGTCGTCGAGCTGATGCCGGTGTTCCAGCTCGATCCGCAGGCGGGCGACTTCTGGGGCTACATGCCGCTCAGCTTCTTCGCGCCGCATCGTGGCTACGCGCGCGCCGGGACGAACGCGATCGACGAGTTTCGCGCGATGGTCGCCGCGTTGCACGACGCCGACATCGAGGTCGTGATCGACGTCGTCTACAACCACACCGCGGAGAGTGGCGCGGATGGCCCGATCTACAGCTTCAAGGGCCTCGACAACAGCACGTACTACCTGATGAAGGACGGCACGTACGCCGACTTCACCGGCACCGGCAACACCCTGAACGCGAACAACCGCTACGTCCGCAAGATGATCCTCGACAGCATGCGGTACTGGGTGCGCGAGATGCACGTCGACGGCTTCCGGTTCGATCTCGCGTCGGTGTTCGCCCGCAAGGCCGACGGTTCGATCGACTTCGACGAGCCGCCGATCTTCGGCGACATCAGCTCGGATCCCGACTTCGACCGGATCCGGATGATCGCCGAGCCGTGGGACGCCGTCGGTGCCTACGCGCTCGGCCGCGCATTCCCCGGGATCACGTGGCTGCAGTGGAACGGCCGGTTTCGCGACGACGTCCGGCGCTTCGTGCGCGGCGATCGCGACACCACGGCCGCGCTCGTCCAGCGGCTGTACGGCAGTGACGACCTGTTCCCCGACGACGTGATCGACGCCTACCACGCGTACCAGAGCGTCAACCACGTGACGTCGCACGACGGCTTCACGCTGTACGACCTGCTCGCGTACGCGCACAAGCGCAACGAGGCGAACGGCCACCACGGCGAGGACGGGCCGGTCGAGAGCTGGAGCTCGAACTGCGGCTGGGAAGGCGATGTCGGGGCGCCGGCGCCGGTACTCGCGCTGCGCGAACGCCAGGCGAAGAACTTCATCGCGCTGCTGATGCTCGCGAACGGCACGCCGATGCTGCGCGCCGGCGACGAGCTCCTGCAGACCCAGCGCGGCAACAACAACCCCTACAACCAGGACAACGAGGTCAGCTGGCTCGACTGGAGCCGGCGCGATCGCCACGTCGGCTTCTGGCGCTTCGTCCAGCAGATGATCGCGTTTCGCAAGCAGCACCCGTCGCTCGCGCGCAGCCGGTTCTGGCGCTCGGACGTCCGCTGGTTCGGCACCGCCGGGGTCGCCGACTTCGCGCAGCCACAGATCGCGTACGCGCTCGCCGGTGCGTCGCAGGGCGACCACGACCTCTACGTCATGATCAACGGCAGCAGCGAGCCGGCGACGTTCGTCGTCCAGGACGCGCGCGCTCCGTGGTCGGTCGTGGTCGATACCGCGCAGCCGTCGCCGGCCGATATCGAGCTCGCACGGCCGCCCAGGCTCGAGCGGCCATCGTACGTCGTCGGCGAGCGCTCGGTCGTCGTGCTCGAGCGCCAGTGACGCGTCACCAGAGCCGGCTGGCGATCACGGTCGACGGCGGCAGCCTGGTCACGAGGCCCGGCATCCGCTCGCTGTGGTGGCGCTCGCAGAACAGCTGCTCGCCGTCGCTCGCGCGGCGGACCTCGGCGCAATCGGGGCACTGCGGCTCGAGCACCGGGCCGTCGATCCCGACGACGAGCATCGGGCAATCGGCGATCTGCGTGATGATGTCCGAGGCCGATGGCACTTCGAACCGACCGATCACGAGCAGGTCGGCAGCGAGCTCGGTCGCGAGCGCGGCGACCGTCGCGGCCGGCAAGCCACGGCGGACGTGCAACGTGGCCGGGGACGTGGCCATGCCGAACGTCTCGAGGCCTTCGCGAACGGTGGCGTCCAGCCAGGCGCGCGCCTCGGCCTCCTGGCGATCGTCGTCGATGACGATCGCGAAGTGGAGCTCTGCGCCCGGGTGGCGCGCCGCCTGATCGATCGCGTGCTCGAGCACGATCTCGGCGTATTCCGAACGATCGAGTGCGGTCAAGATCCTCATGGCACCCTCGACGTAAGCCCGTTTCGGCGACGAACAACCCCCGATCGTGACCGCCCGATCCAGAGAGCCCACGCGCACAGGAATTCGTTCGTCAGCGTCTCGCGCACGGTGAGGGGGATCGTCCGGGAGACCGCCCTGACTCCCGCGTGAGACGACGCCCCGGCGCGCGCCGGACTCGGGGATTTCGGGGCATGCTCGCCGCCGGATGACCCGGGACGTCGTGCACGCGATCGCATGGGCCAGCGTGCTGACGCTGGGCCTCGCCGCGATGATCATCGTCGGGTCGCGCAACCTCGCGCACTTCGACGCCGCGCTCGTCGGCTACACGTTCGCGACGCTGTTCGCGACGTTCGGCATCACGTACCGCTACGCGATGTGGCTACGCCGCCCGCCGACCCGGATGTACTGGCGGCGCGGCTGGCGCGCGTTCCTGTCGCCGGCGCGGCTGCCCGGCAACCTGTGGCGGTTCGTGAAGCGCGCTGTCGTCGAGGTCGCGGGCAATCGCTTCATCTTCCGGCGCGATCGGCTGCGCGGCCTCGCGCACTTCTTGCTGATGTGGGGGTGCCTGCTCGCCGCCGCGATCACGTTCCCGCTCGTGTGGGGCTGGATCCACTTCGAGACCGTGCCCGGCGATCTCGAGACGTACCGCGCGTACCTCTTCGGGTTCGCCGCCGGCGAGTTCCCGGTCGACTCGGTGCCGGCGTTCATCGCGTTTCACGGGCTCGTGTGGGCGTCGTTCCTCGTGCTCGCCGGCGTGATGCTCGCGTTTCGCCGCCGGATGCGCGATCGCGGCGCCGAGGCGGTGCAGATGTTCGGGGAGGACATCTTGCCGCTGGTCCTGCTCGCCGCGATCAGCATCACCGGCCTCATGATCACGATCAGCTACACGTGGCTGCGCGGCTACGCGTACGACTTCCTCGCGATCCTCCACGCGGTCACCGTGATCGTCACGCTGCTGTGGCTGCCGTTCGGCAAGTTCTTCCACATCTTCCAGCGGCCCGCGCAGCTCGGCGTCGGCTTCTACAAGGATGAAGGCGCGCGCGGCGAGCAGGCGCGGTGCAAGCGTTGCGATCGCCCGTTCGCGTCGGTGCAGATGGTTCGCGATCTGATCACCGTCGAGCGCCAGCTCGGCTTTCGCTACGAGATGTCCACCGGCGCGAGCCACTATCAGGAAATCTGTCCGGCGTGCCGGCGAGCGCTGTTCGGGCTCGCGCAGGGCGCGCTGTGGACCGAGCCCACGTAGACTGGACCATGGCGAAGCTTCCCGTCGACGATCTCGCGATCACGCGCACCTTCGGGCCGCACCTGTCCGTGCGCACGCGCGGCGGCACCGAGCAGGCGCCGGACCGTCTCGTGAAGACGCACTGCTGCTTCTGCGGCCAGCAGTGCGGGATCCAGCTCAAGGTCAAGGACAACGCGGTGATCGGGTTCGAGCCGTGGGAGGACTTTCCGTTCAACCGCGGCATGCTGTGTCCCAAGGGCGTCAAGCGCTACCTCCAGGGCTCGCATCCCGATCGGCTGCTGACGGCGCTGCGCCGCGATCCGAGCGCGCCCGGCGGATTCAGCCCGCTCGGCTACGACGCCGCGATCGCGAAGGTCGCACGCGAGATCCAGCGCCTGCAGAGCGCGCACGGCAACGCGACGATCGCGATGCTCGGCGGGGCGAGCCTGACGACCGAGAAGACGTACCTGCTCGGCAAGTTCGCGCGCGTGTGCCTGAAGACGCCGTTCATCGACTACAACGGCCGGCTGTGCATGGTGAGCGCGGGCGCGGCGAACAAGAAGGCGTTCGGCATCGACCGCACGACGAACCCGTGGTCGGACATGGTCGGCACCGACGTGATCTGGGTCGCCGGCAGTAACGTCGCCGAGTGCTCGCCGATCACGACGAACTACATCTGGCAGGCGCGCGAGATGGGCGCGAAGGTGATCGTCCAGGATCCGCGGATCACGCCGATCGCGCGGACCTGCGATCTCTACCTGCCGGTGCGGCCGGGCCGCGATGCCGCACTGTTCGCCGGCGTGCTCGGCCTCATGATCGAGCACGGCTGGATCGATCGCGAGTTCATCGCCGCGCACACCGTCGGCTTCGAGGCCGTCGAGGCGTACTGCAAGGAGTGGCCGGTCGCGCGCGCCGCCGAGGTCACCGGCGTCCCCGAGCGGTCGCTGCGCAAGGCGGCCGAGCTGTGGGGCACCGCGAAGACGAGCTTTCTGTTCCACGCGCGCGGCATCGAGCACCACTCGAACGGCGTGCAGAACGCGCTCGGCACGATCAACCTGGTACTCGCGTCGGGTCGGATCGGCAAGCCGAAGAGTGGCTACGGCACGATCGTCGGCCAGGCGAACGGCCAGGGCGGCCGCGAGCACGGCCAGAAGTGCGATCAGCTGCCGGGCTGGCGCGACATCTCGAACCCCGAGCACCGCAAGTACATCGCGAGCGTGTGGAAGATCGACGAGGCGGACCTGCCCGGCCCGGGCGTCGACGCGTACGAGCTATTTCGCAAGATCGACGCCGGCGAGATCAAGGGCCTGATCTCGATCTGCTTCAACCCGAAGATCTCGCTGCCCGACAACCAGTTCATCACGCGCGCGCTCGAGAAGCTCGAGCTCTACGTCGCGATCGACTTCTTCCTCAACGACACCGCGCGCCACGCCGACATCGTGCTGCCCGGCAGCTTGCAGGAAGAGGACGAAGGCACGGTCACCCAGGTCGAGGGCCGCGTCATCAAGATCAACCAGGCGATCGAATGCCCCGGCGAGGCGCGCCAGGACTGGCGGATCTTCCAGGACCTCGCGCGCGCGCTCGACCGCCCGCACGGCTTCACGTTCGGCAGCCCGCGCGAGATCTTCGAGGAGCTGCGCGTCGCGAGCAAGGGTGGCGTCGCCGACTACTCCGGCATCACGTACGAGAAGATCGACGCCCAGTACGGCGTGTTCTGGCCGTGCTACTCGACCGATCCGAAGACCGGCGAACCGACGCCGGATCATCCGGGCACGCCGCGGCTGTTCGAGCCCGGCAGCTACAACCCGGTCGCGAAGGGCGCCGGTCCGTTCTACTTCCCCGACGGCAAGGCGCGGTTCAACGTCGCCGACTACCGGCCGGCCGTCGACGATGTCGATGCCGAGTACCCGCTGTTCCTGACCACCGGCCGCGTCGTCAGCCAGTTCCTGTCCGGTACGCAGACGCGGCGGATCGGCCCGCTCGTCAAGCACTACCCCGAGCCGCGCCTCGAGCTGCACCCGCGGCTCGCCGACAAGCTCGGAATCGCCGACGGCGACTGGGCGACGTGCGAGACCAAGCGCGGTGCGATCACGGTGCGCGCGCAGGTCGTGACGACGATCCGCCCCGACACGGTGTTCATCCCGTATCACTGGGCGGGCGACAAGAGCGCGAACCGGCTCACCGTCGCGGCGCAGGATCCGATCAGCAAGATCCCGCAGTACAAGGTGTGCGGCTGTCGCGTGCGGCGCGCCGATGCACCTCCGGCCTATGCCGCCGAACGGGAGCCCCAGCAGTAATGCCCGTCCCGCAGCACCTCGAGTTCTTCGTCGATCCCAGCCGCTGCATCGGTTGCAAGGCGTGCGTCGAGGCGTGCACCGAGTGCGACACGCATCGCGGCGAGTCGATGATCCACCTCGAGTACGTCGATCGCGGCGCGTCGACCCAGACCGTGCCGGTCGTGTGCATGCACTGCGAGCAGCCGACGTGCGCCGAGGTCTGCCCGGCGGACGCGATCAAGCGCACCGGCGACGGCGTCGTCCAGAGCGCGCGCAAGCCGCGATGCATCGCGTGCGGCAACTGCGTCGTCGCGTGTCCGTTCGGCGTGCCCGAGCTCTACATCGATCGCGCGATCATGATGAAGTGCGACATGTGCTACGACCGCACGTCGATCGGCAAGAAGCCGATGTGCGCGACGGTCTGCCCGAGCCAGGCGCTGTTCTTCGGCACGCGCGAGCAGGCGATCGCGCTGCGCCCGCAGTCGGTGCCGAACAACCGGTTCCGGTTCGGCGACCAGACGATCACGACGCGCGTCAACGTGATGACGCCGCGCCGCGCCGCGCCGCTGCACGTCGACGTCACCGCCGCGATGGAGGACAAGCCGCACTCGCGCGGCCTGCGCCTGCCCGTCATCGACACGGCCGATCCGTTCGCCGAGGTGGAGATCTGACATGGCCCACGATCCGCAATCGCGCTTCGAGCAGGACCAGCAGCTCGATCCACGCATCGACTCGCCATCGCGCGAGGGTCTCACCGGCACAGCGCGCGGCGACGTCTACGAACCGACGAGGGACGCCGAGGACGTCACGATCGCGCCAGATCACCGGCCGATGCACGAGCAGCCGCACTGGCGCCGCGACTTCGCGATCGACTGGCCCGAGGACAACTACGTCGCGCGCCGCGACTTCGCGAAGTTCCTCGTGCTGACGAGCGGCGCGTTCGTCGCCGGTCAGGCGTGGATCGCGGTCAACAGCCTGCTGCGCAAGCGCCGCCCCGCCCCGACCCGCCAGAAGATCGGGTCGGTGTCCGCGCTCGCGCTCGGCTCGGCGACGATGTTCGCGTATCCGACCGCCCACGATCCGTGCCTGCTGATCCGCACGCGCGACGGCAAGCTGCTCGCGTACAGCCAGAAGTGCACGCACCTGTCGTGCGCGGTCGTGCCGAAGCTCGACGAGGGCACGCTGTTCTGTCCGTGTCACGACGGCGTGTTCGATCTCGCGACCGGCCGCAACCTCGCCGGCCCGCCGCCGCGCCCGCTGCCGGCGATCGAGCTCGACGTCGTCGGCGATGACATCTTCGCGATCGGCGTCAAGGAGCGCACCGTATGACGGAGAAGCCGCAGCGCCAGCTGACGCGCGCGCAGCGCACGACCGTCGTCACCGGCGTGCTGTGCTTCGTGCTGATCCTCGTCGTGCTCCAGCTCTGGCTGCTGACCGCGACGATGAACGCGTACCTCGGCGGCGACGACGAGGCGGTGTGGCCCGCGCTCGGCGCCAGCGTCGCGTGCCTGCTGCTGAACCTCGGCCTGCTGCGCTACCTGTTCAAGCGATGACCCAGCCGGCGCCGCCGCCCGCCGGGCTCGCCGGCATGCACCCGGCGTACTTCGCGCTCGTGATGGCGACCGGCATCGTGTCGCTCGCGAGCGAGCTCGTCGGGCTGCACGCGATCGCGGTCGCGCTGTTCGCGCTGAACCTCGCGTTCTATCCCGCGCTGTGGCTGCTCTCGATCGTGCGCGTCGCCCGCCATCGCGACCGCGTCGTCGCCGACCTCCGCCACCACGGCCGCGCCGTCGGCTTCTTCACGACCGTCGCCGCGACGTGCGTGCTCGGCTCGCAGTGCCTGATCATCGCCGGCAGCGTCACCGCCGCGATCGTGCTGTGGGTCGCCGGCATCGTGCTGTGGGCGTCGCTGATCTACGCGGTGTTCGCGATCCTCACCGTCAAGCCCGAGAAGCCGGCGCTCGCCGACGGCATCAACGGCGGCTGGTTGATCAGCGTCGTCGCGGCGCAGTCGGTCGCGGTGCTCGGTGCCCAGCTCGCGCCGGCGCTCGAGCGCTCCGACGTCGTACTCGTGTTCTCGCTCGCGATGTGGCTCGGTGGCGGGATGCTCTACCTGTGGATCATCTCGCTGATCTTCTATCGCTACACGTTCTTCACGATGAGCCCGTCGGACCTCGCGCCGCCGTACTGGATCAACATGGGCGCGGCCGCGATCTCGACGCTCGCCGGCACCGCGCTCGTCGCGGCATCGCCGCACTCGCCGCTGCTCGCGCAGATCCTGCCGTTCGTGCGCGGCCTGACGCTGCTGTGGTGGGCGACCGCGACGTGGTGGATCCCGATGCTCGTGATCCTCGGTGTGTGGCGCCACGTCGTCCGCCGGTTCCCGCTGCGCTACGACCCGCTGTACTGGGGCGCGGTGTTCCCGCTCGGCATGTACACGGTGTGCACGTTCCGGCTCGCGAGCGCGGTCGATGCCGCGTTCCTCGTCGCGATCCCGCGCGTGTTCGTCTACGTCGCGCTCGCGGCGTGGACGCTCGCGCTCGTCGGCATGCTCGCGCACCTCGTGCGGCGGCGCGCGAGCTAGCTCACTCGTTATCGCGGTTGATCACGGTGACGTCGCGCGGATCGATCCCGTTGTACGCGGGGTCGGCACTCGTGCACGGCGCGAGCACGATCGTGTACAGCTGATCGCCGTCGAGCACCGCGTCGTCGAGGCCGATCACCGTGATCGTCTGCGCCTGCGCGAAGTTCGCCGGCGTGAACACCACGGTCTGTGGGCTGACCTGGCCCTCGGTCAGATCCGAGCTCGACAGCGTGCACGTCACCGGCGCGGTCGGCTGCGTGTTGAGCCGCATGCGGAACCGCGCGAGGCCGCCGGACTCGGTCGTGAACAGCTTGCGCCGCGCCTGGACGAACACGCCCGGGGTCTCGTTGTCCGTCGTCGTCACGCGCACGTCCGGCGGATCGATCCCCGCGTAGCCTGGATCCGCGCTCGTCGCGACCCCGGTGACGATCGCGTAGATCTGGTCGCCGTCCGCGAGCGCGTCGTCGACGCCGGTCACCGTCACCGTCTGCGGGACGTTGAAGTTCGCCGGGGTGAACGTCAGCGTCACCGGAGACACCGTGCCCTCGGTTAGGTCGCTGCTCGTCAGCGTGATCGTGACGTCCGCGGTCGGCTGGCTCGTGAGCCGGACGTCGAACGTGTCGAAGTCGCCGAACTCCGAGACGATCAGATCGACCGGATCGATGAAGAAGCCGGGCGTGTCGTCGTCGGTGTTCGTGACCGAGACATCGCTCGCATCGATCCCGGCGTACTGCGGATCGCTGCTCACCGCGGGCGCCAGCACGACCTGGTACGCCTGGTTGCCGTCCGCGGTCGCATCGTTGACGCCGGTGACCGTCACCGACTTCGGCACGTTGAAGTCCGCGGGCGTGAACGTCAGCGTCGCCGGCACGACCGTGCCCTCGGTCAGATCGCTGCTCGCGACGGCGATCGTCACGTTCGCGGTCGGCTGGGCGAGCAGCACGACCGTGAACACGTCGCTGCCGCCCGCCTCGGTGGTCACGAGCCCGGTCGTCGGCGTCACCCGGATACCGGCGCTGTCGTTGTCGAGGTTCGTGACGCCGACATCCGCGGGATCGAGGTTCGCGTACGCCGGATCCGCGCTGACCGCGGCGCCGAGCACGATCGTGTAGACCTGGTTACCGTCGATCAGCAGATCATCGACGCCGGTCACCGTCACCGTCTGCGGCGCGGCGAAGTTCGCCGGCGTGAAGATCAGCGTCGCGACCGACGTCGTGCCTTCGCCCGGCTTCGTCGACGACACCGAGATCGCGACATCCGCGGTCGGCTGCGACGTCAGCACGACGTTGAAGCTGTCGCTGCCACCGGCCTCGGTCGTGATCAGACCCGCGGTCGGCGACACGAGGATCCCGGCGGTGTCGTTGTCGAGGTTGCGCACGCTGACGTTCGTCGCGTTGCGGCCGGAGTACGCCGGATCGGTGCTGACCGCGAGGCCGGTCACGATCGTGTACGGCTGGTTGCCGTCGACGATCGCGTCGTCGAGGCCGGTGATCGTCACCGTCTGCGGCGCATCGAAGTTCGCCGGCGTGAACACGAGCTGCGACGGCGACACCGAGCCCTCCGTCAGATCCGACGACGACAGCGGGATCGTGACGTTGCCGGTCGGCTCGGACAGCAGCACGACGGTGAACGTCGCGGTACCGCCGGCCTCGGTCGTCAGCAGGCCCTGTGTCGGCGACACGAGGATGCCGGCGACGTCGTTGTCGAGGTTCGTGACGCTGACGTTGTCGGCGTCGAGCCCGTCGTAGCCCGGATCCGCGCTGACCGCGGCGCCGGTGACGATCGAGTACAGCTGGTTGCCGTCCGCGACCGCGTCGTCGACGCCGGTGACCGTCACGGTCTGCGGCGCGTCGAAGTTCGCCGGCGTGAACACGAGTTGCGCCGGCGACGCCGTGCCTTCGGTCGCGTCCGACGTCGCGATCGGGATCGTGACGTTCGCGGTCGGCTGCGACAGCAGGACCACGGTGAACGTCGCCGTGCCGCCGCCCTCGGTCGTCGTCAGGCCCGACGTCGGGGTCACGACGATGCCCGCCGCGTCGTCGTCGAGGTTCGTCACGCCGACGTTCGCGGCATCGAGCCCGGCGTAGCCGGTGTCCGCGCTGACCGCCGCGGCCGTGACGATGCTGTACGGCTGGTTGCCATCGGCGACGGCGTCATCGGCGCCGGTGACGGTGACCGTCTGCGGCGCGTTGAAGTTCGCCGGCGTGAACACGAGCTGCGCGGGCGACACGGTGCCCTCGCCGGTGTCCGACGACGACAGATCGATCGTGACATTGGCGGTCGGCTCGGACAGCAGCACGACCGTGAACGTCGCGGTGCCGCCGGCCTCCGTCGTCGACAGCCCGGACGTCGGGAACACGAGGATCCCGGCGGTGTCGTCGTCGAGGTTCGTGATCGAGACGTTGCCGGCATCGAGCCCGGCGTACGCCGGATCCGTGCTCGTCGCCGCGCCGGTCACGATCGCAAAGACCTGGTTGCCATCGGCGAGTGCGTCGTCGACGCCGGTCACCGTCACCACCTGCGGCGCGTCCCAGTCGAGCGGCGTGAACACGACCTCGGTCTGGCCGACGGTGCCTTCGCCGGTGTCGCTCGACGAAAGCGGGATCGTGACCGTGCCGGTCGGCTCCGCGGTCAGCACGATCGTGAACGACGCGGTGCCGCCGGACTCGGTCGTCTGCAGCCCCGACGCTGGCGTGACGATCACGCCCGCGGTGTCGTTGTCGATGTTCGTCAGCGCGACGTCCGCCGGATCGAGGCCGGCATAGCTCGCGTCGCCGCTGACCGCCGGCGCGAGCACGACGCGGTATGGCTGGTTGCCGTCGGCGAGCGCGTCGTCGACGCCGGTCACGGTCACGGTCTGCGGCGCGTCCCAGTCGAGCGGCGTGAACGTCACGCTCGCCGGCGCCGCGGTGCCCTCGCCCGCGTCGTCGGACGCGATCGCGATCGTCACGTCCGTGGTCGGCTGCGTGTTCAGGACGACCGTGAACGTCGCGCTGCCACCCGACTCGGTCGTGGCGAGCCCGCTCGTCGGCGTCACCGTGACGCCCGCGGTGTCGTTGTCGATGTTCGTCACCGCGACGTCCGCCGGGTCGACGCCGGCGTACCCGGTGTCGCTGCTCGTCGCGGCCGCGAGCACGATCGTGTAGCTCTGCGGACCGTCGGCGACCGCGTCGTCGGCACCGGTCACCGTCACGATCTGCGGCGCGTTCCAGTTCACGGGCGTGAACGTCAGCGCCGCGGCGTCCGCCGCGCCTTCGCCGGCGTCGCTCGAGCTCACCGCGATCGTGACATCGGCGGTCGGCTGCGCCGCGAGCACGACGGAGAATGTCGCGCTGCCGCCGGCCTCGCTCGTCACGATCCCCGCCGTCGGGGTCACGAGGATCCCGGGCGAATCGTCGTCGACGTTCATCGCCATCACGTCGGCCGGATCGAAGCCGCTGTAGCCCGGATCCGCGCTCGTCGCGGCGCCGACCTCGATCGTGTACGCCTGCGCGCCGTCCGCGAGGTCGTCGTTGACGCCGGTCAGCGTCACCGTCTGCGGCGCGTTCCAGTTGTCGACCGTGAACGTCAGGCTCGCCGGCGACGCGGTGCCCTCGCCGGCATCCGCGCTCGCGATCGGGATCGTGACCTCCGCCGATGGCTGCGTGTCGAGCACGACCGTGAACGTCGCCGTGCCGCCCGCCTCGGTCGTGACCAGCCCCGACGTCGGCGTCACCGACGCGCCGATGTCATCGTTGTCCTCGTTCGTGACGTCGACGTTCGCCGTCCCGGCGTCGCCGCCGTCGAGCTGCACCTGGTACGCCTGATCGCCGTCGACGCGATCGTCGTCGACGCCGGTCACGGTCACCGTCACCGGAATGTCGAAGTTGTCCGGCGTCAGCTCGACCGTCGACGGCGACACCGTGCCCTCCGTCGCCAGCGAGCTCGCGACCGCGATCGTCACGGTGCCGGCGGGCCGGTTGCTCAGCGTCACGGTGAACGTCGCGTTGCCGCCACCCTCGGTCGTGCGCAGCGCGTCCGGCCGCGTGACGACGAGCGAGGTGCCGCCGGGGACGATGTTGTCACCGCAGCTCGCGATCAACGCGCCGGTACAGACGATGCTCACCAGACGCCAGAACGTGCTCATTACGACCAGCGTAACGAACTCGCTCCGCGACAATCCACCGCCGACTAGCGCGATCTTTGCGCGTTTCCGTCGATCCCGATCCACGGCCGGTCGATCGGCGTCACGGCCGCTACGTTCGACAGCACGAACGCGATCGAACCCACGTTGCCGAGCTGCGCGCCCACCATGTAGGTGCCGGCGACGTCACCTGCAGTCGCCGTTACCGTCGCGAGCCCATCGGTATCGGTCATCGCAACCGCCGCGCTCAGCTGCGCGGTCGCGCCACTCGTCGGCGCGGCGAACTCCACCGGCGTCCCGGCGACCGGGTTGCCATACGTATCGGTGACGCGCACTGCGAGCGGGCGGGCAAACGCGCGGCCGACCGACGCCTGCTGCGCCGTCCCGTCGACCGGCACCACGGCGCGCGGCGCACCGGCCCGGTTGCGGAGCACGAAGCTCACCGCCGACGCGCCGTGCACGCTCGCATCGATCGTGTACGTCCCGGCGAGCGGCCCGGCCATCACGTCCACCGACGTTAGGCCATCGCGATCCGTCGGCGGCGCGTCGGCGACGAACGCGGTCGCGCCGTCCGCGGGCGCATCGAACCGCACCGTGGCGCCCTCGATCGGCTGGCCGAACGTGTCGACCACGAGCACGACCAGCGGCGCCTCGAAGTCGGTCATCACCTGCTGCGACTGCCCGGTGCCGCCCCCCGGCAGCACGATCGCGCCGCCCGCGACGCGCTGCTCGGCCGATCCGAGCGCAGCGTCGTCGGTGACGCAGCCCACGAGCGAGCAGGTGACGGCGAGCGCGAGCGGAGCGAGCGATGGCAGCTGGTTCACGGCGTCCTCCACCGAGGTGAACCGGCCGACATCGGCGAATCGCCGGTGATCGCTCGGGTACGCGTTCGGGTACGGCTCAGCTCCCCGGCACCGCGAGCCGCGTGATCGACTCGGCGTGCGCTCGCTGATCCGCGCGCCGCAGCCGCATCGGCTTGTACTGCCACGTCGCGTACAGCGGCAGCTGATCCGCGAAGTGCGGGCTCCGGTAGTCACCGCTCTGGCCCGGCGCGACGACGTTCTTGCCGTACAGCTGCGGCCCGCGGCCGAGGTGCACGAGCTGGTTGTACGTCCCGCGGTTCATCCACAGCGTGTTCGGCACCGTGCCGATGCCGCCCGGCGTCCACTCGATCTCGGCGCGCGGCTGCAGCCAGGCCGCGACGTCCGCGGTCCCGAACCGTGCCGCTAGCTCGTCGAGTGCGACCACGAGATCGCGGCTGAGCGCGTCGCGGATCGTCTCGCCCTCGTCGAGGTAGCTCGCCTGTACCGGCACCGCGGCCGCGCTGCCCGCGAGCAGCCGGTACACGATCTGCGCGCATAGCGTCGGATCGATCCCCGCGCCGAGCTCGGGCACGCACACGTCCTCGAGCGTCGCCTGCCACCACGTGTTGAACACCGCGACCGCCGGGCTGTCATACCGCCCGTCCTCGTCGTCGTCGGTCTGCAGCCAGTCCCAGCCGCGCAGCAGCGACACGATCTCGCGCAGCCGCGGATCGACCGAGCAGTCGACCGCATCGAGCATGTCGTCGAGCATCGTCGACACGATCACGATCGCGGCGCTCCCCGACGGCGAGTCGGTCGTCAGCCCGGCGCGCCGGTTGATCTCGGCGAGCGTGTCGAGCGTGAACGAGCCCGGTGACTGCGCCGCGACGAGCGCACGCAGCGTGTTCACGCGATGCACCGGCCCCCAGTCCCAGAACCCGGCCGAGCTGTTCGGCCAGTCCGCGCGCGGCTTGTTGTTCCAGTTCACGAGCCAGCCCTGCTCGGGATTCACGACGTGCGGCATCTCGTCGAACGGCATGAACCCCTGCCAGTCCGACGAGCCATCGCCGGGCTCGGGGAAGAACGGGTTCGCACCCGCCGCGCGGACCGGAATCGCGCCGACGTGCCAGTACGCGATCGTGCCCTGCGCGTCGGCGTAGAACACGTTGAAGTTGTACGACACCGCCGCGAGGTTCGACTCGAACTCCTCGAACGACCGCGCGCGCCCCATGTCGAGCCACGCCTCGTAGCTCTGAAGCTCGGTCCCTGCGGTCCCCGCCGCCATCGCATACGCGACGCCACCCACCACCGCCACGATCGGCCCGTGCACCGAGCTGCACAGCGTCTGCATCGTCGACGGTGCCCCCTTCACCGCGAACGTCTCGACGCGACACGCGAGGTCGTGCCACGCGCCCTGGTACCAGTACCGTCCCGGATTGCCCGGATCGAGCTGCTCCGCGAAGTAGTCGACGTTGTCCGTGCCGCCGGTCGTCAGCGTCCACGCGTAGCCGCGACCGACCCCGATCGGCACGAGCGGAAACCCCGCGATCGACATCCCGGTCACGTCGAACCCGGCGCCGTGTAGCCCGAGCTCGTGGTTGATCTGCGGCGCGCCATATCCCATCTGGGGGCCGCCCATCAGCAGCGCGTGCCCGTCCGCCGACATCGACGGTCCGATCAAGATCGCGTTCGACCGCGGACCGCGATGCAGCCCCGCGAGCTCGAGCGATCGCTCGTGCGCCGCCTGGTGGTCGGCGACCTCGCGCGCCGCTCGCGCCGCCGCCGTGTCGACGCGTACCGGCAACGCGGTCATGCCGCGCACGACTCCCTCGCCGCCCGGAATCGTCGTCGGCGCGCTCGGATCCTCGAGGTAGTGCGTGTCCGCGAACGCGCGCGCGCCTTCCGCCGGCCCGAGCCGCGCGACGAGATCCGCGTACTGCGCCGCGTTGTCGAGCTCGTCGCCGCCGTTCCACCCGAACTGGCTGCCGAGCAGCAGGAACACCGCGACCGAGTCATCGACCGTCCACGGCCGCGGCTCGACCCCGAACACCGCGTACTCCTGCGGCAGCGCCCCGGTCGCGCGCGCCTCGTCGATCCACGCGTTCATGCCGTCGGCAAACGCCTCGAACACGAGCTGCGTCTCCGCCGACGTCTCCGCGAGCAGCGCCGCCCGCCGCTCCGCCGGCCCGAACACGAGCCGCGCCTGGATATCCGCCTGGAGCCGGCTCGGCCCGAACCACTCCGCGAGCGTGCCGGTCGCCGCGCGCCGCAGCGTCTCGGCCTGCCACAGCCGATCCTGCCCCTGGACGTAGCCGACCGCGTAGAACAGCGCGCGCTCGCTCGCCGCGTGCAGGTGCGGCACGCCGTACTCGTCGCGAATGATCGTGACGTCGTGGTGGCCGAGCGCGTCGCGATCGGTCAGTCCGTCCGACGGCCCCTGGCACGACGATGCACCGGCGACGAGCGCCGCGACGACGATCGAGAAACCACGCATGGCGACCTCCGATCGCGACGCAAAGCAGAACTCGCGCCAGCACTGTCACGAGAGCGCATCTCGCGAATCCGACGCACGCTCGCGCGCCGCCGTCACAAGCGCTGCGTTCGCCACGCGCGCCCGCGCCGCAGCCGCCGCGATCGGGACAATGCCGATCGCTCCTCGTCGGGCTCACGCCGCCGCGAGATCTTCGAGCAGGATCGCCTTGAGCTTCCTGCGTGCGCGCAGGAGCCGGGTCCCGACCGTGGTCTTCGCGATCCCGAGCTCGCTCGCGATCTCGTCGTACGACCGACCCGCGGTGTGCAGCTCGTACACCACGCGGAACGGTTCGCCGATCTGATCGAGTGCCATGCCGAGCTGCTGTGGCGTGATGTCCAGCCACGTGGGCAGTGGTGTCGAGTCCGGCGGCGGCGCGACGATCTCGTCGGTGTGCTCGGTGACCGGCGCGCGGCGTGACTTCCGGCAGCGATCGAGGAACCGGTGGTGCAGGATCCTCACGAGCCAGCCGCGCAGGTTCCCGCGCTCCTCGTAGCGCTCGAAGCCGCGCAGCGCGTTCTCGAACGTCTCCTGCACGAGGTCATCGGCGTCGCTCGCGTGACCGTTCGTGAGCCGGCGCGCGATCCTGACGAGCACCTGCACCTCGTCGCGAAGCACGTCATCCCGGGTCCCGGCAGCGGTGTCTTGCATGCGCCAATGCGATTCCACGGCGCGTGCCGCTCGCTGCTCGCAGCAACCCGGCGAATTCACATCGCCGCATGCGCCGTCGATCGCGGCACACGCTGGCACAGTGCCACCCGTGTGCCGACCGCGATCACGGGCTCAGATCGTCGATGATGTCGTACGCGATGTCGCCGACCTTGCGGTCTTCGGCATTCTCGGAGTTCTTCATCACCATGACGCCGATCTTGCGATCCGCCGTGAACGCGACATGGGCTTTGAAGCTGGGGAGGACGCCGGCCTTCGCCAGTACGGTGTGCCCAGCCGGTGTCGATTTTTGTTCCCACGCGAGTGCCGATCCATCGATACGCACGGTCTGGATCACCGGCAGGATGTCCTGCAGTTCCTGGGGCACCGCACTGCCGCCCAGCCCCATGTTGTACGCGAGCCAGTCGGTCATGTCGTACGGCGTCGACCAGACGACCCCCGATCCTGCCTTCACGTTGTCGTCCGAGCCCTCGTCGGGATCGCGCATCGTCTGGTCTTTCTGATAGCCGATCGCCGCGCGCGCCGAGAACGTCTTGTTGCATGCAGCCGCGTACGTGCACTCGCCGTAGTCACCGTACGTGCAGGTCCCGACGACGCACGCACTCTCGGTCAGATGGGCCTTGTTGCTCGTGTCGCTGAGCCCGAGCGGCCCCATCACTTCGGCTGTCAGTGCCTGCTGCACGCTCGCCGTCGACGAGTACTTTCTCGACAGGACGTGCGCGAGCACCGCGTACCCGTAGTTCGAGTACAACGCAGGGAAGCCAGCCGGAATCGGGTCATTACATGGATTGTCCGTGCACGTGCCGAGCGTGCCCATCAGCTTGCTCATGTCGCCGCCATACGTGCCCGTGCGGTACGCGTACTCGCCGCCCGGAGGATCCTCTTGCAGCCCCGAGTGATGCGTCGCCAGCTGCTCGAGCGTGATCTGATCTCGCCCTGGCGCGAGCGTGTAGCTCGTGACGTCCGCGAGCTTCGTCCCGAGCTTGACGATGTTGCGATGGTCGTACAGCGCGAGCAGTGTCGCGGTGAACGTCTTCGTGACCGAGCCGATCGCGTACAGCGTGTTCCCGTCGGGCGCGATGCCCGAGCCGAGCACCGCTTCGCCGTAGTGATAGCGATGCCTGATCCCGTCCTTGATCACGATCACGGACATCCCGACGAACCGGCGGTTGCCCGCGGTGTCGGTTCGTGGCCCGACCGCTCTGTCGACGATGCCCTTGATCGTCTCCTCGACTGTCGGCGTCGGCGTCGGCGTGACGTCGAGCGCGCTCGTCGCCTCGCTGGACTGTTCGGGCTCGTCGATCACGCAGCTGGACGCGAGCAGGCCCACGAGCCCCACCATCAGAGGTTTGCACTTCATCGCATCGTTCTCCTTTGGTCCGAGAACGACGGCCGGCGCCGATCTTCCCGCGGCGCCGACAACGATCGAGATCAGCTCGGCCCGCCGTTCACCATCCGCCGCAGTGGGTGCTGTCGAGCATCGAGCCCATGTCGCCGAGCATCATGTTCATCGTCGCGACGTGCAGCTCGACTTCCCTGCGGGCCGCACCGACGTCGTCGATCGCGTGCATCGTCGTGGCGTGCGAGTCGAGCTCGACGCGCATGCCGTCGCGCAGGTCCATCATCGACTCGAAGTCCGCGCAGTGCTGCATCGACGTCATGTCCGTGCGCATGTCGCCCATGATCCCGATCATCCGGGTCGTGTGGCGATCGGTCTCGTCCATCATCGACGGCAGCGTCGTGATCGTTCGCGACGCCGCGAGGTGCACGGCATCCTCGTGGATCGCGTCGTCGACGGAATCGCGGATCGCATCGGAGCTACCCATCATGCCGCCGCACCCGGCGAGCACGGCTCCAACTGCGAGCACAAGGGTTCGAACGCGCATGGTCCACCTCGCTACCACCCGTTGGTGCATCCAACGTGCCGCGCGATCATTGCGCGACGCGAGACGGACTCTGCGCAGTCCGTGCGCGCGGCGATCCACACGCGCAGCGACTGCTCGTTTGTGGCCGCCCGAGCTACCCCGCGTACAGTGCGCGCTGCGCCTCGAAGGCACGGCGGTACGCGGGTCGCGCCTCGCCGCGCGCGACGTAGGCGGCCAGGTTCGGTGTGGCGTCGAGCAGGCCCGACGGCTTCACGCGCAGCAGCACCGACACCATCATCAGGTCACCCGCGCTGAACTCGCCGTCGAGCCACTCGGCGTCACCGAGCCGCGCGGACAGCTGACGCAACCGCGCGCGGAGGCGCTCCTCGACGAGCGGCAGGCGCTCCCCGCGCCACGGCTCGTCCGCCTCGAGCAGCTTCGCGGTCACGAGGTCGAGGATCGGCGGCTCGATCGTGCTGAGCGCGGCGAACATCCACGTGACCGCACGCGCCCGCGCATTCGCGTCGTCGGGCAACAGGCCGGGAAATCGCTCGGCGATGTGGAACACGATCGCGCCGCTCTCGAACAGCGCGAGGTCGCCCTCTTCGTACGTCGGGATCTGGCCGAACGGATGCAGCGCGAGATGCGCCGGTTCCTTCATCGCCTGGAACGACACGAGGCGCACCTCGTACGGCTGGCCGACTTCCTCGAGGGCCCAGCGCACGCGGGTATCGCGGGCAAGGCCCTTGCCGCCATCGGGTGAGCGTTCGAAGGCGGTGATGGTGATGGTCACGAGGCGACCCCAACGGGATTCGAACCCGTGTTACCGGCGTGAAAGGCCGGTGTCCTAGGCCTCTGGACGATGGGGTCTGGTCTGTGGATGTGAGCCCAGAAGGATTCGAACCTTCGACCCTCGGCTTAAAAGGCCGGTGCTCTACCGACTGAGCTATGGGCCCTCTGGAAGGCGGGACAATCTGCCGTGTTTGATCCCGGATTGCAAGCCGTGCGCACCCGCTCGTTCGTGCGGCCTGGTTACATCGCGCGTCGCATCACCGTGAGATGTCGAGGAGAATTGCTTCCCGGTCTGCAGGTGGGTTATGTAGGTTTGGCATATGGACAAGCGGGAAGCAGTACGGGTCCCCGTTCGCGTGCGGGCCCGATGTCGCTGCTCCGGCATCGTCATCGACGGGCTGGTCGAGGATGTGTCCAGAAGCGGCCTGTTCATGCGGGCCCCGAAGTGGATTCGTCCCGGGTCGTCGGCGGAGATCGAGGTCGACCTGCCGGGGGAAGCGCCGTTGCAGCTGGAAGTGTGCGTGGTTCGCGTCGAGCACAGCTCGCAGCGCGCGGGGATGGGGCTGCGGTTCGTCGAGCGCCCGGAGTCGAGCCGGCCGCTGGCGAACTTCATCATGCGCCAGCACGCCGAGTCGTCGTCGTAGACGGGGCAGATCGCCCGCGGCGTTTGCCGGCGCCGTCGATGGCCTGCAGTGGGGTGCCGTGGCTATGATGCCGCCGCTTTTCCCTTGCTTACGCCCGTGGTTCCCCCAACCCGTTCTGGCTCGCGTGGCAAGTCTGTCACTCGGCGGACGCTGCTCGCGCGTCGCGATGCCGTGACCGCGGCCGAGCGCGCGACCTGGCAGGCGCGGATCGCGGACGAGGCGTGCCGGATGATCGCGGGCGAGGTGGAGGCCGGCGCGGTCGTCGCGCTGTACGCCGCGAAGGGCAGCGAGGTCGACACCGCCGAGCTCGATCGGCGGTTGCGCGCGGCTGGGTTGCGGGTCGCGTACCCGCGCGTTGACGATGCCGAGCGCGTGCTCGCGTTTCACGAGGCGGCGCTCGACGAGCTGGTCGCCGGGCGGTTCGGGCTGCGCGAGCCGGCGGCGGATGCGCCGCGCGTCGCGGTCGAGGAGATCGCCGCGTTCGTGGTGCCGGGGCTCGCGTTCGACGTCGCGGGCGGCCGGATCGGCTGGGGGCGCGGTCACTACGATGCGACGTTTGCGGCCGCGCATCCGCGCGCGCTGCGGATCGGGCTCGCGTTCGAGTGCCAGATCATCGACGAGGTCCCGCGCGAGCCGCACGACGAGAGCGTGCACACCGTGATCACCGAGGCCGCCGTACGCCGCACCGGGACGGCAACGGCGGGATAGCACCATGGAAGTGGCCTTCATCTTGATCGCGGTCGTGATCGGGCTCATCGGCGGCCTGATCGTCGGGACGCGGCTCGGGCGCGCGAAGGGCGACCTCAGCGCGGCGCAGGCGGCGGCGGAGGAAGAGGCGGCGAAGATCCGCGCGGCGGCGAAGGCGGAGATCGAGGAGATCAAGAAGTCCGCCGAGGTCGAGGGCAAGGAGCTCGCGCGCAAGCACAAGGCGGATCTCGACGACGAGCTGCGCGGCCGGCGTGCCGAGCTGCAGAAGCGCGAAGAGGGACTGACGCAGCGCGAGCGCGAGGTCGAGAAGACGCGACGCGATGCCGAGCGGCGCGCGGCGGAGCTCGACAAGAAGGAGCGCTCCGTCGAGGGCAAGCTCAAGCAGGCGGACACCGCGGTCGAGAAGGCCGAGGCGGCGCAGGCGGAGGCGCGCAAGAAGCTCGAGGCGATCGCCGGGCTCAGCGAGGAGCAGGCGCGCAAGAAGCTCGAGGAGGAAGTGCGCGAGCAGGCGTACGCGGCGGCCGCGGTCGAGATCAAGCGCATCGAGGACGACGCGCACAAGGAGGCGACCGCGCGCGCGAAGACGATCGTCGCGACCGCGATCCAGCGGTTCGCGAGCGAGTTCGTGCACGAGCGCACGGTCGCCGTGGTGCCGCTGCCGTCCGATGATCTGAAGGGCCGGCTGATCGGCCGCGAGGGACGCAACATCCGGGCGCTCGAGGCGGCGACCGGCATCGACATGATCATCGACGACACCGCCGAGTCGATCACGATCTCGTGCTTCAACCCGGTGCGCCGGGAGATCGCGCGGCTCGCGATCTCGGCGCTCGTCGCGGACGGCCGGATCCACCCGACGCGGATCGAGGAGGTCGTCCGCAAGGCGGAGAAGGAAGTCGACAAGCTGTGCAAGGAGGCCGGCGAGCAGGCGGTGTTCGACCTCGGCCTGCACCGCGTGCATCCCGAGCTCGTGAAGCTGCTCGGCCGGCTCAAGTTCCGGCAGTCGTACGCGCAGAACGTGCTGCTGCACTCGATCGAGGTCGGCTACCTGTCGGGGCTGATCGCGGCCGAGCTCGGCGCGAACGTCAAGCTCGCGCGACGCGCCGGCCTGCTGCACGACATCGGCAAGGCGGCCGATCACGAGCAGGAAGGCCCGCACGCCGAGATCGGTGCGAGCATCGCGCGCAAGCACGGCGAGTCGCCGAAGGTGTGCCAGGCGATCGCGGCGCATCACGGCGATGAGGGCGGCGGGCCGCAGCCGCAGACGCTGCTCGATCATGTCGTCAGCGCGGCGAACGCGCTGAGCGCGGCGCGCCCGGGTGCGCGGCGCGAGCAGCTCGCGTCGTACATCAAGCGGCTCGACGATCTCGAGGCGATCTGCAAGCGGTTCGGCGGGGTCGAGCGCGCGTACGCGCTGCAGGCCGGCCGCGAGATCCGGGTGATGGTGATGAACGATCAGGTCGACGACGCGCAGGCGATCGTGATGTCGAAGGAGATCGCGCGCGCGATCGAGAACGAGGCGACCTACCCCGGCCAGGTGCGCGTCGTAGTCGTGCGCGAGACCCGCGCGTCCGATTACGCGCGCTGAGCCCGCACATGGCGCGCGCGAAGCCGACGAAGACCCGCACGGCCAAGCGGTCTGCGGCGGAGATTGCCGCGGCGATGGTCGGTGGCGCGAAGCCTGCTGCGAAGCCGAGTGCGAAGCCGAAGCCGTCAAAGGCGACAACGACGGGGCTGCCGGCGGACACGGAGAAGCTCGTCGCGCTCGTCGCGGAGTCGCCGCGCGATGACGGTGCGCGCCGCGTGCTCGCCGATCATCTGATCGAGCACGGCGAGGCGGCGTGGGGCGAGCTGATCGTCACGTGCCTGGAGCTCGCGCGGCGCGAGGCGGCCGGCACGCTCGACGACGACGAAGGCAAGGCGCTCGCGCGACGCGGCGGCGAGCTGTTCACGCGTCACGAGGCGCAGTGGAAGGCGCTGCTCAAGGGCCTCGTCTACTACGTGTCGTGGAATGGCCGCGGCGTGCACGTCTCGGTCAAGCACGACCGGCTGCGCGAAGGGCTCGCGCGTGCGGTCGCGCTGCTGCCGATCCACACCGTGAAGGTGCTGCGGTTCGGCGTGCGGACGATGACGACGGCGATGCTGCGCCAGGTCGCCGAGGCGCCGGTGCTGCAGGCGATCGATCGCCTCGAGCTCGAGCTGTTCTTCGATCAGCGGTCGGAGCCCGGCATCCGCGCGATGTTCGGCGAGCCGCACACGCTGCTGCACCTGCGGTCGCTCGCGATCACGCGCGGCGATGTGTCGGCGGCGGCGCTCGAGTTCCTCGCCGGCCTGCCGTGGCAGCAGCTCGCGCGGCTGGACTTCCACGACGCGCTCGACACCGGCGCGATCGCATCGCTGCTCGCGGGCAAGCGCACCCTGCCCGACCTGCGCGAGCTCGTCGTCAATGCCGCGCTCGACGACGACGATCTCGCCGCGCTCGCGCCGCGCCGGATCCGCGCGATCCAGCACGAGCGCAGGCCGGGGCTGCGGCTCGGCAAGCTCGGCGACGCCGGCGTCAAGGCATTCGCGCGCGCCGAGCATCTCGGCTTGCGCCAGCTCGAGCTCGAGCACACGCCGAAGGCGCTCGCGATGCTGCTCGCCGCGCCCGCGATGCGCACCGTCGAGGTGCTCGAGCTTCACGACAAGCTCGGACCGCAGGCGCGCGCGCTCGCGGACGCCGACCTGCCCGCGCTGCACACGCTCCAGCTCGGCGCCGCGACCGACGCCGACCTCGCGACGATCCTCGACGGCGACGCGCTGCCGAAGCTGAGCTCGCTCGTGGCGCGCGATCGCGTCGGCGATGCTGGGGCGGCGGCGGTCGCGGCGTCGGGGCGCAAGCTCGTCGGCCTCGAGCTCGGCAACCAGCTGACCGACACCGGTGCGCGCGCACTCGCGGCGAGCGCGGCACTCGGCGACCTCGCGCAGCTGAACCTCAAGGACAACCCGAAACTGACGAACGACGCCAAGCGCGAGCTTCGTGCGAAGTTCGGCGCCGGCGTCGCGACGTTCAGCCGCTGATCACCCCATCAGTGCGCGCGGCCGTTGCCGTCGGTGACGTGGCCGTTGACCTGCTCGGCCTCGATCATCGCGTTGCGGATCTGCTCGCTCAGGCTCGCGAGGTTCCCGGGCGAGTGCGGGATGAGGATCGCCGTGCTCTTCGTCGACGCGCCGATCTCCTTGAGCATGTCGAAGTACTGCGTCATCAGCACGAGGTTCATCACGTCCTTCGCGGTGGTGCCGGGCACCGAGCGCTGGAACTCGTCGACCGAGTCGCGGAGGCCGGCGACGATCGCCTGCCGCTGATCCGCGATGCCGCGACCCTGGAGCGCCTTGCTCTGCGCGTCACCCTCGGCGAGCTTCACCTTGAGGATCCGCTCGGCCTCGCCCTTCTCGTTCGCCGCGACGCGCATGCGCTGCGCTGCATTGATCTCGTTCATCGCCTCCTTGACCCGCGCGTCCGGCTCGATGTCCGTGACGAGCGCCTTGAGAATGCCGTAACCGAAGCCTTCCATGACGTGCGCGAGCTCGACCTTCACCGCCTCGGCGATGTCGTCCTTCTTCGCGAACACGTCGTCCAGCTTGATGTTGGGGACCTGCGCGCGCACGACGTCGAACACGTACGACGTGATCTGACGGCGCGCGTCGTCGAGCTTGTAGTGCGCGTCGTAGACCTTCTCGGGCAGCACGAAGTACTGCACCGCGACGATCATGTGGACGAACACGTTGTCCTCGGTCTTCGTCTCGATCCCGACGTCGAGCTGCTGGACGCGCAGGTTCACGCGCGCCACGACCTTGTCGAGGCCGGGAATCCGCAGGTGGACACCGGGGCCGGCCTGGCGGACGTAGCGCCCGAGACGCTCGACGATCGCGATCGTCTGTTGCTGCACGGTGTACACGCTCGCGCCGAGCACGGCCGCGAGCACGAGCACACCAAAACCGGCGACCCACAAGAGCGGCTGATTCATCATGACTGCCTCCTGAGCTGAGAGCGACGTCGTCGGCGAATCGTCGCGCTGAGATCATCGGTAGTCATCGAATCGGGGCGTGCGCGGAAAATCGGACACGGCTCCGATTGCGGGAATAACCGCGAGCCGGCCACTTGCGAGCGTCGGCCAAGATCGGTTCATGACGGACGACGAGCTCGAATCCAGGACCTGCGATCGCAGATGACCGCGCTGTGACCCGCGTCGCGGGTGCGATGCGCGATACGCGGAGGGGCCGGTGTGGGTCAGCGCGACGGCGCGACTCTGCCGTCGTCCGGACGATCGGATCGATTACCCTGAGGATGCGTGCAGGACCCGCGGATCTTCCCGCTGCTCGAAGTCAGCCACGCCGAGCTCGAAGCGCTCGCCGGGCTACCGATCCGCCGCGTCGAGCCGGTGCACGGCGGGTTCACGAACACGTTACATCGCGTCACCGTCGAGACCGGCGAGCTGCTCGTCGTCAAGCACTTCGCCGGCGGCGGTCAGGCCTATCGCGACGAGCTGCGGATCCTGCGCGCGCTCGGCGGCCTGCTGCCGGTTCCCGAGATCGTGCGCAGCGACGATGCGAAGCACGTCATCGTGTATCGCTGGATCGAGGGCACCACGCTCGACGAGTGCCGGCGCTGCGAGTCCGCCGACGCGTTCGGCTCGCTCGCAGGTCCGCTCGGGCGGCTGCTCGCGTGGCTCGGTCGCGTCGCACCGCTGGATCGCGACGCGCACTGGACCGCCGGTCCGCTCGTCGCGCGCGCCCGCGTGCTGCTGAGCGACAGCCGCGCGCGCCACCGGATGGGCGATCCGCTCGCGCAGGCGCTGCTCCACGCGTACGACGCGCTCGGCGATCGGCTCGCGTTCGGCATGCCGTGCCTGAGCCACGGCGATCTCGGTGGCCGCAACATCCTCGTCCAGCACGCGGGCGGCGAGCGCTGGCGGATCGGCGGCATCATCGACTGGGAGATCGCCGGCACCGGATCGCCGCTCGTCGACATCGGCAGCCTGTTTCGCTACGCGCCGCGCTTCGAGCCGGCGTTCGTGCGCGCGTTCGCTGCCGGCTATCGCGAGGCCGATGGCGAGCTGCCGGATGACTGGTACCTGCTCGCGCGGCTGCTCGACGCGGTCCGCATGATCGACATCCTCGACGAGAACCGCGAGCTACCGGGCGTGTTCGCGGACTGCCGGATGCTGCTCGCGCACCTCGCGCACGATCTTCGCACCCGGTTCGCCGTCCGCGCCTGAGTGGTTGTTCGCCCGCGCGGCCGAGAGCCGGTTATGATCGCGGTATGCGGATCGTGGCGGTGGCCGATACGCATCTGTTTCACGACGAGCTCGTCGTGCCGGACGGCGACGTGTTCGTGCACGCCGGCGATCTGTGCCGCGGCGGCGATCTCGACGAGCTCGCATCCGCCGCCGCGTGGATCGCGAGCCTGCCGCACCGCCACAAGGTCGTCGCCGCCGGCAACCACGACTGGGCGTTCGTGCATCAGCCACGCGAGGCGCGCGCGCTGTTCGCGGGTGTGCACTACCTCGAGGACAGCGAGGCGGTGATCGACGGCGTGCGGTTCTGGGGCAGCCCGTGGCAGGTGAAGTTTCACGACTGGGCGTTCAACCTGCCGCGCGGTGAGCCGCTCGCGGCGAAGTGGCGGCTGATTCCACCGGGCATCGACGTGCTCGTCACGCACAGCCCGCCCGCGGGCCTTGGCGATCGCTCGCCGATCGGCGGCCGCGCCGGGTGCGCCGATCTTCGCAAGCGCGTGGCGGAGCTAGCGCCGCGGCTGCACCTGTTCGGGCACATTCATCAGGATGGCGGCGTCTGGCAGGACGGCCCGACGGTGAGCGCGAACGTGACGACGTGGGAGTGCGAGCGCGCGGCGTCGGTGTTCGATCTCGTCGCCGGCGTGGTCACCGTCGTCGTCGCGCCACCGCACGGCCGCGCGAGCGACTCGATATTCGATTACATCGTCGACTGACCGCGCAGGTAGCTCGCGATCGCGCGCATGTAGACCGGCGCGGCTTTCGAGGCAGCGCTCTTGCCGGCGCGCTGGAGCTGGATGCCGAGCGTGATCGGGATCGTGCCGCGCGGCGTGACGACGCCGAACGCGATCACGAACAGGCTGTCGTCGAGCGGTGCCTTGCCGCACTCGAGCTGCGCCGCCGCGACGTGCGACGCGTTCCACGCGCGGCAGGCCTTCGCGCTGCGCGCGATGTCCGCGAGCGAGTCGATCGTGCCGGTCTTCGCGCCGTAGATGACGAGGTTCGGATCGGCGAGCAGCTCGGCGAGCGGAGCATGCGCGGTGCCGTTCGGCTGGACGACACCGCACAGGCCGCCGTCGGCGCCGAGCACCGCCGGTGCGTGGCCGGTCGCGTTCGCGCACGACCAGTCGGGAAGCGTGCCGGTCTTCGGCGCCGGGAACCACGATGCGGCAAGCTTCGGCGCATCCGACTTCGAGTCGTAGATCACGCGGCCGAACGCGTCGGTGATCTGGGCGAGCGAGCCGATCGGGTGCACGCCGGAGCCGCGCAGCAGCTGGAAGTACTCGCGGATCGGAATGCTCGTCTGCGCCGGGCGATCGTCGGGGTACGGATCGAGCGCGTCGGGGCCGAGCGCGACGAGGTTCTTGAGGTCCGACGACGGCGACGCGATCGGCAGCCCGCGCGCGGCGCACAGATCGGCACGGGTCGCGGCGCGCTCGCAGCGCGTGCGATTGCCGAGCGTGCACACCGGTCGGCCGAGCAGCGCCTCGATCCGCTTCCACAGCGCGCTGCGCCGCATGCCGTCGATCGACACGCTGCGCTTGCCGAGCACGATGCCGCTCGCGTCGTCGATCGTGAGCGGCGCGTCGGCGGGCCAGCTCGCGAGATCCGACGCGACGACGTCCTGGAACGTGACGCGCTGATCCTTGACCGCGAGCTGCGCGTCCGGAAGCCCGAGCCCGAGCAGGCCGAGCGCGGCCATGTACCAGTTCGGCGACCGCTGCAGGAAGTCGTGCAGATCGGCGGTGGTCGGGTTGCCCTCGACGGACGTCGGCGGGCAGTGGCCCATGATCGGATCGATCGACTTGCCGCGCCGCGCCTTGCAGCCGTCGGCGTGACCGCCTGCGCTGAGGTTCAGCGCCGCGGCCTCGCGCGGGAACGCCTGCTCGGCGGCGCGCGCGACGATCGGCTTGAACGTCGAGCCGACCGCGATCGGCAGGTTCCACTCGACGCGCTCGGCGTAGGTCTCGCCTTTCTGATCGCGCAGCGCGACGAGCCGCGCCTCGGCATCGGCCGTGGTCGGGGCGTACGCGAGCGCCGGCCTGCCCTGCGCCAGGTTGCCCTGCGCGAGCAACTCGCCGGTGTCGCCGCGCAGCACGACGTAGCCGACGCGCACCGGCGCCGTCGTGCGCCCGGTGTAGCGCTCGGGATTCGCGAGCACCGACTCGCCGAGCGCGCGCAGCGACAGCGCGAGCTGCGGCTGCAGCGTGACGCGACACTCGGTGACGCCGTCGAGCGGGCTCGGCGAGCAGATCGACTCGCGCGCGATCGTCGGCGGCGTCAGCGTGCCGCACGCGACTGGCGACTTGCCGGGCTCGGCGAGCGCCGCGTGGACCCAGCCGTCGAGGCCGAGCGAGCGCTCGATGGAGAACGGGTTGACCCAGCCGAGCTCGGGCAGCGCGGGGCCGTGCGGATAGATCCGGTGTTCGCGATCGCCGGCGGTGTCGGCCAGCAGCGAGTCGACGACCGCCGGCGAGCCCGCCCACGCGCGCGGCGGGCGGAACAGCGCGATCGCGCGCCGGTTCGGCGGCCCCGCAGCGACGAGCGTGATCCGGTCGAGCACGACCTCCGCCGCGTGCATCGTGCGCCGCCATGCGGGCGCCTCGCCGGCATCCGCGACGAACAGCTCGGCCGGGCCGTGCAGCACCACGCCGCGCGGCGTCGCGCGCACCTCGAGCGTGACGTCGGACGCGAGCACGAGCTTGCCGGCGACGTGCACGCCCGGCGCGAGCGCGGCGACGTCGAGCGCCGGCGCACCCGCGCGCAGCCGGATGATCCGCGCGCCGAGCGCGAGCTCCCCGACGTCGTCGGCCGCGATGCCGATCGGCACGCTGACGACGCGGACCCGCGGCCGCGGCGGTCGCGACGCGACGCGCAGCGACGACACCGCACCGTCGGGCAGCTCGACCGTCGCGGTCGCGCGGATCGCCGTGCCGTCCGGGCGCAGCGTCACGCGGATCTGCGGCCAGCCGACGGACAGCGTCGCGATGCACGCATCGCCGTCGCGCACGAGCCGCCAGCTGCCCGCGCGATCCGGGCAGCGCATCGGCGGCGGCGCGGGCTCGGCGTCGGCAGCGGGCTCCGCGGACAGCGCGAACAGCTCGCGGATCCGCGCCTCGTCGATCGGCGCGATCGGGACATCGGGCTCGGTCGTGCGCGGCGCGGCCTTGCGCTTGCGCGTGCGGCGATCGGCCGGCGGATCGTCGTTCGCCCAGCGCCGGCGATCCGCGGGGCTCGCGATGGCGGCGGCCTTCTGCCGCGGTGGCGCGAGCGCCCGCACGAGCTGCGTGCGCTCGGCGTTCCACCGGATCCGCAGCTCGGCATCGAATCGCGTCGTCGCGTCGTCGGTCGGGGTGCCGCCGCACAGCACCGGCAGCGCGGCGTCGAGCTCGTCGCCGGCGCGCTCGGGCGCGGGGCAGCCGATCGTCGCGGCGTAGCGCAGCGCGGCCGAGACGCGCGCGTCGTCGTCGGTCGCGCGGGCGAGCGCGCAGGCACCGGCACGCGCGACGACGATCATCGCCGCGAGCCCGGCGATCGCGAACGCGGCGATCGCGATCCGGCGTGCGCGCGCGAGCCGCGGCGTCTGGCGCACGCGCTCGTCGTCGGTCGCGCCGTCGCCTCCGAGCAGTGCCCACGCCGCGCCGATCACGAACAGCCAGAGATCGCCCGGGCTATCGATCCCGAGCCCCGGCCAGCTGATACCGGTCAGCGGCAACACGCCGAGCGCGGCGAGTGGCTGGTAGAGCGCGAGCGCACCGGCGACGCCGCACACGAGCCAGCGCGCGCGATGCTCGCGACTCGCGTGGCGCAGCCGGACGCTCGCGATCGCGCCGGCACCAACCGCGATCACGAGCAGCAGCGTCACTCCTTGCAGCAGGCCGGCGATGCCCTGTTCGCGCGCGACGAGCACCGGCAGGTAGTCGTTGTCGATCGAGTGCACGACGCCGGGATCGCGAATCCGCGCGCCGAAGTAGCCCTGGCCGTCCCACCGCGACGCTTCGCTCGTCGGGGCGAGCGCGGCCTCGCGCCATGCCGACGCGTTCGCGACGAACGCGCGGTCATCGCGCAGCAGCGCGTAGCCCGGCTCGACGACCGCGGACACGCGGCGCGATGCGACGCCATCGCCGGCGGTGACCCGCTCGATCAGCGCATCGCGCATGCCCCACACCGCGAGCGCCGCGAGCGCGGCGGCGAGCCACGGCGCCCAGCTGCGGCGGTGCGAGCGCGCGACGATCGCGGCGAGCCCGAACAACCCTGCGGCGACGAGCGGCGCGTGCAGGACGCCGAGCACGCCGTAGGCGAGCAGCCCGCGATCGGTCGCGCGCACCGCGCACGTCGCGACCGCGAGCGCGAGCGCGATCGTCGCCGCGCCGTGCACGACGAGCAGCCGCGCATGCTCGCGCTCGAGCAGGCCGATCTTGCCGGCGTGCGAGGCGTCGTAGAGCGCGTCGTGACCGGCGACGATCATCGCGAGCGCGAGCCCGACCCCGACGATCGCGAGCGTGACGCCGGCGTCGAACATCGCGAGGCTGCCGGCCGCCGCGGCGAGCGAGCCGGCGAGCCACGCCCGGCGCAGCCAGCTCGTCTCGGCGACGAGCAGCGTGCGCAGCGCCGCGTGGCCCGCGAGCACGGTCGCGTACGCGAGCCCGAGCTTCTCGAGCGCACCGCGGGTGTGCGCCATCCGCGCGACCACCGCCGCCGATGCGATCGCGACGAGCACGAGCTCCGGGGTCAGGCGCCGCGCGATCCACCCGGTGAGGTCGCGCCACAGCGGGACGAGCGCCGCGACGAGCGACAGCCCGAGCACGCCGGCGGTCGTCGGCGTCGCGCGCGGCGTGAGGTCGAGCAGGTACGCGCCGACCGCGAGCCACGCGGCCCAGGCGATCATCGCGGTCGCGAGCCGGCGCACGAGCGACCGGCCCTCGAGCGCGTCGAGCGCGAGCACCGCGAGCCCGGCGAGCGTCGCGCCGATCGCGACGACCGCGAGCAGGTTGTCGGCGACGCGCGTGCCGCCCTCGCGCATCACGTCGATCCGGTACGCCCACAGCAGGCGCCAGCCTGCGAGCGCGACGAGCCCGACGCCGAGCACGCACGTCCGCAACGCGCGCCCGACCGCGCGCGCACGCCGCCCACGCCGCGGTGCGAGCACGAGCGCACCGAGCAGCAGCAGCGGCGGTGCACCGATCGCGAACGCCGCCCACGCACCGCGCGCGATCACCGCGTCGGCGTCGGGAATGAACGGCACCGCGGTCACGACATACGCGCCGGCGGTGACCTGACAGCCGTGATCGATCACGAGGCTCGCGCCGGGCTCGGGCGACCACGCCGTGCAATCGCTCGGCTCGATCGGGATCGCGAGCATCGCGGCCGTCTCGGCCGGGCCGACCACGTCCCATGTCACGAGCGCCGGGATCGCGTCGTCGATCCCGCCGAGCCGGACCGCATCGCCGGCGCGCAGCATGCGGCGCTCGACGACGAACCGGCCCTTCCACGCGAGCGGCGTCACGACGAGCTCGTCGCGTACGCGATCGCGGCGCACGATGATCGCGCGTACCGGCGTGGTCGCATCGCACTCGATCACGACGACCGCGGCACCGCGCGGCAGCGTGTAGCCGACGCGGTCCGGCGTGCAGCCGCGCGCCTTCGCGACGGCCTCGGGCACCTCACCGGTGCGCACCGCCGCGACGACCGCGCTCGGCGCGCTCGCCTTGACGGTCGCGACGCCGGCGCCATCGACCGTGATCTGCGCGAGCTCGTCGGCGCCGGTGCCCGGCACGTGGAGGCTCGCCTTCGCGCCGTGGCCGATCGTGGTCGCACGCTCGAGCGGCACGCGCGCCGAGACCTCGACGGCGACCGACGCGCCCTCGCGCATCCGCTCGATCCGACCCTCGCGCGCGGCTCCACCACCCCACCGCCACACGGCGCTCGCGACGAGCACGACGTACGCGAGCGCCGCCGTCGCGATCACTCCACGGCCGGCGACATCGTTCGGGGTCGCGCGTCCGCGCCCCGATGCCACCGCCGCCGCGACCACGAGCCCGAGCAGGCCCGCGAACCACAGCACTGTTGCCATCATTTCCTCCGCGTGCGTACCGGGGATGCGGTCGATCCAGCACCGCTCGGCGGACCGAGCTTCGCCGGCTTGATCGGCGCCTTCGGGGTCGCGCTGCCGGAGCCGCTGCCGCTCTCCACGGCGGGGGCGGCCGCGGATCCGGTCTCGACGACCGCGGCGTCCGGCGTCTCGATCGTGTGAGCCACGCCGGCATCGACGGGCGCGGTCGCGGGCACCTCGACGCGCGACGGCTCCGGCGGCGCCGGCACCGTGACCACCGTCGGTCCGCGCAGCAGCACGAGCGCGAGCAGCACGTTCGCGACGAGCACGCCGCCCGCGATCGCCCACAGCAAGCGTCGATCGGTACGACGCTCGTCGGCGATCGCGCGTCCCGCGGCCTTCGCGCGCGTCTCGAGCTTGGAGAGCTCGGCCGCGAGCGCCGCGAGCTTGCTGCCGATCTGATCCGCGATCGCACGGTCGACCGTCGACATCGTCGCGCGGCTCACCGCGCCATCGACCGCGAGCGCGACCGCGTTCGCGAGCTGGCGCGCCTCGGCGTCGACCTGCGTGCGGACCTCGGCGCCGAACCGCGACCATTCGACGAGCAGCTCGTCGGCGCGGCGCAGCACCTGCGCGAGATGATCGCTGACGCCGTCGAGCGCCTCGACCGGCCGCAGCGGCGCGACGCGCTTGGTCTCACGCATGACCGACCTCCGTCGTCGCGAGCGGGCCGAGCGGCGCGGTCGCGACGAGCGCGCGCAGCGATCCGGCGCGACTCGCGATCTCGTCGAGCAGCCGCGCGCGCCGCGCCTCGGGCAGCAGCGCGTGCCACCGGACCTCCGCGATCACCGCGCGTGGATCGCCGTTATCGACGAGCCATGCGAGCACGCGCAGCGCGACCGCGTCGGCGAGCCGCGCGACCAGTGATCCCGCGGTCGGGCACTGATCGAAGCGTCCACGCCCCCACGCGTGCAGCACGTCGACGAGCGTCCGGGGACCCGTGAGCCGCGCCGTCTCCTCGGGCTCGAGCGCGACCGGCGCCGCCGCGAGCAACTCGAGCGCGCCGGCGACCTCGTCGATCGTCTGGTTGCGCGTCTCGGCGAGCTCGACGAGCACGCGCCACGCCCGCGCTGCGCTCGATCGCGGATCGCGCCACGCGTTCGCGATCAGCTCGCCGACGCGATCCGGCTTCGCGGGCACTTGCCCCGCGAGCCACGCGCCGCGCCGCACCGCCCGCGTGACCGACGCCGGCAGCCAGCGCTCGACCGAGGCGATGCACGCGGGCAGCTCGGCCGCGGTCGGATCGCCGACCCGCGCGGTGCCGCCGCCGAGCAACGCGCGCGCGACCGCCGCGACGTCGACCTCGTGCCCGCTCGGCGCGACGAACGGCGGCGCCGCATCGAGCTCGATGTCGAGCGTGCCGAAGCTGCGCAGCGGAACGCTCGCGTGCCGCGGCTCGACGACTGCGACCTCGCGCTCCCAGGGCGCCGCGCGCGGGACGCTCGCCGCTTCGAGCAGCTCCGCCGGCCGCGCATCCCGCCGCTCGATCACGCTCAGCACGAGGCCGATGTAGCGCCGGCCATCGCTCGGCGCGGTCGCCGCGAACAGCTGGGTCCACACGACGCGGCCGGGCGCGAGCTCCCACAGCACCGCGGGCGGATCGACGCCGCGCATGCGCTCGACACACGCGGCGCGCAGATCGCGATCGCCGTCGAGCGGATACCAGTGAAACTCGCCGCCACGCGCCGCCGGGCTCGCGTGCTTCTGCAGCCATGCGTGTCGGATCGTGACGGACCCGCTGGTCGTCGTGCTCGTCATCGCGGCCTCGAGGCGTCCATCGGCCGCGCCCATACATCCGGCGGCACGTCGGGCGTGGTCTGCGCGATCGCCGGCGCGGTCGTCGCCGTCATCGGGGGCAGCGAGCCCATCGCGACCGGCATCGGCGCGCGTGCCCGCGTCGTCGCCGCGACCGGCACACCCTGCGCGCGCGGCCAGCGCACGAGTCCGATCACCCAGTCGAGGAAGCGATGGCGCGCATCGCCGGAGAATGCGCCCGGTCCATCGTCGTACTCGTACGCGAGCGACGCAGCATCGGCCTCCGCCTCGACGGCGGCGCGGATCGCGGTGTCGTAGCGCAGGTAGGAGACCCGGACGTCGCCGTCGCGGCCGTCCTCGGCATCGAGGCAGTGCGCGCGCACCTGCTCGCGCGCGACCTCGCGCGGCGGCACCGGCTCCTCGCCGCGGCCGCGCGCGGTGATCGTCACGACCTCGTCGCGGTTCGCGCCGCGCGCGCAGATCGGATCGACCACCGACCACCGGTTGATCGCGACGAGCGCACGTGGCGTGTCGCGATCGAGCGCGGCGAACAGCGGCACGAGCTCGCGCAGCCGCTCGTACGGGCTGCCCTCGTCGTCGGTGCCGAGCGCGAGCGGGTTGCAGATCAGGACCGGCGCGAACGCATACGCGCGCCCGAGGCTGTCGGCGCGCCGCCGCCGCGCATCGACGAGCCGGCCGAGCAGCGTGTAGTAGTCCGCCGCGGCGGCCGAGTACACCTGCTCGCCGGCCACGTCCCAGAACACGATCTCGACGTCGCCGTAGCGCGCGAGTCGGTACCGCGACACGAGCGCGGTCACCGCCGCGATCAGCGCGCCGCTCGATCCGATCACGACGCCGGCGCGGACGTTCCCGAACACGCCGAGCGCGAGCCCGCCGACGAACAGCGCGATCGCGAGCGCGAGCGCACCGCCGACGCGCGTCGCCCGGATCGCGAGCCGCAGCGCGCCGCGCCAGCCGAGCCGCTCGAACAACGTCGCGGTCCGGACGCGAAACGTGAAGTGCGGGACCACGCCCGGCGGCGTCGCGTCCGGCCGGGTCGCGCGTGGATCGAGCACGAGCCGCATCACGTCCTGGTTGAGGCTCTGCTCCGAGCCGTCGAGTGCGGGTGCGTGCGCGTGCAGCGCGCGGATCGCATGGACGATGAACTGCGTCTTGCCGTCTCCGCGCGCCCCGATCACCGGCAGGTCGATCACCGCCGCGACGTCGTCGTCGGGATCGGTGAGCGATGCGAGCCCGACGAGCTCCCCCACGGGATCGGAGGCAAACAGCGGCGACCGGCGCGGCGCCGAATATTCCATGGCGGCCAAGATCCTCGTGCCATCCTCCCGGTGGACAACGACCTGCCGTCCCGACATCCGGCCGCCTCTCTGCAGATCCGATGCCCGCGGCGGC
Organism: Kofleriaceae bacterium; assembly: GCA_035715365.1. Classification (GTDB taxonomy): domain Bacteria; phylum Myxococcota_A; class Polyangia; order Haliangiales; family Haliangiaceae; genus JABFXX01. The sequence goes on along the minus strand of DASTLB010000032.1, from coordinate 6,743 downwards.
TCGACACCGGCAAATCGCTTCGTCATCGACGACATAACGGCGCTGCCGCGCGACCGGCGCACGCGTTCTGCGATCGTGCGGCCGCGCGCCTCGCCTGCGGTTCTCGCAGCCCACGTCTGCGAAACTCGCAGGCTGCACGCGCGGATCGCGCCTGCCCGCGGTACGGTCCCTCGCCATGTCGATGTCGATGTCGATCCTCGACGATCTCCAGGCGCGTGGCCTGCTCGCGGACGTCACGCACCGCGACGAGCTCGCGAAGCTGCTCGCCACCGAGACCGTGACGCTCTATGCCGGCTACGATCCGACGTCACCGAGTCTCCACGTCGGGAACCTCGTGCCGACGATCCTGCTGCGCCGGTTCCAGCTCGCCGGGCATCGTCCGATCGTGGTCGTCGGCGGCGCGACCGGCATGGTCGGCGATCCGTCCGGCAAGAGCGACGAGCGCAACCTGCTCGACGACGCGACGCTCGCCACGAACCTCGCCGGCATCCGCGCGCAGCTCGAGAAGCTGCTCGACTTCACCGATCCGAAGACCGGCGCGATCATGACGAACAACGCCGACTGGACCCGCCCGGTGTCCGCGATCGACTTCCTGCGCGACGTCGGCAACTACATGACGATCGGCTACATGCGCGGCAAGGACTCGGTGAAGTCGCGCTTCGAGGGCACTGCCGGCATCAGCTTCACCGAGTTCTCGTACATGCTGCTGCAGGCGTTCGACTTCGTCGAGCTCTCGCGCTCGCACGGTTGCCGCCTGCAGGTCGGCGGCTCGGATCAGTACGGCAACATCACCGCGGGCTGCGAGCTGTCGCGCAAGCTCGGCAGACCCCAGCTCTACGGCCTCACCGCCCCGCTGCTGCTCGACAGCACCGGCCAGAAGATGGGCAAGACCTCGTCGGGCGAGCGGATCTGGCTCGATCCCGCGCGCACCCCGCCCGCCGCGAACTACCGCTACTGGCTATCCACCACCTCCGAGGAGGCCACGCGCCTGCTCCGCATGTTCTCGCTGCGTCCGCTCGCCGAGCTCGACGAGCTCGTCGCCCAGCACGCACGAGATCCCGAGCGCCGCCTCGCCCAGCGCGAGCTCGCCGCCACGATGACCGGCTGGGTGCACGGCCCGAGCGCCGTCGCCGCGGCCGAAGCCGCGAACGGAGTGAACTGATGTCGACCTCCGCCACCTCGGCCGCCTCCCCGCTCGCCCGCGAGCTCGAGCAGCGCGGGCTCGTCACGGTCGCGACACCGACGACCGGCGGCGACGCCCTCGACCGCGCGTTCGCCGCGCGCTCGCCCGTGATCGCGTGCCTCGACGTCGCTGCGCCGAGCCTCGACGCCCGCCACCTGCCGACGCTCGCCGCGCTCGTGCGCATGCAGCGCGCCGGTCACGCCCCCGTGATCGTGCTGCGCAGCGCGCTCGCGCTCACCGGCGAGCCGACGACGCCGTGCGCCGAGCTCGAGCCGCGCGTCGCCGCACACGCCGAAGCCATGCGCGCCCAGCTCGCGCGCGTGCTCGATCGCGACCCCGCCCCGATCTTCGTCGACGATCGCGACTGGCTCGGTGGCCTCAGCTACCTCCAGTTCCTGCGCGACGCCGGCAAGTACCTCTCGGTCAACTACCTCGCGGAGCGGCCCTCGATCGCGAGCCGCGAGGAGCTCACCTACAACGAGCTCGCGCAGCTGCTGCTCGCCGCGTTCGACATCGTCGAGGCCGCACGGCGCCACCGCGCGACGCTGTGCATCGGCCCCGCGTTCGATCACGACGCGATCACGGCCGCGCTCGACATGGCCGCCCGCATGGCGACCGCGGACGACGGCCGTCTGGTCGGCCTCGTGGCAACGTCGCTCCCCGTCGACGCGGCGCGCACGCGCGACGCCGCCGGTCAGCCGGTCTGGCTCGACGCCGCCCAGACCACGCCGTACCAGTTCTATCAGCACTGGCTCAACGCGAGCGACGACGATGCCGCTCCGCTCGTCCGCATGTTCTCGCCGCATCCGACGCCGGAGCTCGATGCGCTGCTCGCCGATCACGACCGCGATCGCGCCCGCCGCGCCGCCCAGCGCCACCTCGCGCAGGCGCTCACGACGTGGATCCACGACGAGCGCGCCGTCCTCGGCATCGAAGCCGCGAACCGGATCATGTTCGGCGGTGCCGCGCTGTCCGATCTGTCCGTCGAGGAGCTCGAGCTCCTGACCAAGCTCCTCCCGACCTACGAGCTACCGCGCGACGACCTCGCCGCCGGCATCGCGCTCGGCGACCTGCTCGCGCGCGCCGCGATCGCCGCCTCGAAGGGCGCGGCGCGCCGGCTGATCACGCAGGGCGGCGTCTACATCAACGGCGCGCAGGTCAAAGATCCTGAGCGGCGCGTGTCGATCGCCGATCTCGCGACCGCGACGATGCTCGTCGTCCGCAGCGGCAAGAAAACCTATCACCTGATCCGCGTGACCTGATCAGGCGCGTTCGCGCCCCCCCTTCCCGCTGGCCGATCCCGGCCCTCTCGAGGTCGCGGTCTTCGAACGGGCGATTACGGCGTCGTCGACGGCTTCTCGGCGGAGCCGCTGCCGGAGGTCTTCGCGGGGGACGATCCCGTCTTCCCGGCAGCCGATCCCGCCCCCGTCTTCTTCGTTGCATCCGCGCTGCCCGCCGATGCACCGGTCTTCTTCGTCGGATCCGCCTTGCCGCTGCCTGCGCCCGTCGCTGCGGACCCAGTCGCCGCAGATCCCGTCGCGCTCCCGGACCCAGCACTGCCGGTCGCCGCACTTCCCGCCGCTGCAGATCCCGCCTCGACCGGCGCCGCACTGCCTGCGCTGCCGGCACTTCCACTTCCCGCCGCGCTGCCCGAACCTGCGCTGCCCGCGCTGCCCGCCCCGCTCGCACTGCCCGCGCTGCCGCCGACGACCACCGTCCCCGGAATCATCGGAGGCTCCTTGCCCTCCTCCTTCTTGCTGCGGCTGCACCCGGCAACGAGCACGAACAACAAGGCTGCAAGCACGTGCTTCTTCATCGCAGCGATCGTTCTACGCCGACGCGCTCGCGGCAATCGGCCCACGTATCTTTCCGCCGCTTATCTCGCGACACAGGTTGCCGGACACCGACCATCGTTCCGGCGACTCCGCACGCTCCGACGCTGCCGCGATCGCAGGAGCGATCCCGGTCTCCCCGCCACATATCGCTCGGTGCGGTCGGCCGGCGCTCCGAAACCCACGTGGGTACCGCGGTCGGCGCGATTCACGAGCCCGAGCTCCGACCCGATCCGCCGCGAACCGCGATGGTTTCGGCGCAGCTCGCGACAACTTGCCGCAAGTCAGAGCGTGGTGACGATCGGCTCGGACTTACCGGGCGCGCAGCCGAAGCCGAGGCTCCAGCCATCCTTCGAGATCTCGTGCTGGTTCGTGATGACGAACTTCCACTCGCTGCCGTTGTTGATGAAGACGCGAATGTCGTACTTGCCCGACGGGATCTGCAGGTCGATGTTGCGCTTGGGGTCGATGATCGCCTGCTTGACGGTCGCGCCGTCCTGCGCCGCGAGGAACTCGATGCGGATCTGACGGTTCCACGCCTTGCCGCAACCGCCGGCGAGGTTCGTGAACCGACCGACGTACGTCCGCACGTTCTTCGCCGGCTCGCCCTTCGGCGCGTCCGCCTTGAACGACACCGCGAGCTCGGCCTGCTGCTTCGCGCGAACCTCGATCTTCTTCGACCACGGCTCCGAGCCGTCGGTCGGAACGAGCGTCACCTTCACGAAGGCGTCCTGATCCGGCAGCGTGAACAGCTCGGGAACCGTTCCGACCTTCTCGCTGCCATCCGGCAACGTCACCGTCACCTTGAAGCCATCCGGCTCGGTGACCTTGATCGAGGTCTGCGTCGAGTACCGATAATTGATCTTGTCGCTCCAGCTACCGCCCGCGATCGCGATCCCGCCCACGAGCAAGCACACGAGCCCAGCAAGCCATGCAATGCGATTCGTCTTCATGGCGGCGGACACTACGAACCGCTCGTCGAGCCTGCAACGAAATTCTCGGTGGCAGGCGGAGGAAACCTCCAAGACAAAACGCCGACTTGTGAGTGCCGTCAGCAACCTCACAACGATTGCACGCCGGTGCGTTCGTCGTTGCCGGTGCCCACGTGGGTCCGTCGTGGGTCCGTCGTTGCCCGTGCCCACGTGGCTCCGTCGTGCCCGTGTGCCCGGTGGGTCCGCCGCTGCCCGTAGGTCCGTCGTTGCGCGTGTCCACGTGGGTCCGTCGTTGCCCGTGCCCACGTGGGTCCGTCGTTGCCCGTGCCCAGGTGGGTCCGTCGCTGCCCGTGCCCACGTGGGTCCGCCGCTGCCCGTAGGTTCGTCGTTGCCCGTGCCCACGTGGGTCCGTCGTTGCGCGTGCCCACGTGGGTCCGCTGCCCGTGGGTCCGTCGTTGCCCGTGCCCACGTGGGTCCGTCGTTGCCCGTGCCCACGTGGGTTCGTCGGTGCCCGAGTAGCCTGTGCGCGCGAGCCCGATCGCGCAAACGAGCCGGTCGTCGTCGGGGCGTGGAGCGTCCGGATCCCCCGCGCCTTACCGCGAGCGTGCCCACGTGGGTCGTTTCGCAGCGTGTGTCCCACGTGGGTCCGTCGTTGCCGACCTGGATCGCCTGCGGTCAGCCGCCGACGATCGCAGGCGTGCTCTTGCCGACCGGGCAGCCAAAGCCGAGCGTCCAGCCATCCTTGCCGATGTCGTGATTGCTAGTGAGCACGAACTTCCACTCGCGATCGTTCCAGATGTAGACGCGCACGTCGTACTTGCCGCCGGGCAGCTCGAGATCCGAGTTCTGCGAGCTGTCGATCTGGGCCTGCTTCACGACCGAGCCGTCGTCGGAGATCAAGAACTCGACGCGAATCGTCCGGCTCCACGCCCGGCCGCACCCGCCCGCCTTGTTCGCGAATCGACCGACGTACGTGCGCGCGGCCTTCTTCGCCGGCTCTGCCTTCGGCGCGGGATCGGCTTTGAACGTCACGGACAGCTCGGCTTGCTGGCGTGCGCGGACCTCGATCTTCTTCGACCAGGGCGCCGAGCCGTCCGATGGAACGATCGTGACCTTCACGAACGCGTCCTGATCGGGCAGCGTGAACAGCTCCGGCACCGTCCCGACCTTCTCGCCGCCATCGCCGAGGGTGACGATCACCTTGAAGCCGTCGGGCTCGGTGACCTTCAGCGAGGTCTGGTTCGAATACCGGTAGTTGATCTTGTCGCTCCAGGTTCCCGCGAAGGCACTTCCCGAAATCAGGACCAGGAGCACCGTGACCATCAAGACCCAGTGAAACGTCGACGCCAGCGTCGCCGTACGACCATGAACAGAGGACCGCATCATTCGTGCCTTTCTTCGAGCGACTGCCGCCCGTCACCGGCTTGAGGACGCGGCCTCGGTTCTTTGCAGCAGAATCTTGATGAGGACCGATTGCTCGATGCCACGCGCCGGTCGTGCCCACGTGATCACGCGGACCGTCACTCGCGACGGGCGAGGTTATCGAGCAGCGATACGGCGCTGGCGCGCTCGTCTTCCTGGGTCGCGGCAACGGCGCGCTCGGCGATCACGTCGGCGTATGGCGCCGCGGCCGTGCCAAACTCGTGCAACGCATCGAGCACAGCGACACGCACGACCACATCGGGGTCCGCGAGCGCCTGCGCGAGCTGCGGGAGCACCGCCTCGGCATCGACCGCGAGAAGCGCGATCACCTGCGTGGCCATGACCCGGAGCTCCGGCGCGCATGCCCCGAGGGCCGCGCATGCGTCAGGCAGGACCGAACTGGCCAGCGCGGAATCGGTGCGTCAACCCGTCTCGTCGCAATGACGTATATAGCGCCGCTTCAACGTAGCCAGCGCGGCATCGCGCACGTCCGCACGCGGATCGAAGAGCTCGGTCACGAGCTCGAGGTTGTCGTTGGACGTGGATCGACGCATGGCCCGAAAAAGAGAGAAGGCCCACTCTTGCGAGTGAGCCTTCAAAACCCCGGCAGCGTCCTACTCTCCCACAGGGTTGCCCCTGCAGTACCATCGGCCCTGGAGCGCTTAACTTCCGTGTTCGGGATGGGAACGGGTGTGACCTCTCCGGTATAGCCGCCAGGAAAAACGTTCGAAGTGCGAAGCTCGGCTGAATGGGTAATTCAGCACTTCATCAGATTACGACTCTGGTGAGCCGTGATGATTGATCGTTCTACTCAAGTCCCCAGACGAGAACAAGCTCGTATGGGATGGGATGGCGATACATGTGTGCAACGACTTGGACCTCTCCCGGCGCAACTCGAACCGCAGCGTGGGTCGCTGCGTGGTGCCGAGGATTCTCGCTCTCGCGAGAAGCCTAAAAAAATAGGCGGTCAAGCCGCACGACCGATTAGTACGGGTAAGCTCCATGCGTTGCCGCATTTCCACATCCCGCCTATCAACCACGTAGTCTACGTGGGGTCTTCAGGAGCCTTACGGCTCGGGACGCCTTATCTCGAGGGGGGCTTCCCGCTTAGATGCTTTCAGCGGTTATCCCGTCCGGACATAGCTACCCGGCGATGCGGCTGGCGCCACAACCGGAACACCATCGGTCCGTCCAACCCGGTCCTCTCGTACTAAGGTCAGCTCCTCTCAAGCGTCCTGCGCCCACGACGGATAGGGACCGAACTGTCTCACGACGTTCTGAACCCAGCTCGCGTACCGCTTTAATTAGCGAACAGCTAAACCCTTGGGACCGATTTCAGCCCCAGGATGCGATGAGCCGACATCGAGGTGCCAA
>DASTLB010000031.1:0-138888 GCA_035715365.1 Kofleriaceae bacterium | reverse complement strand
GGAGGGCGACCGAGCCGAAGAACAACCCGAAGAAGCCGCCGATGAACAGGTACCACTTGTTGATGACCGTCTTCGAGATCCCGATGACGAACTGGGTCACGCCGGGCAGCTCGGCGTTGCCCATGTCGCGATACATCGCCTCGAACGTCGGGATGACCTTGACGAGCATCACCGCGATCACGCCGATCGCGACGACGAGGATGCCGGCCGGGTAGTACATCGCGCTCTTGAGCTGGCCGCGCAGCTTGACGGCCTTCTCGATGTAGACCGCGAGGCGGTTCAAGATCGTGTCGAGGATGCCGCCGAGCTCGCCGGCCGCGACGAGGTTGACGTACAGCTCGTCGAACACCTTCGGGTGACGGCGCAGCGCCTCGGAGAACGTCGAGCCGGTCTCGACCGACTGCTTCACCTGGCTCAGGATGCCGGCGAAGATCTTGTTCGGGGTCTGCGCGGCGAGGATGTCGAGGCACTGCACGAGCGGCAGGCCGGCGTCGATCATCGTCGCGAGCTGGCGCGTGAAGATCTGCAGATCCTTCGGCGCGACGCCCGAGCCGAACTTGATGACGATCTGCTTCGGCTCCTTCTTGACGCGCGTGACGACGAGGCCATCACCACGCAGGCGCGCCTCGACCGCCTCGGGCGTCTCGGCCTCCATCACGCCCTTCTTCTTCTCGCCGGTGCGGGTATTCGCTTCCCACTGGAACTTGGCCATGTGTGCTCCTACCGCCGCTGTGCGGACGAAGGTGGAGTGAGGTTCCCGATCGATCCGCCTTGCGACAGGATCATCGTCTTCAGCTCGTCGAGCTCGCTCGTCGCGCCGACCGCGTCCTCGAGCGTGATCAGCTTCTTCATGTACAGCTCGACGAGCGCCTGGTTCATCGTCTGCATGCCGAACTTGCTCTGTCCGATCTGCATCTGCGAGTAGATCTGATGGAGCTTGTCCTCGCGGATCAGGTTCCGGATCGCGGCGTTCGGCACCATGATCTCGGCGGCGAGCGCGCGACCTCCGCCGACCTTCGGGATCAGCGTCTGCGTGATCACGCCCTCGAGGACGAACGAGAGCACGGCGCGGACCTGGGCCTGCTGGTGCGAAGGAAACACATCGATGATGCGGTTGATCGACTGGATCGCGCTGTTCGTGTGTAGCGTCCCAAACGCCAGGTGACCGGTTTCTGCGATCGTGAGGGCGGCCTCGATCGTCTCGAGGTCGCGCATCTCGCCGATCAGCACGACGTCCGGGTCCTGGCGCAGGATGTACTTGAGCGCGCGCTTGAACGACGACGAGTCGCGGCCGATCTCGCGCTGGTTGACCAGGCACTGCTTGTGCTGGTGCTGGAACTCGATCGGATCCTCGACGGTGACGATGTGACCCTTGAGGTTCGAGTTGATGCGGTCGATCATCGACGCGAGCGTCGTCGACTTGCCCGAGCCGGTCGGGCCGGTCACGAGCACGAGGCCGCGCGGCTTGTCGCACAGCTCGGTCACCACCGGCGGCATGCCGAGGTTCTCGAGCGGGATGATCTTGTAGGGCACGACGCGGAACGCGCCCGCGACGCACGCCTGCTGCATGTAGACGTTCGCGCGAAACCGCGCCATGCCGCGGATGCCGAACGAGAAGTCGATCTCGAGGTCCTCCTCGAATCGCAGCTTCTGCTGGTCGTTCATGACCGAGTAGCAGAGCGTCTTGGTCTCGGTCGCGTTCAGCGGATCGGTCTTGAGCGCGACGAGGTCGCCGTCGATCCGCAGGCGCGGCGGCGAGCCGACGGTGATGTGGAGGTCCGACGCTCCCTTGTCGGTGAGCGCCTTCAGCAGCGCCTGCAGGGTCAGCTGCTCGTTGCCCACGTCAGTCTTCCACCGTCGTGCGCAGGACTTCTTCCGGCGTCGTCACGCCCTCGAGGATCTTCTGGATGCCGGCCATCCGCAGGCTCTGCACGCCGCCGCGGATCATCTCGGTCTTGATCTCGGCCGCCGACGCGCCCTGGAGCACGAGCTCCTTCAGCGGATCGGTGAACGGCATCACCTCGTAGAGCGCGACGCGGCCCTTGTAGCCGGTGTTGTTGCAGGTGTTGCAGCCGCGGCCCTTCATGATCGTGCCGCTGCGGATCTGGTCCTCGGTCATCCCCATCTTCGCGAGCGCCTCGGGGTGCTTCTCGTCGACGATCTTGCAGTCGTTGCAGATGCGGCGGCTCAGCCGCTGCGCGAGCACGAGGTTGACCGACGCGGTGACGAGGAACGGCTCGATGCCCATGTTGAGCAGGCGCGACACCGTCGATGGCGCGTCGTTCGTGTGCAGCGTCGACAGCACGAGGTGGCCGGTGAGCGCCGCCTTGACGCCGATCTCGGCGGTCTCGAAGTCACGAATCTCGCCGACCATGATGATGTTCGGGTCCTGGCGCAGGAACGCGCGCAGGGCGGTCGCGAAGTTGAGGCCGATGTCCTCGTGCATCTGCACCTGGTTGATGCCGTGCAGGTTGAACTCGACCGGGTCCTCGGCGGTCGAGATGTTGCGATCCGTCGTGTTGAGCTCGGACAGCGCCGAGTACAGCGTCGTGGTCTTGCCGGACCCGGTCGGCCCGGTGACGAGCACCATGCCGTACGGCTTCTTGATCGCGACCTTGAAGTCGGCGAGCGGCTTCTCGTCGAACCCGAGCTTCGTCATGTCGAGCTGGAGGTTCGACTTGTCGAGCAGACGCATGACGATCTTCTCGCCGAACAGCGTCGGCAGCACCGACACGCGGAAGTCCATCTCCTTCGTCGGCCCGAGCTTGAGCTTGATGCGTCCGTCCTGCGGCAGCCGGCGCTCGGCGATGTCGAGCGAGGCCATGATCTTGAGGCGCGACGTGATCGCGTTGCGCAGCCGCAGTGGTGGCCGCATCTCCTCCTGCAGGATGCCGTCGATCCGGAACCGGACGCGGAAGCTCTTCTCGTACGGCTCGACGTGGATGTCCGACGCCTTCTTCTTGATCGCGGACAGCAGGATCGCGTTGCACAGCTTGACGACCGGCGCCTCGCCGGCCTGGTTCTCGAGGTCGACGACATTGACCGCGTCGTCGGAGCCCTGCGCGTAGTCGATGTTGTCGACATCGAACTCGCCCATCATCTGGTCGAGGTCGGGGCCCTTGTCGTAGTAGCGCGACAGCGCGGCCTCGAGCGCACCCTCGGACGCGACGACCGGCTCGATGTTGTACTGCGTGAGGAACTTGAGCTCGTCGATCGCGTAGATGTTCGACGGATCCGCCATCGCGACGATCAGCGTCGGGCCGTTGCGGCGGACCGGGATGACCTGATGCTTCTCGCAGATGTCGCGCGGCACGAGCTTGAGCACCGCGGCGTCGATCTCGATCTCGCCGAGGTTGATCGACGGCAGGCTGTACTGCCGCGCGACGAACTGGGTGAGGTCCTGGTCCTTGACGTAGCCGAGGCGGGCGAGCGTCGCGCCGAGTCGCTTGCCCGTGCGCTTGGCTTCGTCCTGCGCCTGTTGCAGCTGCTGGAGCGAGAGCATCTTCTCGCGGACCAATAGCTCTCCGATACGGCTCATCTACGGCCTCGCCAGCTCGGCAAACATTTCGCCAGTCTCCCCAAGAAAAACGACGGTTTCCGTTACGGTATCACGCACCGCGGGTCGGCCGTCAAACCACCCCGCCGCGGGATACCCGCGACCATCCCCAGCGCTACCCGCGTAGCACGCGCTCGAATAGGCGCCGATGTGGGCTCGTCAAAAACTTGCCCATCGCAGACACGCACCTGAATTTTACGACGGGCGCCGTGTCCCTCGGCGTTCGGGAGGAGCCACCCACCATGAGCTACGCCGAGGCCAAGGAGATCGCTCTGTTGCGTCTGGAGCTGCGTGCGTGCTGGCAGCGCGACGACAAGACCGCTGCGAAGGCGTTGCTCGCGCGGCTCGTCCAGGTCGCGGGCAACGACAACGAGCTCGCCGCTGAAGCGCGGCGGTGGACGCTGCGCTTTGGCTGAGAAGAGCTCTCAGCCGAGCGCGCGACGATGGATCAGCAGCTCGGGACGAGCTTGATCGACAGCTTGTAGTTGTTCTTCACCGTCGTCGCGGCGAACGCCGACGCGTAGTACGTGCCGACCGGGAGGTTCGGGATGCAGATCCGCATCGCCGTGTTGCCCATCGCGGTGCCGTTGCCGATCGACGTCCCGCCCGCATTGAGGATCGAGATGTTGACCGGCATGCCGGACTCCCACGACGTCACGACCTCGAGGTTCGAGTTCGCGGTCGTGATGTTGATCGCGTAGTTGTCCTTGTCGCCCTCGGGACAGATCGCGAGGCCGGCGAGCGACAGCATCTGCATCTCGTTCGCGACCGCCGTCGGGAACGCGGTCTGGATCGTGTCGTTGCGGGTCTGGCGCTCGAGCGCGCTGTCATCCGCGCACTGGAAGCCGCTCGTCCCGCCGTCGGGCGCGGTGCCACCGGCCTCGATGCAGACGTGGTCGTTCGGATCCGGGCTGCCCTCCTGGCACGTGTAGCCATCGGGGCAGCGCGGCTCGGTCGCGGCGCACTTGTACGGCGCGCCGCCGAGGTCGGGGTTGTACGAGCTGCAGCCAGCGAGCGTGGCGAGCGAGATCACGAGCAGTGCGAACGTCTTCATGGTCGACATCCTTTAGAACCGCGTCGCCGCGCCGGCGCCCGCAAAGCCATCCCCGATCGAAGGCACGACCACCCACGACGTCGTCTCGGGCGAGGACCCGCTCTTGGAGACCTTGACCTCGCCGCGCTTCTTCGCGGTGAGCTCCTTGTACCAGTAGTATCCGGCGACCGCGGTCGCGACCGCGCCGACGCCGTAGCTGATGTTCGACAGCGTCTGGAACCGCTTGCCGCTCTTCTCGAGATCCGCGGCGTAGCTGTCGTAGGTGCGGCAGGGCGGGGCACCGCACTGCGTGGAGTCCTCCTCGAGTGAGCTGGCGTACTTGCCGGCCTCGATCATGAACAGCACGCCGGCGCCGACGAGCGTCGCGGCGGCCGCGGTCGAACCCCACTTCATGTACGTGAACTTCGTCGACCCGACATCGCGGAAGCCGGTGCCCGGCGGACCGGGCTCGGTCGGCTGGACGACGACGGTGTCGTCGGTCTTCGGCTTGGGATGCGACTTGCTCAGCGGATCGTCTTCTTCGTCGTGCGCCGTGACGTCGGCCGCGGACGTCTTGACCTCGCCGTCGTCGCTGACGTCGGGATAGAACCGCGGCGACGCGCCGGCCTCGATGTTGACGAGGTTCGGGCTCGTCGACTTGCCCGAGCGCGTGACGACGGTGCCGGCGTGGTCCTTGACCTCGACGTAGTACTGCACCGAGCTGCCGGCCATCTTCGCGGCCGGGATCCGCGCGACGAGCTCCTTGTAGCGCCACTTCATCGGCTTCTGCGTGAACTGCGCCTCGCCGGCGGTGCGGTAGTACAGCGTGACCGTGAATCCCGAGTCCTCGGGGACGAACGCGGTGACGTCGAGCGGCTTGCCCGGAGGCGCGGCCTCGACGATCTGGTGCTGGAAGTCGGTCGCGCTGTACGTGCCCGCGGGCTTGATCTTCGTCTCGGTCTTGCCGCCGGACGGCTTCGCAGGCTCCGTCGTCGCGATCGCGCCGCCCGAGCCGAACTTCTTCTCGAGCACCTTCACGCGCTCGCTGACCGTCCCGCGCTGCTGCGCGTCCTGCGGCGCGTCGGCGAGGAACTTGCGGTAGTAGTACAGCGCGAGGTCATCCATCGCCGCCTCTTCCATCGTGAGGCCGATGTTGTAGAGCAGCAGCGGGTTCTTCGAGAGGTTGTACGACTCCTTGAACTTCTCGATCGCCTCGGGGAGCTTGCCCTTGTCGTGGAGCTTCTTGCCCTCGGCGAAGGCCTTCTTGGCAGCTTCCATCTGCGCGGGCGTGGGAGCGGCCTCGTCGGCGAGGGCCGGTCCGGCGGACACGCCGAGCGTGGCAGCGATGGCGATGGCGAGAATTGAGCGGTTCACGTGACCTCCGGCGCGCGCGGGAGTCGCACGCAGCGGACGGAGCTTTATCCCAGCCGAGACACCAGATCAACGACTGTTTCACCGCCGCGACACGCCATTTGTCGACGGTGAACGGCCGAAACGAAAAATCCCGCCTCGATGCACGAGGCGGGAGGTCGTGTGCAGCGCGTCGTGTGCAACGCGCCTCACAAGCGAGGCGATCAGCCCCCGAACGGATCGACGATCGCGCCGCCGGCCTTGTCGCCCTTGGTGTCCTTCTTCTTCGGCGCCGGCGCCGGCTCGGCGAATGGATCGGCGAGCGTCTCCTTCTTCTCCTTCTTCACCGACTTCGGCGCGACCGCCGCCTTCTTGGGGCGCGACGTCGTCTTCGCCGCCTTCGCCGGCTTCGCGTCGACGACGGGCTCGTCGCTCGCGACGTCCGGCTTCGCCGCGTCCTTCGCCGCGTCCTGGGCGGCGGGCGGCTCGTCGATCGGCGTGACCGACGGCTTGCTGTCGGCCGCCTTGTCCGCGGTCTTGTCCTCGATCGGCGTCACCGACGGCTTCGCCTCGGTCGGCGCCGCGGCGTTCGCGGTCGACGGCGTCGTCGTGGTCGGCGCGGGCGCCGGCTGCGCGGCCTGGGCCGGCTGCGTCGCGGGCGCGGGGCTCGTGGTCGCGCCGGGCTTGTCATTCGACGACAGCACGAACTTCCAGACGACCGCCATGATCGCGAGACCGCCGACGAACGCGAGCGTGATCGCGAGCCACGGCGACTTCTTCTCGGGCTGCATCGGCACGACGAGCCCGCTCTCGATCGCGGCGAGATCCGCCGCCGACACCGTCAGGCCGGCGGCCGCAGCGCGCGCGGCGGCGATCGCCTTGGCCGCCTTCGCCTCGGCGAGCTTGACGCGCTCGTCGACCTCTTCATCGGCGACGAGCGACAGCACGAGCGGGGCCGAGCCCTCGCTGCGCGCGGTCGTCGTGGCGGCCTTCGCCTGGTCGAGCTCGCGCGCGAGCTCCGCGCTGCGCTGCTCGGCGGCGCGCATCCGCTGCATCGCCTGCTCGATCTGGTTGCGCAGCTCGGTGATCGCGGCCTCGTTCGCCGCGTTCGCCGCCTTGTTCATCGCCGGGAACGAGCCCGACGCCGACAGCGCGACCGCGACCTTCGCCTCGGCCTCGGCGAGCTTGCCCTGCAGACCGTCGAGCTGGCGGCGCAGAGACTGCTCGCGGGCCTCGCTCTCGCGCATCTGCTGCTCGGCCTGCTTCCAGCGCTGCGCATCGAGCTCGCGGCGCTTGTCTTCCTCTTCCTTGGCCTGCTGATCCGCAGTGCCCCACGTCGAGACATCGACCAGCGTCTGGTTCGCGCGGGCGATGAACTCCTCGAGCGACTGCTCGACCTTCGGCAGCGTCGACGCCTGCTTCATCAGCGACGACGTCCGCTTCAGCCGCTGCGTGCCGTCCGCGAGCTTCGCGGTGCCGTTCGCCGGCGTATGGTTCGGCACGGCCTTCGCCGGCATCGCCGGGGCGGTTCCATTCGTGGCGGTGGACGTCGGGCCGGTGCCGCCGACGCCAGGTCCGAGTTTCGTTTCGCCGAGTTTCGAATCGACAGCCATGTGGTCTCCCGCGCTGCTCGCTCCCTGGTCGCGAGCGGATGCGACTCTATCAGCGTTGCAAATCCGTTCTACAGAAATCAGTAAAGGCCATTCGGCGTCAGCGGCACGGTCGCCTTCTCGGACCGCGGCACGACCTCGACGACGTCGAGATCGTCGTGGAACACGCGCGCTTCGGCCTCGACGACCTCGCTCGGCAGGAAGCCGTGGTCGACGATGATCCGGCCGATCCGGTGGCGGCGCCGCGCGCTCCAGTGATCCGCGAGCGCCGCGAGCCATTGCTCGTCGGAGATCAGGTGACGATCGCGAAGGAACTCGCCGAACCGCACCGGCTCGAGCGTCGCGTGGATCGTGCTCTGGATATCAGAACGAGGTTCGTGCATGCGCGCCGTGTGACAGGTCCGTTGCGCGGCGGACATTACGTACGCGACCTCATGATGTCTACAGCAAACTAGCGAGGGGCCGGACTTGGAGTTCTGCACGAGATGCGCAATAAAGCCGCCGCCATGGCCCAGTCTCGTCCAGGTCGCCGTCCCGCGCGTGGCCTGCCGATCGTGCGCAAGAACACGGTGCGGCTGCCCGGGGATATCGCGCACCGGATCCGCGCGGGTCATCCGTGGGTCTATCGCGAGGCGCTCGGCCCGCGCCCGCTGACGCACGATCCGGGGACGGCGATCGACGTCGTCGACGACGAGGGCGAGTTCGTCGGCCGTGGCCTGTACGACGCCGACAGCGCGATCGCGCTGCGCGTGTTTGTCCGGAGACCGGACATCCAGATCGATGCCGAGCTGATCCGCCAGCGCGTCAAGGCCGCGATCGCGCTGCGCCAGCGGCTGCTCGATCTCGGCAAGCTCGGCGCGGTCCGGCTCGTCAACGCCGAGTCCGATGGCCTGCCGGGCATCGTCGTCGATCGCTACGGCGAGTACCTCGTCGTCCAGCTGTTCACGTCCGCGGTCCAGAACCTGCGCGCGATGCTGTACGACGCGCTCGAGTCCGAGCTGCATCCGATCGCGATCTACGAGCAGCGCCGCTTCAAGTCGCTCGGCGGCGAGGCGCCACGCCAGGCCGCCGCCGAGCTCGTGCGCGGCACGCCCGCGCCGGTCGAGCTCGAGGTCGTCGAGGACGATCTCAAGTTCATGGTCGACGTCACCGCGCCGCTGTCGACCGGCCTGTTCGCGGATCTGCGAGAGGGCCGCCGCGCGGTGCGCCACTGGGCGCGCGGCCGCCGCGTGCTGAACCTGTTCTCCTACACCGGCGCGATCTCGGTCTACGCGCACGCCGGTGACGCCGCCGAGGTGTGCGCGGTCGACGTCGCCGCGAAGGCGCACGCGCGGGCGCGCCGCAACTTCAGCGCGTCCGGCTTCGATCCCGAGAAGGCCGAGCACGTCGTCGGCGACGTGTTCAAGGTGCTCGCGCGGTTCGTCGAGCGCGGCCGCACGTTCGACATGGTCGTCCTCGATCCGCCCGCGTTCGCGAGCGCGGCGGCGCGCGGCGGCAAGCCGTGGAGCGCGGTCCGCGACTACGCCGAGCTGATCGGCGCGAGCCTCGAGGTCCTGGTGCCGGGCGGCCTGCTCGTCGCCGCATCGTCGACGCACAAGATGAGCGCGCCGGAGTTCGAGCTCGCGCTCGCCGACGGCGCGCTCGCCGGCCGCACGCGGCTGCAGATCGTCGATCGCCGCACGCTGCCGCCCGACTTCCCGACACTGCCCGGCTTCCCGGAGAGCAACTACCTCAAGTTTGCCGTCGCGGTCCGCGGCTGAGCTTCGTCACCGGGACATCGGGCGCCGCGATCACCGGACGCGGGCCATCCGGTAGCGGCATCAGCGTCTCGATCTCGTAGCGCGCCGCCTCGAGCTCGCGGTCACCGAGCGTGCCGCGGATGCGCGCGGCGAGCGTCGCGCCGGCCATCGCGAGCGCGGGCAGGGCGATCCCCGGATCGACGAGATCCTCGGCGACCAGCTCGAGCACGCGCGCGATCGCGACCGCGAGCGGCGAGCCGATCCGATACAGCTGCTCGCCGAGCTCGGCCACGAGCGCGCGATCGAGATCCGGCGCCTGCTGGACGAGCCGCGTCAGCCCGTGCTCGACCGCATCCGCCACCGCATCGCGCTCGGCGCTCACGCGGTGACGTCTTCGCGATCGTGATCGGTCGGATCGTGCTCGCCCTCGGCCGCCCGCGACGCCTCGGTCGAGCGCTGCTTCAGGAACTCGAGGAACGCGATCGCGGTCGGTAGCTCGATCGCGGGGATCGTCTCGATCAGATCGCGCGCCTGCCGGCGCAGCGCCTCCCCCGGTGCCTCGGTGCCGTGCACCACAGGCCGGCCTACCGTCGGCAGCTCCTGCGGCGGCTGGACCTGACCCCACGGCGGATCGTTGGTCGTGTGGATCTCGTGCTGCTCGAGCCAGTTGTGGATGTGCCAGTGCAGCAGGTCGGCGCGGTACGAGAACCAGCGCTCGCGCTCGGCGGGATACGCGAGCAGCACGTCCTTGAACCGGCGGAACGCACCCTTGCCGTCGATCGAGATGATCAGCCGCTCGCGCAGCGCCTCGTCGACGACCGAGCCGACGAACCGCTCCATCCAGCGGTACTGCTCGCGCGACGATGCCGGCTCGATCCGCAGAAAGTTGCGGATGTTCTCCGACACGGTCTGGCGGTTGATCGCCGCCTCCGGATCTCCGGACGTGATCGTCAGGACTCGGCCCGTCGTCAGGTCGAGGTAGCTGTCGGTGTCGGGCGAGTTGCGCTCGACCGCGATTTCGAGGGCGTCCCAATCGAGCTCGATACGGACGGGCCCCCGTGGAACGGGAACTGGAGGACGGACTGGCATAAGTTAAGAGCGCGGATTTCGCCTACTTGCCGGTAGGACGACCCCGCAAGGGCTAGCGTAGTGGGTCGGGCCCGCTCTGGCAAGCCTCGGACTTGACAGGCGCCGGTAACCGAGTAAGTTCCGCGGTCCATGGCTCGCGTTACCGTCGAAGATTGCCTCGACAAGGTCCCCAATCGCTTCGCGCTGGTCGTGCTTGCCGCGGAGCGCGCGCGCCAGCTGTCTCGCGGAGCCACGCCCGGCGTCGATTGCGACAACAAGCCGGCGGTCACCGCGCTGCGCGAGATCGCCGCGGGCCTCGTCTCGTTCCGCGAGGACGTCCGCAACACCGTCACCGAGTTCATCGTCGAGCGCCGCAAGGCCGGCTTCATGTGATCGGCCGTCGGGTGGAATGCGCGGGCCGCTCGCTGCGGTCTTGCTCGTAGCCCCTGACGCCCCGCCGAAAAATTGCCCCGCTCCCCGGTCCTCTTGAAGATGGCCGCGTGAGGGAGCACCCGAGGACGATCGGCCGTGGCGAGCTCGTGCGGCTCGTCTACCGACTCGGTCGCCAGCACGCGAGCGGCGTGCTCACGATCCGCGCCCAGCCGCGCGACGAGGTGTTCGTGCTGCGCCGGGGTCACGCGATCGCCGGCGATGGCGAGATCGCGCGCCGCCTCGTGGTCTCGCGCCTCGTCCGGCTCGCTTCGCACGCGTGCACCGTCACGTTCGAGGGCGGCGTCGCGGGCCTGCAGCCGCCGGGCGCCGGTCACGGCGTCGCGCTCGCCGCGTGGGCGCGCTCGCAGCTCGAGGCCCAGCTCGACAGCTCGCTCGCCGACGCGCTGCTGCGCGAGCTCGCCGGCATGCGACTCTCGATCCGCGCCGAGCTCGCACCCGAGCCGCACGACGAAGCCGATCGCCGGATGCTCGCCGCGATGGTGCAGCCGCGCCGGCTCGATCAGATCTGGCCGCTCGCGCGCACGCCGCGGTTCCGCCTGCTCGCGTTCCTCCACTTCCTGCGCGCGGTCGACGCGCTCGAGGTCGAGGGCATTGTCGCCGAGCAGAGCGCGCCGCACCGCCGCGCGATCGATCCCGCGCGCGTCGCCGCGCTCCGCCTGCTCGGGATCACCGACGAGGCCGACGTCGATGCCGTCAAGCGCGCCTATCGCCGGCTCGCGCGCGCCCTGCATCCCGACCTCCAGCCCGAGCTCGATCTCGCGCGCCGCCGGTCGCTCGAGCGCCGGTTCGCGGAAGTCACCGCCGCGTACGAGACGCTGACCGGATCTTGATCACGTAAGCGTAAGCGTAAGCGTAAGCGCGAGCGGTCCTGCCGGCCGGGGGCGTTGCATCGCGCGGTTCGCGTCAAGCGATCATCTTCGTCAGCATCGAAACAATCCGCACCAACCAGTGCCGACCGTCGTCGAGGCGCGGGTCCAGGATCTCGAGGGACTCGAGCGCATCCAGCAACGCGGCGCATTCGAGAGCGGATCCTCGGGCCGTCACGAGAAACCGGCGTTGATCGCGGTCGAACCGACCGGTGCCCTCGGCGATGTTGAGATTGATCGAGAGTGCTGCGCGCCGGAGCTGTGATGCCATCTCGGCATCAGGCGCGAGCTTCGCGAGGGCATACCCCACCGGGAGAAACGAACGTGCACACTTGTAGACGTCGAGCTTCTGGAAATGAAACATGAAGGGCGCTTCGGCGATCGCGGCGCCGGGTTGCGTGAATTCTCACGTCAGCGCCGACGACCGAGTCCGGAGCGCTTACGCTTACGCTTACGTTTACGCTTAGGCTTACGCCTGACACCGGACGATCGCGTTCCGGACATGCCGGACGATCGGTCCCGGGACACGCCCGACGATCGCGTCCGGGACACGCCGGACGATCGTTGTCCCGGACATGCCGGACGATCGCGTCCGGGACACGCCGGACGATCGCGTCCCGTACGCGCCAGACGATCGCGATCGTTGTCCCGGACATGCCGGACGATCGGTGCCGGACACGCCGGACGATCGCGTCCCGGACGCGCGGGACGCTGTATCAGGGAGGGGCGATGATCCAGCCGTCGTCGACGAAGCAGCCGTCGGGCGCGGCCCAGCCATCGCGGGCCCACAGAAACGCGGTGTACGCCGAGATCACGGCGTCGAAGCAGTGATCGTTCTGCAGCACGTCCTCGCGCGCCATCCGGCTGCGCGGGGCAAACGACAGATCGTGCAGCCGCTCGAGGATCGTCGCGCGCGTGACCCAGGGATCGGCATCGCGCTTGTAGCCGCGCGAGGCGCGCGTGCCGCACAGCGCAGCGACCGTCGCCGCGGGCGAGACCTCGACGAGGTTCTCGTGCAGCGCGAAGCCCGCGCCGCGCAGCCGCTTGCGGAGCTGACCCGCGCGCGCGGCGATCGCGCCGTTCGCGGCGCCGAGCGTCGACAGCGGCAGCAGGCCGCGCTCGTAGGTCATGACGACGTCGGTCGCGCGATGCGAGTAGCCGGCGAGCCGCGCGTGGGCGGTGAACGCGGGGGAGACCGTGGTGGTGCCGTTGCCGCTCGCCTCGGCGTTGACCTTGCGGATCAGCGAACGGCCTTCGGCGCGCAGCCAGACGATCGCCGGATCGACGCACGCCTCCATGCCCGGGCACACCGGTCGCTCGCAGCGGTTACAGGCGGTCTGGGTCAGCGGCGCATCGATCGCGATCGCGGTCGTGGCGGGATCACTCGTCACGAGCCGCTGGATCAACGTCTCGTCGGTCCAGCGCTCGCGTCCGGAGCGGGTCGCGACCTCGATGACCTCGACGCCCCCTCCCGACGATCGCTGCAGCGCCGCGAACGCGGTCGTCTTGCCTCGACCACCGCCGAGATCGACGCCGATGAAGCTGGTGAATGAGCGCTGCACCCGGGACTTCTCCCCTTGTACCACGATCCCGCGTCACGAAAATCGTCTGAGCGGACTGGCATTTATACGAAAAGGATGTCTATGGTGCGGCCCCTGTAAGGAGCGGCCACCTGCCGCGTTGAGTCACGGGACCTCTGCGTTCGCATTGCCATTGTAACGCCTGTCTCCGCACCAGCCCCTCGCTTCCTCTCGCCTCCCTTGATGGACCTCGCCGTGGACCGGATCGCTACCTTCAAGAGCTTCATCGCTCGCTCGCCGACGGACCCGTTTCCTCGGTACGGCCTTGCGATGGAGCACAAGAGCCGGGGCGAGCTGGTCGAAGCATGGGCAGCGTTCTCCGATCTCCTCGCACAGTTTCCCGACTACGTTCCCACGTACCTGCAGGCCGGCGGCACGCTGGCCGCGCTCGGTCGCACGAGCGAAGCGGCCGACGTCTATCGCCGCGGCATCGAGGTCGCCGGTCGACGCGGCGACACCCATGCGCGTGGCGAGATCGAGCAAGCGCTCGCGGAGATCTCGTCGGCCGCGCCCACCTCGCCTGGGAGAGTTTCATGAAGAACGTTCTCGTGCTCGCGATCGCGTTGGCGGTCGGCGGCGTCGCCTGCTCGAAGAAGAAGGCAGCGACCACGCCTCCACCGGACCACTCGATGAGCTCACCGCCGCCCGCGGGCGGTTCTGCGGCCGCACCCGACGGTGCAGGCAGCGGTACGGCGACGCCCGATCCGTGCGCCACCCCGCCCAAGTGATTTCTGTTCGCGTTTCGTCAATCAAGACCTGCACCAGAGAAAGACAAAGAGAGGACTAGACCAATGAAGAAGATGTTTTTTGTTGCACTCGTGATGTCGTTCGCCCTCGCCGCCTGCGGTGGCAAGAAGAAGACCGCGCCGGCGAACCCGACGCCGGAGACCGGCTCGGCGATGGGCTCGGACACGGGCTCGGCCGCTGGCTCGGGCGACACGGGCTCGGCCGCCGGCGGTGGCGGCGGCTCGGGCATGTAATTCACGCCCGAACTGCTAGAGTCACGAACGAAGCGCGCTCCGGTTGGGGCGCGTTTTCGTTCGCGGCGAGCCGGGATGGAGAAATGGTAGACTCGGGGGTCTCAAAAGCCCCTTCCTTCACTGGAGTGTCGGTTCGAGTCCGACTCCCGGCACAACAAAATCTTCGACGAGAAATCCAGTTCGGCGAGTGTCGAGCCGGGATGGAGTCATGGTCGATTCGGGGTGCTTGAAAAGCCCCTTCCTTCACTGGAGTGTCGGTTCGAGTCCGACTCCCGGCACGACATGATCTTCGACGAGAATCTTCGACGGTCCGCTGACGGAGATCGTCTGTCACACTGATCGAACGTGGTGACCGAGGGGCTCATCCCTGCCGCAACGTTCTGCTGCGTGCACTGCAGGCTGCTGCAGCCGCCGACGATGGCGTGCGTCGAGTGCGGCGCGCACATGACGGCACCGGTCGAGCTCGTGCGCGAGCTGCTCTATTACCGCGACATGAAGATCTTGAGCCACCGCGACTGGGGGCTCATCACCGCGTTCCTCGCCGGTAGCTCGCTCGCGCTGCCGATCCTCGCGCCGTTCGCGGTCGGCAGCATGATCGCGCTCGCGATCCACAAGCTGCGCAACATGCGCGGCCGGCACGGCATCGCCGGGATCACGATGCCGGCGATCCCGCCGACACCGGGCGCGACCACGCTGTACGGGATCGCGCGGCGGTTCCGCGGCACGGTGCAGTCGCTGATCGATGCATCGCCGGTGCTGATCCAGCACGCGGTCGTCAAAGACGAGCGTGGCGCGGTGCTGCTGCGGCGCACCGATGCCGCGCCGTTCCTGCTCGACGTCGAGGATCGCGGCCCCGTGCTCGTCACCGGCGTGACGCGCGTGATGCCGGCGAGCGTGATCGCGCAGCGCATGCGCGTACGGCGCGGCGATGCGCGGCTCGAGCGCATGGGCGTGCCGGCGGATCTCGCGGTCGCCGGCGAGCTCGAGGTCGCGGCGGTCGTCGCGGATGGTCCGCACGTCGCGGTGACCGGGCTCGTCGAGGACGAGGCGGTCGCCGAGCTCGCGTTTCATCGCGATGGCGGGCAGGTGCCCGTGATGCGCGGACGGACCGGTGCGCCGGTGCTCGTCGAGGATCGCCGGCTGATCGCCGCGGGTCTCTAGCTCAGGCGCGCGCGCGCCTCGTCGCGGATCGCCTGCGCGACCGCGCGCGTGCCCGCCGTGCCGCCGAGGTCGGCGGTGAGCGGCGCGCCGCGCTCGACGATCGCGGCGACGGACGCTTCGATCGCGGCGTGCGCGCGCACGAGCCGGTCGTCGGCGTGGCGGCGGCCGAGCCACGCGAACGCCTCGGCGGTCGCGAGCATCATCGCCATCGGGTTCGCGCGATCCTTGCCGGCGAGCGGCGGCGCCGAGCCGTGGATCGGCTCGAACATGGCGTGGTTGTCGCCGACGTTGCAGCCGACCGCCATGCCCATGCCGCCCTGCAGGACCGACGCGAGATCGGTCAGGATGTCGCCGAACATGTTCGTCGTGACGCAGACGTCGTAGCGCTCGGGCTGCGTCAACACGAACATCGCGAACGAGTCCACGATCGCGACATCGGGCTCGACGTCCGGATACGCCTTCGCGACGTCGCGGAACACGTCGAGGAACAGCCGGCAGCCCTGCAGCACGTTGTGCTTGACGATGCAGGTGACGCGGCGCTTGCCGTCGGCGGGCGCGCCCTTGCCGCGCTGGCGCGAGAGCTCGAACGCGGTGCGGATCACGCGCTCGCTCGCGTGCCGCGTGATCACGCGCAGGTCGGTCGCGCGCTCGGGCGTGCGCTCGCCGATGCCCGAGTACAGCCCCTCGGTGTTCTCGCGGATGATCACCATGTCGACGGCCTTGGGCGACCACACCTCGCGGAACTGACCGGAGATGCCGTGCTTGGTGCCGGGCAGGCAGCGCACCGGGCGAATGTTCGCGTAGA
The DNA here is from genome assembly GCA_035715365.1 of Kofleriaceae bacterium. Lineage (GTDB taxonomy): Bacteria > Myxococcota_A > Polyangia > Haliangiales > Haliangiaceae > JABFXX01. The sequence goes on along the minus strand of DASTLB010000031.1, from coordinate 122,687 downwards.
GATCGAGCTTCACGCGATTGCCGATCACCGGCGACCAGCCCGCCATCTTCGAGCCGCCGCTGGCGTCGGGCATCGAGACCGGCTGACCGTCGGGGCCATTCCAGCCGACGGCGCCGAGCAGGATCGCGTCGGCGGCGCGACAGCGGTCTTCCGCGCCTTCGGGCCAGTCGCGCGCGCCGTGCTCGAGATAGAACTTGCCGCCGCACGGGATCTCGTCGAGCGCGAATCCGACGCCGAGCGTGCTGGCGACGAGCTCGACGAGCGCACGCGCCTCGTTCATCACCTCGGCGCCGATACCGTCGCCCGGAAGCAGGACCAGATCGTAGGAGGCCTTCGCGCTACGGGACATCGCGCGCGAACGTAGCATCAAGCACGCGAGGGGGCGTCTTGCCCCAGACTTTGGTTGCGCCGCGCGATCGACTGCGCATACTTCCGCCATGCGCTGCCTGGCCGGTCTGTTCGCCCTCGTTCTCGCTGCTTCGCCCGCACTCGCCGATACCGCGACGCGCAAGCCGGTGAAGACGTCGAAGACGGCGACGAAGTCGGGCAGCGCGAAGACCGCTGCGAAGCCAGCCGACCCGGCGCCGTGCAAGAAGCGTGTGGTCGGCAAGGGCCTCGATCGCAAGGTCGTGTGCGAGTTCACGACCGAGGTGATCGTCAAGGCCGGCACGCCGAAGCCCGACGTCATGGTCGTGACGCAGGACGGTCGCTCGGTGACCGGTCGTCCGAAATCCGAGGATCGACTGAACGGCCTCAGCCCGCGCCTGCAGCACTGAGCGGGGCAATTTGCCAAAGGTGAGGGCGCGTGAGCGCGCTGTCGCGCGGTTCACGTGCTCGCTACCGTGCGCGCATGAGGATCACGCTCGTGCTCGCCGGTTTGTTCGCTCTCGTGTGCGCGGCTCCGCTCGCGCGCGCCGACGTCAAGTGGGACTCCAAGGGCTGGGTCAAGCTCGGCATGCGCGAGGTCAACGGCAAGGCCGACCACGACACGATCGCCGTCGGCGCCAACGACGGTAAGTTCGCGAAGCTGACGCTCGTCGTCGAGGGCAGTGATCTCGAGCTGACCGGGCTCGACATCATCTTCGGCAACGGCGAGAAGCACAGCCCGAACGTGCGCCACCTGTTCAAGGAAGGCTCGCGCACGCGCGTGCTCGACCTGCCGGGCAACACGCGCGTGATCCAGAAGATCGAGCTTCGCTACAAGAACACCGCGGGCGGTGGCAACGCGCGCGTCGAGGTCTGGGGCTGGAACCCCGATGCGGCGGGCGTCGGCCAGGGTCGGCCGAGCGCGGCGAGCTTCGACTCGAAGGGCTGGACGAAGCTCGGCGAGCGCACGGTCAGCGGCCGCGTCGATCACGATCGGATCACGGTGCCGCGCGTGAAGGGCAAGTTCGAGAAGCTGACGATCGTCGTGCTCGACAGCGATCTCGAGCTGCTCGACTTCGCGGTCAAGTTCGGCAAGGGTCCCGAGTGGAACCCGAACGTGCGCCACGTGTTCCAGGAAGGTCAGCGCTCGCGCGAGCTCGACTTCCCCGGCGGTGATCGCGTGATCAAGTACATCGATCTGAAGTACGCGAACATCAAGGGCGGCGGCAAGGCGCGCATCCAGGTCTGGGCGAAGTAGGCTGCGGCGCATGGCCGCGCCGTTTCCGCCCGATGCCGATCTCGTCACGCTGTTCAACGCGCACCTTGGCGGCTTCGAGCGCGCGCTCGGCCTGCAGTTCACGAAGGTGACGCCGGACGAGCTCGTCGCCGAGGTGCCGGTCGGTCCGCACCTCGCGCAGCCGTACGGCATCGTGCATGGCGGCGTCTACGCCTCGATCATCGAGACCGTCGCGAGCGCGGGCGCCGCGATCGGCGCGATGGCGGCCGGCAAGTCGAGCGTCGGGCTCGAGAACACGACGACGTTCGTGCGCGCGGTGCGCGACGGGACGCTGATCGCGACCGGCCGCCCGCTGCATCGCGGCGGTCGCTCGCAGGTCTGGCAGGTCGACATCGTCGACGGTAGCGGCAAGCTCGCGGCGTCCGGCCGCGTGCGCACGCTGTCGCTCGAGGCCGGTGCCAAGGTGGCCGGCGAGGTGGTCGGGCTCAAGACCTGACGCCGGGCGGTCGATTGTCGCGAAGGATCGGCGCGGTCGCGGGGAGTAGGGGGCATGAAGACCGCGCTTGCTCTGCTTGCCTGCCTGTTCTCGACCGCCTGCTCGGGCCGCGATGCGCCCTCGGCCCCTGCGGCGGCGGCGATCGCACAACCCGAACGACCCGACACCACGATCGGCGGTGCCGTGGTGCCGCAGATGCACGAGTTTCCCGCCGGGCGCGCCGCCGACATCCGGCGGATGTTCGACAACAGCGTGCTTAGCTACCCGATCGCGGTGGTGTCCAAGGACGGCGCGCAGACGCAGTTCGTCAATCCGCGGCCGGTGTTCGTCAGCGATCGCCGGTTCGTCGTCGGGCTGCCGCCGGCGTCGCACGTTGCGCTCGACAAGCTGATCGCGGCGCTCGATCGCGGGCCGGCCGCGTCCGGCGCGACGTACGAGATCACGTTCTGGGCGGTCGAGGGCGCCGCCGCGGCGAAGACCGAGGTCGCGCCGGATCTGACCGAGATCGCGCCCGCGCTCGAGAAGCTGAGCGCGCTCGGCAAGCGCTCGTTCAAGATCGTCGATCGCGTCGGCGGCCAGACGCGCGACGGCGCGAAGACGAAGCTCGCGAGCCGGCTGCTCCACACCGAGCATCGGTTGACCGCCGAGCCCGAGGGCCTCGAGCTCGACCTGACCCTGCAGCTCCAGGAGCCGAACACGACGCCGACGATCGAGACGACGCTGCGCGTGCCGCTCGATCGCCCGGTGATCATCGGCGACTCCGCGCAGGCAGGCGCCGCGGACGGCATGCAGAACCTCCTGCTCTACGTGGTACGTGCGCACCGGGTCGAGTAGGGTGCGAGGCCAACGGGCGTGGCACCGACGGTGGGATCGGCCGAACCAGCGCAGCGCCGTGCGCTCGAGGAGCTGTACGTCGCGCACGAGCGCGGGCTCTACAACGTCGCGTATCGCTACGTGTGGAGCGCCGACGAGGCGCGCGATGTCGTGCACGACGCGTTCGTGCGGCTGTGGCGCAAGCGTGACACCGTCGACTGGGAGCGCGCCGCGGGGCTCGCGTACACGATCGTGCTCGGGCTCGCGCGCAACCGGCGCCGCGCGTTCTCGATCCGGCGCGCGCTCGGCCTCGGTCGCGAGGTCTTGGCCGCGACTGCCCCCGACGCCGCGCTCGCGGCAGCCGAGCTCGACGCGGCGGTGCGGCGCTGCATCGACGAGCTGCCGGATCGGCTGCGGAGCGTGCTCGTGATGTGTCAGTACTCCGGCCTCGATCACGCGCAGATCGCGGTCGCGCTCGACATCGCGGTCGGTACCGTCGGATCGCGCCGCAACGAGGCGATCGCGCGCGTGCGTGCCAGACTCCAGGAGCTCGGCCATGCCTGACCGCCGTGATTCGACCGACGAGCTGCCCGATGTCCCCGCGCTGCGGATGCTCGAGCCACCGCCCGGCGGGCTCGCGCTGCTGCGCGCGCGGCTCGATCGCCCGCGCCGGCGCTGGCTGCTCGCGGTGCCCGCGCTCGCGGCGATCGCGCTCGTGCTGCTCGTGATCGCCCGGCCGCCGCCGATCGCGCAGCCGGCGCCGCCGCCGAGCTTGCTGCGCGATCCCGCGATCGCCAGCGACGTCGACTTCTACTGGGCGGCATCGACGCCCGGCCGGCAGCGCGCCGGGTCGTCGGTCGTGCCGATCGACGAGGTGCCGATCGTCCGCGAGGTCCGTCAGTGATGGTGGCCGCGCTGCGGTAGCGGCCGGCGCTGCAGGCGCTTGATCGGGATCAGGCCCTCGGCGGTCTTCTGCGACAGCAGATCGGTGCGCGGCGGCGACCAGCTGTGCGGCTTCTCGACGTACGGCACACCGATCTGCTGCAGCCACTTCTGCGGCGAGTTGCCGCCGATCATCGCGAAGATGACGTCGTTCGGCAGATCCTCGCGCCGGCCATCGGTCGTGTGTGTGATCGCGACCGTCGTCTGGGTGACCTCGGCGGCGGTCGTCGCGTAGCGGCTCTCGAACCGGCCGGCCGCGAGCGCTTCCTCGATCAGCTTGCGGTTCTTCGGCTTGATGCCCTCGAGCTTCGCGCCGCGCGTCGAGTACCACACGCGGTTACCGAGCTCGGGTCGCGACAGCGCGAGCACGACCTCGACCGCGGAGTCCGAGCCACCGATCACGAGGATGTTCTTGCCGCGCCACTCGTCCGGATCGACGAGCGAGTTCTTCACCTTCTCGAGATCGTCGCCCGGCACGCCGAGCTTGCGCGGGTTGCCGAGCGTGCCGATCGCGATCACGACGCGCGCGCACGTGAACTGCGCGTTCGGCGGGTTCTTGCCGTCGCCGACCTGGACCGCGAACCGCTCGCCTTCCTTCTTCACGTCGACGACGTTCTGCTGGTAGCGAATGTCGATCCGGTACTGGTTGACGAGCTCCTCCCACGCACCGAGCAGCTCCTCGCGCGAGCTGTCCCAGTGCGGCAGCGTCGCCTCGAGCGCCACGTCGTGGGGCTCGGCCATGACTTCCTTGCCCTTGTGGTAGTAGTTGCGAATCGTCCAGCTGAACGCGCGCTCCTTCTCGAGCACGACGTACGACAGCCCGAGCTCGACGCACGTCAGCGCCGCCGACAGTCCGGCCGGGCCGGAGCCGACGATCACGACATCGTACTCGGCGCCCGCCTGACGTCCGGCGCCTGGACGGAAGCCCTGCTGCAGCATGCGCTGGACGCACGCGCGGCCGAGGTTCGTCGCGTTCTTGACCTGCGGCGTACCCGAGGCCTGACCGACGAGGAACATGCCCTGCACCGGCGTCTCGTGGAACGCGTCGATCGATGGCATCGCGATCATCGGCGGTGGCTTGTCCGCGTCGTGCATGCGGAGGGCGTCGAACGCGCACGCCTTCTCGCATTTCTTGCACTGGATGCACGAGTCGAAGTTGACGACACGTGACTTGTGGTCGACGAGCTCGAGCACCGACGCCGGGCAGGCCTGCACGCACATGTTGCAGCCGACGCACTTGCTGTCGTTGATCGAGTGAACGAGGCGCTTGACGACCTCGGCGGGGTGGCTCTTCAGCTGCTCGACCATCGCGCTCGTCGCGCGGCGCCGGCGCACGCGCAGCCAGGCGCCGAACAGCAGGCCCGGCGAGATCCCGACGAGCGCGATGCCCGCAGCCCACCCGACCGACGTGATCGGGTTCGGAGGATCGATCACGATCTCCGGCGGCGTCGACGCGCGCTCGAGCTTCGCGACGTGCTCGGTGCCGTGGCAGCTGCCGCAGTTGATCTTCTGGCCGGCCGCCGACCGCTCGTGGCAGCGGTAGCAGGACATCAGCGCGCGCGCCTCGGTCATCGCGCCCTTGTCGTCGACGTTCGAGTGGCACGCGTTGCAGCCGATGCCGTGCTCGACCTTGCCGAGCTTGACGCGCGCGTGCGCCTGGTGGAACGCGGTCAGGTTCTCGGGGTTGCCCGGATCGAGCTCGGGCTTGTTCGGGATCGCACCGGCGTCGAGCTGCTGCGTGCCCTTGCTCTTGAAGTCGTCCGCGTGCTGGTTCGGATGGCACGTGTCGCACGACTCGCGCGCGAACAGCGCCTTGTCCGCCTGCTCCGGCGTCTGATGTTCCTTGTGGCAGCTATCGCAGGTCTGGCCGTCGTGCGCCTTCTGCGTGTGCTTCTTGCCGCGCGTCTTGAACGACTCGTGGCACGACACGCAGGTGCTGTTGTTGACCTGCGCGCCGGCGGTGTGGCACGCGCCGCACACGGTCGCGCCGCCGCCCTTCTGCGATACCTGGTCGGTGAACTTCGTCGACGAGTGCGCGGGCGACAGCGGATGGTTGACGAGCGCCTTGCCGCGGCCGAGCAGCACCGCGCCGCCGCACAGCGCGATCGCCGCGAGCACGCTCAGCACCACGGTGCCGCGCATCGCGCGGTCGCCCTGCAGATCGCTCGACGGCCGCCACGCCGGCGCACCCTTGCGGATGTCCTTCTTGCGCGCGGCGATCTCCTGCTCGAGCTGGCCGACGTCCATCTTGAAGATGGTCCGCATGCCCTCGCGCACCATGAACTGGCTCGCGCCCGGCATCTGCGGGACGTTCGCGACCTGGATCCCGCGCGTCAGCATCGACGCGTGCTGGCGCGCGACGTCGACCGCGGCCTGCGCGAGCAGCGCGTCGGTGCGCTCGAGCGTGCAGACCTCGCCGCGCACCGCGATGCGGAACAGCGTGTCGACGACGCGCAGCACGCACGTCGGCGGCAGCGTGGTCTGGACGATGCGCTTGTCGTCGAGATAGGTGCCGGCGCTCGACGTGTCGCGCACGACGAACCCGCTCTCGGCCCACTCGAGGACGCAGTGCTCGCGGCTGACCGCGGGACCGTCGACGATCACGTCGCACGACGGTGCGCGGCCGATCACGATCTTGCGCGCCTTGACGACGCGGCCGTCGAGCACGAACCGTGGCTGCGGCCCGAGGTCCTGGATGCCCGCCGCGGACATCGTCGTGAAGATCGTGTTGCCCTTCGTCGCGATCGCGACGCCGCCGATCAGGCGCGCCTCGAGGACGTGGCTGCCGACCGCGATCAGGTCACCGGGCTTGAGCGCGGTGCCCTGGAAGATCCGCTCGCCGTTGATGTACGTGCCGGCCTCGGAGCCGAGATCGGTCGCGACGAACTGATCGCCGGACTTCGAGATCGCGCAGTGGATCGGGCTCGCGAGCAGATCGGACAGCACCATCGTGCAGTCCGCGCGCGTGCCGAGGATGATCTGCTCGTCGCCGAGCGGGATCCGCTCGCCCTTCGCGGCGCCGGCGATGAAGATCAGCTCGCCGACCGCGTTCGTCGCGACCGGGATCTTGCCGATCACGGTCATGTTCGTCATCGACGACTCGGGGCCGGAGAAGTCCTCCTGCGCCGCGACGGTGAACCGGACGATCGCCTGGCCGATGATCAGCTCGTCGCCATGCGCGAGCACGCGGCTGTCGGTCTGCTGGCCGTTGAACAGCACCGGCGCCTGGGCGTCGGCACGAAACCCGAGCGGCGTCGACGTGATGATCACGTGCTCGGGCGCGACGCCGGACTCGTCGATCACGAGATCGCAGTCCGGGCTCGAGCCGATGCGCGCCGGGCCGTCGATCGAGCACTCGCGGCCGGCCGAGCTGCCGGTCGTCGCGATCAGCTTGACCTCGGCCTCGGCGACGCTGAGCTCGACGCCACCGAAGTCGAGCCGGTCACCGCTCGCGAGCTGGTGGATCGCCGAGCGGCCGCCGACCGCGCTGATCGGATCGCCGTTGAGCTTCGACGGGCCCGAGCCCATGACCTCGAGCGAGTAGCCGCCGCGCACCGAGCGCTCGATCACCGCGTGCTTGCGCGAGACCTTCGGGTTCGTGAGCAGGATGTCGTTCTGGCCGGGATCGCGGCCGAGCCGGATCGTCTGCGCGGAGGTGACGATGTGGATACCGGCCAGCGGTCCGGAATCGAAGGACAGACGAAGGGGCATTCGGTTTAGACCAGCGTCAGCGCTGTGGTGATGTGGAACAGCAGGAGGACGACGAGCGCGGTGGCGGTCGCGACGTGCGCGATCAGCCAGCGCTTCATCCGGCGGTGCAGCATCAGCTGCGCGCGGATGTCGACGAGGCGGTACTGGCTCTCGAGGATGCGATCGACGGTCGTGCGATCGGCGTCGGTGAGCTGGATGTCGCGCAGGTTATCCGCGAGGTGCTTCTTCGCGGCGGCGAGCGAGGCGGTCGGGTCGTAGGTCGCGACCATGCGATCGTGCATGTTGCCGGTCGCCTGATCGACGCGACCTTTGATCACGCGCCAGATCTTCGGCTGGATCGTGCTGACGAGCTCGGCGACCGAGCGCTCGATCGTGACCTCCTCGTCGTAGAGATCCTCGACGAGCCGCGATAGCCCGTGGCGCTCGAGCCGGGTCAGCGCGCTCGGCACGGTCGCGTAGATCACCTGGCCGGTGATCCCGGTCGCGATCTCGAACGCGAACACGACGAGCAAGAACGTCGTGAACACGCCGGTCACCTGGAACCCGGCGTGCGCGACCGCGGCGAAGAACCCGACCGCGCCCATCACCATGTGGAACTGCGTCCACGCCTCGAGCCCGCCGATCGACGTGTTGCGCATCCGCTTGCGAATGCCCTGGAACGACGCGCCGAACAGACACAGCGCCGCGCCGATCCCGAGCGGCAGGCCGACCGCCGAGCCGCCGCGCAGCTGCGCGCCGGAGAAGATCGTCGCCGCGATGATGCCGAGCACCGCGAGGATGCCGAACGCGAAGCTCGTCGGGATGAACCACGTCGAGCGCGGCCGCACCTGCTGCTTCGTGTTGAGCAGGCCGAACACCTTCGCCTGGCCACGCGACCACTCGATCGCGTCGCGCTGCTCGGCTTCCATGACGAGCGCGAGCTCCTCGAAGAACTTCAGCGGATCGACGCGCAGGATCGCGCCGCGCGGACACTCGTGGACGCAGTTCGAGTAGTCGTAGCCGCGGCACAGGTTGCACTTGATCGCGCGCTTCGTGACCTCGGCGCTCGGCCGCTCCTTCTCGTCGAGCGGACGCATCGTGATGTTGCCGTACGGGCACTTGCGCGCGCAGTTCTCGCAGCCGATGCAGTTGTCGTTGATGTCGACGTCGCCGTCGGGGAACCGCTGGATCGCGCCGGTCGGGCAGCCGATCATGCACTCCGGGTCGCGGCAGTGCCGGCAGCTCGCGGGCAGCATGATGTGCTCGTGGCGCGTCTTGTCGATCTTCGCGCGACGGCGAAAGATCGGGCCGCGGCGATCGAGGCGCGTGTACTTGTGGCGCGCGTGACACGCGCGGACGCAGTTGCCGCACCGCACGCAGCGATCGAGGTTGATGACGAGCAGCGACTCGACCTCGACGCCGGCGGACAGGAACGCGTCGGCGGCACGGATCACCGTCGAGTTCGCGTTCTCCATCGCCTGCCGGCGCGTCATGTCGTCCTTCGTGAAGTGACGCGACACGTCCGGGTACCGCATCATCATCGACGAGAACGCCTGGCGCGGCAGCAGGATCACCTCGCACTGACCGACCGCCTCGAGCCCGAAGTCGCGGACCATGCCGTCGGACATGCCGACGATGTCGTGCGTGTTGAAGTACGCGAGGATCGAGACCGCGCCGCCCTTGTTGCGCGTCGCCTTGACGACGCCGTCCTTGATCAGGACGACCGAGTCCGCCGGATCGCCGGCCTTCGTGACGAAGTCGCCGCGCTGGAACATCTTGAGGCGCGCGCCGCGGCCGAGCTCGACCCGCGTCGCGTCGTCGAGCATCGCGAGGTAGCGGTGCGTCCGCATGTACGTCGCGATCGCGCGGCCGTGATAGACGCCCTCGAGGTGCTCGCGCACCGACTTGTAGCGGCGCGTCAGCAGGTCGAAGCGATGCTTCTCGATCTCGAGCAGGACGACGTCGGTCTCGGCGGTCACCGTCGCGGTGCGCTCGCCGCGACCGAGTAGAGCGGCCTCACCGAAGAAGTCGCCGGGACGACCCAAACGGCCCAGCGTAACCGAAACATCGTCGGGACCGATCGCGTGGACCACGACAGATCCGGACATCAGCACGAACATCGCGTGGCCGTACTGGCGCTGGACGACGATATCGGTACCGGCGGGCAGCTGACGGACGAGCACGTAGCCGGCGAACGAGGTCATGTCCTCCGACGACACGCCGACGAAGAACGGGAGCTGGCTCAAAAATGGAAGGTACGCCGCCCCCGTGACCGGCGCCTCAGCCGCGTGTGTCGCGGTGGACATTGCGCGGCAGCTTAGCAGAAACCGATCCCCGATCTGGGGTACTGTCGCCACGCATGATCCGGGTGGCGATCATCACGTTCGTCCTCGCCGCGTGTGGCTCCTCGGGGAAAACAACACCGTCGTCAACAACGGGAGGAAAGGGCCAGACCGGCTCGATCGCCGTCGACACGGATCGGTTTCCTCACGGGCTTCACACGGGCGACAAACCAGAAATCCGCAACTGGCAAGGCCGCGGTCTTGGCTGCGCCGATTGCCATGACGCCGGTGCGGTCAAGGAAGGTCGCGTCGCGCGACCGGGCATGAACCAGCACGCGCCGTGCGACGACTGCCACAAGGCAGAGTTCGCAAAGCCGCCCGGTGCGCTGTGCCGCGTCTGTCACAAGACGGTCGATCCGTTCCAGAAGGGGAAATCTCCACTCCAGGCGTATCCGGAGCGAGGGACGACCCAGACGCTCGCATCGAACTTTTCGCACAAGCAGCACCTCGACAAGGGCGCGATGGACGACAAGGCGGGCACGCACGTGTCGTGCACCGACTGTCACGAGCGCAATGCCGAGAGCCGCGATCCGATGGTGCCGGGTCACAAGCAGTGCGCGCGCTGCCACGAGCAGGCGAAGAAGGTGAAGGCCGAGCTGCCGATGGAGAAGTGCGCGGGCTGCCATCCGCAGCGCGGCGTCGAGCTCCACCGCGGCCGCATCTTCATCATCGGCGATCTACGGTTCGCGCACTCGACGCACGAGAAGGACAAGGCCGGCCAGCCGGTCGCGTGCACCACGTGTCACGCCGGCGTCGACGAGTCGGCGTCGCGCGAGCAGATGAGCGTGCCGGCGATGGAGCGCTGCGCGCAGTGCCACGAGGATCAGCAGCGCAGCCCCGACCGCGTGCGGATGGACAACTGCGCGGTGTGCCACTCGGCGATCGATAGCGGCACGCCGCCGGGCAACCACATGATCACCGGCAGCAAGGGCGGCCAGCGCCCCGCCGATCACACGCTCGAGTTCCGCAAGAACCACGGCGAGCAGGCCGCGGCGAAGGACTCCCCGTGCCGGCGCTGCCACACCGAGCTGCAGGGCCGCCGCGAGGACACCTGCTTCCAGTGCCACCAGCTGATGAAGCCGCGCGACCACACGATCATGTGGCGCAACGATCACGGCCGCGACGCGCAGACCGACGCCACGCGCTGCGCGAACTGCCACGCGCCCGAGGTCTGCGCCGCGTGTCACTCGATCCCGCCGCGCTCGCACACGCCGCTCGGCGACTTCAAGCAAGGCGGCCACGCCGAGCTCGCCCGGTTCGGGCTGTCGTCGTGCCTGACCTGCCACACCTACGAGGAGACCTGCATCAAGTGCCACCGAGGTACCCGATGAGAGCGCTCCGATCGATCCTCGCGACGCTCGCGGTGTCGCTGCCGGCGGGCGTCGTGCTCGCCGACGAGCCAGCCACCGACGACGACGACGCACCGCCCGCGGTCGAGACGCTCGTCCAGGACACCGGCGCGGACCTCCAGGTCAAGCAGCTGCCGGCGCAGCTCAAGATGCGTCCTGCCTCGCCGGCCGCGGACGCGAAGCAGCCCAAGAACAAGCAGACCGCGCAGGCGAGCCCGCCGGGCAGTCCGGACCCCGGCGCGGGCACGGCCGCGGCGAGCGACAGCGGCGGCTCGGTTGGCTACAAGATGTTCCCGACGACGACGCGCGATCTGCGTGACCGTGTCGTGTTCCGGATCCGCGCCGGGCTCCAGGTCGACACCGCGCCGGCGAACGGCGACTTCCAGCGCGGCGGCCTCGCGCTGCCGGGCGACTTCGCGGACACCCGGCCGTGGCTGATCGGCGACGCGGCGGTCGGTGCGCGCGGCATCATCACGCCGTCGCTCAACGGCTACTTCCTGACGTCGTTCGCGCTCGACACCAGCGACTCGCTCGCGACGCGCACGGCGACGATCATACCGTACGACCAGCAGACGCTCGCGATCAAGGCGGGCTACGGCGAGTGGGGCTACGACGATCGCAAGCCCGACGATCTGCAGCCGCACAAGGTGTGGCTGCGCGGCGGCCGTCAGTTCCGGCTCGACGCCGGGAACCTGTTCGCGTACTTCGACGGCGCGACGGTCGGCTACCACGGCCAGTCGTTCCAGGCCTCGGCGTTCGCCGGCCAGCGCGTCGCGCTGTACGTCGACACCGAGCGCGGCATCGTGTTCGGCGGTACGACCGCGTTCGACTTAAAGCGCGGCACGAACGTCCCGCTGCGCCTCGCGGTCGACTACATGGGCCTCGCGATCAACAACATCATCGGCGAGGGCGAGACCCGCCACATGCTCGCGGTGACCGGCCAGACGCGGATCTCGCCGAAGGCGCGGTTCGACGTCCGCGCGCGGCTCACCGGTCTGCCCGAGCTCGACGAGATGGGCGTCGCGACCACGAAGTTCGCGCCCGGTCGCGTCGGCGGCCGGCTGCGCTACGACACCGGCAAGCTGATCTTCGTCGGCGACGCCGAGTACCGCAGCCAGGACGACATCGCGTACGACCTCGCGACGCCGGCCGCGGTCGACATCGTCCAGGTCGCGCAGCAGCTCGGCGTCGGGCTCGCGAAGCCGGTCGACTCGGTGCGCGTCGGCGGCCGCGTCGACTGGATGAACGCGAAGAAGAGCTTCGAGATGCTCGCGTTCGCGGCGAGCGAGCAGCCGCTCGACAAGGCGGACATCGTCACCGTCGACAACAAGGCGTACGTCGAGGGCGGCGTCGGGATCGCCGGCACGCCGCTCGGCGTCCGCGGCTCCGGCGTCTACACGACCGCGCAGTACACGTATCGTCAGTACACGGACCAGAGCGTCGTCGACGGCATGCGCGTCGACGGCGTCGGCTCGGACTTCGGCAACAGCGCGTTCTCGGGCATCGATCGGATGCACCAGATCGCGGCCGAGGCGGCGCTCGCGACGCGCGGCAGCGAGGGCAAGCGCTGGCGGTTCTCCGCCGGCGGGTTCTTCCGCGTCTACGACTTCCACTCGCCGTACCGCGAGGTCACGAACGACGCGCGCGGCGGTGGTCGCGCCGAGCTGCAGTGGTGGTTCCAGCGCGATCTCCACCTCCAGCTCTCCGGTGAGATCGCCCAAGCCTCGCCGACGCTCGCTCGCGAGCTCGGCACGATGTCCTCGCTGCGCGCGGCGCTGGAGGCCCGATGGTGAAGCAGCCCAAGCTTGCGTTCTGGATCATCTGCGCGATCGTCGTCGGCACGTTCGCCGCGGCGCTCGCCGCTCCGCCGATCATTCCGGTCACCGAGCGCAAGTTCGATCACGCGCGCCACGAGAAGGCCGCCGCGAACGCGAAGGAGCAGAAGCGGCAGGCCGCGGCGTGCAAGGACTGCCATCAGATGGATGACAAGGGCATCCAGAAGAAGGTGAAGGAGCACTCGATCCGCTGCGTGAAGTGCCACGACGATCCGAAGACGTGCGCGCTCGTGAAGAAGCCCGGCCCGAAGAGCCCGGCGCGCCGCTGCGATATCTGTCACCTGCCGACCGGCAACTGCGATCTCCCGAAGGACATCCCGCCGAAGCCGGCGCAGGACTCGTTCGAGGGTCACTTCACGCACGGCAAGCACATCCAGTTCGGCGCGTCGATCGAGCGCGAGTGCGCGACCTGCCACAAGGAGCAGGCCCCCGTCGGCGGCACCGGCATCGCGACCGCACACTCGCTGTGCAGCACGTGCCACGACGGCCAGCGCAGCAAGCTCGGGATGACGAACTGCGCCGGCTGCCACCTCGCGCCGCAGGGCAAGGCCGCGCCGTCGAGCGATCCGTTCCGGCTGACCCAGTTCGATCACAAGAAGCACCACCGCGACTCGCAGCAGAGCTCGTGCACGACGTGCCACACCAAGATGACCGGCACGACCGACGACGCGGTGCCGCGGCCGGCGATGCTGTCGTGTCAGACCGCGTGTCACAACGGCCAGAAGGCGTTCTCTGCCGTCGGTACGAAGTGCACGAGCTGCCACAAGAGCGCGGGCGGTCAGGTCACGCCGAACCGCACCGACATGACGTTCAGCCACCAGGCGCACATCGCGCGCAACGTCCAGATCACCGACTGCAACCAGTGCCACCAGCTCAAGCCCGACGGCAACCTCGAGCCGACCGGCACGAACAAGAACCACATGCCGTGCTCGAACTCCGGCTGTCACCAGACCGAGTTCGCGAGCCGCACGAACAAGATCTGCGGCATCTGCCACGACATCTCGGTGCCGTGGCAGAAGACGGTCGCGCGGCCGAACCCGACCGAGCCGATCAAGCCGGACTGGCACGAGGACATGAACCACTTCAGCCACCTGAAGAACCTCGGCGCGAACAACAACGCGGCGTGCGGGACCTGCCATGGCGACAAGCTCGGCGGCGCGAAGCGGCCGGGCGGCCACGAGGGCTGCGCGAACTGCCACGGCAAGGGGCAGGGATTTCCGATGACGAGCTGCCAGAGCTGCCATCGCAACACCGACGTCCAGCACGCGCCGGTCTCGCAGTGGAGCGTGCGCGCGCTGTTCGATCATCAGAAGCACGCGAACGACCCGCGCAAGTCGGGCAAGAGCACGCAGTGCGTCGAGTGCCACAAGGGCGTCAAGGAAGCGCGCGACCTCGCGACGATCAAGAAGCCGACGATGCTCGGCTGCGGCGACTCGTGTCACAACGGCAAGCTGTCGTTCAAGGTCACCGGGTTTGACTGCGCGAAGTGCCATAGCCCGCCGAAGACCGCCGCGCCGCCACCGCCCGCGAGCCCGGCCTCACCTTCGGCCATGCTCGTGCCGGAGCCGGCGCTGCGGCGCTTCGTGGATGCGAGCTAACAGGTCGTTTGACGTGAAACGAATCTTCGTTGTCCTGGTCGTGCTCGGCACGGGGCTCGTCCTCGCGGATGCCCAGCCCGCGGCTCCTGCCGTCGAGGCGAAGCACTTCTCGCACGCCGAGCACAAGAAGCGGGGCGTCGACACCGAGAGCCCTGACAAATGTCAGAACTGCCACTCGATCGACGCGAAGGGCCAGGTGCTCGCGCCGGCCGCCCAGGGGCATGCGCCGTGCTTGTCGGCGAACTGCCACGCGACCGAGTTCCTCGCGGTCGGCGAGAAGGCGCGCAAGGCCAAGCCCGCTGATTTCCAGAAGGCGAGCGGGTTCTGCCTCGGCTGCCATGCCGAGGTGCCGTGGCCGTGGAAGAAGCCGACGCTCAACATCATCCACGCCTGGCGCAACCAGCGCGAGCACCACGTCGAGATGCCCCACTTCCTGCACACGCAGATGAAGGGGAAGGACAACCAGCAGATCGGGTGTCGCTCCTGTCACGTCGTGGAGGAGAAAACGTTCAAGCTCGCCGTAGGACGTCCAGGGCATGCCGAGTGTGCGACATGCCATAACGCTAAGGACTTCCCAGAGCACACCATGCTGCACTGTGGGAACTGCCATAAGGCCGAATCGCGGCAGGACTGGCTGACGCGCGTGCTGACCGAGCGCCACATCAAGATCGATCCGAAGAAGGGCATCGAAGGATCGCGCCCGGGCTCGGACGTGCGCGCGTGCGACAGCGCGGGCCAGGCCGACTTCGACAAGAAGAAGAAGCGCAAGACGCCGTGCTTCAAGCACGAGACCGAAGGCCACCGCACGACGAAGGACGCCAAGGACGTGCAGTGCGCGCAGTGTCACTTCGCGATCGGCGATCGCTCGCGCTGGGGCGGGCGCACGCTCGAGTCGATCGAAGATCTCCACACGAACAAGATCATCGGCGTATTCGACGACAAGGCCACGAAGGCGGCGTGCAGCGGTCAGAACGACAGCCAGCACGCGGCGTGTAGCGGCGGGACTGCCTGCCACACGCACAAGCGCCAGGTCGATCTGGCCTGCGCCGAGTCGAACTGCACGCTTTGCCACGCGAACGCAACCTCCAAGAACGAGCCATTCTGATGAGAACAAAACTCACCACACTCGTTTCTGCGATCTTCCTCGTCGGACTCGTGGGCTGCTCGGCCACCGAGAAGAAAATCGACGAGGATTTCGCGTTCGACGGCACGTGCGTGAACTGCCACGCCGGGTTGTCGGCGGGTCACGTCCACACGAACTACAAGCTGCGCTGCGTCGACTGCCACGGCGGTAACGACCAGGTGGTCGAGGTTCCGAAGGAAGCGTTCAAGAACGAGACGGACTTCCGCAACCAGGTCAACCTGCGCAAGTCGCACGTCCTGCCGGATCCGAAGATCGCGCGCCTGCTGTTCGCGAACGGCGTCGACGACGACGAGGACGGCCAGATCGACGAGCCGCCGCTGTTCGACGCTGGCAAGACCCAGCTGCTCGATCCGGGCGAGCGCTTCGAACCAGGTCTGCACGGCGAAGGCGCCGGCGAGTTCGTCGACACCGAGCTGTCGCGCGACCTCAACTACACGCGGTTCCTGAACCCCGGCGATCTGCGCGTCGCGTCGATCAGCTGTGGCAAGGGCAGCCGTGCGGCGTTCGACGGCGGCGGCGGTGGCGCGTGCCACCAGCAGACGATCGACATCGTTCGCCGCAGCATCATGGTCAACCAGGCCGCGGTGACGAACGGCGCGTACTACGGCAACGAGAGCTGGCGCAGCGACTTCGTCATGGGCCGCGCGCCGAACTGCATCGATCCGATCCTCTGCAACAACCCGGACATGGGTGACGACCCGCGGTTCGGTGCGTTCTCGTACGCGCTCGACTACGACGGCCCCGACGGTTGCATCACGCCGCCGGCGAACGCCGCGACCGACCCGCGCGCGCAGCCGGCGTTCGATCGCGAGTGCCTGAAGACGCGCGCGGCGGCCGAGGATGCGGCGGTCGCGGCGGGCGCGCCCGGCAACGTCGGCCTCGACGCGTTCGAGATCGCGCAGGGCACGATCAAGCCGGCCCCCGGCGTCGAGCAAGGGTTCTCGCTCGCGCAGGTCGGCGCCGGTGACACGCGGATCCCGTGGGGCGGCAAGCCGATCACCGGCGACGCGCACGCCCAGCTCGGGCCGCTGCGCAACGGCGAGGTGCTGCCCGGCATCCCGGATCCGGTCGACAACATCCTGCGCACATTCCGCGCGTACTACCCGCTCAACTATCCGGGCTCGACGAACAACTTCAACTTCACGTTCGGCACATCGATCCTTCCGGAGATCGCGCGGTTCCGCACCGGCAACCCGTACGGTCGCGGTCACTCGTCGGGCTGCGCGGCGTGCCACGCGATCTACAACTACGAGGGCAATCGCAACCCGACGAAGGTCCGCAACGACGACGGTACGATCACCGAGGTCGTCGATCCGACGACGAAGCACCGCGAGTTCGATCCCGCGAATGACCGCGGCCCGGTGCTCGGCATCGATCGCCTGATCGGCCGCCCGGTCAACGCGCAGGAGGTCGCGGACTCCGGCCCGGTCGCCCAGCGCCCGCAGGGCAACGTCGGCGAGCAGGAGAAGACCTACTCGGCGAACCACAACGTGACGACGAAGATCGACACCGACCAGTGCGGTCTGTGCCACGGCTTCGTCACGCGCATCAACTACGCGTACCAGGGCATGGCCGAGGAGGAGCAGCGCGACGCGCTCGCTCGCCGCGCGCCGATCGAGTTCACGACGCCGAACGGCACGCAGGTCCGGATCCTCGACTCGTGGGTGCGCGAGGACAACGACATCAACAACGACGGCGTCAAGGACGCGCAGCCGACGGTCGTGATCCCCGACGGTGTCGACATCGTCAACCGCGCGCGCGAGCGTGACGCCAAGCTCGAGAAGGACTTCGGGCTCAAGCCCGGGTTCGGCGGCTGCGTGCCCGCGGTGTTCACCGAGGACTGCAACAACAACGGCGAGCTCGACACGAACCTCGTGCTCGAGAAGAAGGACGTCGACGGCAACGTGCTCGCGACGACCACGATCAACGAGGACCTCAACGGTAACGGCAAGCTCGATCTGATCGATCGCCTGCCGCGCGAGAAGGCGATCGACGGTCGCCAGGTCCGCTACATCTACGGCGGCCGCAACGGGTCGACGCGCCAGATGGACGTCCACTTCGAGCGCGGCATGCACTGCATCGACTGCCACTTCATCCAGGACGTCCACGGCGACGGCAACGTCTACTCGACGAACTGGGACGCGATCGAGATCGAGTGCGAGGACTGCCACGGCGCGCGCGCGAAGACGAACTTCCTGACGAGCGGCCCGAACGGCGGCAACGACATGCGGCTCGCGCGCAACGAGGACCTCGAGCCGTTCTTCGAGGATCGCGATGGCGTCGTGATCCAGCGCTCGCGTGTCACGACCGGCCTCGCGTGGCGCGTGCCGCAGACGATCGATCAGAACGGCAACCCGTACGCCCGCGAGGCGCACGGCGAGCAGCACATCGGTAACCCGAAGGAAGGCTCGACGTTCGCGGGCCAGCAAGGCAGCTCGGCGCTCGTGTCCGCGAAGGTCGAGTGCGCGAGCTGCCACAACGGCTTCATCACGAACTGCGTCGGTTGCCACGTCGACATCAACGTCGGCGACCCGCAGCGCCTCAAGGTCGAGCCCGACCTGTCGACGATCAGCCGGTCGGCCGGCGAGAACGAGGTCTGGATGTCGAACGCCCACAACGCGGGCCACATCAACTTCCAGCTGCTCGGCCTGCTGCGCGCGCCGTTCGTGCTCGGCGTCGGCTCGACGACGGAGCAGGGCCGGCTCTCGACGCTGCGGTCGTCGATGCAGGTCCACGTCTCGGTGACCGACGCGACCGGCAACACGATCCGCGACAACCTGACGTTCACGACGTGGCAGCTGTTCGACGGCAACTCGGGCCGCAGCAACGTCGCGACGAGCGGCGTCGCGATGAACCAGACGATGGCGCACACCGTGCGGCCGAACGAGGCGCGCGGCTGCGAGACCTGCCACACGCTGTTCGATAACGCCGGTAACTCGCGCAACGATCACCTGCTCGCGCAGACGATGGGCGTCGGCACCGGCTCGCTCGCGTACCTCGGCGACTGGGTGTTCGCGGCGGGCAGTAACGGCATCGAGCTGTTCGAGTACAAGAAGGAGCGCGAGCTCGCGAACAACCTGATCGTCGGCGCGTCCCAGCGGTTCCCCGGCTTCATCGTCAACCCGAACGACCGGATCACCGCGAAGGTCGAGCCGGTGTTCGACGGCACCGCCGGCATCAACGCGGGCGCGCAGACGAACGACGTGCTGCTGATCCGCAACTACAACCCGACGCCGGCGGTCGGTGGCACGCTGCCGCCGACGCTGCGCGACCTCGCGGTGATGGGCGTCGACGCGGGCGGCCTCGGTCGGCTCGTGATCAGCGACGTCAGCGCGCGCGGTAACCCGGGCAGCGCACGCCAGGGCCTCGCGAACCAGAACGTGCACGAGATCGTGAACCTGTCCGGCGTGCCGCGCGCGCTCGCGCACATCGCGTCCGACGTCAGCGATCCGTACGTCTACGCCGCGATCGGCACCGCGGGCGTCAGCGTGATCCGGATCGACGATGCGCCGCGCGTTGGCATCACCGACGCGCAGGAGATCCGCGTCGCGAACGTCGGCGGCCGCACCGCGACGGACGTCGCGCTCGCCGGTGACTTCCTGTTCGTCGGCACTGCGGAAGGCGTGATCGTCGTGTTCGACATCAACGATCCGGAGAACCCGGTCGAGATCGGCACGGCGAACGTCGGCTCGGCGGTCAACGACATGATCGTCAACGGCTTCCTGCTCTACGTCGCGACCCAGAGCGGGCTCGCGATCATGGACCTCCAGAACCCGAACACGCCGACGCAGATCGGCGGCGCGGTGCCCGGCACGGCGCCGGCGCTCGGCCTCGCGGTCAGCGAAGGTCACGCGTTCGTCGCGACCGGCACCGGCGTGATCGAGATCGACGCGAAGACGCCGGCGCTGCCGCAGAACCTCGGCGATGTCGCGCAGCGCGTGGCGGGCCAGACGGTGAACGCGGTCGACGTCGTCGTCTCGGTGCTGCCGGGTCAGAAGTGGATCATCGCGCTCGAGTCCGGCGGCACCGTCGCTGGCATCAAGCTCGACAACACGCTGACCCGCTACGAGCGCTGCTATCCGGACCCGGGCACGCAGGACTGCCTGATGGAGCTCGACATGTACGATCCGACGCACTCGGGCAAGGATCCGAGCTTCGATCCGATCGCCGGCACGTTCGACAACCCGGCGGTCGATCCGAGCGCGATCCAGTTCTTCCGCGAGACGCCCGCGATCCTCGGCAACGGCAAGCACCTCGCGCGCCCCGTGTTCTGGGAGCAGGTCGGCACGCTGTCGGGCCGTCGCTACCGCGACTCGTTCATGCCGGGCTCCGGCGTGCTGTCGCTCGAGGTCATGCAGCTGATGCGCGCGGTCGGCGTGTGCGAGCTCGACAATCCGTCGACGAACCCGAGCGGCCTCAACGAGCTCGGGTACTTCTTCGGACCGGGTGACTGCCAGCCGTTCAGCGCTGCGAGCGCGAAGATCGCGCGCCAGCGCCGGGCGACGTGCAGCTCGAAGCTGCTCGGTCCGGGCATCCGGTCGCTCGTCTGCGAGCGCATCCCGCAGGTCAAGACCGCCGAGCAGCCACGGACACCGGGCCTGCCGCCGGTCGCCGCGTCGCTCGTCGGCGCGCCGGCCGCTCGCTGACGTGAGCCGATGACCTGGGTGATCGTCGTCGCGCTGGGGATCGGCGCGGCCACGATCGCCGGCGTCGTGTTCGTCCGGCGCCGTGCACGCCGTGCCGGCGGCGTGATCGTGCCGGCGGATCTCGGCAAGCGGGTCATCGCCGCGGCCCGTGCGCTGTCCCGCGCGATGCCGTGGCAGCCGTCGAGCGCCGGCGATGCGCCCGCGGCTGCCGCCGCGATCGAGGCCGCGCTGATCGCGCGCGAGCCCCGGCGTGCGCTCGAGCTCGCCGAGACCGCGATCGCCGCCAGCCACGACGATCCCGCGCATCGCGTATGGCTCGCGTGGGCGCTCGTCGCGCACGGCCAGCCGGCGGCGGCGCTCGACCAGCTCGGACAGCTGCCAGACGACGCGAAGCGGACCGCGCTCGCGCGGTACCTCGACGCGCGCGCCGAGCACCTGCGGTTCGAGCACGCGTCGGGTGCGGTCGGCAGCGTGCCGCCCCTGATCACGACCGGCGATCTCGCGGTCGTCACGCTCGCGCGCGGGCGGGGCGGCGCGGCCTGGCTCACCGGCTCGACCGAGATCCAGCTGTCGTCCGACGAGGTCAAGGCGGCGATCGCCGAGCATCGCGAGATCACCGCGCGCTGCCTCGATCGCGCGCTGCGGGCGCTCGAGCGCGAGCCGGGCTTCGTCGACGCCGCGTACCTCGTCGCGCGACTCGCGGTGAAGGCCGGGCTCGTCGAGCCAGCGACCGCGCTGTTCGACGCGATCGCGCCGAAGATCGCCGGCCGTCCCGACGCCGAATCGTTCGAGCGCGATCGGCACGACCTCGCGGATCCGAGCCGCGCGGTCGCGAACGCGAAGCTCCGGCCGGTCAGCCCGACTGCCAAGCGATCGCGCAGCCTGAAGGTGCTGTGACCTCGAAAAACTGAGGTCGGCGTCGTCGAGAAGCGTGGGTTGTCGCAGATCTGCGCGCTGGCCCCGAAAATGCTCGACGCCGGAGCATATGCAGCGCTTGTCCTATGTCCTGTTTCCGGTCGCGCTCTCGGGGTGCGTGCTGTTCTTCGACGATGGTGGCCAGACCCCGTGTCTGGAAGACACGCGCGGCGGCGCCGAGGTCCAGGCGGCCTTGCGCAACCCCGAGGCGCTGACCTGCGAGTCGTTCGGCGGCGGCTGCAACGAGCAGTGCGGGCCATGTCCGGCGGAGACCGCGTTCGCGCCGATCCCGTCGTGGGGCATCTGCGGCAGCTCGTGCGAGGGCCTCGGCGAGACCGACTGCGCGGCGCGTGCCGACTGTCGTGTCGTCAAGGATGCGCGCTGCATGATCTCGCTCGACTGCGCGACCGACTTCATCGGCTGCTTCCCGACCGACAACTTCACGGTGCCCGACGTCGATTGCCACGCCGCGCGCGATGGCTTCACGTGCTCGCAGAGCAACGCGTGCACCGCGCTGCACACGAACGATCCATGTCCAGCGGCAGGTGCCCTCGACGCGCCATGCCCGCGGCCGTTCGCGCTGTGCATCCCGGAAGGCACGTCGCCGGGCCGCTGCTTCGACGAGGTATTGTGCGATCGCGTCGCGCCGAGCTGCCCCGAAGGCACGGTGCCCGGCGTCGAGAACGGCTGCTACACCGACGCCTGCATCCCGAAGGACCTCTGCGAGCAGGCACTCTAGGACACGCACACTCGGGGCGATATACTCGCGTCTCGTGTCGACGCGCGAGGACTGGCAACGCAGGCTCGGGCCGCTGTACGGCGGCGCGGTCGCGCTCGTCAGCTCGACGTCGTGGCGGTGGCCGACCGAGGTCAGCGACGACTCGCGGTCGCCGGGCTGGGTCGTCGCGCTCGGGATCCCGGTCGGGCTCGTCGCGTGGCTCGTCGCGATCCTCGTCAAGGCCGCCGGGATCCCGCACCAGATCGCGGCGATCGTCGGGCTGGCCGCCCTGTCGGCAGCGTCGGCGACGCTCGTCGAGCGCGGCCTCGCCGAGCGCGTCGAGCACTGGACGCGCTACTCGCGGTCGAGCGTGCCGGCGCTCGTCGCGATCGTGTTCACGATCCTCGTGCGCGCCGCCGCGATCGTGTTCCTGCCGCCGTCGAAGTGGCTCGTCGTGTTCCTCGCGACCGCGGTCGTCGGGCGGTGGGCCGCCGTGTTCCTGCAGGCGCTCGGCGATCCGATCCTCGGCGAGGACTCGCGGCGCTCGCTCGTCGCGACCCCGTCGCCGGCGTGGCTGACCGCCGCGATCAGCGCCGCGGTGCTCGCGCTCGCGATCCTCGCGATCGGCAAGGGTGCGATCGTCGCGCTCGCGCTCGCCGCGATCGCGTCGTTCACGCTCGGTCTCGAGGCGCAGCGCCGCGACGGCGGGCTATCGGCGCCGGTCGTCGCGACCGCCGCCGCGTTCGGCGAGCTGATGGTGCTGCTCGTCGCGACGATCCCGTAGCCGGTCAGCACACGCGATCGCGGCCGGCGCCCTTCGCCTCGAGCAGCTTGCCACTCGCGCGCTCGACGAGATCGAGCACGCTGTCGTCGTGCGCGAGCTCGGCGCACCCGATGCTGACGGTGATCGGCAGCGGCTCGTCCTGCGTCGTCGCGAACGGCGTGGCGCGCATCGTCTGGCACACGCGCTCGAGCACGCCGCGCGCGACATCAAGCCCGACGCCGGCGAGCACGATGCAGATCTCCTCGCCGCCATAGCGCGCCGCCCAGTCGCTGTCGCGCAGCGTCTGCCGTACGCGCGCCGCGGCATCGGCGAGCACGCGATCGCCGGTCGGCCAGCCGTGCTGCTTGTTGACCGCGCCGAAGTGATCGACATCGAGCAGCCCGACCGCGAGCGGCGTGCCGTCCTCGTGCGCTTGCTGGACCTCGAACGCGAGCCGGCGATCGAGATACCGGCGCGTGTACAGCCCGGTCAGCGCGTCGACATCCGCCTGATCGCGCAGCCCCTGGAACACGCGACGGCCACGCCACGAGATCACGTCGGCGACGCGCTCGGCGAGCACCTTCGTCATCTCCTCGAAGCCGTCGAGCTCGACGTCGCCCTTGCGCTCGATCGCCTCGCGCTCGCGCTCGGCATGCTCGACGATCCGGTCGCGCCCGCGGGCCTTCGCCGCATACAGCGAGCCATCGGCATCGCGCAGCAGCTCGTCGTACGTGCGCTGCGCGGTCCGCACGACGAGCCCGATCGACACGGTCAGCCGCACGTCCTCGTGCACGGGCCCCGAGCGCACCGCGCCGCGAATCGCGGCCGCGACCTGACGCGCATCGTGGTGCGCTGCGAGCGCGACCGCGAACGTGTCGCCTGCGATCCGCGCGACCGGCGCATCCGCCGGCACCGCCGCGCGCGTCCGCCGCGCCACCGCGCGCAGCATCTCGTCGCCGACGAGGTGGCCGAGCACGTCGTTGTGGCGCTTGAAGTGATCGAGGTTGACGACGAGCAGCGCGTGCGGCAGCTCGCCGCGCACGAGCTTGCCGAACGTCGCGCGATCGAGCAGCCCGGTCAGCGTGTCGAACCCGGTCCCGGTACGCCGGCCGAGCGCGCGCTGGCGATGCTCGACGAGCGCCGGCGGATCGTCGAGCAGGCAGACGTCGTCGGCCTCGCGCAGCGCCGCGATCACGGCCGCGACCTCGTCGCGCCGGACGCGAAACAGCACCGGCGCCGCGATCGCCTCGCGCGCGCGCGTCAGCTCCTCGACGGTCGCGAAGTCCTCGCTTCGCAGCACCACGATCGGAGAGTCCGCCACCGCTGGTTCATACCAGAACGCACCGCTCAGCGCCGCGCGAGTCGCCACAGCGTCGCGCCGCGCGCGTGCGTGGTGATGTAGCGATCGTGCCCGACATGGAGCACGTCGCCGCCACGTGGGTTGTTCACGACACCGAGCACCGCGAGCGTGCGCAGGTCGAGCGCGACATACCCCGACGCCGACTCGCCGACGAGCCCGACCAGCAGCTCGCGATCGGTCACGTACACGTCACCGTGCTCGAGCTCGCCACCGCGCGCGAACGGGATCACCACGCGGTGGTCGTCGTCGCGCAGTGCCTCGAGCGGGTCGACCGCATCGAGCCGCGGCGGTGTCGTGGGCGGCCAGCTCGTCAGCGACAGCAGGTGGTCGCCGTCGACGATCAGCAGCTCGGGCTCGGGTGTGACCGGCGTGACGAACACGCCGCGTAGCGCGTGCGCGTCGATCGCGAACACCGCGCGTTGCAGCGGCTCCTGGTCGACGACGAACCGCCCCTCGGCCACGCGAAACGCGATCACCGCGCTGCAGCTATCGCCGGCATTGGACACCGCGAGCGCCCATGCCGGATCGGCCGGCTGCGGCTCGATCCACGCCTCGCTCCACACCCCGAGTGGCGCAAAGTCCTCGCCCTCGGCGACGCTGTACGGCGAGTAGCTTCGCAGATCGGTGAACGTGTCGACGAGCGCGAGCTCGCGATCGTAGAGCTGCAAGCACGCGCGGCCGTCGGCCTCGCCGTGCGTCGCGAGCCACACGTGGGTGCCGTCGTGCGTGAACCCGACCTCGTCGAGCGCGTACCCCCACTGCGGCCGTGGCGCGCCCGGCGCGAGCCGCTCGCCGTTCCATGCGACCCGGACCGTCGGCGTCGCCGCCTCCGCGATCACGCCACGCGCATCGTGGATCGCGAGCGCGGCCTCGTGGCGCACGACGACGCGCGTCCCCGTCGGGTCGATCCGCACGCGCGCCCGCGGATCGACGCCACCGACCCGCGTCGTCACCGTGCCGGTTTCGAGCTCGACGAGCTCCAGCGCCTCGCCACGTCGCGATCCGGCAAACCGGCGCAGCGGATCGTGCACCTCGCCGTCGAAGCTGCCCGCGATCATGGCGACGCGCTCGAACGCGCCGTACACGGGGAGCTTTGCCATACCGCGAGCCTCGCACGACTGGCTGCGCACCTCGATCAGTCCGGCGCCGGGTCGCGCGGTCTCAGCTCGGCGATCGTGGCGCCCCAGCTGCCGCTCGCGCCGTCCGCGAGCTGGAAGCGCGCGACCGCGGGATGCTTCGCGAGCACCGCGTGCACGATCCGTCGCAGCGTGCCGGTGCCCTTGCCGTGGATGATCCGCACGCGCGTCATCCCGGCCTCCTGCGCGGCGCGCACGTACTCCTCGACGACGTCCGCGCACTCGCGCGGCAGGAACGTGTGCAGATCGAGCTCGTCGCCGAGCACGGATACGGGCGGGTCAGCGTCCACCGGCTCGTCGGGCTCGGCGGGCTCGTCGCGCTCGTCGGGCTCGTCGGGCTCGTCACCTGGCATGCGCGGCTCCGCTCACCCGGGCCAGTGCGGCCCCGACGGGACGAACGGGATGATCCGCTTGCGCAGCGGCGCCGGGACGCGGCGATCGAGCAGCGCCGCGACCTCGTCGGGCCGGTACAGCTGCGAGACGTGCATCAGCACGACGTGCTCGTTGCGGAACCGATCCGCGCGCTCGATGATCTCGTCGAGGTGGATGTGGCAGCCGGCGCGCGCCGCCTCGAGGGTCTTGCGCTCGTCGAGGAACGTGCACTCGACGATCAGCACCTTCGCGCGCAGCAGCTCCGGCGCGTGATCGAGCGCCGACACCAGCGTGTCGGTCGCGTACGCGACCTCGGCGCGCTCCTCGAAGTCGGTGACGTCCTCGCCGGCGCGCCGTCGCTTCGCGATCTCCGGGCCGGGCATGCCGACGAATTCGGCGCGCAGCTTCGCGACCCGCCGCACGAGGATGTAGCCGAGTGACGGCACCGGATGAAACGTCCGCACCGCCCTGACGTGGAGGTCGCCGCGCAGCGCGATCGTGTCGCCGGGGGACATGCCGATCGCGTCGATCTCGAGCGGAAACCGCTGCAGCCGTGACAGCGCGGCGAGCGCGGTGGTGAGATCGTCGACGATCTCGGCCGGCATCACGACGCGTGGCGGCTTCAGCTTGCCGTGCAGCGCTCGGATCCCGAGCAGCGCGGGCAGCGCGCCGACGTGGTCGGCATGGCCGTGCGAGAGCAAAATCGTGTCGAGCCCGCCCGACGAGCGCGGCGACGCGCCGGCGTCGAACACCACGCCGAGCTCGGGAATCGCGATCGACGTGTAGACCCCGCCGACGGAGATCCCGCGGACCGTGTACGGACCGGCGTTGACCGTCGTCAGCATCGCGGCAGTATACGTGGTCGCGTGGCTCACGCAGGCTGCACTCGGAAGGCTTCCCATGTCGGCGCCGCTGGCGACTCGAGTAGCCGCCGCGTGGTGGTCGACACGAACGCGTCCGAACGATGCCACCGTCGCGAGGCGGGTCGGTGATAGGATTGCCGCGAGCATGTTCTGGTACTCGCTGCTGGCGCTCGTCGCGATCCTGTTCCTGCTGTCGGTATCGCTGCCGGTGCCTCGCCGCGTCTGGGCGCTCGTCATCTACAGCGCGAAGTACTTCTGGCTGTGGCTCGCGGACGCGATCGGGCTGCGCCGCGCGATCATGGCCGCGAGCGGCCGCGGCGACAAGTACCAGAAGCTGACGCGCCCGGCGCTGTTCCGCATGTGGTGCGAGGACATGGGGCCGACGTTCATCAAGTTCGGCCAGATCATCGCGTCGTCGGCGGGCATGTTCCCGGACGCGTACGTCAAGGAGTTCCAGAAGGTCCTCGACCGCGTCAAGCCGTTCGCGTTCGCGGATGTCCGGCGCACGCTCGACGAGGAGCTCGGCAGCGAGAAGGCCGCGCACCTCGTCGATCTCGATCCGAAGCAGCTCGCGTCGGCGTCGATCGCGCAGGTCCACACCGCGAAGCTCAAGGACGGCACGCCGGTCGTCGTCAAGGTCCAGCGTCCCGGCATCATCGGCCGCTGCATGGCGGACATGAAGCTGATGCGCATGCTCGCGGGCATCGTCCAGCGGTTCAAGAAGAACGCCGAGCTCGCGAACCCGGTCGGCGTCGTCGACGACTTCACGAAGACGCTCACCGAGGAGCTCGACTTCCGCAAGGAGGCCGCGAACCTCGACCGGTTCAACGAGATCATGCGCGAGCTCGGCCACAAGCACATCCACGCGCCGGTGCCGCACCACGAGTACACGACGCGCAAGGTGCTCGTGATGGAGCGCTTCATCGGCCTGCGCGTCGATCGCTTCGACGAGATCAAGGAGCGCGGCATCGACGGCGAGACCGCGCTCGTCGACGGCCTGCGCGGCTGGTTCCAGTGCGTCGTGTTCTACGGCTTCTTCCACGGCGACGTCCACGCCGGCAACCTGATGCTGCTCGACGACGGCACGATCGGCTTTCTCGACTTCGGCATCGTCGGTCGGTTCGACGATCGCGAGCGCGAGCTCGTCACCGACTACATGATCGCGTTCGCATCCGGAAACTACAAACGGCTCGCCGAGATCATCTGCGAGATGGCCGGCACGCCGCCGAACCTCGACATGGACGCGTTCGTGAAGGATCTCGGCGAGACCTATCGCCCGCTGCTGACGCTGTCGTTCGGCGAGGTCAACTACGCCGAATTCCTGCCCGGCATCCAGCGCACCGCGACCCGCCACCAGATGCGGATGCCGAACGAGTTCATCCTGATCACGAAGCAGCTGCTGTACTTCGACCGCTACGCGAAGACGCTCGCGCCGAAGCTCAACGTGTTCACCGATCCGCGCCTCGTGCTCGGCATGATGTCCGACATCCAGAAGGCACGCGCGCAGGCCGCCGCGAAGAAGAACCAGCCCGCGAGCTGAGTCGCGCCCGCGCTGCCCCGTCAGCCGAACCGCTTGTCGAGCACCGGCTCGTGGCGGAACCGCTCCGCGCGCTCGCCGTCGTCGAGATAGCGCAGGAACAGCAGCAGGTACTGGACGAGCTGCGCCGGCATCGGCCGGAACGCGACGCCGATCTGGTACGTGTCGTCGAGCCGCGTGCACCACACGACGCGCGCCGGCACGCGCAGCGCATCGCTCGTCGTGTTCGCATCGAACACGAGCTGGAGGTCGATGTCGATGTCGGTGCCCGTCTGGATCGGCTGCGCGAGGTCGGCACACAACCCGCCGCGCGACACGTTCTGCGTCAGCCCGGCGCGCGCTTCGCCGGCGACGTGCAGCGTCACCGCAGCATGATGGGCATAGCGAGGGTGCTGACGCGTCGGTCCTGCCACTTTCGTCCAGCGTGCCAGCGCGCGCTCCCGCCAACAAGCACGTCGACGGGCCGCACCGGGGTAGCCGGCGCGCTTGCCCACATGCGATCACCTCGATCATCGCGCGTCCCGCCGGTCGTTACGCACGGTTGTCCGGTTTTCGGACGAAGCACCTGCGAGCGCTTCTGAGAACGCGCCATCGGTCAGCGCGTCGAGCTCCGCGGCGGCTTCGTCGGCGCGCACCGCCGCGGCGGGGTCACTCGCATGACCCGCCGCCCGGCGCCACGTGAAGTACGCGCGGATCACGCGGCTCGCGAGCCGTCGGCGCTCGCGCCGGCGCGCGGCGTCGATCGACGCGACCTGCAGCTCGCGGCTGTCGAACACGAGGCGGTCGAGGCGCCACGTCGCGCGGACCTCGAGCGCGAGCCCGTGATCGACGTCCGGATCGTTGTCCTGCCAGCTCGTGTCGCGACCCGTTCGCACGGTCAGCCACGGCACGAGCCCGGCGAGCCGCGCCCGGCGGATCCAGCTTCGCGACGGATCGCGATCGAGCCCCGCGCTCGCGTACGCCGCCGCGAGCACCGCACCGATCGACGGCGCACCCGTGCAGCACGGCGTGAACGGCCCCTCGAAGTCGTCCGCGCGCGGCGGCTCGAGCTCGTCGTCCTCGGCCGAGCCGGCGGGCTGGGCGCGCGCGAGCGGCGCGAGCACCGCGAGCATCACGATGATGGCAACCGCGCGCATCACCGCCTCCACGTCGCGACGATCCACAGCTGATCGTCGCGCGTCGTCGCGCGGGCGCGCGCGGTCCACGCGTCGTCCCAGTGCCGGCGCCATGCGACCGCGAGATCGAGCCGGCCCCACCGCGACGGCCGCTGGTGGCGCAGCTCGAGATCGACCGCCTCGGCGCCGGCGGCGCCGCGGTCGAGCACGTCGGCGAGCTCGTCGCTGTCGATCCCCGCCGCGAGCCGATCCGGATCGAAGTCTGCGTCGTCGATCGCGTCGGCGATCGGCGCGTGCGCGTCGTCGATCGGGCTGCCGGCGGGCGTGTCCAGTTCGTCGCACGCATCGTCGTCGCGCCCCTGCGCTGCGCAGTCGTCGACGGTCGGTGCGTCGGCCGCCGCGAGCCGCGACATGACGACGACGAGGCCGAGCGCGAGCGCCGCGATCAGCCACGCGAGCGCGGTGCGCGGTCGGTTGCGTGACCTGGCAGCGGATCGTACGGTGCGCACGTGCCTGCGCCGCTCACCGAGAATGCGCTCGCGGTCCTGCGCGCTCGTTACCTGGCGCGCGAGGACGGCGTGGTCGTCGAGACGCCGGCGCAGCTGTTCGCCCGGGTCGCTCGCCATGTCAGCGCGGTCGAGGCCCGCTACGGCTACTCCCCCGACGAGGTCGCCGAGGCGCGCTCGATCTTCGAGGCGATGATGACGAGCCTCGAGTTCCTGCCGAACTCGCCGACCCTCATGAATGCCGGCCGCCCACTCGGCCAGCTCGCCGCGTGCTTCGTCGTCCCGGTCGAGGACTCGACGACCGGCGTGTTCGAGGCCGTGCGGTGGGCCGCCGAGATCCAGAAGACCGGCGGCGGCACCGGGTTCTCGTTCTCGCGGCTGCGGCCGGCCGGCGATCTCGTCGCCTCGACCGGTGGGACCGCGTCGGGCCCCGTGTCGTTGATGCAGGTGTTCGACGTGGCGACCGAGGCGATCAAGCAGGGCGGGACGCGCCGCGGCGCCAACATGGGCATGCTGCGCGTCGACCACCCCGACATCCTCGAGTTCATCGCGATCAAGCTCGACCCGACGCGGATGCGCAACTTCAACCTGTCGGTCGCGATCACCGACACGTTCATGGCCGCGGTCCGCGCCGGCACGACCTACGATCTCGTCAACCCGCGCACCGGCCACGTCAGCGGCCAGCTCGACGCCGCGCGCGTGCTCGACGCGATCGCGAACGCCGCCTGGGCCGTCGGCGATCCCGGGATGGTGTTCATCGACCGGATCAACGAGCTCCAGCCAACGCCGGGCCTCGGCCGCATCGAGGCGACGAATCCTTGCGTCACGGGTGACACCCGCGTCTGGGTCGAAGACCGCGGGCTGGTTCCGATCGCCGAGCTGGTGGGAACGCAACCGTGGATCGCCACGCTCGACGACGACCGCGTCGTGTTCCGGCAAGCAACGCAGGTCGTCTCGACCGGGATCCGTCCGGTCTACCGGCTCGTGACCGACGACGGCGTCGAGCTCCGGCTGACCGCCGAGCATCTCGTGACCACCTCGACCGGCGACGTCGCCGCGGCGCGCCTCGTCCGCGGCGATCGGCTGCGCGTCGTTCGTCATCCGCGCGAAGGCGCGGGCTGGGCGACCGTTCGCGAGGTCACGCTCGAAGGCGAAGCCGAGGTCTTCGATCTCTCCGAACCGACCACGCAGCACTTCTTCGCGAACGGGCTGCTCGTCCACAACTGCGGCGAACAGCCCCTGTTGCCGTTCGAGTCCTGCACGCTCGGCAGCATCGACCTCGGGAAGTTCGTGACGGGCCGTCAGCTCGACTGGCAGCGGCTCCGTACGACCATCCACGCCGCCGTGCGGTTCCTCGACGACGTCATCGACGCGAACAAGTACCCGCTCGTCGAGATCGAGCGCGCGACGAAGGCGACCCGCAAGATCGGGCTCGGCATCATGGGCTGGGCCGACGCGCTCGCGGCGATGCAGCTCGCCTACGACTCCGACGACGCGCTCGCGCTCGCCGACCGAGTCGCGAGCTTCCTCGAAGACGAGTCGCTGGCAGCCTCGCGCGCGCTCGCCGAGCGCCGCGGTGCCTTCCCGACCTGGGCCGGGTCGCGGTGGGACGACGCCGGGGAGCGTCCGCTTCGCAACGCGACGACCACGACGATCGCCCCGACCGGGACGATCAGCATCATCGCCGGCAGCTCGAGCGGCATCGAGCCGCTGTACGCGCTCGCGTACCGCCGCAACGTCCTCGACGGCGCCGAGCTCACCGAGGTCAACCCCGCGTTCCAGCAGGTCGCCGTCGAGCGCGGGTTCGCGTCGCGGGCGCTGTTCGACGAGGTCGCCGAGCACGGCGGTGTCCGAGGCAACCAGCGCGTCCCAGACGACGTCCAGCGCTGGTTCCCGACGGCGCACGAGATCGACGTCGCGATGCACGTCAGGATGCAGGCCGTCTTCCAGCGCCGCGTCCACGCCGCGGTCAGCAAGACGATCAACCTCCCCCGGACCGCAACGCCGGCGGATGTCAAAGCTGCGTACCAGCTCGCGTACGAGCTTGGTTGCAAGGGAATCACCGTCTACCGGGACACAAGCCGCGAGGGGCAGGTCCTCGTCACCGGCGCGCGCAGCGCGATCGCCGCTGCCTCGCCCACGTGTCCCGAGTGTGGATCTCAGCTCGTCGTCCAGAGCGCGTGTCGACTGTGCCGGCACTGCGGCTGGTCGGTCTGCGGATAGCGTCATCGCCCGCGGCGAGCAGCAAGCGGGGTGCCGCGCAAGTCGACGAGCGTTGTCGACAGGTTAGCGCGTGCTTTGTCCGGTTCCCGGACAGCGCGTCCGGGAGCCGGCCGGACACCGGACAGCGGGCCGCGCTCGCGAGCCGGATCAAAAAGAGCCCGGTGCAGCGAAGCACCGAGCTCGTTTTGGCTGTAGTGAATGTAGGGACGCTGACGCGATCAGCGGCGGCGACGGCGACGGGCCGGGCGCGGGGCAACGGCAGCGGCCTCGAGCTCCTCGAGGTGCTCGAGCATGCTGATCATCGTGTTGCGCGTGGCGGCGTGCGGCTCGTTCGTGATGGCGCGACCGAGGCTGATGCGCAGCTCGGCACGAAGCTCCGATTCGATCAGGCGATAGGTGCGAAGCGCTTCCTCGGGATCGTAGTGCCCGAGATCGGCCTCGCAGCCGGTCGCTGCAATCCACACGGCGGCGAGAGCGGCAGCACGACGTCCAGGTTGAGAGGTGGCGAACTCCTTCACGGAGGAACGCAGGCGCTGGCGAACCAGCGGCACCGGCGGAAGAGCAACCAGACCATCGTTGTCGTCATCGGGCCGACGGAGGACAGGGCGTGTCATTGACTTGTCGGTTTCCATGGCTTGTTTGTCCTGGTTCGCAGCGAGAACCGTGTATTTCCCCCACAAGGCCGAGCTGCGATGGACCGCGACCTTGCCTGATCACGTTTTGAAAAGCGATGAATTTCTCCGCGAAACCTTACGAATTTCGGCGGGTAACCCACAGCTAACCCGAACGTCGCTCAGAATAGTTCCGAGCCGGGTTCAAGAGTCCCCACGGATTGAGACCGCAGCGTATCACCGCACGAAGAAGCGCGCAGTTTTTTATTCGCTACGAGCCGCGTTCGTTCGTCGTGTCGTCGGCGCGCGCGACACGTAGACCAGGGTGATCCACGCGGCGCTGGAGGAAGTCACGCACGGTCCAGTCGACCAGGTGGGGACGTTCGATCGGCGCTGTATGCGAGGCGTTGGGAATCTCCAGCAGCTCCGCATCCGGGATCGCTTCGGCCATCGCACGGCTGCGCGCGGGAGGCGTGAATCCATCTCGTCCGCCCGCGACGACCAGCACCGGCACATTGATCTGGGGCAGCAGCTCGTCCGCCGAATGCTGGCCAGCAGCTGACAGCATCGCGATGAACAGCCGCGCATCGATGCGCGCCATGCCCTCCAGGTACGGCATGAAGTCGGCCGGGTTCACGAGCTCGCGGCGGATCTCGAGCCGGCTCGCGACCTCGTACGCCAGCCGGGTCGGCAGCACCCAGCGCGTGACGCGGTTGATGACGCCCGGCACGCGGTGGATCCACTTCTGGATCGTGGGCAGCAGGTCCTCGAGCGCCGCCGAGCCACGGAACGTCTTCAGCGGGTGCGAGGACGCGCCGCACACGAGGACGAGGCCGGCCACCCGCTCGGGATGACGGCGATACGTCTCGAGCGCGACCTGCACACCCATCGAATGTCCGACGAGCGCGGCGCGCTCCACGAGCGCATCGTCGAGCACGCACGCGACGTCGTCTGCGAGATCTTCGATCGTGACACGCGCAGGATCGCGCGGAGCTGCCGTGCGGCCATGGCCTCGATAATGAGGGTGCAGTCCGAAGCGCGAGCCGAGGTCTGCCCTCAGGTAACGCCAGACGTACCCGTCACATCCAATGCCATCGCACAGCACCACCGGCGTCTGGGTGCCGCGTTCCCCCCAAGACTCGTAGAACAGGGGACTACCGTCGCTCGGAGAGACGGCATAACCCCACGCCGTCTGCACCACGTTTGCGTTCGAGCTACTCACAACATCGGAAGTAGCGGTCAAACGCAGCGTGCCGAGCTAGGCAATCTCTTTCTCGTCTTCCTCGCCGGGGAACTCGTTCACCGACGGGTACTTCATGATCTCTTTGCGAGCGATCTTCCAGGCTTTCTGGACAATCCACGACAGGGACCGGTCCTGCCGGGTCGCTTCGTCTTGGATTTCCTTGAGCATGTCTTCAGGAAAATATAGGGACTGCTTGCGCTTATCCGATCCGGCCATCGCGAGATAGTTTCGAGGACCGCCTACACGGTGTCAAGCAGTCCACCGGTGTAAGGGAAGAGTGTTTGGGGGTTGCTCCGCCGCGTGTGGATCACTATCCTACCGCGCTTCGTTTAACGCCCCGCCCGAATCCACCCCACCACCAGGGGGATATCCCGTGAGCACGACGACCGCGTCCCAGTCGAAGAGTCTGACCAAGAAGGAGCTGAAGAAGTTTCAAGAGCTCCTCGAAGAGAAACGCAAAGTCGTCCTCGAGCGCGCGCGCCAGATGCTGTCCGAGGGCATGGTCCTCGACGCAAATGATCTGCCCGACGAGATGGATCTCGCCTCGAGCGAGTACATCCAGTCGTTCGAGTTCCGGCTGCGCGGCCGCGAGAAGAGCCTGCTGTCGAAGCTCGACCTCGCGCTGAAGAAGATCGACGACGGCACGTTCGGGATCTGCGAGATCTGCGAGGAGCCGATCGGCAAGAAGCGCCTCGAAGCGCGTCCCGAGACCTCGCTGTGCATCAAGTGCAAAGAGGATCAGGAGCGCGAAGAGCGCACGATGGGCTGAAACCAGCCAGCCAGTGGATCGTACGGATCGTACAAACGGGCGCGGCGCTGATACCGTGATCCCATGGGAGACGATCCCGATCGCAGGAAGTTTCTGAAGGTCGCGACCTGCGCGCTCGGTGGTGGGGTCGGGGTGGTGGTCGCGGCGCCGGTCGTGCGGCTCGTGATCGATCCGGCGGGCAAGCAGACGGTGACGTCTCCGCGCGATCCGATCGATATCGGCAGCGTCGATAGCGTCCGGATCGGCGAGCCGCCGAAGCGCGTCGAGGTCATCGCGCCGGTGATCAAGGATGCGTGGAGCTCGGCGCGTGACGTCGTGCTCGGCGCCGCGTGGCTGCGCCGGATCGGCCCGAAGCCGACGGACATCGACGCGCGGTCCGCGGTGTGTCCGCACCTCGGCTGCGCGGTCGGCTACGACGCGGGCCAGAAGAACTTTCTGTGCCCGTGCCACGACAGCCGGTTCGATCTCGACGGCAAGCGCATGACCGGACCGTCGAAGCGCGGCCTCGATCGGCTCGAGGTCACCGAGGTCGAGGGCCGGCTCAAGCTCGCGTGGGTGCGGTTCAAGCTCGACACCGACAAGGTGGAGCCCGCGTGAGCGCGCTCGATCGTGCCCGCGACTTCGTGCGCGAGCGCCTGGCGCTCGGCCGCGAGACGAGCGCGATGATCGACGGCGGCGCGTCGTTCGCGTACGTGTTCGGCAGCGTGCTGACGATGCTGTTCGTCGTCGAGGCGCTGACCGGGTTCGCGCTCGCGTCGTTCTACAGCCCGTCGTCGACCGACGCGTGGGCCTCGGTCGCGTACATCCAGGACCAGGCGGCATGGGGCTGGATCGTCCGCGGCATCCATCATCACGGCGCGTCGGCGATCGTGATCATCGCCGGCATCCATCTGATCCAGACCGCGCTCGCCGGTGCGTATCGCCGGCCGCGCGAGCTCGTGTGGTGGCTCGGGCTGTTGCTGCTCGTGATCTCGCTCGCGTGGTCGGTGACCGGCTATGTGCTGCGCTGGGATCAGGCCGGCTACTGGGCGAACCGCGTCGAGATCGGCATCGCCGCGGGCACGCCGGTGATCGGCGAGCACATCCGATCGTTCGCGCTCGGCGGCAACGAGTACGGCAACCTGACGCTGACCCGGTTCTACGCGCTGCACGTGATCCTGCTGCCGATCGTCGTCACGATCGTGCTCGTCGCCCACGTCCGGCTCGCGCGCCGCCACGGCACGACCGCGGTGCAGACCGGTGCGCCGGCGCCGCGGTGGCCGGATCAGGCGATGCGCGACATCGTCGTGTTCGTGATCATGCTCGTCGTGTTGCTCGCGTACGTCGTGCAGCAGCACGGCACCGATCTGTGGGCGCCCGCCGATCCGGCGAACGCGTTCGACGCCCGACCGCTGTGGTACTTCCGCTGGCTGTTTCACCTCCGCGAGATGGCGGGCAGCGCCGAGAAGCTCGTCGCGATGGCCGTGCCCGCGGTGATCGGCGGCTTCCTCGCGGCACTGCCGCGGCTCGATCGCGGCACCTCGGCGCTCGCGCGTCGCGTGTGGCTCGGCGTGCTCGCCGCGATCCTCGCGATGATCGCGGGGCTCACCGTGATGTCGTTCGCGAAGGACGCCGACGACGCGGATCTCACGAAGCGCACCGTCGAGGCGACGAAGCTCGCCGACCGCGCGCGGGCGCTCGCGCGCGACAACGGCGTGCCGTCGACCGGCGCGGCCGACGTGTTCGCGACCCAGCCGTTCTATCGCGCGCGCACGATCTACGCGAAGGCATGCAAGGGCTGTCACGAGGATCCGAAGGATCGCAAGGGCCCGCTGATCGAGGCCGGCCACAACGATCGCGCGTGGCTCAAGGCGTTTCTCCAGGACCCGAGCCACGCGCGGTTCTGGGGCAAGACGAAGCTCGTCAAGCTGTCGCTCGAAGCCCAGCAGCTCGAGGACCAGAAGCAGAAGGCTGCGCCGCCGGACAAGCCAGAGACGCCAGGCAAGCCGGGCAAGGGCAAGGCGACGCCGGAGCCGAAGGCCGAAGAGCCCGCCGAGGATCCGAACGCGCCGAAGGATCTGGCGATGAAGCCGACGTCGCTGCAGGGCCGCGACCTCGACGATGTCGTCGAGCTCGTCTACGCGCAGGGCGGCCCGGGCCGTGGCAAGCCGATCGACAAGGCCGCGGTCGAGCGCGGCGGCCCGCTGTTCGAGAGCGCGTGCTCGGACTGCCACTCGATCGTCGAGGGCGTGTCCGGGACCGCGCCGAACCTGTTCGGCTTCGGCTCGCGCGACTACTACCGAAGCTTCATCAGCAACCCGAAGTCCGGCTTGCACATGACCGCAGTCGAGCAGATGAGCCAGATGCCGCGGTTCGACAAGGAGCTATCGCTGCAAGATCGCGACGCGCTCGGCGAGTACCTCGCGTGGCTGCGCAACGCCACTCCCGGCGATCTCGCCACGCTCGGCGCCGTGTATCCGTAGCTGCGACGGCCGGCGCGCCGGCTCGTCCGGATCGGACGTGGCCTACTCGCCGCCCTGGCACGGATCGGCCGAGGTGCCGGATCCGGTGCTCTTGCTCGGCGCCGGCTTCTTCTTCACGGCGCCGCGCGACCGCGATGGCGTCGGGGTCGGTGCGGGCGGCGGCGGCGCGGCGGCGGCTTCGGCCTTCGGCGGCTCGGCGGGCGTCGCCGGCTTGACGTCCTTGTCGAGCGCCTTGCGCTGCTCGGGCGTCAGCATGCCGTGGCAGCCCTCGGCTTCCTGGTCGTTCTGCATCGTCGCGAAGCAGCTGCGCGCCTCGTCGGACCAGCCGTCGGTCTCGCAGCGCGTGCGTAGCGCCGACGCGACCTTGCCGGTGTCGTCGGGCTGTGCCGGATCGCGACCGGCGAGCGCGACCTGCGCCATGTGGTCGGCGACGACCTTGCACGCCGGCCCGGTCGTCTTCGCGATCGGATCGGGGACCGGCGCCGGCTCCTTCACCGACTTGCTCCCACCACCACACGCAGAACCGAGGACCACCGCGATGACCGCGACGCACACTCCGAGAAGCCTCATCGCCGGCATCCTAGCGCGGGTCCGGCCGCGATCAACAACGCGCCGATGCCGGCACAGTCGGCGTGTTAAGACTTCCGGCAGCATGCGGGTGGGAACGCTTGTTCTGGGTGTCGTCGTCGCGCTGTGCACCGCGACCGGCGGCGCGATCGCGAAACCGAAACCGGCGAAGCCGCCGGTCAAGACCGCGCCGGCGAAGCCCGGTGTACCGGCACCGGCGAAGCAGCCGACGCCGGCCGAGGCCGCCGAGCTCGCGAAGCTCGACAAGGAGCTGGTCGATCATCAGGTCAAGCAGGCGAACTTCGCGGCGGTCAAGGTCGCGCGCAAGCTCTACGAGCTGCAGAAGAAGATCAGCGGCGACGACGCGCTCGAGACGCAGCGCCGCAAGCAGTCGCTCGCGGGCCTGTTCCAGCAGACCGGCGATTACGTCGAGGCGGTCACGCTCTACAAGGAGCTGCTGAAGAGCGCCGAGAAGCAGCACGGCCCCGAGTCGCGCGAGGTGCTGTGGGCGCTGATGCCGCTGACCGGCGTGTACTGGACGCAGAACCGGATGGACGAGGTCGATCCGATCTACCAGCGCATGCTCGCGATCACGAAGAAGCTCGACGGCGAGCAGAGCATGGCGTACGCGCAGCAGCTGTCGCAGTACGGCACCGTGCTGAACACGCGCAACGAGTACTCGTCGGCGCAGCGCGTGTACGAGCAGAGCCTCAAGATCCAGGAGGCGCTCGCGAAGAGCAAGGATGACCCCGCGCTCGTCGGGCCGCTGCAGATGGTCGCCAGCATCTACTGGCAGACCAACCAGCGGCCGAAGGCGATCGCGATCTACGACCGCTGCGTCCGGATCGTCGAGAAGGACACCACGTCGATGGTGATCGTCAAGGCGAGCACGCTGTGGAGCATCGCGACGATGTACCACTACGGCAACCGCGACGACCTCGCGCAGCCGCTGATCAAGAAGGCGATCGCGATCTACGAGAAGGAGATCGCACGGCTCGAGAAGGACAAGCCCGACGATCCGCAGCTGTCGTCGATGCTCGGCATGCTCGCGTTCACCCATCGCCAGA
Source organism: Kofleriaceae bacterium (assembly GCA_035715365.1). GTDB lineage: Bacteria > Myxococcota_A > Polyangia > Haliangiales > Haliangiaceae > JABFXX01. Next base: position 84,002 of record DASTLB010000031.1, on the reverse strand, counting down.
ACAACGATCTCGCGAAGGCCGAGCAGCTGATGATGCGCGCGATCGCGATCGACACCAAGGCGCGCGGCTACTCGGGCTGGGACGCGTCGCTCGCCGAGATCAAGCGCGCGCAGGGCAAGCCGAAAGAAGCGCTCGCGCTGCTCGAGAAGGCGCAGGCGTGGCTCGCGAAGATGGCGCCGCAGAGCGCGTACGTCTACAACTTCACGATCGCCGACGTGCTGCGCGAGATGGGCGACTACAAGCGCGCCGAGACGCTGCTCGTCCAGTACCGCGACCAGCTCGCGAAGACGTATGGCAGGAAGCACCCGATCTACGGCACGTCGCTGATCACGACCGCGTACGTCTACATGGGGTCGGGCAAGCTCAAGGAGGCCGAGGCCGCGCTGACCGAGGGCCTCGAGCTCGCCGAGAAGGAGCTGACGCTCGTGCTGAAGACCGGCACCGAGAACGACCACGCCGTGTACTTCCAGCGCAACGGCTACCAGCTCGACAACGTGATCAACTTCCACCTGACGTACGCGCCGAAGAGCCCGTCGGCGGCGCGGCTCGCGCTGACGACGCTGCTGCGCCGCAAGGGCCGCATCCTCGACGCCGCCGCGGCGAGCATGGCGACGATCCGCAGCAAGCTGTCGCCCGACGACAAGAAGCTGCTCGACGAGCTCGCCGCCGCGCGCGCGAAGCTCGCGAAGCTGATGGTCGCGGGGCCGTCGGCGACCGGCGACGACGACTACGCGAAGGAGGTCGCCGCGCTCGAGGAGCAGATCCTGAGGCTGGAGATCCAGGTCGGCAAGAAGAGCGCGGCGTATCGCGTCGTCAGCCAGCCGATCGAGCTGGCGCGGATCCAGAAGATGATCCCGAAGGACGCGCGGCTCGTCGAGATCGTGAACTTCCAGCCCGGCGATCCGAAGGCGCCGTACAAGATCAACCCACAGCTGCCGCCGCGCCGCTACGCCGCGTATGTCGTCGGCGCGACCGGCGATCCGAGCGTCGTCGATCTCGGCCCGGTGACCGCGATCGACGAGGCGATCGAGAAGTTCCGCAAGGCGGTGTCGGATCCGGACAACGATCGCGCGGTCGACCTCGGCCAGGATCTGTACAAGCTGACGTTCGCGAAGATCGCGCCGCTGCTCGGCGGATCGACGAACGTGCTGATCGCGCCGGACGGGTCACTCAACCTCGTGCCGTTCTCGGCATTGGTCGACGACAAGAAGCAGTTCCTGATCAAGCGCTACACGTTCACGTACGTGACGAGCGGCCGCGATCTGATGCGGCTCAACGTCAAGACGAAGGCGCAGGGCGGCGGCGTGATCTTCGCGGATCCGGCGTTCGACGCGAGCGCGCCGGCACCGGCGGGGACCGGCACCCGCGGCCGGCGATCGGCCGATCTCGCGTCGCTGATGTGGCAGCCGCTACCGGGCACCGGTCAGGAGGCCGAGCTCGTCGGCAAGACGATGCCGGGCCTCAAGGTGTTCAAGGGCACGCAGGCGACCGAGGCGATGGTGAAGTCGGTGCACGGCCCGAAGGTGCTCCACCTCGCGACGCACGGGTTCTTCCTGCCCGACGAGCCGCCACCACAAGAGACGAGCGACGCGTCGCGCTCCGGTCCCGGAGCCCCGGCGGCACCGGGAACCCCGGGTGCACCGGGCCAGCAGCCGGCCGCGTCGGAGACGTACGAGAACCCGCTGCTACGCTCGGGGCTCGCGCTCGCCGGTGCGAACAAGCTGTCGTCCGGCGACGAGGACGGCATCCTGACCGCGATGGAGGCGTCCGGCCTCGATCTATGGGGCACGAAGCTCGTCGTGCTGAGCGCGTGCGAGACCGGCATCGGCAAGGTCACGAATGGCGAGGGCGTCTACGGCCTGCGTCGCGCGCTCGTGATCGCGGGCGCCGAGAGCCTCGTGATGACGCTGTGGCAGGTCGACGATCTCGCGACGCGCGATCTGATGGCCGGTTATTACAAGAAGCTCGGCGCCGGCAAGGCGCGCAGCACGGCGCTGCGCGACGTCCAGCTCGAGATCCTCGCGCGCGACAAGTACGCGCATCCGTATTACTGGGCCAGCTTCCTGCCGGCCGGCGACAACTCACCGCTCAACTGAAACTGGGGATCGACATGAAGCTACGCAGTCTCGTCATCATGCTGTGCCTCGGCGCGTCGCTGACCGCCGCGGCGAAGCCGAAGGTCGTCAAGAAGCCACCCCCGAAGTCGCCGGCGGCCAAGCTCGACAAGAAGCAGCTCGAGGTCGAGCGCCACGAGTGGATGGCGCAGTACTACCTGCGGCGCGCGAACGACTACGCCGGTGCCGCGAAGGAGTACCAGGCGATCCTCAAGCTCGATCCGAAGAACCTCTCGGCGTCGCTCGCGCTCGCGTCGATCTACACGCGCGACAAGAAGGACAAGCTCGCGATCGACGTGCTGACGAAGCTGACGAAGCAGAGCCCGGCGAGCCAGGATGCGTGGCTCGCGCTCGCCGAGCTGCAGGCGAACGCGGCCGATGACAAGGGTATGCGCGCCTCGCTCGACAAGGCGATCGCGCTCGACCCGACGAACACGCAGTCGTACTGGCTGCAGTTCGATCGCGCGTCGAAGCGGATGAAGGCCGGTGACCCGAACGGCAAGGACGACGCGCTCGCGGCGGCGAAGAAGATCGTCGCGTACTCGCGGCGCAAGGTCGGCCCGATGTACACGATGGCCGAGCGCGCGATCGTCGAGCTGTCCGGCGATCCGATCCAGCTCACGGTCTACGACGCGAAGCGCGCGTACGCCGCGGCGTTCGAGACCGGCGTGATCGGCAAGATCAACCAGCAGATGGCGCTCGCGCGGCAGGGCTTCGAGGAGTGCACGAAGGCGCAGCCGAAGAACGAGGACTGCCACTACAACCTCGGCCTCGTGTACTCGTCGGTGAAGAGCTCGGATGCCTACGATCCGAAGAAGGCGCTCGCCGAGTTCGCGGCCGCGCCGACGTTGCCGGCCGCGTACATCGAGGCCGCGAAGCTGTATCGCGCGCAGGACAAGAACACCGAGGCGCGCGCGGCGCTCGACAAGGCGATCGCGCTCGATCCGCAGTCGGCCGCCGCGCATGTCGAGCTCGGCATCGTCGACAAGCTCGCCGGCAAGACCGACGCCGCGGTCGAGCACTTCGTCGCCGCGATCGATGCCGATCCATACGGCGCGATGGGCGAGCGCGGCCTCGTCGAGCTGACGAAGGTCAAGCCGACGCACCCGCGCGTCACCGAGGGCGTGCTCGCCGGCAAGGGCAACGACGTGTTCTCGAGCGAGCGCTACAAGTCGGTCGTCGAGCTGATCGAGCGCGAGCTCGGTGGCGTCGAGGCGAACCCGCCGGAGCTCGCCGCGCTCGACGAGATCGTGCGCCGGCTGTCCGAGGGCAGCGCGATCAAGCAGACGTTCAAGGTCCAGCTCGTCGCGTCGGGCTCGGTCAACGCGTTCGCGCTCGCCGATGGCCGCGTCTATGTCACGCGCGGGTTGATCGACCTGCTGAAGAAGAAGTTCCCGAACCGCGCGATCGACGCGAACAACGACATCCTCGGCCACGTGCTCGCGCACGAGCTGTCGCACGTGATCCGCCGCCACACGCTGAACACCGCGGTGTTCCAGGAGGCGATCAAGGACAGCTCGCGGTTCCTCGATCCGTCGGTGCTGACGCACGTCACGCGGATCCACGAGATCGATGCCGATCGCGAGGGCATCGTGATGGCGTTCCTCGCCGGCTATCACCCGCGCGGCGGCATCGAGTTCATGGAGGTCATGGGGCAGGACCTCGAGATCCCGAAGAACCTCGATCACCCGACGTTCCAGGAGCGCGTCGAGTACCTGACCGAGTACTGGACGAACGACGTCCGCTACGCGTTCGTGTCGTTCAAGCTCGGCGTCGCCGCGATGGACAAGGGCGCGAAGCTCGAGGCGACCGACATGCAGGCCGCGATCGCCGCGTACGACGACGCGGTCGACAACTTCAAGCGGTTCCGCGCGATGCTGCCGTCGCTCAAGGAGGCGATGAACGACCTCGGCATCGCGTACACGAAGCTCGGCGTGCTCGCGATGGCGAAGACCGAGTCGCCGCTCGGTCGCTGGCAGACGCGGTTCTCGCTCGAGCGCGACAGCGCGGTCAAATACGTCGGGCTCGCGCGCGACGAGGACAAGTCGCAGTCGCGCGGCTCGGGTGGCGCGCGCTTGCCGTGGCAGCTGCGCGAGGCGATCGCGCAGTTCAAGGAGGCGCTCGCCGCCGACGAGACGTACAGCAAGGCGCGGCTCAACCTCGCGGCCGCGTACACCGCGGCGAACCAGCTCGACAACGCGAAGGAGATGCTCGGCAAGGTCGAGGCGAAGCGCGGCGTCACCGACGGCGACATCGAGCTGATCCGCGGCATCGTGCTCGCCGAGTCCAAGGACTACGACAAGGCGCGCGCGTCGTTCGAGAAGGCGATCCAGAGCCAGCAGAACAAGCGCGCGGCGTCGTACAACCTCGCGCTGACGCTGCAGCTCGCGGGCAAGAAGGACGAGGCGAAGCGCGCCTACACGCAGTACGCGAAGCTCTACCCGGGCGGCCCGTGGGCGAAGGCCGCCGAGGCCGCTGCCGCGAAGCTGTGAGTCAGCGCGCGGGGCACGGCAGCGACGGCACCGCCGTCGTCACGAGCACGTAGTCGAACGCCGCCGAGGCCGCGTGCGTCCCGAGGCCGATGTTGCCGCTCACGACCTCGGCGAGCGAGCGATCCATGTGCAGCGTGAGCCCGCCGCGCTCGCGATACATCGTCGAGGAGATGGTCGACGGGAACCGGTAATCGGTCACGAGCGTGATCGTGTCCCCGGTCTCGATGAAATCACTGGTGGCGAACTGGGTGTCACCGATGGCGCCGGACTGCCCGTCGCCAAAGAACTGGATCATGCGGACGTCGGCATTCGTCGCGCCGTCCTGGTTCTCGACCGCATTCTGGATCCCGGCGACCTGCGCGCCTGGTGCGAACGCCGTCCACACCGCGACGTAGGCGCGGCCGAGGCCGGGCGTCAGATCGAGGACGTGGGCGCGGGTCTCGACGCGCACGGTCTCGTAGCTCGCCGCGGGCGTGATGATCGCGTCGCCGGAGCCGAGCGTCGAGTCGCCCTGGATGAGCGTGTCGGCCTCGACGATCCATGTCCCCACGACATTGCTCCAGTCCGACACGGTGTCGAAGCCATCGAACCGACGATGCAGTCGACCACCGCCGTGCTGTCGTCGCACGCATCCCCGAGGCCGTCGTCGTCGCCGTTCGCCTGGCCGGGATCGGGCACGTGCGGACACAGATCGCAGACGTCGCCGACGCCATCGGTGTCCTCGTCGTGCTGGTCCTGGTTCGCGTTGTCGGGACAGTTGTCGACCTCGTCCGCGATGGTGTCGCTGTCGCGGTCACCATTGCCACCGTCACTGCCGACGTCGTCGCCGATCGGCGGCCCGTCGAGCGGGAACACGATCTGACAGCCGGCGAGCGCGGCGAGTAGCGCACAACCCGACACGCGTGTCCCCCGACCTCGCATCGATCCAGCGTACACCGAAGCCGCCCGCGACCGCCAGCCCACGTCACTGCCGCGGCGGGCAGGGCGTCGTCGCGTTGCGCTCGACGACGAGCACGTAGTCGAACGCGACCGAGGCGTGGTTCGTGCGCAGCGCGATCCGGCCGTCGGTCGACGTGCGTGTCACGGACGAATTCGCGATCGAGCTGCCATCGCTCGCGCGCGAGATCAGCAGCGTCGACAGCCGCTGGTCGATGCTCACGATCGTCAGATCGCCGGCGGCGAGCGGCCTGCTCGGGTTCAGCGGGATCGTCTGAAGCCCGGTGCCGATGCCGTTCGTGAGCTGCGCGACGGCAAGCTCGGCCTTGCCCGCCGGGTCGCGCAGGTCGGCGAGCACGCCGGTGATCGGCGAGACCTGCTTGACGGCCGTCCACACGCCGACCGAGCGCGGCGAGGCAGACCCGAGCGAGACGATGCGCGCACCGATCTCGACCGAGTTACGCGTGAACGTCGTGTCCGAGACGACCAGCGCATCGGCCGCGCCCGCATCGCTCTGCAGCAGTGCGTTGTTCTGGATCGCCCACCCGCCGGACGTGACTGTCCACCCCTGCAGGGAGGTCAGCGGATCGAACCGCGCGATGCAATCGACCGCCGCCGACGTGTCGCACGCATCCCCGAGGTCATCGCCATCGGCATTCGTCTGATCTGGCGTGCCGACGTGCGGGCAGTTGTCGCAGACGTCGCCGATCTGATCACCGTCCTCGTCGTGCTGGTCGGCGTTCGCGATCGCGACGCAGTTGTCGGCGCTGTCAGCGACGCCGTCGGCATCGCGATCGGCGTCGCCGCCGTCGCCATCGGAGCCATCGCCGCGGATCGTGTCGTCGGGCGGGCTCGCATCACCGGCCGCCTCGTCGTGCTCGAGCGGAAACACGAGCTGGCATCCGGCGAGGCCCGCCACGAGGATGCAGCTCCAGCCCGCTCGCACGATCCCAGCGTACACCGCCGTCGAACGCCGCTGCTATGCTCGCGCGCACATGCCGACGTTCGCGTTCCAGGACATCCTCGAGGCCGGGCACCACCACGACACGCCGTATCGCAAGCTGACCGGTGACTTCGTCGAGACGTTCCAGGCGCGCGGTCGGACGTGGCTCGAGGTCGGGTCCGACGCGCTGTCGCTGCTGACGCGGACGGCAATGCGCGACATCGCGCACCTGCTGCGGCCCGGCCACCTCGCGCAGCTGCGCACGATCCTCGACGATCCGGAGGCATCCGCGAACGATCGCTTCGTCGCGCTCGAGCTGCTGAAGAACGCGAACATCGCCGCGGGCGGCGTGCTGCCCGGCTGTCAGGATACCGGCACCGCGATCGTGATGGGCAAGAAGGGCCAGCGCGTCGTCACGACCGGGCGGGACGAGGAGGCGATCTCGCGCGGCGTGTTCGACACCTACGCCGAGGACAACCTGCGGTACTCGCAGGTCGCGCCGCTCGACATGTTCGAGGAGAAGAACACCGGCAACAACCTGCCGGCGCAGATCGAGATCTACTCGGTCGCCGGCGATCACGAGGACGAGTACCACTTCCTGTTCATGGCGAAGGGCGGCGGGTCGGCGAACAAGAGCCTGCTGTTCCAGGAGACGAAGGCGCTGCTGAACCCGACGAGCCTCTCGGCGTTTCTCGACCAGAAGCTGCGCTCGCTCGGCACCGCGGCGTGTCCGCCGTATCACCTCGGCGTCGTGATCGGCGGGACGAGCGCCGAGCAATCGCTGAAGGTCGCGAAGCTCGCGAGCGCGCGCTACCTCGACGCGCTGCCGACGTCCGGCAACGCACTCGGGCGCGCGTTTCGCGACCTCGAGTGGGAGCACAAGGTCGTCGAGATCGCGCGCGCGACTGGGATCGGGGCACAGTTCGGCGGCAAGTACTTCTGCCACGACGCGCGCGTGATCCGGCTGCCGCGCCACGGTGCGAGCTGCCCGGTCGCGATCGCGGTCAGCTGCTCCGCGGATCGCCAGGCGCTCGGCAAGATCACGCGCGACGGCGTGTTCGTCGAGCGGCTCGAGACCGATCCCGCGAAGTACCTGCCGGACACGACGCACGACGAGCTCTCGGGCGACGTCGTGAAGATCGATCTGACGATGCCGATGAACGAGATCCGCGCGACGCTGTCACGCCATCCGATCCGGACACGGCTCTCGCTGACCGGGCCGATGATCGTCGCGCGCGACATCGCGCATGCGAAGCTCAAGGAGCGGATCGATCGCGGCGAAGGCCTGCCGTCGTACCTGCGCGATCACTGCGTGTACTACGCCGGTCCGGCGAAGACGCCCGAGGGCTACGCGTCGGGCTCGTTCGGGCCGACCACCGCCGGCCGCATGGACAGCTACGTCGATCTGTTCCAGCAGCACGGCGGGAGCATGGTGATGCTCGCGAAGGGCAACCGCAGCCAGCAGGTCACCGACGCCTGCAAGAAGCACGGCGGCTTCTACCTCGGATCGATCGGCGGACCGGCCGCGCGGCTCGCGAAGGACTGCATCAAGAAGGTCGAGGTGCTCGAGTACCCCGAGCTCGGGATGGAGGCGGTGTGGCGGATCGAGGTCGTCGACTTTCCGGCGTTCATCGTCGTCGACGACAAGGGGAACGATTTCTTCGCGGGCATCTCGGGCGACGGCGGCAAGAAGCCGATCAAGCTCGCGCCGCGTTAGGCGCGATCAGGGCAGCATCGGCGGCGTGGCCGGCTCCTCGCCGCTCGCGATCGCGCGATCGATCCGATCCGCGAGCGCGCGCGCCGCGGCCGCCGAGCCGGGATCGATCTTCATCACGAGCTGGCTCTGCCCGAGATCGAGTGCGAGGAACCGCCGCGGGTGCGTGAACCGCCAGCCGATCCAGCCGATGCCGGCCGCGATCGTCGATAGCCCGACGACCGCGCCCTCGCTGACGAGCCACAGCGTGCCGAGCGCGGCGATCGCGAATCCGGCCCACGTGTGGCGGAGCTCGAAGTAGCCGGCTTCGCGCACGGCGTGGATCGTCGTCACGATGTTCTCGTGCACCGCGGCAAAGCCGCGCACCGCACGCCAGGTCAGGCGATCGCCGTCGCTGCCATCGACCTCGAGAGTCGCGCGCTTGCCGTAGGCACTGCCGGTGATGACAACCGCCACGCGCTGCTCATCCCTTGCTCATCCCGATTGGCTCCCACAGGATAGCGATCCGGCGGGAGCTAGTAAATGGGTTCGTGATCGCCGACGGTGCTGCCATGGACGCTGTCGGCATCGACTTCGGCACCACGAACTCGGCGGTCGCCGTCGCGGGCGCGACCGGCCCGGTCGGCCTCGTGCCGCTGCAAGGCGCACCGTACTGGCGCACGGTCCTGTACTTCGAGCCGGACGGCAAGCTGTCGGCGGGCGCACCGGCGATCGCGCGCTACCTCGAGACCGAGGGCGAAGGCAGGCTCGTGCAGTCGATCAAGAGCCACCTCGCGAGCGCGACGTTCACCGCCACGCACATCTTCGGACGGCGGTGGTTGCTCGAGGACATGATCGCGGCGTACCTGCGCCAGATCCGCGCCGCCGCGCCGGGCGAGCTCGGCTCGCGCTGCGTCGTCGGTCGCCCGGTGCGCTACTGGGGCGCGACCACGCCCGCCGACGACGAGCGCGCGGTCAGCCGCATGCGCGACGCGCTGACGAAGGCCGGCTTCACCGACGTCGTGTTCGAGTACGAGCCGGTCGGTGCCGCCGCGAGCTACGCCGCGCGCCTCGATCACGAGGAGCTGATCGTCGTGGCCGACTTCGGCGGTGGCACGACCGACTTCACGGTCGTCCGCGTGCCGAGCGGGCAGGTGCTCGCGACCGGCGGCATCGGCGTGTCCGGCGATGCGTTCGACGCGCGCATGATCGATGCGCTCGTCGCGCCGGCACTCGGCCGCGGCACGCGCTATCGCGACGAGCTCGGCGGCGAGGCCCCGATCCCGGCGTGGCTCTACGGCCACCTCCGGCGCTGGCACTACCTGTCGTTTCTCAAGGAGCCCGCGACGCTGCGACTGCTCGATCGCGTCGCGCACGGCGCGCTCGATCGCGGCAAGCTCGAGCGGTTCATCCGCGTCGTCGAGGACGATCTCGGGCTCGTGCTGCATCGCGCGGTCGAGGGCACGAAGGTGCGGCTGTCGTCGCGCGATCACGACCGCGTCGCGATCGACGAGCTCGAGCTCGCGCTGCCGGCGAGCCGCGCGTCGTTCGAGGACTGGATCGCGGAGGACCTCGCGACGATCGACGGCGTGCTCGATCGCGTGCTCGCCGAGGCGGGCGTCTCCGCACGTGACGTCGATCGCGTGTTCGCGACCGGCGGCAGCTCGCTCGTGCCCGCGGTGCGCGGTCAGCTGATCGCGCGGTTCGGTGAAGCGAAGCTCGTCGGTGGTGAAGAGCTGACGAGTGTCGCGTGGGGACTCGCGGCACGCGCGCGTCAGATTTTCGGCTGACCCGACGAAGATCGCGACGCGAACGCGCGCCTCACTCGTTCAGGACCTGCCAGCGCTGCGGCCACTGACGCAACAAAGCGACACCGATCTGCAGACTCCGCAGATCGAACGAAGGCGAGATCATCTGCGTGTCACGAGCGACGTGATCTCGTGATCGCCAGTCGCGCGACAATTCACGATCGCACACACGACATCGATCATGGTCTATCGCTTGCTGAGCGACGCGGTCATGCGACCGTCCATTCTATTCGGCATTCTGACCACCACTATCATCGCGTGCGGCGACGACGCACCAACGCAGCCCGACGGACCGAAGCCCGAGATCGATGCGGCGCCCGATGCGCCACAGCCGCCGGGCACGGCGATCACCGTCGAGACCGACACCGTCGCGCCGTCGCTGATCGCGTATCGCGATGGCAACGGACCGTGGCAGTCCGCGAAGATGATCGATGTCGACACGTTCGAGCTCGACGTGCACGGCCCGTACATCGTCACGGTCGTGTGCGACGACACCGTCGGTGACATCACGACGTGGCAAGTCGCGCGCACGCCGGACGACGATGCGGAGCTGTTCCTGCCGTGCTCGGGACTGCTCTCGGAGACCCATCCGGTCACCGGCCAGATGGTGCAGGCCGGCACGGTCACGCTCGGGTTCTTCACGGATCGCTCGCAGACGACGAACTGGAGCTTCAGCATCGACGCCGAGAACGGCACGAAGGATCTGTTCGCGTTCAACGCGAGCCGGATCGCGGCACGTCGTGATCTGATCGTGAGCGGCGATACCGCGGTGACGCCGGCCGTCGATCTGCGGCAGGGCGTGGCACTCGTCGCGGCGCCGCTCGTCGCGCCGAACGCGACGGCCGACGAGACCGTCGTGTCCGCGATCAACATCTTCTCGGGGAACCAGTCGTTCGTGCGGCTGTTCCGCGGTGCCGCCTCGGACACGAAGGTCGCGCCCGGCAGCTTCCTGCTCGTGACCGACCGCCAGAGCGCGGCGGTGACCGCGCGTGGGGTCAACGGCAACAGCCGCACGCTGCGTCGCGGCCGGTTTGCCGCCGGCGATCCTGCCGAGTTCACGCTGCCCGAGCCGTTCGGCGGCGTCGCGTACGTGACCTCCGCGACGAACCAGCTCGAGGCGCACTGGAACACGTTGCCGGAGCACGACATCGTCGACGTCTCGCTCGACGCGTTCACGGAAGACTTTTCGACGTTCTTCTTTCACGATCTCGAGATCAGTGCCGCGTACATCGCCGCGACGGGCGTCACGAGCATGAAGCTCGACACCGAGATTCCGGACTACCGGCCGGAGTGGCGCATCGATTACACGAAGGAATACAACCGCACGATCAGCGCGCTCGACTTCCGGGCGACCGAGTCGGCGACCTCGACGATCACCGAGACGGTGAACGCGCCACCGGCGCTGACGCGCGTCGAGCGTGCACGGCCGGCGAAGCTCGAGCGCGTGCTCTCGCGCCGCGAACTGCTGCGCGACGCGCGTCGCTGATCAGCCCGGGTGGTCGTCGAGGAACTTGTCGATCTCGTCGAAGAACCGCTCCGGATCGTCGAACATCACGAAGTGCTTCGTCTTCGGCAGCACGATCATGGTGTGATCCGGGATCGACTCGACCTGCGCGCGGATCCGTTTCTGGAGCCCGCCGTCCGCGGCGAGGATCAGCACCGGCGCCTTGATCTGATCGACCTCGTCGGTGAGATCGGTGGTGACCATCTCGTAGATCGCATCCGCGAACGCGCGCTGGTCCGATTCGGCGACCCGCTCGATCACCGACGCCATCTTCTTCGGGTACCTGGTCATGCTCGCGAACGCGATCCGCGTCAGGTTCGCGAACTCCTGCTCGGAGACGTGCCGCCACTTCGAGCGCAGCTGCTTCGCCTCGTCCTCGTCGCCGGAGAGCGCCGGGCCCGCGTCGACGACGATCACCGGTCCGGTCAGCTCGGGATGGTACGAGGCGAGCCAGTACGCGATGAACCCGCCCATGCTGTGGCCGATGATGATCGGGTGATCGAGGCGGCGCGACCGGATGTAGCGCGTGATGTCGCGGCGGGTCGCGGCGGACAGCGGCTCCTTGATCGCGGGCCGGCCGGCGAAGCCCGACAGCGTCAGCACGTGCGTCTGGTAGCCATCGCCGAAGTGCTCGACGGTGTCGTTCCACACCTCGCCGGGGCAGCCGAGGCCCGGGATCAAGATCACCGGCCGGCCCTCGCCGTGGACCTCGACGCCGAACGCGGCCGGCTCGAAGTCCGCGTCGCGCCCGAACGGCCCGTGATCGTCATCCGAGCGAGTCGGCTTCTCGGGCTCCGGGCGTGACCCACCGCACCCCAGCGCGAGGACGACGAGGACGGCGGCACCCCGAAACATCGGGCGAGACCTTACCCCGGCAGCTTTGCTACAAGAGGCCAAATGCGTTCGAGCCCGCGATGGTTTGTGGCGTCGGTCCTGATCCTGCTGCCCGGTGCTGGCTGCGGCAGCGACGACCCGGTCGACCCGCCGTTCTCCGAGACCGGCGGCACGCTCGAGATCGATGGCTGTGATTACAGCATCACGACACGGCTCGGCGCCGAGCCGCCGCGGGTCGCGACCTCGACGGTCGGTATCGACCCGACGCCGCGGCTCGTCCACCTCGGGATCGTCGGCGATCCATCGACGTCGATCGTCGCGCAGTGGCGCACGGTCGACGAGACGACGACCGCGACGACGATCCGCTACGCGCTCGGCGACAACCTCACCGAGGATCAGCTCACCGAGCAGGCGACCGGGATCCAGTTCGGTTATCGCTCGACCGGCACCGCGATCTATCGCATGCACCAGGCACACCTCTGTGGCCTGACGCCGGGAACGACGTACAGCTACCAGGTCGGCTCCGAGGGGCACTTCTCGCCGGTGTACTCGTTCACGACCGCGCCGGACGTCGTCGCGAACCCCGATGCCGAGGTCGTGTTCGGTGTCGTCGGTGACTCGCGCGCGGGCTACGACGTGTGGTCGCAGATCGTCGCGCAGTTCCAGCAGCGCTCGCCGGACATGATCCTGTTCACCGGCGACGCGGTCACGCTCGGCATCACGCAGTTCGAGTGGGAGGAGTTCTTCGGCCGCGCCGAGCCGCTGTTCGCGCGCGTGCCGGTCGTCGCGGCGCACGGCAACCACGAGGTCAACGCGGTGAACTTCTTCTCGCAGCTCGCGATGCCCGGTGACCAGGAGATGTTCGGCTTCGACTACGGCCACGCGCACATCACCGTCGCGAACGACACGCCGGACGACATCACGAACATCACCGGCGCGTTTCGCGACGCGATCGCCGCCGACTTCGAGGCGAGCAAGGACGCGCGGTGGAAGCTGCTGATGCACCACCAGTCGATGTTCTCGGCCGCGATGAACCACGGCTCGAGCGTGTTCCTGCAGGAGACCTGGCAGCCGCTCGTCGACCAGTACCACCTCGATCTCGTGCTCGCCGGGCACGATCACGACTACGAGATCTCCAAGCCGCTGATCGGCCAGACCGTGCAGACCTCGAACGCGAACGCGACCGTGTACGTCGTCGCCGGCGGCGCGGGCGCCGAGCTCTACGGCAACGGCATGCTGTTCCACACCGCGTACTCGGAGTCGACGCACTCGGCCGCGGTGCTGCGCGTGCGGCGCGATCTGATGGAGCTCGAGGCGTTCCGCCCGGACGGCACCGCGATCGCCGCGCCCGAGGCGCACTTCACGAAGACGAAGTGAGAGCGCTCGCGCTCGCGCTGCTGCTCGTCGCGTCGGTCGCGCGCGCCGATCCAGAGGGCGACGCCGATCGCGCGTTCCGCGATGCGTCGCAGCGCGCGGCGGCTGGCGAGGCGGGTGCGGTCGATGCGTTCGAGGCGATCGGTGGTGCGCGGCCGCTCACGCGGTGGAGCGACGACGCGTGGGTCGAGGCCGCGCGGCTCGCCGAGCGCGGCGGGGACTTCGCGCGCGCACGCCGCGATCTCGAGCAGGCGCTCGCGATCGGCCGCGATCCGGCGCTCGTGCGCCGCGCGAAGGCCGCGCGCGATCGGCTCGCCGCCATCACCGGCGCTGGACGCTGGGACGCGGTCGCGCGCGAGCACGAGCGGCTCGTCGCCGAGCTGCAGTCGCATGGCGATCCGCGGCCCGCGCTCGACGCGCTCGCTGCGCTCGTCGCGCGCGAGTCCGGCTATCCACGCGCGACGATCGCGCGGCTCGCGATCGCGCGCGGCTGGGAGGTCGAAGGCGAGCCGGCGCGTGCGCTCGACGTGCTGCGCATCGCGGTGCGGTCGGCACCCGACGCCGATCGCGGCGTGGCCGGGCTCGCGCTCGCGCGCACCGCGATCCGCTACGGCGAGCTCGCCGAAGCGCGCGCGACGCTCGATGCGCTCGCCGCCCGACCGGGCGCCGATCTGCCGGCGATCGGCGACGTGCGCGCGCTGCTCGCGAAGGCAGAGCGCCGCGCACACGCGCGGATCGCGATGTGGCTCGTGCTCGCCGTGATCGCGCTCGCGGCGGGTGTCGTGCTGCGGCGCGATGCCGGCTCGTGGCGTGCCGTCGCGCGCCGGCTCGCGCGTCCGCCCGGCGAGGTCGTGTTCCTGCTGCCGGTCGGGCTCGTGCTCGTCGCGGTCGCGCAGACCGGCAATCCGCTGATCGCGACCGCGCTCGTCGCGATCGTCGTCTCCGGGATCGCGGTGTCGTGGCTATCGGGTGCGCTGCTCGACGCACGGCGGGCGCGCGCCGGGCGGCTGTCGACACGGCGAACGATCGCGCACGCGGTGCTCGCGATCGTCACGGTCGGCTGCGCGACGTACCTCGCGGTCGATCGCGATCGCATGATCGATCTCGTCGTCGAGACCTGGAAGCACGGTCCGGTCGCGCGTTAATCGACGAAGTACGCCTGGACCTGACCGACGTCCGAGCGCGCCGACCATGTCGGCTTGCTGTCCTCGATCGCGCAGCACTGCGCGGTCCGGAACTGCGGGAAGCTCGGACGCCCGAGCAGGAACGCGCCGAGCGACGAGATCGCGGGCTCGTGGCCGACGACGATCACCGACAGCCCGGCGGCCGACACCTCGTTCGCAGCGATCCGCGGGTGCGCGCTCGGCTCGAAGCACCGGCGCGACGCGATCGTACCGAGGTAATCGATGCTCGCGGCGAGCAGCTCCGCCGTCTGCACCGCGCGCGGCAACGGCGAGCTCAGGATGACGTCGGGGGCGACGCCTTGCTCGCGCAGCAGGCGACCGAGCACGCGCGCTGCCTCGCGGCCACGCGGCGACAGCCAGCGATCGCGATCGCTGCCTGCCTCCTCCTCGGGAACGGCATCGCCGTGGCGGACGAGATAGATGCGCACGCCGCGAGCATAGCTCACGGATTCGGCGTCGTGACCGGCCCGCCGGCGGAGCCTTCCTCGGGCGGCATCGGCTCGTCGGCGGAGCCGGAGCCCTGGTCCGCCGTCGGCGGCGCCTGCTTGCACAGCGGCGCGGGCGCGAGCGACAGCACGTCGAGCGCGAGCCCGGGCTTGTTCTCGAGCTTGCCGATCTCGCGTGCGGTCGTCGCGTCCCACAGCCGGATCGCGCCGTCGCCGTCCTCGTACGCGAGCGTCGTCGCGTCGAGCCAGCGCGTCGTGAACCGGCTCTTCGCGGTCAGCAGGTGCTTGAGCGCGCCGGTCTTCGCGTCGACGACGTACAGCGATGGCGCGACATCCTTCGCGCACGGATCGACCGCGGTCGCGAACGCGACGCGCGCGCCATCGGGCGAGCTCGCGACCGTCGACTGCGCGGCGGCGCCGGACTCGGGAATCGCGATCTGCTTGCCGCCGATCTCGAGGCTCGGTGCGGTCGGCGGATCGCCGGTCCACGCGGCCTTGATCCCCTGCGGCGCGCGCACGACGCGGCCTTCCTCGAGCGAGAACACGACGCGCGGCACCGGCAGCGCCGCGCCGACCTTCGTCAGCTTGCCGGTCGAGCGATCGATCGACGAGATCACCGGCGCGCCGATGCCCCAGCGTCCGTTCGGCGGCGCGGCCGCGACGAGCAGGCGATCGCCCTCGCCGTAGCCGACCGCGAGCTCGCGCGCCGGCGTCGCGAGCGTCGTCTTCTGACCGATCGGATTCCACTCGGTCGTGTCGAACGCCTGCACGAACGCGTGCGTGACGAGCGGCGTCGGATCGTCGCCCTTGGGACGATCGATCTTGTCGAACCCGACCACGACGACCTCGCTGCCGGATGTGCTGCGCACGAAGCCGGCGACCTGATCGTCGGTGTGCGTGAGCCGGAGGTAGCGCTTGGTCTCGCGATCGAACGCGTAGAGCTCGCCGCGCGTCGTCGACGATTGCGCGCCCGGCTTCTCCGGCCACTTGAACGTGCTGCGCCGACCGACGAGCCACAGCCCGACGCTCGCGCGCTTCTTGTAGTCGTCGTGAATCTTGCCGGCGACCTCGAGCACCGCCGCGCCATGCGGCGTGCCGAGGAACGTCTTGAGATCTTCTTCCTTGTCGAGCTGCGCGCCGTAGCGCCAGTAATCGGCGGAGATCGCGGCGACCAGGTGATCGACCGCGGCCGCGTGATCGCCGGCCTGCGCGAGTGCGAGCCCGTAGAGCCAGTGCGCGCCGATGTGTGCGCCGTCCTTCGCGAGCGCGGTCTCGCAGTGCGTCTTCACGCCCGCCCAGTCGTGCGGCTTCGCCTTGTACGCGACGAGCGCCTTGCGATACGCGTCCGAGCCTTCCGATCCGTACGTGAAGTTCATGCGGCGGATCGCCTCGACGCCGCTCGTCGGCATCGCGAGTGGCGCGGCCGTGGGGCCTTTTGCCGCATCGTCCTTTGCTTTCGGCGTGTCGGCCTTCTTGCCGCAAGCGCCGACACTCAGCAGGGCCGTAAGCAACAAGACAGACGTTCGTTTCGGCATGAAACCTCCAAAGCAAACAAGTGCAAAGGGGAGTCGGATTTCATGAACGTATATCTGATCGGTGGGAAGATCTGGCGCATGCGAACCTTCACTCTTGCCCTGGTTGTGATGGCTGTGGCCTCGACGTCTGCGTGCTCGAAGAACAAGAAAGCGCAGCCCGTGACGACCGCACAGCCGACATCCGATCCGAACGCCGGCAAGAAGGAACAGAAACCGGCGCCGGATCTCACGAAGGATCAGCAGGTCAGTCCGGGACTCGCGATCTCCGGTGACATCGTCGCGCTGTGCAACCTCAAGATCGAGAAGACCGCCGCGCAGCCGAAATTCGATTACGACAAGGACGAGCTGACCGAGCCCGACCGCAAGGTCCTCGATCAGATCGCGGCGTGCATGACGACCGGCCCGCTCAAGGGCAAGACCGTGTCGCTGATCGGTCGCGCGGATCCGCGCGGCACCGAGGAGTACAACATGGGCCTCGGCTCGCGGCGCGCACAGTCGGTGAGCCAGTATCTCGGACGGCTCGGTGTCGGCCAGCCGCAGCTCGCGGTCACGACGCGCGGCGCGCTCGACGCGAAGGGCAGCGACGAGGCCGGCTGGAAAGAGGATCGCCGCGTCGACATCCAGCTCGCGACGCCCGAAGGCTGATCGCCGTGATCGTGATCGTGGCCGTGGCCGTGGCCGTGACCGCGATCGTTTTCCGCCGGGTCCGGCTCCATGCGATGCCGTTTCCGGTCGAGTCTCTGTCCTCGGCGATACGATCACGAACACGATGACGGCCACGGCCACGGCCACGGCCACGACCGGACGTCGGAAGACCGCCACATCCGGCAGCCTCTCGCGGTTCCGATGCTAGATTGACCGCGATGGCGCTCGAGCACGTCGCGCAAGGCCAGACGCGGTTCTTCACCCCCGGCGTCGCCCCGGATCCACGCGGGATCCTGCTCGGGCGGTTCTGCCTGATGACGTTCGCGACGCTCGAGGGTGCGGTGTCGTGGTTCCGGCTGTACTCGTCCGAGGCCTCGCTCGACGAGCTGCTGCCGAACCTGACGATCGCGAAGTGCCGGACCGCGCTCGGCAGCCGCGAGATCGTCGTCCAGATCCCGGCCGTGTCGTCGTATGCGGCGGACCGTGCGGCGCGGCTGTGCCGGCTCGTCGGTGGCGCGATCTACACCGGCACGTCGAAGCACTTCGTCAAGTACCGCGACGATCGCTCGCCGTACGGCTACGACGCGGTCGACATCGGCGCGATGCCCGGCGGCACCGACTTCATGGTGCACGGCGACGAGTTCGCGCAGGGCTACCAGCGCGAGGGTGACCTGCCGTTCGGCCGCCTGCTGTTCCGGCTGTCGATCCGCAAGCTGCCGGGCGGCGAGCAGCTCGGACCCGAGGATCGCAACGAGCTCTACCTCGCGGTCGCGCGCGGGCTCGCGGACGGCATCATTCGCTACCTGTGGCGCAATCGCGTCGAGGCGCAGGCGGGGCTGTTCTCGCCGGGCTCGACGAGTGCGTTCGACGATCAGTCGCGCGAGCGCGGCTACATGTGGATCCGCGCGCGCGGTCTGCCCGAGCGGATCCTGCAGCTGTTCCTCGGCACGCCCGGCATCGACGTGTTCCGGCCCGCCGGTGCGAATGCCGCGGTCGCGGTCGGCTACGAGCACCCGATCGATCTCGCGTCGTGCGCGTCGGTGTTTCCCGCGGAGACGTTCCACGTGTTCTGGCCGAACGACCGCGTCGACGTGCTGCCCGGTCCGCTGCAGCTGTCCGACATCGGCGATCTGACGCGCGTCGACCTCCAGCTCGATCGCCCGAAGGATCCGGGCCAGCACGGCGGCGGCCCGGCCGAGCCGATCGGCGTCGAGCTCAAGCTCGCGGCGTCGATGGGCCCGCCTCGCCGCGTCGTCGCGACGCTGATCCCGATCGAGCATGGCTCGCGGCTCAAGCGGATCCTGTTCGCGCTGCCGCCGGTCAGCCTGCGCGGCCATCGCGTCGCGGTCACCGATCGCGGGATCCTCGTCGTCGGCTCCGAGAACCTCGACGTGATCCCGCTCGGCTCGCTGCTATGCGAGCTCGCGCCGGGCCTGCTCGTGCCGATCGGCATGGACGTCGTGCCGCGCGTCTCGCCCGAGGTGCTCGCGCGCGCGCTCGGCCACGCGACCGGGCTCGTCACCGTGTTCACGCCGGAGGGCCGGCCGTTCCAGGTCAGCGAGGGCGCGTTCACGACGCTCGAGCGGCGATCGCTCGCAAAGCTCGAGGTCCCGCGCGCCGATGCGGTCGACTACAGCGCGGAGCCCTCCGCCGACGCGCAGGTCGTCAACGATGCGGTCGGCCGGTTCGCGCTGTGGGGCTTCCCCGACGCGCCGGATCGCAAGCTGCTGCCGAGCGGCAAGCCGGAGAAGTAGCGACATGGCGCGCTGGCACGTCCGCGAGTTTCTCGAGCGCTTCGTCCGTCCGCTCGTCGCCGGCGGAGAGCTGCGCGTCGGCGCGCCGGTCACGCTCGAGGACGTCGAGCGGTGGGACGGCGAGCTCGATCACGCCTCGGTCGAGAGCGTCGCGGTCGACGACGCGCGCCACGCGGTGCTGTCGCTGCTCGTCTGCAATCCGCCCGCGTTCGTGCTCGAGGCCGACGATCTCCACCTCGCGGCCGGCCTCCACAACGCGCTGTTCCTCGTCCATCCGCGCGCCGAGGCGTGGTCGATCACCGACAAGCAGCGCCGCCGTGTCATCGAGACCGCGCTCGCGCTCGTCAGCCAGCCGCTGTCGCGGAGCCGCACGCGCGTGATGGCGCGCCACGCGCTACTCGGCAACATCTTCCACCTGACGCGCGCCGACACGACGGTGTCCTGGTGGACCGGACGCGCGAGGTTCCAGGGCCAGAAGCCACCACCGCGGCTCACCGCGTGGAAGAGCGTGCGCCGCGTGCGCGAGGACGTCACCGTCGTCGACTTCGACGAGCTGCTCGCCGTCCCCGACACCGCGCCGGTGATCGCGACGCTGCTCCGCCGCACGCCGCTCACGCAGCTGCTCGACTCGCATCCCGGCGCACCACCGCTGCACTGGGAGGACGCCGTGTTCCTGCTGCGCGATGCCGAGCTCGCGCGCGCGGTTGCCTACCGGCTGATTCCCGATGCCGGACCGCACGATCAGGTCAAGGGACCGGCGCGGCTCGCGGCCGCGTTCGAGCAGATGCTCGAGCGCGCACCGGACGAGGCCGACGTCCGCGCGGTCGCCGCGTTCCTCGTCCACCTCAACGCGCTGTTCTGCCTCGGCGAGGTCAACCTGCGCGAGCCCGGCGCGAAGTCGCCGCTGATCTCGACGGTGCTGTCGACCGAGGCGGCCGGCCAGCGCCCGCGCGGCCTCGCGACGCTGTTCGCGCTGCCCGGCGCGATCGCCACCGTCGACCCACGCCTCGCGATGCCGCCCGGCATCGATGCGATTCCGGCGCTCGCGAAGCGCTGGAAGGTGCACCGCGCGCAGACCGCCGAGCTGCTCAGCGATGCCGTGATCGACGCGCTCGCCCAGCGGCTTCGCCGTCACCTCGTCCGCACGTCGATCCGCGACCCGCAAGACGTCGTGCAGCTGCCCGATACCCGAGGCTGAAGCCGCCCCATGGCCCGGCCAAAAACACAACCTGAGTGGCACCGATCGAGCCGTTCCAGGGTATCGTGAGCCGGCTAGATGGTCGCGCCGCCCACCACTCCACGTAGCTTTGCCGTCGACGTCGCGCGCGCCTCCGCCGCGTTCCAGGACCTGGCGCGCCAGATGGGCGCCCAGTTCCTGGACAAGCAGGAAATCATTCGCCTGATGACCGTGTCGGCGATCGCCGGCGAGCACATGGTCATCGTCGGTCCGCCCGGTACCGCGAAGTCGGCGATGATCGACATGTTCGCGAAGCTGATCGACGCGCGGTACTTCGAGTACCTGCTGACGCGGTTCACCGAGCCGAACGAGCTGTTCGGTCCAGTCGACATCTCGGCGTTCCGCGAGGGTCGCTACACGCGCCGCCTCGAGAACATGCTGCCGACCGCCGAGATCGTCTTCCTGGACGAGATCTTCAAGTCGAACTCCGCGATCCTCAACTCGCTGCTCCACGTCATCAACGAGCGCAAGTTCCAGAACGGCCCCGATGTCGTCTCGGTCCCGCTGATCTCGCTGTACGCGGCCTCGAACGAGGTGCCGAACGACGAGAACCTCGCGGCGATGTTCGACCGCTTCCTCGTGCGCGTGCTGTCGGACAACCTCGACAGCTACCACTTCCACGAGCTGATGAAGAAGGGCGTCTCGCTCGAGCTCCGCAAGATGACGGGTCGAGGCATGGACGCCGCCGGCCGCCCGATGGGCGAGCTCCGCCCCGTGATCAGCGCGCGCGAGCTACGCCAGATCCAGCAGAACTTCGACAAGTTCATGCAGTTCCCCGAGGAGTTCCTGACCAAGTACAAGGGACTCGTCTTCCAGATCCGCAGCGAGGGCATCTCGGTGTCCGACCGCCGCGCCGTCAAGCTGCTGAAGCTGTTCGCTGCGTCGGCGGTGTTCGACGGCCGCACGCGCGTCCACGACGGCGACTTCTTCATCCTGCGCCACATCTGGAACAACCTCGATCAGGTCGAGCTGCTCGAGGAGATCGTGAACCCGGTCGTCGACTCCTACTACCGCGAGCACCCCGACGAGCGCCGGTTCATCGGTCCGTCGGCGAGCCTCGACGATCTGCTGACCGAGCTCGGCCTGATCCGCGAGCTGCTCACGAGCGGCGCCGAGCTCTCCGACATCCAGCTGTTCAGCCAGCTCAAGAACCTCAACGAGATCAAGGTCGCGCTCGCCGCGCTGCCGGGCGAGGCCGCCGCGCGCATGATCCGCGAGGTCGATCAGCTGCTCGAGACCGTGTTCGCGTCGTCGAAGTTCGGCCTGTAGCGCAGCAAGCACCCGATATCGGTCGTGGCGCGCGCGAACGATGTCGGCGAATCCGATGCTGCGTGTCGAGCTGTGGCCCACGAAGGATGGACATCGATCCCCTGACGGCGGCGATGTCGTTGCTCGATGGCGTGATGCTGAGCCGCGGCGCACGGGCAATGTCGGCGAAATCGATGCCGGCGACCTGGCCCGTCGCACACGAGCGATGTCGGCGAAATCGACGAAATCGACGATGCCGTGACGCCGCACGAACAATGTCAGCCCAATCGATGCGGCGAGCTCGGTGAGCTCGACGATGGCGTGATCCCGAGCCGTGGCGCACGAAGGATGTCGGCGAAATCGATGGCGGCGATATCGCCGTGATGCTGAGCCGTGGCGCACGGCGAAATCGATGCCGCACCTGGCCCGTCGCACACGAGCGATGTCGGCGAAATCGACGAAATCGACGATGCCGTGACGGCACACGAACGATGTCGCCCCAATCGATGCGGCGAGCTCGGTGAGCCCGACGATGGCGTGATCCCGAGGCATGGCGCACGACGGATGTCGGCGAAATCGACGGCGGCGATATCGCCGTGATGCTGAGCCGTGGCGCACGGCGAAATCGATGCCGCACCTGGCCCGTCGCACACGAACGAGGCCGGCGCATCGAGGCGGTGTGTCCCGAGCCGTGGCGCACGTAGAACGTCGGTGACATCGACGGCGGCCATGTCGGAGAGCTCGACGATGGCGTGATGCCGAGCTGAGGCGTGCGAAGAACGTCGGCGAAATCGATGCCGCGACCCGCCCTCGGCACACGAACGAGGGCGGCGAAATCGATGGCGGCATGTCGGCGTGATGCGAGCCGTGGCACACGAGCAATGTTGGCGAAATCGATGCCGCACCTGGCCCGTCGCACACGAACGAGGTTGGCGAAATCGACGATGGCGTGATGCCGCACGAACGATGTCGGCCCAATCGGACGCGGCGACATCGATGCGGTTGACGATGGCGTGATCCCACGCCGTGGCGCACGACGGATGTCGGCGAAATCCACGGCGGCGGATGTCGCCGTGATGCTGAGCCGTGGCGCACGGCGAAATCGATGCCGCACCTAGCCCCCTCGCACACGAACGAGGCCGGCGCATCGAGGCGGTGTGTCCCGAGCCGTGGCGCACGTAGAACGTCGGTGACATCGACGGTGGCCATGTCGGAGAGCTCGACGATGGCGTGATGCCGAGCTGAGGCGTGCGAAGAACGTCGGCGAATCGATGCCGCGACCCACCCTCGGCACACGAACGAGGTCGGCGAAATCGATGGCGGCGATGTCGGCGTGATGCTGAGCCGTGGCACACGAGCAATGTCGGCGAAATCGATGCCGCACCTGGCCCGTCGCACACGAACGAGGTTGGCGAAATCGACGATGGGCGTGATGCCGCACGAACGATGTCGGCCCCATCGATGCGGCGAACTCGGTGCGATCAACGCTGGCGTGATCCCGAACCGCCGTGGGAACCCGTCGGCGAAATCGATGGCGGCGATCGGTGAGCTCGACCAAGCGTTGATGCTGACCTGTGGTGCACGAAGAACGTCGGCGAAATCGATGCCGCGACCTGGCCCGTCGCACACGAACGAGGTTGGCGAAATCGACGATGGGCGTGATGCCGCACGAACGATGTCGGCCCCATCGATGCGGCGAACTCGGTGCGATCAACGCCGGCGTGATCCCGAACCGCCGTGGGAACACGTCGGCGACATCGACGGCGGCCATGTCGGAGAGCTCGACGATGGCGTGATGCCGAGCTGAGGCGTGCGAAGAACGTCGGCGAAATCGATGCCGCGACCCGCCCTCGGCACACGAACGAGGTCGGCGAAATCGATGGCGGCGATGTCGGCGTGATGCGAGCCGTGGCACGCGAGCAATGTCGGCGAAATCGATGCCTCACCTGGCCCGTCGCACACCAACGAGGTTGGCGAAATCGACGATGGCGTGATGCCGCACGAACGATGATGTCGGCCCGATCGATGTGGCGACATCGGTGCGCTCGACGATGGCGTGATCTCACGCCGCGGCGCACGAAGGTCTGTGACCGCGCCCATCCGCAGGCGCCGCTTCACGCCGACGTTCGACGACCGGCGTACTCGTCTGCTCGACGCCGCGTCACGATCGTGGACATCCGGCCCGAGGGAGAAATGACACATGCACTCGCTACCGTGCCGACGCACCGTCGTTGTCACACCATTCTGTTACGTATGTCGACGAAATCAAGAATGGAGAAGGCCACATGGCGAGGGCGCGGAAGGTTCACGTTCAGATGACGATCGAGTTCAAGAAGCGAGGCGGCAAGCGGCCGGGTGCCGGGCGCCCGCCGAAGGGCTCGCGCTCGAGCGAGCGACACAAGACACGACCCTTCCACAACCGCCGATATCCCGTCCACGTGACTATCCGAGTCGCCCACGATATCGGCTACTTGCGCAGGCGTGACACCTGGCTCGCGGTGCGAGAAGCGGCGATCATGACGACGAAGCGCTTCGACTTCCGCATCGTGCACATGAGCGTGCAAGCCGATCACATCCATCTGATCATCGAAGCGGAGAACAAGGTCGCGCTCGCCAAAGGCATGCAAGGGTTTCAGGGCTCGGCTGCGAAGCACATCAATGCTGCGATCACCAAACGCACGGGCAAGCGGCGACGCGGCGCCGTATTTCCGGACCGCTATCACGCGCGCGTGCTGAGGACGCCGCGCGAGGTGCACAGCACGATCAACTACGTGCTGAACAACTGGCGTCACCACGGCGAGGACCTCTCCGACCGCGCCGCGACGTGGATGATCGACCCGTATTCGACAGGCATCTCCTTCTGGGGATGGAAGGAGCTCGTCGGCTCGCCGTCGATGTTTCGTGCACCGAGTAGCTACATGGCGATCCTTACGTGGATTCCGAAGACCTGGTTATTGAGATACAGCTGGGAGAAGTACCCGCCCATCTCGGCGTACTCGATTCCCGGTCGGCGCGCCTGACAAACGCCGCCACTGCACCCCACGTGCTCCCCGACACGCCCGGCCTCGGAGACCTGCCCCACGCGGCATCCGCTGACCATCCTGATCTGCGTTGCCGACCCGCATGATCGAGTCACGACCGGATCGCTCTCACCTCTCGTCACGCGATGAGCCTTCTGATGGGACTACAACCGGACTCCAGCCAGCACACCCCATCTTCGCAGCCAGCGTTCGTCGTGCGTGACGGCGTGTCGAACCCTACCTCCGCCATCGATCTCGCCGCATCGTTCGCGTGTGACGGCTCCGGAACGACGCCGCCATCGAATCGCCGATACCGGCGCGGCGATATCGGCGCGGCGACATTCGCGCACGAACGATGCCGGATGAAATCGATCACTGCGATCCGCCCGTTGTCGCGCCGAAGGATGTCGGCGAAATCGAATCGGCGCAATCACGCCCCGGTCCCGACCGAGACAACGGTTGACGAGATCCACGGCAGCGCGACCCCGGCTCGCGTAGCACGACGATGTCTGCAACACCGACGCGGTGATAACGGCCGACTCGCGTGAGTGGCCAGCGTACGATGACGTCGGCGAAATCGATGGCGGTGTACGCGAAGGATGCCGGCGAGATCGATCGCGATGTGAGTGAGCCCCCGACGAACGATGTCGGCAAGACATCGGTCGGCTTCGTCAGAACCCGCAGCCGAACGATGTCGGGCAGTGCTCGATGGGGCGTCCTTCCATCCGTCGAGCAATGTCGGGGAGGCGATGGCGGCCTGATCCGAACCGCGCACGAGCGAGGTCGGTGTCATTAGCGTGTCGTCCACCGCCCGTACGCACGAGCGATGCTCTCGCGTGCAGACGTCGATCGTCCGTGACGAGGCGCGACGCGACGCGGCTCGATTCGGGGCGGCCGATCCGATGTCGGCGAAATCAGCGCATCTCGAGTCGCGGTCTGGACCGCAGACTCGAGCGGCGCCTTCGTGCGCTCTCGCCGGAACGGTACCGGACGCGTCCGGCGTGGGTCGGCGCGATGCATTGATTTCGCCGACATTGCACGGAGCGACACGGCCCGCGCTTGGCACCGAGCGACGTGGCGACGTGGTCGGACACACGCCGGCAATGAGCAGCGTCGTCCTGGTTCGAGCAGCCAACCGGTGTCGGAGGCGCATCGGCATGCGGGCCTGGATTTCGCCGACATCCCGGAGGCACGTTCGAACGCCGCACCCCGTGGCAACGCGGGCGCAGATGGGGCGATCCGGGCCGTGTTCGCTGATTTCGCCGACGTTCTGGATCACGCGACGAATCCCGGCAGCAACGGCAGATCGGCGACCGCGCGCGCGAGGATCGCGGTGCGCTCGTCGGCGGCAAGCTCGCGCGGCACGTGATCGAAGAACCGCGGGTTGACCTGGATGTCGTGGCCCTCGCGGCGCGCGACGAGCGAGGCGAGGATCGCCTTTGGATCGAGCTTGGACTCGTGCATCAGCGTGCTCGTGATGTCCTCGAGCACGGCGGCCTGCGAGATCGGCGTCAGGGTCAGCGCACCGGCGGCGCGTGCCACGTGCTCCTCGAACCGCGCGCCGTGGTGCAGGAGCTGCCAGCCGGGCCAGACGCGGGCGGGGAGATCCTGCTCGTAGTCCGGCGACCACAGATCGATGCGGCGCGCGGCCTCGTCGAGGTGTGCGCCGCTGGTCGGCTCGTCGAGCGCGAGCGCGAGGTGCGGGACCCCGGTGAACCGCGCGAGCACCTCGGCGGGATAATGCAACAGCTCGTGCGCCGGGATCGATGCGCGATGTGCGGTGACCCGGCCATCGCGGCGGCGCAACGTGAACACGCCCTGGAGCCGCGTGCCATCCTCGCGCCACGTGTCCGGCGACCACGGCGTGTCCTCGCGTCCCGAGCGCACGAGGTCGCGCGGCTGACCGAGGTAGTCGACGAGATCGCCGAGGCCCTCGAACGCGTGGCGCACCGTCCAGCCCGGCCACGTGCGCGCGAGCAGCGCCATGTATAGCCGGTGTCGCATCACCTGGAAGCGCACGTCCTCGCCGCCGAACCACAGCAGCGTGCGCTCCGGGATGTCGACGAGCGCGCCGCCTTCGCACCAGATCTCGTCGAGCCAGCCGTCGGCGTCACGCTGCGCGCCGATGAACGCGAGCGCGTGCGCGGGGCCCCAGAACAGATCGCGATCGACCGTGTTCGCGGCCCAGTGCGAGTACTTCAGCTCGACGACGCCGCGCTCGTCGACGACGACGTAGTTCGCGCGCTGGCCCATGTCACTCGGTGACCTCGTCGTAGTAGTCGGCGTCGTCGAGCCGGCCCTCGTCGTCGGGATCGTCGTCGGCGAAGCTGACCTTCTTCACCATGTCCTCGAGCCGCGCGAGCATCGTCCGCGACAGGTGGCCGCGGGTCAGGACGACCTCGCGCAGGTTCGGAAACCGGGCGCGGCGATCGACGAGCCCGCCGATCGCGCGATCACCGATCTCGCACAGGCTGAGATCGACGAGCTCGAGCTGCGACGCGAACGGGCTCTCGACGAGATCAGCGAGGATCTCGTTCGGGAAGTCGGCGCTGCGAAGCCGGAGCCGGCGCAACGCGGGCAGGTCGGTGCGGCGGAGCAGGGCGCGAACGTCGGGCACGCGTGCGTCGCGATTGACGAGCCGCAGCTCGAGCTCCTCGAGCTCGGGCAGCGCGGCGGCCACGATCGAGCGCAGCGTCGTGCGGATCGGGGTGACGGCGTCGCTGCCGACGCGGCCGCGCACGGCGAGCCGGCGCAGCTTCGGGTGCGCGCGCAGCACGCCGCCGAGATCGCCGACATCCGCGGCGGTCGTCAGCTCGAGCGCGCGCAGGCTGAGCGGCTCGCCCGTCGCGAGCAGCTCGAGGAGCTCCGCGAGGTCGCGCTCGTCGTCGTCGCGCAGCAGCAGCTCGGCGACGAACCGGCCGGACGGGTGATGCAGGAGGTCGCGCACGATCGGCGCGAGCGGATCGGTAAGCTCCTGGCGATCGAGCTGGGCGATGTGGATGAACCCGAACCGCCAGATGAACGCGCCCTCGGAGAACTCGCGCAGCTTGCCGGCATGCTTCGCGAGCGGGCCGAACAGGTGCGCGCGGTGCTTCTCGAGCAGCCGGCCGATCGCGGCGACCAGCTTCGCATCGCCGGGTTTCGCATCCTCGGCGAGTTGCAGCGCGATCAGCTCGCCGCGCGGATCGCCGGCGGCTTGCAGCGAGTCGCCGTACACCGCGTAGACGCTCGTGCCGTACGGATCCGCGGCGATCGCGGTCTCGAGATCGCCCATCGCGGCGGGCGGCTCGTGCGCGGCGATCGCCGGAGCCGGCGCGGTCGTCAGCTCGTAACCGGCCGCGACCTTGTCGCGGATCATGACGTCGTACTGGATCTCGGCGTGGCCGGCCGTCTTGTAGCGGCGGAGCTGCTCCTTGACGGGCTCGGACGCCGAGCCGGCGCGGACGATGTTGCACGTGCCGTCGCGCTCGATCTCCCACCACGCGTCACCGAGGACGTAGCGCGGCATCGCGTCAGCCCGGCTGGAACGGCAGCTCGACGATGTAGTCCATCTTGCCGAGCGGCAGGCCGTTGTGCCGCAGGATCGCGTACGCGGTCGTCAGGTGGAAGTGGAAGTTCGGCAGCGCGAAGTGATCGAGGAAGTCGCCGCCGCGCACCGTCTTGCCCTTCATCCACGAGTAGCTGACCGGGCGCTCCTCGGCGCCGGCGAAGTCCTCGCGCTTGAATGTCGCGAGGTGATCGATGACGGTCGTGAGGCGCGCGCGCAGCTCCGCGATCGTCTTCTCGGTGTCGGGATGCACCGGCGGCTCCTTGCCGGTGAGCTTTGCGACCGTGAACTTCGCCTGATCGCACGCGGCCTGGATCTGGCGCAGGAACGGATACTGATCCGGCGCGAGTCGCGACGTCATCAGGATCTCGGGATCGAACTTCTTCGTCTCGGCGTAGGCGGCGAGCTTGTCGAGCCAGTGGCCGACACTGCGCAGATGCTTCGTGAACACCGGTACCGTCGCGTCGTACAGATTCATACGGCGCGAGCGTAGCCGATCCGCTACTTGGGATGAATCGTCACGACGACCGGGCGATGGTCGGACCCACCGGCATCGAGCACCTTGCCCTCGCGCGCATCGAGTGCGCCGTCGATCATGACGTGGTCGATGTCCATCTTCAGCAGCTCGCTCGTGACCCCGGCGTGCGTGTGCTCGAAGCGCCACGACTTCGGACCGGCGGTCGGGACGCGCGACAGCCCGTGCTGCTGCAGGTAGGCGATCGCAAGCCCGGTGTCGTCCTCGTTGAAGTCACCGGCGACGATGGTCGGCAACGCGCGGTCCAGCTGCTTCCAGTGCGCCTCGATCTCCTGGCGA
This sequence comes from Kofleriaceae bacterium, assembly GCA_035715365.1. Taxonomy (GTDB): domain Bacteria; phylum Myxococcota_A; class Polyangia; order Haliangiales; family Haliangiaceae; genus JABFXX01. The sequence continues at coordinate 54,874 of DASTLB010000031.1, read as the reverse complement.
CGGACCGGCGGGGTCGTCATGAACCCGCGCACCCAGCCGCCGTCGTAGGCGGGGCGGAGGTGGACGTTCAGGATCTGGAGCGGCCCGAAGCCAGCCGCGACGACCAGGCGCTGCGACGGGAACCACGCGCCACCCGCCGGTGCCGGCCAGATGTCGTGCGCGGTGATCTCGAGCTTGGAGATCACGGCGATCCCACCGGCGCCCCGGTAGTGGAGATGAAAGGCCTGGTGTGGGTAGTCGGTCGCGAACCGCTTGCGCAGCGCCTCCCGCCAGTCGGCGGTGATCTCCTGCAGCAGGACGACGTCGGGATCGGCGGCGGCGATCGCATCGAGCGTCGCTTTGACGTCGGAATTCCCGAAGTTGAGGTTGTAGGTCATGAGCCGGAGCTCGCGGCGTGCGGCCGTGGCGCTCGCGGTGGCCGGGCGCGAGGTGGGCGACGCCACCATCGCGAGCACGACGAGCGACACGAGCCAGAGGGGCGAAAGCTGGAGCAGCTGCACGGTCGCAAAGGATGACCGAGAACGCGGTGCCGGCCAGCCGTGCCGACATGTACGGGTTTCTTGGACCGTGGACGGTCGAGGTCGCGACTCGGTATCCTGGACATGGATGGAGGAGGGAACCGGGAGGGTGCCGGACGCCGAGCGTCTGCTCGCGGTGATCGCATTGCAGAGCGCGATCCTCGCGTTGCGGCGCGAGCTCGACGACGTGCTGCACCTCGCGAGCACGCGCGCGCTGTCGCTGTTGCCGGCGACCGGCGCCGTGGTCGAGATCTTCGACGGCGAGGAGCTGCGGATCCGCGCCGCGTCCGGTGCCGCGGCGGGGACGCGCGAGCAGCGCCTGCACCGCGACGCGAGCCTGTCCGGACTCGCGGTGATGACGCGAGCCGTGCAGCGCTCCGACGACGCCGCGCACGACGATCGCGTCGATCGTGCGCTGTGCGCGCGGATGCACGCGACGTCGGTGGTCTGCGCGCCCGTCTTGCACTTCGGCACCGCGCTCGGCGTGTTCAAGGTGGTGTCGAGCGAGCGCGCGGCATTTTCCGACGAGGATGTCTCGCTCGTCGCCGTGCTCGCGGACGTGGTCGCCGCGGCCGTCGTGTACGCGCAGCACGTCGATGCCGAACGTGCGAGCCGGTTCGACGACGTCACCGGGCTATCGAACCGGCGCGGGCTCGACGAGAAGCTCGCGCTCGAGCTCGAGCGACGCCGGCGCTACGGCGATCCGCTCGCGGTCGCGTTCGCCGAGCTCGAGCCGACCGATCCGACGACCGCGGACACCTCGCGCGAGGTCGCGGCACTGCTGCGCGGCTGCATCCGCAGCATCGACGCCGCGTTCCGGATCGGCGGCGACACGTTCGCGATCGTGTTTCCGAACACGTCCGCGGAGGCGGCACGCGTGCCGGTCGCGCGCTTCGTCGACGCGGTGACGCGGGCTCGGCTCGGCGCTGGCGTCACCGTCGGGGTCGTCGAAGCGACCGGCGACTCGCCGTCCGATCTGATCGCGGACGCGGAGGCCGCGCTCCAGGCGGCGAAGCGCGGCGACGCGCCCGCCTGACCGCCCGGCTCGGCCGCGCGTGCTAGGTTCGAGCCGTGCCGATCCCCGCCGAACGGCGACGCAGCTTCCTCGCACGCCAGGTCGCGACGATGGTGCTGTCGCACGTCCAGGTCGAGACCCCGATGGCGATCGTGCGCGCCGCGGCGTGGAGCAACTCGCTCGCGCGGATGGGCGTCCACCTGCCGCTGTTCGTGATCCACGACATCGGCGTGATGCTGTCGATGACGCGCGGCGCGGGCGGCTACGTGCTGCGTCCGCGCGAGGCCCAGCTGGCGCGGATCACGATGCCGGCGAACGTGCGGCCGCAGCTCGATCAGTATCGCCGGCTGCTCGAGAACATCGCGGCGTCCGAGGTCACCGAGCGGCTCGCCGGGCTGCGGCTGCGCGACGAGATGGTCGCCGTGCTGCTGTCGCGGATCCTCGGCGACACCTACAACCGGTGGCGCGATCGCAGCAAGAGTGCGGGCGCCGAGCCGCTGCCGCTCGACCTCGGCATCCTCGGCGAGATCGACTACGCGGATCACTTCCGCGACTTCGATGCGCGATCGCTGTGGGGCTTCGTCGAGCACCTCGTCGGTCAGTCGATGCACATCTATACGCAGGTCGAGCTGATCGATCTCGATACCGTGCGCCTGCTCGGCCTGTTCAAGGAGGACAGCGCGTCCGGCAGCGAGGCGCTCGGCGGCGCGATCGACCTCGTCGATCTGTTCGCGGCGCTCGGCTCGCCCGAGGCGAACGACGTCGCGAACTTCTCGCTCGATCTGCTGCCGAGCGTGCTCGAGACCCGGCGCACGACCGGCGCGCAGACGTTCGCGGTCGACGGCTACGCGTCGATCGAGCGCAAGGGCAACATCGACTCGCTCGTGCTGTCCGAGCTCGCGTACGACCGCGAGATCTTCGAGCAGAAGATCGTCGACAACGAGCTGCTCTACTACGGCCGCGAGAAGCAGCGCGAGGACGAGCGCCGGCTGCAGTACCTGCTGATCGATTGCTCGGCTTCGATGCGCGGCCAGCGCCAGGTGTTCGCGCGCGGCCTCGCGCTCGCGCTGATCAAGAAGCTGACGCTCGAGGGCGACGAGATCTGGGTCCGGTTCTTCGACTCGCGCCTGCACGAGACGATCAAGATCGGCCGCTCGGGCCAGGTCCCGGTGCCGTATCTGCTGTCGTTCCGCAGCGAGCGCGGCCGCAACTACGGCAAGGTGTTCCGCCAGCTGCTCGTCGAGGTGACGCGCCTGCGCCGCGAGCAGAAGCGTCGCGTCGTGCTCTACACGATCACGCACGGCCAGTGCCACATCGAGCCCGAGCTGATGACCGCGCTCAAGCAGCAGGCGTTCCTGTACGGCGTCGTCGTGCTGCCGTCGAGCGACCAGCTCCCGGAGTTCGTGCAGCAGCTCGATCGCAGCCAGATCGTGTCCGGCGACGCGCTCACGAGCCGCGCCGAGCGCCAGCGCCGTGCGCTCGACATCGTCGGGGACGCGACGCGCACGCGCAAGGCCCCCGCACCCGAGCCGCCCGCCGAGCCGAACACGAGCCGACGGATGCGAGCGGTGAAGTAACCATGGCTCGCAGGTTCAACTCGATCGAATCGACCGCGGATCAAGCGGAGGCGTTCCTCCAGCAGGGCCGCACCGTCGAGGCCGAGCGCCACTACCGCGAGCTGATCGGCCAGACCCACGTCATCAACTACGAGTACGACGACTGGTTGCGCCGGCTCGGCGAGATCTACCGCACGCTCAACCGCCAGCGCGAGGCCGCGTTCGTCTACCTCTACCTCCACTACTTCGACATGGCGCGCGGCCAGCTCGCCGCCGACGAGCACGTCGCGCTGCGCGCCCGGCTCGCCGAGATCGAGAAGAAGTGGACCGAGGCGGCGCAGCTCTATCAGAAGGCGCGGCTGCCGGTGCACGCGGCGGTCGCGTTCGAGAAGGCGAAGCAGTACACCGAGGCGACGTCGGCGTGGAAGGCGATGCTGCACGCGAGCGGCCTGCAGCAGCGGCCGTACGAGGCGGCGCTCGTTCACTTCAATTACGGGCTCGCCGCGGTCCGGCTCGACGCGAGCTCCGCCGAGGCGCGGCGCGCGCTGATCGAGAGCCAGCGCAAGCTCGAGCAGGTCGCGGACGAGTTCGAGCAGGTCGGCGAGCTCGAGCGCGCGTTCGACTGCTTCCAGATCCTGCTGAAGCTCGGCAAGGAGAGCGCGCAGTTCGAGAACCTCGCCGAGGGCTACGTCAACTGCATCCGCGTGCTGCGCGACGACAACCTGAAGTTCTACGTCCTCCAGTACTACGAGGACTTCATCAAGCTCGCACTCGAGCGTGGCGAGCTGCACGCGGCCGCGACGCTGTACCAGGAGGCCGCCGCGTTCGCTGCGCGCGCCGGTCTGCCGTACGACCGGCACTACCAGCACAAGAGCGCGCTGACGTGGATGCGATGCGCGGACAAGTTCGTCGAGACCGGCGTGCCGGTGCAGATGACCGAGAACGCGCTGCTCGCCGCGGCGTCGCAGCACTCGGCGGTCGGCGACTACCCGGCGGTGCGCGAGTGCTTCGAGAAGCTCGCGCAGCTCGATCTGCCGGACCGCGCGAAGAAGCGGTTCTCGACGATCGCGCAGCGCTACAAGGGCCTCGCGGCGCCGCCGGTCGAGCTGCCCGGCCTGCCGGACTACCTGAAGCAGCAGCACGCGTACGCCGACATCTGGTTCGTCGATCTGCTCGAGTGGGAGATGGACGGCGATCCGTTCTCGGTCGCGGCGTCGATCGTCGGCGATCTGCGCTACCCGAACGGCATCCGCCGGCGCGCGCTCGTCGTGCTGCTGACGCTCGCCGACGCGCAGGCGCGCAACGCCGCCGGCGAGACCGAGACGCTCGTCCACGTCGCGGAGCTGCTCGGCGAGCTGCAGTCGTACGCCGCGCTGTCACCGCTCGAGAAGCTGTACGCGTCGCCGGATCCGATCATCCGGCGCGCCGCGGTCAAGGCGCTGCGCTTCCTCTACTTCAAGCGCAGCTTCGTGATCGTGCGCAAGGCGCTCGCCGATCAGGACGCCCAGGTCCGCGAGGCCGCGCTCACTGCGATCAGCGGCCTGCACTTTCCGCACGCGTTCAACCCGCTCGCCCGGATCTATCGCGAGAGCAACGACCACCGCGTGCGCGCCGCGGCATTGCAGTCGATCGGCAAGATCCAGACGGTCGAGGCCGGCGAGTTCCTGGTGATGGTGCTGCGCCAGGAGGCCGGCCAGCTGCGCGACGAGGCGTACAAGGCGCTGTCGCAGATGGACAACGCGGACGTGCTACCGATCCTGCGCCAGCACCACGAGATCGAGACGAACCCGCAGGTGCGCGACACGCTCGGCGAGCTGCTGCGCCGGCACTGATTCACCGCCAGAACGTGCGGCGCTGGATGGCGAGCGCGTCGATGTCGAACCCGACGTACGAGCCGCGCAGTGCCGACGCCGATGCTGCGGTCGAGATCGCGAGCGATTCGCGGAGTCGTTTGAGCTTGTGATAGACCGCCTCGACCAGGCAAACGTAGCCCGCGGCGACGACTGCATCCGCGACGCCACGTGCTTGGTCGGAATGCGGGTCGGTCCGGTAGGGATCGAGGTTTGGCAACGCGGCGTCGTCGTCCGCCCGGCGCGCGTCGAAGAGCTGCATCATCCACCAGTTCACCTGCGCCGGCAGCATGCGCACGAGCTGCCTGGCGAGCGGATATCGGCGTTCGAGATCGAGCACGATGCCTTCGAGGGCGGGGCCATCGAGGTCGTCGAGCGCGCGCACCGTCTTGCTGCGCACCGGCGCGTCGGGGTCGCGGTCAGCAGCGAGCGCGCCGATCTCGATCGCTGCAGCGAACAGCTTGTCGGACGACACGCCGTCGAAGTACGCGCAGTACACGAGCCAGCCCGATTGCGTGCAGCTCGCGTGCAGCTCGTCGATCGACGCCGCCGCGCCGAGCCAGTCTTCCCAACCCGGTGCCTGCAGGACGTCCTCGCGCAGCCACGCGGCAAGATCCTTCTTGCGTGCTTTCAGCTTGAACCCGAACACGCTGCGGCTTGTATCAGCCCCGATCGTCGAAAGGGCGACCTTCGCCACCGAGAACGCGCCACCCGTCGTGCGCCGGTTCCCGATACCGCGTCTGCAAGTGACCGATCTCGACGCGAGTTGCTTTCGTGCTCCGTGGTCAGCGGGCACGTACATGTCTGACCTCGCCGTCACGTCCGTCGCCGTCGATCCTCGTCGGAGAACCTCTTTGCGAGTTCCTCCGAGGTCGCGTGCAGCGACCATGTTTCGCGCGATTTCCGTCGACGACCGCGCGCGCGCTCGCGCAGAATGCAAACCGTGGGTGATCCCGAGCTCGGCATGGGTGCCGTTGATGTGCCCGTGCGTCGTATCCGTTTGCAGACCGGCCGCCGTCGTCATCGCGTGGTGACAGGCACCGCCGGATTGCTGCTGTTCACGTGTCTGTTCCTGCCCGCGATCAAGGGCTGCGGTGCGCCGATCGTGCCGCTCGAGATGCCGCCGTTCTGGGCGCCGTATCTCTACGGCCTCGTGTTCGCGATCGCGGCGCTCGCGCGCACGCAGCTCGGCATCGCGGCCGGTGCGATCGTGCTGCGCGCGCTCGCGTGGCTCGTGATCGTCGGCGGTGTCGCGCTGTCGATGCTCGCACCGCCGCTCGGCGTCGCCGAGGTCGTGCTCGGCATCGTGCTGCTCGCGTCGATCGGCTGGGCGGGCTCGTCGGAGAAGCGGCTCGCGATCACCGCGGTCGTGATGGGTTGCGGCAGCGCGCTGTGGTTCGGGCTGTGGGCGCTGACGCCGGACGCGCTCGTCGGTGTCTACCTCGCGTTCGCGAGCGCGCTCGGGCTCATGCTCGGCGGCATCGCGTGGCTCGCCGACGTCGCGTTCCAGCCGTCGCTCGTCGTGCCGCCCGCGATCGCTCGCCACCGTCGCCCGTAGCGCGAGCCGACGCGGTATCCTCGCCGGCATGAGGGCAGTCTTGTGGATGGCCGTGCTCGCGCTCGGCTGTGACTCGCGGGCGACCGCGTCCGATCCGCAGGCCGGCGGCGCCCGGTCGGAGCAGAAGTCGAAGGAGTACGAGAGCTGCGCGGCGACGCGCGACTGTCAGGACGACCTGCGCTGCTTCGATCAGGTGTGCCGGCGGACCGCACGCTCGGTCGTCGGCGACTATCACGCGGCGCTCGGCGCGGCGGCGCGGCAGAAGGGCGAGCTCGAGCCCGCGATCGCGGCGTACGCGGCGGCGCTCGGTCACTACGACGCCGAGAAGCTCGCACTGCCGCCGGACATCGACTGCGCGTACGGCGCGACGCTCGCGGCGGCCCGCGCGAAGAAGGAGCACGCCGAGCTCGCCGCGCGCGTGCTGCACCGCTGCCTGCTCGCGCTGCCGCCCGGCAGTCCGCTGCGCGACCAGGCGCTCGCGCAGCTCGCGACGCTGTCCGAGTCCGGGCTCGATCCACTGCTGCTCGGTGCGAGCAAGGTCGCGGACCTCTACCTGACGAAGGCGCCGCAGAAGCCGTCCGCGGACAAGCTCGCGGTCACGGTCAGCGCGAACCCGACGCCGAACGGCAAGCAATTCCCGCAAGTGACCGCGAAGCTCGACGAGCTCAAGCCGGCGCTCGTCGCGTGCTGGGAGAAGCACAACGCGGCCACGAAGAAGGACGAGCTCGCGACGACGCTGTCGCTCAAGGTCGCGTACGTCCAGAACCCGGACTTCGAGGACGTCGGCAGCTGGGCGACCCGGGTCGAGGTCTCCGGCGGTGGCAACGGCGAGGCCGACGCGTGCGTCAAGGCCGCCGTCGAGCCCGCGCTCAAGAGCCTCAAGCTGACCGAGGCCACGAACACGAAGCTGACGATCACGATCAAGTAGGCCGGAACCCCGGTCCGTGGTAGCTAGCGGGGCTGCCATGTCCGTCGAGCTCCCCGACCTGCGCGCCATGACCCTGGCGGACGCCGAAGCGTTCGCGGTCGGGCAGGGCTGGCCGCGGTTTCGCGGCGAGCAGGTCTGGCGCTGGGTCCACGAGAAGGGCGCGCGCAGCTTCGAGGAGATGTCGAACCTGCCGCGCGATGTCCGCGCGCGGCTCGCCGAGGTCGCACAGATCGGCTGCTTGACGATCGCCGACGTCCAGACCTCGCGCGACGGCACGCGCAAGCTGCGGCTCGTCACGCGCGACGGCCAGTCGATCGAGAGCGTGCTGATCCCCGACGGCGAGAAGACCACGCAGTGCATCTCGTCGCAGGTCGGCTGCGCCGTCGACTGTCAGTTCTGCGCGACCGCGAAGCTCGGGCTCAAGCGCAACCTCGACGCCGGCGAGATCGTCGATCAGGTGTACCTCGCGCGCCGGCTGCTCGCCGAGGCCGAGCCCGGTCGCCGGATCACGAACCTCGTCTACATGGGGATGGGCGAGCCGCTGCACAACTACGAGAATCTGATCCGCTCGCTGCGGATCCTCACCGACGACAAGGGCGTCGGGCTCTCGCAGCGCCGGATCACCGTGTCGACGGCGGGGCTGGTACCGAAGCTCGAGAAGCTCGGCGCCGAGACGGTGCGGCCGAACCTCGCGGTGTCGCTCAATGCGCCCAACGATCAGATCCGCGACGAGATCATGCCGATCAACCGCAAGTGGAACATCGGCAAGCTGCTCGCCGCGCTGAAGGCGTACCCGCTCGAGCAGCGCCGCCGGATCACGTTCGAGTACGTGCTGCTCGCCGGCGTCAACGACTCGCCCGCGGACGCGGCGCAGCTCGCGCGATTGCTGCGCGGCGTGAAGTGCAAGGTCAACATCATCCCGTGGAACCCGCATCCCGAGGCGCCGTACGAGCGGCCGTCGAACGCGGCGATCCAGGCGTTCCAGAACGAGTGCAAGCGGCTCGGCCTTCCGACGTACCTGCGCACGCCGCGTGGCGACGACATCGATGCCGCGTGCGGTCAGCTCGCGAATCGCGCCCAGGGCTCGCCGATCGTGCCGCTCCGCGTGCGCAAAGGCCCGCCGCCACCGCCGCCCGTCGAGTGACACTCCGCGCCAGGGAAGAACTCGGCACGGCGGCGCGAATACCGAGACGTGGTCGGGGCGTTCATGACAGGACCGGATGCCGGCATCGTGGGCTGACAACGCCATCCGTTCGTATGGCCAGAGTACGCTTCGTCCCGTGACCACGCCTGCGACCAAGCCGCCGGGACGCGCGCTGCTGCGGCTCGCCGGCGTGTTCACGCAGGTCGCGTGCGCGGGCTGTCTGCTGCTCGGCACGATCGCGTTCGTGCTGATCCAGCAGAACAAGACCGGCGGCACCGCGCTCGCGATCGCGTGGGCACTCGCCGCGATGCTCGGGCTCGTGTTCGGCGGGCTGATGGCGCGCGGCGGGCTCATCACCGTGCTCGGCAGCGGCGTGCTCGACCTCGCGTTCGGGATCACGCTGCTCGTGCTCGGCGAGGACACGTTCGCGAGCCTGCTGCGCGTGCTGTCGCGCACCGACGTCGTCATGGTGCAGGACGCGGTGCTCGGCGGCGCGATCGGGATGCTGATCGTCGGCGTGCTGTGCTTCGTCGCGATCCCGCAGGCGATCCGCTACGGCAAGTGGCTGCGCGACGATGTCGAGCTCGCGCAGCAACCGAGCTCGACCGAGCGCGGGTTCCCGCCACCGCCGGCGCGCGTCACCGGCTCGATGTGGCGGGCGCCCGCGGCGCCACCGGCCGAGGTGCGATCGCGGCGCCGCATGTACTTCGCGCTCGGCGGGTTCGCGATCGGCTTTGGCGCCGGCATCGGCGTGCTCGTGTCGTCGACGACACGGACGCGCGCGCACACCCCGGCCGCACCGACGCAGCCGAGCACGCCCGACCGCGATGCACCGACACCACCGACGAAGCCGCCGACCACGCCGACTGCGCCGGTCGCGAAGCAACCCGCGGGCGGCCTGATCACGAGCACGGTCGCGAAGGTGACCGACGTCCACGTGTTCCTGCGCGAGCAGCGCGATGCGCTCGCGCGCGGCGACGTCGACACGCTCGTCGCGATGCTCGCGCAGAACGCGATCGGCATCGGCACGAATGCGGACGGGGTCGCCGAGGGCAACGCGAAGGTCGCGGCCCAGCTCGACCGCGATCTCGGCGACCTGCCGGCGAAGGGCCTCTCGGTCGAGATCCCGTTCGAGCACGTCGGCCAGGAGCAGAACCACGCGTGGATCGCGCAGACGATCCAGCTGCGCGCGAGCGGCGTGACACGGACGTTCGCGGTGACCCAGCTCGTCGCGTTCGTCGGCGGCCGGTGGCAGATCGTCGCGTGGCACTGGGCGACGCTCGTGCGCGACGACGTCGCCGAGCGCGTCGCGCTGCTCGGCACGAAGCCGGTGCCGGTCGCGATCGCGGACAAGCTCGACGGCCCGAAGCCGCTCGACACCGCGATCCGCGCCGCCTACGCCTCGCGGCAGGCCGCGGCCGACGCGCGCAGCGAGCGCGACGACGCGATCAACGTCGGCAGCGCACCGAAGGAGCTGATCCTCGGCGGCGCGAACATCAAGCGCGTGTTCGGCAAGCTCAAGTCACAGATCCGGCTGCACGATGGCGTGCGTGCGATCGCCGGCAGCGCGTGGGATCCGGCGCAGAAGACCGCGCCGTGGATCGCGGTCGCGGTGCTGAACGCCGACTACACGTTCAAGACGAAGGCCGCGACCGATCTGACGCACACGTTTCGGGTGCTCGCGGTGCTCGTCCGCGAAGGCGAGAGCTGGAAGCTCGTGCAGACCCAGTGGTCGCACGGCGGACCGATCCGCTGATCAGCGCGCGAGCGAGGCGAGCTCGGCGGTCGAGAAGAAGAACGCGATCTCCTCCTTCGCCGTCTCGGGAGCGTCGGAGCCGTGCACGGCGTTGCGCTCGATGTTCGTCGCGAACTCCTTGCGGATCGTGCCGGGGTTCGCCTTCTCGGGGTTCGTCGCGCCCATGACCTCGCGGTTCTTCGCGATCGCGTTCTCGCCCTCGAGCACCTGGACGACGACCGGCCCCTCGGTCATGAACTTCACGAGGTCGCCGTAGAACGGGCGCTCCTTGTGGACCGCGTAGAACGCGCGGGCCTGCGCCTCGGTCAGCCGAACCATCTTCGATGCGAGGATCCGCAGGCCGGCGGCCTCGAGCTTCGCGGTGATCGGACCGATCACGTTCTTGGCAACAGCGTCGGGCTTGATAATGGAGAACGTGCGTTCGATGGCCATGAGGACTCCTTTTCGGGGCGCAAGCTAGTCGAAACGAATAGTCGTTGCAACTTGGCCGTTGCGTCGACTGTCAGCACTGGCAGCATCAGGAGCACATGGCCGGTCCTCGTCCAGAAGCGCGCGTCCCGTGTCCGGTTTGCGGAGGCCCGATCCACCCGATCGCGGGCCGCTGCAAGCACTGCAAGGCTGACCTCGCGGCTCTGCGCGGCGCCCGTCCGGCGGCGATGGCCGCGCTGCCTCCGCTGATCGCGCAGGCGCCGCACGCGACGTTCACCCCGGTCGCGCCCGGTGCGCCGCCGCCGCCGGCTCCGCCAAATCCGTACGCGCTCGGGACCGGACCGACGGTGCCGCCACCGGGCCCGCCGATCGATCCCGCGCTGATCCTGCCGCCGCGCCCGACCGGCCGCCTCGCGGTGGCCGCGCCGAAGCCGCGCTGGCCCGCGGTCGTGATCGCGCTGTCGTGCCTCGCGACCGCGACGTCGATCGCGGTGCTCGCGTGGCCGCGCGGGAGCGCGAACGCGTCACCGGGCGCGCCGGCGAAGTCCGGATCCGCCGATCGCGCGAAGCCACTGGCGGAGGCGCCCTCACCAGTGACGCCACCGGCGGTCGATGACACCGTGCGCGCGCCGCTCGTCGCGGACCTGACCGACTACACGAAGGACCTGCCGGGCTGGGGCAACCCGCGCGCGACGATCGAGACGCCGATGGGTACGATCCACTGCGAGCTCTACGCCGACAAGGCGCCGATGACGGTCGCGAACTTCGTCGGCCTCGCGACCGGCAAGAAGCCGTGGCTCGATCCGAGCACGAAGGCCGTGCAGACGAACAAGCCGTTCTACAACGGGCTGACGTTTCACCGCGTGATCGAGCAGTTCATGATCCAGGGCGGCGATCCGCTCGGCACCGGCACCGGCGGGCCCGGCTATCAGTTCGGCGACGAATTCGATCCCGAGCTCAAGATCGACGCCGGCGCGCTCGCGATGGCGAACGCGGGCCCGGGCACGAACGGCAGCCAGTTCTTCATCGCCGAGACGCGCGCGTCGTGGCTCGACGGCCGCCACACGGTGTTCGGCAAGTGCGGCGACCTCGACGTCGTTCGCAAGATCGCACGCGTGCCGCAGGACGCGATGAACAAGCCGAACACGCCGATCACGATGACCGTGACGATCACGCGCTGACCGGCAGCTCGAGCTGCCGCGCAGCTGGTGTTGTCGCCACCACGGCGACGGGACAACTTGCGCAATCACGTAGTTGCGCTGGCTCGGACGACGAATTTCGTCTCCCGCGGGTTTCGGTTCGTCACCCGTGGTCGACAAGCGTGCCGTGGCATTGCCGCTGCACCATCGCCGAGCACCTCAGAAAAGGAGCTCACCGATGTTCGAAGCGATCGAGACCGAGCAGCTTGCGTGTGTCCACGGCGGCATGGATCCGAACGCGCGCTGGATCATGCAGCACGAGTCCGGCGGCAACACGCACGCGAAGAACCCGCACTCGACGGCGTTCGGTGCGTTCCAGATGACGATCGCGAACCGCCGCCACTACATGGGCAAGAACTACGCGTCGACCGATCTGAACGCACAGTACAGCGCCGCGTCTGGCTACGTGCACGATCGCTACGGCTCGTGGTCGAACGCGAAGCGGTTCTGGCAGAACCACCACTGGTACTGAGTCGCTACGCGCGGCCGGGGAACGCGAGCTTCGCGACCGCGAGCGCTCCCTGCTTCCACGGCACGCGATGGGTGACGCCGGCCTTGCCGAGCTGGTCGGCGTGGTCGCAGTACCAGCGAAAGTTCCGCACGAGCGCCGCCTTGTTCGAGTAGCGCGGCGACCACCCGAGCTCGCTGCGCGCCCGATCGATCGAGACGAACGAGTCCTCGGTGACCGTCTCGTAGATCCACGGGTACAGCGGCGACAGCTTCGCGCGCTCGAGCAGACGCAGCGCCCACAGCGCCGGGCCGATCGGCAGCGAGCGGATCCGGCGGCCGTGGCCGGCGGCGTCGAGCACGGACTGGAAGTCCTCGCGCAGCGTCGTGAACTCGCGCGCGCCGATGTTGAACGTCGCGTTCGCCTTCGCGGCGGGCAGCGTCGCGGCGAGCACGATCGCGGTGCACAGATCCTCGACGTCGAGCAGCTGGTAGCGATTGTCGCCCTTGCCGAGGATCGGAAAGTCGCGGCCCTCCCGCGCCCACTCGTAGAGCAGCGCGAACACGCCGAGCCGCTCCGGTCCGACGAACGACTTCGGCCGCAGGATCGGCACCTCGCGGCCGCCCTCGCGCGCACGCATGCACACGTGCTCGGCCTCGACCTTCGCGGTGCCGTACGGGCCGACGCCGCTCATCGCGTCGGTCTCGACGAGCGGATGGTGATCGGGCACGCCGTACACCGCCGTCGACGAGATGTGGACGACGCGGCGAGGCGCGGTCGCCTCGAGCACCGTGCGCGTGCCGTCGACGTCGATCGTGTGGATCTCGTCGGGCGGGTACAGCGGCAGCGCGGCCGCGCAATGCACGACGACGTCGCAGCCGTCGGCGGCGCGCTCGACGTCGCCGCGGTTGCGAATGTCGCCGCGGACCTCGCGGATGCGCGGACGCTCGGGATAGTCGAACGGCTCGCGATCGAGCGAGGTGACCTCGTGGCCCTTGCCGAGCAGGTGGCGCACGAGGTTGATGCCGAGGAACCCGGCGCCGCCGGTGACGAGCCAGCGCATGCAGCCTGTTACCACGCGCGCGCCGGTCCTCGGGGGCGCCCGCGCGCCATCACGGCTGGCTCACACTGCCCACGGTCGTGCGCAGATCGCAGCGATCTCCGGCACATCGAGGAGACTCGGCTCGCCGGTGGCTGCTCGAGTGGCCACCTCGCGCGCCAGTCGCGACGCTCGGTTGTGAGCCGCGTGCGCTGGCATACCGGCTGCTCCTCGTTGCCGTCGATGATGGGACGCAGCTGCCTGCTCGTGATGCTCGCCACCGCCTGCGCCAGCGACGCGTTGCCGCCCGAGGATCCGCCGGACCTGTTCGACCAGGTCTGGGGCGAGACGATCCGGCCGGGCGACGTGATCGTCGCGGTCCCCGGCACCGGCGGGTACACGACGCTCGGCGTCCACATCGAGGAGCGCATCGATCCGGCGCACCCCGAGGCGATCCCGGTGTTCGATGGCCACGACTACGTGCTGAACGTGCAGGTGCTCGAGGAGGCGATCGCCGCGGCCCAGCGCGCCGGGTTCACCGACACGCAGCTCGAGGCCGGCGCGGTCAAGCTCGCGATGTGGGGCTCGGGGATCACGAAGCTCGCGGCGTTCGACTACGAGAGCCTCGGCGGCCCGCGCGTGCGGTTCGACGTCGTCGGCGGCACCAGCGTGTGCGCGAACGGCGGCATCCCCGAGAACCTCGCGAACTACAACGGCGGCAACGCGGAGCTCGACGCGCGCGATCTCTACCAGCGCACGCAGGCGTGGCTCGGCACGCATCCCGGCAACGGTCGCAACGTCGTGATGGTCGCGCACAGCTGGGGCGGCGTCGTCACCGAGTACGTCGCGAAGAACCTCGCGCAGCTCGAGCAGGATCACGGCGTGCTGCCGGGCGCGACAGTCGCGTACATCGTGTCGGGCGGCGTGCCCGGGTTTCTGCCCGGCTTCGCGCCGCTCGGGCCCGGCTTCCGCACCGTCGACAGCGTCGCCGGCGACGTCACGGCGTCGGTCCGGACCTACGAGGTCGACCGTCCCGACGATCCGGTGCACACGTTCAACTTCACCGTCGAGGGCGGCGGCCACTCGTACATCATCATGATCGGCGACGCGTACCAGGGCTGGTACGGCATCACGACCGACGAGCTCAGCTGTCTCGGCATGCCGGGCGTCTGTCCGGCGCGCTGAGCCCCCAGGCGGAGTCGCCATCCCGGCAAGTCGCGGCGTGCAATCGCGTGCACGAGCTGCGCAAAGTGGACCGTCTCGTCGTGCAAACCGACGCAACGATCGCGAGCCAGCTTGCATTTGTCCGCTGGCCGGTGCGTTGCACCGGATCGCGGCATGTCGTCCGATTCGACCGCCGAGCTCGCGAAGCTGATCGAGCTGTTCGTCGCGTGCATCGAGGAAGACATCGGAACCGCGGCGCGCGCCGACCGCGCGAAGCTGTTCAACACCTGCTACGAGGCGTACGTCGCGCGCGATCCCGAGGAGAACCTGTCGCGGTTCGCGCGCCGCGTGTCGTTGCGCGGCATCCCGTACATCCGCGCGTTCATCCAGATCGTGCAGATCCGCGGGCTCGGCACGCCGCCGCCGGTCGTGCCCGAGCCACGCCGCAAGCGCCCACCGACGAAGCGACCCACGACCTGATTCACTTCATCTGCTTGACGAGCTCGCACGCGGTCGGATTCCTCGCATCGCTTGCCGCCGAGACGCCGTGGAGGCAGAGCTCCTGGCAGGGCTGCTTGCCTTCGCGCTCGCAGATCTGCCTGGTCAGCATCGCCCACTTCGCGCACGAGTCCTCGTCGCTCGTGACGTCGCAGGCGATCGCGCAGTCCTGGTAGGTGCCCTCGGCGCCCAGACAGAACTTCTCGGCGACGCTCGTACGCCGGCAACCAGGCGGCAACGTCGTGAGTGCGACCACGAACGCCAGCGCGCCGAGACACTTCGGGACCCATGCCATGCGCTCTCGACATGCCGACCGGCTCGATGTCGCGATTTTTTTTGCCGCCGACGTCCGTCACGGCGCGCAGTGAAAGTTCGGGCTCGGGTCGTCGACGACGCAGCTCCACTCGCCCGTCGCATCGCACGTGCAGGCGCACGCGTTCTCGAAGCCCCAGACCGAGCAACTCGCGCCGGCGGCGCACGCGCCGACCGGAGACTCGCCGTCGGGGCAGTCGTTGCACGTCCACGTCGCGCCGTTGCAGACACACGTCGCGATCGTGCCGTCCTCGAGCACCTCCTCGCAGGTCAGGCCCTCCTGCGAGCACGACAGGCCGAGCGTGTCGGGACACGCGGTTCCCGGGCCCGCGGAGCTGCCGCCACCACAGGCCGCGAACACGATGCATGCACAGACGAACCACGAACGCATGCGGCGCCATGCTGCAACCGCAACGCCCGCGCGGCGACCGCGATTCTCGCCGGTTGCGCGTGACGTGAGCGACGCTCGACGGCAAATCGCGACGCCGATGTCGCGGCTCAGCCGATCAGCTGCGCGAGCGTCTTGCCCATCTCGGCCGGCGTCGGCGCGACCGCGATGCCGGCTTCCTTGAGCGCGGCGATCTTGTCGGCGGCGGCGCCCTTGCCGCCCGAGATGATCGCGCCGGCGTGACCCATGCGCTTGCCCGGAGGCGCGGTCTGGCCGCCGATGAACGCCGCGACCGGCTTCTTGACGTTCGCCTTGATGAACGCCGCGGCGCGCTCCTCGGAGTCGCCTCCGATCTCGCCGATCATGAAGATCGACGACGTGCCCGGGTCCTCGGCGAACCACGTCAGCACGTCGATGAAGTCGGTGCCCTTGACTGGATCGCCGCCGATGCCGACCGCGGTCGACTGGCCGAGCCCGAGCGCGGTGAGCTGGCCGACGACCTCGTACGTCAGCGTGCCCGAGCGCGACACGACGCCGACGCCGCCCGGCTTGTGGATGTAGCCGGGCATGATGCCGACCTTGCACTGACCGGGCGTGATCACGCCCGGGCAGTTCGGACCGACGAGGATGACGCCGGGGTAGTCGTGATCGAGCACGTACTTGACGCGGACCATGTCGCGCGCCGGGATGCCCTCGGTGATCGCGATGATCACCTCGATGCCCGCCGCGGCCGCCTCGAGGATCGAGTCGGCGGCAAACGGCGGCGGCACGTAGATGACGCTCGTGTTCGCGCCGGCCTTCTGCACCGCCTCGACGACGGTGTCGAACATCGGGACCTGCTCGAGGCCGGCGACCTTCGTGCCGCCCTTGCCGGGCGTGACACCGGCGACGACGCGCGTGCCGTACTCGACCATCTGCCGGGCGTGGAACGCGCCCGCCGAGCCGGACATGCCCTGGACGACGAGGCGCGTGTTGTATCCGACGACGACGCTCATTACTTCGCCTCCTTCGCGGCGCGGACGACCTTCTGCGCACCGTCGGCCATGTCGGCGGCCGCGACGATGTTGAGCCCGCTCTCGGCGAGCATCTTCTTGCCAAGCTCGACGTTCGTGCCCTCGAGCCGGACGACGAGCGGGACCTTGAGGCCGACTTCCTTGACCGCGCGGATGATGCCCTCGGCGATCGTGTCGCACTTCATGATGCCGCCGAAGATGTTGACGAAGATCGCCTTCACGTCTGGATCGGTCGTGATGATCTTGAACGCTGCGGTCACCTTCTCCGCGCTGGCACCGCCGCCGACGTCGAGAAAGTTCGCCGGGGCGCCGCCGTAGTACTTGATGATGTCCATCGTCGACATCGCGAGCCCGGCGCCGTTGACCATGCAGCCGATGTTGCCCTCGAGCGAAATGTAACTGAGGTCCCACTTCTTGGCCTCTTGCTCCGACGCGTCCTCCTCGTTCGGATCGCGCCACGCCTCGAGCTCGGGATGCCGGAACAGCGCGTTGTCGTCGAAGTTGACCTTCGCGTCGAGCGCGAGCACGCGCCCGTCCTTCGTCGTGACGAGCGGGTTGATCTCGAGCATCGAGCAGTCCATGTCGTCGTAGCAGCGCGCGAGCGCGAGCAGGAACGTGCCGAGCTCCGCCGCCGGCTTGCCGGTGAGGCCGAGCTGCTTCGCGAGCGCGCGCGACTGCCACGGCTGCCAGCCGGTCGCCGGATCGATCGCGTGCTTGAAGATCTTCTCGGGGTGCTTCGCGGCGACCTCCTCGATGTCCATGCCGCCTTCGGCCGACGCCATCACGGTGACGCGCCCGGTGCCGCGGTCGAGCAGCATGCCGAGGTAGTACTCGTGGTCGATCGCGAGGCCCTGCTCGATCAGCAGGCGCTGCACCTTCTTGCCCGCCGGGCCGGTCTGGTGCGTGACGAGCTGCATGCCGAAGATCTTCTTGACGGCGGCCTCGGCGTCGTCGCGCGTCTTCGCGACCTTGACGCCGCCGCCCTTGCCGCGACCACCGGCGTGGATCTGCGCCTTGACGACGACGATCTCGGTCTTCGCCGCTTCCTGGACCTTCGGGATCGCGGCGATCGCTTCCTCGACGCTCATCGCCGGGATCCCGACCGGTACGGGAACTCCGTACTTCTTGAGCAGCTCTTTGCCCTGATACTCGTGGATCTTCATGCCGACGGCGTGTGTATCACGCCGCCTCGGTCAATGGCGTCGGACAGCGCGGCTACCCGGCGACGCAGTCCGCATCGAGTGCGACGAGAGCTTGCTCCCAGGCGCCGGTCGAGTCCGCGGTCGGCAGCGCGATCCGGATCGACTGCAGGCAGCGCGGCTCGAACGCCGCGAACGTCCGGATCGCCTCGAGAGTCAGCCGGGCCCCGAGCCCGTGTGGCACGCCGCCGACACCGGTGCCGAGCGCGGGGAACGTGATCGTGCGGTGGCCGCGGCGCTCGGCCTCGAACAGCGTCCGCAGCACCGCGCGCTGGATGCAGATCGCACCGTCGAGCGCGGCGACCGCGTGCGCGACCTGCTTGCACGCGAGCCGGCCCGGCCCGGTCCACACGACCTGGCCCATCGGCACCGGGCCATGCGTCTTCGCCTCGGCCTCGAGCTCGTCGCCGCCGGCGATCCGAAGCGCGGCCGCGACCCCGAGCCGCATGTCGAGCTCCTCGTTCGCCGCCGACACGATCACGTCGGTCTTCGCGGTGACGATGTCGCGATGCTCGACGCCGATCACGATGTTGCCGACGCGCGCGATGCCATCGTGGTGGCCGTGCAGCTCCGGCAGCGGCGTCGCGATCCGCTCGAGCATGCGCGCCGCCGCGAACGCCGACTCCGGCCGCGCCTCCGGATCGCGCGCCATCAGCCGGGCGAGCACCGCGCCGAAGTACGCCGCGACCGGATCGCTGGACACCGGCGGGGCGTAGTCATGCTCGAGGCAGAGCCGCCGCAGCTCGCCGACGTCGTGCGACCAGAACGCGGCCTGGCGCTGCCACAGCAGGTGCAGCGTCGCCGCCGCCGAGTACAGATCCGAGCGCGGGGTCGCGCGCTCGCCGCGCCAGACCTCCGGTGCGATGAACATCGGCGTCCCGGCGATGCCGGCGGTGGTCGCGCGGTGCGGATCGACCGCGATCCCGAAATCGCCGACGAGCGCGTCGCCGGATCCGCCGAGGAACAGGTTCGGCGGCTTGATGTCGCGATGGACGACGCCGGCGACATGGATCGCCGACAGCCCGCGAAAGATGTTCGAGCCGAGCCGGATCAGGACCTGGATCGGGATCGTCGTGCGGGAGTCGATGTGGATCTGCAACAGCTCCTGCAGATCGATGCCGTCGACGTAGCGCTGGACGATGTACGGCACGCCTTGCTCGATGCCGGCATCGAGCACCGGCACGACCGCGGACGACAGCACGCGCGCGGCGAGGTGGGCCTCGGACAGCGGCTCCTCGGTCGTGACCTGGAACAGCTTGATCACGACCGGCATCTTCAGGCTCGTGTGCGATGCGAGGTACGCGGTGCCCATCGCGCCGGCGCCGAGCACGTTGCGGATCTGGATGCCGCGAAACATCTGGCCGCGGCGCAGCACGGTCGCCGGCGTCGGCGTGCCCCCGTCGAGCGCGGTCTCGCGGACGGTGCGGCGGTCGTCGGTCACGGCGCCTCGTGCGCGCGCGGCCACCACACGAGCGTCGCGATCGCGATGCCGACCGGCAGCGCCATCATCGCGAGCGTCGGCACGACGTAGTCGAGCAGCACGCCGACCAGCGTCGGTGACCACAGATCGCCGAGCAGGTGGATCGCGAAGATGCCGACCGCCATCGCACTCGCGCGCAGCACGACCGGCGCGGTGCGCAGCATGATCGCGTTGATCGGCGCGGTCGACAGGAACAGCCCGACCTCGCACAGCCCGGCGAACACGAAGAACCACAGCGCGCTCGGCGCGACGAACGCGGCGATCGCGAGCGGGCAGGCGACCGCGACGCCGAGCGCGCAGACCTGGAGCTGCGCGTTCGCGGCGCGCCGGTTGCGCGGGTCATCGTGCGGCGCGTCGGCGGGCACGGTCGGCAGCCCGCGCAGCGCGCGATCGACGAGGAAGCCGCCGAGGATCGTGCCGACCGCGCCGGCGACGACCGTGACGAGCCCGAACAGAAAGTTCGCCTTCGCGAGGATCAGCTCTGCGCGCTGGGTAACGGTCGTCCACGTCGCGGGCGATAGCGCGTCCGCGAACCGCTCGGACAGAAACGTCGGGGCCCAGTACGAGAACGCGCCGATCGTCGCGGTGTGCGCGCAGTAGCCGAGCACGGCGCGGCGATACAGCGGGATCCGGAACAGCTTGCCGATCGTGTGCGCGATGTCGGCCTTCGCCGTCTCGAGCTTGCGCGCGGGCTCCGCGATCAGCAGCACGGTGAGCGCGAGCACGAGGCCGGGGCCGCCGCCGAGGAAGAACGCCGCGCGCCAGCCCCACATCGATTGCACGAAGCCGCCGAACAGATAGCCGCACGCGCCGCCGACCGGGATCGCGAGGAAGAAGATCGCGAGCGCCTTGCCCTTGTGCTGGGCCGGCATGACGTCGTCGATGATCGTCGGTGCGAGCGTCGCGTAGCTCGCCTCGCCGATCCCGACGACCGCGCGCGCGAGGATCAACAGCCACAAATTCGTCGCGAGCCCCGAGCCGACGGTCGCGAGGCTCCACGTCAGGACGCCGGCCGCGATCAGCCACTTGCGCGCCATCCGATCGCCGAGCACGCCGAACAGCGGCGACGTCACGAAGTAGCCGGCGAGGAACACGGTCGCGAGCAGCCCGGCCTCGGTGTTCGACAGCCCGAGGTCGTCCTTGATGCGCGGCAGCACCGCCGCGACGATCAGCCGATCGAGGTAGTTGAAGAAGTTCAGCCCCGTCAGCAGGACGAGGATCACCCAGCGATTGCGGATCACGAGCTCACCGGTACATGACCTGGAACGTGGCCATGACCGGCACGATAAGCCCGCTGCGGTCGGGCGTGGTCGGATCGGCGTCGGAAACCTCGAGGCCGGGGTAGTAACGCAGGCCGCTCTCGACGAGCAGCGCGATCCGCGCCTTGTCGCCATGGGTCAGGTCGACGCGCAGCCCACCGACGAGCAGGTAGCCGGTGCCTGCGCCGGACGACGTCGTGTCGTCGTTCGTGACGAACGAGTAGCCGAAGCCGAGAAACGGCGCGAGCCGGTTCTTCGTCAGCGCCCAGCGCGCCATCAGATCGATCAGCGTCAGCTCCTCGGTGCGCGCGAGCCGCGCGAGCAGCTCGTACTGGCCGGCGCGAAACCCGACCTCGAACTGGTACGCGGCGCCGGTGCCGCGCGCGTCCGCGCCGACTCCGACGCCGAAGTAGTAACCGAGCGGCAGCTTCGGCTTCTCGTCCATCGTGCCGAGCGCGCGCGTCAGCTGCGCGGTGACGATCGTCTCGCGGCCGGGCTCGATCGTCGCGGTCGTGTCGAACGCGTTGTAGCCGGTCGCGACGACGCGCACGGCGTGCGTGCCCGCGGGCACCGGCACCGAGGTCGGCACGACGCCGGCGGGCTGCTCGTCGACCGTGACCGCGGCACCCGGCGGTGTGCCGACGACGCGCAGCGTTCCCGCCGGGCCGCGGATCGCGATGTCGATCGTCGCCGGCTCGCCGTAGTCGATCCGCGCATCGCGCTCCTCGCGCTGGCCGTCGTACTCGACGACGACGCGGTGCGGGCCGCCCTTGACCTTGCCGGTGTACGGCGAGACGCCTGCAAACGCACCGTCGATCGTGACGCTCGCGCCGCTCGGGTTCGTGCGGATCGTGAGCAGGCCGGGCCGCAGCGCGAGCTCGCGCAGCGTGCGGATCACCTTGTCGCGATCCGGCGAGTCCGGCGAGGCGTCGATGTAGCGCTGGTACCAGACCGCGGCCTCGCGCGGCTTGCCGAGGCGCTCGTAGTCGGTCGCGATGTTGAACATCGCGTTCGGGTGCGGCACGAGATCGTTCGCCCGCAGGTAGTGCTCGATCGCCGACTGCCAGTCGCGCTGACGATCCGAGGCCTGGCCGAGCGCGAACTCGCGGCGCGCCTCTTCGCGATCGGCCGCTTCGTCGGCATGCGCGACGCCCACCCCGAGCACGAGACCGAGCACGAGGATCGCGACGCGCATCAGTACGGATTCGGCTTCGTGCCGGGCGTGGTGACGACAGGCTTCGTGACGCGGTCTTCGGGATCGGGCTTCGGATCCTTCGGATCGGGTTTTGGATCCGTCTTGACGGTCGCGCTGCCCGCCGGTGCCGGGCCGATCGGCGTCGACGACGTCTTGATCTTCGTCGAGCTCGTACCGTGCTTCGTCCGGCCGTGCGCCGGCTCGGTCGCGACGGCGGCCGCCTTCGCGAGCGGGATCACGACGCTCGTGCGCTCGGCGCTGCGCACCGCCGCTTCGTAGTCGATGCCGGTGTAGCCGGCGAGCGCGACCTTCACGCGATGCGTGCCGGGCGGCAGCGTCACCGACAGCGGCGTCGTGCCCTGATCGACGTCGTCGATCGTGATCGTCGCGCCCTTCGGCGTGGTCGCGACCTCGAGGATGCCGGTCGCCGGTGCTGGCGCCGGTGGCGGCGCGGTGTGCGACGGCTGCGTCTGCGCCGGGATGGGCGCAGCTGCGGCGCGGTCGTGGTCGCCGCGATTCATCAGCAGCACCGCCGCGATCGCGGCCCCGGCGACGAGCGCGACGCTGCCGGCGATGAACGGCCACTTCGCGCGGCCCGGCTGGTTCATCGTCGGCAGCACGCGCGGCACCGCGAAGCCGCTGTCGAGCGTGCCGGCGAGCTCGATCTGCGACGGCGTGCGATCGCCGGGCAGCGACGCCGCGAACTGCTCGGCGGTCGCGAACCGCGCCGACGGCTCCTTCTCGAGCGCGCGGTGCACCGCATTGACGAGCGCGAGCGGCAGGCCCGGCCGCACGCTGCCGAGGTACGGCGGCTCCGCGGTGAGCACCTTCGCGACGAGCACCGCGTAGTTCGGGCCCTCGAACGGCGGCTTGCCGGCGAGCAGCTCGTACAGGATCACGCCGCACGCGTAGATGTCGGCCGCGGCCTCGACGGGATTTCCCATCGCCTGCTCGGGCGGCATGTAGAGCGGCGTGCCCATGACGACGCCGGTCGTCGTCAGCTTCGTGAACGCGACCTGCTCGCTCGGATCGGTGACCTTGGAGATCCCGAAGTCGAGCAGCTTCACGAAGTCGTGCTGCCCGGCTTGCTCGATCAGGTAGATGTTATCCGGCTTGAGATCGCGATGGATGATGCCGCTGGCGTGCGCGGCACCGACGGCGCGCAGCACCTGGCGCATGATCGCGATCGCGCGCCACGGCGGCATCGGCCCGGTCATCTCGATCACCTGCGCGAGCGAGCGGCCGTTCAACAGCTCCATCACGACGAACGGCCGGCCGTCGTGGGTCAGGCCGATGTCGCTGACGTCGATGATGTGCTCGTTGCCGATCCGGCTCGCGGCGTGCGCCTCGCGCTGGAATCGCGCGATCGCCTCGCTGTTCTCGGCGTACTTGTCGAGCATCAGCTTGATCGCGAGCCGCTTGCCGAGCTGGACGTGCTCCGCTTCGTAGACCACGCCCATCCCGCCGCGGCCGATCGGCCGCAGGATGCGGTACTTGTCCGCGAGGACAAATCCGATCAGCGAGTCGTCGGCAGCGGGTGCGGTCACGGCCGCGGAAATCTAACGCATCCCCCCGATCCGCGCCGCGATGATCCTCGCGTGCACCCCGCTGTTACCCTGCACGCGGCGTAGGCCGCCTTACAGTCAGCTCACCGGGCGCGTGGCGACGTCGACGACCGCCGCGGCATACGCAACCGCGGCCGCTTCACACGCATCGAGCGTGCCGGTCAGCCACGCGCACGCGAAGTTCGTCTCGGTCGGCGGCGTGACGACCTTGACCGCGCGGACCTCCGCTGCCTTGAGCGCGGCGTCGAGCCCGATCGTCGCCTCGATCGGCGGCGCGACGAGGTACGCCATCGGCGTGCCGACCGGCAGCTCGGCCTCGCGCGACAGGTACTCGCCGAGCGATGCGATCACGTGCGGGAACACGGTGACCGTGCGCTTGCCGTCGGCGTCGTAGAAGCACGCGTCGTGCGCGAGGCAGCGCAGCAGCGCCTCGAGCGCGTGCTCGATCGCCTCGGGCTCGGCGGCCGCGAGCACGCCGAGGATCTCGCCGGACAGCCGGCCGCTCGCATGCGCCGCACCGGCGTAGAAGCTGCGCGCGAAGATGACGTCGACCGGCGCGTGCTTCGTCGCCTCGTCGAGCGCGACGTACATCGCGTCATCCTGATCGCACGTCACGAGCCCGAGCGCGGTGTGCCGCGATGGATCGCCGCCGTATGCCGCGACGAGTGCCGGATCCGCGCTCGGCAGCCGGCGCACCGAGAGCACCGTCGGGACGATCGGCTCGAGGATCACCGGTCGCTCCGATCGCCGTTCCGGTCGACGAGGCGCTGCCGCAGCTGCGGCGCGCGATAGCCGCGGCCGCCGGTGACCTCGCCGAGCCGGCCGAGATCGAGCGTCACGCCGCTGCACCGCTGCTCGATCATCGCGACCGCGAGCGCCGCGAGCCGCTCGGCGGCGTCGGCGGGAGGCGTGCCGCGCGCGTGGATGTTGCTGATCATGTTGCGGTCGCCGTCGGTCTTGCCGAGCTTCGGATCGTACACGACGTACGCGGACAGCCCGTCACCGGTGCCGAGGCCCGGCCGCTCGCCGAGCAGGATCATCGCGACCTTCGCCGCGGTCTCCTGGCCGATCTCGTCCTCGAGCCACACCCGCGCGTAGCGCGCGCAGACCGGAGTACCGACGCGCAACCCGCGCGCCGCGCACGCCCGCGCGACCTGATCGTGGAGCTCCTTGCCGGTCTGCATGCACGCGACCGCGGACAGCCCGTCGGCGACGATCAGCTGGACGTCGACCTGCTTCTGCGCGCGCGACCGCAGCACGGCGAGCGAGTCGTCGTCGAGCCGGCGCCCGAGATCCGGCCGCAGCAGGAACTCGCGGTGCGAGGTCACCCGCGTCTTGAGGCCGACGAACCCGTTCGCCTCCGCCCACTCCGGCGGCAGCTCCGTCCCGACGGCGGCGTGCGCGACCGCGAGCTCGGCCTGGAACTGCAACACGACATCGGTCGCGTAGCGCGTGCCGACGTGGCCGATGCCGACGAGCGCGGTCGTGTGGCGCGCGGCCTGCGCCGCGAATGCGGACTTCTCGGGGCGCGGCGTGTAGACCCGGGCAGGCGGCGCCGGGATCGGCGGCAGCGGCGTGACCGGCGGGAGTGGATCGGATCCGGCCAGTTCGTCGCGCAAGGCCGCGATCAGCTGGCGGGTCCGGCTCACGCGGCGAGCTGACCATGCCCGGGATCCGACTTGCAACCGGGTGGGCTCGCGTACCGCCACCCGATGGCGCTACAATATCGGTATGCGTCTTCCGGCCGTCATCGCATGCATCGCGGCATCCGCGTGCACCGGTGGCATGCTCGATTCGTCCTCGGTCGAGCAGCAGAACGGTGCCTGCATCGCGCTCGAGGGCACGACGTTCGCCTCGGTGAGCGAGCTCGAGTGCGGACTGACGCCCGATGGCGTGAGCAAGTGCCACTGGCAGATCGCGTTCGCGAGCCGCGATCCGAGCGCGAGCGAGTTCACGTGGTTCTACTCGGACGTCGGCGAGGCCGGCAAGGTCGAGTGCCACGGGACGTCGCTCGTCGCGACGTCGTCGCGCACGCTGTCCGGCAGCTTCGACGCCGACTCGCAGCGCCTCGTGTTCGACGGCCAGCTCTACGAGCCTGCGCCCTAGAAATACACGAGCGCGAGCAGCCGGCCGCGCGTGTAGTGCTCGTGATCGTCGGGCGGGGTCATCATTCGCGCGGTCGTCATCGTCGGCTCGGTGTCATCGACCGCACGCACGCCGCGCCGGACATCGAAGCCGATCGCGAGCCGCCGGCCGCGTAGCTGGAGGCCGACGCCGAGCTCGCCGTAGTGCACGCGCGCGTCGCTGCCGTCGGCGCGATCGAGCTCGCCGCCGCCCGCGCCCGCGAGCACGTACGGCCGGACGTGGCGACGTCCGAACGCGTGGACGAGCGCGCCGCCGCCGGTCTTCAGCGTGTCGTCGGCGAGCTCGGTGCGCGCGAGCTCGACCTCGAGCTCGAGGTGGCGGTGCAGCCCGACGCGCCCGACGAGCGACCGCGTGCTGCCGTCGGCGTCCTCCCCCTCGACGTGGCCCTTCGCGAATCCGATCGCGAACCGCTCGCGCATCGGCCCGGTGTGCCAGCGATGCGCGTGGCACGGATGATCGTCGACGGTGGCGGGCGCCTCGGGCGTGTCGCCCGGAGGTGCGTCGTCGGCGAACGCGGGGGTCCGTACGATGGGCAGGAGGAGCACGAGCAGGGCGAGTCGTCGCATGCAGCGACCGTAGCGACCGCCGGCCACGGCGTTCGTGAAGAAACCTTGCAGCGGCTTTACGAAGTCAACGCACGGCTTCGACGTCGCCGAACTTCGGCCCCGGCACGTCGCCGCGCCAGATCCCGCGCTCCTCGAGCCAGGCATCGAACTCCGGCGTCGGCCGCTTGCCGAGCAGGCGGCGCAGCGTCGGGATATCGTGATAGCTCGTCGACTGATAGTTCAGCATGATGTCGTCGCCGACCGGCAGCGACATCAGGTACGTGCAGCCCGCGGCGCCGAGCAGGACCTTGAGGCTCTCGAGCTCGTCCTGCGTCATCTTCGCGTGGTACGTGAAGCAGGCGTCGCAGCCCATCGGCAGCCCGAGCAGCTTGCCCATGCAGTGATCCTCGAGCGCCGCGCGCGAGATCTGCGGCCCGTCCTCGAGGTACTCGGGACCGATGAACCCGACGACGGTGTTGACGAGGAACGGCTTGTAGCGGCGTGCGAGCCCGTACGCGCGCGCCTCGATCGTCACCTGATCGGCGCCGTGATGCGTGTGCGACGACAGCGCCGAGCCCTGACCGGTCTCGAAGTACATCCGGTTCGGGCCCTTCGTCGTGCCCTTCGCCTTCATCAGATCCCACGCCTCGTCGAGCAGCTTGACCGAGATGCCGAACGCCTTGTTGCCGTCCTCGGTACCCGCGAGCGACTGGAACATCAGATCCATCGGACAGCCGAGCTTGTCGAGCGCGAGCATCTGCACCGTGATGTGCGAGAGCACGCAGTGCTGCGTCGGCACGCTGTTGCGGCGCAGGACCTCGTCGATCGCGGTCAGGATCTCGGCGGTCGACTCCGCGGTGTCGGTCGCCGGGTTGACGCCGATCACCGCGTCGCCGCAACCATACGACAGCCCTTCGCGCATCGACGCGAGGATCCCCTCGACGTCGTCGGTCGGATGATTCGGCTGGCAGCGCGACGACAGCCGGCCCGGCAGCCCGAGCGTGTTGTTCGCGCGCACGACGACCTGGCACTTCGCGCCGACCGTCATCAGATCGAAGTTCGACATCAGCTTCGCCGCCGCGGCGACCATCTCCGGCGTCAGCCCGGGCGCGACCGCGCGCAAGGTCGGCCCGGACGTGTCGACGTCGAGCAGCCACTCGCGAAACTGGCCGACGGTGAGGTGCGCGACCGCGCGGAACGCCTGCTCGTCGAGCTCGTCCTCGACCTGGCGCGTGAGCTCGTCACGGTCGTACGGCACGACCGGGTTCTCGCGCAGCTCGCGCAGCGTCAGGTCCGCGAGCACGGCGCGCGCCGCGACCCGCTCGACCGCATCGCGCGCCGAGACGCCGGCGAGGTCGTCACCGCTGCGCGGCGAGTTCGCCTTCGCGAGGACTTCCTTCACGGAGCCGAACGTGTAGCTCACGCCTCGGATCGTCGATGCCAGTCGCACGGCCGGCGCATCGTAGCGGATTTGCGACCGTCGGCACGGAGCGTGCCAGCAATCTTCGAGCGCAGCCCTTGCGTGACCGCGCGACCGGCCCACGTTGCGTCGCGTTGCTCCACCTGATCGCCGTCGCCTGGCCGCTGCTGCTCCTGCTCGCGGTCCCGCTGATCGCGAACCAGATCGCCGTCACGATCGTGCGCCGGGTCGAGAGCCGCCTCGATCACGCGATCCCCGACGAGCTGCCGGTCACCGCCGGTGAATGGCTCGCCGAGCGCATCCGTGTCCTCGGGTTGCCGCTCGGCGCGATCGTCAGCGACCAGGGCACGAACTGCTATCGACCGGCGCGCAAGCTGATCCAGCTCACGCCCGAGACGCACTTCAAGGCCGATCCGGTGTTCTGGTCGACCGCGGCGCACGAGCTCGGTCACGCGCGGCTGCGGCTCGAGCATCCGATCGTCGACGCGCTGCAAGCGGTCAGCCGCCGGTTCCATCGCGTGCTGGTCTCGGCCGGCGTCGGCCTCGGGATCGGCTACGTGCTCTATCAGCTGCCGCTCGCGGCGAACCTCGCGCTCGCATGCTTCGGGCTCGCGATCGCGTTCTGCATCCCGATCGTCGTCGAGGAGGCGCTCGCGAGCAGGATCGCACTGCGCGAGCTGCGCAGCGCCGGGCTCGCCGACCGCGAGCTGCGCGCGTCGCGCACGGTGCTCGTGCTCGCGTGCTGCACGTACCTGAGCCTGTACGTCGCGTACGCGCTGCTGCTGACGCAGTGGCCGCTGCTGGATCGCCTCGCCGATGCGTTCTCGACGCGTGGCACGCTGACGCCGATCGGTGGCTGGATCGCGGTCGTCGCGACGATCCTGTGCAGCTTCCACATCGTCCTGCGCGTGCTCGGGGTCGCATTCGAGGATCGCCTCGAGCGCCGCGTGCCGTTCTGGCTCCGCGTGATCGCCGCGCTCGCGATCTTCGTGCTCGTCGCGCTCGTGTGGGACGCGCGCGGCGACGTCGCGTTCGCGTGCTGCGTGATGCTCGCGCTCGCGGCGTCCGCCGACGGCTGGCGCGCGGTCGGGATGTTCCCCGGAGCGCTGCTCGGCGTCGCGATCGCGCGGTTCGTGCGCCGCTACGAGGGCCGCGGCATCGACTGCACGCCACGCTACCTGCGCGACCGCGCGCGGGGCAGTGCCGAGATCCGGCGCGGCAATCGCTACGTTGCCGAGCTCCGGTTCCGGCCGCTGCCGCGACCCGCGCTCGCGTGGCTGCCGCGGCTCGTGGTGCTCGGCTACCTGCCGCTGATCTTGCTGCTCTGGCTGTGAGTCACGGACACGGCGTGACCGTGCCTTCGTCCTCGGGCACCGGATCGGCGATGCCGTGCACCGACACGATCCACAGGTGCGCGCCACTCGAGGTCGACGAGTACGCCGGGTTCACGACGAGCGGCCGGGCCCGCACCATCCGCCGACCCGACCACGACGGCCCCATCGTCGGGTGCGTCTCGCCGGTGTCGGCGACGACGTACTCGTTACCGGCCTCGTCGACGAACAGCTTGCGGGTCGAGCCCGCGAGCTTGCTGCCGGCGGGCCACGCGCGGTCCTCGAACTGACCCTTCAGCGTCGTCACCGGGCCGATCTCGAGGTACGGCGGCGACTGCTTCGGCGGCGTCACGAACGCCATCCGATCGACGCGGAAGTGCTGCGCGTTCACCGACTGGAACTTCGCGTCGACCGCGTAGAACGCGCCGGTGACGTTCACCTGCTCGTCGCGAAACGGCTCCCACAGCGGGCGCGACCGATAGTCGACGAGCCAGCGCTTGCCGTCCGGCAGCTCGAGCCACACGCCCTGGAAGTGCTTCGCCATCGGGCTCGGATCGATGCGAACGGTCGCGGTGAGCGGTTTCGACATGACAGGCCTCGCCGGTGGTGCAGGCGACGGCGTCGGGGCCGGCGCTGTCGACGACGTCCAGCACGCACCCACGAGGCACAGCATCGCCCGCTTCATCGGCGCGCAGCATACGAGAAAACGCCGCCCGTCACGATCCAGTCCACAGACCTTGACGCGACGGGCGGCGGGATTGCCAAGCCAACTAAGCGGATAAGGAAGCTAGTGACGATACGCAGGAACCGAGGGATCAGGGGTGCGAGGCAACGGGGTGACGAGATCATCGAAGTCATCGGCGTCGACCTCGCGCGAACGGTCGGCGAGACGATCCATGCGCAGGAACGCGGGCTTCACACCGACGTGGTGCGTCTGCACGAGCGACCACCCGAGCGAGCCGACGATCACGAGCACGAGCAACCCGGCGAGCGCGATCGCGAGCGGCAGGTACGCGTCGGATGCGTACACGGCGCGATCGACGTGCGCCTGCCAGTCCCGCCACAGCAAGGCCGCGGTCACCGCGAACAGCCCGGTCGCGAGCAGCGCGAAGCTCGCGTGCTTGATGCCGGTGTTCCACGCGCGCGAGCCGCGCGGCAGCGAGAACAGATCGATCGAGCCCGGGATCGCCGCGACGAGCGCCATCACGACACCCGCGCAGCTCGCGACGAGTGCCGCTCGATAATAGAAGAGGTCACTCGTGGCGAAGTAGGCGAGCAGCGTCGCGACCGTCGCGGTGTAGAACGCCGCCGGGAACACGATCAGCATCGGGTGAATCGGATGACTTCCGATGCGCGCCTTGCTGTACATGCCAGACGCTCTCTGCAGTGCGCGTGCCCGCGAATCGGACGTGGTCGCACGTGCGCTTCAGGATCGATCGCGGGCGTCCTCGCGTGCGCCGATGTCGCGAGCGTCGTCGGTCAGCGCAGGTGTTCTCGAACGTGCCGAGGGTGGACCGCGCGGTGCGCCACGCGAGCACGGCACGGATCCGCGGTCGAGCTCGCAACACAAAACCCCGCACGCGCTGCGTGCCGGCTCGCTCGTCGCGCGCCATTGTCACGCGATCTGACGGGGGTGCGGTGCGATGTGGAGAGTCGTGTTGGGGGGCAATCTCCCAGCCACCGAGCGAGATCTCCGTCGACATTCACGGACTTGCGCGCGGAATTGCGCAGCGCCTTGCACGACGTGAGCAGCTCGGGTTTCGACCGATGCGCATCGGCGCGCAACGTGAACGCGGTACGCGCGTTGCTCTCCTCGCGCCCCATGCCTCGCATCCTCGCCGTCTCGTTGCTCGCGTTCGCCAGCACTGCCAGCGCCCAGACCACCGGGACGCGAGACACCGTGCTCGAGCCCGACAACGCGCCGGTGATCGGCGGCACCGCGGTGCCGACCGGCAAGTGGCCCGACGCGGTCGCCGTGCTCGGACCTCAGGGCTCGTGCACCGGTACGCTGATCGCGCCGGACGTCGTGCTGACCGCGGGCCACTGTGCCGAGGTCGCGCCGACGCGCGTCGTCGCCGACACGACCGACTACAACGCGGCCGGCGGGACGACCGCGAACGTCAAGAGCATCACCGCGTACCCGAACTGGGAGACCCAGTACGATGTCTCGGTGATCGTGCTCGCGTCGCCGATCACGTCGGTGCCACCGCGCAAGATCGGGACGAGCTGCACGTTCGACACGTTCGCGGCGAACACGCAGGTCCACCTCGTCGGCTTCGGGCTCACCGACACCGCGGGGACGGGGGACAACACGCAGCTCAACGAGGCGATGGCGCCGGTCACCGATCCGGACTGCTCGGGCGGCAACGGCTGCATGTCGGCGATCGCGCCGGGCGGCGAGTTCATCGCCGGCGGCGGCGGCACCGACTCGTGCTTCGGCGACTCCGGCGGCCCAGTGTACCTCGATACCGCGCGCGGCACGGTCGTGATCGGGGCGGTGTCGCGCGGGCTCGACAACGCGGCGACGCCGTGCGGCGGCGGCGGGATCTACGTACGCACCGACAAGATCGTGCAGTGGATCGAGAGCACCGCCGGTCATCCGGTCGAGAAGGATCTGTGCGCCGCCGGCCCCGGTGAGGGCAGTGGCAGTGGCAGTGGCAGCGGCAGCGGCGACGACAACGACGGCGGCGACGGCGATCGGTTCGGCGACAGCGACATCAGCGGCGGCTGCGCAGCCGGCGGCGGTTCGACCGGCATCGCGCTCGCGTTCGCGATCGGTCTCGTGGCTCGGCGCCGTCGGCGCTGATCGTCCGGGAACCGGACGCCGCGTCCGGCCCTCGGACGGACGCCGGACACGCGGGTGAGATAACCCGGCGACATCACACGCGCAGCCCGTGGCCTCGTGCTTGCTGAGCGCGCCGGCCATGCACAAAGCACTCTGGGGTTGTGTTCTCGTCCTGTTTGCCTCGACCGCGCATGCGGGGATCGAGGCGCCGATCGTGGGTGGCTCGCCGGTGCCCGTCGGCAAGTGGCGCGACGTCGTGGTCGTCGTCGGTCAGACCGGCACGTGTACCGGCACGCTGATCGCGCCCGACATCGTACTGACGGCGGCGCATTGCATCGACGCGCGTCCGATCGAGGTGATCACCGATACGGTCGACTTCGCCGAGCCCGGCGGCGACCGGATCGCCGTCAAGTGGGCGCGCGCGTATCCGAACTGGACCGAGCGCTACGACATCGGCGTGATCATGCTCGACCACGTCGCGCGCGGGATGCCACGCGCGATCGCAGCGGCATGTCACGCGCGCGAAGGCCTCGTCGCCGGTGCGCTCGTCCACCTCGTCGGCTTTGGCCTCACGACCGCCTCCGGCAGCGACGACAACAGCGTGCTGCACGAGGCCGATGCACCGGTGATCGATCCGACGTGCACGATGGACGTCGGCTGTCAGAGCGCGATCGCGCCGCACGGCGAGTTCATCGCCGGCGGTCGCGGCACCGACAGCTGCTTCGGCGACTCGGGCGGCCCGGTGTACCTGAACACGCCGCAAGGCATGGCGCTCGTCGGGGTCGTGTCGCGCGGGGTCGCGCTGCCCGGCGCGCCGTGCGGTAGCGGCGGGATCTACGTACGCGCCGACAAGGTCGTGTCGTGGGTCCAGAGCGTGACCGGCGTGCGGCTGACGCGAACGACGTGCACCGGCCCCGCCGACGGGGATGACCGCGAGCTCGAGCCGGCCGACGGGGGCTGTCAGACTGGAGCCGGCGCGGGGCTCGGCGGCCTGCTCGCGACCGCGTGGCTCGTGCTCGGGCGCTGGCTGCGCGCGCTCGGGGCGTGGCTGCGCGCGTAACCGAGCGTCGACGGGAGGTTGCGTCATGGTCTGCGACTTGGAAGCTCGCCGCGCGTCCGGACTGGATGTGCGCATGTCGCTCGGACAGCTGGCCATTCCGGTGGCCGTGTCGATCGAGCTGGGAGCCCGGCGCTGGCGCTGTGCGGTCGATCCGACGCCAGAACACGATTATGGTCGGCGCATGGCGATCGCAGACGAGCTCGCGACGGCATTCACGAATGCCTGGGCCGGGACGTCGGGCGCGCCCGCGACGATCGGGGATCGGCTCGTCGAGCTGTGCGCCGAGGCCCACCGCGCGTATCCGGCGCTCGCCTTCGACGATCGCGAGCTCGCCACCGCGATCGGCGCGCGCGCGCCGGCGGGCGATCTGTCCGGGTATCTCGAGCGCTGCCGCGCCGGTGATCTCGCGCTCGCGATGGTGGCCAGCCGTGGCTCGACCGCCGCGATCGCCGAGCTCGAGCGCACGTTCCGCACGACGATCGATGCGACGTGCCGGCGGTTTGCTGGACCTGGCCAGTCCGCGGACGACCTCAAGCAGATCCTGCGCGCGAAGCTGTTCGTCGCCGAGAAAGATCACGCGCCGAAGATCGCGGACTACGCGGGGCAGGGCTTCCTCGACAACTGGCTGCGCGTCACCGCGGTCCGCGTGTTCCTCGATCTCGCGAAGCGCAAGGACCGCGTGCGCGAGGCGCCGGCGGACGACGAGGATGTGCTCGCGCTGCCCGAGCCCGCGGACCTCGCGCTCGACGTCGTCAAGGCCGAGTACCGCCAGGCAGTCGCCGAGGCGATGCATCGCGCGGCGCAGAAGCTCGAGGCCGGCGATCGTCACCTGCTGCGCCAGCACCTGGTCGCCGGGCTCTCGATCGATCAGCTCGGCCCGGTGCTCGGCATCCACCGTGCGACGGTCGCTCGCCGGATCGCGCGCGCGAAGGAGCAGCTCGTCGCCGAGACGCGACGCGAGCTCGCGGCGAAGCTCAAGCTCGAGGAGCACGATCTCGACGAGGTGCTCGGGCTCGTGATGAGCCGGCTCGACGTCTCGATCGCGAAGCTGTTGCAGACGCGCGAGGTCCGGTCGTGACGGGCTGTCCGGACGAAAATCTGCTGACGTTGCTCGGCGAGGAAGGCGCGCTCGATCCGGAGCAGCGCGCGGCGATCGATCATCACCTCGACGGCTGTGCGCCGTGCAGCCGGCTCGTCCGCGAGCTCGCGACGCTCGCGGCGCCGTCGCGGAGCGTGCCCCCGCGGTATCGCATCATCCGCCAGCTCGGCGAGGGTGCGATGGGGGTCGTGTGGGAGGCCGAGGACACGAACCTGCGCCGTCGGGTCGCGCTCAAGTTCGTGCGCGACGACGCCCGCTCCGGCTCCGATGCCGGTGCGCGCCGCGCTCGACTGTTCCGCGAGGCGCGCGCGCTCGCGCAGCTGCGGCATCCCAACGTCGTGTCGGTGTACGACGCCGGCGAGGTCGCGGGCGACCGCGGCGAGCCCGAGCTGTTCCTTGCCCTCGAGCTGGTCGCCGGCGCGAACGCACGCGCGTGGCGCGACGCCGCGCAGCGGACCCCCGACGAGATCCTCGCGGTGTGGCGCCAGGCCGCCGCCGGCCTCGCGGCCGTGCATCGCGCGGGGCTCGTCCATCGCGACATCAAGCCCGACAACGTGTTCGTCGCCGACGACGGTCGCGTCCGGGTCGGCGACTTCGGGCTCGCGATCGGCGAGCTGACGAACGCGACCGCCCTGACGGCGAGCGGCGCCGTCGTCGGCACGCCGCTCTACATGGCGCCCGAGCAGCTCGATGGCGATCCGGCCACGGCGAAGAGCGATCAGTTCGCGCTGTGCATCGCGATCTGGGAGGCGCTCGCCGGAGCGCGGCCGTTTCCCGGCACGACGATCGCGGCGCTCGCGATCGCGATGTCGAAGCGACCGGCGATCCCGCGCGGCGCCACGCCTCGTCACGTGTTCGCGGCGCTCGCGCGCGGGCTCGATCCGGATCCGGCGCGCCGGTTCACCG
This sequence comes from Kofleriaceae bacterium, assembly GCA_035715365.1. Lineage (GTDB taxonomy): Bacteria > Myxococcota_A > Polyangia > Haliangiales > Haliangiaceae > JABFXX01. The sequence goes on along the minus strand of DASTLB010000031.1, from coordinate 20,070 downwards.
ACATCGACGAGCTACTGGCCGCGCTCGACGACCGCGATCCTCGCGATCACGGCGCGCGCCGGCCGGTGTCGTCGCGTCGCACGCTCGCAGGTGCGCTCGGCGCTGCCGCGCTCGCGGCCGCCGGCACGCTCGTCGTGCTGTCGCTCGTGTCCGGGCCCGACGCGGATTCCCCGACGACCGCGGCGAGCGCTCCGATCGCGACGCTCGAGCCCGCGCGACAGGTCGCGGCCGCGCAGGCGGTGACGCCCGCGGCTGCGACGACGTTGCCGCCGCCGGCCACGCTCGCGAGCGATCCGCCGCTGGCGCCACCCGCCGATCCCGCCGTGACGGCATCGTCGTCGACGAAGCGGGCGTCGAAGCAGCCCGCGCGGGGTCGGCTATCGAGCACGCCGACGCCCGCGCCCTCGAACCGCGAGCGACTCGCGTCCACCGTGCCGCCGAACGTCGAGACCGCACACGCCGACGACGCGACCGAAACCGGCGACTGGTACCACACGATCTCCCGCGCGACCGATCGCCTGCACTTCGGGGATGGCGCGGGCTGTCTGAAGCTGCTCGATACGCTGCCGAAGGTGCCCGACGATCAGGGCGACGACGCGAAGCTCGTCCGCATGCGCTGCCGGATGGCGCTCGGCAAGTGCGTCGAGGCAACCGCCGAGCTCACCGCGTTCGGCAAGGCGCGTGGCTGGAGCGACACGCGGATCGCGCAGACGATCGAGCGCGACGACGCGCAGTACTGTCCGCTCGACGCGGCGCCGAGCTCGCGGTGGCCAGCGCGCGCGAAGGACCGGCTGCGCCGCGCCGCGGCCTCCGACGGTACGTGCACCGCGATCCTCGCGATCATGAACAAGCGCGGCATCGCGCTCGACGATGCGCGCGAGCAACTCCGGCTCGAAGCCGCGTGTCTCGCGAATGCCGGCGACTGCACCGCGGCGAAGGCGAAGTACCGCGCGTTCGTCTTGCACGGCCAGACGCCGACCGCGAGCTCCGCGCCGTATCTCGAGAAGGTCGTCGAGGACACGTTTCCGAAGCAGTTCAAGCGCTGCGCGCCGTGACCAGGTTTCGGTTCGCGCTGCCTGTCGCTGCGATGCGCTGCGACGAGCTGCGACGACGCCGCGACGCGCTTCGTGACGGGACGGTGACGCGGGCTTGACAGACCGATCGCGCATGGCCACGGATCAGCGCATCGAGGAGGGCGCACCGCCCCCGCTGCTCGGATCATCGAATGACCATGCAGGCGAAAAAGCCATCCCCGGCCATCACGATGTGGGTCGTGACCGCGGCGGTTGCGCCCGTCGGCGGCCTGTTCGCGAAGCCACTGGGCATCATCGGAGCGATCTTCGTACTGTTCTCGCTGCTGATCGCCGGCGTCGAGTGTCAGCGCTGACGCGCGCGCCGGTCTCGCCGGGCCGGGCGTGATACAACCGCGCGGCCATGGCCCAGAAGATCAAGGTGAAGAACCCCGTCGTCGAGATGGACGGCGACGAGATGACGCGCATTATCTGGAAGTTCATCAAGGACAAGCTGATCGCCCCGTACCTCGAGGTCGACCTCAAGTACTTCGATCTCGGGGTCGAGCACCGCGATGCGACGCGCGATCAGGTCACGATCGACGCCGCGAACGCGGTGAAGCAGTACGGCGTCGGCGTCAAGTGCGCGACGATCACGCCGGACGAGGCGCGCGTCAAAGAGTTCAACCTCAAGGAGATGTGGAAGTCTCCCAACGGGACGATCCGCAACATCATCGGCGGCACGATCTTCCGCGAGCCGATCATCTGCAAGAACGTGCCGCGGCTCGTCCCGGGCTGGACGCGCCCGATCGTCGTCGGCCGTCATGCGTTCGGTGATCAGTACAAGGCGACGGACTTCGTCGTTCCCGGCCCGGGAACGCTGACGATGACGTACACGCCGAAGGACGGCGGCAAGCCGGTCGAGTACAAGGTGTTCGACTTCCCGGGCGGCGGCGTCGCGCTCGGCATGTACAACCTCGACGAGCAGATCATCGGCTTCGCACGCAGCTGCTTCAACTACGGCCTCAACCGTGGCTGGCCGGTCTACCTGTCGACGAAGAACACGATCCTCAAGAAGTACGACGGCCGGTTCAAGGATCTGTTCCAGAAGATCTTCGACGAGGAGTTCGCCGACAAGTTCAAGGCGAAGGGCATCGTCTACGAGCACCGCCTGATCGACGACATGGTCGCGTCGGCGCTCAAGTGGGACGGCGGCTTCGTGTGGGCGTGCAAGAACTACGACGGCGACGTCCAGTCGGACTCGGTCGCGCAGGGCTTCGGCTCGCTCGGCCTGATGACGAGCGTGCTGCTCACGCCCGACGGCAAGACCGTCGAGGCCGAGGCCGCACACGGCACCGTCACCCGCCACTACCGCGAGCACCAGAAGGGCCGTCCGACGTCGACGAACCCGATCGCGTCGATCTTCGCGTGGACGCAGGGCCTGAAGTACCGCGGTCAGTTCGACAGCACGCCCGACGTCGTGAAGTTCGCGGACGCGCTCGAGCGCGTCTGCATCGAGACCGTCGAGTCCGGCAAGATGACGAAAGATCTCGCCGTGCTCGTCGGCCCGAGCCAGCCGCACCTGACCACCGAGGCGTTCCTCGACGCGCTCGACGCCGGCCTCAAGGTGAAGATGGCGAGCTGGTAGCCGGTCGCGGTCGCGCGTGGCTTCGGCGATCAGAACGGACCGCTCGCGCCGCGGTTGAGGCTGCCGGGGCCGCGGCCCTGCGAGTACCCGGAGCCGCCCGGCAGCGGGCCGGCAGACGGCAGGTTATCGACCGCGCGACCGACCGCGCGGCCCGCGAAGCCGCCGACCGCGCCGCCGACGATCGCACCGGGAGCTCCGCGGACCTTGCCGCCAACGTAGGAGCCGAGGCCGCTGCCGAGGTCGCCGATCACGTTCTCGTACTTGTCTCCGCCGGGCGCTCCTCCGGTCACGTGGTCGAGGAGGGCGAGATCGATGGTCGCGAGCGAGTGGGTGTGGTGCATGGACGCGAGCGAAAGCGAGCGATGTGCCACGACCGCGAGCTCCGCTACATGCTGAAGAACGCTCGCATCGACGCTCCTCCCAGGCGCAGCCTGGACGAGACAGTTCGCGTCCTGGGGGATGCGCCACCGAACCCGATACGATGACGCAACGTGCGCGAAACCTGATCTCGTGAACCTGGAGGTCCATGCCGAGATCCAGCAGCCCGCCTGTTCTGTCCTGCGTTCGCGCGCTCGTCGCGACGCTCGCGCTCGTCGCGACGGCGCGCGCCAATCCTGCTGCAACCTCGAGCGCGCCTCCCGCGCCGACGATTCCCGTGCTGCGCGAAGACGTCGCGACCGCACCAGCGCCGCTCGGGACCGCGACGACCGTCGCGCCGCCGGCGCCGCGCTATCCGCGCTCGGTGATCGCGCGACCGCTGACGTTGCCCGCGAGCCTCGTCGCGCTCGGCGCGGATGCCGGCGGCAACCACGATCTGAGCGCGATTACCGCCGCACCGATCGTCGGCTGCGGCATCACCGACAAGCTCGAGGTCCAGGTGCCGTACGCGTTCGCGGTCCGCGAGCTCGAGGCGCGCGGCAGCGTCATCGCCGATGCCGGCTACGCGATCGTGCGTGGCGCGCTCGCCGGCAAGCTCGAAGCGATCGCGCGCGTGCGCGGCGGCTACGACACACTCGGCAGCGCGGCCACGCCGCTCGGGCTCGGCGTGCACCTGCAGTACAACGTGACGCCATGGCTCGCGCTGATCTCGGGCGCGCCCGGAACACAGCAGCTGCGGATCTCGCTCGTCGAGAATGCCGAGCTGCAAACGCCGATCGACATCGGCTTGCCGCTCGGCGTTGGCGTGCAGCCGACCGAGACGCTCTATCTCCAGCTCGACACGAGGCTTCTCCAGCTCGCGCTCTCGGAATCAGAGACTCTCGTGATCGGGCGCGACGTGACGCCGCTCGCGCTGACCGCGGTGTGGAACGTGATCCCGGCGCTCGATGTCCAGGCCGCGATCGGGACCGATCTGTCGAACGAGCCCGGCGAGGCGCTGACGTTCCTCGTCGGCGCACGGTTCTACGCCGGCACGCTGTAGCGCCGCGGTATGATCGCGAGCCAGTGACGACCCGCACAGCGCTCGCGTTTGCTCTCCTCGTCGCGTGTCGCGGCGAATCCGCCACGCAACCGGATGCTCGTCCGCCCGGTGACGGCCAGGCGACCGACGCGCTGCGCCCCGATGCGCCGCCGTTCGTCGACAAGAGCGGGCCGTGCGTCGGCACGTTCGGTAGCGACCTGCCGAACGGCTTCGGCCGGCTCGACGGCACGATCGTCGCGGTGCTCGCGCCCGGCAACACCACGTGCGCGCGCCCGAACGACACGCACATGATCATCGAGGTCCGCTCCGGCGGCGAGGTGTACCGGATGGTCGTCGCGGTCGTGTCCGCCGTCGGCAATCCCGACATGGCGCTCGCGGAGCGCGACGCGGCGCTCTCGGGGCCGGCATGGAGCGACGGCTTTCACCTCGACGCGCCGCTCGATTACGTGCAGACGCTCGATCTGCACCGGCTCGACTTCACGGCGACGCCGATGTCCGATCTCGTCGCGATCATCAACGACCAGCTCGAGCTCGGCGCGCGCGTCTCGGTGTACGCGACCGTCGAGGACATCCCCGACAGCGCCCACCTGATCCATCGCAACCAGACGAATCAGGATGGCGCGATCGTCATCGATCCGGATACCGCGCCGCACTATCTGCTGCTGCGGTTCGACAACCAGCTGTTCTGATCAGGGCGACGCGGGCGGCGTGCCGCCACCGTCGGCGAGCTTGCCGATGTCGTCGAGGCGGATCAGCTTGAACGAGTTGCCCGTCCAGTGGAACGCGGCCTCGCCGTTCTCGAACGACAGCGCGTAGCACTCGTCGAGCGGGACGTTGAACTTCTTCGCCCAGCGCTCGCCCTTGTCGGGGAACACCTCGGCGAGCTTGCCGAACTTGCCCTTCGACGCCATGACGTCGATGCCGGCCTTCGAGATCTCCTGCTTCTCGATCAGGCCGCCGAGCTGCCCCGCGAGCTGCTCCTTCGTCGCGCCGGCGGGCGTGCCGAACATGTCGGCTGCCTTGTTGTAGTCCTTCGCCTCGAGCGCCGTGTTGACGGCCTTCAGCGTGTCGATGGCGACTTCCTTCGTCGGCGCGGACGCCGTCGGGCCGCCGCCGCCACCACTCTTGTCACCCTTGCCGCACGCGACGGCGAGCACGATCGATAGAACGAAAACGAGAGTACGCATCCTTGGTCTCCTCCTTAGCCCAGAAATCCACGCGCGATGTTCATCAGCTCGGTGTTCGCCGCGACGGACTTGCCGAACGCTTCCTTCTCCGCCGCCGACAGCTCGATCTCGTAGACCGCCTCGGCGCCCTTCGCCGATAGCTTGACCGGCACGCCGACGAACGCGCCCTTGACGCCGAACTCGCCCTGGAGCTCGACCGAGCACGGCAGCACGCGGCCCTGGTTACGGACGATCGCCTCGACCATGAGGCACGTACCGGCGCCGGGCGCGAGCCACGCGCTGGTGCCGATCAGGCCGGTCAGCGTCGCGCCGCCCTTCTTCGTGTTCTCGACGACCTCGTTCAGCTTCTCGGGCGACAGGAACTTCGTGACCGGCACGTTGCCGATCATCGCGTGCGAGACGATCGGCACCATGTCCTTGTCGGTGTGCGCGCCGAGCACCATCGCCTGGACGTCCTCGACGCTGACGCCGGCGGCGAGCGCGAGGTACGTGCGGAAGCGCGCGCTGTCGAGTACGCCGGCCGAGCCGATCACGCGCTCGCGCGGAAACCCGGTGACCTGCTTCGCGACGAACACCATCGCGTCGAGCGGGTTCGACACGACGACGAGGATGCTGTCCGGCGCGTACTTCTTGACGTCGTTGCAGATGCCCTTGACGATGCCGGCGTTGATGTTGATCAGCTCCTCGCGCGACTGACCCGGCTTGCGCGGCACGCCCGCGGTCATCACGACGACGTCGGCACCCTGCATCGCCTCGGCCTTGTCGGTCGCGACGAAGCTCGTCGAGTTGAAGCCCTCCCACGGGCCGCACTGCGTGAGGTCGAGCGCGCGACCCTCGGCAGGGCCAGCCTTGATATCGATGAGGACGAGGTCGCCGAGCTCCTTCTGCGCGGCCCACTGCGAGACGGCCGCGCCGACGTTGCCGCCGGCTCCAACGATTGCGATCTTCGGGCGCTTGATCATGGTGACCCGCGTCATACGCCTGCGCTGAATCGTGCGCAATGGGCGCAGGTCTCGATGGACGTCGCACGCGTGTCGCAGCACGTCTTGCGGCGTCGAGCACGCGGACGTGTCGACGGCGGTGACCACGAGTTACCGCGGTGCGGGAACGCTGGCAACACCGCGCGTGGTAGCGCTGTCCAAGGGAGACAAGGAGAGCCAATGACCACGATGCAGAGCGTGCTCGTAGGAGCCGTCCTGATGGCAGCGGTCGGTACCGCGCGCGCGGATGTCGATCCGGCGCTGGTCTCGACGATCCAGAAGATCAAGCCGAGCGACTACCCGAGCGCGAACACCGTCGCGGTGCTCGCGGAGCAGGCCGTCGTGTACCAGAGCGACGGCTCGTTCTCGAACACGTTCCACTCGGTGCAGCTCGTGCTCACGCAGAGCGGCAAGTCCGAGGCGGCGTCGACCTCGATCTACTACACGCGCGACGACGAGAAGGTCGAGCTGATCCGCGCGCAGGTGATCAAGAAGGACGGCTCGGTGGTCCAGGTGCCGAAATCGGACATCCAGGACACCGAGCAGAGCGGCGAGATGAACATCTACGATCCGAACGGCCGCGCGCTGAAGGTCAACTTCGCGAACCTCGCGGTCGGCGACGCGGTCGACATCCAGTACAAGCTGAGCCGGCTGCACCCGACGCGGCCCGGCGTGTTCAACGACCAGTTCTGGTTCGTGTCGACCGAGCCGCTGATCAAGGCCCAGTACCTCGTCGATGGTCCGGCGGACAAGCCGCTCGTCGCCGAGATCTATCATCCGGAACGCGCGCCGAAGATCGCGACGACGAAGACGAAGGTCGGCGATCGCATTCACTACGCGTGGTCGGTGCAGAACGTGCCGCAGCTCGTGCCCGAGGCCGGCATGGCGATGTCGAACGAGGTCCCGGCGCTCGTGCTGACGACCGATCCGAGCTGGCCGCGGTTCAGCAAGTGGTGGGCCGAGGTCGCCGAGCCGAAGATGAAGCCGACGCCGGAGCTGCGCGCGAAGGCGAAGGAGCTGACGAAGGACAAGAAGACCGCCGACGAGAAGATCCGTGCGCTCTACGACTTCGTGTCCGCGGACATTCGCTATCGCGGGCTCGGCGTCGGACCGCGCACCGGCTACACGCCGCGCGACGCGACCGACACGATGAGCTCGCGGTGGGGCGTGTGTCGCGACGTCGCGATCCTGCTCGCCGCGATGCTGCGCAGCGAAGGCTTCCAGGCGTATCCGGTGCTGACGAACGTTGGCGATCCGGTGCTGCCGAAGATCGCGTACGACGGCTTCAACCACGCGATCGTCGCGATGCCGAAGCCGGGCGGCGGCTGGATCTATCTCGACCCGACGGCGAAGAACAACAAGGAGCTGCTGCCGGCGTACGAGGCCGAGCAGAGCGCGCTCGTGTCGACGCTGCAGGGCGAGCCGCTCGGTCAGATTCCGGCGGTCGACCCGAAGGCGAACCTCGGCCACGCGAAGGCGACGAGCACGCTCGGTGCCGATGGCACGCTGCACAGCAAGGTCGTCGTCGAGACGAAAGGCGTGTTCGACCTCGTCCTGCGGTCGACCGCGGCGACGATGTCGGCCGACGAGCAGCGCCAGGCGATCGAGCAGCTCGTCAATGCCGCGCTGCCGGATGCCAAGCTGATCCATCACGACATCTCGAGCGCACTCGCGATCTGGAACCCGATGACGATCACGATCGAGCTCGAGGTGCCGAACGCGGCGACGAAGGTCGGTGATCGCCAGCTGCTGCGCACGCTCGTGACGTCCGGCGCGCTCGGGCTCGTCGAGAACGTGATGCCGCAGGTCCTCGGTGGGCTCGCGCAGCGCAAGTACATGCTCGACGCGCATGTCACGTTTCAGTACGACCAGGACGAGACCGTGACGCTGCCTGCGGGGATCAAGATCGCGGCGCTGCCGAACTCCGCGAAGATGACGAACAAGGTCACGACGATGGAGGCCGAGTGCAAGCAGCAGAACGCGACGACGCTCGTCTGTCATCGCTCGTTCGCGCTGCGCAGCCGGTTCATCGAGCCGACGCAGTACACGCAGCTGCGCTCGGTCGTGTCGACGCTCGGCCGCGTCGCGCGCCAGCCGGTGATCCTCGCGGGAGGCAAGTGAGATGAAGCGCCTCGCATTCGTGTGCTGCCTGCTCGCGGCCTGCAAGGGCAATGGCGACGCACCCGCGACGAGCTCGACGCCGACCGCGCCCGCGAAGCCGGCAGCGAAGCCGGACGATCCCGCGGCGCTCGCGAAGCTCGCCGAGCTCGCGAAGTCCGGCCCCGACGAGACGAAGTTCCCGCAGGCCGACGCGTGGATCGCGGAGTCGCGCGACGACATCACGCTGCGCGACGACGGCACGATGGTCGAGCATCACCACAGCGTCGTGCGGCTGATCGACGCTCAGCGCGGCAAGGAGAAGTTCGCGGACGTCCACATCCCGTTCGATGCGCGCCGCCAGACGCTCGAGCTGATCACCGCGCGCACGATCACCGACGACGGCAAGCCGCACGCGGCGTCGCCCGAGGAGATCGGCGACATCGTGCCCGCCCGGCTCGCCGACGCGACGATGTACTCCGACGTTCGCGAGCGCGTGGTGTCGTTCCCCGCGGTCGATACCGGCTCGGTCGTCGAGCTCGAGTACACGCGCACGACGAAGCCCGGCCCGGATCATCCGATGGGCGGCGAGGAGATGTTCGGCGCGTGGAACCCGATCGAGTCGCGGATCGTCACGATCACCGTGCCGGCCTCCGTCACGCCGAAGCTCGAGGTCGTCGGCATGACCCTGCAGCCGACGACGTCGCAGAGCGGCGCGACGAAGACGTACACGTTCACGCTGTCGAAGCTGCCGGATCACCACCCCGAGATGGGCTCGTTCTCCGACGAGGCAGTGTTGCCGCGGCTCGTCTACGGCTTCGCGCCGGACTGGAACGCGATCGTCCCGCCGATGGCCGAGCGGTTCCTCGGCAAGGCGGTGCCGAAGACGCTGCCGCCCGCGATCGTCGCCGAGGCGAAGCGGATCACCGAGGGCGCGACCTCCGACGAGGACAAGGCGAAGAGGCTGTACGCGTACGTCGCGCACGAGATTCGCTCGGTCGATCTGCCGCTCGGCTGGGCCGGCTACGAGCCGAACCCGCCCGAGGTCGTGCTGAAGAATCGCTACGGCGATGATCGCGACAAGGTCGGCCTGCTGCTCGCGCTCGCGGCCGCCGAGAAGCTCGACGGCCGCCCGGTGCTCGCGCGCAGCGGCAAGGTGCCGGTGGTCGCGAGTGTGCCGACGCTCGCGCAGTTCGATCGCATGATCGGCAAGCTGTCGATCGGCGGCAAGGACGTGTGGCTCGACCCGTCCGACGAGAACGGCCAGTACGGCGTCGCGTTCGCAGGCCAGGACAACCTCGTGCTGCCGATCGTGCGCACCGGCGTCGAGCTCGGTCGCAGGCCGCCGCTCGATCCGTCGCTGTCGGTCGCGAAGACGACGACGCAGCTCGCGCTCGCGCCGAACGGCGATCTGACCGCGAAGTACAGCTACGATCTCTCCGGCTGGTACGCCGATCGTGCGAGCGAGGACCTGCGCGAGCTGCAGGGCGAGAACCGCGCGCGCTACTTCGACTCGGCGGCCGCGAACGTCGCCGCCGATGCGATCAGCAAGACGCACGCGGTCGGCGACACGCTGAGCGTCACCGGCCCGATCACGGTCACCCAGGAGGTCACCGTGCCGGCGTATGCCGAGGCGCAGGGCGCGTTCCGCGTGCTCGAGCTGCCACCGTCGACGCTCGACCTCGCGGACGACCTGCCGTCGGCGGGGCTCGCGAAGCGCACGTATCCGCTCGCGCTCGGCACGCCGCGCACGATGGTCGAGGATCTGTCGATCGCGGTGCCGGCCGGCTGGAAGGTCGCCGCGGCGCCGCCCGATCTGCAGGGCGCCACCGATGGCATCAAGTACAGCTCGAAGTGCCAGACCCAGGCGCAGACCGTGTCGTGTCACACCGAGGTCGTGATCGATCGCGTCGAGCTCCCGGTCGACAAGTACGCCGGGTTTCGCGAGGCGATCACGAAGCTGCGCGCGTACGAGCGCGGCATCGTGCTACTCACGCGCGGATGACAGACCGCGATCATCGCGAGGTCGGGCAGTCGATCGGTGACTTCGTGATCGAGGAGGCGCTGCCGGCGAACGTCTCGCCGCTCTACCGCTGTCGCGGGCCGCATGGCGAGCGCGCGGCGGTCAAGGTCGTCGACGTCGCTGCGGCGACCCATCGCGTATGCGGCATGCCGGTGTCGCCCGAGCGGCTCGCAGCGCACGAGGCGACGTTCGTCGACGAGACCGCACGGCTTGCGGCGCTCGCGCATCCGAACCTCGCGCGCGTCATCGGTGCCGGGCATGACTTCGTCGCGATCGAGTGGCTCGAAGGCTGCTCGCTCGATCGCCTGCTCGGCACGCCGTGGCCGTTCGCGCGCGTCCGGCGGCTCGCGATCGGCGTGATCGACGCGCTCGCGCTGCTCCACGACCACGGCCTCGTCCATGGCGACGTGTGGCCCGAGAACCTGTTCGTCGTCGCGCCCGACACCGCCGCCGAGAAGCTCGTGCTGCTCGACGTCGTCGGTCGTCATCCGAGCGATCGCGCGATCCAGGAAGAAGGCCGCAAGCAGACGCGCACCGGCTGGAGCCGCCCCGGCAGCTGGGCGTCGGCGCGCTACCAGTACCCGCGGCGTCCGAGCGATGCCGAGACACCCGTCGCCGACACGTTCTGCATCGCGCTCGTCCTCGTCGAGATGATCGCGGGTCGCCCGCTCGTGCAATCCGAATCGGCGTTCGGTGCGCTCGCGGAGCTGTGGCAGGGCACGTGGTCGATGCCGCCGGAGGTCGATGCCACACCGTGGGGCCCGGCGATCCGGCGTGCGATCAGCGCGAACCCCGGCGAGCGATTCGCGGATGCGCGCGCACTGCTCGCGGCGCTCACGGATTGACGAAGATCGGGTTCGTCACGCCGAACGGCTTGCGGCCGGGATGCACCGGCTCGAGAGCGCCATCGCCGTAGGCCGCGATCACGACGAAGCCGCCGGTCGCGGCGGTCTGGATCCGGATCGGCTTGTGGAACCGGATCGCGGCGTTTGTCGGATCGCGATCCGCCGGCATGATCGGGATCGTGTCGACGGTCTCGCCATCGACGACGACATCGATCGCGTCGACATCGATCCACGTCGCGGCCTGCACGAGGACGTCGACGTCCAGCGGCGAGCCGGCACCGGTCGTCGTGTCACCGGGACCCGCGCTGCCGATCCGCGCGGTGACGTAGATCCCGCCGGAGACGACCGCGTGTCCGGCGCCGAGCTGATCGCGCACGAGGTTCGCGGTCGCCTGGCGCGGATCGTCGGTGCCGAGCGCGATGCACGTGCGCGGATAGCCGACCGGCGATGTCACGAGCCCGTGGCTATCCGACGAGCCGACCGCGAACACGCGCCGGCCCGCGCGCAGCAGGCCGAGCCAGTCGGCGACGTTGCGGTTGCGGTTCGCGGTCCAGTCCGAGTCGTTGAACACCTCGACGAGCGTGAACTTCGTGTCGAACTCCGCCGCGAGCGAGGCGGTGCCGGTCGCGGGATCGAACCCGACGTAGTCGAAGTAGTTCGCGCCGCCGCGCGGGTGGTTGATGATCACGAGCGGCGCCTCGGGACGCGCGCGCACCTGATCGAACACGGTCGGCGCGGTGAGCGTGGCGAACGGCGTGTCCGGCGCGGCCGGCGTCGGGAACGTCTGCCAGCGCGGCGCACCGGCGTTGATCTGAGTCGGATCCGGCGTCATCGGAAACACGCCCATGTGACCCCAGACCTCGAACGAGGTCAGCTCGATCGAGCCGGGCCCGGCGGCGAAGTCGGTCAGCCCGAGCTGTGCGATCTCCGAAGAGAAGTCGGCGACGTACTCGTGATCCGAGCGCACCGGCAGCTCGAGCCCGTCGCACACCGCCTGCGCGACCTTGTCGAGCGCCGGATCGCCAGAGTCGTTCGAGCGCCACGTGTGGATGTGGAAGTCACCGCACTGCTCGCCGGGCGTCGCGACCGCATGATCCATCAGCGCGTCGACGGTGACCGTCGCGCCCGCGGTCACGGTGACCGTCTGGCGATGCAGCTCGTACTCGTAGCCGCGCGACACGACGACGTCCCAGCTGCCGGCGGGGATCGCGAGCGTCGCGTCGCCGGTGGTCGCGAATACGACCTGCTGGCGGCCGCCGGGCAGGGGTTGCTCGCCGTAGCGCGCCGGGATCTCGGGCGGTGCGCCGCTCGCCGGAAACACCTGGATCCGGACCGGCACCTTGCGCGCGCCCTCGGTCGCGGTCACGTGGATCGCGCCGAGTGCCGGCATCGCGATCGCGACGGGGCCCGTGCCGGTGCCGGCGGGCATCGCGACGATCGGCTCGCCGACGCGCACCGCATCGAGCCGGACGTCTGCGGTCGCCGGCACGTGCACCGTGAACGCGCCGGCCGCGTCGGTCGTCGCACGCGTCAGGTACGCGTCGGTCGCGCGATCGATCGCGTGGACGTGGATGCCGGCGACCGGCTGGCCGTCGCGCGTGACGGTGCCGGTGATCGCGCGCTGCGCCTCGCCGTGCGTGCGCGCGACCGCGGCCTGGAGCCCGTCGACGCCGGGGCCACCGATCACGAGCTGCGCGTGCAGCCGCTCGAGCGTCCCGCACGCCGGCATCTCGAAGCCAGGCGAGAACGCACCGACGAAGCCGGACGCCGACAGCGACGAGCCGAGCGCGCCTTCGCCCGGGATGTACGCCCAGCTCGTCGCGGCGTCGTCGATCAGCGCGAGGTACGGCGCGCCCTGCACGCTGTTGTCGAAGCCGCGCCCGGGCTGGAACACCGGCGTGCGCGACGTGTACATGAACGCATGGACGATGCTCGGTAGCTTCTCCGGCTCGCCGCGCGGCGACGCGTAACGAAACCGCACGTCGACGTGCTCGGAGCCCGGCGCGAGCTCGTAATCGATCGCGGCATCGATATCGAGCCACGCCTCGGGATAGACGACCGCGATGATCGCCTCGAAGAACGGCAGCGGATGCAGCTTGCCGCGCGCGCGGATGATCGCCGGGCCGCCGTCGGAGCCGTCCGCGATCACGCTGACGCTGTCGGTGACCACCGTCGAGCGGCCGGTCAGGAAGAACACCTCGCCGAAGTTGTTCGGCGCGACCATGCGTCCGCCCTCGACGCGCGCGAGCCCGACCGGCCGGCCGCCCCACGGATCGTAGAGGTCACTGTCGCCGACATCCTCGATCACGAGCGCGATCCTGTCGTTCGCGAGCACGAAGTCGCCGGGCTGCCAGGTGATGAGCCCCGACGGCACCGCCGGCAGATCGCCCGCGGTGACGCGCCCGGCGCGCGCCTCGTTCGGTCCGGCGCCGAGCGGCTGCGCGTGCCCGTCGGGATCGCCGACCGCGAACGGTCCCTGTGCGGTCGGACAGCTCTGACTCGAGTCGTTGCCGCACGCCGCGAGCGCGACGCAGACGAAGATCACCCACCGCATCGCCGCCGAGCGTAACGCGCGCGTCGCTGGCCAGGGAAACTGAAATCAGCTCGCGGGCGTCGCGATCACGGACCACGTCGCACCGCGCACCGGGGTGCCCTTGCCACGTGACAGCCGCAGGATCTCGCCGCGATGCAGCTCGATCGTCGCGACGCCCGCGGTGCGCTTCGTGCCGTCGGCGGTCTGCCACACGAGCGGCAACCCGTCGGCGCGCACCGTGACGTTGAACTTGCCGTCGGGACCGGTCCAGCGCAGCAGGTCAGTGTCGTCGTGCGTGTCGAAGTAGCCGTGCAGCTCGATCGCGGGCTGCAGCTCGTTCGCGTCGACGTCGGTGCCGTTCGGCTCGGTCTCGCCCTGCGCCGGCTCCTCGGTGACGACGAGCGTGTACGGATCGCTGACGTTCTCGACCGGCAGCTTGAGCTCCTTCTGCAGCTTCTGGCCGATCGTGACGATCAGCGGTCCGTCGATCACGCGGCGGTGCATCACCTCGGACTCGCCGACGCCGCCCTCGTCGAGCCTCGCGGCATGCATGCCATCGCCGTCGTTCACCGACAGCGTGATGTCGATGTTCGGTGGCGCGGTGACCGCCACGGTGACGACGCGCTTGCTGCCGGCCGGCCACGTCACGCGGAACGTGTCGCGATCGCCTTCGGTGACCGTCAGCCGCTTGCCGAGCAGGCCGCTGACGTTCGTGCCCGCGGCGATCGCGTTCGCCTGCGCGGCGTCGTCGTTCGGCTCCTGCTCGGCGACGAGCAGGGGAGGTGGCCGCATCGCGTACCACACCGCGGCGCCCGCGAGCCCGAGCACGAGCAGCGTGCTCGTCGCGCCCACGAGCCACCGCCGGCGCTTGAGGCTGGCCTCGAATGCGTCGATGTCGGAGCGACGCAGCCGGACATCGCTGTCGTCGTCGTGATCGTGGATGACGAGCCGGCCGCGGCGCGGGATCGATTTCTGGCCGGTCGTCTCGACGGTCTCGGCGTAGATCTCCTCGATCGCCTCGGCGAGCTCGCCCGCGCTCCGCCACCGGCGATCCGGATCGCGCTCGAGCGCCTTGCGGCACAGATGGTCGACCGCCGGCGGGATCGCCATGCGAGGCGCCCGCATCGACGGTGCATCGGGATCCGCGGTCAGGTGCTTCGTCAGCACGCCGACCGCGGTCGAGCCAGAGTACAGGTGCTGGCCGGTGAGCAGCTCGAACATCAGCGCGCCGAACGAGTAGATGTCGGTGCGCGCATCGACGTCCTCGCCGCGGATCTGCTCGGGCGCCATGAAGTACGGCGTGCCGACGATCGCCTGGCGCTCGGTCTCGCGCTTCGGTACCCCGCGCTGCTCGAGCTTCGCGAGCCCGAAGTCGAGGACCTTCGCGTAGTCGCGGCCGCCGGTCGTGCGCGTGATCAGCACGTTCTCGGGCTTGAGATCGCGGTGCACGATGCCGAGCTCGTGCGCTTCCTGGAGCGCCCCGCAGACCTGCGCGAGCAGCGGCGCCGCACGCGCCCACGGCATCGGCCCATCGCGCTCGATGATGCGCGCGAGATCCTGGCCGCGGACGAGCTCCATGATCAAGTACAGCGCGCCCTGCGCGGTGCCGAAGTCGAACACCTGGACGGTGTGCGGATGGTGCAGCTTCGAGATCGCGGCCGCCTCGCGCTCGAACCGCGCGATCACGTCGGCGTCATGCGCGAGATCGCGATGCAGCACCTTCATCGCGGCGATCTTGCCCATCCGCAGGTGCTCGACCCGGTACACGACGCCCATGCCACCGCGCCCGATCACCTCGATCACGCGATACCGACCGTCGACGATCTTGCCGAGCCACGCCTGGTTCGAGTCGGTGAGCCGGCGATCGAGCACCTCGAGATCGGAGCTCGAGTCGGCGTCGCTCGGCGCGCGCCCGGCGGCATCGAGCGCGCTCGCTCGCGTCATGTCGGCGCCGCACTCGCGGCAGAAGTGGCTCGCCTGCTCGAACGACGCGCGGCATCGTGGACACACGAAGCGCTGCGCCGGCGTCGAGGACATGGCGTCGCCGATCATAGCACTCGACGACGAACGCCACGCCCGGGCTGCCCGAACGGCGAGTCACTTCGAATCAGCGATTGGCTTCCATCGCCACGCATTGCCGCTGATCGTCAGGACTCCCGCCGATGCCGGGTGCCGCGGCCCGGGCAACCTCGTCGTCGCGTCGAGGGTCCCGGGACTCAGCGGCGCGGCGGCGCCATCGCGCGTGCCCGTGCGACCGGCCGATGCCGCCTCGGTCACCGGGCCGTGCAGCACGAGGTCGAGCTCCTGCAGCGCGCCGGGCGTGAGCGCGAGCATTCCCGCGGGCTCGCCGTCGACGGTGATCCGCGGCGCCTCGGCGCTCGCGAGGATTCGTAGCCCGGGGCGCGACGTCAGATCGACCATCATCGCGCCGACGTCGGTCGCCGCGTAGCCGCAGCCGTCGTCGCCCGCGACCAGGCGCTTCTCGGAGCTCGCGCCCGGCACGACCGCGACGTGCGCGCCGGGCAGATCGATCCGGCGCACGAGCCGGCCGTCGATCACGACCAGCGCGCGCGCTCGCAGCGCCGCGACCGCCGCCGCGTGCGCACCCGCCGGCTCGAGATCGCCCGGGATCGCGACGAGCGGCCAGGTCGCGCGCTCGGCGAGCGCACCGAGCGTGGCCTCGAGCTCTTCCTTCGTGCTGCCCATCCCGCCGAGCGCGAGCACGAGATCGACGTCCTCGAGCTGCGTCCGCACGCGCCCGATCGCGGCGAGGGTCGCCGGCGCCGAGCCACCGGCGTCCGCGACGACGCCGATCGAGATCGTGCCGCTGCCGGCCAGCGTCATCGTGTGGCCGGCGAGCTGCCAGGAGTGCTCGCCCGCCTTCAGTGTCTCGTCGGCGAGCGCGGGTCCGTCGGCGGCGGCACACCGCCACGGTGCACGCACGGTATCCGCGGCACCCAGCGCGGCGCTCAGCGCGGGCCCGACGCGCGTCCCGATCGGGGTCGGCGTCGACGAGCTGCCGCACGCGCACAGCGCCGCGACTGCGAGCTTCGCGGTCCGCATCGCTACTCGATCTGGCCGCCGGCCTGCTTCCAGACCGCGAGGATCTTCGGCGAGTGATCGAGCCGGCGCAGCACGTGATTCGGCGCGCGCGCGATCACGCGCTTGAACGCGGCCGCTGCTTCCTTCGTCTCGTCGAACGCGACGTGTGCGCAGCCGAGCAAGATGCCCGCCTCGATCGCGGCATCGAGATCGAGATACTCGGTATCGATGTCGACGAGCGCCGCGCGCACCGCCGCGTAATCGCCGACGCGCCACGCGTGCTTCGCCGCCGGGATCACGGTCGCGGCCTTCGCCGCCTGCTCGACACGCTTCTGGCGGCGCGCCTTCGCCTCGGCATCCGGTGCGCCGAGCTTGCTCGCGTGGACGCGCACGTTGAAGCTCGGAATCTCGATCTGGTCACCCTTGTCGAGCGTCGCCTTCTCGAGGAAGTTGTAGACCTTGAGCACGTCGCCCTGCTTCTCGCTGCCGTAGAACGTGCCGGCGAGGCTCGCGAGCGTCTCCTTGCCGTCGGCGACGTGCGTGACCGCGAATGGAATCAAGATCGGGATTCCGGCCGGCAAGCTGGCCTCCGGAGCCATGTTGTTGAGATCGGCAATGAACGGCGCGCGCCGCGCATCCCCGAGCATCGTGTCCGCGAGCGTGACGAACGAATCGCCGGGGGCCGTCGTGATCTCGCGCAGCACGGGCACGCGCAGTCGCTCGCCGGTCGACAGCTTCTTGCCGGGCTTGAGCCGGTTCTGCTCGCGAATGAACACGCCCTTGCTGCGATCGCCGTAGAACTCCGACGCGATCAGGCCGAGCGTGTCGCCCTGCTTGACGCGATACACGACGCTGTCGGCCTTCTCGCTGCGCTCGGATTGCGCACGCGCGGCCCCGGTCGCGACGCCGAGCGCGAGCACGAGCACGAGGCCGTCGCGGGCGCGCACGGTCACGGTGACGCCCCGCAGTCGGTCAGCTTCTTGCCGCCCTCGGGCTTGCCGTCCTTGCAGAAGTCGATCGTCACCGGCACCGCGTTCGCCTCGCTGACCGATGGCACCTCGATCGAACGCTCGATCGGCGCGAACGCGTCGTGCGCGAACAGGATCGTGTGCTTGCCCTCGGCGACCGCGAGCGGCTTGCCGAACGGCGTCGTGCCGATGTCCTTGCCGTCGACGGTGATGTTCGCCCACGGGATCGCATGCAGGCGGATGAAGCCGCGGCCGGGTGCGGCGGTCACCGTCGGTGACGTGTGCGGCGTCGCCTGCAGCGGCGCGACATGGATCAGCCCGATGATCAGCGCGAGCACGCCGGTCGTGATCGCGTGCGCGACGATGCCCGAGCGCACCGCGTGACGCGCCTGCATGTTCGGCAGCGCGGTCTTGTCACCGCCGAGCGCGGACGCGTTGAGATACTCCTCCGCCTCGAGCTGCGTGATCACGTTCTGCGCGCGCAGGAACAGCACGAGCCGCGCGTGGTGATTCATCTCGACGTGCTTCGCGAGGAAGCGCTCGAGTGCCATCACCATGTGCTGTGCCGACCGCCAGCGATCGCGCGGCTGCTTCTCGAGGCACTTGTCGATGATGCGCTCGAGCTCGCGCGGGATCTCGGGATTGAGCTTGCGCGCGGACAGGTGCTTCTCGAGCCGGATCTTGTGCATCGCCGAGCGCTTCTCGTCCTCGACGAATGGCTTCTTGCCCGTGACCATCTGATACAGCACGACACCGAGCGAGAAGATGTCGCTGCGCGCGTCGAGCTTGTCGCCGAGCACCTGCTCGGGAGACATGTACGCCGGCGTTCCGATCCCGGTGCCGGCCTCGGTCAGATCACCAAAGCTGGTATCGCGCGCGATCCCGAAGTCCATCACCTTCACGCCGCCCGCGCGCGACAGCATCACATTCGCCGGCTTGATGTCGCGGTGTACGATTCCGCGGTAGTGCACGTAATCGAGTGCACGCGCGACCTGCATCGCGATGATCGCCGCGACGTCGTACGGCAATCGCCCGCACTTCTCGAGCAGGTCATAGAGATCGATGCCCTGCACGTACTCCATCACGATGAACAGCGCGCCGCGTTCCTCGTGGAAGTCGTAGACGTGGATGATGTTCTCGTGCTGGAGCATCGCGAGACTCTTCGCCTCGCGCTCGAACCTCGTGACGACGTTCTCCTCGTGCGCGACCGAGCTCTTCAGCGCCTTGATCGCGACGGTGCGACCGAGGGGATCCTGGACCGCGCGGTAAACCACCGCCATTCCACCGGAAGCCACCTCTTCGACGATGCGGCAGTTGCCGATGCGTTCGAGCATGGTATCTCGCGAAGCGTAACGGACGCGGTTGGTCGGTGCGTCAGGCCTGGTTCGGAATTCTGCCCGTGGGCAGATGAGGTCCGAAAACCGCTGACATGACGGTGGGTTGGGGCGACAAAAAAGTGCAGCGCGGTCTTGCCTGCACCCACCCGCGTGATAATTAGACGTCGTTGCTTCGGCAACGAAGACGGGTGCGGCGGTGGTGGTGCTCGGTGAAATCTTCTCCGGAAACGGATCAGAAATCGCCTGGCGGTTCGAAGGTTTACGGGGTTGGTTGAAGGTCGAGCGGAAAAATTTTCGAACACGGTTGACAGGTCGGCCCTCACCCCTTATAAGCAGCATCCCTCGACGGCACTCGCCAACGAGGAACGGAAGAGAAAAGCAGAACGAATCCCGGAGCGTCCGCTCCCGAAACGAACTGCCTCTCTTCCGATCGGTCTCTGAAAACTGGATAGCAAGCTGTTATTTGATTGTGGGTTTTGTTCTGTGTAACGAAACCATTCCACATCAGATGCTGCCTTCCCCCCGGATGTGCAGCTATCAACTGATGTAGAGCGGGATTCAAAATTTTCTACGGAGAGTTTGATCCTGGCTCAGAGCGAACGTTAGCGGCGGGCCTAACACATGCAAGTCGAGCGAGAAAGGGGCTTCGGCCCTCAGTAAAGCGGCGGACGGGTGAGTAACACGTAGGTAATCTTCCCTTGAGCGGGGGACAACGAGCCGAAAGGCTCGCTAATACCGCATACGTTTCCAGAGACTCTGGTCTTTGGAAGGAAAGCTAGGCCGCAAGGTCCGGCACTCGAGGAGGAGCCTGCGTCGCATCAGCTAGTTGGTGGGGTAATGGCCTACCAAGGCGAAGACGCGTAGCTGGTCTGAGAGGATGATCAGCCACACTGGGACTGAGACACGGCCCAGACTCCTACGGGAGGCAGCAGTGGGGAATATTGGACAATGGGCGCAAGCCTGATCCAGCCACGCCGCGT
>DASTLB010000030.1:0-20207 GCA_035715365.1 Kofleriaceae bacterium | reverse complement strand
GTGCGACTACCGCGAGGCGCGCGCACTCATGCTCGAAGGCAAGCCGTGCGTGTTCCCCTACGGCACGTACTGGCACAGGCGCTTCAACAAGGTGAAGGTCGCGAGGCGCCGGCGCGGTGACATCGGCCCGTACTGCATGCTCTAGACACGACGACCTACGCCACCTGCACCGCGTTTTCTCGAATCGCCACGTCGAGCTTCGCCGTCGCACGCGCTGATCCGCGTGTGAAACGGCGAAGCTCTGCCCGGCGTTGGCTCACGCCGCTCGCAACGACCTGCGATTTGCACGACGTCGCCGTGCTGGCGTCGTACGTGGTGCACCTGGATTTCGATACCCCGGATGGATTTCGGTCAGCCCAGATTGCCGAGCCGGGCGCGCCGCCGCTCGCGCGCGAGCTGGAAGCTGCGCCACACCACGTAGACCGCGGGGACCACGAACAGGGTCAGCAGCGTCAGCGACACGAGGCCGCCCCACATCGGCAGCGCGATCCGTTTTGCCAGGTCGGAGCCGACGCCGTCGTCGAACAGGATCGGCAGCAGGCCGAACACGTTCGCGAGCACGGTCATCAGCAGCGGCCGCACGCGCTTCGTCGCTGCCTCGAGCGCGGCGTCGACGAGCTGTGGTGTGGTGGCGAGCGTGCCCGCGGCGCGATGGCTCTGCCAGGCCTCGTCGAGGTAGACGACCATGACGCTCGCGGTCTCGGCGGCGACGCCGAGCAGCGCGATCATGCCGACCCACACGGCGACCGAGGTATTGAAGCCGAAGCCCCAGAGCATCCAGATCGCGCCGACCGCCGCGAACGGCACGCCGGTCATCACGATCAGCGACTGCGCGACGCCGCGGAAGTTGAGGTACAGGATGCCGAAGACGATCGCGATGGTGAGCGGCAGGATCCACATCATCCGCGCCTGCACACGCTCGAGCAGCTCGTACTGGCCGGTCCACTTGACGTAGTAGCCCGGTGGCAGCTGGATCTCGGAAGCGACCTTCGCCTTCGCGGCGTCGACGTAGCCGCCGACGTCGTCGGTGTCGATGTCGACGTAGACCCAGCCACTGAGCGAGCCGAGCTCGCTCTTGATCATCGGCGGTCCCATCACCGGCTCGATCCGGGCGAGCTGGCCGAGCGGCACGAACGACGCGAGCGGCCGCGCCCCGAGCTGCGACGGTGGCGCTGCGGGCGTGGTGTCCCCGGTCATCGCGGTCGCCGGCATCCCGCCGGCGCTCGCACCGCCACCGCCCATGCCAGCCATGCCGCCGCCGGCGCCGCCCGTCGCAGGTGCGCCGATCATCGAGTCGGGCGCGCTGCCCGCGGACGCGAGCGGTGCACCGGTCGGCAGCGGGCGCGGCGACAGCGGGGCGATCGGGACCAGCACGCCGCGCAGCTTGTCGAGATCGTCGCGCAGCTCGCGGGGGTAGCGCACGTTGATCTGGTAGCGCTCGCGGCCCTCGTAGGTCTGCGCGACGTCCATGCCGCCGATCGAGCTCTCGACGACGTCGAGCACCTCGGCGACGGTGAGGCCGTAGCGCGCGATCTCGTCGCGGTTCGGCGTGACGTCGATGAAGTAGCCGCCGAGCTCGCGCTCCGCGTAGACGCTGCGCGTATGCGGCAGCGTGCGCAGCGTGCGCTCGAGCTGGTCGTCGATCTTCGCGATCTGCTCGAGGTCGGGGCCGAACACCTTGATGCCGATCGGCGTGCGGATGCCGGTGGACAGCATGTCGATGCGTGCCTTGATCGGCATCGTCCACGCGCCCTGCACGCCCGGCAGCTTCGTCTTTGCGTCGAGCTCGGCGATCACCTTCTCGACGGTCATCCCGGGCCGCCACTGCTCGCGCGGTTTCAGGTGCACGGTGGTCTCGAACATCGAGAGCGGCGCCGGATCGAGCGCGCTCTCCGCGCGGCCGGCCTTGCCGAACACGCGCTCGACCTCGGGCACGCTCTTGATCTGCTGGTCCTGCCAGATCAGGAGCCGGCGCGCCTCGGCGATCGAGATGCCGGGCACGGTGATCGGCATGTACAGCAGATCTTCCTCGTAGAGCGGCGGCATGAACTCGGAGCCGAGCTTGCCGTACGGGATCACGGTGATCGCGGTCAGCCCGAGCGCGAGCGCGATCACGAGGTAGCGCGCGCGCAGGCACGCTCGCAGCAGCGGCCGGTAGACCGCGATCACGAACCGGTTGATCGGGTTCTTGCGCTCGGGACGGATCTTGCCGCGCAGGAACGTCACCATCAGCGCGGGCACCAGCGTCAGCGCGAACAGCGACGCGAACGCCATCGAGAACGTCTTCGCGAGCGCGAGCGGGCGGAACAGCCGGCCCTCCTCGCCCTGCAGCGCGAACACCGGGAGGAACGCGATCGTCAGCACGAGCAGCGCGCCGAAGATCGAGGGCCCGAGCTCGCGCGCGCTCTCGATCACGAGCTCCTTGCGATCGACGGTGCGGCCTTCGCGCGCGGCGTCCTCGATCTTGCGGTGCGCGTTCTCGACGAGCACGCACGCGGAGTCGACCATGTCACCGAGCGCGAGGATCACGCCGGCGAGCGACACGATGTTGATCGTGATGCCGAGGTAGTAGAACGCGATGAACGTCGCCGCGCTCGCGACCGGCAGCGTGATCGCCGCGACGAGCGACGATCGGAAGTGGAACAGGAACACCGCGATCACCGCGATCACGACGATCAGGATCTGCACGAGGTTCGTGCTCAGCGTGTGGATCGAGTCCTGGATCAGCTGGCTGCGGTCGTAGACCGGCACCACCTCGACGCCGGGTGGCATCGAGCCCTGGAGCTGCGCGAGCTTCGCCTTGACGTGATCGATCACGTCGAGCGCGTTCTCGCCCGAGCGCATCACCACGATGCCGCCGACCACCTCGCCCTCGCCGTCGAGCTCGACGAGCCCGCGCCGGATGTTGCCGCCGATCGTGACGTCGGCGACATCGCGGATGCGGATCGGCGTGCCGCGCGCGTCGGTCGCGACGACCGCAGACTCGAGATCCTCGACGTTCTGGACGTAGCCGCGGCCGCGCAACGCGTACTCGTGCTGCGCCATCTCGATCACGCGACCGCCGACCTCGGTGTTCGCACCGCGCACGGCCGCCGCGACCTGCGCGACCGACACGTTCCGCGCCTTCATCCGGTCGGGGTCGACCTGGATCTGATATTCCTTTTCAAATCCGCCGACGCTCGCGACCTCGGCGACGCCCGGCAGGCTCTGCAGCCAGTAGCGCAGGTGCCAGTCCTGGAACGCGCGCAGCTCCTGCAGCGTGTGCTTGCCGGTCCGATCGACGAGCGCGTACTGGTAGACCCAGCCGACGCTCGTCGCGTCGGGACCGATCTGTGGCGTCACGCCGGCGGGCAGTCGATCGCGGACACGCGCGAGGTACTCGACGACGCGCGACCGCGCCCAGTACAGATCCGTGCCGTCCTCGAACACGACGTACACGAACGACATCCCGAACATCGTGAAGCCGCGGACGGTCTTGACGCCGGGCGCGCCGAGGAACGTCGTCGTGATCGGATACGTGACCTGATCCTCGATCAGCTTCGGGTTGCGACCCATCCACTCGGTCGCGACGATCACCTGGGTGTCGGACAGGTCCGGCAGCGCGTCGAGCTGGGCGCGCCGTGCGCTGACTGCGCCCCAGATCGCGAGGCCGAGCGTCGCCGCGAACACGAGCACGCGGTGACGCGCGGACGCATCGATGATGCGCGCGATGATGCCGAGGCGTTCAGTGCCCGCCGTGGCCGGCATGGCCGCCTCCATTGCCGCTCGTCGCCTTGAGCCGGCTCTCGGAGTCGAGCAGGAACTGCGCGCCGGTCGCGACCACCTCGCCGGCCTCGAGCCCGGACTCGACGCGGTACGCGTCACCGACGCGCGCGCCGAGCTTCACTTCCTTGGGCTGGACGTGCGTGCCGTGGAGCACGAACACGATCGACCGCGTGCCGGTGCGGATCACCGCCGATTCCGGCACCGCGAGCCCGCGGTCGAGCGCGACGTCGAGCTCCGCGGTGACGAACGCGCCCGGCATCCACTTGCCGTCCGGGTTCGCGAGCTCGAACCGCGCCTTGCGGGTGCGCGTGCGCTCGTCGATCGTCGGGTAGAGGAACGCGACCTTCGCGACGACCGGCGACGTCGCGCCCTCGATCGTGAGCCGCGCCTCGGTGCCGACCTGGACGTGCGCGACGTCGGCCTCGTAGATGTCGACCATCACCCAGACCTTCGACAGATCCGAGATCGTGTAGAGCTCGAGCGATGGATCGATGAACAGCCCTTCGAACGCCTGCTTCGCGACGATCACGCCGGAGCGCGGCGCGAGCACCGGAAACGTGCGCTGTGGCTCGCCGGTCGCCTCGACCTGCTCGATCACCGACCGCGGCACCTCCCACAGCGCGAGCCGCTTGCGCGCGGCATCGAGCAGCTCGGGCGAGCGCAGCGTCGACTTGACGAGCGATGCGAGCTCGAGCTCGGCGGCGTAGACCTCCTGGCTGTACAGCGAGATCAGCGCCTGGCCCTTCTTCACCTTCTGACCGACGAACTGCGCGTGGAAGCCTTCGATCCAGCCGCGAACGCGCGCGTGGACGTGGGCCGTGCGGGTCTCGTCGACGGTGACGACGCCGACGGTGCGGACGGTGCGGCGAAAGTCGCGCTCGCCTACCTTCTCGCTCGTCACGCCCATCGCGGTCATCTGCGAGCGTTCGAGCATGAACGAGGCGAACCCGGTCGGCCCCGCCGTATGA
Source organism: Kofleriaceae bacterium (assembly GCA_035715365.1). GTDB lineage: Bacteria > Myxococcota_A > Polyangia > Haliangiales > Haliangiaceae > JABFXX01. The sequence goes on along the minus strand of DASTLB010000030.1, from coordinate 15,474 downwards.
CCGGCGTGCGGATCGGTGTGGCCAGCGTGCTCGTCGGCCGCCGGTGCATGCTGGCTGTGGTCGACGATCGCCGGGCGACCGAGGTAGAGCACGATCGCGACCGCAGCAGCGAGCACGAGCAGCATCGCGAGCGCGCCGCTGCGCCACGGATGTTCCTTCAAGAAGTGGATCACGGGGTGACCTCCTGGCTCGAGGCACGGCGTAGACGAGCCCACGCCATCCCGAGCTGAGCCCGCGCGTTCGCGAGCTCGCGTTGCGACGACCACAGCGTCTGCGCCGCCTCGACGACGCTGACGAGCGGGACCTGACCGGCGGAGTACGCCGCGAGGCTCGGCGCGATCGCCTGCTGCGCACGCGGCACGATGTCGTCGCGCAGCGCCTTGTAGCGCTCGCGCGCGGCGACGACCAGCTCGCGCGAGGTGCGCGCTTCGCCCTCGGCCATGCGCTGCATCGCGGACAGATCGGCGCGCGCCATGTCCGCCATCGCCTTTGCCTCCTCGACGCCGGCGTTCAGCTTGCCGCGCCACAGCGGGATCGTGATGCCGACCATCGCCATCCAGCCATGACCGGCCTCCATCGTGTACGCCGGTCCGGTGCGCACCATCGCCATCGGCGCGTACATCGAGCGCATCACGCGCGCATCGGCCTCGGCCTGCTCGATCTCGGCGCGTCCGGCGCGCAGCTCGGGCCGCTGCTGCGACGCGCGCGCGAGCGCATCTGCCGCCGGCGGCTCGGCGTCGCTCACCGTCTCGTCGAGCACCGGGACCGGAGCATCCGCCGTGCGCGCGAGCGCGACATTGAGCATCACCTCGGCGGCGTGTGACTCCGCCGCGGTCGCGCGACGCTCGGCCGCGAGCCGGGCGCGCTCGGTCTGCGCGCGCAGCACGTCCGCCTGGTTGCCGGTGCCCGCGGCGTACCGCGCGGTCGCCGCACCGACGAGCTGCTCGGCGAGCGCGTGTTGTTCCTCGACGATCCCCGCATTCGCGCGCGCCTGGACCAGCATCCAGAACGCCTGCTCGGCCTCGGTCTCGACGTCACGCTCGACGCGCTCGGCATCGGCGACATCGCGACGCGCCTGCGCCTCGGCCGCCAACTTGCGATGCTTGCGCACGCGCGACAGCGGAAACGATTGCTCGATCGACGCACTCCAGTCCGCGCCCATGCCGCTGTACGGCAGGTGATCGATCGAGAACGCGACGGTCGGCTCGTCGAGCGCGGACACCTGCGCGGGACGCTGACCCGCCGCCCGCGCCTTCGCTCGCGCCGCCACGATCTCGGCGCGGTGCGTGCGCGCGAGGGCCGCGACATCGCGCGAACGCAGCGGCGATGGCAACGCGACATCGGCTCGCGCGGGCGACGCGAGCGCCGTCACGATCAGGAGCACGACCAGACGCACGCTGGTCGGTTGTTCAAGCGACGTGCCGCCCCCTCGCACGGTTTGCGCGGCCGATTCGTGCAAGCGCTGCATCAGCGCATCGCGACACGCACCGCTTGCGCGTTAGCCGCGGAACCGGCGCAGCGTGTCCTCGCTCGCGAAGTACATCACCTTGCCGGACGCGTCCTGGACGATCACCGCGGACGCCTTGTCGACGGCCTCGCCGGTCACCGGGTCCTGAGCCGTCCGCGTCGCGGGCTCGTTGCCGAGGCGCGCCTGGCACATCGCGCAGCAGCCGTAATACGTCTTTCCCGCAACCGGCACGGGGATCTGCGGCCTGCCCATGAACTGGTCGTTGACCATGCACACGAGGCTCGGATCGCTCACGCGGCTCATGCCGGCCGGCAACACGATCGAGGATTCGCTGGACTGTGACGCCGCCGATGGCTCGCGGTGGCAAGCGCCCGCGAGTGCGACGACGAGGATGATGACGAGCTTCTGCATGGCCGGTCGCGCTGCAGCTGACGTGCCCGAGGCACGTGCGATGCACCGATGATCGTCATGCCCGAATTCGTGCCTCTCAGTACGATTCGTTCGGGATCGCACCCCCGAGCTGGGGCCGCATCATCGCGGTGCTCGCGGTATTCACCGCGCTCGCGACGCTGCTCGCGCTCTGCGGTGCGAGCTGATCCGAAACGTCCGCACGTCCTGCGCCCGACGACACGGCGCGCGCATGCGATGCCGCGCGTCGGCCGTGTAGCGAGCGGCCGGCCATGGCGCGTCGATTGCTCTCGATCGCGTCATGATCTCGAGTACTGCCGACTTCGCTTCTCACGTCGCAGATCACTGCGGATTGCCCGCGGACCAGGCGGATCACGCGGCCCGCGCGGTCCTCGCCGGCATCGGCCCGTACCTCGGCCCGGCACATCGCCAGCTCGTCGCCGAGGAGCTCCCGCGCGAGCTCGCTGCTGCGTTGCTCGCGATCGACGATCGTGCGGCGCCGCTCGAGACCCGCGTGCTCGAGCTCGGATTTCCGATCACGCGCGCCCGCGAGGTGATCGCGAGCGTCGGCCACGTGCTCGCGGAGGAGCTGTCGAGCGACGCGCTCCGCGTGCTACGCGACGACGTCCCCGCGATGCAGCCGTTCCTCGACGAGCCCGCACCCGCGCTCGATCGCGCGGCCGCGCGTGCGCAGACCCTCGCCACCGCACGCCCCGGCAGCCGGCATCCGATCAGTGAAACGCCGCCACCGCCGGCGCAGACCGGCTCGGTCGCCGATCCGAACCCGCACGACGCGACGAAGCTATCGAGCACGAGCGGCACCACGCAGGAGCGCCGTCACGAGTCGCTGGCGGATGCCGATCCGTTCCGGCGTGGCATCTCGCGGTCGCGCAGCTGAGTCCACGCGAGCGGCCGCAGGTGCGCCAGGAACCAGCGAGCCGCCAGCTCGCCGACCTGCTCGAGCGCGCCGGCCTCCTCGAACAGGTGGCTCGCACCCTCCACGATCTCGATCTGCACCGGCGCGGTCATCCGGCTCGCAGCGTCGCGGTTGAGCGCGAGCACGTGGCCGTCCTCGCTACCGATCACGAGTAGCGTCGGCGCACGCACCTTCGCCAGCATCGGTCCCGCGAGATCGGCACGCCCGCCGCGCGCGACGATCGCTCCGATCATCTCCGGCCGTCGCGCCGCCGCGATCAGCGCCGCTGCAGCCCCACTGCTCGCACCGAAGTAGCCGATCGGATGCCGCGCGACCTGCGAGTACGCGTGGATCCATTCGGTCGCACCGATCAGGCGCTCGGCGAGAAAGTCCATGTCGGAGCGCAGCGTCTCCTTGCTCGCCTCGGCACGCTCCTCGTCGAGCGTCAGCAGATCGAGCAGCAACGTCGCGAGCCCGTGCTTGCGCAGCGCGCGTGCCACCGAGCGATTGCGAGGGCTAAACCGGCTCGATCCGCTGCCGTGTGCGAAGACGACGAGCCCGCCGGCGCGCGCCGGAATCGCGAGATCCGCGGATAGCTGGATCCCACCGACGGGAATCGTCACTGGATAAGACGAGGCCAACATCGTAGACATGCCGGCCCCTCCTGCATCCGCAGGGCCCGCCGGCGCGGTCGCGAACGCGCAAGCCGTGCACGATCATCGGCCGGCGCACGCCGCGGTCACGAACGTCGCGATCCGCGCATGCACCTCGTCCGGCGCGTCGCGAAACGGCGCGTGACCGGCGCCTGCGATCCACGCCACCTCGACGGGACCGCCGAGCTGCCGCGCGATCGCATCGACCTGCGCGCTCGTGCCGTACTCGTCGCGATCGCCTTGAACCACGAGCGTGCGCGCCGTGATCCGCGGCAGAAATTCTTCGAGATTCCAGCTGCGGAATCCAGGATCGAGCCAGGCGCGATTCCAGCCCCAGAACGCGCCATCGACGTCGACATGATGCCGCGCCAGCCGGGCGCGCAGATCCGACGTGCGATACGCATCGGCGGCGCGCGCGATCGACTCGACCGAAACGTCCTCGACGAACACATGCGGCGCGATCAGCACGAGCGCACACGGTCGCACGAGCTGACGCCCGGTGGCGATGATCGCGATCGACGCGCCGTCGCTGTGCCCGATCAGCACCGCGTCCTCGATCCCGGCAGCCGCGAGCACCGCCGGCAGCCGCGCGGCCTCGTCGTGCATGTACGTCAGCGGCCGCGGCACCGCGACCGGCGACGACTTGCCATACCCGGGACGCGCGTACACGAACGCCGGCCACCCGGTCGCGGACGCGATCGCATCCGGCGTCGTGCGCCACTGCGTGATCGAACCGAGCCCTTCGTGCAGAAACACCAGCGTCGGTGTGCCGGCGCGCGGCGCGCCGATCCACCGCGTCTCGATGCGCACCCCGCCGACGTCGAGCATCACGCGCGCAGCTTGTAGCGCTGGATCTTGCCGGTCGCCGTCTTCGGCAGCTCGGCGACGAGCTCGATCCAGCGCGGATACTTGAACGGCGCGAGCCGCTCCTTGACGAAGCTCTTCAGCGCGTCCGGCTCGACGCTCTGCCCCGGTTTCACGACGACGAACGCCTTCGGCTTCGTCAGCCCGTCGGAGTCCTCGTGCCCGACGACCGCCGCCTCGAGCACCGCGGGGTGCGCCGACAGCGCCGACTCGACCTCGAACGGCGACACCCAGATGCCGCCGACCTTCAGCATGTCGTCGGCGCGGCCGCAGTACGTCCACCGCCCATCGCGGTCGCGCACGTAGCGATCACCGGTCCGCGTCCACGGTCCGTGGAACGTCGCCAGGCTGCGCGCGCGATCGTTCCAGTACGCCATGCACGCAGTCGCGCCGCGGACCCACAACGAGCCCTCCTCGTCGTCGCGCGCCGGCCCGCCATCGTCCGCACGGAGATCGAGCTCGTAGCCCGGCACCGGTCGCCCGGTCGTGCCGTACGCGATGTCATCGGGGCGATTCGACAGGAAGATGTGCAGCATCTCCGTCGAGCCGATGCCGTCGAGGATGTCGCTGCCGACGCGCTCGCGCCAGCGCTCGCCGACATGCTTCGGCAGCGCCTCGCCTGCCGACGTCGAGATCCGCAGATGGTCGCGCCGTCCGAGCCCGGCGTCGGCGAGCAGCTGCGCGAACAGCGTCGGCACGCCGCAGAAGATCGTCGGCCGGTGCGTGTCGAACGTACGCAGCACCGCCGCCGGCGTCGGCCGCTCGGCGAGCAGCACCGCGGTCGCGCCGACCGCGAACGGAAACACGAGCGAGTTGCCGAGCCCGTACGCGAAGAACAGCTTCGCCGCCGAGAACACGACGTCGTCGGGCTCGATGCCGAGGATCGCGCGCGCGTACAGCGCCGCCGTGATCACCGGACTGCCGTGCAGGTGCATCGCGCCCTTCGGCTTGCCGGTCGAGCCCGACGAGTACAGCCAGAACGCGACATCATCGGCGGTCGTGCGCGCCGCCTCGCGTAGCGGCGCCGCCTGCTCGACGAGCGGCTCCCATCGCGGCAATGCACCGGCATCCCCACCGAGCGGACTGCGCGACACGCACGCCGCGCGCAGGTGCGGCAGGTCGGCGAGGACGGGCGCGAGCTTGCCGATCAGCGCGTCACTCGCGATCAGCACGCGCGCGCGACTGTCGTGCAGCAGGTACCGGTAGTCGTCGGTCGTCAGCAGCGTGTTGAGCGGAATCGGCACCGCGCCGAGCGTGATCGCGCCCAGCATCGCGGCCGCCAGCTCGACGGTATCGAGCATGCACAGCGCGACCCGCTGCTCGGGCTCGACGCCGAGCGCCTGCAGCGCCGCCGCCGCACGCCGCGCCCGCTCGGCGACCCACGCATAGCGATGCCGGCCATCGTCGTCGATGAACGCGACGCGGTCCCCGCGTCCCTCGGCGACGTGACGATCGAGCAGATCGACCGCCATGTTGTAGTCGCGAGGCAGGTCGATGCGCGGCGGAGACTGCGTCAGATCGACGGTCGAGTACACGCCGCTAGCCTACTGCCGTCCTATCGCGCCGGCACCTCGATCCGGACGTCGAGATCGTCGATCTCCGCGCCGCTCAGGCCAGCGCGTTGTCAGGCTCGGCGTGTTTCTCGGTGTCGGAACGGTCGGTCATCGTCGCTTCGCTCAGCAGCAACAGGCTCGCGACCGACACCGCATTCTCGAGCGCCACGCGCACGACCTTCGTCGGATCGATGATGCCCGCCTCGACGAGATCGCAGTACACGCCGCGCGCCGCATCGAACCCTTGATTGCCGGTGCCGGCGCGCATGCGCTCGATAACGACCCCGTCGTCATAGCCGGAGTTGTCGGCGATCGTCCGGGTCGGTGCCTCGAGCGCGTGCGCCAGGATCTTCAGCCCGGTCCGCTCGTCGCCTTCGGCGGACTTCTGCTCGAGGTTCACCGCGTCGATCGCACGCAGCAGGGCGAGACCGCATCCCGGAACGATGCCTTCCGCGACCGCGGCCTTCGTCGCGCTGACCGCGTCCTCGAGTGCCTCGCGGCGGCTCTTCGCCTCGGCTTCGGACGCCGCTCCCACGTGGATCACGGCGACGCCGCCCGACAGCTTCGCGAGCCGCTCCTGCAGCTTCTCCTTGTCGTAGTCGCTCGTGGTGTCGCGGATCTCGCGATGCAGCCGTTCGATCCGGTCAGCGATCGCGCGCTTGTCGCCGGCGCCGCCGATGATCGCCGTCGAATCCTTGTCGACGACGACGCGCGCCGCGGTGCCGAGGTCCTCGAGCTTCACGTTCTCGAGCTTCTGTCCGAGCTCGGGCGTGATCAGCTTGCCACCGGTCAGCGTCGCGATGTCCTGCAGCAGCTCCTTGCGGCGGTCGCCGAACCCCGGTGCCTTGACCGCAACCGACGATAGCGTGCCGCGCACGCGGTTCACGATCAGCGTCGCGAGCGCCTCGGCCTCGATATCCTCGGCGATGATCAGCAGCGACTGCCCCGCACGCGCGACCTGCTCGAGCAGCGGCACCAGTGGCTGCATCGCGACGAGCTTCGTCTCGTGGAGCAAGATCAGCGGCTTCTCGAGCACGCACTCCATCCGTGCCGCGTCCGTCACGAAGTACGGCGACAGGAACCCGCGATCGAACGACATGCCTTCGACGACCTCGAGCGATGTCTCGGTTCCTTTTGCATCCTCGAGCGACACCACGCCATCGGCCCCGACCCGCTCGACAGCGTCCGCGACGAGCGCGCCGAGCTTGTCATCGTTGTGTGCCGAGATCGTCGCGATCTGTGCCTTCTCGCGCTTGCCGGTCACCGGCCGTGATGCCCGCTGGATCGCGGCGACCGCTGCAACGAGACCGCGATCGAGCCCACGCTTGATGTCGATCGCGCTCGCTCCCGCCTCGACGTTACGAACACCGTCGACGTAGATCGCGTGCGCGAGCAGCGTCGCGGTACTCGTGCCATCACCGACCGCATCGCCGGTGCGTTCCGCTGCTTGCTTCAGCGTCCGGACGCCAAGATCCTCCTCGACATCCGGCAGCTCGAGCTCCTTCGCGATCGTGACGCCGTCGTTGCACACGAGAGGCGGGCCCCACGGCTTCGCGATCAGCACCGACTTCGAGCGCGGTCCGAGCGTGATCCGCACTGCGTCCGCGAGCGCCGTCGCGCCTCGCAAGAGCTTGGCGCGTGCTTCGTTGCGAAACAGGAGCTGCTTGGCGGTCATGCCACGACATCGAGCAACCCACATGCCTCCTCTCGGTCAACGAGAACGCGCGCGCCCTGCGCCGGTTGCGCGCCGAGCAGCGCGTCGCGCAAGTCGTGCGCGTTTGCCCGGATACTCCGGACAGGTCCGCTGGCTCGCGGGCTGCAAAAAGCACCGCCCCATGATTCGACACGAACGTCCCCATGTGGTGGTGCTGGCCGGCGGCGATGGGAACCGCCTCGCGTCGCTCACGCGCGCCCTCTACGGCCTCGATCTCCCCAAGCAGTTCGCCGTGCTCGCGGGCGAGCGCTCGCTTCTGCAGACGACGATCGAGCGCGCGATGCTGCTCACCTCGCTCGACCACATCTCGGTCGTCGTCACGGTCCACCACGAGACGATGGCGCGCGCGCAGCTCGCCCCCTACCCCGGCGTCGAGCTCGTCGTCCAGCCACGCAACCTCGACACCGCGCCGGGCATGCTGCTGCCACTTGCCCGCATCCTCGCCCGCCACGCCACCGCGCGGGTCGTGTTCCTGCCGTCCGATCACTACCTCGCCGACCCCGCCCCGCTCGCCCGCGCGCTCGCCACGGCTGCCGAGCACCCGCTCTCCAACCGCCTGGCGCTCGTCGGCGTCACGCCCACCGGGCCCGAGGTCGAGTACGGCTGGATCGTGCGCGGCGACCGCATCGGCCGCACCCACGGTTTCACCGTCGACCGCTTCCAGGAGAAGCCGCCGCACGCGATCGCGAGCGAGCTATGGCGCGCCGGCGGACTGTGGAACACGTTCATCCAGGCCGCGGCCGCGGACACGTTCTGGGACCTCGCGCGTCAGTACCTGCCCGGCCACGCCACGCTCCTCGAGCGCTACGCCGCCACCGTCGACGGCCCCGACGAGCACCGCGCGCTCGTCTCCGCGTACGAGCAGATGACCCCAGCCAGCTTCAGCCGCGACGTGCTCGCACACGCCACCCACACGCTCGCCGTCCTGCCGGTCGACGGCACGGGCTGGAGCGACTGGGGCTCTCCGCAACGCGTGTTCGCGAGCCTCGCAGGCACGCCGTGCCACGACCGTCTCGTCGAGCGCATTCGCAGCGACGTCGCCATGGCCGGCTGACGCGCGCAGCGTCCCCCGGCGGAATGTCGGCGAAATCGATCGTCTCGCGCAGACGCGGAAACACGGTCGCCCGCGCCGCCGCTCTCCGCGCGACCGAGCACACACGCGTGAACACGCGTGAAGCTCAGCGGGCGCCACGCGCCGCAGTAATGTCGGCGAAACCAGTCGTGAGGACGTGCAGCGCGCGGCATTCGGGCGATGAACGAGCGTACTGGATGTGTTGCGTCGTCGTGTGCCGCGAAATCTCGGCGAAATCGATCGATAGCGAACGTTCGAGGTGCCGGCGCGGATCGCCGGGCAACGCGCGCCGTGCTCAGCCACCGCCGATATCGACCGACGCCCGGTACAAGACGGCGGCCCCGTCGCGGTAGCGCGAAGGCGTGCGGGCTCCGGATCCCGGCTGAGAATGTCGGCGAAAACGATCGACTGGAGACGGACGTGGAAGCGCTGGCCGACGTGACAGCCTGCTGCTTGTTGACCGTTGCGAACAACTGCACAGCGAGCTCGAACCGCGCTCGAGTGGTGTGGCTGGTGTGGTTGGTCCAGCTGAGCTCGTCGAGGTGGCCGAGGTGGCCGTGCGGTGTGTCTCCTGTATGCGTAGCGAACGCACTCGAGGCCACGATCACCGTGCGCACGACGCATGTTGGCACTCGCCGCGCGCACGACGCATGTCGTCGAAGCCATCGAACAGTGCAGTCGCGTGACGTGGCGACGTGGGCGCGAAGAGCGCCCCCCTTCGACCACCCCCCCTTCGAGCACGAGTGCGTCTCGAGGATCGCGTCGACGTCGCGCGCGCAGAGAATGTCGGCGAAAACAACCAATAGCGAGTGAGCGACAGCGTGCGCCGCATCCATGTACAGACCAACCACGCGACCCGACGCGGCGAACGCTGGTCAACGCGGTGGCGATGCCTTGCCGATCGCTGCAAAACCACCGCTCGTGCACGCTTCGGAACGGTCGCGATGGCGCACCCCTCCGGGGGGTCCTTCTCCGAGGAACGAACAGAAGCTGTCGAAGATCTCGCGCGTCGCACGCATGGAGAATGTCGGCGAAAACAATCGTCAGCAGCGCACATCCGTGGCGCTTCCCGGCGCCGGAACGATCGACGCGTAGGAGCAGCGACGCCTTGTCATCCCTCGACGAAGTTCAGCGCTTGCGCTGAACGATCGAGGCCAACCAACGCGGGAAGCCGTCCGTCAGCGTCGCGGCCTGCTACTCGAACACTGCTGCGCACGACCCGCGACGCGGATCTCTTATCGACTGTTACCGGGCGTGCCTGATGAGGTTGAACGCGACCGCGTGAGTGATGGTCATCGTCGGACTGTGGTCTGACCGGCACTTCGATGAGGTCATCAGCGATCGCGGGTATCAGCCTCGATCACCCTGGCCGCGACGTCGCGCTCGACCAGCTTGCGCTTCTTCTTCGCCGTCTCGCGCAGCGCATTGCCGGCCAGCCGGTCAAGATCGCGCATCGAGCCTGCGGTCGCCTCGTGAAGGAGCACGACAGCGTCGGAGGTAAAGAGTTCACGGTCGACGCCCGTGCGTGAAAGCCGCATACGGAGGTACTCGGCGGTGTCGTCGGGAGTCAGCGCACAGACTTCGAGTCGATGGTGGATGCGCGAGTAGAGCGAGCGATTGCGGCGGAGCGAGAGACGCTCGCGCAACTCGGGCAGTCCGACGAGGACGAGCGACAGCAGGGCGCGACTGTCCCAGCAGTAGTTGAGAAGAATGTGCAGGTGATCGAGCGTGTCCTGCTGCAGCCGGTGCGACTCGTCGAGGAGAAACACGGGATGGATCCGTTCGACTGCACGGTCCTCGACGTGCTTGGTGAGCGCGTAGAACAAGCTGCCAGAGGTCGCGGCGGGCGCGAGACCAACGGCGTGGCAGAGCTGGCGATAGAAGTCTCGGCGGCCCAGCGTCGCGTTGTGGCAGTACGTGAGCTTGAAGCCCGCCGCCGGAATCCGATGGCGAAGCGCGCGCAGTACGCATGTCTTGCCAACTCCGGGCTCGCCGACCAGAACGACCGAGGCGCGCTCTTCAAGGGCTTCGATGAGCGTCTCGACGATCGCGAGCTTCGAGGACGGCAGCCAGAGTTCTGCGTCGGGAATCTCTTTCGAGAACGGCGCTTCCTTGAACCCGAAGTGGGAGACGTATCCAGTGGTCATGTCAGTCCTTGTTGTGGCGCGGCTTGCGACCGACGAGCTTGTCGAGCAGAACGCCGGCTGGGTCGAAGTCGACGCTCGATTCACGCGCCACCTCGACGGGCTTGCGACGCGTCTTGCCCGCGGCGACCGCGTCGACCGGCAGCAGCGTGTAACGACGACCGTCGTGCTCGACGATGGGTGCTGTGCCGCCGGTGGTGTCGAGGGCGACGGTGACAATCGCGCCGGCAAGAAAGCTCTGGTCGAGCTGCCACGCGACGCCGTCGATATCGAGCGTGCCATCCTTGCGGACCCGACGACGCGTCCGCGTCGTGAGCGCCGTCGCGAGCCGCGGCTCGTCGATGGGGCGCGTGCTGGCGCTCGCCCATACGTCGGCGGGGAACTTGCCAAACAAGCCGCCGTGCGGCGCGCGATGGTAGTGCTCGTCGAGAAACGCGAGCAGCCGAGCCTGCACGTCGTGCAGGTGGGTCATCGTGCCGAGGTGGTCGAGGCAGCCCTGGCGCAGCGTGCGCCAGAACCGCTCCATCTTGCCGCGTGCCGGCGCATCGCCGGGCCGCGCATGCAGCAGCGTGATGTCGAGCCGCTCGCACGCCAGTCGCAGTGTCTCGCCACGGTACGTCGAGCCATTGTCGAGGTAGAGCGCGTCCGGCGCACCGTGACGGCGCAGCGACCGCAGGAAGACGCCGAGCATGTCGTCCTCGCGCTCGCTGTGGTGAGCCTCGAGCGCGACGACGAAGCGCGAGGCATCGTCGAGCAGCGCGTGGATACGCAGCGGCTTGGTGGTCTGTCCGACGCGAAGTGCGGGTCCGTGGCAGACATCGCCGTGCCAGAGCGCGCCCGGGTGGTCAGCCTGCCACCGCAGCCGCGTGTGGCCATCAGGCCGAACACCTCGCGTCAGGCCGGCTTCGCGATAGAGGCGCTGGACCGTCGTCGAAGACACTGCCTCTTTGGCGAGCCGGCCATCGGCGACGAGCGTGCGGATCACGAGCGGCACCGACGCAGTCGGGTGCTCGCGTCGAATCTCGAGCAGCAGGTCGCGCTGCTCGGGCGTTAGATCGCGTGCGCGACCGCGATCCGATCGCGGCGACGGCCGCAGTGCCTCGAGTCCGCCGCGTCGATACGCGTACAGCCAGCGCTCAAGCGTCGAGATGCCGAACTGCTTGCTGACCTTGCAGCCCGGCGGCCGGTACTTGTTTTTCGAGAGCGCGCGAATCGCGGCGGCGAGCTCGCCACGCGTCAGCTCGCGGCGTGACAGCGCACCGATGATCTCGGCACGGAACAAGGCAACCGCCTCGGCGTGATCGCTAGGTCGGAGCGGATCTTTGGGCACGACCAGTCCTCCGAGTCGGCCGGGAAATTGAGCGGTCGACTCGTGATGGTCCGTGCCACAGCCCGCGGCGGCGGTCGCCGATCCAACGTGGTGGGGATCGCGATCTCCGACGAGCACGTCGCGGTGGACATCACGGCATGGCGCTGCCTCCAGCAAATGCCAATGCCCATCGCTCCGCGCGCTTCGACGACGGCGGTGCCCGGCCGATCGCGATCTGGGCGAACCGCTTGCCGAACGCGCGTGCCCAACGCCGCAGCGCAGGCCACGAGCTGGTCTCGTCGCGCGTCACCTGCCATGCGCACACGCGCGCCCGGACCGCGCGGCTCGGCTCACCAACCAACAGCCACAGCGTCAGCGCCATCGCGATCGCGGCATAGCCGTAGTGTCGACGCGGCGGCACGCCCCTCGGAACTACTGTCAGCACGGCGCAACACTGCGTGCATCGGTACCGCCGGCACGCGATGACGACCGTCGTGGGTCGCCCCGTAGCCGTCCGGGGACCACGGAGCTGACGCTCCCGAACGCCATGGCCGTGAAGACGTAGCCGGCCGCCGGTCGGACGACTGGCCGCACCGCACGGGCATGCGCTGGGTCGTGCTGCCTCGACGGACGGAGGCGCTGCAATCCAGCTCTTGACGTCGAGCGCGTGATGAACGATTCGTGAAGTGCTTCGTGTCGGCCGAGTCAACGGCGACCGGCGCGGAGCACGACGTCGACGGTGGTACCAGCACCGTCGGCGTCACCTATGAGGTGAGCACCATGCTCAGCCCCGTAAGCCGGATGTCGCTTCTACATCAACCAGCCGGCAGCCGGCGCGGCATGGCACGAGGTGAAACCTCCGGAACGACCTCAACGAGGGCGCCGCGAAACCATCAGCTACGCATCAACGGACGTGCTCGCTAACAATCGACGAGCGAGCGAACCCACCCGAAGAACGCGAACGTGCGCGCGTGAAGCATGTCGGGAAGAAGCGACCATCACGGCACAAGACATCGCGAGCCCTCGCGCACGGCGCATGCCGAACCGACGAAATGGCGCGTACGCCGTGCCGCGCTCACGCCATCATCCGACCACGCAACACGCCACTACGCGCTCCGTTCATGCGCTCACGCGATCATCGCGCACGATCACTGCGACATCGTGACTCGAGCGCACGTCGATGCCACCCGAGCCTCACGGCTGTGCCGTCGCTTGATCCCGTGCGCTGATCAGCGCTTCGGTCGGCGCGTACGTGCCTCCGCCTCGCGACCCGGCACCGAGTATGCGGAGATCGGCGGATGCTTCTCCCAGCCGTAGAGCAAGAGCCACGTCTTCGGTAACCACGTCAACAACGCCATGTAACGCTCCGGCGGGCGAAACAGCGACTGCGCGCCAACGAGCTCCTTCCAGCCCCAGAACGCGATGCCCGTCGAGTACGGGTCGATCATCCAGGTCGCGGCGCGGCCCGAGCGATCCTCGCCGTGGTGACGCCAGTTGTTCAGCACGTAGTTGAGCACCCTGTGAACCTCGCGCGGCGTCTTCAGCGCGCGTGCGTGATAGCGATCCGGAAACACGGTGCCGCGTCGTCGCGTTCCGGTGAGCTCGCCGATCGCTGCGTTGATGTGCTTCGCTGCCGAGATCTGAAACCCCTGCATGCCCTTGGCGAGCGCGACCTTGTCGTCCGCCTCGACGATCAGGTGAATGTGATCGGCTTGCACGCTCATGTGCACGATCCGGAACCGGAAGTCGTAGCGCTTCGCCATCGTGATCGTCGCCTCGCGAATCGCGAGCCACATGGCGCGCTTGCGCAAGTATGCGATGTCGCGGGCAACTCGGATGGTCACGTGGACAGGGTGGCGCTTGTTGTGGAAGGGTCGCGTCTTGTGTCGCTCGCTCGAGCGCGGGCCCTTCGGCGGCCGGCCGGCACCGGGGCGCTTGCCACCTCTCTTGTGAAACGACATCGCCAGTTGAGCATGAACCTTCCGCGCCCGAGCCATGACCTTCTCCAGTCTTGATTTCGTCGAGATAGGTACCAGAACGGTCTGACAGCTGCGTGCCATCGCATACACCACATGTGCACGGGCGCGTCGTTCATCCTTTGCTGGAGACTCCAGGTCCTACTCGGATTCTGCCGCGCAGGTTCGCGCATCGACGCGAACGTTCCGCGTTTCGACTCGAGCTCGATCGGTTTCGCCGATATGCCTAGCGTGCGCGTCGCTCGCGATCTGTGATCACGTGCGCTCGTGCATTGCCGACGTGTCCGCCCTGTCGTCACGCTTCGGTGCGCGCAGCGCAAACGGCCTTCGTTCAACTCGAGCTCCGATCGTTTTCGCCGACATGCGTTGCCTGCGCGTCGCACGCGATCTTCGATCTCGTGGGCGCGTGCATTCGCGGGAGAGCCTCAGCAGGGGCCGAGGTGTCCGGTCCGGGCATCACGCGACCGCGTCGGTCCACACCTCACGAGCTCGATCGTTTTCGTCGACATGCCCCACGCGCGACCGCGCGTTCTGCCAGCACGCGCGCTGCGAGTCAGTACGCGCATCGCGAACCCGTCTTCGTTCGACACGAGCTCGTCGTTTTCGCCGACATCCGTAGCGTGCGCGATTCATGCTGCCGCGTTGCTGCTGGCGGGCCGTGGTCCTTCGGGATGCCGTAGTTGTCGCAGAGATACGCGGTCAGCTTCTCTGAGCATTTCCCGCCTTCTCGTCGAGCTCGTCGTTTTCGCCGACATGCGTAGCGCGATCTGTGGAGCACGTACGGTCATGCGTTGCTGACGTGTCCGCTCCTGGCGTCAGGCTTCAGGTCGCGCATCGTGAAACATCTGCGCTCACCTTGAGCTCGATCGTTTTCGCCGACATGCGTAGCGTTCGCGTGGCACGCGATCTTCGATCCGTGCGCTCGTGCGGTCGCGTCCCTTCTGACTTCACCTTCTCGTCTAGCTCGATCATTTTCGCCGAATTCCTAGCGCGATCTGTGGAGCACGTTCGGTCATGCCTTGCTGACGTGCCCGCTCCTGGCCGCGCGTCGCGAACGACCCCCGTTCAATTCGAGCTCGATCGTTTTCGCCGATATGCGTAGGGTGCGCGTCGCTCGCGAATCTTCGATCCCGTACGCGTTGCATTCGGGAGAGCCTCCGCAGGCTGGCGTGTCCGCTCGGAGCTTCATGCTGCAGCCTCGGTTCGCGCGTCGCGAACGTTCCCGCGTCCTACGCGAACGTTCCCGCGTCCTACGCGTGTAACGAGGCAGGCTAGGTGATCGCGGTGGAGGCGACCGAACTGATCGCACTGGGGGCGGCCGAAGTGATCGCCGAGGAGGCGGCCGAACTGATCGCTCCGATTGGCCGGACCATGCGCAGCTCGAACGCCAGGAGGCG
>DASTLB010000029.1:0-56467 GCA_035715365.1 Kofleriaceae bacterium | reverse complement strand
TCGGCGTCGAGACCGACACGCTCGATCGCACCGGCAACGTGGTCGCGATGCGCGCGTGCGATGCGATCACACGCGAGCAGATCGTGGCGGCGCTGGCGACGATGGTCGGCGAGCAGGATCAGGTGCCGCCGATGTACTCGGCGATCAAGCAGGGCGGGGTGCGCATGTATCACCGCGCGCGTGCCGGTGAGGACGTCGAGCGTGCGCCGCGCAAGATCCGGATCGATCAGCTCGAGCTTCTCGCGTTCGAGCCACCGCGGTTCCGGATCGCGATCGCGTGCAGCAAGGGCACGTACGTCCGCACCATCGTCGCCGACCTCGGCACCGCGCTCGGCTGCGGCGCGCACCTCGCGGAGCTACGCCGCACGCGCTCGGGGCGGTTCGCGATCGAGCAGGCGGTGACGCTCGACGCGCTGCAGACGCTCGACGCCGACGCGGTCCGACGCCGGCTCATCCCGCTGCACGCAGCGACCGGGCTGCCGAGCGTCGTCGTCCCCGGCGAGCTGCTCGCGCGCGTGCGGGCCGGGCTCCAGCTCCCGATCGAGCGTCTGACGACAGAAGCCCACGAACGATTCCAGCTGGTTGACGAGCAGGGCCGGCTCGTCGCGATCGTCCATCCCGAGGCCGGACGGGTCATCTACGACCGGGTGTTTCCCGAGTACACGACGTCTTGACGATCCGGCCGGTTTCCCACAATCTCCGCCTCGACCACGGTCCACGTCGGCTCGAGCTGGTTCGAGCGGCGCGCCCGTCGGCGACTGCAGTCCCAAGAGAACGAGATGCCCACTTCGATTTCGCCCGCCCGTAAAGCCGAGACCATCGCCAAATTTGCCCAGCACCCCGGCGACACCGGCTCGCCCGAGGTCCAGGTCGCGCTGCTCTCCGAGCGCGTCTCGCACCTGACCGAGCACCTGAAGAACAACCACAAGGATCACCACAGCCGTCGTGGTCTCCTGAAGATGGTCGGCCAGCGCCGCGCGCTGCTCGACTACCTGAAGCGCAAGGATCTCGAGCGCTATCGCAAGCTGATCGAGACGCTGGGCCTGCGCCGCTGATGCGCGCGACGTGGATCGTCGTGCTCTGCGCGTGCAGTAGCCACGATCCACCGTCGACACCGCAAGGATCCGGAACCGGCAGCGGCAGCGCGACGCCCGACGTCGTGCGCGGCACGCTGACGATCGCGGGCAAGCCCGAGACGCTCGGCGCCTGCAAGCCTGGCCACGCGCCGGCGACGTTCGTCGAGGTGGTCGGTTCGACCGGCACACTTCACTACGAGTCGACGAAGCTGTCGTGGAACGGCGAGGTGCTCGCGTGCGCGAAGCTCGATCGTAGCTGGGGCGGTGGCACGCGGCTCGACGGCACGTCGTACTGGCGTGGGACATTGTCGTTTCGCTGCACCGGCGCACCGGGGGAGATCGCCGGCGATCTGACGCTCGACTGCGGTAACATCACGGCCGCGGAACGCGCGCAGCTCGACGCCAATCGCAAGCAGATGCAGGACGAGCAGCGCGCGGGTTCCGCCGCCCCGCCATGACTCGATCCGCCGCTTTCGCCATCCTCGTCTTCGCAGCGTGTGGTGCGCCCGCGCAGCAAGCCCCGACGCTGCCGTCGGTCAGCGACACGAGCCCGGCTCCCGCCCCTGCGGACCCGCCGGCCGCGATGCCGAGCGGTGTCGCCGCGCAGCCCGCGCTGCTGCCGACCGCGCCTCCCGCGGTGAAGGCGACCGCGTCGTTCGAGTCGATCCTCGCCGCGGGTCCGCTGCCCGTCGCGCAGGTGCGCGCGCGGCTCGATCGCCATCGCGATGCGCTCGCGGCGTGCGCGCGCCATGCCGGCGAGTCGGTCGCGCTCGAGCTCGCGTTCTCGCTGACGCCGGACGATCGGATCCCGCACGTCGCCGTCCACGACGAGACGCGCGACGCGCTCGTGTCGTGCGTCGCGGCCGCGCTCGGCTCGCTCGAGACGACCATCCCGACCGACGGCGAGCCGACCGATGTCTACGTGATCGTCGCGCTCGACCGCGACGGCGCCGCGCGCGCGAAGCGACCGCCACCGCCGAGCCTCGCGATCGACTTCGAGGCGACGTGCAGCGCGGCGAAGCGCTCCGGTGCGATCACCGCGCTGCCGGCCGCGCGGCCGGACATCATGAAGGCGTACCTGAAGAAGACCGTCCGCCATCCCGCGGTCACGCATCTGTTCTGGCGGCTCGGCAACGCACCGCCGCAGGAGCTGAAGGCGTTGCAGAAGAAGGCGCGCCGCGACGCAAAGCCCCGGAAGTGTGAGGATCCCGGGTGGTGACGCGATCGCCGGCAGCGGCGTAAGTTGCTTTGCAAGGCCGCGTGATTGTGCAATAAAGCCCGCGGTAACAAGTCAACCGTCACAGGGTCCTCGAACGAAGATAGAGATCGCGCTGGTTTGATCGTTCCGTCGAGCTCCTCGATGCATGCATCGGGTGGTTGGGCAGAGGGACCAGGCCGCGGAGCTCACCTCGATCGGGGGACACCCCAACATCGAGGAGAAGCGAATGCCTTACGTACGTGAGTCCGCCATGGTCGGCGGCAAGGAAATCGTCATCGAGACCGGCAAGTGGGCCAAGCAGGCCGCCGGCTCCGTCGTCGTCCGCTGTGGCGACAGCATGGTGCTCGTCACCGCCGCCGGTTCGGCGCAGCCGCGCGACATCGACTTCATGCCGCTGACCTGCGAGTACCGCGAGAACTTCTACTCGTCGGGCAAGATCCCCGGCAGCTTCTTCCGCCGCGAAGGCCGGACGACGAACGAGGAGATCCTGATCTGCCGCCTGATGGACCGGCCGGTGCGCCCGCTGTTCCCGAAGGGCTGGTTCATCGACACGCAGATCATCGCGAGCGTCGTGTCGTTCGACAAGGAGAACCCGACCGACGTGCTCGCGATGACCGGCGCGTCCGCGGCGATCCACCTGTCGGATCTCGTGTGGGACGGCCCGATCGCGGGCGTTCGCGTCGGCCGGATCAACGGCGAGTTCGTCGCGAATCCGACGTTCGCCGAGCGCGAGCAGTCGGAGATGGACATCGTCGTCGCGGCCAGCAAGGACGCGATCATGATGGTCGAGGGCGAGATGCACGAGCTGCAGGAGAACGTCGTGATCGACGCGCTGCTGTTCGCGCATCAGGCCGTGCAGCCGCTGATCGAGCTGCAGGAGCGGCTGCGCGCCGCGAACGGCAAGGAGAAGCGGCCGTTCACGCCGCCGGTCGTCGACGAGGAGCTCGCGAACCGCGTCAAGGAGCTCGCGTGGGACCGCCTCGCGCAGGCGATGTCGACGAAGGACAAGAAGGCGCGCCGCGAGGCGATCTCGGCGACGCACCTCGAGGTCCGCACCCAGCTGACCGCCGAGGGCCAGCCGTGGCACGGCAAGGTCAAGGACGTCGACGCCGCGTTCGGCAAGGTCCAGAAGAAGTGGGCGCGTGGCAACACGCTGTCGACGCGCCGCCGCCTCGACGGCCGCGCGCCCGACGAGATCCGCCCGATCTCGATCGAGACCGGCATCCTGCCGCGCGCGCACGGCTCGGCGCTGTTCACGCGCGGCGAGACCCAGGCGCTCGTCGCGGTCACGCTCGGCACGAAGTACGACGAGAAGAAGCTCGACACGCTGCTCGGCGATCGCAAGAAGACGTTCTACATGGACTACAACTTCCCGCCGTTCTCGACGGGCGAGGTCAAGCCGCTGCGCGGTCAGTCTCGCCGCGAGGTCGGCCACGGCTTCCTCGCCGAGCGCTCGGTCGAGTCGGTCGTCCCGATCTACGAGGACTTCCCGTACACGATCCGCGTCGTGTCGGACATCCTCGAGTCGAACGGCTCGTCGTCGATGGCGTCGGTGTGCGGCGGCTCGCTCGCGCTCATGGACGCCGGCGTGCCGACGAAGGCGCCGGTCGCGGGCATCGCGATGGGCCTGATGAAGGAAGGCAATGACTTCGTCATCCTGTCCGACATCCTCGGCGACGAGGACCACCTCGGCGACATGGACTTCAAGGTCACCGGCACGCGCCGCGGCGTGTGCGCGCTGCAGATGGACATCAAGGTCGATGGCCTGACGCGCGAGATCCTCGAGCAGGCGCTCGATCAGGCGAAGCGCGGCCGGCTCCACATCCTCGACAAGATGGATGCGGCGATCTCGGCGCCGCGCGACGAGGTCTCGGTCTACGCGCCGCGCATCGTCACGCTGCAGATCAAGCCGGACAAGGTCCGCGACATCATCGGCCCCGGCGGCAAGACGATCCGCGCGATCCAGGAGCAGACCGGTGCGCAGATCGACATCGCCGACAACGGCATCGTGTCGATCGCGTCGGCGAACGCGAAGGCGATCGAGCAGGCCCAGGCACTGATCTCGGGCCTCACGATGGAGCCGGAGGTCGGCCAGTTCTACAGCGGCATCGTCAAGAAGATCGTGGAGATCGGCGCGTTCGTGGAGATCATCCCGGGCACCGACGGCCTGCTCCACATCTCGGAGATCTCGAAGGAGCGCATCCGCGCCGTCGAGGACGTGCTGTCCGAGGGTGACGAGGTGATCGTCAAGTGCATCAAGGTCGACCGCGACGGCAAGATCCGGCTGTCGCGTCGCGAGGCGCTCGACGCGAACCCCGCTCCCGAAGACGTGCACAACTACATCATCTGAGCCCGAAAAAATCGGGGAGCGCCGGCGGGCCGGGCACGTACACTAGGGACATGCTCGGCCTGCTCGACCGCGTACGTGCTCGTGGCCACTGGCTCGGTCTCGCGCTGCTCGTGGGCGTGACCGTCTCGCAGCTCGACGGCCTCGTCGAGGAGTCGATGCCGAACGTCGTCGAGGACGGCGACGGCATCCAGGCAGTGACTCGCTGTGACAAGCCCGGACCGGCCTGGTTCGCGTCGCGGGCGAACCTCGCGTACCGCGGCGGCCGGCTCGACGACGCGGCATGGCTCGCCTCGCAAGCGGCACACGCGGGGGCGACGCATCCCGACGATCGCATCGACTACGCGAACCTCGCCGAGCAGTACGCGCGGCTCGCGACCGCGTGGCGGATCGGCTTCGATCCCGAGACGAGCGCGATCGATGCACTCCCGGCGGTGCGCGAGGCGTGGAAGCTCGACACCGTGCTCGGCGGCGAGCTCGCC
This sequence comes from Kofleriaceae bacterium, assembly GCA_035715365.1. GTDB lineage: Bacteria > Myxococcota_A > Polyangia > Haliangiales > Haliangiaceae > JABFXX01. The sequence continues at coordinate 51,343 of DASTLB010000029.1, read as the reverse complement.
GGCGCGCTGCAGGAGCGGCTCGCGCTCGTCGCGCCGCAGGCCGCGCTCGACTTCTTCGCGCACGATCAGCTCGACGAGGCCGAGCAGGCGCTGGCGATGGTCGAGCTACTCGGGATCGACGACGCGCGGATGCACAAGCTCGGGATCGCGATCGCGAAGCGGCGTCGCTAACCGCCGCCGATCGAGTACGATGGCCTCGTGCCTCCGCGCGTGCTGTTCAAGAAGCTCAGACCCGACGCGACGATCCCGAAATACATGACCGCCGGTGCGGCCGGCATGGACCTGTGCGCCGCGCTCGACGCGCCGGTCGTGCTCAGCCCCGGCGAACGCCGCACGATCGGGACCGGGCTCGCGATGGCGATCGAGCCGGGCTACGAGGGTCAGCTGCGGCCGCGCTCGGGCCTCGCGCGCGAGCACGGGATCACGCTCGCGAACACGCCGGCGACGATCGATAGCGACTACCGCGGCCACGTCGCGATCGTGCTGATCCACCTCGGCCAGGCGCCGCTGACGATCAAGCACGGCGATCGCATCGCGCAGATGGTGATCGCGCCCGTCGTGCAGGCCGAGCTCGTCGAGGTCAGCGAGCTGTCCGAGACGGCACGCGGCGCCGGAGGCTTCGGCTCGACCGGGCGATGACCGCGCGCTCCCGTCCTCCGACCGACGAGCAACGCACGCGCGTGTTCGACAAGCACGCGCGCGGCAAGCCGGTCACCCAGCGCGGCGTGCCGTCGGGTCCGGAGGTCGGAACGCCGACGGAGATCGCGCCGCCGCCCGAGCTCGCGCGCGAGCGCAGCGAGCCGATCCGCGTGATCTCGATGAAGACGCCGGCCGAGCTCGCCGCCGAGAGGCAGCGCGCCGAGGTCAAGCAGCACCACGTCAAGCTGCGCGCGCTGTCCGAGCTCGCGCCGAGCGCGACGCCACCGATGGGCTACCTCGCACCGCCGCGCGATCCGCGCCAGGTCGCGCGCCGTCGCGTGCGCGACGCGATCGTGTGGGGCTCGGCCGTGCTCGCGGTCGCCGCGCTCGTCGGCGTCGCGCTGTGGCTGCTCGCGACATGACCGCCGAGCTGCTGCAGCAGATCTTCGACGCGCCCGAGGACGACACGCCGCGGCTGATCTATGCCGACCACCTGCTCGATCGGGGCGATCCGCTCGGCGAGCTGATCCACATGCAGTGCGCGCTCGCACGGCCGCGCCATGGCTCGCCGATGGCGCCCGCGCTGTGGCGCGATGGCAAGCCGCTGCTCGACACCGACGTCGAGCTCGAGCACCGCGAGCGCGCGTTGTTGCAGCAGCACGCCGATGTTTGGCTCGCGCCGGTGCGGCCGTACCTGCGATCGTGGGCGTTCGTGCGCGGGTTTCCGGATCACGTCACGGCCGATGCCGCGACGTTCCTCGCCGGCGTGCCGAGCTTTCGCGGCCGCGTGCCGATCTCGCGGGTCGGGCTGTCGTCGATCGGCAACGCGACGCCGGCCGCGTTCGATGCCGAGCTGCCGTCGCTGCGCGAGCTCGAGATCTCGGTGTCGACGTCGGCGGACGAGCGCTCGGTCGCGGGTCAGGCGATCGGCCGCGCGTTCTTCGCGCCGGTGCGCGCGCTGACGGTGTGGGGCCACGGCGTCGACGACCAGCTCGTGCGCGGGATCGCGGAGCTCGATCAGCTGACCTCGCTCGTCGCACACTCGTGCAAGATCACGGGCCGGACGCTCGGCAGGTTGACGGGCCTCGAATCGCTGACGCTCGACAGCGACGCGCTGCGCCGCGACTGGCCGGGCCAGCTCCCGAAGCTGACGCGGCTACGCTCGCTCGCGCTCGGCGCCAACCTCGACGGTGATCGCATGACCGCGCTGCTCGCGAGCGGGCTCGCGCGGCTCGAACACCTGCGGTTCGACGCGTTGCTCGCCGACGATGCGCTGCTCGCGCTCGCGGCCGCCGAGCTGCCGGCGCTGCGCTCGCTCGCGGTCCGCGTCCACGGCTACCAGCTCGATCGCGAGGGCGTGCGCGTGCTGCGCGAGCGGTTCGGGGAGCGGCTCGAGGTCGCGTGATCCCGACGCGCGTTCATGCGGCCCGCCGCGACGCGCACGGCGTGGTACAAGGACCGCGCCGATGATCCCTCGCTACAGTCGACCCGAGCTCGCGGCCCTCTGGGAGGATAGCTATCGGTTCGAGCTGTGGCTCGAGATCGAGCTCGCGGTGTGCGCCGCGATGGAGCGCGCGGGCACGGTACCGGCGGGCAGCGCGCAGCAGGTCCGGGCCGCGGCGGCCGGCAAGCTCGACGCGAGGCGCATCCTCGAGATCGAGGCGACCACGCGGCACGACGTCATCGCGTTTCTGACCCACGTCGAGGAGCTCGCGGGCGAGCCGGCACGCTGGCTCCACCTCGGGATGACGTCGTCGGACGTGCTCGACACCGCGCTCGCGCTGCAGACGCGGCGCGCGCTCGACAAGATCGTCGTCACGGTCGGCGAGCTCGCGGTCGCGCTCGCGAAGCGCGCTCGCGAGCACGCGCGGACGCCGATGATCGGACGGTCGCACGGCATCCACGCCGAGCCGATCACCGCGGGCCTGACGTTCGCGCGGTGGTACGCCGAGCTGTCGCGCGCCGCGGATCGCGTGCAGCGCGCGCGCGACGCGATCGCGGTCGGCAAGATCGCGGGCGCGGTCGGCGTCTACGGCAATCTCGATCCGCAGATCGAGGCCGAGGCGCTCGCGCAGCTCGGGCTGCGTCCCGAGACCGTCGCGACGCAGATCGTGGCGCGCGATCGTCACGCCGAGGTGCTGAGCGCGCTCGCGCTGCTCGGGACCGCGGTCGAGCAGATCGCGCTCGGCGTGCGCCACTGGCAGCGGACCGAGGTCGGCGAGGCCGAGGAGGGCTTCGGCAAGGGCCAGAAGGGCTCCTCGGCGATGCCGCACAAGAAGAACCCGATCCTGAGCGAGAACCTGTGCGGGCTCGCGCGTCTGCTGCGGTCGTACGCGCAGGCCGGGCTCGAGGACGTCGCGCTGTGGCACGAGCGCGACATCTCGCACTCGAGCGTCGAGCGCGTCGTGATGCCGGACGCGACGATCGTCGCCGACTTCATGTGCGCGCGCGCGACCGGGCTCGTCGACGGCCTCGTCGTGCATCCGGGCCGGATGATGCAGAATCTGAAACGCACCGGTGGGCTCTATTTCTCGGAAGCCGTGCTCCTCGCTCTCGTGCAGAAGGGGCTGCCGCGGCAGCAGGCCTACGTGATGGTGCAGCGAGCGGCGCTGCAAGCGATCAATGAGGCGAACACCGAGGACAGTAGGTACACCGCCGAGCCTGGCCGCTTCCAAGAGTTACTGGGTCGAGATCCCGAGATCGCAGCTCGTCTCTCGTCGGAAGAACTGGCCGCCTGCTTCGATCTCGATCATCACCTGCGGCACGCGTCCGTGATCCTCGAGCGTGCGCTCGGAGACGCCAGATGACAGTGACGGATCTCGATGCTGCCCTGCGAGCACAGCTGCGCGCGACGCTCGATCACACGCCGTGGACCACGATCGGCGGCCGCGCGCTCGAGCGCTACGATGGCAAGGTCCGCGACTGCTACATCGATCGCGGGCGCGGCGAGCGGATCATCGTCGTCACCGATCGGCTGAGCGCGTTCGATGCGGTCGTCGGCACGATCCCGAGCAAGGGTCAGGTGCTGAACCAGCTCGCGACGTTCTGGTTCGAGAAGACCGCGCACCTCGCGCCGAACCACATGCTGCGGGTGCCGGATCCGAACGTGATGATCGCGCGCGAGTGCACGCCGCTGCCGGTCGAGCTCGTGATGCGCGCGTACCTGACCGGCGTGACGTCGACCTCGATCTGGAAGGCGTACGAGGCCGGCGCCCGCACGTTCTGCGGCCACGCGCTGCCCGACGGCATGCGCAAGAACCAGCCGCTGCCGGCGCCGATCCTGACGCCGTCGACGAAGGCCGCGAAGGGCGACCACGATGTCTCGGTGTCGCGCGACGAGCTGCTCGCGATGGGCCGGATCGATCCGGCGGTGTTCGACCGCGCGGCCGAGCTCGCGGCGACGCTGTTCGCCGAGGGCCAGCGCCACGCCGCCGCGCGCGGCCTGATCCTCGCGGACACGAAGTACGAGATGGGCATCGCGAAGGACGGCACGCTGACCGTGATCGACGAGATCCACACGCCGGACTCGTCGCGCTACTGGTACGCCGATGACTACGAGGCGCGGCTCGCGCGCGGCGAGGAGCCACGCTCGCTCGACAAGGAGTACGTGCGGCGCTGGCTCGCGAACGAGGCGAAGTGGTCCGGCGATGGCCCACCGCCGGTGATGCCCGACGAGGTCCGGCTCGAGGCCGCGCGCCGCTACATCGCGAGCTACGAGCTCGTCACCGGTCAGACGTTCGTGCCCGACGCCCGCGAGCCGGTCGCGCGGATCGCGGCCGCGCTGGGGGCCGCATGAACCTGGTGCCCGGCCGTCCCGCGCTGTCCGCGGCACGCCGGGCCCGCGCGTTCGCGAAGGCGCGCGCGGTGTGTCCGGGCCTCGCGATGCTCGACACGCGGTGGGTCCACCTCGTCGTCGCGACGCGCGCGCTCACCACCGACGAGACCGCGCAGCTCCAGCACATGCTGACGTACGGTCCGCACGTCGAGCCGATGGCGCCGTCGGGCGCGATGACGTCGGCGCCAGCGAGCGCGGCGGCGCAGCGCCACGTCGTGTACGTGACGCCGCGGATCGGCACGACCTCGCCGTGGTCGTCGAAGGCGACCGACATCGCGCACGTCTGCGGGCTCGCCGCGATCGAACGGATCGAGCGCGCGATCGAATACACGCTGTACGGCAGCGGCGTCGATCCAGCCGCGATCGGTCGTGCGCTGTCGGATCGGATGACCGAGAGCGTGATCGTCGACGACCGCGAGCTCGAGCGCGTCGTCCACCACGGCAGCGAGCCCCGGCCGCTGGCGTTCGTGAAGCTGCCCGCCGACGAGACGGCGGCGCGCGCGACGCTGAAGGACGCGAGCGATCGGATGGGGCTCGCGCTCGCCGGCGACGAGATCGAGTACCTGGTCGCGCGCTATCGCGAGCTCGGCCGCGATCCGACCGACGTCGAGCTGATGATGTTCGCGCAGGCGAACAGCGAGCACTGCCGGCACAAGATCTTCAACGCCGACTTCTTCGTCGACGGCGAGCGCCAGGACCGCTCGCTGTTCCAGATGATCAAGGCGACGAACGCCGCGAGCCCCGGCGGCGTGCTGTCCGCGTACAAGGACAATGCGGCGGTCGTCGAGGGCACCGAGGCCGAGCGGTTCTTCCCGGCACCCGACGGCGTGTATCGCGGCGTCCGCGAGCCGAGCCACATCCTCGGCAAGGTCGAGACCCACAACCACCCGACCGCGATCTCGCCGCATCCCGGTGCGGCGACCGGCTCGGGCGGCGAGATCCGCGACGAGGGCGCGACCGGTCGCGGCGCGAAGCCGAAGGCCGGCCTCGTCGGATTCACGGTGTCCGACCTCCGGCTGCCCGGCGCGCTCGAGCCGTGGGAGTCACCGGACGCGGCGTGGGTCGGCAAGCCGGCGCGGATCGCGAGCGCGCTCGACATCATGATCGAGGGCCCGATCGGCGGCGCCGCGTTCAACAACGAGTTCGGCCGCCCCGCGATCCTCGGCTACTTCCGCGCGTACGAGCACGAGGACCGCGGCTATCACAAGCCCGTGATGCTCGCCGGCGGCATCGGCGCGATCCGGCCGGGGCACGTCCAGAAGGCAAGCGTGCCGACGGGCGCGGCGCTCGTCGTGCTCGGCGGGCCGGCGTTCCTGATCGGGCTCGGCGGTGGCGCGGCGAGCTCGGTCGCGCAGGGCGCGTCGCACGAGGAGCTCGACTTCGCGTCGGTGCAGCGCGACAACGCCGAGATCGAGCGGCGCTGCCAGGAAGTGATCGATCGCTGCTGGGCGCTCGGCGACGGCAACCCGGTGCTGTCGATCCACGACGTCGGCGCGGGCGGACTGTCGAACGCGCTGCCCGAGCTCGTGCACGACGCCGGGCTCGGTGCGCGGCTCGAGCTGCGCGCGATCCCGACCGGCGAGCCGGAGCTGTCGCCGCTCGAGCTGTGGTGCAACGAGGCCCAGGAGCGCTACGTGCTCGCGATCGCGGCCGAGCGGCTCGCCGAGTTCGCGGCGCTGTGTGCGCGCGAGCGTGCGCCGTGGGCGCAGCTCGGGACCGCATCCCCGGACGGCCGGCTCGTGCTCGCGGATCGCCGCGGTGGCCCGGCGCCCGTCGATCTGCCGCTCGAGGTCGTGCTCGGCAAGCCGCCGCGGATGACCCGGCGCGCCGAGACGATCGCACCGCGCCGTCACCCGCTGCGGCTCGACGGCGTCACGATCGCGAGCGCGCTCGATCGCGTGCTCGGCATGCCGACGGTCGCCGACAAGTCGTTCCTCGTGACGATCGGCGATCGCACGGTCGGTGGCCTCGTCGCGCGCGACTCGATGGTCGGCCCGTTCCAGGTCCCGGTCGCCGACTGCGCGCTCACGCTCGCCGGGTTCGACACGACCGCAGGCGAGGTCATGGCGATCGGCGAGCGTCCGCCGGTCGCGCTGCTCGACGCCGCGGCGGCCTCGCGGCTCGCGATCGCCGAGGCGATCACGAACCTCGCGGCCGCGCCGATCGGGCCGCTGGGCCGGATCAAGCTGTCGTGCAACTGGATGGCCGCGGCGGGCCACCCGGGCGAGGACGCGCGGCTCTACCAGGCGGTGCGCGCCGCGGCCGAGACCGCGATCGCGCTCGGCATCTCGATCCCCGTCGGCAAGGACTCGATGTCGATGCGGACGGTGTGGGACGCGCCGCGCGCGATCAACACGCCAGCGCACGGGCTCGACGCGGCGATGACGAAGACCGGCGACGTGCTGACGCCGGCGCAGCAGCTCGCGCAGCTCGAGGCCGAGGTCGCCGCCGAGCCGCCGGGACCGCCGGCGGATCCCGAGCTCGCCGAGCTCGAGGCGCTCGCGCGCGAGCGAGCGAAGCGCGAGACGCCGCCGACGACGTTCGAGCCCCGCGTTCCCGACGAGGCCACGCTGCGCCGGCAGCGCGCACGCGACGAGGCGTACGCGCTCGCCGCCGAGTCGAAGATCGCGGCCGCGCTCGCGAGCGCGGACACGATGGAGTACCGAGTGTCCGGCGGCACGAGCGGCTTCGTCGCCCAGGGCCCCGATCCCGGCAAGCGCGCGATCGTCTCGCCGGTGACGCTCGTCGTGACCGCGTTCGGTCCGGTCACCGATGTCCGGCTCGCGGTGACGCCCGAGCTGCGCGGCGGCGATCGCCAGCTGTTGCTCGTCGATCTCGCGGCGGGGCAGGGCCGGCTCGGTGGCTCGTGCCTCGCGCAGGCGTTCGATCAGCTCGGCGACACGCCGCCGGATCTCGACGATCCGAAGCGCCTGCTCGCGGTGTATGGCGCGCTGCAGGAGCTCGTCGCCGCGCGCAAGCTCGCCGCGTATCACGATCGCTCCGACGGCGGGCTCGTCGTCACCGCGCTCGAGATGGCGTTCGCGTCCGGGCTCGGCCTCGAGCTCGACGTCACGCACGTCCACGCCGATCCGTTCGCCGCGCTGTTCGCCGAGGAGCTCGGCGCGCTCGTCGAGGTCGCGACCGCCGACGTCGCCGCGGTGCGCGGCGCGCTCGAGGCCGCGGGCGCGCGGATCGTGCCGCTCGGCCGCGCGGTCCCCGGCGAGCGCGTGCAGATCACGCACGGCGGCCAGCGCGTGATCGAGGCCCGGCGCAGCGAGCTGCGCGCGCGGTGGTCGCACGTGAGCCACCAGATCGCGCTGCTGCGCGACGACGCGGCATGCGCCGCCGAGGAGCACGCGAGCCGGCTCGCCGAGATCCCGCTGAGCGCGGAGCTGACGTTCGATCTCGCACGGCCGCCCGCGATCGTCGGCACCGCCCGCCCGCGCGTCGCGATCCTGCGCGAACAGGGCGTCAACGGTCAGATCGAGATGGCCGCGGCGTTCACGCGCGCCGGGTTCGACGCGGTCGACATCCACATGACCGATCTCGTCGAGGGCCGCGCGGATCTGTCGGACATGCGCGGCGCGGTCGCGTGCGGCGGGTTCTCGTTCGGCGACGTGCTCGGCGCCGGTCGCGGCTGGGCGTCGACGTTCCGCTACAACGCCCGCGCGCGCGACGCGCTCGCGAAGCTGACCGCGCGCGACGGTACGTTCCTGCTCGGCGTCTGCAACGGCTGCCAGGCGCTCGCCGATCTCGCGGATCTGCTGCCCGGCGCCGCCGCGTGGCCGAAGTTCGTGCGCAACCGCAGCGAGCAGTTCGAGGCGCGCGTCGTGCTGCTGCGGATCGAGGACAGCCCGTCGATCTTCTTCCGCGGCATGGCCGGCTCGCGGATCCCGGTCGCGAACGCGCACGGCGAGGGCAGGGCGGAGCTGTCCGCCGACCAGCTCGCGGCGATGGAGCGTGCCGGGCTCGTCGCGGCGCGCTTCGTCGACGGCCGCGGCGCAGTCGCGACGACGTATCCCGCGAACCCGAACGGCTCGCCGGGCGGCGTCGCCGCGCTGACGACCGCGGACGGCCGCATCACGATCCTGATGCCGCATCCCGAGCGCGTGTTCCGCACCGTGCAGCTGTCGTGGCACCCCGACGGGTGGGGCGAGGACAGCCCGTGGATGCGGATGTTCGACAACGCGCGCGCGTGGGTCGCCTAGAGCCGGCACGGCGGCACGACCGCGACGACGATCGCCTGCGTCGGTGGCAGCTCGCGCGCGTACGTCGTCGCGAACGACGCGATCAGCCCGGCGTGGCTCCAGCTGCTGACCGAGAGGTACGTCGCGCGATCGACCTGCGCGGCGTCGCACGGCGGTGCCTCGTGCCCGATCGCGAGCGCGAGGTTCATCCGGCGACGCAGCTCGTGGCGGATGTCATCGCTGTACGGCGCGCGCGTGTCCGGTGCGCTGCCGTGGATCACGATGCCGCCGCCGCGCCCGTTGCCGCAGATCGCGATCGCGGCATGCGATCGGTCTCGTAGCTCGACGTCGTCGGGCGAGCCGCTCGGCACGGACATCCGGCAGCGCTCGCGTGCCTCGAGCGCGCGCTGCTCCGCGGACGCGAGCTCGCGATCGTGCTCGCCTTCGATCGGCAGTCCGCGCGCGCGCCGGCACGCGTAGACGCGCGCTTGCCCGGTGTGCGCGCTCGCCGCGAACACGAGCGCGACCGCGGTCGAACCGAGGATCAGCCAGCCGTGCCAGTCCCGATCCGGAGGATTGCCGCCGTTCGACTTCACACCGGCATCGTGCAGGCCATAGCCGAGCGCGATGAATGCCGGCAGCGACGCGACTCCGCCGGCGAGCAGGTCCGCCATCGGCGCGCCATAGTCGGTGGTGCATGCGAGCTCGGCGCGCGGCACCGACGATAGCTCGCTGTGCGCCGGTGGGCCGTGCGTCGCGACGTACGAGCATCCAGTCACCAGCACGAGCAGCACGGCGCGCATGCGATCACGGTAGTCACGCGGTCGCGCCCCGCGCCGGCAGCGTCCGGCATGCCGCGTTACAGGTCAGCTACCGCGACCTGGCAACCGCACGCCGAGCTTCTGCATCCGCGAGCGCAGCGTGTTCGGGTGGATGTCGAGCAGCTTCGCGGCGCCGCGCGGCCCGTCGATCCGGCCGGCGCAGCGCTCGAGCGCGCGCTCGATGTGAGCGGCCATCGCCTCGTCGAGCGTCGGAAAGCGATCCGACGTGCCGACGCGCATGCGCTCGGACGCGAGCCCGCCGTCGCTGCGCAGGCCGAGTGCGCGCTGGACGTCGAGCCGCCGGCCCTCGCCGAGGATCGCCGCACGCTCGATCACCGCGGCGAGCTCGCGCACGTTCCCGGGCCAGTCGTACTGCTGGAGCAACGCGATGTCGTCGGGCGTGACGCGTAGCCCGACGGCGCCGAACCGCTGCGCCGCGCGCTCGGTGAAGTGCTCGGCGAGCGCCGCGATGTCACCCTGGCGTTCGCGCAGCGGCGGCAGCCGGATCACGAACACGTTGATCCGGTACCAGAGGTCCTCGCGAAACGTGCCGGCCGCGACCATCGCGCCGAGATCGCGGTGCGTCGCCGCGACGATCCGGACGTCGACCTCGAGCGGACGCGCACCGCCGACGCGCTCGAACACGCCGTCCTGGACGACGCGCAACAGCCGCACCTGCGCCGCGAGCGGCAGCTCGCCGATCTCGTCGAGGAACAGCGTGCCGCCGTCGGCGCGCTCGAACCAGCCGCGCCGCTGGGTCGCCGCGCCGGTGAAGCTGCCGCGCTCGTGGCCGAACAGCTCGGAGTCGACGAGCTCGGGCGGGATCGCTCCGCAGTTGACGCGCAGGATCGGGCCGGCCGCGCGGTTCGAGCGCTCGTGAATCGACCGCGCGACGACCTCCTTGCCCGAGCCGGTCTCGCCGAGGATCAACACGGGCGCGCCGGTCGGAGCGACCTGCTCGACCTGGCGCATCACCTCGCGGAGCCCGGCATCGGCACCGACGACGGCGACCCCGATGTCGCGCATGTGGAGGCGCGCGAGTGCGGCGGCCTTGTCGGCCTCGGCCGCCTCGCGGAGCTGGCTGAGCTCGCGGCGCTGGCGCTCCGCGGCGAGCACCGCCGACAGCGGCTCGGCGATCGCGGCGAGCTTGCGCGGCTCGAGCTCGTCGCTGGCGGCGACGAGCAGCACGCCGAGCGCGCTCGAGCTCGCGACGAGCGGCACGAGCCACCACGCCTGCTCGCTGTCGCCCATCCCGCGCAGCACGTCGCGCGCGACGCCGGCGAGCCGCTCGGCCGACACGTGCTCGATCGCACCGGACTCGATCCACGCGCTGACCCGCGCGAGCGCAGCCGCCGACAGCTCGATCCGCGGCCTCGCCGGGTGCGCGACGCCGACCGCGCCACGCCGCACCGACGCGGTGGTCACCAGGTGGTGCTGCTCGGGCTCGATCGCGCGGACGACGAGCGCGTCGCCGTCGACGTCGTCGAGGATCGCGGTCCCGATTCGCGCCAGGAAGCTCTCGGAGTCCGCTGCCAGAGACGCCTCACGCCATAGCCGGGCGGTGATCGACACGACCTCGGTCGTAGCACGGCCGGACCACGAAATATCGTTGTTTCACGTCATTTCGTGACTGGCACGAGCATTCGTGACACCTGCACGTCCAAGCGAGCGGAATTGAACGCTCTGCCGTGGCGCGGCATCTGCAACTTGCGAGGCATCGCCGTGGATACGGTCTCGATCCTGATCGCGCTGACGAGCCTGTTCGCGGCCATCGTGAACGGCGCTCTCGGCTACGGCTACTCGTCGATCACGGTCCCGATCTCGCTGCTGATGGTCACGAGCCGGATCCTCAACCCGGCGCTCGTGATCGTCGAGGTGATCGTCAACCTGTACGCGCTGTTCATCGCGCGGCGCTCGATCCGCCGCGTCTGGCCGCAGGTCTCGCCGGTCGCGATGGGCATCCTGCCCGGCGTCGCGCTCGGCGCGCTCGTGCTGTCGTCGATCAGCCCCGAGTGGGCGAAGCTCGTCACGTACGCGACGCTGCTGCCGCTGATCATGATCCAGGCCGCCGGGCTGCGGTTCCCGATCCAGCGCGTGCGCGCCGTCGGGCTGCCGTTCGGTGCCGGCGTCGGCGTCCTCTACTCGATGACGACGATCTCGGGCCCTCCGCTCGCGATGTACTTCAACAACCAGGGCATGGCGAAAGACGACTTCAAGGTCGCGCTCGCGATGGCCCGCTCGATCGAGTCGATCTCGACGCTCGTCGCGTACACCGCGCTCGGCATGATCACGGCGGACTCGACCGCGCTCGTGCCGTACCTCGCGCCCGGCGTGCTGATCGGGCTGCCGCTCGGGTTCGCGCTGATCCGCCACATCCACCCCGAGACGTTCCGCCGCGTCTGCATGAGCTTCGACGCGTACCTGGTCTCGTTCGGCCTGTCGCGCGTGCTCGACAAGCTCGAGCTCGTGCCGACCGTGTGGGCGTTCCAGACGATGACGCTCGTCGTGATCATCGACGCGCTCATGTTGCGCGCGTTCTTCAAGAAGCGCCTGCCGGCGCACGTCGTCCCGATCGCACCCGAGCCTGCCGACGAGCCCGCCGACGAGCGAAGCGACGAGTCCGTGCCGCGCATGGCCACGGTCTGAGCGCGTGCGCCGCATCGGGGCCGCGTCCCGTGCTCACGTGCGGGAAAACGATATATCGTGACCTGACGATATATCGTGTGTGGATCACGAAATAGCGTGGTTCAGTAAACCGCGGGGGCATTGAATTTCAGCTACATCGACGCTGGTGCGTGCCGTGCACGAACGCGCGGCGTGATTCGACCTCTGTTTTGGCTCGCGGTGTCGAGCCTGTTCGCGATCGCGTGCGGCGACGACACGACCGCATCGAGCGGTCCATCCTCGGCGAAGCAGGTCGCGCTGCTGAACGTCTCGTACGACCCGACGCGCGAGCTCTACGTCGACATCAACCAGGCGTTCGCCGCGCAGTACCAGGCGAAGACCGGCACGACCGTCACGATCAAGCAGTCGCACGGCGGCTCCGGCAAGCAGGCGCGCTCGGTGATCGATGGCCTCGAAGCCGACGTGGTCAGCCTCGCGCTCGCCGGGGACATCGACGCGATCGCCGCGAAGGATCTGACGGACAAGGGCTGGCAAGCCCGGCTGCCGGATCGCTCGGCGCCGTACACCTCGACGATCGTGTTCGTGGTCCGCAAGGGCAACGCCAAGGCGATCAAGGACTGGGACGACCTCGTCAAGCCCGACGTCAAGGTCATCATGTCGAACCCGAAGACGTCCGGCGGCGCGCGCTGGGCGTACCTCGCGGCGTGGGGCCACGCGCTGAAGAAGACCGGCAACGACGCCGGCGCGCAGGCCTGGGTCAAGCAGCTCTACGAGCACGTGCCGGTGCTCGACTCCGGCGCGCGCGGCTCGACGACGACGTTCGCCGAGCGTGGCATCGGCGACGTGCTCGTGTCGTGGGAGAACGAGGCGTACCTGTTGCTCGCCGAGGGCGGCGGCGCCGACAAGTTCGAGATCGTGACGCCGTCGCGCAGCATCCTCGCCGAGCCGCCGGTCGCGATCGTCGACAAGTTCGCCCAGAAGCACGGCACGACCGAGGTCGCGAAGGCGTACCTCGAGTTCCTCTACACGCCCGAGGGCCAGGCGATCATCGGCAAGCATCACTACCGGCCGCGCGCGTCGGCGGCCAAGACCGATGCGGGCTCGCTCGCGAAGCTCGAGCTGTTCACGATCGACGACGTCGGCGGCTGGGCGACCGCGCAGCAGACCCACTTCGCCGACGGCGGCAAGTTCGATCAGATCTACGCGAAGTAGCGATGGACGCAGTCGCTCTCCTGGTCGTCGCGGCCGTGTGGACCGCGGGCATCGCTGCGCTCGTCGTGTTCCGGCGCCGCCGGCGCGATGCGTTGCCCGGATTCGGCCTGTCGATCGGCGTGACGCTCGCGTATCTCGGGTTGCTCGTCGTGATCCCGCTGACGACGATCGTGCTCAAGACCTCGTCGCTGACCGCCAGCCAGTTCTGGCACGTCATCACGTCGGAGCGCGCGATCGCGTCGTACAAGCTGTCGCTCGGCGCGTCGCTCGTCGCCGCCGCGATCAACGTCGTGATGGGCACGCTCGTCGCGTGGGTGCTGATCCGCTACGACTTTCCGGGGCGCCGCCTGGTCGACGCGATCGTCGATCTGCCGTTCGCGCTGCCGACCGCGGTCGCCGGGATCGCGCTGACCGCGACGTGGGCCGAGACCGGTTTCTTCGGCAAGCACATGAAGGCGATCGGGATCGACACCGCGTACTCGCGGATCGGCGTCGTGATCGCGCTGACGTTCATCGGCCTGCCGTTCGTCGTCCGCACCGTGCAGCCCGTGCTGCTCGGGCTCGATCCGCGGCTCGAAGAAGTCGCCGCCACGCTCGGCGCGAACCGCTGGCAGACGTTCTGGCGCGTCGTGCTGCCGACGCTGCGCCCCGCGATCGTCACCGGCTTCGCGCTCGCGTTCGCCCGCGCGCTCGGCGAGTACGGCTCGGTCGTCTTCATGTCCGGCAACATGCCGATGAAGACCGAGATCACGCCGCTGCTCATCATGAGCAAGCTCGAGCAGTTCGATTATCCGGGCGCGACTGCACTCGCGCTCGTGATGCTCGTGTGCTCGTTCGCGATCCTCGTCGCGATCAACGGCCTGACGTGGCGCGCGCAGCGCCGCAAGATCCCGACGATCCGCAAGCGGCCGCCGGCGAGCGAGCTCGCGCAGGAGACCGCATGATCGGCGTGGCGCAGCCGCGCAGCGCGGTCTCCGACGAGCCGCGGTGGGTCCGCGTCGCGCTGATCGCGATCGCGCTCGCGTTCCTCGGCATCTTCCTCGTCGTGCCGCTCGTCGTGGTGTTCCACGCCGCGTTCGAGAAGGGCTGGCATGCGTACACGAGCGCGCTGGCGGAGCCCGACACGCGATCCGCGATCAAGCTGACGCTCACCGCCGCGGCGATCGCGGTACCGCTCAACATCGGCTTCGGCGTCGCGGCCGCGTGGTCGATCACCCGGTTCCGGTTCCCCGGCAAGCGCGTGCTCGTCACGATCATCGATCTGCCGTTCGCGGTGTCGCCGGTGATCGCGGGCATGCTGTTCATCCTGCTGTTCGGTGCGCAGGGCATCTTCGGTCCGTGGCTGTCCGAGCACGCACCGAGCGTGAAGATCATCTTCGCGGTGCCGGCGATCGTGATCGTCACCGCGTTCGTCACCATCCCGTTCGTCGCGCGCGAGCTGATCCCGGCGCTCGAGGCGCGCGGGCCGGAGCAGGAGCTCGCGGCGCTGACGCTCGGTGCGTCGCCGTGGCAGACGTTCCGCCGGGTTACGCTGCCGAACATCGGCTGGCCGCTCGCGTACGGCGCGATCCTGTGCACGGCGCGCGCGGTCGGCGAGTTCGGCGCGGTGTCCGTCGTCTCCGGCCACATCCGCGGCCAGACGAACACGATCCCGCTGCACGTCGAGATCCTCTACAACGACTTTCAATATCAGGCCGCGTTCGCGGTCTCGACGATCCTGATCTTCATCGCGGTCGTCACGATCGCGATCAAGAGCGCGATCGAGTGGCGGATCTCGACGCTGCGCGCCGCGCACGCTTCGCCCGCGCCGCGCCGCTCGCTCGCGATCCCGATCGGCGTGGCGTTGATCATCGTCGGCGTCGCGGTCGCGCTCGTCACGTTCCGCCAGGCCGATGCAAGCGCGGTGCACTACACGCTGACGTTCGGACCGATCGTCGCCGGCCTCGCGCTCGTCGCGCGCGCGTTGGCACGGAGAGACAAGCGAGGCAAGTGACATGGACATCACCGTCGAGCACATCCGCAAAGCGTTCGGAGAGTTCCCGGCTCTCGACGACGTCAGCCTCGTGATCCCCGGCGGCAAGCTCGTCGCGCTGCTCGGCCCGTCGGGCTCGGGCAAAACGACGCTGCTGCGGATCATCGCGGGCATCGACTATGCGGACGCCGGCACGATCCGGTTCGGCACGGTCGACGTCACGAAGACCACGATCCAGGCGCGCCGCGTCGGCTTCGTGTTCCAGGACTACGCGCTGTTCGATCACATGACCGTCGGCGACAACATCGCGTTCGGGCTCTCGGTCCGCAAACGCCCGAAGGCCGAGATCGAGACGCGCGTCCGCGAGCTGCTCGACCGCGTCCAGCTCGCCGGACTCGGTGCGCGGTTCCCCAAGCAGCTCTCCGGCGGCCAGCGCCAGCGCGTCGCGCTCGCCCGCGCGCTCGCTCCCGAGCCGCAGCTGCTGCTGCTCGACGAGCCGTTCGGTGCGCTCGACGCCCGCGTCCGCGCCGAGCTGCGCGGCTGGATCCGGCGGCTGCACGACGAGCTGCACCTGACGTCGATCTTCGTCACCCACGATCAGGAAGAAGCGCTCGAGGTCGCGGACCAGATCGTCGTCATGAACCACGGCCGCGTCGAGCAGATCGGCGAGCCCGGCGAGGTGTTCGATCGCCCTGCGAGCGCGTTCGTGATGGACTTCCTTGGCGGCGTCAACGTGCTGCGCGGGCGCGTCGACGGCGGGCGCGCGACGTTCGGCGAGCTCGTGCTGCCGTGGTCGGGCGAGGGCTCCGGCGCCGCACGCGCGTTCGTGCGCGGCCACGATCTCGTGCTGCGCCCCGCGGGCGAGCGCACGTTTCCGGTCACCGATCACGTGCTGCCGGTGACCGTCGATCGCGTGCGCCGCGTCGGCGTCGCGGCGCGCGTGGTCGTCCACACCGCCGATCACGGCGAGCTCACCGCCGAGCTGCCGCATCACGAGCTCGCGAGCCTCGGCATCGAGCGAGGCGCATCGCTGTACGCGCAGATCCGGTCCGCACGGATCTTTCTCGAACCCAGGCTCGAACCGGAGTCCCCATGACCAAGCCCTTTGATCCCGACGACCGTTCGGTCGACGACGCACTCGCCGTGATCCGCCGCGCCATCAGCGGACTGCGGTACGGCGAGGTCCTGATCGCCATCCACGACGGCGAGATCGTCCAGATCTCGCGCACCGAGAAGATCCGCACGCCGAAGAGCCGCTGATCTTCCGAGCCGACTCGACGACGAGAGGCGCTTCTCCTGATCACGACGAGCTTCCGGACCACCGGTGCTCGCGAGAGCACAACGCGTGTCGAGACTTCCCTTCATTCTGACGTTCCTCCTCGCCGCTGGCCCCGCTGCAGCCCAACCCACCCCCGCACCAGCGCCGACGCCCGCGCCGACGCCGACCCCAGCGCCGGATCCCGCCCCGACGACGACGCCGGCCGAGCCCGCGCCGCCCCCGGCGCCCGCACCCGATCCGAACGCGACCCCGCCCGCCACCACGCCGGCGCCGAGCGTCGCGTCGACCCCGGATCTGCCCGCGGACAAGCTCGCCGTCGAGAAGTCCGCGCCGGCGAAGAAGTCGGTCCTCGAGGTCAAGCCGGGCGGCTACGTCCACTTCGATTCGCGGCGCCAGCTCAACGACACCGAAGCGCACGAGATGACGATCCGCCGGCTGCGGTTCAAGCTCGACGGTAGCGCGACGAAGTACTTCAAGTTCCGCACGCTGCTCGACTTCGCGGGCAGCAAGCTCGTCGTCCAGGATGCATGGGGCGAGCTCGTGATCCGTCCCGAGCTGTCGTTCCGCGCCGGCAAGGACAAGTCGCAGTTCGGCATCGAGCGCCTGCAGAGCGCGGCGCAGCTCGTGTTCATCGAGCGCGCGTTCCCGACGCAGCTATCGCCGAACCGCGATATTGGCGTGTGGGCGCGCGGCGATGTCGCGGGCGGCCTCGTGCACTACGCGGCGGGCGCGGTCGACGGTGTCGCCGACAATGCGGTGATCGAAGGCGAGAGCGACGCGGTGCTCGAGTACAACCTCCATCTCCTCGTGTCGCCGTTCGCGCAGCGCAAGGAGCTCGGCGACCTCGGCATCGGAGCCGCGACCACGTTCGGCCGCACGCACGGCTCGCTCGCGAGCCCGGGCGTCACGAACCTCAAGAGCGCGGGGCAGGCGACGATCGTGAAGTTCGCGACCGGCGCCACCGACGACGTGACCGCACGCGCCGACGGCTACCGCACGCGCTTCGCCGGCCACGCGTACTACTACAACGGCCCGGCGGGCGTGCTCGCCGAGTACGTCCGCGATCGCGAGCCGGTCCTGTTGATGGGAACGCACACGCTGCTGCAGCACCAGGCGTGGCAGCTCGCGTCGAGCGTCGCGGTGACGCCCGGTGACAAGCCGACGTACAAGGGCCTGAAGCCGACGAAGCCGTTCGACCCCGACCACGGACAGTGGGGCGCTGTCGAGGTCGCGGCGCGCTACTCCGAGCTGCGGATCGATCCGGACAGCTTCGCGGTCGGCGTGATGTCGCCGGCGAGCTCGATCGAGACCGCGCGCGAATTCACCGTCGGCGGCAACTGGTACTTCAACGACTACGTCAAGCTGCAGCTCGACTACTCGTTCACGGCGTTCACCGGCAACGGCGACGCGACGCGCACGAACGAGCACCTGATCGCGACGCGGCTCCAGGCGAGCATCTGATCACGGCAGCCGGCAGCGCAGCGACAGCCACGCGTCGGCCGCCGCGGGAACCGCGCGCTGGACGTCGAGGCGCAGGCCCTGACCGCTCGCACAGCGCGCGCGATCCTCGACGAGTCGGAAGCACGTGCCCGACGACGAGAGGTCGCACGCTGGAATCTCCTGCGGCTGATCCGGCGCCGAGTCGCGGGTCTCGACGAGCACGCAATCCGGTTGCAGGCCGGGATCGGCGGACGTGTCCGCGATCGCGATCGCGAGGCAGGTGTCACCGACGAGCGGCTTGGCATTCTCCGCGAGCGCCGTCATCGCGGGCGCGAGATCCGGCGAGCACAGTGGCTCGAAGTGCGTGCGTGCAGGCAGGCCGTCGAGCAGCGCGGCGAGCCGGATCCCCGGCACCGACTTCGCCTCGCCGGTCGTGCTCGCGAACGTGCACGACGCGGCGAGCGACGGCCGTGGCGTGCCGCCACCCGGCGGGGACACGAGCTCGACTGCGACCGGCGACGTCGCGCCCGCGAGCACGCCGACCATCAGCTGGCGCGCGTCGGGTTGCTGCTCGGCGAGGAAGGTGCGGAACGGCGCGACGTCATCCATGAAGTCGCTCGCCGCGCGCGGCTTGCATCCGGTCTTGCTGCCGACGACGTTTGGCTCGTCGGGCGAGCACTCGACGCCGAACCGGAAGCAGCGGAACGAGTCGAGCGGGCCGAGCGTCGTGCTCTCGGGACCGAAGAACGTCGTGTTCTTGACCGAGCAATCGTCCTCGTCGCCGAGGATCACGACCGCGAGGTTCGCGCCCGCCCGGCGGAACCCGGTATTCGCCGGATTCGACAGGCCCGCGCGCATCGCGGCGAGGTGCTGCTCGAAGCCGCAGCCGGTCGTGCCGAGCTGCGCCATCTGCGCGAACACGTCGGCGAGCGTGCCGGTGTAGTTCGTCTGCCGGCTGCCGCCGGAGAGCTGGAGATCCGTGATGAACGTGCCATCGATCGGTGCGCCGTTCGTCTGCAGCACGCCCGCCTTGCCGGTCATCGCGCAGCCGCCGGCGCCGGGCTGGCCGATCTGCGGTGCGACGGTGCCGTCGCTGCCGGAGGTGCCCATGTCCGACGACACGACGCCGATGTGCAAGCTCGGCAGTCCGCCCTCGGCGGTCGCGAGCTCGGCGATGAACGCGGGGAACGCGGCGGCGAGTGCTTGCTGCTTGTCCGCCATCGTCGCCGAGTCGTCGATCACGAACAGCAGATCGAGGTCCGCGTTCGGGATCGATTTCTGCGCGAGCACCTCCGAACGATCGTCATTGGCATCAGCGCCGGGATGTTTCGGGTTGCCACATGATGCGGCAGCGAGCACGGGCACGAGCGCGAGACGGGTGATGCGATGCATGGCGACGCGTCCAGCAACGCGCAGGCCACGATCGCGACCCGCGATCGCGCACCGGATCGCCGCCGCAACTCCCCGAAGCTACATCGCAGTGTCCTGCGATGTTTGACACCACTGTGACCGCGATGTCACGGCGTGTGGTCTAGAGGATGGGCATCAATGTCGCGATCAACCCGATCGCGATCAGCGCGATCTGGAACCTGCGGCACACGCGTCGGGTCCGGCGGACGCCGGTGACGAGCACCATCGCGGCGGCCGCGCGGCGCATCGCGAGCACGCCGGGCACGAGCGCGAACAGCGCACCGAACGCCGCGAGGCGCGGCAGGGTCTCGGACGACAGCGCGAACGCACGCGGCCACACCGTCGGCAGCAGCAACAGCTCGGCGAGCACGACCACGGCGATCGCCCAGCGCTGACCGGCGAGCATCGACGTCGCGGCGATCGCGAGCACCGCCGCGGCCTCGGGGCCGTGCCAGCTCGACTGCGCGAGCGGCAACGCGAGCATCGACGCGGCGAGCGCGGTCGCGCCGATCCAGAGATCGTCGTTGCGGCGCTTGATGAGGGCGGTTTCCCGACGTGGCCGAACGGCTGCGAGATCCTTGCGAGGTCCGGATCGAACAACATCCGCCATATCAGAATTGTAATCGGTTGCTGACAGTTGTCGAGCGGTTGTATTCATCCGGTTACAAGAGTCAACGTGCAAGCTTTCAGAATTCCTCTGAAATCTGGCACACCCCGATCTTCATTCTACAGGTGATGACAGGCGGCGG
The DNA here is from genome assembly GCA_035715365.1 of Kofleriaceae bacterium. Lineage (GTDB taxonomy): Bacteria > Myxococcota_A > Polyangia > Haliangiales > Haliangiaceae > JABFXX01. Next base: position 31,174 of record DASTLB010000029.1, on the reverse strand, counting down.
GCGACGGATCGTGACAAGTTTTCGGCCGCCGACCGCGGTCGACGCGCGGTCACCCGCCCGATCGCGCCGCTGCAGTCGCGAGGTCGCCGTGCCACACTGCGCGCATGGATGGCGCGACCGGTGTGTTGATCAAGCTCGGCGTTCGACTGCTCGTGTTCGGCGCCGTGTTCTGGTTCGCGACCCGCAAGAACCCCAAGGTCGTGATCGGCGCGAAGTGGATCACCCCGATCGTCGCGCTCGTGTTCGCGGTGCTCAACACCGGCCTCTACTGGATACTCAAGCCGATCCTGAACCTCGCGACGATGGGCGCGGTCGGGTTCGCGCTGCCGTTCGTGATCAACATGCTGCTGCTGCTCGCGACCGTGAAGCTGTTCACGTGGAAGCGGCTGCCGAAGCTCAAGGTCAAGTCTGCCGATCCGAAGCAGCCCGCTGCCGAGGCGAAGCCGCGCCCGTGGCTCGAGATCCACGGCCTGTTCACGACGCTGTGGATGGCGATGATCCTGACGGTTGCGCACGGCGCGCTCTGGGTCGCGCTCGATTACCTGCCGAAGCGCTGAGCTACTCGGCGACTTCGCGCAGCTTGCGCAGCAGCTCGCGCGCCTCGTCGCAGTGCGCGGCGGCGTCCTTCAGCGACTGCCGGATCAGCTCGAAGCTCGCGCGCGGCATCGCGTGCGCGTACTGCTCGAACTCGCCCTCGGCTGCCATCACCTCGATGCGCAGGCTCGACAGCAGATCGTTGAGCGATGCCGACGTCTCGGCGGTCGCCGCCGCGATCTCGAGCGCGCGCTTGACCTTCACGCTGCCGGCCTCGAGCGTCAGCTGCTGCTCGGCACGCTCGAGCCGCGTCTTCAGGTTGTCGCGCTCGATCTCGATCATCGACAGATCGTTCTCGAGATCTTCCATCCGGCGCGCGGTGTCCTGGTTGAACTTGTTCGCGCGGTAGACGCGGAGCTCGGTCTGCAGCTGCTCGACGCGGCGGCGCAGCACCCGGATCTCGACGTCGGCCTCGCTCGGGCCGGTCGGGATCTGCGGCAGGCCCGCCGACGGTCCGATCGCCATCCCGCCGGACGCCGGCAGCGACGGGTTGATCGCGGCGACGTGACCGGTCGGCCCGGCGGGCGCGATCGCGCCCATGCCGGGGTGCTGCATCATCGGCGCGGCGCCCGACGACGACGCCGCGGCCGCGACGCCGCCGCCCGCGACCGCGAGCTGGCCGGTATCGACGAACCGCAGCCACAGGCTGCCGCAGCGCACGGCATCGCCATGCTTGAACAGGTGGCTCTGGACGCGCTGCTCCTGGAAGTAGACGCCGTTCGCCGACGACAGATCCTCGAGCACGTAGCCACCACCGCCCCAGAACACGCGCGCGTGGTGGCGCGAGACCATCGCATCGTCGGTGCGGATCGCGCAGTCCATGGCGCGGCCGACCTTGATCTCTGTCGAGGCAAGATCGAGAGATCCCTCGATGCCCTGCGCATCGCGCCAGAGGAGCCGAGCCACGTCCGAAAAAAGGTAAGCCACCCCTGGGAGATCCACAAGTTTGCTACTGAGGATCACCCCTCCGTGCTAAGTGAGCGCCATGTCGGCCGAGCTTGCGAGGTTGTAGATGTGCGGCGTCTTCGGCATCCACGGGCACGAGGAAGCGGCGAACATCGCGTACCTCGGCATGCACGCACTGCAGCATCGCGGGCAGGAGTCGGCAGGCCTGGTCGCGGTCGACGACGCGCGGCTGCGCCGTCACGTCGCCATGAGCCTCGTCTCCGAGGCGTTCAACCGCGACACGCTCGCGAAGCTGCCCGGCGCGACGGCGATCGGCCACGTGCGATATTCGACTGCGGGAAGCTCCGAGCTCCGCAACGCGCAGCCGTTCGTGTTCGAGTACGCGGGCGGCCAGATCGCGATCGCGCACAACGGCAACCTCGTCAACGCGAACGAGCTCCGCACCGAGCTCGAGGCCCAGGGCTCGATCTTCCAGACCTCGAGTGACACCGAGGTGATCGTCCACCTGATGGCGAAGGCGCGCGAGCCCGACGTGCTCGGCAAGCTGATGGCCGCGCTGCGGCGCGTGCGCGGCGCGTACTCGCTCGTGCTCGTCACCCACGACGAGAAGATGATCGGCGTCCGCGATCCGAACGGCTTCCGGCCGCTCGTGATCGGCCGGCTCAAGGATGCGTTCGTGCTGTCGAGCGAGACCTGCGCGTTCGATCTGATCGAGGCCGAGTTCATCCGCGAGGTCGAGCCCGGCGAGATCGTCGTGATCGAGGAGAGCGGGATGACGTCGCACCGCGTGCCGGCGACCGACGCGCCGACGTTCTGCGTGTTCGAGCACGTCTACTTCGCGCGCCCGGACAGCCTCGTCAACGGCAAGAGCGTGTACCGCGCGCGCGAGAAGATGGGCCAGAAGCTCGCGCAGGAGGCGCCGGTCGAGGCCGACGTCGTGATCCCGGTGCCGGACTCCGGCGTGCCGGCGGCGATCGGCTACTCGAAGGAGAGCGGCATCCCGTTCGAGATGGGCCTCATCCGCTCGCACTACGTCGGCCGCACGTTCATCGAGCCGCAGGACTCGATCCGCCACTTCGGCGTCCGGCTCAAGCTGTCGCCGGTGCGCTCGGTCGTCGACGGCAAGCGCGTCGTCGTCGTCGATGACTCGCTCGTCCGCGGCACGACGTCGCGCAAGATCGTCAAGATGCTGCGCAACGCGGGCGCGCGCGAGGTCCACCTCCGCATCAGCGCACCGCCGACGACGCACCCGTGCTTCTACGGCATCGACACGCCGAACCGCAGCGAGCTCGTCGCGGCGTCGCACACCGTCGAGGAGATCGGCCGCTACGTCACCTGCGACTCGATCGCGTACCTCTCGCACGACGGCATGATGGATGCCGTCGGCGGCAACCGCGCCGGCACCGGCTACTGCTCGGCGTGCTTCACCGGCAAGTACCCGGTCGCGCTGGGTAACGGCGACGCGTCGCTCGTCCAGTTGCGACGCGCGAAGAGCTAGATAAGGATAGGCGATATGGCGATCGATGCAGTGGACGTGCGCGCGGTTCGGGCGCAACTGAAGGAGCTCGGGGACAAGGCCTCCGACCTCCGGAGGTTACTTTGACGTCGACCAGAAGCGCCTGAAGATCGAGGAGCTCGACTCCATCGCGGCCCGGCCGACGTTCTGGGAGGACCAGAAGAAGGCCAAGACGGTGCTGCGCGACAAGAAGCAGCTCGAGGACATCGTCGGCGGCTACGACGCGCAGCTGCGCGCGCTGTCCGACGCCGAGGTCCTGCTCGAGCTCGCCGAGGAAGCCGGCGACGAGGCATCCGCGAAGGAAGCCGAGGCGCAGGTCGCGTCGATCCGCAAGCAGCTCGATGACATCGAGTTCCGCCGCATGCTGTCCGGCGAGCTCGACAGCCACGGCGCGATCGTCCAGGTGACGTCGGGCGCCGGCGGCGTCGACGCCTCCGACTGGGCGCAGATGCTCGTGCGCATGCTGATCCGGTACTGCGAGCGCCAGGGCTGGAAGGTCGAGGTCATCGAGGAGACGCCCGCCGAGGAAGCCGGCCTCAAGACCGCGACGTTCACGGTGACCGGCGACTACGCGTACGGCCTGCTCAAGGCGGAGAACGGCGTCCACCGGCTCGTCCGCGTATCGCCGTTCGACGCGAACGGCCGACGCCAGACGTCGTTCGCGGCGGTCACCGTCACCGCGGATATCGATGACGATATCGAAGTCGATATCAAGGACGTCGACCTCCGGATCGACACCTATCGCGCGGGCGGCGCCGGCGGCCAGCACGTCAACAAGACCGACTCCGCGGTGCGCATCACGCACCTGCCGACCGGGATCGTCGTGCAGTGCCAGAACGAGCGCAGCCAGCACGCGAACAAGGACAAGGCGTTCAAGCTGCTGCGCGCGCGGCTCTACGACTACGAGGTCGCGAAGCGCGAGGCCAAGGCCGCCGAGGACGCGAAGGCGCGGCTCAAGATCGAGTGGGGCTCGCAGATCCGCAGCTACGTGCTGTTCCCGTACCAGCAGGTCAACGATCACCGCACCGAGCTGAAGACGTCCGACGTCAACGGCGTGCTCGACGGCGATCTCGACGAGCTGATCCGGACGTTCCTGCTGAAGTCGGCGAACGAGAAGAACTGACCGCTGCGCGGCGACGTCCGCCTGACGCGTGCGCCGCGCCGAGCGCCACGGGCGCGAATGACCGCCGCACAGATGAATGCGCGCGCAGCGGGCGAGCGCACCGCGACGGACGTAGCGCTCCGTCCTCGGAATGATTTCGGCAGACCTGAAACACCATCACGGGCATCGGACGGTCTCGGTCTCGGTCTCGGTCTCGGTCTCGGTCTCGGTCTCGGTCTCGGTCTCGGCAACGGCAAGGTCGAGCTCGCGCGCGATGATCGAACCGAGCTCTGGCCCCTCCGCGGGCTCGGCTCGCCCTCGCGTCCGCCTGGCGCGCGCGCCGCGCCGAGCGCCACGGGCGCCGACGTCACGCGAATCACCGCCGCACCGATGAACGCGCGAGCAGAACGCGCGCGGTGGTGTGGGCGCTCGTCACGGCGCCCGCGCGGCGGCCGCGTTCGGGCGAGAGCCGAGCCCGCTCCGGGAGGCCGGAGGAGCTTGGGGGAAGAAAGGAAACGCCCGTCATGAAGAACTTCGCCGCATACACCGTAGGTCTCGATCTCGTTCGCGCGCTGCGCCCGATCGTCGAGGAATTGAAGAAGTACGATCCCGATCTTGCCGACCAGGTACGGCGAGCTGCCAACAGCGTCATTCTCAATGTCGGCGAGGGCGCGCGGCGAGCAGGCCGCGATCCCAGGCGCTTCTTCACGATCGCGCACGGCAGCGCGAACGAGATCCAGAGCGGGCTGGATCTCGCGGAAGCGTGGGGCGTGGCGCTCCACGCGGAGCACGCACGGCAGCTGCTCGACCGCGAGCTCGGCCTGTTGTGGGGACTCACGCGCCGGTAGCGGTTGTTACGCCGGCGTGAACGCCGCGCGCGGTTCTCGCCGATCGAGCAGCTGACATCGCGCGGTGCTCGCCTCTGCGATCGTGCGCGTGGCACGGATCGGACATGCGCGTCTGGATGTTCGTCGTGCTCGCGGCCTGCGCCGATCCGTCACCACCGCCGCCCGACGAGCCGGCGCCGTGCGACGACAACGTCGTGCCGCTCGTGACGACGCGCGTCGATGGCGTCGCCGACACCCAGGTCGTGCCGATCGAGCTCGACGGCCGCGACGCGTGGCTCGCGCTCGACACCGGCGCGCCACTGACGTTCGTGTTCTCCGATCCGGCGGGTCCGGTCTTCGTCGACCACGCCGCGGACATCACTATCGGCTGCGAGGTGCGCGCGGTCGCCGGCTATCGCGCGGACGCGATCGGTGCCGAGGTGTTCGACGGCAAGCCGATCGTCGGCATCCTCGGGCTCGACTTCTTCGCGCCGGCCGGCGAGATCGATTATCCGGGTGGCACGCTCGCGCGGCGGGCGCGCGTGCCCGCCGATGCGGCCGCGCTGCCGGCGGCGCCGCTGACGGTGATCGACGAGCGTGCGCTGGTCGACGTCGTGATCGATGACGTGCCGCTGCGGCTGATGGTCGACACCGGCGCGCAGTCGACGCTGTGGCTCGGCGTCACCGGCGATGCGGACGACGAGCAGGGCCAGATCGAGATGGCGGACGGCACGCTGTGGGACGTGTGGTTCGGCGACGGCCAGCTCGTGCTCGCCGGCGAGCCGCCGCGCAGCGTGCCCGTGATCCGTGGGCTCGCGAACGATTACATCGGGCCGGAGCTCGAGGCGCTCGGGGCGCAGGGGCTGCTCGGGCTGACGTCGATCGGCTGGCGCCGGATCGTGATCGATCGCGACGCGGGCCTGCTGCGGCTCGGCGGGCCGCGCGAGTAACCGCGCTACATGCCCGCGATCGCGTCGAGGTCGCTGCGCGGTCCGACGCCGCCGTGGCCGCCGGCGAGCGTGTCGACCGCGAGGCCGCGGCTCTGGATCGCGCCGAGCACCTCGCGGGCACCGAACGGGTTCGGCGGGAAGCCGGGGCTGTAGATGTCGCTGACGAACACCGTCTTCGCCGACGGCACGTACGCGATCACCATGTCCGCGGCATGCGTCGTCTCGACCGCGACGACCTGCACCGGGTGCGCGGCATCGGGCAGCGTGAGCGTGCCGCCCGCGGGGACGCCGAGGATCGTCGCGGGAGCCGGGTGCGCGGACAGCTCGTCGGGCTCGATCGTGCGCGACGCGCGGAACGCGCGGCTGAAGAATGCCTTCGACGCATCACCGACGACGATCTTCGCGCCGCGTGCGACGAACGTGCGCAGCGCGCCGGTGTGGTCGCGGTGGTGGTGGGTCGCGATCACGTGCGTCACCGGCTTGCCGGGGATGTTCGTCGCGATCCAGTCGAGCACGGCGAGCGCGCGCGCCTCGTAGAGCGGCGCCTCGACGACGACGACGCCCGCCTGCTGCTCGATCACGAGCGAGTGGTGGGTGCCGCCGCGCAGGTGGAATACGCCGGGCGCGAGCTGCTGGGCGTCGATCGTGGTCTGCAGCGCGTCGAGCGGGACGCCGAGCGCGGCGAACATCTCGAGGAACTGGCTGTTGCGCGCGCCGCGCGCGGCGCCGGCGTCGTCGTGGGCCGGCATCGCGCCCGCCGGGAATGCGAACGTCGACGGATCGAGCGCGACGTTCGTCGCGACCGCCTCGCGGCGCTCGACGTGGAACGGCTGGTCGTTGACCGTGATCGCGATGTCGCTCGGGAACGCGACCGCGGTCGCCGCGGCGTCCCACGTCCGCCAGCCGAGGTAGTGCGCCGCGACCTCGACGTCACCGGTCGGGTGATCGTTCTCGAGCGTCGTCAGCTCGGTGATCTCTCCCGAGTACGGCTCGATGTAGAGCTCGATCGGCGCGGTCGGATCGGAGAGCTCGATGCGCTGGCGCAGCTCGCCGTCGCGGATCGCGATGCCGGCCTCGGTCGCCGTGCGATCGCCCGCGGCGACCTCGCGCAGCAGCAGCTGCGGGTTCGTCAGGTACTGCTGGCGGCGCTCGGCGGCCCAGCGCTCCGACGGCAGATCGCCGCCCGGGAAGCCGAACACGCTCTCGGTGCCGTGGACCACGCCGACGTCGCCGTCGAGGATGACCTTGTAGCTCGGCATCGCGCCGAAGATCGAGTTCTGCCGCGCGTAGTCAATCCGCAGCTTGTCGGCCGTGACATCGGTCGAGATCTGCGCGGTGAACGTGCCGACCGGGTGCGCGCCGTCGTCGGGCGTGAAGCCTTCCCCGGTCATCAGGCGCTCGCCGCTCGTCGCGAGCGTGTAGCTCGAGAGCGCGAGCAGGTTCGCCTTGCCGCCGGTGGCCGCGAACGCCTTGTCGAGCGCGGGCGCGTCCGGATCGAAGCCACCCGGCGGGCCCGGCGGACCCTGATCGCCCTCGCAGGCACCGGCGGCAAACGCGAGCACGAGCGTCGTGAACGGAAGCGAGCGTGTCGTAGTCCGGATCATTCGTGTTTCCTCCGCCACCCCAGACACGGGTCGGAGCAAACCTTGCGTAGAAATCGGCGCGCCGTTCGAACTACTCGGATACGCGAAGGATCCGGCTCAGCGTCAGATCGAGATCGCTCCGGACCGCGCGCAGCACGCTCTCGAGATCGCCGAGCTGCCCGGCCAGGCCTAGCCGTTCGGCGAGGCGCGTGCTCGTGTCCTCGATGATCGTCTCGCGCAGCGCGGTGAGCCAGCGCGAGACCGTCGAGCCGTGGACGCCGAACATCTGACCGAGGCGGGGCAGGCCGATGCGCTCGACGTAGTACAGGCGCAGCAGGTTGCGATCGCGCGGGTTGTCGAGTGCGGCGAACGCGGCGCGCAGCGCGTCGAGCACGGCGTCGCGGTAGCGCTCGCGGACGAGCGCGAGCTCCGGCGCGGTGATCGCGGCCGCGATGTCCTCGTCCTCGAGCGGCTGCTCGCGGCGCACGCGACGCGTGAGGTTGAGGCCGGTGCGCGTCGCCGCGACGCCGAGCCAGCGCCCGAGCGCCGACTGTCCGGCGTACGTCGCGAGCCGGGGTGGCTTGCCATCGCTCGCGATCAGCAGGCGCTGCGCGAGCTCCTGCTGGATCTCGTCGGCGAGCCACGCCGGCTGCCGGAGCTCGGCCGCCGCACGCGCGGCCTCGACGCGGATCAGGCCGTTGACGGCGCGCTGCGCCGCCGGATCACCGCGCACGCACGCGGCGACGAGGCACAGCTCGGCGAGGTGGGCGCGCCACGTCTCGACGTCGGCGAGCGCGAACCCGCGCAGCTGCGCGAGCACGGCAGTGCGGTCGATGCGAACGTCGGGGTACGCGCGCGCGCACGCGTCGATCGCCTCGGTCGCGAGCGCGTCGTACGCGGCGTCGGGCGTCCCCGGATCGGCCATCTGCGCGGCATGCTACCGTAGGTTCCTCGGCAGTCGATGGATCACCTCGCCGAACAGAGCGTGCTCGATCTGGTGAATGGCCGGCTCCCCGACGGCGCGGCGGTGATGGCGCACGTCCACCTCGACCAGTGCGGCGAGTGTCGCGCGCTCGTCGCGCACGTGATCCGCGTCAGCGATACCGATGTCGTCGCGCTCGGCTCCGCACCCGGCGTCGATGTTTCCGACGACTCCGACGAGCCGCCGACGCGCGCGGAGGTTCCGTCCGCACGGCGTGCGGCACCTGCGGCCGTACCGCCGCCGATCGCGCAGATCGACGAGTACCGGCTCGGCACGATGCTCGGCCGCGGTGGCATGGGCACGGTGTACCTCGCGCGCGACACGCTGCTCGATCGCGACGTCGCGCTCAAGCTGATCGCGCGCACGAGCTCGGAGTCCGCGCGCCAGCGGTTCGTGCTCGAGGCGCGCGCGGTCGCTCGGATCCGGCACCCGAATGTTGTCGTCGTGCATCGCGTCGGTGTCGTCGGCGAGCAGCCGTTCATCGTCTACGATCTCGTGCGCGGCCGGACGTTCGACGAGCTGTTGCGGCCGCTGCCGTGGCCGAAGGCCCTCGAGCTCGCGGTCGGCACGCTGCGCGGGCTGGCCGCGGCGCACGCGCAGAGCGTGCTGCACCGCGATCTCAAGCCGGCGAACCTCATGCTCGACGAGCAGGAGGACGTCGTGCTCGTCGACTTCGGGCTCGCGAAGCTCGACGGCGAGGAGATCGCGGGCGGGCCACCGAGCGGCATCACCAGCAGCCCGCGGCTGACCGAGACCGGCGTCGCGATGGGGACACCGCGCTACATGGCGCCCGAGTCGTGGCGCGGCGAGCCGGCGACCGCGCAGACCGATCTGTTCTCGTTCGGCCTCGTGTTCTACGAGCTGCTGTCCGGTCGGGTGCCGTTTCAGGGCACGCCGCTCGATCAGCTCGGACGTCGCGTGTGCAGCGAGGATGCGCCGCCGCTGTCGGATCACGCGCCGTGGGTCCCGCCGCTGCTCGCCGAGCTGATCGATCGCTGCATCCGCCGCGATCCGGCCGGCCGACCGGCGAGCACCGCCGCGCTGCTCGAGGAGCTCGAGGCGCTGCAGCGCGGCCGCGCGTTCGACGCGTTCGAGCGCGACCGCGTGCGCCGCGTCCCCGCCGGCAACCCGTACCCCGGTGCGCGGCCGTTCGGGTTCGAGCATCAGGGCGTGCTGTACGGCCGGCGCGAGGAGCTGCGAACGCTCGTCGAGCAGCTCCGCACGCGCGCGTTCGTCGTCGTCGCCGGAGACGCCGGGGTCGGCAAGTCATCGCTGTGCCTCGCCGGGCTGATGCCGCTGCTGATGCGCGGCGCGCTCGGCGGTGCGCGGCGCTGGGTGCCGGTGCCGATGGCGCCGGGGCCGCGACCGCTGGCGGCGCTCGCCGACGCGCTCGCGGTTCACGTCGACGCGACGCCCGAGGACACGCTGCGCCAGCTCGCGATCGATCCGGATCCGGTGATCGCGAAGTTTCGCGCCGGTCATCGCGGCGGCTGCACCGCGCACGTGCTGTACGTCGATCCGCTCGACGATCTGCTCGCGTGCGGCGATCGCGACGAGGCGTGCCGGTTCGCGACGATCCTCGGCAAGCTCGCCGAGCCGGCACCGGCGTTGCGCGTCATCGCCACGCTGCGCGCGCAGTCGCTGATCGAGGTCGCGCAGCTGCCGGGCCTCGGCACCGCGATCGCACCCGCGATCTTCCTCGTGCTCGAGCCGCGCGATCCGATCGCGCTGCGCGAGATCGTCGCGGAGCCGGCGCGGTTGTCCGGCCGGATCATCGACGAGGCGGTCGTGCAGTCGCTCGTCGGCGCGGCGAGTCGCGGCGAGCTCCGGCTCGGCGACCTCGAGACGCGGCTTGCCGAGCTGTGGCCGCGGCTGCCCGAGGCTGCGGCGGCAGCGTCGGCGTGACCGTCAGCGACGCAGGCTGATCCGCGAACGCGCCGTAGCACTCGACCGCTCGCGCGAGCGCACGCCGGTCCGGCCTTCCGGTGACCGCGACGTGGACGTCGATCGATCGCCCACGCGCGGCGCGCCGCCACGTGCCCGCGACCCGACCGTCGACGAGCACGACCGCGGTCAGCGCGTTCAGCGTCGCGGTCGCGTGCGCGCCGCCGACGATCGCGCTGCGATCGCGATAGCCGACGGTGTACTCGTCGTACGCGGGCAGCAGGTGCACCGTTCCGGCGACCCGTGCCGCGGCGCCGCCGCCGACGTAGGTCCGGCCGGCGAGCTCGAGCGTCGGCAGCCCGGCGACGAGCGCGGTCGCGCGCCGCGCCTCGCCGATCGCCAGGCCCGACCACCACGCGAGATCGTCGACGGTCGCCGGGCCGTGACTCGCGTAGTAACGCGCCGCGAGCTCCGCGAGCGCGTCATCCCCGGCGAGCGCGCGCGACGTCGGGATCCAGTCGTCGAGCAGGGTGAACGTCTGCTGCTTGCCGCGCGGCGCACCGAAGCACAGGAAGCACTCCATCGCGAGCTGCGCGATCACGTGGATGTCACGCTGCTCCGCACACGCGACGCCACCGCGCTCGAGTGCCGCGTAGAGCTCCGCGCGCGTCAGCGTCGTGCCGGCGAGCGCGGCCTCGAGGATGCGGCGCGCGCGCGCGAACACCGTCGCGTCGAGCGCGAGCTGACGATGCCGGCTCGCCGCGCGCTGGATCACGCGTGGTGCGAGCAGCGCGGTCCACCACCGCACGTCGGCCGCCGCGACGAAGTGGAGCGTGCCGCGCATCGGCCACGTCCGGACGATCGTGCGCTCGGCGAGTGCGCGCTCGACGTCGGCCTCGGTCGCGCCGCAGCGCTGCGCGACGCCCCACAGGGCGCCGCGGTAGTCCTGCGCCTGGACCGCGCCGAGCCACGCCACGATCTCGGCGGGCGTGGCCGCCGGCGCGCCGATCAGTCGCTGCGCGCGCAACCGGCGCGCGACGACGTCACGGCTTGTCGCGCGACGTCCGGGCATTCCACTCGTCCCAGTACGCGCGCACCGCACGCTCGAGCTCGTCGAGCGCGAGCGGCCGTCCGGTGTCGAGCGCGAGCCCGAGCTCGCGGTAGCGGACACGCAGCGTGCCCGCGGTCCCGGCGATCACGATCGCGCCGTCCTCGACCGTGGCTTCGCCGATCGTCGGCTCGCTCGACGCGATCTCCGACAGCTCGCGCAGCGTCGGCTCGTCGAGCGGCGTGTACGTCAGCTCGCGACAGTCGACGAGCGCGAACGCGAACAGCGTCCCGCCGTCGGCGAACCGATCGCGGATGTACGGCACGTCGATCTTCACGGTCACCGTGTCGACGACGTCGCGCTCGAGGCCGACGATCGTGGCGTCGTGCAGCAGGTTCCAAGGCGTGGGGTCGTCGCCCGCGATCACGTCGCGAGACGTATCACATGCTCACCGCGGCGCGCTCGATCTCGGTCACCAGCTCGTCGGCGGTCAGCGAGGCGCCGGTGATCCGGCGATGACCGATGAACAGCGTCGGCAGCTGGTGAATGCCCGCATCCTTCGCCTGCTGGAAGTCGGCGATCGCGCGCTGCTGCGCCGCGGGCACGTCGCGGCGGAACCGTTCCATGTCGCAACCGACCTGCTCGGCGAGCCGCTGGCAGCCGGCGGGCGTCAGCTCCTCGGGATCGGCGGCGAACAGCGCGCGCGCCATCTCGTCGCCCTTGCCCTGGAGCTCGGCGCAGCACCACGCGATCGCCGCGGGGATCGCGCCCTTGTGCATCGGCAGCGGGACCATCTTGCGCACGACGGTGACCGGCACGCGCGTCTGCGCGAGCGCGTGGTCGAGCCGGCGCTGCATCTCGCGGCAGAACGGACACTCGAAGTCGACGAGCTCGACGATCGTGACCTTGCCGGGCTGCTGCGCCTCGACGACGAATCCCGGCAGCGGTGCGTCCGGCGGCGGCGCCGGCGGTGGCGCGTGGTGCGTCCACAGCGCGAGCGCGAGCACGGCCGCACCGAGCGCGGGCGTGGCGAGCCCGATCGAGCGCAGCCCGGGCCGCAGCGTGCGCGCGCCGGCGACGACCGCGATCGCGTGGACGATCGCCGACGGATCGGCGACGAGACACAGCTTGCACCACGCGTCGATCACGAACGCCTGCAGCACGATCAGCCACACCGCCCAGGCCGCGCCCGCGATCGCGAGCCAGCGCCGCAGCGCGGGCCGCGCGACGAACGCGAGCCCGACCATCGTCGCGAAGAACGCGACGCCGAGCACCGACATCGGGATGCCGAGTGGGTGCGCCCAGTCCGAGGACCGCACGGTCTGGCAGCCGGCCTCGGCGCAGAACGTCGCGGTCGGGCCGAGGTCATCGATCACGCTCGCGATCGACGCGGCGAGTCCGACGATCGCCGACCCGGCCGCCACGAGGGTCCAACCACGGTGCGCCTGCATGGCAGGCTCTACCGTACGAAGGAATCGCCGAATTCCCAAGTCACAGCTTCGCGCCGGTGAACCCGGTCGTGAACTTGACCTCGGCGCCGACGAGCAGCGCCTCGTTCTGACCGTCGATCGTGCCGGCGAACAGGCACGCGCCGCCGTAGCCGATCGTGACGAGCCCGGCCTGCATCTGCGTCGCCTCCCAGTCCGCGCCGGCGTCGCCGGTCGTCACGAGGTCGGCATCGGCGACCGAGTAGCCGAGCATCGCGCAGTTGATGCCGTTCGTGACGATGCCGCCGCCGAGGAACAGCCGAAACGTGTCGCCGCGCTCGCCGATCACGCCGAATGCCTCGGCGGTCTGCACGGTGACGTCGCCGTCGCACACGAGATCGCAGTTCGGGTTCGACGTCCCGGCGCCGCACGAGCCGGGCGCCGGCTTCGTCAGCGCGCCGGCGCACTCCGCCGCCGGCAGGTTGACGATCATCTGGTGCTGGTGGTCCACGTCGCGCTGCTCGATCACGACGCGCGAGGGCCACGCCTCGCTCGGGCACACGATGTCGGCGCGCGCGCAGTCGAGATCGAACGTGTACGGGGTGCCGGCGTGGGTGATCGTGACGCTGCCACCCGCGGCGCCGAGCTCGGCGGTGTACACGGCGCCGCCGATCTTGACCTCGACACCGATCGTGTCGTCGTAGTCGACCGCCCACGTGCCGCGCACGTCCGGCGCCGGGGACGTCGACGCCGCGGCGCAGCCGTCGCCCTGGGCACCCATCACGAACGGCAGGGCAGGGAGCGCGAGCAGGATCCGGGACAGCGAAGCGAGCGAGGCGAGGGAAGTCCGCATGACCCACGGTTCTTCAACCGCCGGGCCGACGCGGTCCGACGAGGGTTCGCGGGCTTGCCCGATGTAGGACGTCGGCAAAGCCCGCGTGAACGGCGCTTCACGCCGGGTTTTACGGCTTCGCGGCCGGCGTCGCCGGCTTGTCGAGATCGGCGACGGTCTGCTTCGCCTTCGCGATCGCGTCCGGCTGGACCTGCGACGGCGGCAGCGCCTCGAGCGTCTTCACGATTTCCTCGCGGTAGCGCTTCTCGGTCGGCTTGTCGCCGGCGGCCTTCGCGATGTCGGCGCGCTGGTTCAATACGCGGACCTTGCGCGGACCGTAGACGAGCTTCAATGCCTCGTCGGTCCACCGCGCGGCCTCGTCGAGCTTGCCGCCCTTCCAGTAGATCCAGCCGAGCCGCGCGCGCGGGTCGTACTCGGTCGGCAGATCCTTCGCCGACTTCTCGAGCGCGGGCACGAGATCGAGCGGGCGGCCGAGGAACACGTAGACCTCGGCGCGCGGCCAGTTGTAGGTCATTGCGGCCATCGGCGTCGCGGCTTTCGCCGCGGTCTCGTCGAGCAGCGCGCGCTGCTTCTCGGCGATCGCCTTCGCCTCGTCCTTCTTGCCGAGCGTCACGAGCGTCTCGCGCAGGTTCATCATCGCGTCGGATCGATCGTCGACCGACAGCGGCGCCTCGGCGTCGGCGACGAGCTTCTGCCAGCGCTCGACCGCACGCTCGCGCAGCTTCTTGATCCGATCCGGCTCGGCCTTCTCGCGCTCGGCCATGCACTCGGTCGCGACCGCGAGGAAGTCGCTCGCGCTCGCCGTGTTGCCGGTCTGATCGATGCCCTGCTCGGCGAGCTCGATGCAGGTGTCGTAGTGCTTGAGCTTCGCGCGCGTCGAGATCAGCGACACGAGCGCGTCGGGCCGGCGCGGCCAGCTCGGCGGCGCGGCGGCGAGCGCAGCGACGAGCGCGGCCTCGGCCTCGGCGAGCTTCTTCTGCGCGAGCAGCTTCTCGGCCTCGTTGAGCTTGCCGTCCGGCGCGCCGCCGCCACCGGCCATCGCGGTCGCGCCGGCGTCGAGGAACGCGTGAAACTGCTCGACGCTCGCCGAGCCGACGAACCGCGCGAGCACGACCTCGTCAGGGCTGACGACGTAGAACGTGGGCCACGCGGACAGCGGGTACCTGTCGACCGCGGCGGCGTTGACGTCGCGATCGGTATCGAGCGCCGCGAACACGAACTTCGGCGCGACCGGCTCGAACGACTTGTCCGTGAACACGGTCGTCTGCATCGACAGGCACGTGTGGCACCACGGCGCCCACAGATCGAGCACGAGCGGCAGCTGCTTCTGCTTCGCGCACGCGATCGCAGACGGGTAGTCATCCTCGATCCAGGCCATCGCGCCGTGCGGCTTCGCCTTCGCGCACGGATCGCCCGCGTACACCATCTGTTTCGGCGCGGCCGCGGCGGGCTCGGTCGTCTTCGGGGCCGGCGCGGACGACTCTTGCTTGCACGCGGCAGCGACGACGAGCAGGGCCGGTACGAGGACGCGCATGTGCGGGTGATAGCACGAGGTCGATGATGTAGAGTGCGCCGCCATGGCCCGCCCGCCCGACACGAGTCCTGCCCCCACGCTCGACCGCATCATGGACGAGCGGCGTGGCAAGGCGCGCGCGCTCGCCGAGGCCGGCAGCGATCCGTATCGCAACGACGTCGGGCCGACGTCGTCGATCGCCGACGTCCGCGCGCGCTACGACGCGACCCGACCGCCGCCGCCGGATCCGAGCGCGCCGCGCGAGAAGGGCAAGGGGGCAATCGAGCCGATCGACGGCACGAACCTGCGCGTCGCGGGCCGCGTGCTCGTCAAGCGCGGCATGGGCAAGACCGTGTTCGCGCCGATCCGCGACGGCAGCGGCGAGCTCCAGCTGTTCCTCAACGTCGACCACCTCGCGGGCGACGACTTCCACAAGATCCTGCCGCAGCTCGATGCTGGCGACATCGTCGTCGCCGAGGGCCCGGCGTTCTGGACGAAGACCGGCGAGCTCTCGATCCTCACGAAGCGGCTGTGGATCGCGACGAAGTCATTGCGCCCGCTACCCGCGAAGGGCTGGGTCAACGAGGAGGGCGAGGAGCGCGGCGGCGTGCGCGATGTCGAGGCGCGGTATCGCCAGCGCTACGTCGATCTCGCGATCCATCCCGAGGTCCGCGACGTGTTCCGCAAGCGCTCGCAGATCGTGCGCGGGATCCGGCAGTTCCTCGACGCGCGCGGCTTCCTCGAGGTCGAGACGCCGATGATGCATCCGATCATCGGCGGTGCGGCGGCTCGGCCATTCATCACGCACCACAACGCGCTCGACATGCAGCTCTACATGCGGATCGCGCCCGAGCTGTACCTGAAGCGACTCGTCGTCGGCGGGTTCGAGCGCGTCTACGAGATCAACCGCAACTTCCGCAACGAGGGGCTGTCGCGCCAGCACAACCCCGAGTTCACGATGCTCGAGTTCTATCAGGCGTACGCGACGTACACCGACCTGATGGACCTCACCGAGGCGATGGTCGGCGAGCTCGTCCACGCCGTGAACGGCGCGACGCGCGTCACGTGGGATGGCATCGACATCGAGCTCGCGGCGCCGTGGCGCCGGCTGTCGATCCGCGATGCGGTGCGCGAGCTCGGCGGGATCGCCGACGCGTCGCGCGTGTTCGAGGATCCGGTGTTCGCGGCGCAGACCGCGCTCGCGCACGGCGTGCGCGCACGCGACATCGCCGTGATCCTGCTCGAAGGCCTGCCGGCCGGGAATGCGGGAGATCCCGAGTGGGTTACCGCCTTCGAGGACCCGAGCCGCCGCGCGGGCCTCGCCGATCAGATCGTGCAACGCTACGAGTCCGAGCACCAGCGCCGCGTCACCGCGGGTCACCTCGGGTACCTCGTGTTCGAAGCCACCGCGGAAGACAAGCTCGTCCAGCCGACGTTTCTGACCGAGTTCCCGCTCGCGGTGTCGCCGCTCGCGCGTCGCAGCAACAGCGATCCGGCGTTCTGCGATCGGTTCGAGCTGTTCGTCCACGGCCGCGAGATCGCGAACGGGTTCTCCGAGCTCAACGACCCGGACGACCAGCGCGCGCGGTTCGAGGCCCAGCTGCGCGCGCGCGCCGCCGGTGCCGCCGAGACGATGGATCTCGACGACGACTACTGCCGCGCGCTCGAGGTCGGCATGCCGCCGACGGCGGGCGAGGGCGTCGGGATCGACCGGCTCGCGATGCTGCTCACCGGGCAATCCTCGATCCGGGATGTCATCCTGTTCCCGCTGATGCGCCCCGAGTAAGACGTGGACGACCGACCCGCCAGCCAGCCCGAGCGTCGCGCGACGATCATCGCGTGGATCCAGATCGCGCTCGGTCTGTTCTCCGTCGCGGCCGGCGTGCTGATCACGACGCTGTCGTTCGACAAGGGCGAGAGCAGCGGCGGCGACTTCCTGCGCGGCTACGGCCCGATCGTCGCCGGCGCGGTGCTCGCGCTGCGCGGGCTGACGCACATCGCGGGCTACAAGTCGTTCATCGCGTTTCGCTACCTGCTCGAGCCGAAGCCGCGCGTGTCGCTGACGTTCAAGATCCTGATCCTGTGCGCGTTCGGCCTGATGCTGGTGTTCACCGGGCTCTACGCGTCGGGGCTCGGCGGCGACACCGGCAGCGCGATCTTCAACGCGCTCCGCGGCACGGCCTTTCTGTTCCTGAACGTCGTGGTCTGCATCGGCGTGCTGCGTCACTCGAAGCCGGCGCTCGCGCTCTATCTGCTCGGCGTGTTCGTGATCATCCTCGCCGTCGGGCTCGTGATCCTCGTCGGGATGAACGCGCTGCCGTTCATCTCGCTGACGATGCAGGGTCAGCGATCGTGGCTGCAGGTGCTCGGCATCGGCATCCTTGTCGGCTCCGGGCTCGCGGGCCTCGCGGCGTACTTCGGCTCGCTGCGCGCGTTCTTCACGTTCTTCACGACGGTGCCGATCGGCGGCGTGTGGGCCGGCACGATGGCGCTCGTCGTCGTGCTCGCGGTGATGAGCGGGTTCGAGACCGATCTGCGCGAGAAGATCCTCGGCTCGAACGCGCACATCCAGGTCACGCGCGAGGACGGCGAGTTCGTCAACTGGCGCGAGGCCAAGGCGAAGATCGACAAGATCCCCGGCGTCGTCGCGTCGAGCCCGTACGCGGTCAGCGAGGTCGTGATCGCCGCGAACAACAACGGCATGCCCGTCATCATCAAGGGCATCGATCCCGAGAGCGTCGGCAAGGTGACCGATCTCGAGAAGGACCTCGAGGATCCCGACGCGATGAAGCGGCTGCGCCCGCTGATCGATCTGCAGCACGACCGCACGGTCGAGCCGACGCAGAAGAAGGACACCGGCCGAGACCCGATGCCCGACGACATGGTGGTCGGCGGCGATCCGATCGACTTCTCGGGCGGCGAGTCGTCCGCGCCCGCCGACGCCGGCGCACCGGACTCCGATGCCGCGCCCGCACCGGCGCCGGATGCCGCGGCACCGCCCGCCGGCAGCGGATCGGCGACGACCGGTCCCGCCGGCGATCCGGACACCGAAACGATCTCGCCGTACGGCGGCGACGCCGCGCGCATCCTCGATGTCGACGAGCCGCCGAACCCGATCGAGGCGAGCGAGATCATCCAGTGGTTCACCGGCCAGCTCGACGAGCCGTCGTCGGACGCGGTGCCGGCGCTCGACATCGTCATGGAGCCGAGCCTGTCGACCCGCACGCAGGCGCTGCCCGGGATCCTCGTCGGGCGCGAGCTCGTGAAGCAGACGCACCTCTACACCGGCGAGGAGGTCCGCGTCGTCTCGCCGCTGTCCGATCCGTCGAACCCCGACGCGACCGGGACCCCGATTCCGTTCAACCGCGACTACCGCGTCGCCGGCGTGTTCTTCACCGGGATGTACGAGTACGACCTCAAGTACGTCTACGTCACGCTCGACTCGCTGCAGGACTTCCTCGATCGCGGCGACGCGGTCGACGGGATCGAGGTCCGGATCCAGAGCGCCGACGACACCGCGCGCTACGTGTCGACCGATGCGGGCCATCCGGGGCTGATCCAGGAAGCGCTCGGTCCGGGCTATCGCGTGCAGGACTGGCGCGAGCTCAACCGCAGCCTGTTCTCGGCGCTCAAGCTCGAGAAGATCGCGATGTTCCTGGTGCTCGGGATCGTGATCCTCGTGGCGTCGTTCGCGATCGTCGGCAACTTGATCATGGTCGTCGTCGAGAAGGGCCGCGAGATCGCGCTGCTCAAGACGCTCGGCGCGACCGACACCGGGATCATGCAGCTGTTCGCGATCCAGGGGATGTTGATCGGCCTGATCGGCACCGCGCTCGGGATCTCGATGGGCCTGCTGACGTGCTGGGCGATCAAGCGCTACGGGCTGCCGCTCGATCCCGACGTCTATTACATCGACCGGCTGCCGATCCACGTCGACCCGACGTCGGTTGCCGCGGCGGCGGCCGCGGGCGTGCTGATCTCGATCGCGGCCACGCTGTATCCGGCGCTGCTCGCGGCGCGCGTCCGGCCATCGTCGGGCATGCGCCACTGAGCGTCGGCGGCCCGGGCGCACGAGCCCCGATCGCGGGAGCGATGTGTGAAAATTCTTCCACGCTCGCCGGTTTTCCTTCGTGTCATCTCGCCGGGTTGCGGCGTGGCACGCGCGATGCTCCACCACTACGGCCATGAAGCGTGCCTGTCTGACCGTGATGCTCCTCGCAGCGCTCTCGGGCACTGCCTCTGCCAACGGGTACCTCGGGCTTGGCATCGGAACATCGCCCGCGATGAGCG
Organism: Kofleriaceae bacterium; assembly: GCA_035715365.1. Taxonomy (GTDB): domain Bacteria; phylum Myxococcota_A; class Polyangia; order Haliangiales; family Haliangiaceae; genus JABFXX01. The sequence goes on along the minus strand of DASTLB010000029.1, from coordinate 11,699 downwards.
AGACTCCGGATCGGCTCGAGGCCGATGGCCGCAGCCTCAAGGCACTGGTCGGCACGCGGATCGGTCAGGTCTCGATCGAGGGCTCGCTCGGCGGCTACGGCACGCTGCTCGAGAATCAGGTCGGCGACTACGTCTCGTACGGCACGGCGTATCAGGCCGCGCTCGCCGCGAAGGTCAGCCTCCCGCTCGGTAGCGGCTTCGAGGTCTTCGGCAAAGGTGGTCTGCACCACAGCTGGATCAGCGCCGATCGCAACGAGGAGAAGGACGTCTCGGGCAACGGCCTGCTGCTCGGCGCCGGGTTCGAGTACCGGTTCAACGCGGGCGTCGCCGGCGCGTCGCTCTTCATCGATTACCAGTACAGCAAGCAGAACCTGACGGGCGACACGCTGCACTTCGACGGCAACACGCGGGTCTGGACGCTCGGCTTCACGGTCGGCATCTGATCCGAGGCTGATTCGATCGCGAGCGCGCGGGATGGCGAGTCCCGCGCGTTTGTCGTTCATGCGATGAGCGAGCGTTGCTTTTGGACCACAGTGATCTCGCGCGAGTTGGCTGCGTTTGCCGGGCAACCTTTGGGCGGAAGCGGCGGTCCCAAGCGTTGACTCGGCATACCTCGCTGAGTAAGTTCCTGCGCCCTTTAGAGAATCCTCCGTGACCGAGCGCGCCGCGTCGCCTTCTACCCTGTCCTCCGCTGCCGCGCCGGCGGCGCCGATCGTCCCGTTGCGCCAGCGCGGCGCACGCATCGAGGTCAAGAAGCTCGGCAAGGCGTACGTCCACACCGGGCAGACGTTGCCCGTGCTGTGGGACGTCGATCTGTCACTGGCGCCCGGCGACATGGTCGCGGTCGTCGGCGCGTCCGGCGTCGGCAAGTCGACGTTCCTCCAGATCCTCGGCACGCTCGATCTGCCGACGTCGGGATCGATCAAGTTCGACGGCGAAGAGCTGACGACGATGAGCGCGAGCCGGCTCGCCGAGTTCCGCAACCGCCGCATCGGCTTCGTCTTCCAGTTCCATCACCTGCTGCCCGAGTTCACCGCGCTCGAGAACGTGATGATGCCGGCGCTGATCCAGCGGCTGAGCGTCGAGCGAGCCCGCACGCGCGCACGTGACATCCTCGGCCGCGTCGGGCTCTCGCACCGGCTGACGCACCGGCCGAGCGAGCTGTCCGGCGGCGAGCAGCAGCGCGTGGCACTCGCGCGCGCGATGGTGCTCGAGCCGTCGCTGCTGCTCGCGGACGAGCCGACCGGCAACCTCGATCGCTCGACCGGCGAGCAGATCCACCAGCTGTTCCTCGATCTCAACCGCGAGCACGGCTCGACGCTGCTCGTCGTCACGCACAACCCCGAGCTCGCGCGCCTGATGCCGCGCCGGTTGCGCATGGTCGACGGTGGCCGGCTCGTCGACGACGAGGCGCAAGCCGCCGAGGCCGCGCCGCCGGCCGAGCCCGACGCGCTCGATCCCGCGGTGCCCCAGATCAGCGAGAGCAGCCCGGCGATGCCGGCGAGCGCCGTCGAGCCCCCCGACGACGCCAACGATGATGGAGCGGTTCCGTGAAACGTCGTGTTGCCTGGCTTGTCTGTAGCCTCCTGCTCGTCGCGAGCATCCGCACGGTCGTCGTCGCGCAGCCGTCGCCGACGCCGACCGATCCGGACCAGAACCAGGGCAGCGGCAGCGCGGCCGGCAGTGGCGCACCTGCACCCGCGCCGGCGCCCGGCACGCCCGGCGCCGGCAGCGCGATCGGCCCGACCGGCGGCGCGCAGAGCCCGCTGAACCTGCAAGGCCGCGCGATCGAGCGCGTGCAGTTCCGCGGCAACCGCAAGGTCGAGGACGACGCGATCCGCGTCCAGCTGCTGTCGAAGCCCGGCACGCTGCTCGACGCGGCGAAGCTGCGCGAGGACCTGCGCGCGATGTGGAAGATGGGGTTCTTCGCCGACATCGATGTCGAGGCGGAGATCGCCGCGTCCGGTGGCGTCGTGCTGACGTTCGCGGTCAAGGAGAAGCCGTCGATCCGCAAGGTGCTCGTCGCCGGTAACAGCGAGCTCGGGCTCGACAAGATCAACGAGGTGATCGACCTCGAGCTCGACACGATCGTCGACATCTCCAAGGTCAAGAAGAACCGCGAGAAGATCGCGGACCTCTACGTCCAGAAGGGCTTCTACCTCGCGACCGTCGATTACGAGATCAAGCCGGTCAACGAGTCCGAGGTCGACGTCTACTTCAAGGTCGACGAGAAGGCCAAGGTCAAGATCCGCGATGTCCAGTTCATCGGCAACACGCAGGTCTCCGACGACGATCTGCGCGGCGCGATCGCGACCCGCCGCGCCGACTCGCTGTCGTTCATGAACGACTCCGGCACGTACAGCCAGGAAGCCTTCGAGCGCGACCTGCTGCTCGTGTCCGCGTACTACTGGGACCGCGGCTACGCGAACGTCAAGGTCGGCACGCCGCAGCTCCGGCTGTCGCGCGACAAGCAGTACATGTACCTGTCGATCCCCGTCGACGAGGGCCCGATCTTCACGATCGGAACGGTCACGTTCAAGGGCGATCTGATCGGCACGCCCGAGAAGAACCTCGAGCGGATCCGGATCCGTTCCGGGATGAAGTTCTCGCGCACGCGGATCGCCGAGGATCGCGAGAAGCTCTCGAACTACTACCAGGACCAGGGCTACGCGTACGCGAACGTCCTGCCGCTGACGAAGGTCGATCTGCCGAACCGCAAGATCAACCTGACGTTCGAGATCGCGCGCGGCAAGCGAGCGTACTTCGAGCGCATCAACATCCGCGGCAACTCGAAGACGCGCGACAAGGTGATCCGTCGCGAGATGAAGATCTCCGAAGGCGAGCTGTTCAACAACACGAACCTCGAGGTCTCCAAGCGCCGGATCAACGCGCTCGGCTTCTTCGAGAACGTCGTCGTGTCGACGAAGCGCGGCAGCTCGGACGAGTTCGTCGAGGTCAACGTCGAGGTCAGCGAGCGGCCGACCGGCACGTTCCAGATCGGCGCCGGCTTCTCGAGCGTCGAGAACTTCATCGCGCAGGCACAAATCAGCCAGAACAACCTGTTCGGCCGCGGTCAGACGCTCGCGCTGCAGGCGCAGATCTCGAGCCTGCGCCAGCTGTTCTTGCTGCGGTTCGTCGAGCCGTACTTCCTCGACACGCAGTGGACGTTCGCGTTCGACCTCTACAACCAGAGCCGCGGCTTCGGCACGTTCTTCCGCAACGCGAGCGGTGGCACGCTGACGTGGGGCTATCCGCTGTCGTACGAGGCGCGCGCGTTCCTGACGTACAAGCTCGAGGACGTCGACATCTCGACCGGCTCGGGCGGCATCGCGAACCTCGGCGCGACGAGCGCTCCGATCGAGGCGACGAGCGTCGCGAACCTGTTCCGCGGCGGCGTGACGAGCTCGCTGCGCGCGTCGCTGTCGTGGGATTCGCGCAACAACCGCCTGTTCCCGACCGGCGGCTGGTACGACACCGTGTTCGCCGAGTACGCGAGCCAGTACACCGGCTCGGAGAACAAGTTCGTGCGCTGGGGCGGTTTCATCCGCCACTACCGCCCGGTGTGGGGGCCGTTCGTCTATCACGGCAACCTCGAGCTCGGCTTCACGACGTCGACCGATCCGCTCGGCGTGCCGATCAGCGAGCGCTACCTCGTCGGCGGCATCTACGACATCCGTGGCTACGCGCCGCGCACGCTCGGTCCGCAGCTGTTGACGCAGCCGCCCGGCGACGTCGGGCAGTCGCTCGGCCGGCTCCCGCTCGGCGGCAACATGCAGATCATCTTCAACAACGAGGTCGAGTTCCCGCTGTTCAAGAAGGTCGGCATCTCCGGCGTGCTGTTCTACGACATGGGCAACGCGTACAACCTCGAGGATCGCTACTGCTCGGGCCTGCAGCGCAAGAACTCGTCGATCTCGATCAAGTTCGATCCGTGCTTCCGGCTGCCCGAGTCGCTCGTCCAGGGCATCCGCAAGTCGGTCGGCTTCGGGTTCCGCTGGTTCTCGCCGATCGGCCCGCTGCGGTTCGAGTGGGGCATCCCGCTCGACGCGCAACCGGGCGAAGATCCCCTCGTGTTCGAGTTCACGATCGGTAACTTCTTCTAGGTCGTTCTAGGGCGTGCCGGGCGCGGGCGCGTGGCAGAACGCCCCCTGAACGGCATTGAACAAGCGGCTTTGACACCCGTCGAAGCTGTCGTATGAAGCGCCAGAGGTCACGATGAATCGCTATCTCGCACTTGGTTGCCTCGGTCTCGGTTTGATGGTGTCGCCGCTGTTCGGGGCGCTGCACGGCGCGCAGAGCGCTGTGCCGGCGAATCCGAAGATCGGCATCATCGACATTGAAAACACGCTGTCGACCACGCCGGCCGGCAAGCGCGCGAACGAGCAGTTCGAGAAGAACCGCAAGGCGAAGCAGGCCGAGCTCGACAAGCAGCAGACCGACCTCAAGAAGGCCGGCGCCGATCTCGAGAAGCAGCAGGCGGTGCTCAAGCCCGACGTCTACAAGGCGAAGCGTGACGAGCTCGAGAAGAAGTTCGTCGCGCTGCAGCAGACGTACGTCAAGCTCGAGCGCGAGCTCGCGGCGGATCGCACGAAGCTGATCCAGGAGCTGCTGAAGCAGGCCGAGCCGCGGATCGAGAAGATCGCGAAGGCCGAGGGCGTGTCGATCATCATCGACCAGAGCGCGACCGTGTGGGCGGATCCCGCGGTCAACCTGACGCAGAAGCTCAACGCCGAGATGAAGTAACCGGGTCGCCGTGTTACGAACGCGGCATGGATAGCGTTTTACGGGCCGAGCAGATCCTCGGCCTCTTGCCGCATCGCTACCCGTTTCTGCTGATCGATCGCGTCGTCGAGCTGACCGACGACAAGGTGGTCGCGCTGAAGAACGTCACGTTCAACGAGCCGTTCTTCCAGGGCCACTTCCCGGGCGTGCCGGTGATGCCGGGCGTGCTCCAGATCGAGGCGATGGCGCAGGCCGGCGGCATCCTCGCGTCGCGCGCGGTCGCGTTCGATGCCGCGACGCAGGTCATGGTGTTCATGGCGATCGACGCCGTGAAGTTTCGCAAGGCGGTGACGCCGGGCGATCAGCTGATGATCGAGGTCGTGCCGCTGCGCAAGGGCAAGGTCTTCAAGATGAAGGGCGAGATCAAGGTCGACGGCGTGGTCGTGTCGTCGGCGGAGTTTCTGGCGGGGCTCACCGACAAGGCGAAGATCGGTTGATCCGGCGATGAAGTGGGGCGTTGCCATCGCGCTCGTTGCTGCGCTGTCCGGCTGCGGCAACAAGAAGCGCCAGCGGCGCACCGGCGATGCCGCACCGGTCGAGCCGATCGCGCTTCCGAATGTCGATGGCGGCGGGGGCAAGTCCGACGAGGTCGAGCCGAACGATGGCGAGGACGTCGCGATGCCGCTCGCGCTCGGCGCGCAGATCCACGGCCGGATCGATCCGGCCGACAGCGACGCCGACTTCTTCCGGATCGATGTCGCGCAGGCAGGTGCGCTCGCGATCGAGGTCAGCGCCGTCGACGGCACGGACCTCACGCTCGAGCTCCACGACAGCGCCGGTGCGGTCGTCGCGAAGTCCGATCGCGGCGGCGCGAAGACGAAGGAAGGCATCCCGAACTGGGGCGTCACGCCCGGCCGCTACATCGCGGTCGTGCGCGGCAAGAAGCCACCGGCCGCGAAGAAGCCGAAGCGAGGCGCGCCCGCGCCGGCACCGACGACGACCGCACCGGTGCTGCCGTACGACATCACCGCGACGGTCGCACCGCCGGCACCGAACGCCGAGCGCGAGCCCGACGACGATCGCGGCACCGCGAACGATCTGATCGCCGGCGATCCGGTGACCGGCTACCTCGGGTGGACGAACGACACCGACGTCTGGAAGCTGTCGCTCGAGGCGATCTCGGCGAAGAACACGCTCGATCTCGAGCTGTCGCCGGTCGAGGGCGTCGTGATCACGGCCGAGCTCAGCGACGGCGTCGGCACCGTGCTCGCGACGCGCAAGGCACCGAAGGGCGCGGGGCTCGTGCTGCGCAACCTGATGCCGCAGCTGCCGCCGAACGCGCCGCCGTTCCACTACCTGACGATCAAGGGCACGCCGTCGAATCCCGAGAGCGCGTACACGCTGCGCGTCACGGCGAAGAATCCCGAGGCCGATGGCGAGCTCGAGCCGAACGACACGCTCGACAAGCCGATGGCGTTCCCCGTCGATCGCACCGTCGTCCACGCGCACTGGAGCCCGGGCGACGTCGACTGCTTCGCGATCGCGCCCGACCCGGCGGCGCGCACCGTCGAGGCGATCATCGAGACGCCGGCGTCGGCGGATCTGTCCGCGGAGCTCTACGTCGACGGCAAGCTCGCCGGCAAGAGCGAGGCGAAGGGCAAGGGCACCGTCGAGAAGGTGTCGGCGAACGTGCCCGCGAATGGCAAGGCGATCGTGAAGGTCCGCGGCACGGATGCGGGGGGCGAGGGTGCCTACGACGTCAAGCTCGTCGAGGGCGCGCCGTCGGCGCCATGACGCGTTCGATCCGCCCGACACAGATCCTCGTCGTCCTCGCGCTGATCAACCTCGTCTCGTACGCGGCGCGCAACGCGCTGTTCGCGGTGTATCCCGATCTGACGGCGCGCTACGGCATCGACGACTCCGAGATCGGCTTCCTGCAGACCGTGTTCATGGTGCCGCACGCCGCCGCGACGCTCGGCTTCGGTTGGGCCGGCGACCGCTTCGATCGCCGGCGCGTGATCACGTGGGGCATGATCATCGCGAGCGTCGCCGGTGCGCTCGGCGCGGTCGGCGAGAGCTACCTCGGGCTCGCGGTGTCGCGCGCGTTCGTCGGCTTCGGGACCGCGGCGGTCGTGCCGGTCGCGAACTCGATCCTCGGCCAGATCTTCGAGGGGCCGGCGAAGGCGAGCCGGCTGTCGTTCTTCAACCTCGGGCTGTTCGTCGGCGGCGTCGTCGGGTTCGCGGCCGGGACGCTGCTCGGGTTTCCGCTCGTCGTCGTCGCGCTCGCGCTGCCGGGGATCGCGCTCGCCGCGATCGTCGCCGCGATCTACGTGCCGCCGCGGGTCGACGATCGCGCGAGCCGCGCCGAGATCAGCCTGCAGATGCGCTCGGCGATGAACGGCTGGCGCCAGCTGCTCGGGATCTCGACGCTGCGCTGGGTGATCGCGTCGACGACGGTGATGGCGTTCTCCGCCGGCAGCTTCAACGCGTGGCTCAAGGAGTTCCTCGTCCGCGAGAAGCACATGTCCGAGGAGGCCGCGACGTCGCTGCTCGTGCTCGCGCTCGCCGGCGGACTGTCCGGCATCCTCGTCGGTGGTCAGATCGCCGATCGGCTGCGCAAGCGGCTCGCGACCGGCCGGCTATGGACGATCGTGCTCGGCATGACGCTGACCGCGCCGTGCGCCGCGATCGCGCTCGTGATCCCGAAGGGCCTCGCGCTCGACGGGATCGGCGTGCTGACGCTGTTCTTCATCTCCTGGTACCACGCGCCGATGGCCGCGACCGTCGACGATCTCGCGCCGACGCGGCTCACGGTCGCCGCGCAGGGCCTCGTGATCTTCACGATGCACATGATCGGGACCGCGCCGTCGTCGTGGGTGATCGGCGCGATCTCCGAGGAGACCGATCTGACGACCGCGCTGTGGGTGCCGACGCTCGCGCTCGTCGTCGCCGCCGCGTGCATGGCACTCGCGACGCGCAGCTTCGCGCGCGATCACGCACGCGCCGGCCACGGTCAGCCCGTGACGACAGTCGTGGGCACCACGTAGCCCGCGTCACGCTGCGCTGCATGTCACGTGCATGCGATGCGAGGTCCATGCGAAGGATGCGAGATGGCGCGCGCGCTCGTGTGGATGCTGCTCGGTGCGTGCACGCACGCCGCGCCGGTCGTCGCGCCGTCGCCGCCACCGCCGGCGCGCATCGAGATCACCGGCGGTGATTGCCCGAGCACCGCGGCCGCGCGCGACCGGATCGCGGGCGTGCTCGCCGCACACGGCGCGACGCACGGTGACCTCGCGATCCGCGTGACCGCGACGGGCAGCGAGCCGACCGAGGTCCGGCTCGTCGTCGAGCGCGGCAGCGGCGAGGCGGCCGGGAGCGTCGGGCTCGATCGCGCGTACACGCTCGCGGCCGCGGACTGCACGAGCGCGCCCGAGTTGCTCGCGCTCGCGGTCGATCGGTTCCTGTCCGCGTTTCCCGAGTGGGCCGGTCCACCGCCGGTGCGCGCGCCGGTCGCGCCGCCCGCGCGCTGGGTCGAGGTCACCGCCGAGTCCGCGGTGAGCTCGCTGTGGGCGCCGATCGGGATCGACGGCCAGGCCGGCGCGATCGTCGACGTCGGCGGTGCGCGCGATCGGCTCGGCGGCTCGCTGCTCGTGCGCGCGAGTCTCCCGCAGGCCGCCGGGAATGGCTCGTTCCAGCAGACCGCGGTGCTCGCCGGGATTGCGTATCGCCATCGCGCCGGTGCGTGGGCGCTGCGTGCCGAGGCGCGGGCGGGCGCGGTGCGCGTGACCGGCATGGGCTTCACCGAGAACGCATCCGACTGGCTGCCGTGGTGGGAAGGCGCGGTGTTCGGCGGCCGCGCGTGGTCATGGGGCTCGCTCGGGCTCGAGCTCGCGGCGAGCGGGCTGCGCCACGTCGCTACGACCCGTGATGGCCTCGTCCGCGAGGACATTCCCGCGCTGCGCGTGGGACTTGGCGGCGAATTTCAGATCCGGTGAAGGTCGTGGTCGCGGCCGGAGAATCAGCGTACGTGGAGGCGTCCTCGCCCGAGCGCTCGGCCCGCGATCCCGGCGACCCCGTGATCGAGGCGGTGACCCCACCGCGCCGGCTCGCGGCCGGCACCGATCACGCCGCGATCGTGCTCGACATCGACGCGCTGTACGCCGAGCACGCGCCGTTCATCGGCCGCGTGATCGCGCGGCTCACCGGCGACGGCGCGCACGTCGACGATCTGATCCAGGAGACGTTCATCATCGCATTCCAGAAGCGCGCGACGTTCGACGGCCGCGCGAAGCCGCGCACGTGGCTGTACGGGATCGCGCAGCACCTGGCGATGCGGCACCGCCGCGGCGTCGGGCGCTGGCTGCGCGCGCTCGGCCGGTTCGGCGACGAGCCGGTCGCGCTCGCGGTCGATCCGGATCGCGAGCTCGATCGCGCGCGCGCCGCGGTCGTGGTCGCCGACGTGCTCGCGCGGCTGCCGTTCAAGCATCGCGAGGTGTTCGTGCTGTACGAGCTCGAGGAGCTCGAGGGCGCCGAGATCGCCGCGCTGCTCGACATCCCCGTCAACACGGTGTGGACGCGTCTGCACCACGCGCGCAAGCGCTTCGAGGCGCTGATGCGCACGCGCGTCGGGAGGGATCATGGCGCTTGAATCGCCACCGCGTCTGAAGGACGGCCCGCTCGGTCCGATCCTGCGCGCTGCCGACGCGGCGATCACGCCCGAGCGGATCGCGCGCAACGGTGCCGCCGTGAAGTCGGCGATCGCGGCCGGGGTCTCGCTCGGCTCGTCGCTGACGTCGGTGTGGAAGCTCGGGCTGCCGCTCTTGCTCGTGCTCGGCGTCGGGCTCGGCGTGCGCCAGTTCGCGATCGTCGACGGCGAGCACGCGATCGCGCAGCCCGCGCTCGGCGTGCCCGCGACCGAGCTCGCGCCGATCGAGCTCGCGTCGCGTGCGATCGCGTACGAGCCCGCGATCGCCGAACCGCCGCCGCCACCGGCCGTGCGTGCTGTGATCGTCCATCGCGTCGAGTCGCCCGCGCCGCCGCCGCCACCGCCGGCGCCACCGCCGGCGCCACCGCCGGCAAGCGAGCTGCCCGAGCAGATCCGGCTGTACGAGGCCGCGCGCGAGGCCGCCGCGCATGGCCAGCTCGCCGACGCGCTCGATCGGATCGCCGAGCTGCTCCGGCGGTTCCCGTCGACGCCGCTGCGCGCCGACGCCGAGCTGACGCGCGCCGAGCTGTGGGTTCGCGCCGACCGGCTCGCGGAGGCGGCCGCGGCACTCGAGGCGCTCGCGAGCGATCCGTCGCATCGCGGCCGCCGCGGCGAGCTCCTGCGCACGCTCGGCGATGTCCGGCGCAAGCAGGCCGACTGTGCGCGCGCGGTCGACGCGTACACGCGCGCACGCGCCGAGCGGCTGTCCGCGGCGGAGCAAGCGAAGGTCGCGCGCGGGCTCGAGCGCTGCGCGAACAAACCGTGAAGGTGAACGCCGTGACCGGAGAACCAGGTACGAACGCAACGAGGGGAGCTTCGCGATGAAAGATCTGGTACTCGCCACGAGCCTGGTCGTGTTTGCCACCGGCTGTTCCGACGAGGCGGACATCGGCGTCGATTCGCAGCCGATGCAGTGCTTGCCGAACAACGAGGCCGTCGTGACGGTCGGGGGTCGCGTGACCAACCCGTACGACACGTCCCAGCACTTCGACTTCGACAGCGCGACCGCGGTTGCCCGGCAGTACGCGACGCAGAGCGCGCTCCGGCTCGACACGCCGGCAGGGCCGAACGACGTCGGGCTCGTGCTGCAGTTCGGCTTCTACTGCGCGCCTGCGGAGATCGCGCAGTACGACGTCGTCGCCGACGGCCAGCAGGGCCTCGACTGTCCGTTCCAGGTCGCGTCCGCGGTCCTGGGCCGGATCGAATATCTGCCGGCGGAGAGCGGCGTCATGATCGTCGACGAGAGCTCGAACTGCCTCGCCGGTCGGTTCCGCGCCGACTTCGGAGAATTCGGGGCGATCGGGGGCTCGTTCAGCGTGCCGTGGACGTTCGCGCAGTGACGGTTCTGCGCGCGACTGGCATCGGCAGCGGCGGCTCGCTATAACCGACGCGTGCGAGTGCTCGTGGTTCTGGTCGCGATCGCCCTGGGCGGTGCGGCCTGTGGCGGCAACAAGGGTCCCAGCCAGACGCTGGATCGCTACGGCCGCGCGCTGAAGAACCGCGACTTCGGCACGGCGTACGACCTGATGTCGTCGAGCTTTCGCGGCAAGGTCTCGCGCGAGGACTACGTCCGGATGATGCGCGACAACGCGCGCGAGGTCGACGAGACCGCGGATCGCCTGCGCGGCAAGAAGGGCAGCCTCGAGGTCTCGGCCGAGTTCGAGTACGGGCTCGGCGACAAGATGCTGCTCGTGCAGGAAGACGGGAAGTGGAAGATCGCGGCGAACCCGCTCGGGTTCTACGATCAATCGACGCCGCGCAACGCGCTGCGCTCGTTCGTCCGCGCGTACCGGCTCGAGCGCTGGGACGTGATGCTCCGCTTCGTTCCGGACAAGTACCGGGAGAAGATGGACGTCGAGAAGATGAAGACGCAGTTCCAGGGCCCCAACCGGGAGCAGATGCAGGTCCTGATGAACATGCTCGAGGCCAACATCGACGAGCCGATCGAGACCAAGGGCAACGAAGCGCGGATGAGCTACGGCGAGCGCTACGAGGTGAAATTCGTGCGCGAGGACGGCGCCTGGAAGATCAAAGACCTCGATTGACCCGGGCGAGCGCCATCCCGGCGAGCCGGGTTTCTCTTGTCGCGATCCCTGACGTAGGGGCGTGTCTGGAGCGGTGTTTTGACAGCGCCGCTATGCAAAAAGGTCAAGGTGGCGGATTCGACGCAAAGCGGCGTTACCGCTGCGGTTTTGTAGCTTCGACGCAACGCGGTGGGGTCCAGCGTACCTGTTGGGTGTCACGGTTGGTCCCAGGACGCTCGCTGATCATC
>DASTLB010000028.1:0-78689 GCA_035715365.1 Kofleriaceae bacterium | reverse complement strand
CACGCGCCGCGTGATGGATCAGTTTGGCCGCCCCCAGCGGCCACTGCCGAACACTCAGGTCGCAGCGATCGCGACCTGTGGATAACCGCGATCAGTTTGGCCGCCTCCTATGCGGTCACTCAGCCCCCCTCTTGACAAGCGATCGCGTCGTGTTCGCAGGGCGTTGGATCCACAACCAAGCTGCAGCGCTGCACGCGCTCGAACAGGTCGAGGCACGGGGACGTGCCGCCGTTGTCGACGCGCGCGCGCTCGCATGCGCCATGACGCACCACCGTGCCATCGGACAACGCGAGCTTCTCCTTCGGCGGTGGCAACGGCCGCCCATTGGCGGCGAGCAGCATCGAGTGTTGCCCGTACACGCGCACGTCGAGTCGCCCGTCGCTGTATTCGATCGTCCACATTCCCACGCGCTCGCCCGCATCGAAGTGCTGCTCGTGCCGTTCCGGCATGAAGATGACGGTCGTACCGTCGGACAAATCGTTTTCGAAGCGCGCTGTCTGCATGAGATCGCCATCCGGCGCCCACGTCGTGAGTGCAACGAGATGACCCGCTCGATAGTCCACATCCGACATGAGCTGTCCGTTGTCGTACCAATGACGCCAACGACCCTGCTTGACCCCATCCTCGAGCACGCCGCAGAGGTGCTGGCTTGCGTCCGCCCACTGCTCCACGACGGGCCCGTGCGGAACCCCGTCAGCCCGTACGCACTGACGCACGCTGCGTCGTCCTACAGCGACGCTCTCCGCTTGCGTGCCACTCGGACACGCGAGACTGCTCGACTGGCAGCCGAGCGCCAGCGAGAGCAACGCACACACAGCGATGCGCGTCATCGCGAGACCTTCGCCTTGAGGTCCCGCGCCTCGCGTCCGATCTCGGTGTACATGTACAGCACGTAACCGATTCGGAGCTGCGCCTCCTGCACCCTCGCTTCGTCATCCGCCTGAGACCAGGCGTGATAATCGTCAGTGAAATGTGCATCGACATAAAATGCGCACTCCTTGATATCCCTCACTAGCAGTCGCGTTTCGGCAATCAGCTGTCGATCTGCCTTCGCTTCCTCCGTCATCTGATTCGCACGACCGTACGGCTCACCGCTCGGCACCGACGCTGCGCGGCCACTCCACCATGGTGGCTCGATCCCGATGAGTCCTTGTTTTCGCAGTGAATCGCTGAAATTGCTGTCGTTCCACGTCGCGAACAGGATTCCGCGACTCGCGATTCCTTCGATGAACTGGCGATTACCCTGCTCTACATAAGGCAGCCATCGCTCCAGATCATGCGTCTGCGCGCTGAAGTCCGGCGCCATCGGAGACCGCGACACAGGTCTCTTCACGCCCGGCGTGTAGCGCGCGCCATGAGCACGTCCACGCAGATAGATATCTGCACGCCGGTACGGCGCGAGGGTGTTGCCCTCGGCACCCATTGCGTTGTCGTGCTCGTCAGCACCAGGCGCCACTCCCTCTCCGCGCGACGAGACGCCGTAGAAGCCCGTCGCAGGTGGTTCGTTCCGCAATGCACTCGTGAGCGAGCTCGCGACATGCGATGCGCGCGCGGCAGAGAGCTGGCGATTGTCAGGCTCGTGGGACGTTCGCGGGTCGGCATATCCGACGACCTCGCCCGAGACACCATCGCCGCTGATCCGGCTCTGCGTGCAGTCGCCTGCATATGCGCGCGCGAGCTCCACGAGTAGCGCGCGGTCATCGGAGTCGAGGTTGGAATCCTTCGTGCGAAAGAACACAGAGCCAACGTGCGTGGGCTCGTTGCTGGGAGTGGTCGACGGACGAACCCACGAGCGCTCGCGGTGCCCCGGGGTCTCGAGCAGGCGCTTGGGTGTCGCATTCGCGTTCGTGCCGAGAGGGCGGCGGTCATGGGCAGCGTCAACGCGCGGCTTCGGCATCGCGTCGTCTACGGCATGCTGTGGCTTCTGATGCGAAGCTTGTCCTGTCTTGTTGTCGTAGTCGGACATCTCGGGCTCCTTCAGTGACGCGCGACGACCTTGCCCATCGCCTCGTATTCGAGCTGGGCGGCGCGCGTCAGGTAGGCGGCGGTGATGCGGTCGTTCTGGTCGGCCGCGAGGAACGCGGCGCGCAGCACGGCATTGCGGATGTAGCCGCCGCTCATCACGTAGCTCTCGGCGAGCTGATCAAATGGCAGGTCACGTCCGACCGGGGCGGACTTCGGAATCAGCGTCTGCCACAGCAGCTTGCGCTCCTCGGTCTCCGGCATCGGGAATCGCACGTGCACCGAGAGCCGGCGGCGAAACGCCTCGTCGATCGCGGTCTCGTGGTTCGTGGTCAGGATGCAGATGCCCGTGAAGCTCTCGAGGCGCTGCAGCAGGTAGTTGACCTCTTGGTTCGCGTGACGATCGTTGCTGCTGCGAACCTCGGTGCGCTTGCCAAACAGCGCGTCCGCCTCGTCGAACAGCAGCACCGCGTGACCGGCCTCGGCGGCGTCGAACAGGGCGGCGAGGTTCTTTTCGGTCTCGCCGATCCACTTCGAGACGATCTTGCTGAGATCGACCTGATAGAGCTCGGTGCCGAGGTCGCGCGCGACGAGGCCGGCGCACATCGTCTTGCCCGTGCCCGGCGGCCCCGAGAACAGCGCCGAGACGCCCAGCCCCTTGCCGAGCTTCTGCGCAAAGCCCCAGTCCTCGTAGACCCGGCGGCGCTCGCGAATGCGCGCGAGCAGCTCGATGATCGAGGTGACCTGCTCTTCGGGGAGGATCAGATCCTGCCAGGACTGCGTGATCGTGATGCGCGTCGCGAGGCCAGCGAGCCGATCATCGAGGACCGAGCGGATGCCGCGCTCGATGTGCTCGGGCTTCATCTGGCCACCGCCCGCCTGCTGGATCGCGACCTTCGCCGCCGCGTCGATCAGGGCCGGCGCGAGCGGGTACATCGTCGACAGCAGGTCGGCATCACCGGCGCAGGCTTGCGGCAGCGCGCGGCTCCACAGCTTCGCGCGTTGCGCGCCCGTCAGCGCCGGCATCTCGATCATCGCAGGCGACCGAGCCCAGCGCCGCGCGACCGGGCGCGTGGTCGTCGCGAGCGTCAGGCCAGCGAGCTCGCGCTCGACGAGATCAAGGCGGTCCGGCGTCTCGCCCGAAGCAGCGAGTGCGTCGAAGTGCTGGACATGCGGGACAAGGCCAAACAGCGCACATTCGCGCGCGACGAGTCGCAGCTGACGAGCCGCCATGTTCCGATCGGCGGAAATCGCGCGGCCCTCGACGAGCAGCACGCGATGTCCGTGGTCGCGCGCGATCGCCCCCAGCAGCGAGCGCCGGCCCGTGCCGACACCGCCGCGCAGCACGATCAGCGTGCCGGCGGACATCGCGGTTGCGAGCTCGCGAACCGTGTCCGGGCTGGTCTCGATCTCGATGAGCGGCAGTGCACTGTCATCGAGCTTCGCGAGGCCATGCAGCGCGGCATCGAGCCCGACCTCGCCATGAACGAGGGCCAGCACGCGGCGGGACAGCTTGAGCGGCTGGCGATGCTCCGGCGTCTCGCCACCAGAGTCACGCGCCTCGACAAGTCCCAGCCGGAACAGCGTGCCGTCGGGCGCGAGCTCCTGCCACCCCGCGTGCGTGGGCACCGTGCCGTAGACGATCCGGCGAAGCGTGTCGCGCGTGGGATCCGCAACCTGCTCGGTCGTCAGATCGCGGATCGCTTGGCGGGCGAGAGGACAGAGCTCGTTCGAGATCAGCACCCAGAGCACCGCTTGCTCCGTCGTGGTCAGCTGGAGCCGTTCGGCAAGCCACGACACCGGGTACACGGACGGCAGCCGGCCGAGGCCGAACAGCTCGAGTCCGGCGTCGTCGCCGCGCAGTAGCGCGATGTGCCCGGCACCGATCGCGGCGAGCTCGGTGCGAATCTCGCGAAGCTGATCCGCGATCGTGTGGCGGGTGACGGCGTCGAACGCGGGTCGGGCGATGCAAACGGAGTCCGGCTGCTGCATGGGCCAGGGCTTCGGCCGGTGGTGCCCTCGGTTGCGAGCAAACTCCTAATGGCCTGACACCGTTAGTGTTTACCCCGCGGATTGATCACAACGTCACGATCGCCCGACATGATCTGCTGGTGCATCGTGATCGGAATCAGCGCGCGGCAACTATCCTCGATCACCTCACGGATCTGGAACACTTCCTCCGGGCCACTGTGCACCTTGATGACACCCTTCATCCCGACGCGAACACCGCGCTCAGAACCCGCGTTGATGGTGATCTGCAGCCCCCCGGTGACCTGACTGACGCCGACGATTCTTCCGGGCAGGTTCACGGCGCTCGGTGACTTGTGATTGCTCGGGGTATGACCGACCGCGGTCACGCTCGTTCGCGGAGACACGTCGTGTTCGACGCCGAGTGTCGAATTGGAGGCGGAAGGAGAGGGCGCGTGCGTGGACTCGTAGTCAG
The DNA here is from genome assembly GCA_035715365.1 of Kofleriaceae bacterium. Taxonomy (GTDB): domain Bacteria; phylum Myxococcota_A; class Polyangia; order Haliangiales; family Haliangiaceae; genus JABFXX01. The sequence continues at coordinate 74,284 of DASTLB010000028.1, read as the reverse complement.
ACATGCACGCGCCCTTCGACCGGCACGTCGGGCGGTTGCGCTATTTCTTGCCGCCCTTGATCAGCTTGCCGAGCTTGTTCTTCGGCCGCGGCAGCAGACCCCACGCCCGCGCACGCTCGGCGAATGTCGATTTCGCCATGCCCATGTGCTGCGCGGCGCCGCGGATCGAGCCGTGCAGGTTGAGCGCCTGCTCCATCGCGCCGCGGATCATCGCCTGGTACGGCACGAGGCGCTTGTCGCGGAGGTGATAGTCGCCGAGCTGTTCGGCGTCGGTGCAGTCCGGGAACAGGTCGAGTGGACCGAGCTCCTCGCCGCCGAGCACGACGGCGCGGTTGATCACCTGCCGCAGCTCGCGCACGTTGCCCGGCCAGTTCCAGTTGCCGAGCGCGCGCCAGCCGTCCGCCGAGATGCGCTTCTTGCCGTACTGCGGCTGCAGCTCCACGAGCGCCGCCTCGACGATATCGACGAGGTCACCCATGCGCTCGCGCAGCGGCGGCATCCGCAACACGACGGTCGCGAGCCGGTGGTAGAGGTCGAGCCGGATCCGCGACTTCTCCGTCCCGATGTGCTCGATCCGGTTCGTCGCCGAGATGATGCGGACGTTGCACGCGCGGTCCTGGGTCCCACCGACGCGCCGCACCTGGCGCGTTTCGAGCGCGCGCAGGAGGTGCGGCTGGAGCTCGAGCGGCAGCTCGCCGAGCTCGTCGAGGAACAGCGTGCCGCCACTCGCCTCCATGAAATAGCCGTCGCGGTCAGCGTGCGCACCCGTGAACGAGCCCTTCTCGTGGCCAAACAGCTCGGACGCGATCAGCTCGCGCGGAATGCCGCCGCAGTTGACCGGCACGAACTTGCCGGCCTGCCGGCGCGATGCCTCGTGGATCACGCGGGCGAGCACGTCCTTGCCGGTGCCGGTCTCGCCGACGATCAGCACGTTGCAGTCGGCCGGCGCGACCTTGAGCGCCTGGTCGACGGTCGCCCGGAACACGGGGTCGTGGCCGCGCAGCAGCTCGATCGCGCGCGGCTGGTGACCGCCCGCGGCCCCGCCGGCGACCGCGAGGAACATCGACTCGCCGATCCTGAGGTGCGCGCCGACCCGCAGCTCGGCGCCTTCGACGAGGTTACCGTCGACGAAGGTTCCGTTCTTCGAGCTCTTGTCGCGCACGATGAGCCGGCCATCCTTGCGGCGTTCGAGCACGCAGTGCGTGTTCGAGACGTACTTGTCCTCGACGACCAGATCGCAGCTGCGGCTCGATCCGATCACCCAGCGTCGAGCATTCATTTCGAGTGCGTGCTCCACGCCCGTCTGCGTCGAGCGCAGCGCCACCACGTTGCCCGCACCGCGCGCGTCTGGTTCGAGCGATTGAGTTTGAGAATCCTTGAACGACATGTTCGCGATCGCCTCCGTCCTTTTGGGAGCTGTCTCTTCGGTTCTGGCTGGCTCGGGTTGCGTCGCTTTTCGAAGAATGTGCCGTCGCAATGCATCGAAACTTCGTCGCCGCGTGTCCGGAGTGTCCGGAGCGCAGTCCGCCCGCCGGACAGACAGTTGTCTCCAGCGCACGTTCGTGTCGGCCGCACGACGTTCGTTGCACGAGCGCGCGCGCCGAAAACGAATCGAGCCGACCTCGTGGCCGGCTCGATGGATGGGAACCAGTGTGTGTGCTAGTGGAGCTCGAGCGCGCCGATATCCGGCTTCGCGCCCTGCGGCCGAATCGTGCCCTCGAAGTCGTGGTCGACATCGAGCGACACTTGCGATGGGACGGCGGCATCCAGAGCGGGGCTCGAAGGCTGCAAGTGGTAGTCGCCACCAGGTGCGTCGACGAGACGAGGGTTCGCGATGATGTTGCCCGGCAACGAGCCCGCGAACGGCGCGACGATGTTCCCGACGAGCGTGCAATTATTCGGAGCGAGCAAAGGCTCGTCGGTCGTGGTGGAGAAGATGATGTTGTTTTCGAAGCGCGCGTTCAAAACAGTCGAGCTGCCCTTATTGCAATTCACGAACGCCTGATGGGTCATGACCCATGTGTTGTACGCGAAGAAGAACTCAGCACCGGCGACTGTGTCGAGGTTCGAGAACTGGACGCCCGCGTTCAGGAAAACGCTGTTCGTGACCCGCGCCGTCGAATCGCGATCAAAAACAGCGAACCCGCTCTGAGCGCTATCGCCTTGGGAGTGTACATATAGGCGGTCCACGACGAGGTTCGTGCCTTCGTTTAACAACAACGCACCATCGCCAAACATCTGCATGTCGATCTCGCCGCGCTCCAGGGTCGCGTTGCAGCGTATGAACGCCATTTGTACCGTCGTTGACTCGATCGAGACTTTGAAATCGCTCAGCTTCAGAGATGAAATCGCATCGGTCGCGAGCTTTCCGCAGCTCACACGATCCGAGGTGCCGGAGCCGATCAGCGTCATGTTGCGCGCTTCGACGACGGCGCCTTTTGCAACTTCAAACGCCGACGTAAGCGTGGAGCCAGTTCCGACCACACGTTGTGGCGTGGTCTGCGTGACTAGGATCGACAGCGAATCAGAGTAGCTTCCGGGCAGAAGTCGTAGCGTCAGAGGCACCCCAGAGGTCGTTGCAGCCGAGACGGCGCGCGGCAGTGCGCAGGGCTCTTGCCTCGTACACGCCGAGGTTTGCGAGCCACTCGGGGATGCGTAGACAATCGCCGCTTCTGCGACGCAAGCACCTGTTGCGATATCACAGACCGCGCTATCGCATTCGTCGTCGCTGGCGCAGGCACGGCAGCTGCCCGACGGGTCGCAAATGGGTAGCGGATTGTCGCATTGCGCATTGGCCGAACACTTTGCGCATCCGCCCGATGCGTCGACGCAACCGAGCGGACATTCAACGGGTTCTAGGTCGTTGCCGGCGGCATTGCACGTCAGTGCCTGGTCGCCCCGACATTCGACGAATTCACCAGGCGCGCAGTCCACGGCGATACACGCGTTTGGCGTGCCTCCCACAGCGCCATCGACATCGCAGAATGGAAAGGCCGGGTCTGTGCAGAGTCCATCTGCACACGAGCGCGGATTCGGCTGCGTGCAGGCAGCCACCAAAGACAAGAGCACGACACTACGCCACATGCGGCTATGTTCCTTTGACATGCGACCCTACGTCGGCCGGATACGGCGACGGTTGCTAAAAAAGACGAGCGCAGGTCCCAAAAAAAAAGCCGGCCAGATAGGCCGGCTTTTCTACAATCCCTTGGGACGCTACTTGACGATGTGAGCGGTCGCCTCGCCCGGGCCGAAGCCCATGCGGAAGTCCTTCATCATCGGCGCGACGGCCTTACCGTCGAACTGCGACTCCGCGATCTTCTGGCAGCCGAAGTCAGCCGCGTCGTCGTCCTGGCCGGTCGTAGCCGCGCTGCGCTTCGGAAGGGTGTTGCAGTTCGGGAACGTCTTGTCCGGCGTCATGTCGCCGTTCGAGTCGTACATGAACTGCGTGAACGCGAAGCAGACACCGACGGTCTCGTTGTAGGGGCTCGGGCCTGGGTTGCCGTTCGCGTCGGTGAGGAACGACCACAGCATCACGCAGTTCTCGGTGCCACCGCTCGTCGAGCCCTTCTTGCCGGCCACGCAGAGGCCATCACCAACCGCAGGCGCCGGCGACGTCACGAGCTTCGCCGTGCGAGCATCGACGCCCGTGTCGTTCGCCTTCTCGGCGGCAACGTTGCTGATGTTGTCCGACGCGCAGAGGCCGGTGCAGAGCACCTTCATGCTCGTCGAGCTCTCGAAGAAGAACGGGACGTAGCCCGGCGCGCAGCCGTTGACGAACGGGTTGCCGCTCGGCGAGAGGACCGGCTCGACGCGGTCGGTCTTGGTCAGCGTCGACATGCCGACCGGGGCGCACGAGAAGCTGTTGAAGTCGAACGTGTAGCAGCCCTTGTTCGGCATCGACGGGTTGGTCGAGCCGCACGCCGCGGTCGCGCCAGCGCCCGCGAGCAGGTTCTGATCGAGTGGATCGCAGGTCGGGTCACACGCACCGGCGACGGTCGTGCCGCCCATGTCGAAGAGGCCCGAGTAGCGGCTGCACGAGTGCTGCGCATCGCAGCCCGACGCCGTGCCGACCATCTGCGGATCGCAGATCGTCTTGCACTCGGCGGCGACGCAGACGGACCCCTTCACGCAATCATCGAAGCCCTGGGGACCCGCGGGACCCACGGTGCACGCGCCACCGACGGCAACCGTGCCGTCCGGGGTGCAACCGATGTGGCCGATCTCGGTCGGCGTGTCCTGGTCGACGATCCAGGTGCACTTCTCGCCCGCGTTGCAGCCCGTCTGCGTGAGCGGGTTGCAGACGCCAGCAGCGCCGTCGCTGCCCGAACCCGAGTCAATCAGGACGGGCGGCTTGTCCTTGCCACCACCGCAGGCCATGAGCCCCACGAACAGGGCTCCCAAAGCTAGCTTCTTCATTGCGTCGACTCCTTCTGCTTCTTCGTGCTTGGGTTTGCCGCTGCCGGAATGTTCCCCAAGGCCTCGGCGGTTGTGAAAACGATGCGGGACCCTACTGATCTTGCTCCCGGGGGTCAAGGCAAATTGGTGTGCCCATGTGGGAGCGCCATGGCGATGGACCAATAGAATCCGCCCGTCGTTTTCCGACGATGATCTGCATCACGACCCGTCACGCACTGAACTAACAGCACCTGTTGGGTGGTGAGGCGCGGGGTCGCGAGCGGCGAGAAAGGTCACTGCTCGTCGGGAAAACCAGGTCGAGCGCAGCGTGGGTCGAGCGCGGCGATCACGGCGTCACGACGATGGAATTCGGCGGCAGCGTGCCGGGATCGGGCCCGCGCGATGCCGCGATCGCGAGGCCGGTCACGCCTGCGCCGATCGCCGCTGCACCTGCGACGACGTACCACCGCGTGTACCAGCGGCGCTTCGGCTCGATCGCGCCGGCCGCGAGCGCGATCTCGAGCGGGGCGTCGGGGGCGGCGATGCGCGCGATCGGAGCGCCGCCGGCATCGCGCGCCTCGACGTAGTACTCGAGGACGTACGGCTTCGACGACGGCTCGGGCGTGATGCGAACGCCCCAGCGCGCTTCGCCACGCGGCGTCGCGGTGACGAGCTTGTAGGCGAGCTCGCCGCGGCGGCGGGTCGCGATCGCGAGCTCGAAGACGCGCTCGGCCCCGCGCGTCGCGCGCGCCTCGATCTCGATCGTGCGGCCGGCGGTGCCCGCGGTCGGAGCGGCGTGCTCGAGATCGGCGCCGGCGGTTGGATCGTAGCCCGGGACGAGCTGCTTCTTCAGATCATCGAAGAACGCGCGGATCTTCGGCGAGCCGCTCGTGTCGCGCAGCTGATAGCCGGGATCGATGTCGAGGATGCGCTCGAACGTCGCACGCGCGGCGGGCTGATCGCCGCGGATGAACTGCGCGAGCGCGATCATCTCGAGCGCGCGCAGGCGCTGGGCGCGCGTGGCGCGGACGTCGCGCGTCACCGGGACGAGTGTCTGGATCGCGGCCTTGTACTCCTGCTCGTCGAACAGCTTCTTGCCGCGCAGCAGGTACTGATCGATCGTCGTCGCGTCGACCGGCGCCGGCTTCGGTGCGTCGGCGAGCGCCGGCGCCGCGAGGCCCAGGAGCAGGAGGATCAGCGCGCGACCCATCGGGCCCCTTCGGCGGTCGAGAGGATCGCGTCGAGATCGCCGTCGCGATCGAGATCGACGAGCACGGCGTCGGTCGCGGGCGGCAGCATCGCGTCGGCGGCGAACATGCCGCCGTCCTGCCCGCGCAGGACGAGCGTGTCGGGGTCGCCGGCGATCACGGCATCGGGCTCGCAGCCGCCATCGAAGCCGCCGAACGCGGTCGCGCGCGCCAGCACGACGTCCGGGAACCGGACGAAGGTTTGATCTTCGAGCAGGCCTTCGCGATCGATGTAGAGCCGCAACGGCGCGCCGGTGACCGCGACCGCGAGATCGGGATCGAAGTCACCGTCGACGTCGGCAAGCGACAGGCGCGCGACGTCGAGCGGGACCGCGGGCACGACCGCGTCCGCGGGCTGGAAGCTGCCGGTCTGCTCGCCGAGCCAGGCCTCGAGCGGATCGCCGGCCTGGCCGACGACGAGATCCGGGTTGCCGTCGCCGTCGAGGTCGCCGAGCGCGAGCGCGCGGATCGAGGAGACGCGGCCGGCCGCCGACAGCGCGGCCGGATCCGGCGCGAACGTGCCACTGCCGTCGTTGCGCCACAGCGTCAGCGCGCCGCCGCTGCCGGTGACGACGTCGATGTCCTGATCGCGGTCGACATCGGCGAAGCCGACCGCGGCGACGGCAGTCTCGCCGAGCGCGCCGGCCTCGACGAACGTGGTGCCGTCGCGGCGCCAGATCGCGGGTGGGCCCGCGGAGGTCGCGACGATCACGTCGTCGTCGCAGTCGCCGTCGAGATCGAGCGCCTCGAGCGCGAGCACGTTGCCCGCGATCGGCGGGCCGTCGGTCGCGACGAGCGCGCCACCGCTGACGTCGAGGATCGCAGAGGCGCCGTCGGCGACCGCGATCACGCGCGCGCCGGCGACGCCGTGCGAGACGACGAGCCGCGCGGCCGCCGGCCCGGCCGGATCGCCGATCACCGACGGCGCACCCGAGCCGCCGCGCTGGCAGCGATCGAGCGCGAGCGTGATGTCGTCGCCGAAGTCGACGCCGCGCTCGGCGCGCACTGCGGGGACGCCACCGCGATCGCCGCGCACCCACGCCCACGCGGCGTCGGCGCGGCCGGGCTCGACGCGCAGCGTTTGCGGCAACGACGCGAGCTTGTCCGCAAGCGCGTAGCGCTTGCCGAACTGGCCGCCGCCGGGCGCGGTGTCGCCAACGCCGACGCAGATCGCGTCGATCGCGGTCGGGATCGGGCGGTCGCTCGCGATCTCGAGCGTGATCGCGTCGCCGCAACCGGCGAGCGATGCGAGCGCGAGCGCGCGAGGCCACACGGCGCGCGAGCATGGCACACGCGTGGTCGGCGCGGACAGCCGGCGATCGCTTGTTAGCGGCGGCGGCGGCGCCGCGTGACGAGGCCGAGCGCGACGAGCGCGAGCGCGCCACCCGTCGACGAGCCGCCAGCCGCGCAGCCCGAGCTGCTGTCGTCGGCGGCGTCGGGCAGGACCTGCATCTGGATGTGGACCTCGGGTCCGAACCAGGTGACGCCTTCCTCGACGAGCTGGAACGCCTCGTCGAAGCCGGTCGGCGCGGTGACGCGCGGGGCGACGATGTCGAACGTGAACGTGCCGGTCTCGCCGGGCGCGACCTGGGTGTCGGTCGCGGTCGCGCGGTTCGGGGACAGCCAGTCGCCGTCGACGAAGAACGCCGACTCGCGATCCTGCGGTGCCTGGGTGCCGAGCCGCGTGATGTCGAGATCCCACGCACTCGTGCCGCGGTTCGTGATCGTGACGGTGACGGTCGCGCGCTCGCCCGAGACGAGCGTGGCCGGCGCCTCGACGGTGACCTCGTCGGCCGCGAACATCGGCGCGCCGCCGGTGCGCACGAGATCGATGTAGTGGTCCCAGTTCCAGCCCGAGCCGGGATCGGTGTGATCGGAGCAGTCCGGTGCCTCGCCGTGACCGACGATCGGGCCGTGGTCCTTGGCGATGCCGTACTTGTCGCAGAGGTACGCGGTCAGCTTCGCCGACTCGACGTACATCGCCTCGGTGTACCAGGTCTCGGGATCGGCGACGAAGCCCTCGTGCTCGATGCCGACGGTGTGCGTGTTGAAACACGCGTCGTGCCACGCGATGTTCTTCTCCGAGACCATCTGCGCGACGAAGCCGTCGTTCGACCGTACGACGTAGTGCGCGGAGACCTCGGCGTCCGGGTTCTGGAACCAGCTGATCGTGCCGTTGAAGCTGCCCTGCGTCGTGTGGATGACGACGTTCGTGATGTCGCCGACGTCGCGGCTCGCTTCCTGGTAGTTCGCCGACGAGGCGGGGAACCAGGTCGCGCCGGGATAGCCGAGCGCCTGCGTGGCGGTGCCGAAGCCGGTCTCGGCGAGCCGCGGGCGCGCGGCGATCACGATGCGGTGGCCGAGCGCGTCGCGGCCGTCGACGCCGCGGCCGAGCGCGGCGGCGACCTCGTGGCGCAGGTTCGCGGGCAGCGCGCCGAGGAAGTCGTCGAGCGTGCGCGCGGTCGGCGCGGCCTCGCGCAGCAGCATCGCGCCGGCGCGCAGGTTCGCCTCGGCGTCGGTGCGCGCGAGCTCGTCGGGGAGGCCGGCGAGTGCGGCGCCGCGTGCGAGCTCGTCGGCGGACAGGCCGAGCAGGCCAATCGTCGGTGCGCCGTGCGCGTCGGCGGACGGTGCGATCAGGCGGAACCGCGTCTCGACGTGCGCGATCGCGGCGAGCAGCTCGGCGGGCACGCCGGTGTCGTCGGCGACGCGCGTGAACGCACCGACGAGCGGCGAGTCGCCACCGACGGTGATCCGCGGCGCGGTCGCGTCGTCGGGTTGGGTCGTACAGGCCGCGGCAAGCAGCAGCCACGCGAAACCGGCGCGACGGATCCCCCTTCGCATGGCCGGCATCTTAGTGAACGCGAGGCGCGTCGGAAATCATCTGGCGGCGGGGATTTGCTCACCAGAGTGCACACACCCGTGCGCACCGATTCCTCGATAAGATGGTGAGGTGCCAGCCGAAGGCGGCATTCGGTTCGGCCAGTACGCGCTCCTCCGACGCATCGCACGCGGAGGCATGGCCGAAGTGTTCCTCGCGCAGCAACGCGGCCTCGAAGGCTTCGATCGCCGGGTCGCGGTCAAGCGCATCCTGCCGCACCTCGCGGACTCGCCCGACTTCGTGAAGATGTTCCTCGGCGAGGCGCGGCTCGCGGCGCAGCTCTCGCACCCGAACATCGTCCACATCTACGACTTCGGAAAGGTCGAGTCCGACTACTTCATCGCGATGGAGTACGTCGAGGGCATCCACTGCGGCGAGCTGTTCAAGCACGGCGATCGCGAGCGGCTGTCGCCGACGCTGGTCGCGCGGATCGGCGCCGATGCCGCGGCGGCGCTGAACTACGCGCACGAGCTCGTCGGGCCGGCGGGCAAGAAGCTCGGGCTCGTCCATCGCGACGTGTCGCCGGCGAACATCATGGTGTCGTACGACGGCATCGTGAAGCTGTGCGACTTCGGCATCGCGAAGGCGATGGCGACCGCGGATCAGCTGACGAACCCGGGCCAGGTCAAAGGCAAGTACGCGTACATGTCTCCCGAGCAGACGGTCGCGGCGCCGCTCGACGGACGCAGCGACGTGTTCTCGCTCGCGATCGTGCTGTGGGAGCTGCTCGCGGGCCGCACGATCGTGCCGCGCGGCGATGCGGTCGAGGCGATGCGCGCGATCCGCGACGGCAAGCTCGCGCCGATCGAGCGCGTCGCGCCGGCCACGCCTCCTCCGCTCGCGAAGGCGATCGGATGGGCGCTCGAGACCAAGCGCGATCGCCGCGCGACCGCTGCCGAGCTCGCGCACGCGCTCGAGACGTTCATCAAGGGCTCGCCGGAGCTCGCGACGTCGATGCAGCTCGCCGCGTGGGTGCGGCCGCGGTTCCCGCGCGACGCGAGCGGACCGCACCCTGCCCTGACGTCGCCCGGCGGCAAGCACGCGGGCACCGGGTTTGTCGGCACGCAGATGTCGCCGGGCACGATGGCGGCGCCGGGGACGTCGGCGTCGGTCGGCACGAAGCTCGGCACGGTGACGCCGCCGCAGGACATGCTCGGCGCGTCGGTCGCCTCGGATCCGGTGCACACGGCGGAGACGGTGTCGCTCGGCTCGGACGAGATCAAGCTGTCGAGCGACGAGGTCGCGAACGCGACGGTGCTCGATAACCTGACGCGCGAGCTCGCGGCGCGGCCGACGACGCCGCTGCCGATCGCGAATCGTCAGCCGACGCCGCCGCCGTCGACCGCGTACGGCTCTGGAACCGCGGTGTCGCTCGCGGACCAGGAGCCGACCGCGCTCGCCGGCGAGAGCATCATCGTCAACGACACCGTCGGTGATCGCGAGACCGTGATGCGCAGCGGTGCGTGGCGCGAGCCGATCGCGAGCGGACCGCCGGTCGTGCCGACGCGCATCGAGCCGGCGCTCGGAAGCGGGCCGCGTGACCGCAAGACGCCGACGCGCAGCGAGCCCTCGCTCGGATCGGGACCGCGCGAGCGCGCGACGCCGGTGCCCGGCGCGGACACGACGTTCGGGACCCGGCGGGCACCGCGGCGCTACCTTGTGCCGATCGTCGCGCTGACCGGGATCGCGGTGCTGTCATTCGTGATCGCGCTCGCGATGCGACCGGGCGGCAAGTCGACGCCCGCGCGCGATGCCGGCGTGCCGATCGTGCACGTGACGAGCGCGGACGCGGTGGTCGTCGAGGTCGATGCCGCGCCGGCGATCGTCGCGCCCGACGATGCGCGCGAGCCGACGATCCGTCCCGACGCCGGCCCGGGCGATGCGAACACGTTCCTCGAGGTGATCACGAAGCCGGATCACGCGACGGTGCGGGTCGGCGATCAATCGCGCCAGTCGCCGACGCAGTTCGCGCTGACCGCCGGCACGTACACCGTGATCGCCGAGCTGCCGGGCTACGAGCCGGAGAAGCGGACGATCGAGCTCGTCGCCGGCGATCACCTCGTGCGCGAGATCGTGTTCTCGAAGAAGCTCGCGGCCGCGAAGCCGCAGACCGGCCGGCTCACCGTGCGGACGAACCCGTACAGCGACGTCTACGATGGCACGCGCAAGATCGGCCAGACGCCGTTCGAGCTCGAGCTGCCGGCGGGCGGCTACACGCTGCTGTTCAAGAACCCGTCGCACCCGACGACGAGTCGCGCGGTGCGGATCACCGCCGGCAAGACGACGAAGCTCAACTTCGATCTGCCACGCAAGTGAACGGCGCGATCACGGCTCGAGGCCGGTCGCCCACGAGTACTTCGGCTTCGTGTTGAAGTGGTGCGTCGCGTTGATCACGCGCACGGTGCCCGACTTGCTGCGCATGACGATCGACTCGGTCTTCGCGCTGTCGCCGAAGAACCGCACGCCGTCGAGCAGGTAGCCCTTCGTGACGCCGGTCGCCGCGAACATGACGTCGCCGCGCGCGAGGTCCTCGGTCGAGTAGATCGTGTCCTCGGACTTGACGCCCATGCGCTTCGCGCGCTCGCGCTCCTCGTCGCTGCGGAACCGCAGCCGGCCCTGGAGCTCGCCACCGACGCACTTCATCGCCGCCGCCGCGATCACGCCTTCGGGCGCACCGCCGGTGCCGAACAGCACGTCGATGCCGGAGTCCGGGTTCGCGGTCATCACCGCGCCCGAGACGTCGCCGTCGCCGATCAGGCGGATGCGCGCGCCGAGCTGGCGGATCTCCGCGATGATCTCCTTGTGGCGATCGCGATCGAGCACGACCGCGGTGCAGTCCTCGATCTTCTTGCCCTTCGCCTTCGCGATCCGCTGCAGGTTCCAGGTCACCGACTCGCGGAGGTCGATCACGCCGCGCGCCTCGGGGCCGACTGCGATCTTTTGCATGTACGTGTCGGGCGCGTTGAGGAACTGGCCGTCGTCGGCGATCGCGATCACGCTGATCGCGTCGGGTGCGCCGGTCGCGCACAGGTTCGTGCCCTCGAGCGGATCGACGGCGATGTCGACCTTCGGCGAGTCCTTGCCGTCGCGCCAGCCGGCGCCGACCGTCTCGCCGATGAACAGCATCGGCGCTTCGTCGCGCTCGCCCTCGCCGATCACGACGGTGCCGCGGATGTCGATCGCATCGAACGCCTTGCGCATGGCTTCGACGGCAACGTGGTCGGCCAGCTTGCGATCGCCGCGACCCATGAGGCGAGCCGACGCGAGCGCCGCGGCCTCGGTGATACGCACGACTTCGAGGGCGAGGTTGCGATCCTGCATGCGGCTGGTGTACCGCGCACGTTGCAGGCCAGGCAACGCGGGATACCATGCATCCATGCGCCGATGGTTCCTCCTGATCGTGCTCGCCGGCTGCGGGAGCAAATCGAGCACGTCGCCCGCGGCCGGGCCGATGTTCACGCCGCTGGTCGCGAACCATCTGCGCGCGCTCGCACCGGACTGTGCGCTACAGCGCACCACCGACGAGGTGCGCACGTGCAAGGGCGAGCTGGCGAAGCAGGTCGTGATCACGCTCGACAGCCAGCAGCACCTGCGCTCGCTCGATATCGAGCTCGCCGGCATGTTCTCGGATCGCGCCAAGATCCTGCTCGACCAGGCGCTCGCCGGCGTCGTCGACACCGCCGCGTTCACGCCCCGCCTCGAGAAGCTCAAGCTGCCGCAGACCGAGGATGTCCAGGTCGGCGGCGCGCACGTCACGATCGGCGCGAAGGGCCAGCCGATGTCGCCGGAGTTCTCGGTTCAGATCAGGTGGTGATCGGCGGGATCGCCGAGCGCAGCGCCTCGGGCAGCGCCTTCGGCCGGCCGTCGGGGCCGACGACGGCGTGGCGCGTGTGGCCTTCCGCGAGCACGTCCTCACCACGCCGCACCGTGTAGACGAAGCGCAGCGACGCCGCGCGCAGCTCCGAGACCCGGGTCTCGACGACGAGCAGGTCCTCGTAGAACGCGGGCCGCTTGTAGTTGCAGTGCGCCTCGACGACCGGCAGCGCGACGCCCCAGTCGACGAGGTCCTTGTAGCTCTTGCCGAGGTCGCGCCAGTACGCGGCACGCGCGCTCTCGAAGAACCGCAGGTAGTTCGCGTAGTAGACGACGCCCATCTGATCGGTGTCGCCGAAGATCACGCGGATCTCGTGGTTCATCGTGGTCATTGCGCGATCCGGATCAGGCGCGCGGGTGCGCGGGTGATCGGCAGTCGATCGATCTCCGCGAGCGCGGCGCGCACGTTGCCCTCGCGCGCCTCGTGGGTCACGACGACGACCCACACCGGCTCGTCGGTCGCGCCGGCGGTCGCGTCCTGGATCACCTGCGCGATCGAGATGTCGTGCGCGCCGAGGATCGTCATCAGCTGGCCGAGCACGCCGGGCCGATCGGCGACGCCGAACCGCAGGTAGTAGCGGGTGCGGATGTCCGCGATCGGCACGACGGCGCGGATCGCCTCGGGAGCCGGCCGCGGTGCCCTGCCCGCCCCGGCGGCGCGCGCGAACATGTTGCGGCCGATCTCGATCATGTCCGAGACCACGGCCATCGCGGTCGGCAGCATGCCGGCGCCGGCGCCGTAGTACATCGACGGCCCGAGCGCGTAGCTGTGGACGTAGACCGCATTCTTCGCGCCGGCGACGTCGGCGAGCAGCCAGTGCTTCGGGATCAGCGTCGGATGGACGCGCGCCTCGACGGCGGCATCGTGGCGGCGCGCGATCACGAGCGGCTTGATCACGTAGCCGAACTGGTCGGCGTACGTCAGATCGATCGGATCGATCGTGTCGATGCCGTCGGTCGAGATCGCGCGGACGTCGATCGTGCCGAAGCACAGCCCGACGAGGATCGCGAGCTTGTGCGCGGCATCTCCGCCGCTGACGTCGAGCGTCGGATCGGCCTCGGCATAGCCGAGCGCCTGGGCCTCGCGCAGGATGTCCGTGAACGGCCGCCGGCTGTCGGCCATCGTCGTCAGGATGTAGTTCGACGTGCCGTTGACGATGCCGTGCAGGGCCTCGACGCGATCGGACGCGAGGCCCTCGCGCAGCACGCGAATGATCGGCACGCCACCGCACACCGCGGCCTCGTAATAGACGTCGACGCCGGCGCGATCGGCGGCCGCGAACACCTCGCTGCCGTGCTCGGCGAGCAGCGCCTTGTTCGCGGTGACGACGTGCTTGCCGGCCGCGATCGCGGCGAGCACCGCCTGCTTCGCGTGCGTGGTCCCGCCGACCAGCTCGCACACGATGTCGACGTCGGCGCGCGCGATCGTCGCGTCGAGGTCCGTGGTCAGCAGCGCGCGGTCGACCTCGACGACGCGGTTCGCCTTGTCCGGATCGCGGACGACCGCGGCGCGGATCGCGAGCCGCGCACCGAGCCGGGCCTCGATCGCCGCGGCGTTGTCCTCGAGCAGCTTGACGACACCGCCGCCGACGTTGCCGAGGCCGAGCAGTGCGACTCCGATCGTTCGCGTCATGACGCCGGGACGGTGTATCACGCTCGGTGTAGCGGTCGCGCGCATCGGCAACCCTCGCGTTTCAAGGGCATCGCGCGCGGGCGGAAGCGGCGCGGTCCGTGCACCTGGATCGTCGAGGAGGAATCCGATGCACGTCGACATCCCGGCCGATCACCCCTATGGCGCGTACGAGAACGATCCTCGTCAGGCGCTGCTGACGATGGTGCTGCTCGCGGTCGCGGCGGTGGTCAGCGTCATCCTGATCACGCTCGTCGTGATGAAGGCCTGACTCGGGCGACCGGCGCCGACCGGGATCCGGCCTGGGCCGTGTGACGGAGCCGCGCGGCCCGGTGTAGTGTCCGCGCCATGACCGAGATCGTCTGGCTGCATGCTCGCGAGGTCCTGGATTCCCGTGGCAATCCCACCGTCGAAGCCGAGGTGGGGCTCGATGGCGGCGCGCTCGGACGCGCGATCGTTCCGTCGGGCGCGTCGACCGGCGAGCACGAGGCGCTCGAGCTCCGCGACGGCGACGCCGCCCGCTTCCTCGGCAAGGGCGTCCAGCGCGCGGTCGACCACGTGCGCGACGTCATCGCGCCGACGCTGATCGGCATGGACGCGACCGACCAGGCCGCGGTCGACGCGAGCCTGATCGCGCTCGACGGCACGCCGACGAAGTCGCACCTCGGCGCGAACGCGATCCTCGCGGTCTCGATGGCGAACGCGCGCGCCGCGGCGCTCGGCCACGACCTGCCGCTCTATCGCTACCTCGGCGGCGTCGGCGCGGTGACGCTGCCGGTGCCGCTGATGAACGTCGTCAACGGCGGCGCGCACGCGGACAACAACCTCGACATCCAGGAGTTCATGATCGTCCCGGCCGGCTTCGAGCGGTTCGAGGACGCGCTGCGCGCCGGCGTCGAGACGTTCCACAACCTCAAGAAGATCCTGCATTCGCGCGGCAAGGCGACGAACGTCGGCGACGAGGGCGGCTTCGCGCCGAGCCTCGACAACGCGGACGAGGCGATGACGATGCTGCTCGAGGCGATCGGCAAGGCCGGCTACAAGGCGGGCGAGCAGATCTTCCTCGCGCTCGACGTCGCCGCGTCGGAATTCTTCGACAAGGCGAAGGGGACCTACGACTACGAGGGCAAGCAGCGCTCGTCGGCGGAGATGGTCGATCTCTACGCGAGCTGGGTGGCGAAGTACCCGCTCGTCTCGATCGAGGACGGCCTCGACCAGGACGACTGGGCCGGCTGGAAGGCGCTGACCGACAAGCTCGGCAGCAAGACCCAGATCGTCGGCGACGACCTGTTTGTCACCCAGACCGCGCGCCTGCAGAAGGGCATCACGAGCGGCGTCGCGAACTCGATCCTCGTCAAGGTCAACCAGATCGGCAGCCTGACCGAGACGCTCGACGCGGTGCGCACCGCGCAGCACGCGCGCTACACCGCCGTGATCTCGCACCGCTCGGGCGAGAGCGAGGACGCGTTCATCGCCGACCTCGCGGTCGCGACGAACGCCGGCCAGATCAAGACCGGCTCGGCGTCGCGCTCGGATCGCATCGCGAAGTACAACCAGCTGCTGCGGATCGCCGACCAGCTCGGCGACGAGGCGCGGTTCGCCGGCACGTCGGTGTTTCGCCGACCCTGATCGCTCGCTGTCGCGCTCGCGCACGCGATCGAGCGCCCTACCTCGTCAAGCCGCGGTCAAACCCGCGCGGCGCGCGGCACGCAGCTCGCTTGTCGTCTGCGCATGACGGCGAGTTATCGAAATGGTCATTCGCGCCGGCTCGAGCGGGCGCTGTGGGCCGCACAGAGCGTGCTCGGCACCGCGTTCGCGGGGGCCGGCGCGTTCAAGCTGTTCGGTCCGATGAAGCAGGTCGAGGACAAGCTCGGCTTTCCGAAGGACGTCGGCCCCAAGGTGACGCGGTTCATCGGCGCGTCCGAGCTCGCCGGCGGGCTCGGCGTGGTCGCACCGTCGCTGACGCGGATCGCGCCGGCGCTGACGCCGCTCGCGGCGCTCGGGCTCGACGCGGTGATGATCCTCGCGACCGGCTATCACCTGCGCAAGCGCGAGCTCGCCTCGCTGCCGGTGACACTCGGCCTCGGCGCGCTCGCCGCGTTCGTCGCGTGGGGGCGCTACAAGAAGGCGCGGATCGCACCGCGCTGATCGTCAGTTCTCGCGGATGTGCAGCGCGCTGACGATGCCGGCGTGGTCGGAGTCCCAGAAGCCGTTCACCATCTCGCGGCCGGTGACCGACGACGACACCAGCGTGATCAGCTCGGGTGCGTTCGTCATGATGTGGTCGACCTGGTGATCGAAGTCGTCGACGCTGCCGCGCGTCAGGATCTCCGACTGGATGCAGCAGCTGAGCGGCTCGCTCGTGCTGCGCTCGACGAACCCGCCGGCGAGCAGCACCTGATACGCCTGCTGATCGCCCTCGGCCACGGTGTCGTCGTCGGAGTTGAGATCGCCGACGAGCACGACCGGCAGCCCGCCCTTGCCGAGCGCCGGCGGCCCGAGCAGCTCGGCGGCCTGCTGCGCGCGGATGCTCGGCACGAGCTGCGGCGGATCGAACGCCTCGAGGTGCGTGTTGATGAACCGGAACTCGCGGCCACCCCGGACGCGCGCGTCGACGCGCACCCAGCCACGCGTCACCGGGACCGAGCCGCCGAGGATCGGCACGTTCAGCAGGTGCTGGAACCGCCCGTGCCGCGGGTTCCACGTGTGGACGCCGCCGTCGACGCGCGCGAGGATCACGTCGCGCATCGTCAGCCGCGCGTTGAGCTCGGCGTCGACGATCGGCACCGGGCCATCGCCCGGCACGCCGTTCTCGTCGGCAGGCGCCTCGAAGTCGAACTCCTTCTGGATCACGACGACCTGATAGCGCTCGCAGTCGGCATTGAGCTCGTTCAGCAGCAGCTGCAAGAAGTCGTAGCGCACGGTCTTCGCGGTCTTGCGGCCGCCCATCAGCGGCTCGAGCGACGCCGGGCCGGTGCGCCACAGCGCGACCTCCTGCAGACCGATGAGATCGGGATCCGCCTCGAGGATCTCGGCGGCGAGCCCCTTTGCGCGGACCGTGAAATCATTCGCGGTCACCGTGCGCAGCACGCCGCCGGTCGCCGCGACGAACGACCGCAAGTCGGGAGCTCCGATCGCGGGCGTGAGATCGGCGCCGAGATAGAGGTTGCGCGTCATCACCCGCGCGACGTGTCCGACGTCCTGGCCTTGATCCATCATGTCTCCGGTCGCGGGGTCGATTCCGATGTCGCCTTGGTCCTCGGTACCGTCCTCCGATCCACCGCAGCTCGCGATCATGGCGATCACGAGGCTTCCGAACAACCACGGTTGCTTGCGCATCGCGTCCTCCTTGTACGCTCGCGCGAAGTTGCATCACGGGTGCCCGCGTGTAGGTGGCCGCCTCGGCAAGCACTGCGCGTCGAGGGCGGCGCTGGCATCCGGCGCGCGTGGATTGCGCGTTCGTCGTGACGACGGCGCTCGGCGGTCACAGCCGCGGGCGGTCGGCGAAGTTCGTGATGATCTGGCGGCGCACCCGGCCGACGCCACGCGCGATGTAGAACGTCTTGCGATCCGGGGCCGGTGCGAGGAACACGACGCCCGGCATCGGGCACAGCGGCTCGTCGGAGTGCGCCGCGACGGTGAAGCGATGCAGGACCGCCGCGTCATGCCACAGAAATGACGCGCCATCGCGATCCCAGGCGAGGAACTGCCCGCGCTGGATCGCGTTCGATGGGTCGCCGGCGGCTCCGCCGGGCGGCACGACCTCGATCTGCGCGCCGCGCAGCAGGACGCGCCAGCCGCCGCGCGGCGCCGACAGCCCGAGCAGGCCGTCACGGCTCGCGCGCACGGTGCCGGTCGCGACGTCGACGTCCCAGCCCTGCGATCCGGACTCGCGTGCGACGAGCACGTGGAGGCCGGCCTCGCCGAGCGCCATGCCACGGATGATGCCCGGCAGATGCGCGACGGTCGTGATCGCGCCGGTGTCGAGCTGCATGAGGCGGACGTCACGATCGTCGGCCCACGCGATGCGTCGTGCGTCGAGGAATGCCGGCACGCGGCCAGTCCCGAGCACGCGCTCGTCACCGGTCGCGAGCGTCCGCAGCACGATCTCGAGCCGGGCCTGCACCGAGCGCTGGTAGACGAGCTGTGCGCCGTCGGGGCTGATGTCGAGCCAGCGCACGCGTACGAGCCCGGGTGTCAGCCGGCGCTCGGTCGTGCACGTGACCTCGACGAGCGGCGCGCTCGTGACGTCGACGTCGAAGATCACCTGCGCGCCGTCGCGCGAGACATCGGGCGCGAGATCGGCGCCACCGCCGAATGTCAGCTGCTGCGCGCGGTCGTCGTCGAGCGAGCGCTCCCACAGGTTCGTGACGCCGGCGCGCTGCGCCGAGTACAGGATGCTGCGGCCATCGGCGACGAACGACGCGTGTGCGGACACCGGCGTGGTGTCGACGACCAGACGTGGCTCGCCGCCGCTGCGGTCGACGAGGTAGACGCGGTTCGTGCCCGGATCGCCGTCGAGATTCTCGGCGAGGCTGTACAGGATGCGCCGACCGTCCGGCGAGCAGCGCACGCGATCGACGACGTAGCGCCCGTCGATCCGCACGACCTCGTGCACCGTGCCGTCCGGCGCGACGGTCACGATCTGAAACGGACCTCCGATCGACCCGTCGTCGATCGCGCGCGCCGCGACGAGCATGTCGCCGCAATCGTCGACGGTGACGCCGCGCGGGACGACGAGCTGCGCCGCGCTGCCGTCGAGCCGCGCGCGCCAGATCCCACCGGTCGAGCGATACAGCAGCTGCGTGCCATCGCGCGTGAACCGGACGCGGCTGCCCCAGTGGTTCGGCGTCGGCACGCGGTGCGCGGTGCCATCGAGCGGGCCGATCCACGGCGCCGGCACACCGTCGGGATCGCGGTTCGAGTCGAACGCGACGAGCGTGCCGTCCGGCGACAGCGAGGGTCCGATCGAGTTCTCCTCGAACGCCTCGAGCTCGCGCACCTCGGGCCGCCAGGTCACCGGCGCCGGCCGGGTCGCGAACCACAGCGCGGTGCCGGCGCTCGCGACGACGACCGCGACGCTCGCGATCGCGAGCCCGCGATGGCGGCGCAGCCAGCGCGCTGCGCGGTGCGCGGCGGTGTAGCGATACGCGCGGACGAGCTCGCCGCGGCCGAATCGCCGCAGCTCGTCGGCGAGCTCGCCGGCGTGCGGATAGCGATCGCGCGGCTGCCTCGCCATCGCGCGCTCGACGATCGCGACGAGCTCGCGCGGCGCCGACGGCTGACGGTCGACGAGTCGCGGCGGCGGCGCGCTCGCGATCGCGGCGAGCATCGCGGCCGGCTCGCCGGTGTACGGCGCGATCCCGGCGATCAGCTCGTAGAGCAGCGTGCCGAGCGCGTAGACATCGGCCGTGGCGTCGACCGGCTCGCCGCGCGCCTGCTCGGGCGCGAGGTACGGTGGCGTGCCGAGCACCGAGCCCGCGGCCGTGAGGTCGGCCGATGCAGGCATGTCGGGCAGCGGCGCGTCGTCATCGCGGCGATCCTTCGCGAGCCCCCAGTCGACGACGTACGCGTGGCCGCCGTCGTCGAGCATCAGGTTGCTCGGCTTGAGGTCGCGGTGCACGACACCCTCGCGGTGCGCGTAGCCGACCGCGTCGGCGAGCTCGGCGATCGCGGGCACGAGCGCGAGGCGGTCGACGAGCGCCGGCGTCGCGTCGAGCACCGCGCGCAGCGACCGGCCGCTGACGAGCTTCATCGCGTAGAACGGCTCGCCGCTCGGCCACCGCCCGACCTCGTGCACCGGGACGATCGCCGGGTGCGAGAGCCGCGCGGTGAGCCGCGCCTCGAGCCGGAATCGCGTCTCGAGCTGGGCATTCGTCGCGCGCAGCTGCTTGATCGCGACCTCGCGGTCGAGCCGGCGATCGCGCGCGCGGATCAGCCGGCCGAAGCCGCCGCGCGCGAGCTCCTCGCCGAGCTCGTAGCAGCTCGGATCGACGATCGGCAGCTCGGCGTCGGGGCGCGGCGCGACGTCGCCATCCGCGGGCAACGTCTCCACATCACCGGACCCCATACCGCCGCCAGTATACAGAGCGCACGACGCACATCGAGTAGCCTGCCTGCATGGACGTCGAGCTCGTAGCCGCCAGGCTGTCCGACAAGCACGTGATCCGCAACCTGCTCGAGCTCTACGAGCACGACATGTCCGAGTACGCGGACGTCGATGTCGACGAGCACGGGCTGTTCCAGTATCGCTGGCTCGATCACTACTTCACGGAGGCAGACCGCAGCCCGTTTTTGATCCGCGTCGACGGCAAGTGGGCCGGCTTCGTGTTCGTCAACCAGCACATCGTCGCGCCGCCGGGCGACCACGCGATCGCCGAGTTCTTCGTGCTGCGCAAGTACCGGCGGCGCGGCGTCGGCGTGAAGGCGGCGCACGCGACGCTCGACGAGTTTCCCGGACGCTGGGAGATCCGCGTGATGCTCGAGAACGTGCCGGCGCAGAAGTTCTGGCGCCGCGTGCTGCTCGACTACGGCGTGCCGAAGCCGGAGTGCATCGAGCACCATCCGGACTGGGCCGGCCCGATCTTTCGCTGCAAGAGCCGGCTGTCATAGGGCTCTGGCAGGCTGCGCGCGTGCAGACCGAGATCGTAGAGCCCGCACGCCCGACCGGAGATGGCTTCGCCGATGGATCCGGACCGGCGCGCGCCCCGCGCTCGTCCCCGACCAGCGAGGCGTTCGGCAACATCTTCATCGGCATCGCCGGGATGATCGGCGCCGGCAAGTCGACGCTCGCGACCGCGCTCGGCCACCACCTCGGCATCGACACGTATTACGAGCCGGTCGCCGACAACGAGTACCTCGCCGACTTCTATCGCGACACCGCGCGCTACTCGTTCGCGATGCAGGTCTACCTGCTGAACCGCCGGTTCCAGCAGCACCAGGAGATCATCTGGCGCGGCCGCTCGGCGGTGCAGGACCGCACGATCTACGAGGACTCGATCTTCGCGAAGATGCTCGCGAAGACCGGGCTCATGGATCCGCGCGACTACCAGACGTACGTCGGGCTGTTCCGCAACATGAGCAACTTCATGTGCAAGCCGAGCGTGATCGTGTTCCTCGACGTCTCGCCCGAGGCATCGGCGGAGCGGATTCGCATGCGCAGTCGCGACGTCGAGGCGCAGATCCCGCTCGAGTACCTGCAGGCGCTGCACGAGGGCTATGAAGAGTTCGTGCAGAACATCTCGAAGGTCATCCCGGTGATCCGGGTCGACTACGAGCGGTTCGCGACCGCCGAGCAGATGGCCGAGGTGATCAAGCGCGAGTACCTCGACGTGTCGTTCTTGCGTCGGGTGACCGCGTTCGATCCGGCGCGCTGATCAGCGTCTGCCCTTGTAGCCCATCATCCCCTGGATCACACCCTCGCTCGCCTCGGCGATCTCGCCCTCCTCGCGCAGGCGGTCGGCGCAGTCCGCACACACCTTGCGGGCCTTGCCTCCGACTTTGACGGAGACGAGCTTGTCCACTTCGTCGTTGCACTCGCGGCAGGTCGGCATCACTCGATCATAATCCGGCCGGGCCGGTTTGTTGCGCTCCGGAGCGGGTCGTCATGTACGCTGGAAGCATGCGACGCGCCCTCGCCTTCGCGCTCGTCTTCGCGGTGACCGCGACCGCGGCGGCGGCGCCGAAGAAGAAGAAGCGCAAGTCGAAGAAGCACGCGCGCAAGGCGAAGGTCACCGAGGTCCGCAAGCAGCGCGATCGCGATGCGATCGAGAAGTGGATCGATCATCCCGGCGACGCCGACGCCGCGCCGGCGGTGAAGTACGGCGCGCTGACGAAGGACGCGTGCGAGGCCGAGCTCGCGCGGCGCAAGATCTCGTTCGTGCGCGAAGAGGCGCGTGGCGTGATGGCGCCGGTCCGGCTCACCGGGCCGCTGCACGGCGTGACGTTCCGGACGAACCTGCCCGACAAGCAGCGCGCGACGTCGCACTGGGAGATCGGCGACTGCCGCCTGATCCTCGCGCTCGACGACTTCGCCGCGCTGCTCGCGAAGCACGACATCGTCGAGGTCCGCCACTACTCGATGTATCGCCCCGCGCCCGATGACTGGCCGGCGGACAAGCCGACGGTGCGCCACAACGCAGCGGTCGCGCTCGATGCCGGCAAGTTCATCGCCGCCGACGGCACGGTCTACGACGTCGACGCCGACTTCAACGGCCGGCTCGGCGCGAAGACGTGCGGCGATGGCGCGAAGCCGGATCCGGTGACACCGAAGGCGACGCTGCTACGCACGATCGTGTGCGAGGCCGTCGAGGCACGGCTGTTCAACGTCGTGCTGACGCCGAACTACAACAAGCCGCACCACAATCACTTCCACCTCGAAGTGACCGAGGGTGCGCGCTGGTTCCTCGTCCACTGACGGCTACTTGCCGCCGAGGATGTTGCGCGCGATGACGACGCGCTGGATCTGCGACGTGCCCTCGTAGATCTGGAGTAGCTTCGCGTCGCGCATCAGCTTCTCGACCGGGTACTCCTTCGTGTAGCCGTAGCCGCCGAAGATCTGGACCGCGTCGGTCGTGCAGCGCATCGCCGCGTCGGCGCCGTACGCCTTCGCGTAGGCCGATGTGATCGCGGACAGGTCGCCCTTGTCGACCTGCCACGCCGCCTTGTGCGTGAGCAGCCGCGTCGACTCGTACGCGATCGCCATCTCGGCGAGCATGAACTGCACCGCCTGGTGCTGTGCGATCGGCACGCCGAACGTCTTGCGCTCGAGCGCGTACGCGCGGCTCTCCTCGAGCGCGCGCCGGATCACGCCCGCGGCGGTCGCCGCGATCCACGGCCGGCTGCGATCGAACGTCTTCATCGCGACCTTGAACCCGGAGTCCTCGGTGCCGACGAGCTGGCTCTTGTGGATCTTGCAGTCCTCGAAGATCACGTCGGTCGTGTTCGAGGCCCGCTGGCCCATCTTGTTCTCCTTGCGACCCGCCTTGACGCCCGGCGTGTCGGCGTCGACGACGAAGCACGCGATGCCCTTGTGCTTCATCGCGGGATCGAACGTCGCGAACACGGTGTAGAAGCCCGCGACGCCGCCGTTCGTGATCCAGCGCTTCTGGCCGTTCAACACGTAGTCGTCGCCGTGGCGGGTGACGCGCGTGCGCATGCCCGCGACGTCCGAGCCCGCGTCCGGCTCGCTGCAGCAGTACGCGCAGAACGAGAACTCGCTCGTCAGTCGCGTCAGGTACTTCTGCTTCTGCTCGTCGGTGCCGGCGACCAGCAGTGGCGTCGCGCCGAGCGAGTTCGCTGCCATCGACGTGTTGATGCCGGAGCAGCCGAACGACACCTCCTCCTGGACGAGGCAGTTGTCGAGGCAGCTGCCGCCCAGCCCGCCGTACGCGTCGGGGATCTCGATGTTCATGAGCCCGGTCTCCCAGGCGCGCTTCAAGATCTCGCGCGGGAACTCGCCGGTCTCGTCGTAGTGGCCCGCCTTCGGGATGATTTCCTTGCGGGTGAACTCGCGCGCGGTCTGGGCGAGCGCTTCTTGCTCTTCGGTGAGGCTCAGGTCCATGGCGGTCGGACTCTAGCACCGGCGCGCGGCGTCGCCGTCGACGAATGGCGTCGAACCACGATGGATCTCGCGGCTCTACACGATCTTCGTGCAAGCGTTGCGCGATCCGGCCGTCTCCCTGCCGAACCCAAAGGAGACTCATGCGCCACGCCTTCCGTACCCTCGCTCTGACCTCCGCGCTGCTGTGTGGTTGCCCGGCCGCCGAGAGCGACGACAGCGCGCTGTTCATCGGCTCGTACAAGACGACGATCACGCTATCGGGCACCGGCAGCCAGACGTTCACCGATTCGATGTCGATCAACGACGGGTCGACCTCGGACCTCGTGCTGCAATCGCAGCAGCTCGGTGCGGTGCAGGCGACGATCACGAGCCGCACGACGTTCGTGATCGATCAGCAGCAGATCACGCTGACGAACTCCGACGGCCAGGCGTTCGCGGTCACGATCGATGGCTCCGGCACGGTCAACGGTGGTGTGCTGAACGCGAACGGCACGCTGTCGTCGTCGAGCGGCGCGCTGTCGTACACGATCGCCGGGGCGCGCCTGTAGCGGCTACAATCGTCGCGGCGATGGACGGTGGATGCCTCACGACGAACGAGCTCGATGCGTTCGTCAGCGGTCGGCTCGACGGACCGGCGCACGAGCGTGCGCTCGCGCATGTCGACGACTGCGAGTCGTGCCGGATCGTCGCCGGCCAGCTCGCGCGCGAGTCCGGCGCCGCCGCGCTCGCGCTGACCTCGACGCTGCCGGACACCGAGCGCGGATCGCAGACCCGGCGCGAAGGCGCGACGCCGGTGCGACCGGCCGCGCGGTCGTATCCCGAGCGGATCGATCGCTACCGGATCGAGCGCAAGCTCGGCTCGGGCGGGATGGGCGTCGTGCTGCTCGCCGACGACGCCGAGCTCAAGCGCAAGGTCGTGATCAAGCTGCTGCGCCCCGCGCTCGCGGCGCACGATCACGAGCGCCAGCGCCTGCTGCGCGAGGCCCAGGCGATGGCAAAGGTCAGCCACCCGAACGTCGTGCCGATCTACGACGTCGGCCTGCACGGCGACCAGGTGTTCCTCGCGATGGAGTTCCTCGACGGCGGTGACCTCGCGCAGTGGCTCAAGACCGAGCCGGCGCAGCGTGCGATCGTCGACGTGTTCGTCGCGGCCGGGCGCGGGCTCGCGGCGGCGCATCGCGCCGGGCTCGTGCACCGCGACTTCAAGCCGCACAACGTGCTGCTCGGCAGCACCGGCGAGGTCAAGGTCACCGACTTCGGGCTCGCGCGCAGCGAGCTTCTCGAGCCGGACACCGCGCGCGACGCGGTGCGCGTGACGACGTCGCAGCGCGGCGAGCTCGCCGTGACGACGCTGCTCGACACACCGCTGACGGTCCGCGGCGCGCTCGTCGGCACGCCCGCGTACATGGCGCCCGAGCAGATCAAGGGCGAGCCGATCGACGCGCGCTGCGATCAGTTCAGCTTCTGCGTCGCGCTCTACGAGGCGCTGTACGGGGTGCGGCCGTTCGGCGGGCGCACGACGGCAGAGCTGTTCGACTCGACGCTCGAGGGCAAGCTGCCGGTCTCGCTCGAGCGCGCCGGGCGCGTGCCG
Source organism: Kofleriaceae bacterium (assembly GCA_035715365.1). GTDB lineage: Bacteria > Myxococcota_A > Polyangia > Haliangiales > Haliangiaceae > JABFXX01. Next base: position 49,108 of record DASTLB010000028.1, on the reverse strand, counting down.
CGCAACCTGCGGCGCGTGCTGCGGCGCGGGCTCGCGGCGGCGCCGGCGGATCGCTATCCGTCGATGGACGCGCTGCTCGCCGAGCTCGCTCCGCGCGCGAGCCGGCGCACGGTGCTCGCCGCCGCGATCGCAGGGGCCGCGGTGCTCGGCGCGGTCGGGATCACGGTCGTTCGCCACGACGCGCCCGCGGTATGCGCGACCGCGCCCGCCGAGCTCGACGCCGTGTGGAACCCGCAACGCCGCGCGGCGATCGAGCGTGCGTTCACCGCGACGAAGCAGCCGATGGCGCCGGCCGCGTTCACGTCGGTGAGTCGCGCGCTCGATCGCTATGCCGACGACTGGCGCGCCGGCCACCGCGATGCGTGCGAGGCGACGCGCGTCCGCGGCGATCAGACCGAGGCCGTGATGGACCGTCGCATGCACTGCCTGCGCATGCGGCGCGCCGAGCTCGAGGCGCTCGTCGGCCTGCTGCAGGCACCGGATCGCACGCTGCTCGAGAACGCGGATACCGTCGTCGCGCGGCTGACCAGCCCGACGGTGTGCAGCGACGTCGAGGCGCTCGCGCCGTCGTACACGCCCGCCGATCCGCGGATCCGCGGCGACGTCGATGCGCTCGAGCGCGAGCTCGCGACCGCGCACGCGAAGATGGCCGCGCACCAGCTCGCCGATGCGACCGCGAGCATGCAGCGGCTGCTCGCGCGCGCCGAGCAGCTCGGCCACCAGCCCGCGATCGCCGAGATCGAATACGCGCTCGGCGAGACCGAGGCGCAGGCGATGCACTGGGACGACGCCGAGCGCCACATGCACCGCGCGATCGAGGCCGGCGATGCGAGCGGCCACGACCGCGTGCGCGCCCACGCGCTGTCGCAGCTCGTCGCGATCGCGACCGCGAACGGCAAGCTCGACGACGCGGCGCGGTGGTCCGGGCACGCGCACGCGGCGACGAAGCGGATCGGCGACGAGCCGGCGCTGCTCGGCGAGCTCGCGCTGCGCGACGGCGATCTACAGCTCGCGCGCGGCGACGGTCACGCCGCGGAGCTCGCGTTCCGGCGCGCGCTCGAGCTGTTCACCCGCGCGCGCGGCCCGCGCAGCACCGAGGTCGCGGTCGCGCATCGCAGCCTCGGGATGATGTACCAGACGCTGCGCGACTTCGACCACGCGTACACCGAGCTCCAGCTCGCGCAGGACATCTGGCGCGAGGTGCTCGGGCCTGCCTCGCCCGAAGTCGCGCACACGTACGGCATCCTCAGCATCCTGCGCCAGCTGCAGCAGCGCTACGAGGAATCGATCGCGCTCGCGCAGCAGGAGATCGCGCTGACGAAGCAGTACTTCGGCGAGCACTCGCCGCGGCTCGCGATGCCGTACACGAACCTCGCGCTGTCGCTGCAGGGCGTGCATCGCGACGACGAGGCGGTCGAGATGATGCGCCAGGGCGTCGAGCTCCTCGGCGAGCTCGATGGCCGCACCCACCCGGGCTACGCCGCCGGTCTGACGCAGCTCGGGGTCCTGTACTACAACCTCGCGCGCTACGACGAGGCGTACGCGACGATGGAGCGCTCGCTCGAGACCTATCGCGCCGCGTACCACGGCGACGACCACCAGGACGTGATCCTGACGCTCAACGGCATGGCGACCGTGCGCATGAAGCAGTCGCGGTTCGACGACGCGGCGGAGCTACTCGCGCGATCGCGCGCGCTCGCGACGAAGATCCTCGAGCCGAACGCGACGCTGACCGCGGACACGCTGACCCGGATCGGCACGCTCGACATTCGCCGCAAGCGCCCACGCGACGCCGCCGCCACGCTCGAGCAGGCGCTCGCGATGCGGGTCGCCGCGCAGGCCGCGCCGGCCTCGATCGCGTGGACGAAGCTCGAGCTCGCGCGCGCGCTGTGGGACACCGGCGACCGGCCGCGCGCCGTGCGCCTCGCGCGCGAGTCGATCGCCGACGCCGACGCCGGCAGCGATCCGAAGCAAGCCGAGGACGGCCGCACCTGGATCGCCGAGCACGCGCGCTAGGAGCCTGTGAGCCATAGCCCTGCGGCCTATGGCTGCAGCCTCCTCGAAGATCGCTCGCGCGACGCTCGCCTATACGGATCGGCCTCGCAAGCTGCGGCCTCAGGAACGGCGGCCGCCGCGCAGCATCCGCGGCAAGCTGAGCTGCAGCCGGCTCGCGATCAGCCGCTCCATGCTGCGCAGCTGCGACTCGCTGAGCGCGAGCTTCGCGATCACCGCCGCGCGCGTCGTCTCCGCGAGCTGGTCCTCGATCTGGCGGATCCAGCGAAACGCCGTCGACGGATGCACGCGATGCAGCTTGCCGAGCGCGTCGATGTCGAGGCCGTCGAGGTAGCGCTGCCGCAGCAGCGTGCGCTCGCGCGCCGTCAGCTCGGCGAACGCCGCCGCGAGCGCGGCCTTGTAGATCTCGGCGCACGACTCCCAGATCAGCGCGAGCTCGGGATCGTCGGGTGCGGGCAGCTGCTCGAGCACGTCGTGCGCGTCGCCGTGGCGCGCATCGCCGCGCTTGAGGTCGACCGCGATCCGCGTCGCGGTCACGCGGACCCAGCGCGCGAGCGGCCCGGTGCCGCGATAGCTCGCGATCGCCGGCGACTCGCCGACGAACAGCCGATCGCGGACGCGCTGCACCACCTCGTCGACGAACGCGCGGTCACCGTCGATCCGCGCGGCGGCGTGACGCGCCGCGGGCACGAGCTCGCGCTCCGCGTAGGCGAGCGCCTCCGGATCGCGCTTCGCTAGCGCGCACGCGACGTACAGATCCGCGCCGCCGGCATCGTCGATGTCCGTGATCGCGACGCCCTCGTCGACGATGGTCGCGACTCGCGCGGCGAGCTCGGCCCGCGTCACCGGGCGCGTCGGCAGGCGCGCGGCGCCGAGCTCGAACCACCGCGCGACCGGGTCTCCGCTCACCGCTCGATGGTAGCGGTTTTCCCTGCACGCGCCGTGGGTTGTGAGATCGTGGTGCAAGCGGGTCGCGGTCACGCCGTCTCGCGGACAGGAGGCCACGTGAAGCTCGTCCTCAGCTCGATCCTCGTCCTCGGTGCCTGCGTCGCGCAGACCGCCACGCCGATGCAACCCGCGAGCGGACCGGGATACGCCGCCGCGTCGCTCACGATCAACGGCGCGGTGCCGAGCCCCGCCGAGCGTCAGACCCTCGCGCAGCTCGAGGCGCAGTACGGCATCACGCTCCCCGCCGGCGCGTACTGGTACGACGCGACGAGCGGCGCGTTCGGTCGCTGGGGCGGACCCACGGAGGCCGTGATCACCGCGGGCCTCGACCTCGGACCACCGACGCCGTACGAGGCGTCCGGCGCGGGCACGCAGATCGTGATCAACGGCCGCGCGATCCATCCGGCCGAGCAGGCGTATCTCGAGTACCTCGTCGGCGGCGCGATCCCGCCGGGTCGCTACGCGCTCGACGCGCAGGGCAACGCCGGCCCCGAAGGCGGCCCCGCGACGATCAACCTCGCGGCGATGGCCGCGCAGCGCAACGGCGGCGGCGCGCGCGGCACGACGACGGTCTACGGCGGCACCGACCACACCGGCCGCGCGAGCTGGTTCGAGAGCGACGGCAAGTGCCGCTACATCGAGACGCCGTCGGGAGGATTCAGCTCCGGCTGCTGATCGGTCGTCGCCGCCACGCTATGGTGGGGAAATGACCGAGCTGTTCGGACCGTGGCGGCTGGACGCGTTGATCGCGGTCGGCGGGCTCGGCGAGGTCTGGCGCGCGACGCGCACGAGCGACGGCGTCGTCGCCGCGGTCAAGCGGCTGCACACGCACCTCGCCCGCGTCGACGAGGCGCGCGAGCAGTTCGCGGTCGAGCAACAGCTCGCACTCGGGCTGCCGCGCCACCGCAACGTGATCCACGGCCTCGAGACCGGCACCGTCGAGAGCCGGCCGTACGTCGCGCTCGAGATCGCGCCGGGCACCGACCTCCGCCGGATCCTCGCCCCACCCGCGACGCGCCAGGACGCCGCGCCCGCGACCACCACGCTGCCGCGGTCGCGCGCGCTCGCGATCGTACGCGCTGCCTGCGACGGTGCCGCGCACCTCCACCGGTTCGGCTACGTGCACGGCGACATCTGCCCCGGCAACCTCGTCGTCGACGGCGAGCACGTCACGCTGATCGATCTCGGCGTCGCGCGCAAGATCGGCGAGGGCGGCGCGGTGCGCGGCACGCACGCGTACATGGCACCCGAGCAGGTGCGCGGCGAAGCGTGGACACCGGCGACCGACGTGTTCGCGCTCGGCGTCGTGCTGTGGGAGCTCGTCGCCGGCAAGCGGTTGTTTCACCGCGGCCCGCCGTGGCTATCGATGGCTGCGGTCGTCGAGGACGCGGCGCCGCCGCTGCCGGACCGCGAGCTCGACGCGATCGCGCAGGCCGCGCTCGTCAAGGATCCCGCGCAGCGGATCGCGAGTGCGAGCGACCTCGCGACGCGGCTGTGCAACTGAGCGCGGCGGCTCGCGAAAATTCTTCGCAACCCGCGTTCGTGTCGGCCGAAGTCCGGCCGCATGAGCGACTACGAGGAGCGCGCGCGGCCCAAGCCGTCCGGTGCGACCGCCAGCTCCTCTGACGTCATGCCGAAGCGACTCGGGTTCCGTCACCACGCGAAGCCTGGGGATGCGCGCGCGGACGCGCGGCCGAAGCCGACCCGCGCACTGGAGCAATACCTCGCCGCAAATGCCCGGCCGCTGTGGCGTGACGTCGCCGCGTACCTCGCGCACACGTCGTTTCCGATGCCGTCGCCCAAGCTCGGGTGGCTCGACGAGGATCGCTTCCTCGCCCACGTCATCGACTACCTCGCTCCGATCGATCTGTTCATCGGCCGCGATCCCCTCGAAGAGCTACTCTATCCCGCGAAGCCGTATGACGAGATCGCCGGGGTCGTGCCGGCCGGCATCTCGTGGTCGCCGGCCGTCGCGACCGCGCTCGCCCCGTTGTTCGAACAGGCGATCGGCAAGTCGCTGTTGCGGCTCGGGCCGCGCTGGGTCGAACAAGCCGAGAATCGCCCCGAGCCCGAAGGCGTCGCGGACGAGCGCAAATCCCTGGTGGCGGAGAGCTCGCTCGTTCCGTCGCACCCGATGGATCTCGCGGTCCGGCGCGGGCTGACCGCCGGCGCCGTCGTCGACCTGAAGGCGGGCCTCAAGCCGGCGGCTCGGCGCAAGCAGCTCGCGCCACCGCGCAAGGTCGAGGTCCACTGGCAAGGCGAGCGCGATCCCGCCCTGTGGAACTTCGTCAAGCCAGAGCCCGCGGACGCAACGCCAGAGGAGGTCGCGCGCGCGCTGTGGAGCTCTCGATTCTGGGATGCCGATGGATCGATCTTCGCGCATCGGCTGAGTCGGACAGGTGGGCTCTACGGCGTGCCTGCCGGCATGGCGCGCGCATTTGCCGCCGCGCGCGAGCATGCGCCCGAACCGGGGGCCCCGATCGTGCCGCGCGCCGTCGCGGTCGCCGGCAGCAAGCAGGCGACGGCGCTGTCGACGACGGAGACGGCAAGTCGTGGTGGCTCCGCGCCAGATCTCGCGGCGAAGCTCGACGATTCGATCACCCGCCTCGAGTACCTGCGCGATCAGCTCGTCGACTGGAAGCTCGACGGAACGATCGTGGTCGGTCTGGCATGGACGCGCCAGCAGCGCGCCGCACTCGCGAGTGGCTCGGCCCACGCCACGGACGCAGCGCTGCTCGCGCAGCATCGCCTGTTGACCGAGATCGTCGAGCGGGTCCAGCCGATGCTCGGCGCCAAGGACGCCTCGGCGCGCGCGGCGACCCGCAAGGTGGTCGTGATGTACGCGCGCGCCGCGGCCGCATCGCACCTGGACGCGACGTGCAAGGCACTGATCGCCGACGCCGTCGCCGAGCAATCGCAGATCGTGCTGTCGGCACTGCGCGCGAGTCAGACCGAGCTCGTCGCGCTGTCGACCGTGCCCGGTACGGCCGGCGACGACGCGCGTTCCGCGACCGACCTCGTGGAGCAATCGCGAACGATGCAGACCCGTCTGCTGCGAGGCGCACCCGTCGACGGCGGCGAGCTCGAGCTGCTGCTACTCGGCTCGCAAGAGACCGCGCTCCACCTGCGGATCCTGCAGATCCGCGCACAGCTGAAGTCGTTGTCGGACGCGTGCAACGAGCTGAATGGCATGGCGCACGAGCTCGTCGCCGCGTTTCACACGACGTTCCGCAACCTCGCGCTCGCCGCACCCTCGCTCGAAGGCCACCTCGCCGCGGTCGAGACCACGTGGAACACCGACGCATTCGACAGCACGAAGGATGTCAGCGACGACTCCAACCGCACGCGCATCGACGTTCGGCGCGCAGCCCTCGCCCGCGCACAGAAACGCTTCGACGAGATCCAGCACGATCCAAAGCTCGTCGACGCGCTCACGAACGGCCATGCGATCCTGAAGGACCAGGCGAAGTACACGCGCATCGTCCAGGTCTGCGCGATGGTGGCCGCGATGATCGGGCTGAGTCTGCTCGGCAGCTTCGCTGCGGGCGCGATCGGCCGGCTCGCGAGTGGCTGGCTGGCGCGCGCGGGCGCGGTCGAAGCGGTCGGCGTGCTCGGCAGCACCGCACGCTTCATCGGCCGCCATGCAGCCCTCGGCGGCGAGATCGTGGGCGGCGCTGCCGACGTCGCGCTGAACACGGCGGGCCAGGTCGCCTTGCAGGGCGGTCGGGTCGATCAGTCGCTGCTCGAGAACACGTTGCAGACGCTGCTCTCGACGAAGCTGCTGCGGCACTTCGGGGAGGACCTCGAGCTCGCGAAACAAGTCCAGCAGGAGACCAAGGCACTGTGGGGCCGTGGCAGCCGGCTCGCGGCCGCGACGCTCGACTACAGCGTCACCGTCTCGGCCCACGTGATCATGAATATCGCGACTGCGTACGTCGCGAATCAGATCGCGACCGGCGTACTCCGCATCTCGCCGCAGCCAGGAGCTCACGGTGTGGACGCGGCCATCGAGGAGACGTTCATGCACGGCGCGAGCGTCGCGCTCGGCCGCCTCGCCCACCAGCACCTCGCAGAGAACCGCGCGTTTCACGACAAGCTCGCGAAGCTCGCCGCTGCAGACGCGGTGCGCCGTACGCACGCCGATCTCGCACGGCTCGCGCGCGTCGCCGAGCACAGCCCCTCGACCGAGCACGCACTTGACACGCTCCGCCTGCTGCGGCGTGCGCAGCAAGAAGAGCTCGCGGTGATGCAGCAGCTCGAGCGCGACGCTGGCGCACGCGAGCACGCCGGCATCAGCGTCGGCGAGCTTCGCGCACACGAGCGCGTTGCCGCGAACGCGCGCTCGGAGGTGTCACGGGCTGGCCTCGAGGTCCTCGCGCTGCACGCGAGCCATCTCGAGGAGGTCATTACGGGCGAGCTGTGGAAAGGGAGCCCGAAGCAGATCCATCAAGCGCTCGAGCTCGCGAAGCACACCTACGACGTCAAGGCATCGCGCGATGCGACGTCGAAGCGGTGGACGGTCGAGATCGGCGAGCGCCGGTTCGCGATCGAGGAGCGTGCGGACACTGCCGGGTCATCCGATCGGAGCTCGAAGGCAGCGACATCGGCCGCGCGGCCGCAAGAGCTCGGGCAACTGGTCGGCGGCGAGCACATCGTCACCGCACAGCATGTCCCCGGATCGAGCTTTCGCGGCAACGGCGGGCACGAGTGGTCCGGTGCCGACCTCGTGCACGCGCGCACGACGCTCGAGCACGTGCTGCGCGGCCGGTCAGAGGTCGACGATGTCGCAGCCGCCGACCCCACCAACATCCAGAAGCCCGACGAGAAGGCGCGTGCGCAGTTCACGTTCGTGGTGACGTTGAAGGCGCGGCCCGGCGAAGCACCGCGCCGGATCACCGTGCGCGTCGACTACGGGCCGCTGCGCGGTGACGCCGCGGCGACAGCGTCCGTGAACCCGACGCAGCAGGGCTTCACGAACGTCGTCGGACATGGCGATTCCGTGCATGTCGTCGGTCGCCACGTGATCCAGCTGTCCGAGCGGCTCGATCCCGCTCACGTCGAGCGCGCGCTCGCTCACGAGGTCGCCGAGATGTTCGCCCTCGACGATCTCAATCGCCAGCAGCGCTATGCCGGACCCGACGCGCTCGCGGTCGGGGCGGAGGCTCACGTGCTGAGTCCGCACGATCATGGTCGCCTGGCAGAGCTCGAAGTCGTCGCGCGTACCGACAGCGCCGAGTCGACCCGCGAGCTGCAGGCACTGATCGATCATCTCGGGTTGCGCGAAGGCGTCCCGGGTGCGGACCGGCGGTTCGCACTCGCCAAACGACAGCTCAGCCCGCACTCCGTGGAGAAGCTGCGCGCACTGCGAGGCGAGCCGACGAATGGTTCGCCGCAACACGCGGTCGTCGCCTCGATCCGAGAGCGCGCAGCGGCGGATCGCGAAGCCGCCGTGCGGCGCCGACAGCTTGCATCCGAGGCAGGCCCGCGAATGCCAACCGTGATTCCGGTCGAGGGCGTCGATCTCCACGAGACCCTCGACGTGCGCGCGGACATTGCAGAGCGGGCGCGCGCCGCAAAGAGCGACGAGACGTGGTCGAAGCTGACCGCGCTGGTCACCAAGCATCGGACGTCCGGGGCGCACGGCCATCCCGTGCTGCCGTACGAGCTCATGATCGGCGGCGGTGCATCACTCGCGGCCCGCGATCCATCCCATCTGCTCGTCGATGACCGTGGCCGTTGGCAGGCCGACGGTAACCACGAGCTCGCGCAAACCGCGCATCAGATCCGAGAGGTCAAGCACGCGAAGCTCGGGGATCCGACGATCCTCGTTCAACCCAACGAGCGGGTGCCGCTCGACGCCGTGCGCGCATGGGAAGATGACATCGCCGCGCAGGGACCGGTCGTGAATGGCCGCGCACGCGTGTTGCGCGGTGACCATGGCGAGATGCTCGTCGAGATCACGCACGGCACCGACAAGCTGACGTTTGCAGTCACCAGCACGCCGCACGTGTCGACCGGCTTCCCGCCGGAGCGGATTCCGGGGCAACCATTCAACGCCAGATTCGGCGGACTCGCGTGGGATCTGAAGGCTGCGATCGAGCGAATCACGCACGCGAAACCCGAGCTCCAGGAAAGCGCGAATCGCGTGCTCGAGAAGCTGCGCCAGGCGTCGATTCGTACGTATGACGACCCGACGCACCTGCAGGAGGTGCTCACGCCGGACATCGAGCAGGCGCTGCGCGCAGACCCGGCGGCAAACGTGGTTCTGCAACACGCGCTGCAATTCGGTCCTGCCGCCGAACACTGGCTCGCGCTGAAGGCGCAGTTTCCGGATCACGTGTTTCTGGGCGACGAGGCGAACCTCGGCACCGAGCACGCATTGCGGTCGAACAACTGGATCATTGGCGGGCTCGGTGGCACAGGCGTCAGCGCTGCCGAGATCATCCTCAAGAACAATCCGGCCGCTCACGTCACGATGATCGGGATGGACTCACCTGCGGGTCTGCTCGGCAACGATCAGTTCTCCGCACTCGCGAAGGCGTACGGCGACCGTGCACTCACCGACAGCATGCAGCTGCCGCCGTCGCGGGAGCAGCGGCTGCATCTCAAGGCAGGCCGTGTCGATGCGCCCCAGGTCGTCCCGAGTGATCGCGCAGGGCCGCTTCACCCGGAGGCGAACGTCGCGAACCGCGCCCCGGGTATGATCGATCCGACCGCGTCGTGCGGCCCGGTGTCCGGTACCGCGTATATCGCGGCGCTCGGTCGCGTCGAGGATTATCCGCCGGTTGTCGTGCAGTACATGGAAGACATTCGCAGAATAGGCGGCGAGTACTACATCAGTCCGCTGTTCGAAGATGGGCAGTATGTCGGGTACCGCGTGCGCTTCGCCGTCAAGGGCAAGGAGACTTTCCTGGACGTCACGGGTGCCGCGAGTCGATTTCTTCCGCTTGCCGATGCGCGGAAACACCGCGATCCAGGCGTGAACCCGTCTGACTTCGACCGTGTCGCGCGATCGGCAGATCTCGCCGCACCAGCGGAGAGCGGCAACTTCGCAGGCGGATATGCCGCAACTACAACGCAGTCATCCCTGTATGCCCAGAAGCGGCGCAGCGAACCACCGCCCGTCTTCACCGCGTCTCCCAATCAGGCAATCCAACATTTGGAGCCAGCGCATGACGATCGATGAGATATGGGAAGGTATCTGCAAGAACCCGGAAGACGACGATCTGCGGCTCGAGTACGCAAATCGCATCGAGGCTGCTGATGCAGATCATGCGTGGCTGATCCGCGAGCAGATCCGGCGGTCACGCGAGGCGCAGGCCGGCCGTTACGACGTTCCAAGTGGGCGCGAACAAGGCCTGTGCGACTGGGCGCCTGATCGCTGGGCATCACAGCTCCTCAAATTCAGCGCAACTCATCAGCCAAGCGACATCGTGTTCTGGCGTGGGTTTCCGGCATTCGTTCACGTGAACCCTGAGACCTTCATCGAGTACGCCGATCTGCTATTTCGACTTGCACCGATTCGCGTTGTCCAATTTGGCCTACCGTACGTAGAAAGCGGCTACTGGCTCGATCTCCCCAAGGACGAACGACCACCGTTCCCGACCGCAAAACTGTTCACAATGCCTCAGCTCTCGCGACTCGACGGCGTCGCATTCGTACAGCACCGTGAGCTTCCAGATGACCTCGCTCCGGGGATCGCGGCGTGCCCGCATCTGACGCGCTGTCAGTGGATTGGATTTGCGGGCCACGCTGTGGTTCCGAATTTCATTGCGTTGGCGCAAGGTGAGCTCACGCGCAAGATGCTGTGCATCCACGGAAGCGACGTCGAGTACTACGGCGAGCGACGTCAGGAAGAGCTCGACGAGTACGATCAGCAGTACACACGGACGTACTTCGCGCAGCGTGGCAAGGAGCTCGAGCAGGAGTATGGATACATTCCGTGGCTGCATCCCTCTCATAACGAGACGGGCTGGCAGGACGCCGTGTACAAGGTCGAGCACGGCATCTTGCCCAAGTACAAGCCGGGTACGCCGCCGATGCCGGAGTGGTACGAGTTCCCGGTCGAGTATCGCCCGCGTAGGTGGTGGGACTGACGGCGAAGATTTTCGGAAACCGGCGCAGCACGTGGCCGACGCCGGGCCGCATGCATGACCCAGCACTCCGCGCTTCCACGTCCCAGCGGGACTACCCGCCTCACGTCCTCCACTACATCGAAGGTGTCCGCCGCGCCGGCGGTCAGTACTTCATTCGGCCGCTGTTCTTCGCGGGCAAGTACGTCGGCTATCGCGTGCGGTTCCGGATCGGTGACAAGGGCTCCTACGTCGATGTCACCGGCGGCGCCTCGTTCGCGATTCCATTCGAGGATGCGATCGCGCATCGCGAGCCGACCGCGAAGCCGCGCGACTTCGAGCTCGCGCGTCAGCTGATCGCGTTCGTCACGCCACGTGCGGCCGGTGCGGCGGGTGTGTACCGCGCGGTGCGCGAGCAGCTGGTGCTGTATCGGAGGTTCCGTCACCTCGAAGGCGGCGTCGTCGTCTGACTACGGGGCGGTGAACGCGGGCGAAAACACGCCGCCGCCCGGCGTCGGATCCTGGAACACGAGGATCACGCCCGCACCGCCGCCGCCGCCACCACCGCCGACGCTCGCGGCGACGCCGTTGCCGCCGGTCGCGACCGTGCGCGACGAGCCGAGGCCGCCGTCGCCGCCGCCGCCCGAGGCGCCAGCACCCGCGGGCGCGGCGCTACCGACGTCGAGGCCGTCGCGGCCGTCAGCACCCGCCGTGGTCGTGCCGCCCCCGCCGCCGCCGGCGCCGCCGTTCGCGATCGCCTTGCCGGCGACGGCGATGATCGGCGCGTCGAGGCCGATGAAGCCACCGGTGCCACCGCCGCCGCCGCCCGCGGTCGGGTTGCCGCCGGCGCCGCCCTCGCCGCTCGCGACGATCACGCCGTCGATGTCGAGCTTGGTTCCCGACACGAGCAGGATCGCGCCGCCCGAGGCGCCGCCGGCACCGCCGGACTGGACGCCCGCGCCACCGGCCGCGCCGGCACAGCCGCCGACGACGACCGGGAACGTCGACAGCGCGCCGCCGGGTGCGCCGGCCGCGGCCAGGCCGTTGCCGCCGCTGCCGCCGGTGCCGCCGACGGCGGCGAACGAGCCGCCGGCGCCACCGCCCGCGCCGGTCGCGAGGTTGCCGGCGGCGCTCGCGCTCGCGCACGCGGCGGTGTTCGCGCCGGCACCGGGGATGCCGCTCGCGTTCGGGCTCGCGACGTCGAGCCGGCCGGTCGCCGTGACGACGAGGTCGCCGGTGGTCGCGATCACGAGCGGACGTGCGCCGGTCGCGCGCAGCGAGGCGGTGATCGTCGCGCTCGCGCGGTAGACGACGCACAGATCCGGCGCGGTCCCCGCCTGGTCGATCACCTGATCGCATGCGGTGTCGGTATCGATCACGGTCGCGGTCGCGATGTCGAGCGTGGTGGTCGGTGCGGCCTCGGCGCAGACGGTGACGAAGCTGCCGACACAGGTCGCACCGGGAGGCGTGTCGATCGCGGCATCGGCTGCGACGCTGTCGTCGGGGACGTCGGCAGCGTCGGGGCGTGGCGCGTCGGGCTCGAGCGGACCGCGGTAGTTATCGCCGCACGCGGCGGCCAGGCAGACGTAAGGAAGTAGTCGATGAAGACGCATCCGACCATCGTATCGATCGTGTCGATCGACGGATAGCGCCTCGCGCTGTGCTCACGTGAGCCGCGACGATCACTCGCCGAGTGCGACGTAGCGCTCGCCGTGGTTGGCGCCGCGCTGGATGGTCGAGCGAATGTTCGGCAGCCGCTCGCACAGTCGACCGAGCGCGCCCGCATCGAGGAAATTGTCACTGACGTCGATCGACTCGAGGTGATGGAACGCGGCGACGTTCGCGAGCAGGTGCTCGACGCCGAGATCGTCGAGCGTGCCGTGCGAGAGATCGAGGCTGCGCAGCCGCGTCACGATCGCCGAGCGCGCGAGCGCGGGCACGAGCTGATTCGTGAAGCTGCAGTTGACGAGCCCGAGGTGGCGGAGCACCGGCCACGACAACCCCGCGAGCACGCGCGACAGCGCCTCGAGCGTGACATTCGCGCCGTACTGCGGATCGCCGAGCCACAGCTCGAGGTGCTCGAGCGCGGGCAGCTCGGCGGCGACGATCTCGGCGAGCTCGGCCTTGCGCAGGCCGCCCGAGATGCGCACGAGCCGCCGCAGCTTCGGCAGCCGGAGCGTGCCGAGCGTGCCACCGGCGCCGGCGCGGATCTCGAGCGTCTCGAGCGCGGGCAGCTGCGACCACGCGTGCGAGAAGTCGCCGAACGCGACGTCGCTGATCTCGCTGTCGTCACGGCCGTAGTCGTCGAACCGCAGCTCGCGGAGGTACGGTGCCTGCGCGGCGCGCGTGACCGCGGTGATCGTGTCGGTCCAGTCGTTCGCGTCATCGCACCCGGCGAGCCCGAACCGCAGCGACTCGACGAAGCGCGCAATCGGCAGCGCGAGCAGGTTCGCGATCGTCTCGTCGAGCGACGCGCCGTCCTCGGGATCGGGCTTGCGCAGCTCGATGCCGACGACGAAGCCGTGCCGCCATCGCATCTTGATCTGGCGCCGGCCGTGCTCGACCTCGCTGCCGAACAGCGCCTTGCGATGGTCGACGAGGTAGCGCTCGGCCTCCCGCAGCTTGCCGCCGAGCCGGAGCGCCGCGAGCTCGCCGCGCGGATCGCCCTGGGCGATCAGCCAGTCGGCGTAGATCGCCCACGGCGTCTCGACGTCCGGCGACGCGCGACACTGCGCCTCGAGCTCGGCGTTGCTCGCGTGGCCCGGAACCGACAGCCTGTGATCCGGCTCGTCGTCGTCGTCGAGCGCCGGTGGTGGGTGCGTGGTCGCCGGCACCTTGCCTTCGCGGACGAGCCGGAAGCCGCTGTCGAGCGCGACCGTCACCGCACGTTCGATGTACCCCCGCGCGCTCGCGACGTCCGCTTGCTCCGCGGTCGAGTCGACGTCCGGCGCCTTGCCGATCGAGCCGCGCACGAGCCGCACGGTCCGGCCGTCGACCGACAGCTCCTGGAACAGCGTGCCGTGCTCGAACCGGCCCCACCACTGGACCTGCGCGGGCGATGCGGCGGGCGCGGAGGACGAGGGCGTGCTCGCGGCGCCGACCTCGACATAACCCTCGGCGCGCTTCGTCGCGAGGTACTGGTCGAGCTTCGCGGTGGCCTCGACACCGTTCGCGAAGTCGCGGCTCAGCGTCTTCGCGGGCTGGTCGCGCGCGCCCCAGCGAAGGTGAAGCGTCCTGCCCTCGACGTGTCCCTGGAAGTACTTGTCGCCGAGCTCGAAGCGACGCACGGTCCGCTCAGCTCGCGGATTTGTCGGACTGCTTCTCGTCGGTGGTGGCGGTGGGCTCGGGCTTTGCCTCGGCGCGCTTCGCGGCACGCGCGGCTCGCTGCGCCTCGCGCTCCTGTTCGCGGCGGCGCTGCAGATCCATCTGGTTGCGCGCGGCGCGGGCGCCGAGGATGAAGCCGAGGAACATCCCGATCATGATCATGCCGGGAATGAAGAAGATGTGGCTCGACGTCACGGGCTGCCCTTCGCGGCCGCATCGAGGTCACGCCGCAGCTGCGCGATCTCGGCCTTGAGCCCGCGCTGCCGCATCCACAGGAACAAGACGAACAGCGCCGCGACGACCCACATCGCGATGTACGCGAGCAGCACGTGGCGCTCGTTCTTCGCGATCCGCACCTGCGCCTCGGTGTGCGCCTGGATCGTCGCCTGGTCGCGCGCCGCGGCCGCCTGCTTGTCGGCGGCGGTGACGACGTCCTTCGCGAGCGTCGGGTTCGCGTTCATCGCGTCCGTGCACAGCTTGCGAAGCTCCTGCGGCGAGCTACCCGGGATCGTGGCCGGCGCGGTCGGGACCGACGGCAGTGCCGACCCGGTCTCGGGAATCGCGCTGCCGCTCCCCGCGGCGCTACCGGCGGGCTGCGCGAACGCGGGGGCGACCGAGAGACCGACGACGAACAGTGCGAGCGTGATGATGCGCATCGAGAACCTCATGCGAGCAGCCCCGCGTCGAGCCCCTTCTCGCGTAGCTCGCGGACCTCGCGCTCCATGCGAGCGCTCTGGACGCGGGCGATCACGAGGGCGAGGTACCACAACAGGAACGTCGCGACGCTGAGCCAGAATGCGAGCAACATCGGGCGCGCGAGCGTCGCCACGTTGCCCTCGGCGCCGGCCTTGGGGTGGTTATCGTCGGCGCCGACCATCGTGTAGATGAACGGCACGCCGATCATCGCGAACACCGCCATCCCGGCCGCGAGTCGCTCGCCGCTCGCACCGGCGAAGCGCCGCACGAGGACGTAGCCGACGAGCGTGAGCCACAATAGCAGCGACATCGTCAGCCGCTGCTCCCAGACCCACCAGTGATCCCACGCGGCCTTCGCCCAGATCGAGCCGGTGAGCAGCACGACCGCGCCGAACGCGACCGCGACCTCGGCAGAGGCGAGCGCGACGTCGTCCCACTTCGGGTTGCGCTTCACGAGGAACACGATCGAGCTCACCCCCGACACGCCGACCGCGATGAACAGCATGAACGCGTGCGGCACGTGGTAGTAGAAAATCTTGTAGTTGAAGAACAGGCTCGTGCCGGCGACACCGCCGTCGGGCGTGTAGGCGACCGCGACCGGCGTGTCGTTGAAGATCAGCCAGATCGTCACAGCGAGCCCGATCGCCGCGAGGATCGTGAAGACAGGTTGGAGCCGGGTCATTCGATCACCATGGACTCGAAGATCCACAAGGACACTACCAGGAACGCGGCGTCATAGATTCCGAGGAAGCCCATCCAGTACCAGACCTTGTCGAGATTTGGCGGATCGGCAAGCAGGGCCGCGGTGACCGAGGTTCCCGCGACGAACAGCGGGATCAGCAACGGATAGAGGATCACCGGCAGGAGGACGTCGCGCGACCGCACCTTGAGCAGCGCGGCCGAGAACACCGCGCCGACGACCGAGAACCCGAGCGCGCCGAGCACGAGCACCAGGACGAGCGGCCCCGGGTTGTCGAACAGCGGGGCGCCGAGCAGGATCGCGAGCATCGGCGTGACGACCGCGGCGACCGCGAGCACGAGCACCGCGATCGTGACCGCCTTGCCGAGGAACACCGAGAGCCGCGGCACGGGCGCGAGCAGCAGCGCGCGCATCGTGTCGTTCTCGCGCTCGCGATCGAACGCGCGGCCCAGGCCGATCGTGCCCGAGAACGCCATCGCGACCCACAGCATGCCGGGCGCCGCGACCCGCGCGAGGTCGGGGTTCGACGGAAACGTGAACGCGTAGACGACGACGAGCAGGCCGCCGAAGAACGCCATCGTGTACAGGATCTCGCGGCTGCGCAGCTCGATCCGGAGATCCTTGGCAGCGATCAGGGCGGCGTGACGGAGGACCGACATCAGTTCGCGTGACGGTGGTAGACGTCCTTGAGCTGCTCGTAGTCGTACGCGGCGCGCTCCTCGAATACCAGCTGTCCGCGCCGCAAGATCGCGACGTGATCGGCCCGCCCGGCGATCGCCTCGAGATCGTGGGTCACCACGACGACGATCGCACCGGCATCGCGCAGGTGGCCGAGCTCGGCGCCGAGCGTCAGCGCGCCGCCGCGGTCGAGCCCGGTGAACGGCTCGTCGAGCAGCACGAGCGAGGGCTTCGTCAGCAGCGCGCGCGAGAGCGACAGCCGCTGCAGCATGCCGCGCGAGAACGTGCGCGACGGCCGGTCTCGGGCACGCGGCTCGAGCCCGACGCGATCGAGGATCGCGTCGATCGCGGTCGCGCTGCCGTCGACGTCGTACAGGCCCGCGAACAGCCGCAGGTTCTCGCGCGCGGACAGCTCGCCGTAGCACAGCGACGCGTGCGCGAGCATCCCGATCTCGCGTCGCACGTGGGCGCCGCGTACCTCCTCGCCGCCGGCGCGGTAGACGATCGTGCCGTCGTTCGGGCGCACGAGCGTCGACAGGCAGCCGAGCAGCGTCGTCTTGCCGGCGCCGTTGTGGCCGAGCAGCGCGCACATCGAGCGCGCCGCGAGCTCCATGGTGACGCCGCCGAGCGCGCGCTCGCTGCCGTAGCGCTTCGTGACCTTGGTGATGACGACCCGGTCGAGCGCGGTCACGGGATCCAGAGCTTCTCGAGCTCGGCGATCACCTGCTCGCGCCGCGCCGGGTTCTTGCCGGTGCGCTCGAGCTCTACCAGCTCGTCGAGCAGCGCCGCGCGCCTGGCAGCCGCGCCCGGCACCGGCTGCTTGCCGCGCCGCACGAGCAGCGCGAACCCGACCCCGGCGACCATCAGCAGCACGACGAGCACGCCGATCACGCGCGGCGCCCAGATCTTCCAGCCCGCGGGCGACGGCAGGCCGACGATCGTCATCGTCATCGAGCGACCCTTCGGGATCGTGATGTCCTCGATCATGAAGTAGTCGTTGCCGTCCTTGCCCGGCTTGACCGCGCCCTTCGTGTCGGGCGGCAGGCCCTGCACGACCATGCCGGGCGTCTGCCGGATGTGGATGTCGCTCTGGAACGTGCCGAGCGGCAGATCGAGCGCCCACCGGACGTCGCCACCGTCGACCGGCAGCGAGAACCCGGCGACGAACGACTTCTGGCCCGGCGGGATCGGCCGCAGCACGCGCAGGCCTTCGCCCGGCGCGACCGCGACGTCGGACTGGTTCATGTCGGCGACGACGCCGCCCTTGTGGCCGCGCGGCAGCGGGATCAGCATGCCGTCGGGATCGCTCTGGTACGGGAACCACGAGTTGTTGTCGATCACCCACCGGCCCTGCACCGCGAGCAGCTGGTCCTCGATCATCGCGCGCAGGCTGAACCGCACCATGACGCGCGGATAGACGACGATCCCGACGTGCGTGCCGGTCTGCTCGATCGGCAAGAACGGCATCGAGCGGTACGTGCCGGCGAGCTTGCCGGCGATGTCGCTCTCCGCGTAGAGCACCATGCCCGGCTTCACCGCGACGTCGAACATCGCCTGCGGCCGGCCCTCGCTCCACTGCACGACGACGTCGAGCCGACCGCCCGCCTTCGAGACGTCGATCGGATCGGACGTGAACTGCTTGCCCTTCACCGTGTAGATCGCGCGCTGCGGCTTGTCGGTCGGGATCGTCGTGCTGAACCAGCCGTCCTTCGCGGTCCGGCTCGTGAGCGGCTTCGCCGCCGGGCTGCCGTCGGCGGGGACGAACGAGACGTCGATGTCGGGGATCGCGTCGTTCGTGCCGCGCGTGCCGCCGTGCAGCTGGACCTCGATCGTGCCAGGCGCGAGGTCGGTCGCTGGCTCGAGCTTCGAGCCGCTCTGGACCTGGGCGTTGCTGACGTCGGCGACCGCGGTGGTCTGGCCGATCACCTGCTTCGTCGTCGCGTCGATCAGCCGCACCGGCGCGTTCGGGCTCGGGAAGCCTTCGAGCGTGACCCGCACCTTGCCGGCGGGCGTCGGGATCGCCTGCCCGCTCGCGAGCTCGTCGATGTTCGGCTCGGTCGAGTCCTTCTTGGCGCCGGACAGCATCGTGCGCATGCCGGCCTGGCCATCGGGCTGCACCGGCAGCGCCATCAGGCGATCGACGCCGGTGCCGCGCGGCAGCGTCGCGAGCGCGAAGTACACCTTCTTGCCCGAGACATCGAGATCCGGGAACGTCGCGTGCCCGCTCGCATCCGACTTGCCGGTCAGCACCTCGACCTTCTCGTCGACCGAGTAGCTGACGAGCGTGACCGGAACGCCGGCGGGCGCGGGGCCCGACAGATCGTTGTAGCTCAAACGAACGACGTACGTGCCCGCCGGTGTGTTGCCGTCGGGCCGCGGCTGGCCGCTGATCTGGCGCGGCTCGGGCATCCCGCCGCCGGCGCCCCCGCCCATCATCGGCGCCGCGGGACCCGCGCCACCGGTGAACGGCTTCGTCGTCAGCATCACGCGCGCGCCGCCCGCGGACGGCACCGGGAACGGATCCGAGCTGACGTCCTTGTCCTCGGCGTCCTTGATCTTCGCCTGCACGGTCGCACCGGCCGGCAGGTTCGGGAACGTCGCGCGGCCCGACGCATCGGTGCGCGCGCTCTGCGGCTTGTCGTTGACGAGCAGCGTGACGTCCGCGCCCACGACGGGATTCGCCGGGCTGCCGGCGACGACGCGCACGCTCACCGTCCCGGCCGGCATGCTGCCGTCGGGCAGTGGCTTGCCGAGCGCGGCCGCCGGCTGCGCGTGCACCGTGGCCGCGGGCACGACCGCGAGTGCCGTCGCGAGGCAGAGCAGCAGCGTGCGGGGCGATGTCGAGAGCATCATGGCGTCGCCTCCTTCTCCTGATCGTCGCGCAGCTCGCGCGCTTCCGGCGCCGCCTCGGCGGCCTCGCTCGCGGCAGCCTCGGCCGGCTTGCCGTCGCCGTCGGGCTTGTCGCCGTCGGCATCGGCCTGTGCCGCGGCCTCGGCAGCGATCTTCGCGGCGGCCTCACCGGACATGCCGGCTGCAGCGGCCGCACGCGCGGCATTGATCGCGGCCTGCGCCGCCTTCTTGCTCTGCTTGCGCTTCGCCGCCTTGCTCGCGCCCTTCGCCGCGACGGCGTCGAACGCCAGCCGCGCCTTGACCTCGCGCTCGATCTGCTCGCGCACCGTCGCCGGCTGCGAGCTCGCATCCTCGAGCATCTTGATCACGGCGATCGCACGCGCGCGGTAGTTCCGGATCATGTGCTCGGCGTCGCGCGCGGACAGCTTGCCCATCTCGCGATCGAACTCGGCTTCCTTGATCGCCTTGAGCAGCGTGCGCTTCTCGCGCTCGAGCTCGGCGCGCTCGCCTTGCACGAGGCCCCAGGCGTCGCCGCTCGCCTCGTCGGGATCGTCGGGCGAGACCGCGGCCGCGCCGGTCCGGAACAGGTTGTAGACCGCGGCGACGCCGCCGAGATAGCCGAGCGCCATGAACACCGCAGGCGGCGTGAACCGCATGTGGTTGAAGAAGAAGATCATCACCCAGCCGATCACCACGACGGCGATCGCACCGGCGCGCCACACCCAGAGACTGGATCGCTGACTCATCGTCGCCGCTCAGTCGCCGGTCTTGGCCAGCTCGTCGTCGAGCTTGTCCGCGTAATTGTCGTCCTCGACCAGCTCGGTCGACGGTGCCTTCGCGGCGACCACCTTGCCGCGCGAGATCAGGCTCTTGCCGACCGCCACGAGCAGGCCGAGCCCGCCGACGACCGCGAGCGTCGGCAGGATCCACGTCGCCTTGCTGCGCGGCGTGGCGAGCACCTGCTCGCCGCCGTACTCCTTCACGAACGAGTCGAGGATCCCCGCGTACGCGCGATCGCGGCCGGCGTCGGACTTGAGATCCTGGGTCGCCATGTAGTCGAGCACCTTGCCGCGCAGCTTCGCCGCGGTGGCGCACTTGCAGTCGAAGATGCTCTCGCGCGGACAGCCGCACACGCAGAGCAGCTCCTGCATCGCCTTCTTCGCGGTCTCGCTGTTCGGCCGGTTCTGCGCCGCATAGCCGACGCCCGCATCGCCCATGCCCATGTTCGCGGGCACGTGCTCGCCCGCGTTCTGCGCGTGTGCCGTGTGCGCGGTCGTGGCGACGAGCGCGCCGGCGACGAACAGCACCCCGAGCACGCGGCCGATCTGACCGACCGGGCTCTTCGGCCCGCCGCGGCCCATCAGCGCGTCGACGAGCGACTGCGGGATCAAGCAGATCAGCGTGCCGAGCGCGAGGATCAAGAAGCCGATCCACACCCAGCTGATCAGCGGGTTGATGTAGACGCGGAAGTTCGCGAGCTGGCTGTCGAGGTCATAGCCGGTCAGCACGACATAGACGTCCTCGGACATCCGGACGCGGATCGCGACCTCGGTCGTGGCCTCCGAGCCTTTGCGGTAGTCCCACTTCGCCGGATACACGGTGCCGATGTTCTCGCCGTCGAGGTAGATCGACATCTGCGACGTGACCGCGTCCTTGTGGTCATCCGAGGTGTGGATGATCCGCTCGTAGACGAACGTGTAGTCGCCGAAGTCGAACGTCGACTTCGTGCTCTTCGGCACCGCCTTCGTCGTGAACCGCTCGGCGAATTCCTTGGTCGGGACGATCTGGCCGTTCTTCAGCGCGGCCTGCGTCTGGCTGTCGAGGTCGAGGTACGCGAGCGCCCATGCGACCTTCTGCTGTGGCGTCTGCTGCGACTCGATGCCCTCCGCGATCGCGGGCTTCTCGAGCGTCTTGTCGATCTGGCGGTCGTACGCCTTGCCGGCGAAGCCGACGAACATCACGAGCACGCCGAGGTGCACGATGTAGCCGCCGTACTTGCGGCGCTTCGCGATCACGAGCCCGATCATCGCGGTGAACGGATCCGAGCCGGTCTGGCGGCAGCGCACGATCGCGCCGCGGATGAACTCCTGCCCGATCGACGCGACACCGAACGCGACCAGGCCGAAGTTGATCAGCGACACCGGCAGCTGGATGACGTCGTGGAACATCGACGACAGGTGCATCGTCTGCGGCGCCACGATCAGGCAGACCACGATCGTCAGGATCATGGCACCGAGCGGGATCATGAACTGGTTGACGAGCTTGTCGGTCGTGGTCTTGCGCCACGCGAGCAGCGGTGCGGCACCGGCGAGGAAGATCAAGATGAGGCCAAACGGCGTCATCCAGTTGTTGAAGAACGGGATGCCGACCGAGACGCGGCCGAGCCCGAGCGACTCCGAGATCGTCGGGAACATCGTCAGGAACAGCACCGCGAACGCGCAGATCAGCAGGATCCAGTTGTTCACGAGGAACGCGAACTCGCGCGACATGAACGAGTCGAAGTACGTCTTCGTCGACAGCTTCGGCGCGCGATACACGATCAGGCCGATCGAGACGATCAGCACGACCGCCATGAACAGCACGAACTGCAGCGCGAGCACGTTGTCCTCGCCGAACGCGTGCACCGACTGCACGATCCCCGAGCGCGTCATGAACGTGCCGAAGATCGTGAGGAAGAACGTGAGCACGACGAGCGTCATGTTCCAGATCTTCATGCCGCCGCGCTGCTCCTGGATGATCGCCGAGTGGAGGAACGCGGTCGCCGTGAACCACGGCATGAACCCCGCGTTCTCCACCGGATCCCAGGCCCAGTAACCTCCCCACCCGAGCTCCTCGTACGCCCACCGGCCGCCGAGGATCAGGCCGAGGCTCAGGAAGCCGAAGCAGATCAGCATCCACACGCGCACCGAGCCGAGCCACATGTCGTCGAGCCGGCCGCTCGCGAGCGCGCCGATGCCGAACGCAAACGGGATCGTCGCGGCGACGAAGCCGATGTACAGCGACGGTGGATGGATCACCATCCAGTAGTTCTGCAGCAGCGGATTGAGGCCCTGGCCATCGACCGGCGGTGACGTCAGGTACGTCGCGAACGGGTTCTTCGTGAAGATCAGCAAGCTGATGAAGAACACCTGCACGACCATGATCGTCGCGACGACGTAGCCGATCATGTCGCGGTGGCGGCGCGCGTTCATCGCGATCGCGATCGTCGAGAACAGCGCGAGCACGAGCACCCAGAACAGCAGCGAGCCGTCGAGGCCACCCCAGAACGCGGTGACCTTGTACCAGGTCGACATCGTCACATCGCTCGTCGACGCGACGTACTTGATCGCGAAGTCGTGGGTGACGAACGCGTAGATCATCAGCGCCGACGCGACGCCGATCAGCGCGCCGAAGCCGTACAGGCCGTAGACGGCGGAGTTGACGAGCCGGCGACTCTTGATCGCGTTACCGGCGATGCCGGCCGCGACGCACCAGGCTGCGACGAGATATGCGGTGAGGAGCGCGATCGTACCGACGAGGGCGATCGGCGAGAACGGAGCGGTCGAGGAGCTCATGTGGTTGGCTCACTCGAACTTCTGGTCGTTCAGGTTCTTGTTGACCTGCGCACCTTCGTATTTCGAAGGACATTTCGCCTGGAGATCGGTCGCATCGACGACGTACTGCGCGTCCGACTCGATCGTGACCCCGAGCGAGGCCGCGAGCTCCTTGCGCTCGGCGGCGGGGACGATCCGGCCGGTCGCGACGACCTCGGATTTGTCCTTGAACGTGTCGGGCTTGGGTCCCTTGCTGAACAGCCGGACCTTCTTGCCCTCCTTCTCGAGGACGAACGTGCGGACCGTCTGCTGGTTCACGACCTGCTCCTTGATCGACCCGGCGAGCACCCAGCCGTGCACCTTGAGCTCCTTGCCCTGGTACTTGGCCATGCCCGTCGACATCAGCTGGTCGACCATCATGTATTCCTGGGAGTGGCCCATGGTCGACTTCACGAAGAAGCCGACACCTGCGACAGCCACCGCTGCGGTCAAGACAATCTTCGCGATCGTGCTGTTTTGCATGGCGAAACCTTCCGCATCAGCGGCTACCCGGCAATGCACGCAACCCTAGCACGGCTGGTGGGCATTCCGACCGCGATGCGAATCCTGACGAAGCCGTTTGGCCTCGGATTTTCGAGGGGGCGACACGGCGTCGCAGCTAGCCGCCGATGCCGATCATGTGCTTCTGCGGCGCGCCCGCCCCCGACAGCTCGAAGCCGTGCCCCGCACGCTTGCCGGTGACCGCGCTCGCGATCGCGGCGACGAGATCGTCGTCGGTGCCGCCACCGCGCATCACGTCGCGCAGGCTCACCGCGTCGTCGTGGCCGAGGCAGGCATGCAGCGCACCGATCGCGGTCAGCCGCAGCCGGTTGCAGTCGTCGCAGAAATGCTCGGACATCGCCGAGATGATCCCGACCTCGCGCCGCGGATCGCTCGCGAGCGCCCACGTACGGGCCGGGCCGGCATCGCGGTCACGCCCCGCGGGCACCAGCGGTCCGGCCGCCGCCTCGATCGCGGCCCGGATCTGCGCGGCCGTGAGCTCGGCGTCGCGGTGGTAGAGCTGACCGCCGGACATCGGCATGTGCTCGATGAACCGCGGCGTCGCGCCGTGCGACCAGGCGTACTCGCACAGCGCGACGAGCTCGTCGTCGTTCGCGCCGCGCAGCGCGACCGCGTTCGTCTTGACGCGCAGCCCCGCCGCGACCGCCGCCTCGATGCCGGCCAGCACGCGCGACAGCTCGCCCCGGCTCGTCAGCGCCGCGAACCGCTCCGGAACCAGGCTGTCGAGCGAGACGTTGACCGCGGTCAGCCCCGCGGCCGCGAGCGGTGCCGCGAGCTCGGCGAGCAGGTGGCCGTTCGTCGTCATCACGACCTGCTCGATCCCCGGCACGGCGGCGACGCGGCGCACGAGGTCGACGACGTGCTTGCGGATCGTCGGCTCGCCGCCGGTCAGCCGGATCTTGCGGACGCCGAGCCCGGCGAACACGCGCACCAGCCGCTCGATCTCCTCGAACGACAGCACCGCGGCGCGCGGCTCGAACGCGAGGTGCTCTCCCAGATCTTCGGGCATGCAGTACGTGCAGCGGTAGTTGCACCGGTCGGTGACCGAGATCCGGAGGTAGCGGATCCGGCGCGCGAACCCATCGATCAGCGGGTGCTCCGATACCCGGCCAGTCGCGTTGCCAGCCCGGGCAGGCAGGAGATCCCCGCCGCCGATCACCGGCAGATGGAAGCGCGTCACGGCCATCGAGTTGAGCCCTTGCCCAGGTCTACGTCAAGCGGCGCCCCGGCGTTACAAGTTGCTTGACAGTACGAGACAAAAACCGCATTTAACACCCGCTCCGATTCCATGGAGCACGGAGAGTAAATGCTGCAGATGGCCCGCAACTCGACCCAGCCGGATTTGGCCGGACTCTGGGTCCTGCTCGTCAACAACGACGGCGAGCTGACGGTACAGGACAACGATGGGCGCGTGCCGGTGATGGCGCGCGCTGGCAACGACCAGACGTACCTCCTGGTCTTCAAGAACGTCGTCAAGGCGCGCCAGTTCCTGGCTGCGTCCGAGCTCGACGGTGCCGAGCCCCGCATGGTCGTGCGTGGCAACCGCGATGACATCGTGCGCATCGCGAAGTCGGCTGGCGTGGTCGGCACGCTCGTCGATTACGACCCGAAGACGCAGCAGTACGCTGGCGTCAACGCGCTGGCTTAATAGCCACCGACGATGATCAGCTCGTCGACGTCGCCACGGCGCGACGCGTTCGAGTTGATCGCGCGCGCGCACTTCACCCGATCGATCCGCATGCCTTTATAGAGGCTGCGGATGAACGGCGTGTCGCTGTTCGACAGCATGACCTTGCAGCCCCGCGCGACGAGCGTGCGCGCGGTGTCGGCGAGCTCGCGCTGGTGATCCGACGAGAACGCGTTCGCGGTGTAGCTCGTGAAGTTCGCCGTCGTCGTGATCGGATCGTACGGCGGATCGAAGTACAGAAAGTCGTGCTTCTCGGCGTCCTCGACGGCGCTGCGATAGTCGCCGCACCGCAGGACCGCGCGTGACAGCAGCTTCGCCGCGGCGCGCAGCGCATCGGGCACGCAGATCGGCGGATCGGTGTAGCGGCCGATCGGCACGTTGAAGTCGCCGCTGCGGTTGACGCGCCACAGGCCGTTGAAGCACGTCTTGTTGAGATAGATGAACGTCGCCGCGCGCTCGGCCGAGCTCCAGCTCTGCTCGCGGTTGTTCCACTTCTCGCGCGTCGCGTAGTAGTGGCTCTGGCAGTGCGCCTCGCGGTGATGCGCGAGCCGGCGGATCACCGCGGCGACGTCGTTCGCGACCGTCGTGTAGAGATTGACGAGATCGCTGTTGGAGTCCGCGAGCACCGCACGCTCGGGCGCGACGCGAAAGAACAGCGCGGCGCCGCCGACGAACGGCTCGTAGTAGCGACCGAACCGCTCGGGCATGCGCGCGAGCAGCTCGGGCAGCAGCTTGGACTTGCCGCCGACCCACTTGATGATCGGCGACGCGACAGGATGAGCAGGCGGAGCGACGATCTGCGCGCGCGAGGTCCGCGCCGCACGCCCCGACAAACGTGAAGCCATGCGCGTGATCGTCGAGCGCGCGCGATCGCGGGGCCAATTATCAGACGTGTTCGAAGGCTTCACGCGGCACTTCGCAAAGCACTTCGATAACCCGATCGATGTGTAGGCGGGGCGGAGAATCCTCGACGGGAGCGACGCCCAAAAAATTCGCGTTAAACAATCACGCGTGCCGCTGCGTCAAAGCCCACATGCAGCCCCGTGTTAGCGTCGCGACCATGCGTCGAACACTATCCCTCGTGATGTTGTTCCTGCTCGCGTTCACCGGCAGCGCGCTCGCGCAGCCCGGCTACCCGCCGGCACCCGCGCCACCGCCACAGCCCAAGGCGGTCTGGGACAGCCGCGGCTGGACGATGCTCGGCGAGCAGACCGTGAGCGGCGGCGTCGATAGCGACACGATCCGCGTCGGTCGCTATCAGGGCAAGTTCGACAAGCTGCAGGTCGTCGTGCTCGACAGCGACCTCGAGCTGCTCGGCTTCACGATCACGTACGCCGACGGCACGCGCTACGATCCGAAGCTCGCGCAGTTCTTCAAGGAGGGCCAGCGCACGCGCGCGTTCGACATGCCGCCGGCGGCGCCGGTGATCGATCACATCGATCTGCGCTATCGCAACCTGCCCGGCGGCGGCCGCGCGCGCGTCCAGGTCTGGGCGAAGGGCAACATCACGGTCACGCCGCCGCCGAAGCCGGTGTGGGACTCGACCGGCTGGCAGATGCTCGGCGAGCAGCAGGTGAGCGGCGGCGTCGATCACGACACGATTCGCGTCCCGCGCTACGAGGGCAAGTTCGCGAAGCTGCAGCTCGTCGCGCTCGATAGCGATCTCGAGCTGCTCGGCTTCACGATCGTGTTCGCCGACGGCACGCGCTACGACCCGAAGGTCACGCACTTCTTCAAGGAGGGTCAGCGGACGCGCGCGATCAACATGCCGCCGCAGATCCAGCAGATCGATCACATCGACCTGCGCTATCGCAACCTGCCCGGCGGCGGCCGCGCGCGCGTCCAGGTGTGGGGCCAGAAGATCGCGGTCGCCGAACCGGCATGGGATCCCAAGGGCTGGGTGCTGCTCGGCGAGCGGACGATCGATGGCCGGATCGATCACGACCGGATCGATGTCCCGAAGCGCGCCGGCAAGTTCACGAAGCTGACGATCGTCGCGCTCGACAGCGACTTCGAGCTGATCGACTTCTCGGTGCAGTTCGGCCGCGGCGCGCCGTGGCACCCGAGCCTGCGCCACCTGTTCAAGGAGGGCCAGCGCACGCGGGCGATCGACTTTCCGGGCGACGAGCGCACGATCAAGGCGATCGACTTCAAGTACGCGAACCTCCGCGGTGGCGGCCGCGCGCGCATCCAGGTGTGGGCGAAGCCGGACGTCGCGGGCAGCGTGTTCGACAGCCGCGGCTGGACGCTGCTCGGCGAGCGCACCGTCGACGGTAACGTCGATCACGACCGGATCGAGGTCGCGCGCTACGAGGGCAAGTTCCGCAAGCTGTCGATCGTCGTGCTCGACAGCGACCTCCAGCTGCTCGACTTCGACGTCAAGATGGGCCGCGGCCCGAGCTTCCACCCATCGCTGCGCCACCAGTTCAAGGAGGGGTCGCGGTCGCGCGTGATCGATCTCCCGGGCGACGACCGGGTGATCAAGTGGATCGACCTCAAGTACAAGAACGTGGCGGGCGGCGGGCGCGCCAAGATCCAGGTGTGGGCGAAGTAGCCACCGGCACTCGTCACACTGGCTCGCCACCGCTCGACAAACCCGATCGCGGCCGGGATATCCTGGTCCGGATGAGGAGCATCCGGGCACTCGGTCTCGCGTCCGTGCTCGCCTGTGCCGCGTGCGGCGACGGGATCTACGTCGAGGTCCACGTCCCCGTTGGCGTCAAGATCGACGAGGTCCAGCTCGTCGTCGGCGATCGACCGTGCCGCGTCGAGGATAACGAGTGCTTCGGCATCCGGCCCATGGGGTTTCCCGATCGGATCGGCGACGCCGATGACATCTTCTTCGATGCGAACGCGCAGGACGTGATCATCGAGCCGGTCGTCGACGGCGTCGCGACGTTCCAGTTCCAGCCGACCGACGGGCTCGGCCAGATCCTCGTGCTCGGTCGCGCCGACGGCAAGGCCTTTCCGGACGCCGCCGCGGTCATGGTGCCGATCAGCCTGTCGAACTCGCGCGTCAAGTACGTGGTCCAGCTCCAGCCCGCCGAGCCGCTGACGTTCGATCCGGCGCAGCAGCGACCGATCGGCGTCGCGCAGTGGACCTCGCCCGAGGGCATCACCTGCTACGCCGTCGAGGACTACAAGAACGGGCGCGGCCCGGTGTTCGTCGTGCCGGACTCGGATCCGGACTGCGACTCGATCGCCGCCGAGCGCGAGTGCTCGCCGCTCGTCTACCTCGACACGTCCGGCCGTGCCGATCCGACGAACCCGACGTGCATCGGCACGTTCCCGACGCACGACCTGCTCCAGGCGTGCATGCTCGGCGGCTCCGGCTGCGACGAGACCGTCGGCACGAGCTCGGTGTGCAGCCCGTCGGGGTGGTGCATTCCGGACGCAGTCTGCAGCCAGTGCAGCAGCGGTGACTTCTTCGATCCGACCTGCGTCGAGAGCGTGGCGCGTTCGGATTCGACCGCGCGGATCGCGTGCCGGATCGAGGTCGAGCCGAACCCCGACGTCCCCGGTGACGATCGCGTGTGCACGAACGGCCCGATTCCCGCGATCGTGGCCAGCACGACCGCCGGCATCACCTGCGCCGGCTTGCCCGGCATCGCGCGGTTCGATCAGTTTCCGCAGTTCCAGGACGCGACGCAGGACGATACCGGCAACAGCCACATCGCGACACTGAAGCTGGTGAACTTCAGCGCGCCGTGCAACTTCGAGCTGGAGACCATCGGCATGATCGATCCGAACGCGGTCAACACCGGCGTGCCGGCGATCACCGAGCTCGTGAAGCTCGACATGGCGTTCACGCAGGGCCGCGCGATCGTGATGCCGCTCCAGATCACGTTCGTCGACAGCGGCTGCACCGGCCAGACCGTGTGCGAGATGACCTCGACCGACGGTGCCTACTCGTGCGGCGACAACAACTAAGCCGACTGCAGCGTGTCGTAGGCGTGGAACAGCATCGAGAACGTGGCCCGGCCCTCGGTCAGGCTGCGTAGCCGCGTCGAGTAGCCGAACATGTTGCGCAGCGCGACGTGCGCGGTGACGAGCCGTTTCGCGCCTCGCGAGCCGACGTCCTGGACGTGACCGCGGCGCTGGTTGAGATCGCCGATCACCGCACCGAGGAACTCGTCGTCGACCGTGACCTCGACGGCCATGATCGGCTCGAGCCGCGACGGATTCGCGTTCTGCACCGCGCGCCGGAACGCCTCGGCCGCGGCCGCGCGCGCGCCGATCTCGCCGTTCGCGCCATCCTTGAGCTGGATCGACGTCAGCGTCACCTCGACGTCCTCGAGCGGGTAGCCGTCCGGGCCGCTCGAGGCGGCGTCGCGCAGCCCCTGCATCGCCGCCTGGACGATCAGATCCGGCAGCAGCGACGCCGACGCCGGCAGCGCGCGCTTGAACTCCATGCCCGATCCGCGCTCGCGCGCCTTCACGCGGCACGTCGCCTCGCCGTAGATCGCCTGCTCCTTGAGATCGCGCTCGAACACCGCGTGGCCTTCGGCCTCGCCGAGCACGGTCTCGCGATACACGACCTGCGGCTTGCCGGCGCGCGCCTGCACGCCGTACTCGCGCTTCATGCGGTCGACGATGATCTCGAGGTGCAGCTCGCCCATGCCGCTGATCAGCGTCTGGCCGGTGTCGGTGTCCTCCCGGACGCGGAACGTCGGATCCTCCTCGGTCATCTTGCCGAGCGCGAAGTCGAGCCGCTCCTTCGCGGCGGCGTTCTCGGCCTCGATCGCCTGCGAGATCACCGGCTCGTAGGTGTCGATGCGCTCGAGCAGGATCGGTGACTTCGGATCGCACACCGTGTCGCCGGTCGTCGCGTCCTTGAGCCCAGCCGCCGCGACGATCTCGCCCGCGACGCCGCGATCGAGGCGCTCGCGCTTGTTCGCGTGGACGTGGAACAGCCGCGCGATCTTCTCCTTCTTGTTCGTGCGGACGTTCAGCACCTCCGCACCCGGCTCGATCATGCCGCTGAAGATGCGGAGGAACACGACCTTGCGGCCCTCGTCCATCGCGATCTTGAACGCGAGCGCACTGAACGGCTCGCTGTTCTTCGGCGCGCGCGTCAGCTTCTCGACCTTGTCGGTGTTGAGCGTGCGCGGATCGACGCCCTGCACCGGCGGCACGTCGGCCGGCGACGGCAGGTACGCGATCACCGCGTCGAGCAGCGGGTGGATGCCCTTGTTGCGCAGCGCCGTGCCGCCGAGCACCGGCACCATCTTGACCGCGATCGTCGCCTTGCGAATCGCGGCATCGAGCTCGGCGATCGTGAGCTCTTGCCCCTCGAGGTACTTCATCGCGATCGCGTCATCGAGATCGGCGAGCGACTGGATCATCTGATCGCGCGCGTCGGCCGCGGCGGCCGCGTGCTCTGCGGGGATGTCGACGATCTCCGGCGTGTCGGTGACGTCGCCGGTGAACATGATCGCCTTCATGCGCACGAGGTCGATCGCGCCGTGGAACGTGTCCTCGACGCCGAGCGGCATCTGGATCGGGACCGCGTTCGCGCCGAGCCGCTCGCGGATGTCGGCGACCACAGCCGGGAACGACGCACCGATCCGGTCGAGCTTGTTGATGAACGCGAGGCGCGGCACGTGGAACTTGTCCGCCTGGTGCCACACCGTCTCGGACTGCGGCTGGACGCCGGCGACGCCGCAGAACACGACGACCGCGCCGTCGAGCACGCGCAGGCTGCGCTCGACCTCGATCGTGAAGTCGACGTGGCCCGGGGTATCGATCAGGTGGATCTCGTGCTTCTTCCACTCGAACGTGGTCGCCGCCGCCGTGATCGTGATCCCACGCTCCCGCTCCTGCTCCATCCAGTCCATCTCGGTCTCGCCGTCGTGGACCTCGCCGACCTTATGGATCTTGCCGGAGTGAAACAGGAACCGCTCCGAGACAGTCGTCTTGCCCGCATCGATGTGAGCGACCACGCCCAGGTTGCGGACCATGTCGATCTTGGCCATGTCGAAAAACTCCGCGGGCGGTATAGCGCAGAAGTCACTGGAGCGGGGCGCCCCGGGCGAGCGAGCCGGGCGACGGCGGCGCGAAGCGACGCCGAGTCGACCACGGGCGAAAGCCCGGCGAGCGAGCCGAAATGAAATGTCAGGGCGGCCGCGGCTGCCGCGGGCGCCCTGCTAGGCTCGCGGGGGTATGCGAGCTTTCGCGAGCGCGATCGTGCTTGCCGCCGTCGTCGGCGTCGCGTCGGCGCAACCGGCGCCCGCGGACCTCGCACGCGCGAAGGAGCTCTACCAGTCGGCCGAGACCGCGATGGCCCAGAGCCGGTTCGACGACGCCGCGCGCGACTACGCCGCCGCGTACGACCTGTCGAAGGATCCGGTGCTGTTCTTCAAGATCGGCAGCGCGCACCAGAAGGCCGGCAAGTGCGACATCGCGGTCGTCTACTACCGCCGCTACCTCAAGGAAGGCGCGCCGGCCGAGCCGTTCGCGACCACGACCCGCGAGCGGATCACGGCGTGCGGAGGCGACAAGGCGCCGGAACCCGCGCCGCCGGAGCCGATGACCACGCCAGCGCCGCCCCCGACGCCGGAGCCGGCCGCGACGACGACGCCGACCGAGCCGCCAGCCCCGGCGAAGTCGACGGCGCTGCCGGCGCGCCATCGCCTCGCGTGGCTCCTCGTCGGCGGCTCGATCGCGAGCTTCACGGTCGGCGCCGTGCTCGCGTACTCGGCGAACGCGGCGGAGAACGACGTCGACGATCTGTACGTCGGACTCGGCGGCATCCCGCCTGCGTACGATGCGCGGACGAAGGCGCGGCTCGACGAGCTGATCGACGAGGGCGAGCGCTACGAGCTGCTGTCGCGGATCGGGTTCGGCGTCGCGGGCGCGCTCGCGATCGGCGCGACGATCCGGTTTCTGACCGATCCCGATGCCGCCGAGACGCCGGCGAAGACGTCGATCGTGCCGACGGTGTCGCCGCGCGGTGCCGGCGTCGCCGCGACGATCCGGTTCTAAGGCGTGACCGGCTTCGAGATCCCCGACGACACGCCCTCGAACGCCGGCACGAGCTGGCGCAGCTCGCTGTCGACCCAGCGCGCGATGTCCTTGTCGCTCGCGGTCAGCCCGTGCTTCTTGATCACCGCCTCGAGCTGGGTCTCGAACGCAGCGCAGTCGGCGGGTCGGCGCTCGCGATCGAACGCCATCGCGGTCAGCAGGATCTCGTCGAGCTCGGTCGGCAGGTTCGGCCGCAGGCTCGAGGGTAGCGGCAGGTGCGGCCAGTTCTCGACGCCGAGGTGCGCGAGCGCGGCGAGGTCGAGGTTGACGCCGTGTCCGGTCAGGATCTCGTAGCCGACCGCGGCGACCGAGTAGACGTCGGCGCGCACGTCGACCGCCTCGCCGACGCGCTGCTCGGGCGCCATCATCGACGGCGTGCCCTTCGTCTCTCCGGCGACGGTCTTGTGCGTCTGGTTCGCGGCCTTCGCGATCCCGAAGTCGACGACCTTGACGATGCCCTGGCGCGACACGAGGACGTTCGCGCTCTTGACGTCGCGATGGATGATGCCGAGCGGCGTGCCGTCGGTCGCGGTCGCCTGGTGCGCGGCGGTCAGGCCGTCGCAGACCTTGCACAGGATCGCGAGACCGACCTCGACCGGCACGAGGCGGTTGCCGTTGCGCGCCGAGATCAGCAGCCGCTCGAGATCGACGCCCTCGACGAACTCCATGACGATCACGTAGTCGGTGCCGATCTTGCCGAGGTCCTGGATCGCGACGACGTTCGGATGATGGATCCGCGCCGCGAGCCGCGCCTCGTCGAGAAAGTGCTCGACCGCGCGCTCGTTGCGAGCGAGGTGCGGATGCATGACCTTGATCGCGACGAGCTTCTCGAACCCGGCCTCGCCCTTGCTGTGCGCGAGGTAGACGTCGGCCATGCCGCCCGAGCCGAGCCGGCGGATCACCTCCCAGCGCCCGATCATCGCGCCGGGCGCGAGGTCGTGCGGCGGGATCGCGGCACCACCACTG
Organism: Kofleriaceae bacterium; assembly: GCA_035715365.1. Taxonomy (GTDB): domain Bacteria; phylum Myxococcota_A; class Polyangia; order Haliangiales; family Haliangiaceae; genus JABFXX01. The sequence continues at coordinate 16,057 of DASTLB010000028.1, read as the reverse complement.
GCGACCGGCGACGGCGTGCCGGCCGCGACGCCGTGCGGTCCGGTGAACCGCGTCGTGTCGGGCGGCAGCGACTCGACGGTCGGCTGGAGCTGGATCGGTGACGGCGCGGCGGTCGCGCGCTTGCGCGTCATCATGCCGGCGATCACGAGGATCAGCCCGAGCGTGGCGGCACCGGCGCCGGCCCCGACGATCGGCAGCGGCATGCCGCCACCGGACGCGGCCTTCGCGGGCATCGCGACGACGAGCTTCGCGCCGGGCTCGGCGAGCGGCCGCGCGTCGAGCTGCGCGTTCGCGGGCGCGCTGCCGATCGCGCGCTGCTTGCCGGCGAGCTCGAACGTGCCGGCGATGCCGGCCGCCGCGAGCTGATCGAACGTCGGCTTCAGATCCTGCGGCTGGGTGACGGTGACGAACCCGGTCTTCGACTTGCCCTTGACGGCCGCGACCTCGCGGATCACCGCGCGATCGCCGTCGAGGTCGGCGTAGCTGCCCGGCGTCGTCAGCCCCGAGATCGGTGCGGTGTCCGGTTGGCGGACGAGCACGAGCGGCTTGCCGTCGATCACGCCGAGCTCGATCACCTCGCCGCCCTGCGGATCGAACTTGAGCTCGCCACGGACGACCATGTCCTTCGCGGTCTCGACGTCGCCGGCATCGATCGCGGTCTTGACGTACTGGTTGACCGCGATCGTCTGCGCACGGACCGCAGCGCGCGCGTGCGCGTCGCGCAGATCGCCCTCGAGCTTCGCGATCGCGCTCGCCATCGCCGACGCCGCCTCGGGTGCGAGCCCCGGCGCGGGTGCGGGCTTGCGCGTCAGCGCGTAGCCGAGCGCGGCACCGCCACCGACGATCAGGATCGCGCCGAGCGCGACCGCGGCTCTACCCACGCTTGCCCCCGAACTTGTCCGGCATCGGCCCGGCCGGCGCATCCGCGGCGACGCCGACCGTGAGCTCGTTCTTGCCGGCCTTGATCGTCACGTCCTGCGTGATCGGTTCCTTGCTCTTGATGCTCCACGCCTTGAGCTTGTACTTGCCCGGCGCGAGCCGGCGGAACGCGAAGCCACCCTTGTCGTCGGTGACGACGTACGCGGGCGCCGCGACCACCGCGATGTACGCGCTCATGTTCGCGTGCAGGTTGCAGCCGATGCGGATGATGCCCGGCTTGTCGAACGTGAACTCGCGCGCCTCGCCCGCCTTGTAGATGCCGAGATCGAACGCGGCCTGCGGCGACGTCGAGAACACGTTGTGAAACACGGTGTCGAAGTTCGGAAACGCGACCGTCGAGCCGACCGACACCGCGAGCAGGTTCGGCAGGAACTCGCGGCCGCGCTGCTCGACGACGACGTGCTTCGGCGTGCGCGGCTTCCACTTGCCACTCGCCGGCTCGAGCGTGACGAGCCCGAACGTGTTCGCCGGCTTGCCGTCGATCATCAGCGTGCCGCTCAGGCTGCCGACCTCGACCTTCGGCGGCGCGACCTTCTGCGCGTCGTCCTCGGCCTCGGAGCTGCCGGCGACCTTCGGCTGCGGCGCGGCGTTCTTGTCGACCTTCTGCGTCGGCGTCGTCACGCGCGGCGGTGCGCCCTCGCGAAACATCGGCGCGAGCGCGGCGAGCGAATCCGCCCCGACGAGCAGCTCGGCGGTCGAGAACAGCTGCTCGGCCAGGTTCTTGTTGCCGCCGTCGAGCATCGTCTTCGCCTTCTCGAGCTGATCGGCGGCCTCGCGCAGCGCCGCGGCCTTCTCGCCGACCGGCCCCAGCACGCGGGCGGGGCGTGCGAGCGCGGGCTTGCTGGTGTCCGTGCGCGGGACCTTCACATCCGGGCCGGCCTTCGCCGGAGACGAGCACGCGAGGGCAGCAGCGGACAGCGCCGCCATCCCGACCAGAGGGATCCGGATGGTCATCGGGCCGCTATTGTACGCGCGGGCGCTCCGACCAGATCATTTCGGGCAGAATTCGTGCCGGCATCACCACTTGTCGTGCCGGGGACGGTTGACCGGACCGCCTGCACGACCTACGGGTGAACGCACTCGATCGATCGATCGGGCACGTCGTTTCTGGTCTATTCGGAGCCTAGCCCATGGTGTTCGGACTGTTCTCCAAAGAAAAGCAGCTGCAGAAGACGATCGAGAAGGCGACCAACAAGCTGTCGCAGCAGGTGGATCGCTGGGGCGCCCTCGAGCGTCTCAAGGAGGACGGCCGCGAAGAAGCGCTGTTCGGGCTGTGCAAGCGGTTCGGCATCACGAGCATGAAGGGCGTCGAGGACGAGCAGGAGAAGAACTGGGTCGTCGACACGCTCGTCGGGTTTGGCCCGGTCGCGCTCGCGCCGCTCACCCGCTACATGAAGTCGGCCGAGCAGCTCGCGTTCCCGCTGAAGGTGCTCGAGCGGATCGCGGACAAGCCGAAGGTCCTCGAGGTCGTCGACGAGCTGTTCGCGAGCGAGAAGCCCGGCTACGTCCGCATGCCCGAGCGCCGGATCGATCTGCTGCGCTGGTTCTCCGAGTGGAAGCCCGCGACCGACGACGACATCGTCCCGCGGCTCATCCCGTACGTCACCGACTTCGACGAGAACTCGCGGTTCACCGCGATCGAGGGTCTGTCCGGGCGCGATCCGGCGAAGATCGGCCCGCCGCTCGTCGCCGCGCTGCTCCGGCCCGAGGAGGAGTCCGGCCGGATCAAGCGCACGATCCTCGAGGTGCTCGAGAAGTCGAAGGCTCCGCTCGGCGATCGCGCGTCCGAGGTCCAGGCCTCGCTGTCCGGCCCGCTCGCCGAGGACTTCAAGATCGACGGCGGCTTCGTGAAGAAGCGCTGAGCGCGACGAGCTGCTCGCGCAGGTAGCGACACGCCGGATCGTCGTCGACCGCGGCCGGCCACAGCAGCTCGACCGGCGTGCTGGCGAGCGCAAATGGCAGCTTCGCGATCGCGAGCTCGGGCCGCGTCGCGACGACGTGCTCCGCGACGACGCGCGGCACGGTCGCGAGCAGCGCGCTGCCGGCGACGACCTCGCCGACATGCGAGAAGCTCGCGAGCGCGCACCGCACGCGACGCGGCTTGCGAACGATGTCCTCGACGATGCCGCGCAGATCGCCGTTGTACGAGACGATCACGTGCTCGCGTGCGAAGTACTCGCGCTCGGTCAGCCGGCGCAGCTTCGCGTGGCGCGGATCGTAGAGGCAGACGAAGTCCCCGGTGTAGAGCGGCTGCCGGCGGATGCTCGGCGGCAGCGCGTCGGCGACGCTGATCGCGAGATCGACCCGGCGCGACAGCAGCGCGTCCTCGACGGTGCGGAACTGCACGCCGACCGCGATCACGCGCATCTGCGGCGCCTCGCGCGCGAGCAGGCGCAGCAGCGGCGGCAACAGCCACGCCTCGGTCGCGTCGGACAGTCCGAGGCGGACGATGCGATCGCTCGTCGCCGGCGTGAACGCGGGCGTCGCGAGCGCGGCATCGACGAGCGCCTGCAGGTGCGGGCGCACCGCCGCGAGCAGCTGCTCGCCGTGGCTCGACAGCCGGACGCCACGGCCCTGGCGGACGAGCACCGGCCGGCCGACCGCGGTCTGGAGGCGGCGCAGCGCCGCGCTCACCGCGGGCTGGGTCAGGTACAGCCGCGCCGCGGCCTTCGTGACGCTGCCGGTGTCGGCGACGACCGCGAACACGCGCAGCAGGTTGAGATCGAGATCGCGGCCATAGCTCGAACCATAAGCCTCGGTCATGCGTTCTATACATCCTATTCACTGGTGTGATGCGAGGCCAGCGCCTAGCTTGTGGGCATGCAAGCACCTGACACGATCCAGCTCGGTTCCTCCGGTCCTCGCGTCTATCCGATCGCGCTCGGCTGCATGGGCATGTCGGCGATCTACGGCCCGACCGACGACGAGACCAGCGTGCGCGTCATCCAGTCCGCGATCGAGCGCGGCGTCAACCTGATCGACACCGGCGACTTCTACGCGAGCGGCCACAACGAGCTGCTCGTCGGCAAGGCAATCGAGGGCCGCCGCGATCGCGTGCTGCTGTCCGTGAAGTTCGGGGTCATGCGCACCCCCGACGGCGGCTGGTCGGGCGCGGACTGCCGCCCGGCCGCGGTGAAGAACTTCGCCGCGTACAGCCTCAAGCGGCTCGGCGTCGACGTGATCGACATCTACCGCCCTGCCCGGCTCGATCCGAACGTGCCGATCGAGGACACGGTCGGTGCGATCAAGGATCTGATCGACAAGGGCTACGTCCGCCACGTCGGGCTGTCCGAGGTTGGCGTCGACACGATCCGGCGCGCGCACGCGGTGCACCCGATCGCGGACCTGCAGATCGAGTACTCGCTGCTGTCGCGCGATCCCGAGGACCGGATCTTCCCGGCGCTCGCCGAGCTCGGGATCTCGGCGACCCTGTACGGCGTGCTCAGCCGCGGCCTGCTCGCCGGCGCCAAGCTCGCGCCGGGCGACGCGCGTGCGCACATGCCACGGTTTCAGAGCGCGAACGCCGAGCAGAACCAGAAGCTCGCCGAGGCGGTGCGCCGGCTCGCGACCGAGTGGGGCATGACGCCCGGCCAGCTCGTGATCGGCTGGGCGCGGGCAAAGCAGCCGGCGCTCGTGCCGCTGATCGGCGCGCGGACCCCGCAGCAGCTCGACGATGCGCTCGCGGCGCGGCCGCTGACCGCCGAGCAGGTCGCCGCCGTCGAGGCCGCCGTGCCGCGCGGGGCGGTCGCCGGGACGCGGTATCACGGCGAGCAGATGAAGCACCTCGACTCCGAGCGCTGAGGCCACGCGCCAAACCCGGGGGATCGCGCTTTTCCCCGACGACGATTGTGGTAGATCGGGGCGGGTCAAAAGACGATGCCACGGCGCAAAGATCTCGGGTCCGTCCTCATCATCGGCTCGGGTCCGATCGTGATCGGCCAGGCGTGCGAGTTCGACTACTCCGGCACGCAGGCGTGCAAGGCGCTCCGCGAGGAGGGCCTGCGCGTGGTGCTGATCAACTCGAACCCGGCCACGATCATGACCGATCCAGAGCTCGCCGACGCGACGTACGTCGAGCCGCTCACGGTCGAGGTGCTCGACAAGATCCTCGCGCGCGAGAAGGTCGACGCGATCCTGCCGACGCTCGGTGGCCAGACCGGCCTCAACCTCGCGATCGCCGCGAGCAAGGCCGGCGTGCTCGACAAGCACGGCGTCGAGCTGCTCGGCGCGACGGTGTCGACGATCGAGATGGCCGAGGATCGCGAGCTGTTCAAGCAGGCGATGGCGCGGATCGGCCTCGCTTGCCCGAAGTCGCGCCTGGTGACGAGCGTCGACGAGGCGCGCGCGATCATCGACGACATCGGGTTCCCCGCGATCCTGCGGCCGTCGTTCACGCTCGGCGGGTCGGGCGGCGGCATCGCCTACAACCGCGGCGAGTTCGACCGCATGGTGCAGTTCGGCCTCGACCAGTCGCCGGTGCGCTCGATCCTGATCGAGGAGAGCGTGCTCGGCTGGAAGGAGTTCGAGCTCGAGGTCGTGCGCGACGCCAAGGACAACGCGGTGATCGTGTGCTCGATCGAGAACCTCGATCCGATGGGCGTCCATACCGGCGACTCGATCACGGTCGCGCCGGCGATGACGCTGACCGACAAGGAGTACCAGCGCATGCGCGACGCCTCGATCGCGATCATGCGCGAGATCGGCGTCACCACCGGCGGCAGCAACGTCCAGTTCGCGGTCGATCCGAAGACCGGCCGCATGCTCGTGATCGAGATGAACCCGCGCGTGTCGCGCAGCTCGGCGCTCGCGTCGAAGGCGACCGGGTTCCCGATCGCGAAGATCGCGGCGAAGCTCGCGATCGGCTACACGCTCGACGAGCTGCACAACGACATCACGCGCGTCACGCCGGCGAGCTTCGAGCCGACGATCGACTACGTCGTCGTCAAGTGGCCGCGGTTCGCATTCGAGAAGTTCCCGTCGGCAAAGCCGGTGCTCGGGCCGCAGATGAAGTCGGTCGGCGAGGCGATGGCGATCGGCCGCACGTTCCGCGAGGCACTCGGCAAGGCGATCCGCTCGCTCGAGACCGGGCGCGCCGGCTTCGACCTGCCGATCTCGAACATCCCCGAGGACCTCTCGGCGATCGAGCGCATGATCGCGGTGCCGTCGCCCGAGCGGCTGTTCCAGGTCGGCCGCGCGTTCCAGCTCGGCCTCACGCTCGAGCGCGCGCACGAGCTGACGCGGATCGATCCGTGGTTCCTCCACCACATCCGCGAGATCGCGGTCGCCGAGACCCACCTCGCCGGCCGCAACGTCAACGCGATGGGCAGCGAGCTGCGCCGCTACAAGCGGCTCGGCATGAGCGATCGCCGGATCGCCGCGCTCACCGGCGCGACCGAGGCCCAGGTCCGCGCGGCCCGTCACGCCGCCGGCGTGCGCCCGGTCTACAAGCGCGTCGACACGTGCGGCGCCGAGTACGAGTCGCACACGCCGTACCTCTACTCGTCGTACGAGGACGAGTGCGAGTCGCGGCCGACGACCAAGAAGAAGGTGATCATCCTCGGCGGCGGCCCGAACCGGATCGGCCAGGGGATCGAGTTCGACTACTGCTGCGTCCACGCATCGATGGCGCTCCGCGAGGAGGGCATCGAGTCGATCATGATCAACTGCAACCCCGAGACGGTGTCGACCGACTACGACACGTCGGACCGCCTGTACTTCGAGCCGCTGACGCTCGAGGACGTGCTCGAGATCTGCGACCTCGAGAAGCCGTGGGGCGTGATCGTGCAGTTCGGCGGCCAGACGCCGCTCAAGCTCGCGGTCGCGCTCGCGCAGGCCGGCGTCCCGATCCTCGGCACCTCCGCGGATGCGATCGATCGCGCCGAGGACCGCGAGCGGTTCGGCGAGGTGATGACGAAGCTCAAGCTCCACGCGCCGAAGTGGGGCATCGCCCACAACCTCGACGAGGCGCGCCGCGTCGCCGCCGACATCGGCTTCCCGGTCATGGTGCGCCCGAGCTACGTGCTCGGCGGCCGCGCGATGGAGCGGATCTACGACGCGCGCGGCCTCGAGGACTACTTCACGCGCGTCGTCGGCACCGGCTCGGGCCGCGACGAGTCCGCGATGGTCGGCTTCCCGCTCCTGATCGACGAGTTCCTCGCCGACGCGGTCGAGCTCGACGTCGACGTCGTCGCCGACAAGACCGGCGCGGTCGTCGTCGGCGGCGTGATGGAGCACATCGAGGAGGCCGGCATCCACTCAGGCGACTCGGCGTGCGCGCTGCCGCCCTACTCGCTGCCCGCCGACATCATCGACGAGGTCAAGCGCCAGGCCCGCGAGCTCGCGACCGAGCTCGGCGTGATCGGCCTCATGAACGTGCAGTTCGCCGTCCACGAGGGCGACGTCTTCGTGATCGAGGTCAACCCGCGCGCGTCGCGCACGGTGCCGTTCGTCAGCAAGGCGATCGGCCGGCCGCTCGCGAAGATCGCGGTCAAGATCATGACCGGCAAGACGCTCGCCGAGCTCGGCATCACCGGCGAGGTCGAGCCGCGCCACGTCTCGGTCAAGGAAGTCGTGTTCCCGTTCGTCAAGTTCGAGGGCGTCGACACGATCCTCGGCCCGGAGATGCGCTCGACCGGCGAGGTCATGGGCATCGACTCCGACTTCGCGCGCGCGTTCATGAAGAGCATGCTCGCGTCCGGCACGAAGCTGCCGACGAAGGGCACCGCGTTCCTCAGCGTCCGGGATGCGGACAAGCACGCGCTCGTCGAGATCGCGCGCCGGCTCGTCAACCTCGGGTTCTCGCTGATCGCCACGCACGGCACCGCCGCCCACCTCCGCAAGCACGGCCTGACCGTCAAGGGCGTCAACAAGGTGCTCGAGGGCCGGCCGCACATCGTCGACGTGATGGACAGCCACGAGATCGACCTCGTCATCAACACGACCGAGGGCGCGCAGGCGATCGTCGACTCGCAATCGCTGCGCCGCGCCGCCCTGATGAACGGCATCGCGTACCAGACGACGATGCGCGGCGCGAAGGCGGCCCTCGAGGCGATCGCGGTCGCCAAGCGCGGAGATTTGCGGGTCGCCCCGCTGCAGTCATACGGGCGCCCCGTGTAGGTGCGGCACCCGGGCGGCAGCCGGGCCGCAGCCTGGCTACAATAGCCGCGTGGGAGACGACGCCGGCAAGAAGCTCGGCAAGTACGAGCTGATCGCGCGGATCGGCCACGGCGGCATGTCCGAGGTCCACTTCGCGATCGAAGGCACCGAGGACGAGGTCCGGCCGATCGTCCTCAAGATCGTGCACGACCGACTCGCGACGCGCACCGAGCTCGTCGAGCTCCTGAAATCCGAGGGCCGGCTTGCGGGCCACATCAAGCACCCGAACGTCGTCGAGATCTACGACGTCGGCGACAGCGAGGGCCGCCACTACATCGCGATGGAGTACCTCGCCGGCGAGCCACTGCTGGCGATCATGCGTGCCGGCGTCGAGGGTCAGAAGCTCGACCTCCTGTCGACCGCGCGGATCATCTCCGACACCGCCGAGGCGCTCGAGGCTGCGCACCGCCTCAAGGTCGACGGCAAGCACCTCGGCCTCGTCCACCACGACGTCTCGCCCGGCAACATCATGGTGCTCGACGACGGCCAGGTGAAGCTCGTCGACTTCGGCGTCGCGAAGGCCGCGAAGCTCGCAGCCGACGACGGCGACGAGGACATCCACGGGAAGCCCGAGTACATGGCGCCGGAGAAGCTGCGCGGCGGCGAGGTCGACCGCCGCAGTGACATCTGGTCGCTCGGTGTTGTCGCCTGGGAAGCGCTCACGCTGACGCGTCTGTTCGACGGCGAGCCCGGCAAGGAGCGCGACACCGTCCGCCAGGTGCTCGAGATGCCGATCCCCGCGCCGTCGACGGTCAACGCCGACATCCCGGCCGAGCTCGACGCGATCGTCATGAAGGCGCTCGCGCGCGATCCGAACAAGCGCTTCGGTACCGCGAAGGCGTTCGCCGCCGAGCTCGAGGAGTTCCTGCGCAAGAACGGCTACGGCGGCCGCATCAACGTCAAGATCGCGAAGTACATGAAGGCGACGTTCGCCGACCGCATCGCCGCCCGCCAGGCGCTGATGAAGGCGCTCGTCGACGACGAGCTCACGCCCGCGGTGATCGAGAAGGCGTTCCCCACCGCCGCGAAGACGCGCGCCTCCGCGAACCAGATCCTGATCCGCTCGCAGGCACTCGCCGTCTGGACGCCGACCGAGCTCGCCGACGACGCCGGCCTCGTCGCGCAACCGATCCTGAGGCCGAGCGACGTCGAGAAGAAGAAGCTCGTGCCGTTCGCGATCGCCGGCGGCGCGCTGCTGATCGTCGTCGTCATCCTGCTGATCGCGGTCGGCGGCGGTGGTGGCAACGCCGCACCGGCGAAGGCATCGTCCGCGTCGCCGCCGGCTGCAAAGCCAGCGAAGCCGGAGCCGGCGCCCGAGCCCGCGGTCGAAGATGTGCCGGTCGCGGCGGACGCAGCGGCAGCTGTCGAGCCCGAGGAGATCGAGCTCGATCCGTTCATCGCGACACCACCCGAGAGCAAGAAGATCGAGAAGACGCCGACGACGTCGTCGGGCTTCTACGCGCTCGGCATGCAGCAGTACCGCGCGAAGGACCCGCAGGCCGCGCTCGCGTCGTTCAACGAGGCGCGCCGCCGGGATCCGAACTACGCGAACGCGTGGTACGGCCTCGGCGTCGTTCACGAGTCGCTCGGCAACCGCGGCGCCGCGAAGGCCGCGTTCCTCAGGTACCTGTCGCTCGCGCCGCGCGCGAAGAACGCGAAGCAGGTGCGCGCACGGATCGAGAAGCTGTAAGCGACCGCGAGCGCGCACTGACTGATGACGCCTCGAGGTTGCCCGAAATCAATCGGACGTCGCGCGTTGACCCACGCGCTTCGCACCCGCCTGTGGACAGTGCCGCTCGTGTGGACAGCGAACGCAGCTGCGCGGGACGTCGGATTCGCTGTCCACACTCGCTTGGATAACCGCGCCATTGCGCCCGTGCCTTCGCATGCGCGGTTATCCACACTGACCACAGGCCTCCTACTACCAACCCCGGCGATTTTTTTTTGGAAAGCAGAGCCCACGCGCGCGTCGCCGACGAGAACGCGCGCGTCGCGCGGCTCCTGCTTGATGACGATTCGGGGTTGCCCGAAATCAATGTCGGCAAGCATGTATCAAAACCGCGACTGTCATCGTCATTTGTTATTGATGGCAAATGCCAGTCGATGCACCTCAACTGTCTCTCGACCTGTCGCGCAGGCCCTCTGGGCGCGGTGGCTGGCGTCCGAATGCAGGCCGTCCGAAGGGCCGCACCTCGGTCGCGCATGTCACGCGAGAGGACTTTGCCGCGCGGTATCCGCAGCACATCACGCTGCGTCTTCTCGACGGATTGCCGTCGCTTCGCAACGGCGATGCCGTGCGGCGAATCTGGGATGCGATCGCACGCGCGCAGCGCGACGACTTCCGGATCGTGGAGTTCGGCGTCGAGCCGAATCACATGCACATGATGACAGAGGCCGATCACAGGGCGGCAGTGAGTAGCGGTATCACGCGCTTCAAGATGCGAATGGTCGCGCAGCTCAACGATCTATTCTGCTACACCGGTCCGTGGTTCGGAGAGCGCTACCACTCGCGAGTCCTCGAGACGCCACGCGAGGTGAAGTACGCGCTGCGCTACGTGCTACTCAACTGGCGGCATCACCTCGCCGAGCGCGGCGAGCGCTTGCCCAAGGACTGGATCGACCCGTACTCGAGCGCGATCTGGTTCGACGGCTGGAGCGAGGAGCCCGCCATCGATGCGCCATGGAAGCAGATGCTGCGCGAGATGCCGCCTCCGACGGTGCCACCACAGACCTGGCTTCTGCGCGTTGGATGGCGACGACACGGACTGATCGGCGTCGACGAGGTTCCGGGACGTCGCCGCGCTTCAAACCGCTGCCGGCGCCCGCGCGATTGATTCCGGGCAACCCCGAAGCGTCGTCACTCGCAATGTGCGTGTTCTCGCCGGTGGCCGCGCGCGTGGGCTCTGCTTCCCCAAAAAACTTCCGGCTGGTAGTAGAAGGCCTGTGGGCAGTGTGGATAACCGCGTATGCGAAGTCACGTGCGGACATGGCGCGGTTATCCAAGCGAGTGTGGACAGCGAATCCGATGTCCCGCGCAGCTGCGTTCGCTGTCCACACGAGCGGCACTGTCCACAGGCGAGGGGCGCAGCTCGTCACGACGCGGTGCGCGCGAGGAGCGCGAGCTCTCGACGCACCTCTGGCTGCCACGGCAGCTCGCGCAAGGCGTCGAGCACGATCGCGATCGCGCGCGTGGGCACCGGCTCGCCGTCGAGCGTCGCGGAGGCGCCGTCTCGCGCGTAGTCCTCGACGGGTTCGCCGACGAGCGCGCGCACACGCTCGATCAGCGCTCGGCCGCGCGCCGGATCGATCTCGAGGATGTCCGCGAGGCCGTCGTCGAACTGGACCGCGATCTCGCGCTCGGCGAGCTCGAATACGCCACGGCGCGAGAACGTCGGCTCGAAGCGCAGCTTCATGCGAGCGTGACGTCCTCGACGGTCGCGCTCGGGATCCGCTCGACGAGGTCGCGGTACCAGCGGGTGACTGCCGCCGTCCGGCCCGGCAGCGCGTTCGTGCCCCAGACGATCGCGACCGCGGCGTGCGTGTCATCGTGCGTCTTCGTGCGCTGCGCGTCCTTGACCGGCGTGCCGGTCGGGCCGGCCGCGTCGTAGAGGCAGACGAGGCCGCTCGCGTCGATCACCTGACCCGACGGGTTGAAGACGTAGGTCGTGCCGGCGGGTGCGATGCGGATCGCGAGCGGGCCGACCTCGAGGCGGTCGATGTCGACGAGCGAGATCGGCAGTCCGCTGTGCAGCGAGACCACGTTGCAGGCGTCGACGAGCGCGTTGATCGACGGGAAGCGGCCCTCGGCGACCGCTCCCGTCAGGTACTCCGAGGCCGGCTTGCTGCGGCCGGCGGGCTTGAAGCCACCGTGGCGGAGCAGATCGCGGACCGCGGTCTTGATGGCGTCGCTCGACGAGAATGGAGCATTCGCGCCGGGTTGTGCGAGGTCGGTGATCGCGGTGGGGACCGCGATCTCAACGAGCGGGCGCGTGATCCGGGTGACGAACACGCCGACATCGAGGAGCGGGTGCGGTTCAACCGTGATGGTGAGCGACATACCTACACATTCTAACTTCGGGCTATCTACCGGAGACATACCCGAGGAAACGGCGGGGTGGGCTACACTTCATGTGTGTCCGTCTCGGGGGAAGCGTCGCGGCTTGCCAAGCTCGGACGCTACGAGCTGATCACCCAGATCGGCCAAGGCGGGATGGCGGAGGTGCAGCTCGCGCTGCAACGCGGACCGGCGGGCTTCGAGAAGCTCGTCGTCGTCAAGCTCGTCCACAAGAACCTCGCGAGCCAGAAGGCGTTCGTCGACATGTTGCTCGACGAGGCGCGGGTCGCGGCGCTCGTGAAGCACCCGAACGTCGTCGACATCTACGACCTCGGGCAGGTCGAGGGTCGGTACTTCATCGCGATGGAGTACCTCGAGGGCGAGCCGTTGCTGGCGGTGTTGCGCGCGGGGCGCGAGGGCAAGCGGCTCGATCCGCTGTCGACGGCGCGGCTGATCGCGGACACGGCGGAGGGGCTCGACGCGGCGCACGAGCTGCGGTCGATGGGCGGCGATCCGATCGAGCTCGTCCATCACGATGTGTCGCTCGGCAACATCGTCGTGCTCTACAACGGCCAGGTGAAGCTGGTCGACTTCGGGGTCGCGAAGGCGACGCAGTCGGCCGGGCCGACGACGCGCGTGCAGGGGAAGTTCAGCTACATGGCGCCCGAGAAGCTGCGCGGCGGCGCGGGGGACCGGCGCAGCGATATCTGGTCGCTCGGCGTCGTGCTGTGGGAGGCGCTGACGCTGCGGCGGCTGTTCAAGGGCGCCGGCGATCACGAGACGATGCGGCTCGTGCTGGAGACGCCGATCAAGGCGCCGTCGACGGTGAACGGCGACGTGCCGAAGGACTTCGACGCGATCGTGATGCGCGCGCTCGACCGCGATCCGGCGAAGCGTTATCCGACGGCGAAGGCGATGGCGCAGGACCTCGAGGAGGTGCTGCGCAAGCAGGGCTACGGCGGGCGCAACGACCAGATCGCGAAGTACATGCAGGCGACGTTCGATTCGCACATCGTCGCGCGCAAGAAGCTGCTGCAGGAGGTCTCGAGCAAGGGCCGGGCGAGCGCCGATGTCCTCGAGGCCGCGTTCAAGCACGAGGGCGGGACGCCGAACGCGGTGCAGAGCGAGTTCTCGCTGCGGATCTCGCGGACGCCCGCGAGCATGGCCGAGGGCACGCCGCAGAGTCAGTCGTTCGCGCGCGTGCCGCCGGTCCGGCCGTCGCCGCCTGCCCTGCCCGCGCCGTTCGCGCCACGCTTGCCGGCGGCTGCGCCTGCACCGTCGACGAAGCCCGCCGTGCCCGCCGACAACGCCGCGTTCGATAGCGACACCGTCCTCGACGATCGCGGCTCGGTGCTCGCCGACGTGCTCGAGGCCGAGAAGCAGGACGCGGTGCCGGAGCACGAGAGCTACGAGCTCAGCGGTACCGTCGACGTCCCGCCGCGCGATCTCAGGAAGCTGTACCTGATGATCGGCGGTGCCGCGGCCGCGCTCGTCACGATCATCGTCGTGTCGATCGTGATCGCGACGAGCGGCGGCTCGAGCGCGCCCGCGACCGATCCGTTCGCGAGCCCGACGACGGCGAATGCCGCGCAGGCCGTGGATGCCGCGCCCGAGCCGGTCGTCGTCGCGGCCGATGCGGCGGAGCCGGAGATCGTGATCGACCCCGAGCCGCCGAAGCCCGACGCCGGCAGCGGCAGTGCCGTGAAGCACAACAACACCCCGCGCCCGCCGCGCCCGCCGACGCCGCCGCCAACGCCGCCGTCGACGCCGAAGGCAAACCCCGCGGAGCTGTATCGCGCCGGGCTGCAGGCGTTCGTGTCCGGCGATCACCGCACGGCGCTCGCGACGTTCAAGCGCGCGCAGGCCGCGAATCCAGGCTACGCACCGACCTGGCGCGGACTCGGCATGGTGTACGAGAAGCTCGGCCAGAAGTCGTCGGCGAAGTCCTCGTTCCAGAAGTATCTGCAGCTCGCACCGAACGCACCCGATGCACCGATGATCAAGACGCGCATCGACAACCTGTGAGCCAAGCGATGAAGCGCATGCCGAGCCGGATCGTGACCGCGTGTGTCCTCGTGCTGTCGCTGCCGGCGCTCGCCGGGCCGCGCAAGGTGCTGGTGCTGCCGCTCGACGGCACGGCGGATCCGGGGACGCGCGGCAAGCTCACGAAGTCGGTGCAGAAGCTCGCGCGCGTGCTCGACGGCCAGGTGAAGCCCGGCGACACCACGTTCTCCGACACCGCCGCGGTGGTCGGCTGCGATCCGGCGACACCGTCGTGCTCCGAGGACGTGCGGTCGATGCTGCAGGTCGACGAGCTCGTCTACGGAACCGCGACGAAGGACGGCGACAAGGTGACGGTGGTCGTGCGCCGCAAGATCAAAGGCACGAGCGGGCCGCGCGAGCTGTCGGTGACGATGGCGGCGCAGGATCCGGCCGAACGCGTCGAGCCGTCGCTGTTGCCGCTGTTCAGCGGAGCGGCGGAGCCCGGCACGCAGAGCGAGACGGTGACGCCGCCGACGCCGACCGACACGACGACGCCAACGCCGACCGGCGACACGACGACGCCGACCGACACGACCGTGACCGCCGCGCCCGACGGCCAGGTCACCGCGACGACCGATGGCGATTCGAAGCTCAAGCGCAACCTGTCGATCGCGGCGATAGGCGGTGGCGGCGTCGTGTTCTTGATCGGGCTGTCGCTGTGGTCGAGCAAGTCGAGCCTGCAGGACGAGATCGACAATCACCCGACCGACACGCTCGCCGACTTCCAGGACCTCAAGGATCTCGAGAGCAAGGCATCGAGCCGCGCGTGGCTCGGCAACCTGTTCGTGCTCGGCGGGCTCGCGCTCGCGGGCTATGGCGGGTGGACGTTCTATCAGGATCGCAAGGCGCGACGCGCGACCGTGACGCCGGCCCCCGTCGAGGGCGGCGGGGCGGCGGTCACGATCACCTTCGTCGGGGGCCTGCCGTGAAGCTGGCGCTCGCCGGCTTGCTCGTCGTGTTCGCCAGCTGCTTGCCCGACAGTCGATCGGGCGACTTCACGTGCTCGGTGCCGGAGGACTGCGAGGCGGGCCGGACGTGCGAGGGCGGGTTCTGCGTCAAGGAGTCGTGCCCCGGCGATTGCGATAGCTGCGACACCGTCGCGAAGACGTGCTCGATCACGTGCAACGGGAACGCGTGCCGCAACGGCGTGACCTGCCCCGCCGGCTACTCGTGCACGATCGCGTGCCCCGGCAACAACGCGTGTGGCAACGTCAACTGTCTGCAGGCGACGTCGTGTGACATCACGTGCACGGCGGGCAACGCGTGCGGCACGATCACGTGCGGGCCCGGGGCGTGCGACGTGACGTGCACGGATCTGACGTCGTGCGATGCCGTGCAGTGCGGGTCATCGTGCCGCTGCGATGTCACGTGCCCGGGCGGTGCGTGCACGACGACGTGTCCCGGCAACGACACGTGCACGATCGACGGCACATCCGCGACCGCGTGCGAATCGAGTAGCTGCGCCAGCTGCTGAGCCGGTGCTAGGATGCCCGCCGATGCGGTGGCCTGTCGCAGTGCTCGCGCTGGCGCTTGCAGGCTGTCTGCCGAACAGCCGCTCCGATGAATTCGCGTGCGCGTCGCAGGCGGACTGCGCGTCGGATCGCATCTGCGACGGCGGGTTCTGCATCCGCGCGGAGTGCCCGGACGACTGCTCCAGCTGCGACCTCGTCGCAAAGACGTGCACGATCGCGTGCCTCGGCTCCGGCGATTGCGACAACGTCCAGTGCCCCGACGGCTTCGACTGCAACGTGCTCTGCATGGTCGCGCGCGCGTGCGACAACGTCGATTGCTCGGGCGCGCGGTCGTGCAGCGTGACGTGCCTCGGCACGACCGCGTGCAAGGACATCACGTGCGGCGACGGTCCGT
>DASTLB010000027.1:0-211799 GCA_035715365.1 Kofleriaceae bacterium | reverse complement strand
GCGCGCGCCATCGCGAGCCGTGCGCCTTGCGTTCCCCCGCGCGGTACTCGCGACGCGGTCAGCCGGATCACTTCGAGCACCACGGCGCGCCGCATCGCGAACAGATCGATCAGCAGGCGCCCGATCGTCGGCTGGTTGATGTCGGGCTTGCCGTAGCGCAGGTACGCGCCGATCACCTCGATCGACCAGTCGCGGTACGGGCGGACCACGATGCCCGACCCGCGACGTGGTTCGACCAGATTCCACTCGCCGAGCCGGCGCAGCGCCTCGCGCAACGTCGGTCGCGATGCCCCGAGCTGGCGCGACAGCTCGCGCTCGGCCGGCAGCCGGGTTCCGGCGGTGTAGACCCCGCTGACGATGTCCGCGAGCAGCTTCTCGAACACCTGATCGATCGCGGTGTCCGGCGCGTCGGTGGGGGCCACGGAAGAGGATTCGTGGGTCGGCATTTCGAAGGTCGCCATGTGGTAAGACCAATTGGTAAGACCACTCACTTCGAGAGTCAACGCATTTTTCGTGGGCCGGTCACCAGCCCCAGTAACGGCGCAGGATCACGGTGTCCCGGGCTCGCTTGTCGATCAGCGCGAGGGTCGCGGCGCACCGGCGATCGGCATCCGCGAGCTCGCGCAGCGCGACCGCGAGCGTCCGGCTCGGGAACGGCAGCTCGATGTCCTGCCCGGCCTCGTCTTCCCAGCCGAGCCCGTCGAGGAATTCGAACAGCTCGCGCCACGCGGCGCGCGCCGGGTCGGGCATGGCATCGAAGCGGTCCTCGAGCAGATCGATGATGCTCGCGAGCGCGAGCTCCTCCGCACTGCGCGGTCCCGCGATCACCGTGAGCGCCTCGCGTCCGGCCGTGACATCGCGCGCGGGCCATGGCCGCGGCGGCGGCACGCGCAGCCGGGGATGCGCGGCGAGGGAGGCGAGATCGATCGTGTCGACGTAGCGACGCGCGATCTCGATCTCGAGGTGCGGCACCTGATCGAGCAGCCGCTCGATCGCGAGGATGTCGACCGCGAGGCGAGGTGACGGCAGGCGCAGCCGGCGCAGGCGATCGATCGCCTCGACCGCGTCGAGGAACGGCACGACGCCGACGTTCGACGGCAGGTCGCGCGGATACACGTTCTCGTTGCGCGCGAGATCGAGCTCGACCACGTTCGGAAACAGGCGCGGGTTCAGCATCGCGGCCTGCTCCGCGAGCTCGCCGTCCTCGAACGCCAGATCGACGACGCGCACCTGCGGCAGCGCCGCGCCGGTGACGACGATCGACGACGGCTGGAGCCGCAGCGTCGTGATCCCGGGATGCAGGGGCGTCGCTGCGATCCGCTCGCCCGCGAGATCGAGCTCGTCGAGGTGCGGCGTCGCGGCGACGAACGCGCGCAGCTCGCCGGCCGGGATCGGGCCCTGCTCGTACTGCCGGATCGCGAGCCGGCGCAGCCACGGTCGAGGCTGGCGCGCGAGCTCGCGAAGCGCGTGCGCGACCTCGGCCGCACCGTGCGCGATCGTGAGGCCGCGCAGGTACGGGCCGGCCGGCGACGCGAGCAGCGCCTCGAGCTCCTCGGCCGTCGCGATCACGATGTCCTCGAGCAGGCCGAACCGCAGGTTGCGCCAGGGCCACGGCTGATCGAGAAACGTCTCACCGCCGAGCCACTCGACGAGCAACGCGCGCCGCCGCGCCTCGACCTCGGGCGTGCGCGCCGCGGTGAGCTCGAGCGCGATCAGCTCGCCACGCGGATCGCCAGCTGCGGACAGCGCATCGCCGTAGACCGCGAGCGTCTCGCGATCCCAGCGCGTCTGCAGCGCGGCCTCGAGCACGGCGACGCTCGACATGCCGGCAGCATGACTCGCGGATCGAGTCGCGTGAAGCGCTACATCACCTGAAGCTCGACGCGATCGAAGTCCTCGGTCTCGAGGTTCGCGTCGATCATCGCGAGCACGCCCTCCCAGTCGTCGTGACACGCGTCGATCACCGCGCGCAGCGTCGCGACCGGGAACGTGCCGCCGACCGGGTCGCCATCCTCGGTGAATTCGTCGCGCGGCAGTGCATCGATCGTGTCGAACAGTGCGCGACACGCATCTCGCGCGTCGGCGTCCATCCCGTCCCACTGATCCTCGAGCATGTGCACCAGCGCGTCGAGCGACGCGAGCTTCGACGCGTAGCGGCCGACGACGCGGATCTCGCCGGTCGCGAGGTCGAGCGGTGGAAACGGCCGCGGCTCGGCGACGGTGAGGCGATCGTGCGCGACGCCGGCAAAGGCATCCTCGAAGCAGCGATAGCGACGCGCGACGTCGACGTGCAGCTGCGGGTGTCGATCGAGCATCGCGACCACCGACGCGATCTCGTCGCGCATGCGCTGCGCGGGCAGCCGGATGCGCTCGAGGCGGCCGATGCCGTCGAGCGTGCGCAGCTGCGGCACCAGGCTGACGTATGGCAATGGGTTGTCGCGCTCGTTGCGCGACAGATCGAGCACGCGCAGCGCGGGCGTTCGCGATACCGCCGCGAGCTCGAGCGACCGATCCCCGGCCGGGGCGCGGCGGAGCTCGAGATCGAGCACGCGGATCTGTGGCAGCACGCTGCTGTCATCGACGACGAGCGTGCCCGCTTCGAGCCGCAGGGTCGTGATGCCGGGGTGCAGCGGAGGCCGCGCGACGTGGCGGCCGCACAGCACGAGCTCGTCGAGGTGCGGCGTGGCCGGGACGATCGCCGCGAGCTGCTCGCTCGCGATCGGCGCGTCGCTGAAGCGGTGGATCTCGAGGCGACGCAGCCACGGTCGCTCCGCCGCGGCGAGCAGCGCGAGCTGGTGATCGACCTCGTCCGGATCGCCGGACAGCGTGAGGCCCCGCAGGTAGCGACCGGCCGGGCCGTGCAGGAGGCGCTCGAGCGCGATGCTCGTCGACGTCTGCGATGCCTGCGCCGCGAGCGGCACATAGAAATCGTCGACGAACCCGAACGCGAACGTGCACGATCGCTCGAGCACGTCCAGCTCGTCGCCGAGCCACGCGGCGAGCAGACCGCGGCGGCGCTGGCTCGTCGGCGAGATCCGCGCGAGCTCGAGCCGGATCAGCTCGCCGCGCGGATCGCCCTGCTGCTCGAGCGCGTCGGCGTAGACCGACAGCGTGTCGCGATCCCAGCGCGCCTGCAGCGCGGCCTCGAGCTCTGCGATGCGCGACACCCACCTATCATCCACGGGGCGCGACCGTCACGCGAGCAGCTGCGCGAACCAGAACGACGTCTCGCGCAGCGGCTGGAACCGCGCCCGCCACTCCGGCGCGATCGGCCGCACGAGGTGCGTCCACAGCGCCTTGCCGACCGAGTAGACCGGCTGCGGTGGCGTGTGGTCCTCGTGATCCTCGTCGGGCGCCGCGTCGACCGCGCGCTGCTCGGCGATCGCGCGATCGAGCTGGAGATACGGCGCGAACCGATCGTAGGCGGTGACCGGATCGACGAGGTACATCGCCTCGGCCGCGAGGTTGCGCAGCTCGCCGGCCTCGCTGCCCGGCGTCGGATCGTCGAGCGTCGCGAGCATCTGGTCGAGCGCGGCGCGCGACGCCCGGCGCTGGCCGTCGTACGGCCGCGCGTCGGTCTGCTTGCTGAACCGATAGCCGAGCAGCGCCTTGCCGGCGGCGGCGCGCGCGGCGAGGTTCGGGTGCGCGCGCCAGATCGCGAGGATCTGACCTTCGGCGCCGGCATCGCCGTGCGCGGTCAGCGCCTCGAGCGTCCACGACAGCCGCCAGATCCGCGCCTCGAGCTCGCCGATCCGATCGCTCACCAGGTTCTCGAGCTTGCGCGTGCGCCGCTTCGGCAGCTCGGGAACCGGGTCGATCGCCTCCGCGAGCGCGCTCACCCGCTCGCGCAACGCGTGCACCACCTCCGGCCGGCGATCCGACGCGAGCAGATCGATCGCGGTCAGCGCCTGGTCGGTGCCCGTCGTCACCGCGTGCAGCCGCTCGTCGAGCGCGCGGTCTCCCGTCGGCGGGGCAGGCCGGATCGCCGCGAGCGGCGGGAGCACGAACGGCTCGACGGCGGCGGCCGGGCGCGCCTTCGTCATCGGTTTGGACGCCACCCGCTTCGCCGAGCTCGGCTTGCCGCCGGATCTCACGAGTTTCTTCGGCTTGGCCATCGCGACCATTGTAGACGCAGAGCGTGCGCCAGCGCGCACGGACATCACCTCACCATCCCGACGGTGAGAGACGCATCCGAACGACGCGAAGCCCTGTCATTACAGGCAGGTCGCCTTGACGCCGCGAGAACGGAGTCGCTAGGTTCCGATCTATGACCAAGGCCAAGGCAGGGGAACAGCAGCCGGTGGAGATACCGGACACTCTCCCCATCCTTCCGCTCCGCAACTCCGTGCTGTTTCCGGGGGCGATCATCCCCATCGATGTCGGCCGTCGCAAGTCGGTCCGTCTCGTCGAGGATGCGATCGCGAAGGAGCGGCCGGTCATCGGCATCCTGACCCAGAAGGATGCGCGCACCGAGGATCCGGGCGCCGGCGACCTCTACATGGTCGGCTGCGCCGCGCGCATCCTCAAGGTGATCAAGCTCGCGAAGGACAACTTCAGCGTCATCCTGCAGGGCGTCTCGCGCTTCGAGGTCTCGACGTTCGACGGCAGCGAGCCGTTCCTCGCCGCGAAGGTGCGCTCGGTTCCGGATCCGACGTCGTCGGATGTCGAGCTCGACGCGCTCGTGATGAACCTCAAGGACATCGCGAAGCGCGTCGTCAAGCTGATGCCGGAGCTGCCGAAGGAGGCGGGCGCGCTCGTCGACAGCGTGACCGAGGCCGGTCACCTCGCCGATCTGATCACGAGCCACCTCGAGCTCGAGGTCGGCGAGAAGCAGGACGTGCTCGAGACGTTCGATCTCAAGACGCGCACGCGCAAGGTGCTCCAGTTCCTGTCGCGCCAGCTCGAGGTGCTGAAGGTCCGCGAGCGGATCAACACCCAGGTGCAGGAGGAGATGGGGCGCAACCAGCGCGAGTACGTGCTGCGCCAGCAGCTCAAGGCGATCAAGGAAGAGCTCGGCGAGCTCGACGACGGCGGCGGTGATCTCGACGAGTTCGCCGAGAAGATCACGAAGGCGAAGATGCCCGAGGAGGCCGAGAAGGTCGCTCGCAAGCAGCTCGATCGCCTGAAGGGCATGCAGCCGTCGAGCGCCGAGTACACGGTCACGCGGACGTACCTCGAGTGGCTCGTCGAGCTGCCGTGGTCGCTGTCGACCGAGGATCACATCGAGCTGCAGGAAGTCCGGCGCTGCCTCGACGAGGATCACTACGATCTCGACAAGGTGAAGAAGCGCATCGTCGAGTACATGGCGGTGCGCAAGCTGAAGAACGACAAGAAGGGACCGATCCTGTGCCTGGTGGGACCGCCCGGCGTCGGCAAGACGTCGCTCGGTCGGTCGGTCGCGCGCGCGATCGGCCGCAAGTTCGGCCGGATCTCGCTCGGTGGCGTGCGAGACGAGGCCGAGATCCGCGGTCACCGCCGCACGTACGTCGGCTCGCTGCCGGGTCGCATCATCCAGGGCATCAAGAAGGCCGGGACGAACAACCCGGTGTTCGTGCTCGACGAGATCGACAAGCTCGGCCACGACTTCCGCGGTGACCCGGCGAGCGCGCTGCTCGAGGTGCTCGATCCCGAGCAGAACAGCACGTTCTCGGATCACTACCTCGAGGTCACGTTCGACCTGTCGAAGGTGCTGTTCATCGCGACCGCGAACCAGCTCGATCCGATCCCGTGGGCGCTCCGCGATCGCCTCGAGATCATCGAGCTGCCGGGCTACACGCGGCAGGAGAAGAAGCAGATCGCGCGCAAGTTCCTCGTGCCGAAGCAGCTCGAGGATCACGGGTTGACGAACGAACGCTGCGAGATCACCGACGACGCGATCTTCGAGATCGTCGACGCGTACACCCGCGAGGCGGGCGTTCGTAACCTCGAGCGCGAGATCGGCTCGGTGTGCCGCGCGGTCGCCGTCAAGGTCGCCGAGGGCCAGGCGAAGGATCACGAGGTCGTGGCGGCCGAGACGGTGCGCGACGTGCTCGGACCGCAGAAGTTCGTCAGCGAGGTCGCGGATCGCACCAGCGAGCCCGGCGTCGCGACCGGACTCGCGTGGACCGCGGTCGGTGGCGACATCCTGTTCATCGAGGCGACGCAGATGCCCGGCAAGGGCAAGCTGACGCTGACCGGTCAGCTCGGCGACGTCATGAAGGAGTCGGTGACCGCCGCGCTGAGTTTCGTGCGTGGCCGCGCCGCCGCGCTCGGGCTCGACCCGGGCAACTTCCTCGAGAACAAGGATCTCCACGTCCACGTCCCGGCGGGCGCCGTGCCCAAGGACGGCCCGTCGGCGGGCATCACGATGTACACCGCGCTGGTCTCGCTGCTCACGGGCGTGCCGGTGCGGCCGGATGTCGCGATGACCGGCGAGATCACGCTGCGCGGCAACGTGCTGCAGATCGGTGGCGTCAAGGAGAAGCTGCTCGCCGCGCACCGCGCCGGCATCAAGCGCGTGATCATTCCGGATCGCAACGTGAAGGATCTGATCGACGTGCCCGACGAGGTGAAGAAGGAGATGGAGATCCTCAGCGTCAAGCGCATGGACGAGGTCCTCGCGATCGCGCTCAAGGATCCGCCGCCTTCGATCATGGACCTCGCGAAGCAGGCCCAGGCCGATAATCATCCGACGGCGTAACCGCGCTGTCGAAAGCTCGGTCGTCGTCTGACGTAGGATACGTCGATGACCGAGCCTTATCGTGCTGCTGCACTGGCGTGTCCCGCGTGTGGAACGGGGCCGCTGCGCGAATACCAGAACCGCCTCGTCTGCGATCGCTGTCAGGGCATGCTCGTCGGCGACGACGACCTGCTCGAGTCGCTGCGCGACCCCGGTAGCGCCGGCGATCGCCTCGAGGCGCGCAACGCGCAACCGGCGACCGCGACCTGTCCACGGTGCACGCGCGCGATGCAGTCGTGCACGCTGCACCTCGGCAGCCACGCGCTCGACGGCCGCTACCTGCGCTGCGAGACCGACGGCACGTGGCTGACGCAGCCGCAGCTCGTCGGCGAGCTCGCGCGCACGAGCCGCACGGCGTCGGCGGGGACGCGCGGCCTGACGTCGACCGCGTCGGCGATGGTCGACATGGCGCCGAAGGGCAGTGGCTCGGCGGCGCTGCAAGGCATCGGCGACGCGTTCACGAAGAACCAGCGGCTGCCGATCGGCTATCGCCCGCCGCGCGTGCGCGTCGCGTTCGTCAGCGCCTTCCACGGCCGCGAGCTCGCGTGTCCGGCCTGCGCGAGCAAGCCCGCGCTCGCGTTCGCCGGCGATCGCTGGGCGTGTCCCGAGTGCGCCGGCGCGTTCGTCGAGGACGCGGCGCTCGTCGCGATGGTGCAGGACATCACCGCGCAGCCGTGGGAGGTCCCGAAGCTGTCCGGCAGCGCCGGCGATCGCGCGTGTCCGGTCTGCGACGAGCGGATGGCCGTCGACAAGCTCGGGACGGTGACGCTCGATCGCTGCGCCGGCCACGGCACGTGGTTCGATCAGGCGGAGCTCGGCCACGTGCTCATGCAGTCCGCCGAGCCGGCGGACGCGGCAACGGCTTCGCACGGCATCGGGGGCTGGTTGAGGAAGCTCTTTCACAGGTAGCTCGGGCCTGTGAAGAGACGTTCACGCACGGCGACTCGCACGCGCGCGTGCGCGTCGTGACCGCTGGTGTTTGGATTGCATCGCGGCGACGCGTGCGCTCGTCCCTCGTCTCGTGGCTGGTCATCGTTGCGGCGATGGGGATCGCGCGCGCCGCGTACGCGGACCCGGAGCGCCCGATCACCGAGGTCGACGTCTATCGCGACATGGCGAGGTTCTGGGAGCTCGCCGGGATGGACGAGTCGGTGCACGTCCGCGGCGGCGGCGGCTTCGCGCCCGGTCGTCACGACGGCGAGGGCCTCGCGACGTTCGAGGTCGCCTATCGCTCGCAGCTGCGCGGCTGGCGCGAGCTACTGCCGAACACGGTCGCGAGCGGGGTCTGGGCGCGCAGCGATGGCACCGCGCTCGTACCGATCTCGATCGGGTGGCAGCTCGAGCTCGGGCTGTTCAGCGCGCCGTACGTCGTCGCGAACGCGGTCGCCACGTGGGCACCGGCGACGAGTGACCTCGCTGCCGGGCTCGAGCTCGGCGTCGGCTACGAGTGGCGCGCGAGCGTTCGCTGGGCGGTCGCCGCCGATGTTCGCGCGGTCGCGCTGTGGCCGGTGACCAACGACGTGATGGACGGCGGCTCGCCGTGGGGTGCGCGCGCGACGGTGTCGCTCCGTCGCTACCTCGGCAAGCTGCCGTAGGAGCCTGTAGGCCATAGCCCTGCGGCCTATGGCTGCAGCCTCCTTCAAGATCGGCTCGCGTGGCGCTCGCCTGTACGGATCGGCCTCGCAAGCTGCGGCCTAGCTCGCGAGCACCTGGCGCGCGACGAGGCCGGCGTACAGCCCGCGGCGTGCGACCAGCTCGTCATGCGTGCCGACCTCGACGATGCTGCCGCGATCGAGCACGACGATGCGATCGGCGTGGCGCACGGTGCTGAGGCGGTGCGCGACGACGATCGTCGTCCGGCCGCTATTTCCGGATAATGTCCGATCTTGGCGGCGCGCGAGCGCGGCCTGCACGAGCGCCTCGCTCTCGGCATCGAGGCTCGACGTCGCCTCGTCGAGGATCAGCACGCGCGGGTTCGCGACGAGCGCACGCGCGAGCGCGATCCGCTGCTTCTGGCCGCCCGACAGCAGCACGCCGCGCTCGCCGACGCGCGTGTCGTAGCCGTCGCGCAGCGCGGTGATGAAGTCGTGCGCGCACGCATCGCGCGCGGCGGCCTCGATCTCGGCCGGGGTCGCGTCGAGCTTGCCGTACGCGATGTTGTCGCGGATCGTGCCGGCGAACAGTACCGGCTCCTGCGCGACCATCGCGAACGCGCCGCGCAGCTCGGCGAGCCGGAGCTCGCGCAGGTCGACGCCCTCGAGCCGCACGCAGCCGGCGTCTGGATCGTGGAACCGGAACAGCAGCGACAGCAGCGTCGACTTGCCGGCGCCCGACGGGCCGACGATCGCGACGACCTCGCCGGGGCCGATCGCGAGCTCGAGGTCACGCACGGCGTGCTGACCCTTGCGCGAGCGATACGCGAACGACACGTGCTCGAAGCGCACGGCGCCGTGACCGGCGGGCAGCGCGACCGGCGCGTCCGGATCGCGGATCTCGGGGACGGTGTCGATCACCGCGAACAGCCGGTCGGTCGCGCCGGCCGCGCGCTGCAGCACCGCCCACAGGTTCGCGAGATCGGCGACCGCCCCCGCGACGAAGCCGGTGTAGAGGAAGAACGAGGTCAGCTCGCCGGCGGTCAGCCGGCCCGCGATCAGCGCGCGGCCGCCGAGCCAGATCACGACCGCGACGCCGGCGTAGCCCGCGGTCATCGCACCGGCGAAGAACCAGCTGCGCCGGCGCACGAGCGCGATCGTGCGCGTGAACGCGCGCTCGACACCGCTGCGATAGCGGCGGGCCTCGCGCGGCTCCTGCGCGAACGCGTGCACCGTCGCGATCGCCCCGAGCGTCTCCTGGGCATGGCCCGACACGGTCGCGAGCTCGTCCTGGACCGCGCGCGACATCGTCCGGATCTTGCGGCCGAAGTAGATCGTGGTCGCGACGACCGGCGGGACGGTCGCGAGCATCACGAGCGTCAGGCGGACGTCGATCACGAACAGCAGCACGAGCGCGCCGAGCAGCTGGATCGTGTTGCGGAGCGCCATCGACGTCGCCTCGGCGGCGGCTTGCTCGACCGCCGTGACATCGGACGCGAGCCGGCCGACGAGCTCGCCCGAGCTGCGATCGTGAAACCACGCGAGCGGTAGCCGCAGCACGCGATCGACGACGAGCGCGCGCAGATCGGCGACGACGCGCTCGCCGAGCCACGACAGGCTGTAGTGGCGCAGCCAGACCAGCGCGGCGTGGACGACGAAGATCGCGACGAGGCCGAGCACGATCCGGTCGAGCGCGTCCGTGGTCGTCGCGTGCATCCCGATGTCGATCGCGCGCTGCGCGGCGAGCGGGTACACGAGCAGCAGCCCCGATGCACCGACGAGCGCCAGCACCGCGAGCGCGAGCCGGCCGAGGTGCGGGCGCACGAGCGGCGCGAGCCGCCACAGCACGCCGAGCGGACGATTCGTCGCCGTCACGACCGATCTCTAGCGTGCGCGCGACGCGGCAACCTCGTGCGGTCCGCCGACTGCTGTTGCTTGCCGCGCCTCGCCGCGTGCATCGCCCTTATAGTGCACGCAAATGACGACTCGCTCGCTGTTCCTGAGCTCGTCCGTCGGCCACGCGCATCGCGCCGCGAGCCGGGCGATCGCCGCTGCGCTCGATCCGGGCTGGCAGCACGAGGAGCTCGACTACCTCGCGTTCCTGTCGCGACTCGAGCGTCACGTGTGGACCGGCCTCTATCACGCGCTGCTCGCGTACGCGCCCGGCGTGTGGCGGGCGTGGCGGCAGCTCACCGATCGGCCGGGCGAGCCGCGGTTTCTACGCGAGCGCGTCGCCGATGCCGGGGCGCGCGGGCTCGCGGCGGTGTTCGATCGCGTGCAGCCGCGGTTCGTCGCGAGCACGGTGAGCGGCGCGGCCTCGCTCGCGAGCGCGGCCCGGAGGCAGCTCGGCGCGCGGTTCGTCAACGCGCTCGTCGTCACGCACTTTCGCGCGCATCGCCACTGGGCGCGGCCCGGCGTCGACATCGCGTTCGTCGCGACCGACGAGGCGCGCGCGGATCTGATCCGCCACGGCCTCGCCGCGGACCGGATCGTCGTCGCGGGCACACCACTTCGACCCAACATCCGGCCGGTCGATGCGCACGAGCGGCGCGCGATCCGCGCGAGCGTCGGCTGCGGCGACGATCCGATGGTCGTGCTGTCGACCGGCGGCACCGGCGTGTACCGCGCGCGGACGCGCGTGCTCGACCGGCTCGCCGGGCTCGGACGGCCGCTCGACGTGCTGATGTTCGCGGAGCGCGGAACGCTCGAGACGCGCGGACCCGTACGGATCCATCGCCTCGGGTTTCGCGACGATTTCGGCCGGCTACTCGCGGCGGCCGATGCCTGCGTCGGCAAGCTCGGCAGCCTGACCGCCGCCGAGGCCTGCGCGGTCGGCACGCCGATCGTCGTCTACGAACCGATCCCGGGCCCCGAGGAGGCGAACGCGGCCCACCTCGTCGCGATCGGCGCCGCACGGTGGCCGCGCACGCTCGACGAGCTCGGACGCAGCGTGACGCGCGTGCTCGACGGCGACGGTGAGCGGCTCGCGCGCGCCGGCCGCGCGATGCAGCGGCCGGACGCTGCGCGCGCGATCGCGAGCCAGCTGCAGGAGCTCGCGTGCTAGCGCTGTGGCTGGTCGTCGGATCCGCCGTCGGCTTCGGCGTCGTCGCGATCGCGGTGCCGTACGCGTACGTCAAGCTCGGCGGCCCCGGGATCCGGCGCAGCGCGCCGCGGTCCGACGGTGCCATCGGGCTGTCGTTCGACGACGGTCCCGATCCGATCGCGACGCCGCAGATCCTCGACGTGCTCGCCGCCGCCGGCGTGCGCGCGACGTTCTTCGTCACCGGCGAGGCCGCCGACGCCCACCCCGACGTGATGCGCCGGCTCGTCGCCGAGGGCCACGAGGTCGCGAGCCATGGCTACCGCCACCGCCACGCGCTGCTGCAGCGCTGGCCGCTCGAAGGCTTCTTCGACACGCGCAAGGCGCTGCGCCGGCTCGGCGGCGCACGGATGTATCGCGGACCGTACGGCAAGTACTCGTGGAGCGTGCTCGCCGCGCTGCGCCTGCATCGCGTGCAACCGGTGAACTGGAGCATCGAGGCGCACGACTGGCACCCCGCGTTCACGCCGCGCGACGTCGTCGCGAAGGTCGTCGGCGAGGCGCGGCCCGGCGCGGTGATCGTCATGCACGATCGCGGGCGCGGCGCGCGGCGCTGCGTGGCCGCGCTTCGCCCGATCCTCGACGGGCTCGCCGCGAAGCAGCTGCGCGCGATGCCGCTGTCGGAGCTGTGGTCATGACGATCGACATCGTGTTCAGCCCGACCGGCGGCGGCCATCGCTCGGCGTCGCTCGCGCTCGCCCAGGCGATCCGCGATCGCTCGCCGACCACCGAGGTCACCGTGCGCGACGTGCTCGCGTTCGCGCCGCGAGCGTTTCGCTACGACCGGCTGTGGCACGCGACGCAGCAGCACGGCGGCCGGATCTACGACTGGCTGTTCGACGTGATGGACCGCCCGCCGCCGTGGTTCCTCGCGATCCGCGAGCGCCTCAACCGCGCGCTGCTCGCCGCGCTCGTCGCCGATCTCGAGGCGCGCCAGCCCGATCACGTCGTGTGCACGCACTACCTGCCGGCGATCGCGGCGGCGTGGATGCGCTCGACCGGCCGGCTGCGCGGCTCGCTGTCGGTCGTGATCACCGACTACCTCGCGCACGCCGCGTGGCTGTTGCCCGGCGTCGATCGCTACTTCGTCGCGTCGCCGGCAGTCGCGGACGAGCTCGCCGCGCGCGGCATCCGCGAGGTCGTGGTGTCCGGGATCCCGATCGCGCCGGCGATGGACGATCGGATCACCGCGCCCGACACGCGGCGCGTGCTGCTGCTCGCGTCCGGCGTGCCGTGGCCGCTCGTGCGTACGGCGCTACGCTCGATCCCGCGCACGACGCCGCTCGACCTCGTCGCCGGCGGCGATCCGACGCTGCGCGCCCGGCTCGCCGACGAGGGCCGCGGGCCGGTGCACGGCTTCGTGCCCGGGCTGCGCGCGCTGATCGATCGCGCCGGCATCGTGGTCACGAAGGCCGGGGGCCTGATCACGACCGAGTGCCTCGCGCGCGGCCGGGCGATGGTGCTGCCGTGGCCCGCGCCGGGTCACGAGCGCGGCAATCGCGCGCACGTCGTCGCGGCCGGCGCCGCGCGCGCGCTCGCGGACCCCGCGCACACCGGTGCGGCGATCGCGTCGCTGCCGTATGTCGTGATGGGGCAGGCGGCCGCGCGCGCCGCGCAGCGCGGTGCCGCGGATCGGATCGCGCGCGTGCTCGTCGGTGCCGCCGAACGGCGCCAGGTCGGTGGCGCGTGAAGGGCGGCGCGCTCGGCCGGCTCGGGCTCGCGCTCGTCGCGCTGTCGCCGGTCGCGGCCGCCGGCTGGCTCGGGGCCGCGTGGGCGCGCGGTGCGCTCGGCGATCCGGCGCGCGTGCGGCGGACGCTCGAGCGGCTCGGGATCGTCGTCGGAGAGCGCGCGATCCGCTGCGAGCGGCTCGGCCACGGCAACATGAACGCGGTGTTCAAGGTGACGCTGTCGCCGCGCGGCGACGGCGCGCCCGAGACGCTCGTGCTCAAGCACATGCTCGGGTTCGGCACGCTGCTCGGCTGGGGCGGCCGCGAGCTCGGGACGATGCGCGAGCACCCGCGCGCGATCGGCCGCGCGGCGCGGTTTCACCGCGAGCATGCCGCGCTCGTCGCGCTCGCCGGTGCCGGGATCCGCGTGCCGCGCGTGCTCGGCGCATGCGCCGACGAGCACGTGATCGCACTCGAATGGATCGACGGCCTCGATCTCGGCAGTGCACTCCACGATCAGCCCGCGCTCGCGCACGCGCTCGGCGCGCTGCTGCGCCGGATCCACGCCGCCGGCTACGCGATGGGCGATGCGAACCCGCGCAACCTCCTCGTCGCCGGCGGCGCGCTCGTGCCGATCGATCTCGAGACGTCACACGCGCACGCGACGCCGCGCCAGCAGGGCTTCGACCTCGCGTGGGCCGCCGCGTTCCTGCCCGACGCCGCGCGCGCCGAGCTGTTCGCCGGCTATGGCGCACGCGCACCGGTGCTCGACGCCGCGATCACCGACGCGCGCGCGCACCTCGATCGGTTCTGGCCGCTCGTCGATCTGTTCGCCGCGCGCTGGCGGCGGTCTCAGAGCGGGCCTGCCTTCTCCTGATGGACGACGCTGCCACCCGACCAGCTCGCCGAGCCGCCCCGCACGAGGTACGCGGCACCGGACGCGGGATCCGAAGACCCCGCGAGCGGTGAATCCCCCGGTGCGCCGACGACGATGTCCGCGTGCTTGATCGCGGTGTCGAAGTCCTCGCTCGTGCCGTTGCTGCCGATGCCGTCGATCTGACCGACCGCGAGCGCGGCGCCGAACCGGTCGCCCGCCAGGTGATCGTAGTACACGCTCAGCTGCGGCTGGATGACGCCGAGCGAGGACGCGAGCCCCGACTTGACGATGAAGATCTGTCCGGCATCGGCGCTCTTGCCCGGCGCGCCGACCACGAGCTCGTCGCCCTGGCTGTCGGTGAGGATCTGCCCGGCGGCGAGTGCGGCCCCGAGCTCGTCGCCCGCGACCGCGCCGAGGTTCAACGTGAACGTGTGCTCGATCGCGGCGAGCGTCGAGCCGACCGGGATCTCGAAGATCCGCACCTGGCCGGTCGCGCTCGACAAGCCGGGCGCGCCGACGGCGAGATCGAGCGTGCCCGACATCGTGCCGCGGAGCTGGCCGATCGCGAGCGCGGCGCCGAACCGCGCGTCCGCGGGCGCGCCGCTGATCGCGAGCGACGCGACCTGCGCGGTGACGAGCGACGACCAGGCGAACGGGTTGTCCTCCGGCGGGCGGCGACCGTTGTAGATGTGGACGCGGCCGCTCTGCGCGTTGCCCGGCGAGCCGACGACGAGATCGGCGCGGCCATCGCGGTCGAGGTCTCCGATCGCGAGCGCCGCGCCGAACAGCAGGCCCGAGGAGCAGCACGGCGGCCGCACCGCGGTCGGCTTCGCGAGCATCCAGTTCCCGCCGGACGTCGGCACCTCGTGCACGAGGTAGACCGAGCCCTTCTCGACATCGCTGCCGAACAACCCGGGCAGCCGCTCCTCGGGCGCGCCGATCGCGAGCGCGTGCTGCGCGTAGCCCGCGAGTCG
This sequence comes from Kofleriaceae bacterium, assembly GCA_035715365.1. Taxonomy (GTDB): domain Bacteria; phylum Myxococcota_A; class Polyangia; order Haliangiales; family Haliangiaceae; genus JABFXX01. The sequence goes on along the minus strand of DASTLB010000027.1, from coordinate 196,871 downwards.
GCCGAACGCGAGCGCGGCACCGAACCGGTCGCCGCTCTCGTTGTCGTCGACGGCGAGCGACGCCTGCGTGACGATCAGCGCCGGCGCGAGCCCGGTCGACGTCCCCTGGTACAGGTAGACGGCGCCGGCATTCGTGGCGGTGCCGAGATCCTCGTCCGGCACGCCGACGGCGAGGTCGTCGAGGCCGTCGCCGTCGAAGTCGCCGGCCGCGAGCGCGGCACCGAAGTGATCCGAGGCCTCGGAGCCATCGCCGCTGCCGAACGTGCTCTGCGCGAGGACCTTCCACGCGACGAGCCCCGCCGACGTGCCGCGATAGACGTAGACCGCGCCGGCCTGCGCCTGGCCTGCGGACGACGAATTCGGCGTGCCGATCGCGGTGTCGTCGTAGCCGTCGCCGTTGAAGTCACCGACGGCGACCGCCGCCGCGAACTTCTCGCCGGCGGTGTTGGTGCCGGGCGGCTTCGCGTAGGCGAGCGCGACGCTGTTGTAGTCATCGCGCGACATGCCGATGCAGCCATCGTCCTGGCTCGTCGGGACCGTGCCGTCGGTCTTCGTGATCGGAAAGCACGCGCAGCCGTGATCGAGGTTGCCGGGCTCGCAGTGCTCCCAGTAGTTGTAGTGCATCGTCGAGCAGAAGTCGTAGATGCCGACCCCGGTCGCCGTCGGTTCCTCGTCGTAGTTGCCCTCGGCCGCGTCGACGATGCACTCGTCGTGGATGATGATGTGATCGAGGCGATCGGCGCGCTGCTGCTCGTGCCAGAAGCCGATGCCGTGCAGCGTCTCGTGGCGCACGACGTTGAAGTCGACGGCTGGCGACATCCAGATGTTCTGCTCGCCGCCGGCCATGCCGACCGAGTCGCTCTTGCCCTTCGTGCCGGCGAACGTGATCTCGACGCGGTACGCGATGTGGTTGTACGCGTCGCGGTTCGCCCACGCGATCTCGACGAAGTTCACCGGGGTCTTGGACTCGATGTCGGTGAGCGCGGCGGTGACGTTCGTCCGCATGAGCGACTCCCAGGCCGGATCGAACGCGTAATAGACGGTGCTGTTCGGCCAGCGCTGGCCGAGGTTGATCGCGCCGCCGCGCTCGTGGAGCTTGGCGACCGGTCCGAGGTCGATGCAGTCCTGATAGATCGCATGCCCGTCCTCGACGACGTAGGTCAGCGTCCGCGGACCCTCGGGGGTCATCACGGTCACCTTGCCGGTCGACGGCTCGGGCGCGGGCATGCCGGCATCGGGCGCGGTGACGTCGGCGGGGGAGGGCGCGCCGGGGTCGGCTGCGCAAGCTGTGATCAGACAGAGGAGTAACAAGGGGTGTCGGGTCATCGCGGATCTAGAGCCCGGACCCGCCCGAACGTGACACGCGATCCGACATCGCGCGGCAACCGTGGGTAGCTCGCGGCCCCGAAGCCCCGTCGGCGCGGGCTTTGGCCTAAGGTGGGAGCGTGCTGTGGTCGTCGGTGATCTTCGTCGGAGTCGCGATCGTGCTCGCGACCGTCGAGGCGCGGTGGCCAGCACGCGGCCGACGGTGGTGGCAGCGCGACCTGCGCACCGATCTCGCGTACTGGGTGTTCACGCCGATCGTCTCGCACGCGCTCGTCGCGGCGGTCGTCGCCGGCTGCCTCGTCGCGGTCGCGGTCGCGCACGGCGTCCCGGCCGACGTCGCGAGCGTGCACGCGTTCGTCGCGCGCGACACGTGGGCCGGCGCGCTGCCGCTCGGCGTCCAGATCGTCGCGGTCGTCGTGGTCGGCGATCTGCTCGGCTACCTCGCGCACGTCGCGCTCCATCACGCACGGCTGTGGCGGTTCCACGCGATCCACCACGCGGCGACCGAGCTCGACTGGCTCGCATCGAGCCGGCTGCATCCGATCGACGACATCGTGCTGCGCGCGACCCAGCTCGTGCCGCTCGTGCTCGCCGGGTTCGATGTCGCGGTGCTGACCGGCTACCTGCCGTTCCTCGGCGTGGTCGCGGTCTACCAGCACGCGAACGTGCCGTGGACGTTCGGCCCGCTGCGCTACGTGATCGCGAGCCCGGTGTTCCACGCGTGGCACCACACCTCCGAGGTCGCCGGCCGCGACAAGAACTTCGCGGCGCTGTTCCCGGTCTGGGACCTCGCGTTCGGCACGTTTTACCTGCCGGCACGCGCGCTGCCGCACCGGCTCGGGGTCGACGAGGCGATCCCCGACGGCCTGTTCGCCCAGCTCGCGTGGCCGTTCCGGCGCCGCTGAACACCGGTATCGCGAACGCCAGAGGGACGCGGTATCACCTCCCGAGAGGACCTCGATGACCGCAGACCCGTATCGCGATCAGCCGCGCGCGTGCCCCGCCTGCCAGGCGACGCTGCGCGACTTCCAGACCCGGCTCGCGTGCGACGCATGCCAGGGCGTGATGCTGTCGATCGCGGATCTCCAGCAGGCGCTCGCCGAGCTGACCGGGATCGAGCCGAAGCTCGAGCTCGTCGACGAGATGGCGGGCCGCCGCAACTGCCCGCGCTGCGCGAAGGCGATGACGATCTGCCATATCCGGGTCGTGCTCGACGACGAGATCGCGAAGCCGCGCCCCGAGCTCGATCGCTGCCGCGATCACGGGATCTGGTTCGACGGCCAGGAGCTCGCGAAGGTGTTCGAGAAGTCGCTGTCGAAGGTGCAGCGCGGCCGGGGGCTACCGATGGGGTGGAGCGGCAACGCGAGCGGCTTCTCGTGGTGGAACAGCGGCAACATGCGCTGATCCCGAGTTGACGGACCCGCCACGCGGACCCATCTCGCGCGGCAGACAACCATGTCTGCGGCCACCCCAAACCCCGCGAGCTCCCGATCGCCAGCTCCCCGATCGACGAGCGTTGGATCTGCGATCGCAGGCTTGACGCGCTATTGCGGTGTCCTTAGGTTGGCCAGCAAACAAATCCGGCCGCGGTCGGAAATCCACTGAAGTCGAGGAAATCACGTCATGGGCAAGATCATCGGTATCGACCTGGGTACCACCAACTCCGTGGTGGCGATCATGGAGGGCAAGGAGCCCAAGGTCATCTCCAACGAGGAAGGCGCACGTCTGACTCCGTCGGTGGTTGCCTTCGACGACAAGGGCGAAGTCCTCGTGGGCCAGATCGCCCGGCGTCAGGCAATCACGAACCCCGAGAACACGGTGTTCTCGAGCAAGCGGTTCATGGGTCGCAAGTTCTCCGACCACATCACGCAAGAAGAAGCGAAGCGCGTCCCGTTCAAGCTCGTCGCGGCGCCGAACGGCGATGCCGCGATCGAGATCCGCGGCAAGCGCTACTCGCCGCCCGAGATCGGCGCGCGCGTGCTGATGAAGCTGAAGCGCGCCGCCGAGGAGTATCTCGGCGAGCCGGTGAGCGAAGCGGTGATCACCGTTCCGGCGTACTTCAACGATAGCCAGCGCCAGGCGACGAAGGACGCGGGCAAGATCGCTGGCCTCGACGTCAAGCGCATCATCAACGAGCCGACGGCCGCCGCGCTCGCGTACGGCCTCGACAAGACGAAGGAGCAGCTGATCGCCGTGTTCGACATGGGCGGCGGCACCTTCGATATCTCGATCCTCGAGGTCGGCGACAAGGTCGTCGAGGTCGTCTCGACCAACGGCGACACGCACCTCGGTGGCGACGACATCGACAACCGCCTGATGGACTGGCTCGTCGCCGAGTTCAAGAAGGACACCGGCATCGACGTCAGCAAGGACAAGATGGTCCTCCAGCGCCTCAAGGAGGCGGCGGAGAAGGCGAAGATCGAGCTGTCGAGCGTCCAGGAGACCGAGATCAACCTGCCGTACCTGACCGCGGATGCGACCGGCCCCAAGCACCTGCTGAAGAAGCTGTCGCGCGCGAAGTTCGAGCAGATGATCGAGGACATCGTCGCCCGCGCGATCGAGCCCTGCAAGAAGGCGCTCTCCGATGCCGGCAAGAAGGTCCAGGACATCCACGAGGTCGTGCTCGTCGGTGGCTCGACGCGCATCCCGATGGTGCAGCAGAAGGTGAAGGAGTTCTTCGCCCGCGAGCCGAACCGCAGCGTGAACGCCGACGAGGTCGTCGCGCTCGGTGCGGCGGTCCAGGGCGGCGTCCTCTCGGGCGACGTCAAGGACATCCTGCTGCTCGACGTCACCCCGCTGTCGCTCGCGATCGAGACCCTCGGTGGTGTCGCGACGGTGCTGATCCCGCGCAACACCACGATCCCGACGCGCAAGAGCGAGACGTTCTCGACCGCGGCCGACAACCAGTCGTCGGTCGAGGTTCACGTCACGCAGGGCGAGCGCCCGATGGCGCGTGACAACAAGACGCTCGGCAAGTTCCAGCTGACCGGCATCCCGCCGGCGCCGCGTGGCGTGCCGCAGATCGAGGTCACGTTCGACATCGACGCGAACGGCATCCTCAACGTCACCGCGAAGGACAAGGCGACCGGTGCCGAGAAGGCGATCCGGATCGAGGCCTCGAGCGGTCTGTCCGAGGCGGACATCAAGCGCGCCGTCGACGACGCCGCGAAGCACGAGGCCGAGGACAAGGCGCGCAAGGACTCGATCGAGGCGCGCAACCAGCTCGACACCCTCGTCTACGGCACGCGCAAGCTCGTCAGCGAGAATGCGGACAAGGTGCCCGAGGCCGAGAAGCTCATGATCGAGGAGGAGCTCAAGAGCGCCGAGGGCGTGCTCGAGCGCAACCGCGACGGCGGCAACGCCGACGAGCTGCGCGGCGCGTTCGAGAAGCTGCAGTCGGCCGCGCACAAGCTCGCCGAGGCCATGTACAAGCAGTCGGGTGGCGCCGAGCCGGGCCCGGGTGCAGACATGGGCGGCGACCAGGGCGGCGGCGCGCCGCCGAAGGACGACGTCATCGACGCCGAGTTCGAGGACAAGTCGTAGCTGCGTCGACGGATCGTGTGAGGACAGGCCGACCCGCGAGGTCGGCCTCGTTCGTTTCGGCTACCAGTGCCCACCGATCCCGGCGAGCGCGCCGTGGTCGTCGACGCGCAGCATCGGTTGCCACGCGCGCGTCGCGGGCTGACGTCGGATCTTCCTCGCCAGATACTTCTGATCGATGAGCGATGCGACCGTGACGCCCAGGGCGGCGACGCCGACCGCAGCGAACAGCAGGCCGCCACACTCGTCGGTGCAGTTGTCTTCCTGGATCATGAAGTACGCGAACCCGGGGCCGATCAGCCGCAGCCCGAGGCTCTTCGCGGTCGCATCGCTGTTGTCGTGCGCGACGTGCACGATCGGAGCGGCGAACACGAGACCGGCGACACCGCCCCAGAACGGGACCGCGGCGACCAGACTGTCGTCGGGTTGATTCAGGGCGAGCCCCGTCACGACCAGACCGAAGCTCGCGAGGTCCGCGTACAGCACCTGCGTGCGATAGTCGTCGACGACCTCGACGGTCGACGCGTCGTCGATGCCTCCGGGCAGCGGGGTGCCGGGGGATCCGGCGATGCAGCGCGCGAGTGCGGGATCGCGGCGTGGGTCGAAGCTCGGATCGAGCCGCTGCAGGTCGGCGATCGCACGGCCCACCGCTGCGCAGTCATCGCGACCCGCGGCGTGCCGCGCGGTCTCCTCGAGCTCCACGCGCCGGGCAGCCCGTGCGGAATCCTCGGGCGTAGGTCCCATCGGCTCGACCGTGCCCGGCTGCGCGTCGCAACCCGGACACCGACCACCAGCACGACCGCGAGCAGGCTCCGCATGTGGTCATCTGACGACGATCCTGAACGTGGCGCCACGACGGAAAACTCGCGCCGTCGGGATCCGAATCATCAGCTTTCCACGAGGTGGGCGCCGCCGCCGAGAGGTACGCGGCTTGTCGCGTCACGTGAATTTTGCCGGCTACGAGACCGTGACGTCGCGCATGCGCCGGAGCTGTGCATACTGTGCACGTGCGGCTGCTCGCGATCCTCGCCATGCTGACCGGTTGCGCGGAGCTCGGCGTGGTCGGCGACGGCACGAGCGTCTCGGTCGGCAAGCCGAGCCGCGGCTACATCGTCGACGGTCAGCGGTTGCCCGATCGCGGGCAGGGCTTCGTCACGAAGGAGACGTGGGCCAAGCGCGGCAATCGCTACGGCACCGACGAGCTGATCGATCTGCTGACCGCGGTGTCGCGCCGGATGTCGACGCGCGTGAAGGAGCGGCTCGTGGTCGCGGACCTGTCGTGTCGCGGCGGCGGCGACGTCCACGAGTGGCACCGCTCGCACCAGAGCGGGCGCGACGTCGATCTCGTCTATTACGTGCGCGACGCCGACGGCAAGCCGGTCGAGCCGGACGCGATGCACGTATTCGGCCCCGAGCTCGTCGCGAAGGACGGCAGCGGGCTGCGCGTCGATATCCCGCGCACGTGGATGCTCGCGCGCGAGCTGCTGACCGCGCCCGAGGCGACCGTGCAGTGGGTGTTCATGTACCAGCCGATCGCGAACAAGGTGCTCGAGTATGCGCAGTCGATCGGCGAGCCCGAGGCGCTGCTCGAGAAGGCGCGCAAGGCGATGAAGCAGCCCGCCGACAGCGCGCCGCACAACGATCACATCCACGTTCGCGTGTTCTGCACGAAGGAAGATCGCGCGCTCGGCTGTCAGGACTACGGGCCGATGGATCTGTACGTCGAGCGCGAGGCCGAGCTCGCCGCGAATGGCGGCATGCTCGCGGCGGTCGCGAACGTCAAGGCCGCGGCGCAGCCGCCGAAGCTCGCGAGTGCAGCGCCTCCCGTCGCTGCGGCGACGGCGACGAGCGCGATCCGCACCGATCTGAAGACGCTCGGCCGGCTGATGCGGACGCGGACCGATCGGATCATGCTGCCGCGCTGGCGCTAGCGGCAGGGACCGATCGGATCGATCCGCGGCGTCGGCGCCGACTGAAACGCGACGCCACCGTCGAGCACGGCGCCGTCGGTCGGTAGCGTCATCGCGTCGGCCGGCCCGCCGTCGGTGGGCGCGGTCGCGACCGCGGTCGCATCGGGCGGGGCGATCGTCACGGTCTCCGCCGCCGTGAGCAGGTGCAGCGTCCGCAGCGCCTGATCGAACGGCCGGACGTGCGCGGCGCGCGCGTCCGACGTCGGCGCCGACAGCACGAGGCTGACCGCGCGATCCGCGGTGACCGCGACGGCGTGGCGAAGGTAGCGGCGGCCGTCGTCGTACTCGAACCACACCGACGGCAGCCCGCCTGCCTCGGTCTCCTTCGGACCGGGCTGGACGGGACCGACGCGAAGCCGCTGCGCCTGCAGCTTCTCGCGGATCGCGCACACGTACTTGCCGGTGTTCGTCGGCTGGTTGCGGCACGGCACCGGCCACGAGCAGTAGAGCTCGCGCGTGAATGCCTCCGAGGTCAGCACGATCTGGCCGGGCGGCTGCGTTCGCATCATCCACAGCAGCAGGCCGGGATAGCTCGGCTGATCGGTCGCGCGCCAGCCGCGCGGCACGACCATCCGGAGCCGGTCCGCGCGCGACGTGAAGACCTGGTTCTCGAGGTCGGCCTCCGAATCCTCGACGAGCAATCCGATCACGACCGCGATCGCGGCGAGCAGCGCGAGCGCGAACACAGCGGACGCGAGCCGTCGCATCGCCGCTGAAGCTACCCGGTCGGTGGTGCCCAGTGCGAGCTGCGCGAGGCGCGTTCGACCTGAACACAATCCCAGTTAAAAACTTGATTGCTTTGGGTTGGCTCTTGTTGACCGATTACATTCACAAGAATATCGTGACAACACCTTCGCGGAACTCATTCGCTCGAATGGCTCACGAAGGTAGATGACGCCCGGAGGGGGTCACGCACAACGAGGCGATCGCGAGGTGCTCGAGGGAGCGCTCGTTCGTCGGTGCGTGCGCCTCGCGCGCGTCGTCGTGCGCGCCACCGAGGGAGAACCGTTTGTTCACACGATCGTCAAGCGTCGCGAGCGAGCCGTCGTCGACCGGAACCATCCTGCCGTTCCCGGCGCATCGCCGGCCGCTGGTCGACGACGTCGCGCTGCGCCGCGATGACGATGCACCCGCCGGCAGTGCGGGCGCGGCGACCCGGTCGCGCTTGCTCGACGAAGAAGAGCTGCGCGCGATCGAGACGACCTACGCCGACGGCATCACCGCGGTCCAGATCGTCGACGTCTTCACCGGCCGCGGGATCAAGTTCTCCGAGGCGAGCTTTCGCAAGTACGTCCAGCAGGGCCTGTTGCCGCGCAGCAAGCGCGTCGGCCGCAAGGGCAAGCACAAGGGCTCGCTCGGCGTGTACCCGGCCAAGACCGTCCGCCGGATCAACACGGTGAAGCAGCTGATGGCCGACGGCTTCACGATCGAGGAGATCCAGGGCGAGTTCCTGCTCTACACCGATCTCGTCGAGGGTGTCGCCGAGCACCTGAGCGAGCTCTGGAAGGGACTCGCCGGCGATCTCGCGAAGGCCGATCCGGTGACGCGCAAGCAGCTCGAGCGCGAGCTCGAGGACGCGCGCCACGACGGCGACCGCCTGGTCGCGCGGCTCGGCGAGCTGACCCGCCGCATGGCCGCACCCCGCACCGACAGCCTCCGTCTCGCCGGCGCCGCCGAGGACGCCGAAGACCTGCTCTAGCCAACCACCACCGAGGGAGTAACCGAGATGAGCAACGACAGCCGTGACGATGAGGATCTGGATCTCGAGCTCGATCACGAGGAGCTTGCGGACGAGTCCGCTGACGAGTGCGCTTACGACGGCATCTCGTCGGAGGACGACGCGGCTCCGGAGATCAGCCGCAAGGTGCGCCGGCGCCGTCGCCGCACGCGCCCGCGCAGCAAGACGATCGCGATGAAGCGCCTCACCCGCGAGGAGCTGCGCGTCGGCGCGCTGATGTACCCGCCGGTCGACATTCCGCGCCCGCGCTCGCGCGCCGAGTGCAAGGAAGAGATGCGACCGTGCCCGTGGGTCGCGTGCAAGCACCACCTCTACCTCGACATCAACCCCGAGACCGGCTCGATCAAGATCAACTTCCCCGATCTCGAGCCGTGGGAGCTCCAGCACACGTGCGCGCTCGACGTCGCGGAGCGCGGCGGCATCACGCTCGAGGAGGTCGGTGAGATCATGAACCTGACCCGCGAGCGCATCCGCCAGGTCGAGGTCCGTGGCCTGCTGAAGCTGAAGATGGGCTCGCCCTCACCCGACGAGCTCGGCGCCGAGCTGCTCGCCGCGAAGGAGCAGAACCAGAACTGATCCGATCCGGGCCAATGCGCTCGGTGGTCTGTTGACCGCTCCCGACACGGTTGGTACACGCGCGGCATGATCCGGCGCGCGCTGATTTCGGTAAGTGACAAGCGAGGCGTGGTGGAGCTGGCGGGGAGCTTGAAGCAGCTCGGCTTCGAGATCCTGTCGACCGGCGGCACCGCGTCCGCACTCCAGGCGGCGAACCTCGCCGTCACCCAGGTCTCGGCGTACACCGGTGCGCCCGAGATCCTCGACGGTCGCGTCAAGACGCTGCATCCGAAGATCCACGGCGGACTGCTCGGCCGGTCCACCGCCGAGCACACGCGCGAGATGGCCGCGCACGCGATCGAGCCGATCGAGCTCGTCGTCGTCAACCTGTATCCGTTCGAGGCGACGATCGCGAAGCCCGGGACCTCGCTCGAGGACGCGATCGAGAACATCGACATCGGCGGGCCATCGATGCTGCGCTCCGCGGCGAAGAACCACGAGCGCATCGCGGTCGTCGTCGATCCCGCGGACTACGCGTGGGTTGGCGAGGCGCTGCGCGGTGGCGGGCTCACGGCCGCGCACCGCCTCCAGCTCGCGCGCAAGGCGTTCTCGCACACCGCCGCGTACGACACCGCGATCGCCGCGTACCTGTCGTCGATCGACGACGCGGCCGCCGACGCCCGCGCCCAGGCCCCGGCCCGCCGCGAGCTGCCGGACACGCTCGGCATGCAGTGGCACCGGCTCTACGAGCTGCGCTACGGCGAGAACCCGCACCAGAAGGCCGCGTTCTACGCCGATGCCCGCTCGCCGCTCGCCGCGACCGCGTCGAGCCGGCCGACGATCGCGAGCGCCGAGGTCCTCGGCGGCAAGCAGCTCTCGTACAACAACATCCTCGATCTCGACGCCGCGCTCGGGCTGTGCCTCGAGCTCGCCGAGCCCGCGGCCGTCGTCGTCAAGCACAACAACCCGTGCGGCGTCGCCATCGATCGCGATGTTGCCGCGGCATACGTCCGCGCGCGCGAGGCCGATGCGACGAGCGCGTTCGGCGGCATCGTCGCCGTCAACCGCGAGGTCGACGAGGCGCTCGCGAAGCACCTCGTCGAGACGTTCCTCGAGTGCGTCGTCGCGCCGAGCTTCTCGGCGGCCGCGCGCGACGTGCTCGCGAGCAAGAAGAACCTGCGGCTCGTCGCCGCGGCGGGCGACTGGCGCGCGCCGACCGACCAGACCGCGTGGTCGATCCGCACGATCGCGGGCGGCGCGCTCGTCCAGCACGTCGATCACGGGATGGTCGACCTCGCGACCGCGCGGGTCGCCACGACGCGCGCGCCGACCGACCGCGAGCGCGCGGATCTCGCGTTCGCGTGGCGGGTCGCGAAGCACGTCAAGTCGAACGCGATCGTGTTCGCGAAGGACGGCGTCACGCTCGCGATCGGCGCCGGCCAGATGAGCCGCGTCGACTCGGTCCGGATCTGCGAGCGCAAGGCCGGCGACAAGCTCAAGGGCGCCGCGGTCGCGTCGGATGCGTTCTTTCCGTTCCGCGACGGCGTCGACGTGCTCGCGAGCGCGGGCGCGGTCGCGGTCGTCCAGCCCGGCGGCTCGGTGCGCGACGACGAGGTGATCGCGGCCGCCAACGAGCACGGCCTCGCGATGCTGTTCACCGGCATGCGCCACTTCCGGCACTGAGCACAGACGGGTCACCGCGCGAGCGCGAGCAGGATCCCGAGCACGAGCACGACGCCCGCGATCGCGACGCGTCGCCAGCGCCACCGGCGCACGCGCATGCGGCGGCGGGTCGGTCGCAGCATCGGGTCGCGCTCGATCGCGACCGCGGTCAAGTTGGCAGAGGCCCAGCGCTCGTCTTGCCGGCGGTCGGCTGCGCGAGATTCATCTTGCGGTTTCGTGGGGGCAGACATGAGGCGCGCATCGGCCCGATGTCGCAGCGGTTGCGTGGTTCGTTCGCGAGGCGGCTTGGAACCGTCCACGTCGGCGGCTAGATTGCCGGGGCATGAAGATCCTCGTCGTCGGTAGCGGCGGTCGCGAGCACGCGCTGGTGTGGCGGCTGACCGAGTCGGGGCACACGGTCGTCGCGGCTCCCGGCAACCCCGGGATCGAGGCGATCGCGCGCTGCGTGCCGGTCGCGGTCGACGATCACCAGGGGATCCTCGCGCTCGCGCTTCACGAGCAGGTCGACTTCGTCGTCGTCGGACCCGAGGCGCCGCTCGTCGCCGGGCTCGCCGACGTGCTGTCCGCGCAGAACGTCCCGGCGTTCGGACCGCGCGCGCAGGGTGCGCAGCTCGAGGGCAGCAAGGCGTTCAGCAAGCAGTTCTTCGCGCGGCATCGCATCCCGACCGCGCCGTTCGACATCGCGCGCACGGTGCCCGAGGCCGACGCGGCGATCGAGCGGTTGTCCGAGCTCGGCGGCGGCATCGTCGTCAAGGCGGACGGGCTCGCTGCCGGCAAGGGTGTCGTCGTCGCAGCGACCGCGGCCGAGGCACGGGCGGCGGCGCGCGAGATGTTGCAGGGCCGGTTTGGGCCCGCGGGCGCGACGCTCGTGATCGAGCACCAGATCGTCGGCCGCGAGGTGTCGGTGCTCGCGCTGACCGATGGGCACCGGCTCGAGATGCTGCCGCCGGTCGAGGATCACAAGACGATCTTCGACGGCGATCGCGGCCCGAACACCGGCGGCATGGGCTCGGTGTCGCCGGCGTGGGTCAGCGACGCGGCGGTCGCGCGGATCAAGCACGAGATCCTCGAGCCGACGGTGCGCGGGCTCGCCGCCGACGGCATCGATTATCGCGGCGTGCTGTATGCGGGTGTCATGGTCGACCCGGCCGGCGCGCCGTACCTGCTCGAGTACAACTGCCGGTTCGGCGACCCCGAGACCCAGCCGATCATGGCGCGGATGCGCGGCGACCTCGGCGCGGTGCTGTTCGGGGCCGCGCGCGGCGAGATGCCGCTCGGCGCGCTCGCGTGGGATGCGCGCGTCGCGGTGTGTGTCGTCGTCGCGGCCGCCGGCTATCCGGGCACGCCGCGCACCGGCGACGTGATCAACGGGCTCGACGCGCTCGAGGATGTGGTCGTGTTCCACGCCGGCACGACGCGGCGCGATGGCACGCTGGTGTCGGCCGGCGGCCGGGTGCTCGGCGTGACCGCGCTCGGGATCAGCGTCGACCAGGCGCGGGCGAAGGCGTACGCCGCGGTCGACCAGATCGAGCTCGCCGGCAAGCAGGTGCGCCGCGACATCGGCATGCGCCCGCACCCTTGATACCTTCGCGGCGATGCCGCAGATCGCCGGTTTTCGAGGCCTGCTCGCCGATCCCGCTCAGCCCGGCTCGCCGCCCACGCGCGACGTTGGCCGCTGCATCTATCGCTACCACCAGATCTTCGCGGGCCCCGGCCGGGCGTTCACGCGCAAGAACCTGATCGTCGCGGTCGGGCTGTCGCCGTGGACCGAGGGCATGATCCGGCCGCACGAGGAGACCGCGGCGGCGGACCGCGACGCCGAGCTCGCGCGGATTCGTTCGACGCGCACGCACGCGGCGCCGTTCGTCGCCGGGTTTCGCGATCAGCCCGAGGAGGTCGATCGCCTGCTGCGCAAGCACGAGGGCGGCAAGCCGACGCTCGAGCACACGACGGCCGACGGCACCGTGCACCGCGTGTGGCGCATCCAGGATGCCGAGCTGCTCGGCAAGCTGCGCCACTACTTCGCACCGAAGAAGCTGCACGTGCTCGCCGGACACGACCGCTACGAGGCGATGCTCGCGTACCAGGCCGAGCTCGCGGGGCAGGGCACCCTCGCGACGTACTCGTCCGCGAACTACGGGCTCGCGTGTCTCGCGAACCTCGACGATCCGACGCTCGCGACCGCGGCGCGCCATCGCATCGTGCGCGGCGCGATCGATCGCGAGGCGCTGCTCGCGAAGGCGCGCACGCACTTCATCGTCGACAAGCTCGCCGATGCCGGCGGCGATCTCGGCAAGCTGTTCGGCGCGCTGCGCGAGACGGTCGCGCACCAGCCCGCGTTCGTCGCGGTGTTCCCCGGCGAGCGCGACGCGTGGAAGCTGACGCTGTCGCCCGACGTCAGCCCGTTCGCCGAGGGTGTCGCGCCGCACCGCGCGCTGCAGAAGCTCGATCCGGTCGTGCTCGACGGCATGTTCGTCCAGCGCCACCTCGCGGGCCGCGAGATCGCGACGACCGTCGATCCCGCCGCCGCGCTCGCCGACCCGGCCGCCGCGCTCGTGCTGCTCGTCCGGCCGCTCACGATCGAGCAGATCGTCAGCGTCGACGAGGTCGGCGCGCGGCTGCCCGCGGGCTCGACCGCGATCCACCCGCCGATCCTCGACGGGCTCGTCCGGCTCGCGATCGATCCCGACGAAGATCTGGTGTGACTACTTCTTGAACCGCCGGAGCTCGAGCGGCTCGTCGGCGTACGTGCTGTCCGCGATCGCCTGCTCCTTCGGCGAGTCGAACAGCGTGTGCATCATCAGGTCCTGGTCGTCGAGCACGCCCTTCACGCCGCGATCCTCGGCGAGCGCGCCGACGTGGCGCGGGAACAGGATGATGTCGCCGGGCTGGGTGAACGGCAGCGGCTTGCCGTCGCGGTCGCGGTAGACGCCGTCGCTCGCGCGCGTGCCGGCGGCGAGTAGCTTCGTGTACGGCGGCAGCCCGCCGGTCCACGTGTACGGCAGCGGTTTGCCCATCCGCCGCATGCCGTAGATGATGAAGTCCGCGCAGTCCGAGCCCTCGAGGTGCTCGCTCTGGTGGTTTCGATCGGAGAGCCCCGCCGACGCCCAGATGTACGGCTGGTTGTACATCTCGGTCAGAAATCCGAGGTACGTGTCGTCGCGGCGGATCGAGACGCGCAGGACATTGTCCGTGAGCCCGCCCGAGCCACGGCCGCGGCGCGCTTCGGGCCCGGCGCTCGCGATCACGCGGTCGCCCTGCAGCGCGACGAGCTGGTAGCGCATCGTGCCGATGCCGCCGCCGTGATCGGCGGTCAGCGTCGGCCGGACGTCGGCGGCGATCGACGCGTGGTTCGTCGCATCGTCGATCGGCGTCGCGCGGTAATCGATCGCCGCGAAGTGAAACTCCGACGGCGTGTCGCCGTTCGTCATCGTCGCGACCGCAGGCTCGATCCGGTTCCACCGCAGCTCGATGGTCGGTGCCTTCGCGAGCGGCTGCGTCGCGAGTCGCTTGCCGCCGAGCTGCACCTGCTTCGCGTCGCTGTACGTCGTGCGCTTGCCCGCCTGCTCGACAACGAGCACCGCGTACAGCGTCACGCGCTGATCGCGCCGCGCGTACGCCGGACGATCACTCGCGATCGCGTCGTCGACGGCTGCGACGATTCGCGCCGCGACGATCTGTCCACTCGCGTGAGGATCGCCGATCGCCGGTGCTTTGGCAGGACTGTGGTTTTGCGTTGCGGCTGCAACGACGGGCGTCGCCACTTGCGAGGATCCCGCGTCGGCATGCGTCGTCGAGGAGCAAGCGCATGCGACGAGCACGAACAGAACCCGCATCCGGAGATCCAACGCGTGACCCGGCGCGGCAATTCCAAGGATCGTTCCTCACCGACGATAACTTGATGCCGGGAGCCGGCATGGAGGGTTGTTCAGCCAGGTTCGACATGGCAACGTGGCCGCATCGTCACGCACCCGGCAACCCGACGCCGCGTCGCGCAGTCACGATAGTCGCCGTGGAGAGGGCGGCGCCACCGAGGAGACGATCGTACCGATCGAAGAGGCAGACCTATGGAGGGATCAATGTGGAGCTTGGCAGATCGCGTCGTGAAGGCGGTCTCGGACGTCACGGTCGGAACCGTGATCGTGCTCGTGCACGTGGCGATGGCGGACCGCAAACGCGTGGAGCGCAAGGACCGCGAGAGACCGGCGCGGCTGCCGTCCTGATCTCGGCAGGTTTTACGGTCCTGTGATGTGGACCGACGGCTCGCCGCGCATGACTATGCGCCGCAGATGGCCGCCGCGGTCGCACGAGACAGTGCTCGGAAACGCGCGAAGCGAGTCGCGCGCCGAACGCCAAAGCGCGGCAAGCCGACCCGGCCCGAGACCGAGCTGATCAAGATGTCGGAGCTGTCGAAGCGCTCGAGCGTTCCGGCGCCGACGATCAAGCACTACATCCGCGAGGGCCTGCTGCCCGGACCCGAGGTCCGCACCAGCCGCAACATGGCGTACTACGACGCGCGGATGGTCGGCCGGATCCGCGTGATCAAGGAGCTCCAGGCCGAGCGGTTCCTGCCGCTGCGCGTGATCGGCGAGCTGCTCGAGCCACCGCCGAGCGACCGGATCCGCGCCGATCGCGATGCCGCCCAGCGCCGCGCGCTGACCCAGCTCGCGCCGGTGGTCGAGGATCGACTGCCCGCGAACCATCGCCGCAAGCGGACCGAGGTGATGAAGACGTTCGGGCTGTCGAAGGCCGAGCTCGACGGGCTCGAGAAGGCGGGCGTGCTCGAGCTGCGCGGCGAGGGCGAGACCGCGGGCTACAGCGGCGTCGATCTCGTGCTGCTCGACATCCTCGCCGACGTCCGCCGGCTCGGGCTCGGCGACGTGTTCCCGGTGTCGATCGCCGAGCCGTACCTCGCCGCGGTGAAGAAGCTCGTCGAGCTCGAGATCGACATCTTCCGGCATCGCGTGCTCGCGAGCGGGACGCCGGAGAACGTCGCCGACGTCGCGCGCCACGCGGTCGCGCTCGGCGAACGGCTGATCAGCGCGCTGCGCGCGAAGCTGTTGCCCGGGATGCTCGAGCGTCTCGCGACCGCCTGAGAGATCCCGGCATGCGGAAATGTTCGCGCATCGCGCGCGCGATCCGTCATCATGCTCGCATCACGATCAGAGGGGGCTGTTAGCACTACGACATGGGCACGCTCGCAATCTCGGTTCGTCGCGCGCAGATCTCCGATGCCCCGGCACTCGCCGACCTCGTGAATCGCGCGTACGCGGTGGAGCAGTTCTTCGTCGACGGCAATCGCACGACCGTTCGCGAGATCGAGCAGCTGCTCGAGCGCGGCGTGTTCCTCGTGCTCGAGCACGGCGACGCGCTCGCCGCCGCGGTCTACGTCGACGTCGCGGCGGCGGCGCGCGGCGAGAGCGGCTACTTCGGCATGCTGTCGGTCGATCCCGAGCTCCAGGGCATGGGCCTCGGCACGCGGCTCGTGCGCAACGCCGAGGCGATGTGCGAGGCGATGGGCGCGACCGAGATGCGACTCAAGATCGTGAACCTGCGCGAGGAGCTCGCGCGCTGGTACAAGAGCCTGGGCTACCGCGAGGTCGGGACGGCGCCGTACACGCACCGCCCGGTCAAGCAGGCGTGTCACTTCGTGGAGATGCACAAGCCGCTCTGCGCCCCGGCCCTCGCCGCCGCGTCGTGATTTCGATCGCGCGCTGATCGCACGTTCGGTCCGCCGCGGCCGACAGCGGCCGGGTTACGATGGGCGTCATGAGGTCCGTGTCGCTCGTCGTCACGCTTGCCGCGCTCGTCGGGAGCTGCGGCGGTGGAGGCGGATTTCCCGTCGATGCCGCGCCCGACTCGCCACCGCCGGGGGGCCGGCTCTCGCTCGCGTGGAGCCTGACCGACACCGCGGCGCAGCCGATCACGTGCGGCCAGGTCGGCGGCCAGGTCGTGACGCTGATCCTGCACAACCGCGCGATCCAGGGCGCGTCGACCGAGGTGTTCGGCTGCACGACCGGCAGCGGCGACACGTTGCCGGTGCTGCCCGGCACGTACGACGTCAGCTTCGAGCTCAACGGCATGGTCGGCCTGCTCGCGACCGCGCCGCCGCAGATGGCGATCGTCGTCGAGTCCAACAAGACGACGGCGCTCGCGCCGGTCACGTTCGCCGTCGAGGCGATCGGCGGCCTCGAGCTATCGCTCGCGAGCGGCAAGCCCGGCGGCAACTGCGCGGCGGTCGCGTCGAACGGCGCCGGCATCACCGCGACGACGATCACGCTCGTCCACACCGGCGGCAACTGCGAGCCGGTGACGTTCCAGATCTCGGCCGGCGCGACGAAGCCGGCGAGCACGTACACCGTCAACTGCGCGACGCCGGTCGTCGGGCCGTGCATCGAGTCGGATCAGAAGCTCACCGTGTCGAACGTGCCGTCCGGCGGCTACCAGATCCATGTCCGCGGCAAGGTCGGCACGACCGACTGCTGGATCAACGACGATGGCCTCGCGGTGCCGCCGCTGTCCAAGATACTGAAGCAGACCTTGAACCTCGGACAGCAGCCGACACCGGGCTGTTAAGCAGTATGCTGCGACGGTGACGACCGTCGATCATTACCGGCCGAATCTTCGCGACATCTTCTTCCAGCTGTTCGAGGTGCTCGAGATCCAGTCGAGCGTGCTCGGCAAGCCGCCGTACGACTCGATGGACGAGGACGCGGCGCGCGCCTCGCTCGAGGGGTTCCTCGAGGTGATGCTGAAGGACTGGGCTCCCGCGTTCGCCGCCGGCGATCGCGAGACCGCGACGTTCGACGGCAAGGGCAACGTGACGCTGCCGTCCTCGTTCAACAAGGCGCTGCACGCGTTCTACGACGGCGGCTGGAACAAGCTCGAGCTGCCCGAGCGGCTCGGCGGCTACGGCGCACCACCGAGCGTGCAGTGGTCCGCGTTCGAGCTGATGGCGGGCGCGAACCCGGCGGTCTGCTTCTACGTCCTCGGCAACTACATGTCGAAGATCATCGACGCGCTCGGCACGCCGTCGCAGAAGCAGCGCTACCTGAAGCCGATGATCGAGCAGCACTGGGGCGCGACCATGGTGCTGACCGAGCCCGGCGCGGGCTCGGACGTTGGCGCGGGCACCACGAAGGCGAGGCACGTCGCCGGCGACGAGTACCTGATCGAGGGCGTCAAGCGGTTCATCACGAACGGCGACTTCGACCACCCGAAGAACATCGTCCACATGGTGCTCGCGCGCCCCGAGGGCGCCGGCCCGGGCACGAAGGGCCTGTCGCTGTTCATCGTGCCGAAGTACTGGGTCGAGCCAGATGGCTCGCTCGGCGCGCGCAACGGCGCGTTCGTCACGAAGGTCGAGCACAAGATGGGCATCAAGGGCTCGGCGACCTGCGAGCTGACGTTTGGCGATGGCACGCCGTGCCGCGGCCTGCTGCTCGGCGAGGTCCACGACGGCATCGCGCAGATGTTCCACGTGATCGAGTACGCGCGGATGGGCGTCGGCACGAAGTCGATGGCGACGCTGTCGACCGCGTACCTCAACGCGCTCGACTACACGCGGGTCCGCAAGCAGGGCGCCGATCTGACGCAGGCCGCGAACAAGGCCGCGCCGCGCGTCGAGATCATCAAGCACCCGGACGTTCGCCGCATGCTCATGCTGCAGAAGGCGTTCGCCGAGGGCCTGCGCGCGATGATCCTGTACACCGCGAACATCCAGGACAAGGTCGAGATGGCCGGCGGACACGGCGATCCCGAGGCGCGCCAGCTCGAGGCGCTCAACGACCTGCTGCTGCCGCTGATCAAGGGCTACAGCTCCGAGAAGGTCTACGAGCTGCTCGCGACCTCGCTGCAGTGCTTCGGCGGCTCGGGCTACTGCGACGACTATCCGATCGAGCAGTACATCCGCGATCAGAAGATCGACTCGCTGTACGAGGGCACGACGCACATCCAGGCGCTCGACCTGTTCTTCCGCAAGATCGGCCGCGATCGCGGCGCGACGCTCACCGCGCTGATGGGGCAGATCAAGGCGACCGCCGACGCACTGCCCGCGGACCTCGCGGTCGAGAAGGCGGCACTGACCGCCGCGCTCGGTGACGTCCAGGGCATCGTCGGCGCGATGATGGGCAAGCTCGGCCAGTCGGTCTACCACGTCGGCTTCCAGGGCAACCGGATCCTGTTCGCGCTCGCCGAGATCGTGATCGGCTGGCGGCTCGCGGTCAGCGCGCAGGTCGCGCTCGGCAAGATCGCCAGCGCGCACGCCGAGGACAAGGCGTTCTATCGCGGCAAGCTCGCGGCCTCGCGGTTCTACGCGAAGAACGTGCTCCCCGGCATCGCGCACACGCGCAAGCTGATCGAGGCCGGCGACCTCGATCTCATGGAGCTGCCCGACGACAGCTGGTGAGTGCGCGGCTACATGAAGTTGCGCGTGTGGAGACCCGACAGGGCTTCGGCCTGTGCGGGGGCGAAGCCGAGGCGGACGAGGCGCTGCTGGCGACCGCGATCCATCTCGCCGACGAGCGCGACGACCGCGGCGTGACCGCGGCGCAGATCGGCGGGGGCGTAGCTGCCGGCGGCGAGCAGGACGAGCGCGTCGAAGACCTCCGCATTGAGGCCCGCGGTGTGGGCGAGTGCGGCGTGGCGGCGCTCGATCGCGGCGGCGAGGCGATCGCGGAGCGACGGATCCTCGGCGACGTGGCGCGACAGGTGCGCGAGGCCGAACGCGACGTGGCGGGCTTCGTCCTGGGCGGCGAGCCGGGCGACCTCGCGCGTGCAGAGATCGGGGGCGTGGTCGCGGAGGAACCAGAGCAGCGAGAGGAAGCTGCCCTCGCCGAGGACGGAGAGCAGGAAGCTCGCGATCGCGAAGTCGGGCTCGTCGAACAGCGTCGCGAGCGAGGCCTGGCCGCCCGCGGTCGAGAGGCCGAGCACGTCGCGGCGCAGGCGCGCGCGGCGCGTGAAGACCTCGACGTGGCGCGCCTCGTCGGCGGCCTGGATCGCGAGCAGCTGCATCACCTCGCGGAAGTGCGGGTGGATGCGGCCGAGGAAGCGCGTCGGCACGAGCAGGGCCGCGGTCTCGTTCTCGATCAGGTAGGTCATGATCTGGACGATCGCGTCCTCGATCTCCGGCGGATGATCGATCGGCGCGGTCCACGGGATCGCGGTCGCCGGATCCCACTGCGCGGCGGCGGCCTGGGCGTAGAGGCGCGCGGCCTCGTCGGCCCATAGCGTCTGCTTGTCGGCGAGCGGGAAGTCGACGAGCGCGGGCGTGCCGGCCTCGACGAGCGCGCCGCGGGCGGCGAGGCCCCAGCGCGCGGGCGCGTGCTCGGCCGGGCGATCGAGCGAGCCGGCACGCTCGGCACCGACGCTGCGGTCGGCGGGGCCGCGCGTGATCGCGAAGCCGGCCTGCGTGCGCTCGCAGGCGTGGCCGTGCGCGCGGCACCACGCCGGGAGATCGATCGCGAGTGTCGCGGCGGTGCCGCGGACGTCGACGCGCGGATCGGTGGCGAGCGCGCGCGCGATCAGCAGGTGCGCGCCCTCGTCGAGACCGAGGTCTCCGAGATCGAGGTCAGGCAAGCCGGTCTCCGTAGCGCTGCATCGCGCGCTCGAGCAGCGCGTAACCGGTCGTGCGGCCGGGCAGCCACTGCGTCAGGCCCTCCATGTCCATCAACGGTCGGAGCTGCGGGTCGTCGTACGACATCGCGAGCAGCAGCTCGCGAAACGTCGCGATCGCGTCGGCGGGCGCGCCGTCGAGGATGCTGAAGTTGCAGTGGTCGTACGGCGGCGTCTGCAGCAGCACGCGGACGGCGCGCGGACCGGTCGTCGTGATCAGGCCCTCGCGCGCGAACGCGAGCCGGTTGCCGTCGAGGATCGCCGCGGCGGCGACGTGGCCCGCGAACAGCGCGCGCACCGCGTCGCGCTCGCCACCGACGTGATCGCCGTGCTTGCCGACGAGGACGTCGTGGCGGACCGGCGTGGGCGCGACGCCGGCGTCGGCGAGCACGGCGAGCGGGATCAGCGTCGCCTGCGGCGAGTCGCCGGCCCCGACCCCGATCCGCTGGCCGCGCAGGTCGCCGGGCTCGCGGAACGGCGCGTCGGCGCGCACGACGACGACGCTCGTCAGGTCGCGATCGGTGTCGCGCATCGCGATCGCCTCGGCGCGCCGGCCGGCGGCCTGCGCGTCGCGCGCGAGCATCAGCCACGCGAGCGGCGAATTCCACGCGACGTCGATATCACCGCGCAGGTGCGCCGCGACCTGGCGCTCGTAGTTCGAGTACAGGACGAAGTCGAACGGCAGACCGGCCGCGGTGAAGAACGCGCGGAAGCCTTCCCAGATCGGGACGACCTTCGCGTCGTACGCGACGGCGCCGAGCACGAGCTCTCGCTTGGACATCGCTGGCTCCTCAGAACAGAGGCAGGCCGCACACGGCCTTGCCGATGAAGTCGTAGAGCACGTCGGTCGTCGGCCCCATCACGAGTGCGGCGCGCGCGTCGCGAAACACGCGCTCGACGCCGACCTCCTTGCGGAACGCGGCACCGCCGCACACGCGCATCGCGAGATCGGTGACGACGGTCGCGGACTCGCCGGCGGCGGCCTTGCTCTCGAGCACGCGCAGCATCGCGTCGGCGCGCTGCGACTCGATCGCCGCGAGCGTGTCGGCGAGCAGCGCCTTCGTCTGATCGGTCGCGATCCGCATGCGCGCCACGTACGCGCGCACCGTCGGCAGATCCGCGATCGCGTGGCCCGCGTGCTGGAACTGCGTCGTGCCGACGTGCGCCGCGGTCTTCTGCACCGCGGACTCCATGAGGCCGGCGCTGACCGCGGCGGACAGCACGTTGAACCACGGCAGCACCGTGCTCATCATCGTCGCGAAGCCGCCGCCGTCGGTGCCGAGCCGCGCGGTCGTCGGGACGCGCGCGTCCTCGGCGGTGATCGGGCTCGAGTCGTTGCCGCGCAGACCGAGGCCATCGAACCCGGCGTCCGCGATCCGCAGGCCGGGCGCGTTCGCCGGGACGAGCCACAGCGTGCTCGCCTCGCTGCCGGCGAGCGGCTTGCTCGACCACACGTAGCTCCGCGCATGACGCGCGGACGTCACCCAGCTCTTGCGCGCGGTCAGCCAGACGTCGGTGCCGTCGCTGCGCGCGGTGCCGAGCGGCGCCCAGAACTGGCTGCGCGAGCCGAGCTCGGAGAACGCGAGCGTCGTGAGGTGACGGCCGGCGGCGATGTCCCCGCGGACGCGGCGCGGACCGGACAGCTCGATCACGGTCGTCGCGACGTAGTGCATGCACGCGACCATCGCGGTCGACGCGCACTCGCGCGCGAGCCGCTCGACGACGACGGCGGCCTCGCGCAGGCCGCGGCCGTGACCGCCGACGTCGGTGCTGGAGACCAGGCCGAGCAAGCCGTGGTCGCGCATCGCGGCGAGCGCCGCGGTCGGAAACGTGCCGCGATCGACCTCGGCAGCGTGGGCGGCGGTGGTCGCCGCGACAGATTCGAGAACAGCCTGGTAGTCGTACGCCATGGAGCTCCGAGCGCGGGTGCGCCCGGAGCCCGGACTACCCGACGCTTGCTTGCCCCGGACACGCCGAGGCGAGGTTTCGATCCGTTCAACGCCGGAACATGTCGCGCACCCTAACCGATTCCATCGCGAGGGGAAGGCTCGCGCGCCGCGATTCGCGTCACAGCGCTTCGAGGAACGGCACGATCGCGGACGCGACGCGCGCGCAGCCGCCGGCGAGACTCGTCGTCGCGTGCGAGCTCTCGAGCTGGATGCCGGCGTACGAGCGGCCGGCGAGCTCGCGCCGCAGCGAGGTGCAGATCGCCGCACCGACGCCGCCGTACGGCTGGTTCGCGCGCACCGCGAGGCCCGCGGCGCGCAGCGCGAACAGCAGCCGCTCGGCGAGCTCGGCCTCGAACGCGTGGTCCGGATCGTAGAGCACGCCGACGTCGAACTGGCGGTTCGCCGGATCGAGCGCGGGATCGAAGCTGTGCGACGACAGGTGCAGCACCGCGCCGCGATCGTGGAGCCGCGCGAGCACGTCGCGGCGGACCGCGTCCCAGTACGGCTGGTGAAACGCGGCGACGCGCTGCGCACGGTCACCGGGCGTCAGGTTCGCGTTGCCGGGCACGACCGCGCCGTAGCTCACCGCCGGCACGACGTCGGGGTGATCGGGGCCGCGGTTGAGGTCGACGAACATCCGCGAGAACGCACCGGCGTGGACCGGGATGCCGGTCGCGTCGGACAGCCGCGACGCGATGTCGAACGCGCCGTGATCCCAGCTCGCCTGCGATTGCAGGACGTCGAGCGCGACGCCGAGCTCAACGCCGGGCGGCAGGTGCCACGCCGCGTGCTCGCACGACAGAACGAGACCGATCACGACCGCGTCAGTCTCGCATCAATCGTGCTGATCGGCGCGCCGGATCGCATCGAGGAACGCGACGACGTGCTTCCAGGCATCGCCGGCGTGCGCCTCGTCGTACTTCGGATTCGACGGGTTCGCGAACGCGTGGTCGGCGTCGTACTCGTGGATCTCGGCGCGCACGCCGGCCTGCTTCAGCGCGGCCTCGAACTTCTGCACGGTCGCCGGCGGGATGCCCTTGTCGCGCTCGCCGAAGAATCCGAGGACGCGGCCCTTGATCGCGGACAGCTTCGCCGGATCGGTCTCGAGCTGGCCGTAGTAGATGATCGCGCCGTCGAGCTCGGGATGCGCGAGCGCGGTCTGCAGCGACCACCCGCCACCGAAGCACCAGCCGATCACGACGCGCTTCGTCGCCTGGATCCGCGGGTCCTTCGCGACGAAGTCGATCGCGGCCGCGATCGTCGCGGTCGCCTCGGTGTCGCTCGCGGCCTTCATCGTCGCGAGCGCCTCGTCGGGCGTCGTCGCGACCTTGCCGTGATAGAGGTCGACCGCGATCGCGGCCCAGCCGAGGCTCGTGAACCGGTCCGCCCAGTGCTCGATGTTCGCGTTGAGGCCCCACCACTCGTGGATCACGACGATCGCCGGAAACGGGCCGTTGCCCGCCGGCAGCGACAGGTAGGCGCGCGTGCCGGCGAGGTCGATCATCTCGCCCTTGCGGGTCGCCGGTCCCGCGGTCGGTGCGGCGTGCATCGCCTTGAACTCGGCCTCGGACACCGCGCCGGTGTCGGACGGGCGATGGCTCTCGGGCGTCGTCGAGCCGGGAGACGGCGACGTCGAAGACGAGCACGCGAGCGTGCAGGCGAGCGCGAGACAGGCGATCCGCATGCCGGGCTTTTAGCGCGGAGTCGTCGTGCGCGGCACGATCGCGGCGGACAACAGCGCCGCGACGATCACGACGCCACCGTGCATGAGGCCGATGTGCAGGCCGTCGCCGATGTGGCAGTACAGATGCAGCACGAGGCCACCGAGACAGCCGCCGCCCGCACCGAGCGCTGCGGCGATCCAGCGCGAGCCGACCGGGAGCGCGCCGCGCAGGAACAGCGCGCCGATCACGACCGGCACGAGCGCGGTCGTGAGACCGATCTCCAGGCACGTGTGACCGCGCAGGAACCGCTCGGCGCCGAGGCTGCCGGTCGACGGCCCCATCGGATGCACCGACAGCCCGAGCGTCACGAACCCGACCGCCGCGATCACCGCCGCGACCGCGGCGAGCTTCCAGCGCGGCGTCACCGAACCCGGCCGCGGGATCAGCGCGAGGTAGCTCGGGATCAAGAATCCGAACAGCCAGCCGAGCGCGACGCCGACGAGCCAGCCCATCGGCAGCTCGAGCATGTCGCGGCGTAGCGTCAGCACGACGAGCAGCCCGGCGCCGTACAGCAGCGACAGCGCGACCAGGATCGCGAGCTGGCGCACCGGCCGCCGCGTCTTGACCGGCGCGATCGCGCCGAGCTCGGCCTCGAGCGCCGCGCCGATCGCGGGCGGCGCCGGCGGCGGCATCGCGGCGAGCGCGTCGAGATCGTCGGTCATCGTGCACCTCGCTTCTGCGCGGCCGCGGGGGCGTCGGGCTTCTTGCGGCCGCCGAGCAGCTTGCGCAGTGCCTCGTAGCCGCGATGCGCGCGGACCTTCATCGCACCGACCGTCGTGCCGGCGATCTCGGCCGCCTCGGCGACCGACTTGCCGTCGAGCTTCGTCAGCACGACCGCCTCGCGCTGCGGCTCGGGCAGGGTCGCGAGCGCGTCGAGAGCGGCCTGCAGCAGCTCGGGATCGGCGCGCGGCTCGTCGCGCGTGCCTTCGCCGGCGCCCTGCAGATCGGCGCTCGGCTCGGGCAGCTCGTCGTCATCGCCGACGCGTACCACGGCGCGCTTGCCCTTCCGGGCCTCGTCGAGGAACGTGCGATGCGCGATCGAGTAGATCCACGGGATCGGATCGGCGCCTCGGATGTAGGCGGCGCGCGCGCGGTGCACCTTCATGAACGTCTGCTGGAGGAGATCATCGGCGACCGCGCGCTGGCGCGCCATCTTGAGGAGATAGCCGTAGAGGCGGGGCGCGACGAGCGCGTAGAGCTCGCGAAACGCGGTCGCGTCGCCGTCGCAGTACCGCGCCATGAGCTCCTTCGCCTCGGCCATGTCCGACCGGTTGCGGGTATACGCCAGAACTCGACCCCGGTTACAGGGCGCGCCCGCTTGCTCTCGTCGACCGATTTGCAGATAACACGCGCATGGCTCGTACCAAGCGCAAGCTTACGTCTCGCCCGAAGTTCAAGCAGGAGCGCCGGCTCAAGGGTCGCAAGATCAAGGCGCGCAAGAAGGCTGCTCACAAGCGCGGCCTCGCGCGCAACAAGGCGCGTCGCCGTCGTCGCGGTCAGAAGAAGTAGCGCGATCGTCAGACCACCGACCACGCGATCATCAGCTGGCCGGCGTAGTACGCGGGCAGTCCCCACGCGCGGTTCGTCCAGCTCGCGGTCACGAACGTGTCGCGCGCGACCGCGAGATCCGACGCGAAGAACAGCATCGCGCCGCCGGCGAGCAGCTCGCGATTGACGAGCGGCGCGGGCGCGGCACGCCACACCGCGATCGCGGCGATCACCATCACCGTGATCACCGCGATGTAGCTCGCGACCGCTGGACGCAGCGAGCCGAGGTGCGGCCACAGCCAGCGCACGACGAGCGCGGTGACGACGATCGGCGCGAGCGCGAACCAGCTGCCGGCCGTGAGCCAGCGCGTCGGCGGCACGACCGTCGAGAACCCGATCACGTACGCCATGTGGCCGAGCAGGAACGCGACCAGCCCGTAGCCGAACCACGCGCGCTGCTGCTCGGGCTCGCGGCCGCGATACGAGCCGGACACGAGCAGCGCGAGATCGCCGGCGCAGCCGAGCAGCTGGGCGATCCAGATCCACAGCGCGAGCGCACCGAGCAGCGGCAGCGCGCGCGGGATCGCGAGCGTCGACACCATCACGAACCCGAGCGACGCGATCGGCTTCGCGATCCGTCGCCACGCCTCGCGGCGCAGCAGCTCCGCGGCGACGAGCACGCCGCACGCGATCGCACACAGGCAGGTGAACGCGATCATCCGAACCGCGGCGTCCAGCCCGCGAGGCAGCGGGCGACGTGGTCGAGGCGATCCTGACCCCAGAACAGGTGCGTGCCGTTCACGATCATCGTCGGCACGCCGAACACGCCGGCCTCGCGCGCCGCGGCCGTGTTCGCGGCGAGCCGCGCCTTGATCGCGGGATCCTGCGTGCGCTCGACGAGCGACGGCGAGAACCCGTGCTGGTCGAGGATCGTGCGCAGCGTCGCGTCGTCCTCGAGATCGCGATCCTCGGCCCACATCGCGCGGCCGAGCGCGAGCGCGAGCCGGTGTCCGCGCTCGAACCCGTTGCCGTCGCCGGACTCGGCCGCGAGCAGCGCGAGCCGCTGCGCGGTGACCGTGCGCTGCGGAAACTTCGTCGGCTGCGAGAACGGCACGCCCCACCAGCGCGACCAGCGGTACAGCTCGCTGCTGATGTAGCGCAGCTTCGCCGGCGGCATCGCGAGCAGCGGCACGTTCGCCTGGCCGATGTCGCGAAACAGCGCGCCGAGCAGGATCGGGACGAGCTGCGGCGTCACGCCCATCGCGGCGATCGCGGGCAGCTGGGTCAGTGCGAGGTACGCGAACGGGCTCGAGACGTCGAAGTAGACGTCGAGCGTCGCGCCATCGGCGGCCGGCCGATCGAACGCGAACGGCCGCGGACCGCCCGGCGGTGGGCCGGCGTCCGGATCCCAGCCCGCGCAGATCGCGTCGATCCACGGCATGCGATCCTGGCCCCAGACGAGGATCGCGCTGCCGTCGGGGCGGCGCTTCACCCAGCCGGGCGCGCCGAAGATCCCGAGCGCGATCGCCTCGTCGGTGCGCCGGCGCAGCTCGTCCTTGTGATCGTCGGCGTGCGCGAGCGCGGACGCGATGTCGGCCTCGGGCATACCGGATCGGCGCAGCGCCGCCGCGATCACGTCGTCGGAGGTGATGTCCTCGGCGCGTTGCCAGTACGCGGCGTACAGCGCCTCGATCGCGTCCGGCCACCGGGAGTGGGGCAGGGCGAGCAGCACGCGCAGGGCGCGAACCGTGCGCATCGGATGCGCCGCCGGCATCTGGAATGGCTCGCCAAACACCTCGGCCCAGCGATGCATGTCGGCGAGGTTGTGGCGCGCCTTCGCCGGTGACAGCGTCGCCATCGGCCCATCCCCCGCTCCGATCCCGCGAAACACGCCACCGAGCAGCATCGGTCGCCAGTCGATGTCGACCCCGAGGTGGCGTGCGCGACGCGAGGCGAGATACGCGTACGGGCACGAGAAGTCGAACCAGAGCTCGAGCACGGCGGCGAGTTTGCCCCACGACCTTGGACGATCAAGGGGTGTTCATGGGTAGGAGGCGATCGCGGACCGAACACGGGACCTTGGGGCTTTCCCGACGCGAGCCGCGACGTGTAGACTCGTTGCGTTCGACATGGCCAAGCTGGTCGACGGGTTCAAAGACGGGCGTCCGGAGCTCGGGCGCCGCACGTTCCTGGTGCCCGAGAACCACGCCGAGGTGCTCGCGTTGCTCTATCACGAGCAGACCGGCATCGTCGGTGGGCTGCCGGTCGGCCCCGTCACGACCGATCCGTTCGGCGCGCACGGCATCCGCATGTATCCCGACCAGGACCCGGTCGTGCTCGAGGAGACCCGGCGCTACTTCGAGAAACTAGCCGAACGATTCAGCAATGATCTGCCGAAGGCCTGAACGGCTTCGTGTGTTTTTGCGAATCGTCTGCTAGGGTCTGCGCGTTCGAGACGGTTGAGAAGCTTGGTTCGGTTTCTGGTATTGGCGACGGCGGGGCTCGGGATCGCGTGCAGCGGCACGCAGACTCGCACGCCCGGCTGCACGAAGGACACGGACTGCCGCGATCCGCGGGTCTGTAGTGCCGGCACGTGCGTCGATCCGGCCGCGCCGGCGACCGCGACCGGCTCTGGTTCCGCCGAGGTCCCGAGCAAGACGCCGGTCAAGGGCCCGCCTGCGTTCGCGATGTTCGGCGGCGATGCGCGGCACACCGGGCGCCGCGGCGGCCCGGCGCCGAAGAAGCAGCCGAAGGAGCTGTGGAAGGTCGCGGTCGGCGGGGTCGTCGCGGGCTCGCCGACGATCGGCCCGGACGGCACGGTGTACGTCGCGTCGCACGACGGCGGGCTCTACGCGATCGATCCGGCGGGCAAGCAGAAGTGGAAGCTCGCGACCGGCGATCGGTCGTGGAGCACGCCCGCGGTCGCGTCGGACGGCACGGTCTACATCGGCTCCGACGACGATCACCTGTACGCGGTGAAGCCGGACGGCAGCCTCAAGTGGAAGCTCCACCTCGGCGCGTGCGACCCGAAGGGCTTTGGCCCCGAGTCGTCGCGCTGCGATGTCGACGGCGGCCCGACGATCGGTCCCGACGGCACGATCTACGTCGGCGGCGACGGCATCCACGCGGTGTGGGCGGACGGCACGCTGCGCTGGAAGCTCGCGACCGCCGAGCACGTCGCGTCGACGCCGGCGCTCGGCAAGGACGGCACCGTGTACGCCGGCAGCCAGGACGACGCGCTGTACGCGGTCGCGTCCGACGGCACGCGGCGGTGGGAAGTCCGCACGCCGAGCGACGTCGACGCCGCGCCCGCGATCGCGGTCGACGGCACGATCTACGTCGGCAGCGACGATCACGCGCTGTGGGCGGTGAGCCCCGAGGGCAAGGTCGTGTGGAAGACGATCACCGGCGACGACGTGCGCGGCGGCGCCGCGATCGCAGCCGACAACACGATCTACGTCGGCTCGCTCGACGGCAATCTCTACGCGATCGCGCCGAACGGCGCGGTGAAGTGGAAGCTCGCGACCGCCGACAAGATCGTCGCGACCCCCGCGATCGCTACCAACGGGATCATCCTCGTCGGTAGCGAGGACGAACATCTCTACGCCGTCGCGCCCGATGGCACGCTCCTGTGGCTGCTCGAATTCGCAGCGGATGTCGACACGACTCCCGCGATCGCGAGCGACGGAACGATCTACGTTGCGGGCGACGACGGCCAGCTACACGCATTCAGATAGGTAATTGAACATGACCACGTTGGATCGACAGGCCGTCCTCGACAGCCTGTCTCGCCTGGTGACCCCGGGCATCAAGTTGACAGCGCTCGCCGACGAGCTCGGCGCGCGCAAGCACGAGTACACCGAGCTGCGCTCGATCATGCTCGATCTCGTCGAGGAAGGCATCGTCCATGTCCTCGCCGGCGGAGCGTTCGCCCTCGCGCCGCAAGGCCGCGCGGTCGACCCGCACGGCAAGCCGCCGCCGAACCCCGTCGAGCGACCGGCACCACCGCCGCCGAAGAAGTCCGCGGCGCCGAAGCAGACCAAGCGCGGCAAGCTGCCGTGGACGAAGCCGGCCATGCGGCCGCTGCCGAGCAGCGAAGGACCGCTCGAGGAATACGATCAGGAGACCGGCGAGATCCGGATCATCGCGCGCGCTGCCGAACCGCCCGCCGCACAGCCCGTGCGTCGCGAGCGACCCGAGCGCGCCGAGCGCGTCGTCGAGCGTGCGCCCGCGGCACGTCGCGTCCCGGCGAGCCCGAAGGGCCAGGACGGCACGATCGGCCGCATCACCGTGCACCCCGCGGGCTACGGCTTCGTGCAGACCGAGATCGGCGAGACCGTGTTCGTGCCGGCGAAGTTCCGCAACAACTCGCTCGATGGCGATCGCGTGCAGGTCGACACCTGGCCCGGCGTGCGCGGCACCGAGGGCCGGGTCGTCGAGGTGCTCGCGCGCGGCCGCGCTCGCCTGACCGGCATCCTGCGCAAGGTCGGGCGCGCGATCTACCTCGAGCCCGACGATCCGCGGATCGCGGCCGACTACGGTCGCGTCGGGATCGAGGACGCGCCGATCGGCAAGGACGGCGACGCGATCGTCGTCGAGATCACGCGCTATCCCGATGCCGCGCGGCGCGAGCTCGCCGGCAAGGTGCTGAAGGTGCTCGGTGATCCCGAGGACCCGCGCACCGAGATCGAGAAGATCCTCGCGTGCGCGGTGATCCCGATCGAGTTTCCGGACGAGGCCGCGGCCCAGGCGCAGCGCACGCCGCAGGAGCTCCAGCCCGGCGATCTCGCCGATCGCATCGATCTGCGCGATCGCCGGTTCTGCACGATCGATCCCGAGACCGCGCGCGACTTCGACGACGCGCTGTGCATCGAGGATGGTCCGCACGGCGGACCGCGCGTGTGGGTCGCGGTCGCGGACGTCTCGCACTACGTGCGGTGGGCCGACGCGCTCGACAAGGAGGCGGCGATCCGCGGCGTCTCGGTGTACCTGCCGGACCGCGTGATCCCGATGCTGCCGCACCAGCTGTCGTCGCACATGTGCTCGCTGAACCCGAACGTCGATCGCTGCGCGATGGTCGTCCGGCTCGACTACAGCGACGACGGGGACCTGCTCGACATCGGCTATGCCGCGGCCGTGATCCGCAGCAAGGCGCGGCTCGATTATCCCGGCGTCGCCGCCGCGCTCGAGGGTGACTTCCGCGGCAGCCGCGAGATCTACCGGCCGTGGGAGGGCGAGCTGACGAAGCTCGACGCGCTCGCCCGCGTGCTGCGCAAGAAGCGCCAGACCCGCGGGGCGCTCGAGCTCGAGCTGTCCGAGCCGAAGGTCGTGCTCGACGCCGACGATCCGCGCCTCGTGCGCGACGTCGTCAAGGCGAAGGGCGATCCCGCGGTGAAGCAGGCGTACCAGCTCGTCGAGGAGTTCATGATCGCCGCGAACGAGGCGGTCGGCAGCTTCTTCCGCCGCCGCAACGCACCGACGGTATGGCGCGTCCACGCCCCGCCGTCCGAGGATCGCGTCGCGCAGCTCGCCGAGGTGCTCGGTGCGTTCGGCATCATCGTCGATGTCGAGGACGCGAAGACGCCACTCGGCATGAAGGCCGTGCTCGACCAGATCGCGGACAAGCCCGGCGCGCAGGCGCTGTCGTTCCTCGTGCTGCGCACGCTGACGCAGGCGGTCTGGGACACGGTCCCGATCGGCCACTTCGGCCTCGCGTCCGGCGACTACCTGCACTTCACCTCGCCGATCCGGCGCTATCCGGATCTGCTCGTCCACCGGCTGCTCAAGTACCACCTGCATCGCGACGGTCATCCGTCGGGCGGCGGCTACGCGAAGCAACCGCCGGACGTCGAGGCGCTGTCCCAGCTCGCGCGTGACTCGAGCACGCACGAGCGCCGCGCGATGGATGCCGAGCGCGAGGCGGTCGCGATGTATCGCGCGTACCTGATGCGCGATCAGGTCGGCCAGCGGTTCGAGGGCATCGTCTCGGCGGTCACGTCGTTCGGCGCGTTCGTCGAGCTCGACGAGCCGTACGTCGAGGGCCTGATCAAGCTCGACACGCTCGGCGACGAGCCGTGGGACTACGACCAGATCCACATGCGCCTGACCGGCCGCAAGACCGGCCGGATGATCGAGCTCGGCGACAAGGTCACCGTCGAGATCAACAACGTCTCGGTGATCCGCCGCCGCATCGACTTCACGCTGCTCGGCG
Source organism: Kofleriaceae bacterium (assembly GCA_035715365.1). GTDB lineage: Bacteria > Myxococcota_A > Polyangia > Haliangiales > Haliangiaceae > JABFXX01. The sequence goes on along the minus strand of DASTLB010000027.1, from coordinate 165,075 downwards.
TCGTCCACCAGGGCAAGCGGCCCGAGAAGCCGCATGGCCGCCCCGCGAAGCCGAAGGGCCGGCGCGGCGCACCCGAGGTCGAGCCGCGCGTCGGTCTCTCGCGCGCACGCAAGGCCGGACGTGCGGTCGAGCGCGCGAGTCGCGGTCATGCCGAGCGCGGCGCGGCGCCACGCGCGGCCGCGAGCTCGACGGGCGGCAAGCTCCGACTCGGCGTCTCGCATCGCGGGATCGCGGAGCCCGGCGACAGCGGCGGTGGCAAGCGTCGCGGCAAGAAGCAAGACCACAAGAAGCGCCGCCGCCGGTAGCTCGACGACGTCCGCGTCAGGTGCACTCTTCGCGCGTCAGCTCGCGATGCGGGCCATCGGCGCGGAAGTCGGTCGCGAACGGCGCGAGCAGCCCGATCCCGACGTGCGACAGCCGATTGCGCGACACATCGAGCGAGCGCAGCGGTGGGCGCGACGCGAGGCGGCTCGCGATCAGCCGCGCGTTGTCGTCGTCGAGCAAATTATCCGAGAGCCCGAGGCTCTCGAGGCGCGCGAGCAGCGCGGGCAGCTCGAACATCACGTATGCCGCGGGGGCGCGCGGATCGAGGATCCCGCCGGACACCTCGAGCAAGCGCAGCGCTGGGAACGCGCCCGACAGGAAGCGCACGAGCGCCTGGCCGGCGGAGCGCGTGCCCTCGAGATCGTTATCGCGAAACACGAGCGAGAACGCCGCGAGCTGCGGCCACTGCGCGTCCGCGAGCGTCTCGAGGCTGCGGCGGCCGTAGTAGCTGCTCGCCTCGAGCTCGAGCTGCTGCAGCGGGACCTCGCCGGCGAACCGCACGTCGATGCCGCGCAGCCGCATGCGCTTCAGGCTCGGCATCGCCGGCCACAGCGCTGCGAGGTCGGGCGTGACCTTCTGGTCGCTCACGGTCTCCGCATCGCCGAGACCGAGCGAACGGATCACGCGGGCGGCCGGTGCGCTCGCGATCGCGGCGAGCAGCGGCGTCAGGTTCGCGACGCGCGGCACCGCGAGCTCGCGCACGAACCGCAGCGACGGATGCGCGAGCCACGCCGACGGGTTCTTCGCCGGGAGCTCGGCGCTCTCGACGAAGCCATGTCGCCAGGCACCGTGCCGCGACCGGGTGGCGCGAGCTTCGCCTCGAGCGCCTGGCGTCGCGTCCGCGTCGCGTCGTCGGCCGCGGCATCGCGGTTCGCGGCGAGCGACAGCGCGATCAGCTCGCCGCGCACGTCGCCGAGCTCCTGCAGGTGATCGGCGTAGACCTCGTAGCCGCGGTCGTCGTCGGGGGCGGCGTCGATCGCAGCCTCGAGCGCCGCCTCGAGTGTCGCACGCAACCGGGGATCCTCCGCCATCGCGTCAGCGTACGACGAATGCTGCGAGATCATACAGACCACCGCACGCGCGACACGCGAGCTGCTCGGTGTCGATGTCGTGGATCCGTGGATCGAGATAGTCGAGTCGCGCCTCGCACGCGGTGCAGCGCGCGCGCGCGATCGCGGCAAACCGTGCCTCGTCGGCGTCGTCGCACAGCCGGAACGCGTATCGGGTCACGCCCCGGTCGGCGAGCCACTGCCGGATCGCCGGCAGATCGCGCGGCACGAACGGCAGGTACAGCCCGACCGCGCCCGGATCGCGAAAGCCGCAGACGATGCCCTCGGGGCGCCACGTCGCAGGCCACGGCACGTCGAGCGCGACATCCGCGGGCTGCTCGACGAGCGGCGCGAACAGCGCGTCGAGCTCGGCCGCGAGGCGCGGATCCGCCGACGGCACGAACACGAGCGAGACGTGCGGCGGCAGCGTCTCCTCGTGCTCGACGTCGAGGGCGCCCCGCGCGCGCAGCACGCTGACGAGCTCGCCCTCGCCGAGCCCGTTGCAGTAGCCGTGATAGACGAGCACCACGCCGGCCTCGGCCGCGATCTCGGGCTCGTTCTCCGACATCAGCGCGGCCCCGGAGCCCCACACGAGCACGTCATCCCACGCGAAGCCGTACCTCGCCGCGAGCGCCTGACTCGCGGCGGTCTCGGTGTCCCAGTCGTCGGCGGCGCGCAGTGCCTCGAGCTCGCGCGCGTGGCGATCGAAGAACGTCGCGAGCTCGTCGGCGGCCTCGCGTGCGGCACGTGGATCGGCGAACCGCGCGACGATGCGGTAGCTCGAGCTGTTGTTGCACGAGAACGCGTGCCAGATCCGGATCGTCACGACGGGCGAGTGAACGTCGCGAGCTCGTAGAGCCCGCCGCACGTGCCGCATGCGAGCTGCGGCGTCTCGATGTCGTGGATCCGCGGGTCGAGGTACTGCAGCGCCGCATCGCACGCGGTGCACTTCGCCTTGCCGATCGCGACGAACCGATCCTCGTCGGCGTACTCGCACAGCCGGATCGATGCCTGCGCGACGCCGCGCTCGGCGAGCCAGGTCTTGAATGCCGACAGGTCGGTCGGCGCGATCGGAAAGTACAGCCCGACGGTCTTCGGATCGCGAAAGAATGCCGCGCGGCCGTAGCTCTCCCAGCGCGTCGGCCATGGCGTCTTCAGCGGCTCGACCTCGCGCTGCTCGTCGTCGATCTGGTCGAACAGCAGGTCGAGATCGGCCTCGAGCGCCGCGTTCTCGGCCTGGCGCGGGAACAGTACCGACATCGTCGGCGTCTGGTAGGTCTCGTCCTCGACCTCGCGCGCGCCGCGCTTCCTCAGGTACGCCGGAATGCCGCCGCCGAAGCCGCCGCAGTACGTGTGGTAGACGACGAGCACGCCGTCCTCGGACGCGACCGAGGGCTCGTCGCCTTCGAGCATCTCGTCGCCCCACGTGAGCACGTCGTCCCACGTGAAGCCGTACTGGTTCGCGAGCGTCTGCGCCGCGCCCGGGTTCTGCTCGGGAAAGTCGCCTTGCTCCATCAGCGCGTCCATCTCCTGGGCGTGCTCGGCGAAGAACGCGCGCAGCTCGGCCGCGGTCGCGTCGGCGGTGCTGGCGTCGGCGAACCGCGCCACGAGCCGGTAGCTCGAGCTGTTGTTGCAGGAGAACGACTGCCAGATCCGTACGGTCATCGCGTTCGCTTTCGTGGTTTTGCGGCCGGCTTCTTCGCGGCGCGCTTCTTCGCCGCGCGCTGCTTCGCCGCGGGCTTCTGCGGTACCGCGGCCGCTGCCTTCGCTGCGGCGCGCTCGGCCGCGGCCTGCTGCTTCTTCATCGCCTTCGCGTACGACGGCAGCTCGTAGAGCCCGCCGCACGCGCGACACGCGAGCTGCTCGGTCTCGATGTCGTGCAGTCGTGGATCGAGATACTCGAGCGGCGCCGCGCACGCCAGGCACCGCGCGCCGGCGACGAGCGCGAACTTCGCGTCGTCGGCGTCCTCGCACAGCCGGATCGCGGGCTTCTTGACGCCGTGCTTCGCGAGCCACGCCTGGAACGCGGGTAGATCGTGCGTGCGGATCGGAAAGTGGATGCCGACGGTCTTCGCGTCGCGCACCATCGACAGCTGGCCATATGCGTCGCGGCCCTTCCACGGCGTCTGGAACGGCTCGACGTAGCGCTCGGGGTTGTCCGCGAGCTGCGCCGCGATCGCGTCGAGCTCCTTCTCGAGCTTCTTGTTGCCGGGCTGGCGATCGAACAGCACGGAGACCGTGAACGGCTCGCGACCGTCGGTGATCTTCGTCGCGCCGCGCTTCTTCAGGTAGTCGAGCATCCCCTTGCCGAGCCCGCCGCCGCAGTAGCCGTGATAGACGACGACCACGTCGTCGCTGACCATGACCTCGGGCTCGTCGCCCTCCATCATCTCGTCGCCCCACGACATCACGGTCTTCCACTGAAAGCCGTACTGCTTCGCGAGCGCCTGCGCGGTCGCCGGGTTCTCGCGCGGGAAGTCGCCGTCGGCCATCAGCGCGTCCATCTCCTGGGCGTGCTGCTCGAAGAACGGCTCGAGGTCCTTCGCGACCGCAGCCGCGGTCTTCGCGTCTGCGAACCGCGCGACGAGCCGGTAGCTCGCGCTGTTGTTGCACGAGAACGATTGCCAGATCCTGACGCTGATCAGCATCGGTCACCTCACCACGACCGGCAGGCTGCGCGGCGCCGGCAGTCCGAACGCCGGGACGCGCGCGCAGCCCGGAGACGTCGTCGCGATCCGCTCGCGCTGCATCGCCTGCCAGATGGTCCGGATCTCGGACACGTCGGCAAACGGCACGCCGCCATGCGCGAACGAGCACGACAGCACGCGCTTGTCGCTCGTGATGCTGAGGAAGTCGATGTTCGCGCCGCAGTCCGGCCCGTTCAGCAGCTGCGGCGACTTGACGAGCCGGCTCGCCCAGCAAACGTCGACCTTGAACGCGATCTGGCGGCCGAACAGCTCGTGCAGCTTCGCGAGGCTGTCGTCGAAGATCCGGCACTCGCGCGCCGATAGATGCAGCGTGGGATCGTCGCCCTTGTACGACAGGAACAAGAAATCACGGACACCGCGGTCGGCGAACGCGAACACGTCGGCCTCGAACGAGCGCACGCGCGCCGGCGTGACGAGGTAGTTGAGCCCGAACCGCGCGCGCTCGGTCACGAGCAGATCGACGATCGCGCCGGTGTCCTCCTCGTCGTAGACCGAGACCTGGAGCTGGCCGTACGCGCCGCGGATCCGCGCGAGGTAGTCGGCGTCGAGCAGCAGGCCGTTCGTCGTGAAGCTCGGGCACAGGCCGGTCTGGTCCCAGATCGCGTGCAGGAGCTCGGGGAACCTCGGGAACACGGTCGGCTCGCCGCCGCCGAACGCGATCTCGAGCACGCCCCAGTCGTCGCAGAACCGGGCGAGCGCGACGAGCTCGTCGAACGTCCACCGGCTCTTCGCCTCGAGCGGGCGGTAGCAGAACGCGCAGCTCTTGTTGCACGCGTTCGTCAGCGCGACCTGCAGCATGCGCGGGGACCTGCGCACGAGGTGCTTCGTCGTGTCGTTCGCGACGAGCATGTTCGTGCCGCGCACGCGATCGAACAGCAGCACTTCTCCATCGAGCTCGAGCGCGCGCCACCTCATCGCGCGCATCATACCGGACGTCACCGCGTCGCGAGGGCCTCGAGCAGCTTGCGGCGCGTGATCGGCTTGGCGACGAGCGCGCGGACCCCGAGGTCGCGGGCGCGCCGGCGGTGCTCGGGATTCGCGCGCGACGTGATGATCACGATCGGCGTGGTCTTGAACCGCTCGTCCTTGCGCAGCCGCGCGATCAGCTCGAAGCCGCCGAGCTCGGGCATCTCGAGGTCGGTGACGATCAGGTCGTAGCGCAGCTGCTTCGTCATCTGGAGCGCGCGCGCGCCATCCTCGGCGACGTCGACGATCCAGCCCTCGCGGCCGAGCATCGACGTCATCGCCTCGCGGATCGCGCGCGAATCGTCGACGACGAGCGCCCGTCCGGCGAGCACCATCGGCGCCGACGCGGTGTCGGTGAGCTGCGTCATCGGCGCGTCGGGATGCGCGCGGCGGACAAGCTGCGCTGGATCGAGGATCAGCTGGATCTTGCCCGAGCCGCTGATCGTCGCGCCGGCGTACAGCGTCAGCGGCGCGAGCAGCGGGCCGAGCGGCTTGATGATGATCTCGCGCGGCCCGACGACCTTGTCGACGGTGCAGACGAGCGACTTGCCCGCGAACGACACGACGATGCCGGGCCGGCGATCGCTGCCCATGCCATGGCCGAGCAGGTGCTCGAGGCGCAGGACCGGCAGCTGCTCGTGGCGGACCTGCGTCGCGACCGCGCCGGGCTCGACGAGCGTGGTGTCGACGACGTGGACGTTCGGGATCGCGTAGACCTGGCCGCCGACCTTGAACAGCATCGCCTGCGCGAGCGCGGTCGACAGCGGCAGCCGCAGGCTGAACGTCGTGCCGCGGCCTGGCTGCGAGCTGATCTTGACCTCGCCGCCGAGCTTCGCGACGGTCTGGCGCACGAGCCCGATGCCGACGCCGCGGCCGGCGAGCTCGTCCGCGGCACCGCGCACCGACACGCCGGCGTCGAGCAGCGCGGACAGGATCTCGGCATCGTCGGCGATCGCCGCCCGCGCTTGCGACCACTGGCCGGTCGCGACGAGCCGCTCGCGCAGCGCGCGGGTGTCGATGCCGCTACCGTCGTCGGACAGCTCGAGCACGAGCAGGTTGCCGTCCTGGCGCGCCCGGATCGTGATCGTCGCGGTCGCCGGCTTGCCGTTGTGCGCGCGCTCGTCGGGCGGCTCGACGCCGTGCGCGACCGCGTTGCGCAAGAGCTGCGTGATCGGATCGACGAGCTGCTCGGCGACCGCCTTGTCGAACTCGGTGTCCTCGCCGATCGTGCGCAGCTCGACGCGGACGCCGGTCGCTCGCCGCAGCGCGCGCAGCGTGCGCGCCGCGTGCTGGAACAGGCTGCGCGCGGACTCCATGCGGATCCGCGTCAGCCCGCGCTGGAGCTCGCCGATCGTGTTGCGCAGCGCCTCGATCTCGTCGAGCAGCGCGGCGGTCGTCTGCGAGAGCAGGGCGGCCTGGCCGGCGAGCTCGCCCTCGGTCGTGACGAGGCTCGACCGGCTCGGCACGCCGGTGTCGCCGAGCGAGTCGTGCAGGGTCTGTCGCGTGCGCGCGAGATCGCGGGCGAGCGTGCGCAGCAGCTGGACGCGGCGCTCGATGCGCGTGCGGTCGAACAGCAGCTCGCCCGCGCTCGACATCAGCGCGTCGATCCGCTCGGGCTCGACGCGCAGCCACGGCTTCGGCTCGACCGCGGTGAGCCCGTCGGGCTCGAGCACCGGCTCCGGCGGTGGCTCGACGTACGCCGGCGGCACCGACTCGGGCCGGCGGTTCGGCCGCGCGATCTGATCGATCTGGATCCGGATCTGCTCGGCGATCGCGTCCGCGCCCGGCTCGCCCGCCTTCTCGAGGTACGCGCGCAGCGCGTCGGTGATCTCGACGATCTGGTCCGCGGTCGTCGTCGTCCACGGCGCCTGCTCGCGACCGAGTGCCGCGAACGTGCTCTCGAGCCGGTGCGACAGATCGACGACGTCCGGCAAGCCGACGGTGCCCGCCGCGCCCTTCAGCGTGTGCGTCACGCGCATCATCTCGGTCAGCGCGTCCGCCGACGGTTTCTGCGAGCCTGCTGCGAGCACGCGCGTCGTCACCGCCTCGAGCGCGTCCTGCGCCTCGCTGCGAAACAGCTGGCGCAGCATCGCGAGCTCCTCGGGATCGAAGTCGAGCTCGCTCTCGGTCACGGCAGTCCTGCGTCCGCGGGCGCGGCGGCCGCGGTCACTTGCTCGAGCGCGCGCCGCACGAGGCTGCCGGGATCGAGCAGCGTCAGCTTGCGGCCCATCGCGTCGTGCACGGTGCCGCCGCTATCGTGCAACGACGCGACGTGATCGACCTGGTCGACGCGCAGCGCGCATACGAGGCCCTCGGTCTCGAGCACGAGCGCGCCATCGCCCTGGCGCGCGGGCGGTCCGGCCGCACCCGACAGCAGCGCGCCGAGATCGAGCACCGGCAAGATCGAGCCGTGCAGGTTGCACACGCCGGCGAGCGCCGGGGGTGCGGTCGGCACGGTCGTCACGAAGCCGAGGCTGACGACCTCGCGGATCCAGCGCAGCTCGATCGCATAGCGCACCGCGCCGATCGCGAACACGATGACGTTGCGCAGCTCCGCCACGGACGGAGCATACGTGATCAGCTGGCGGCTTTGCTCTCGAGCACGAGCTCGGGACGCGCCCGGTGCTCGACGACCTCGCGCGTGACCACGCATTCCTTGACGCCGGTCAGCGACGGGATCTCGTACATGACGTCGAGCATCACCTCTTCGAGGATCGCGCGCAGGCCACGCGCGCCCGAGTTCCGGCGCGAGGCCTCCTCGGCGATCGCGGTCAGCGCGTCGGGGCGGAAGTTCAGCTTCACGCCCTCGAGCTCGAACAGCCGGTGGTACTGCTTCGCGAGCGCGTTCTTCGGCTTCCAGAGCACCTCGGTGAGCGCCTCGACGTCGAGCGCGTCGCACGAGACGATCACCGGCAGGCGACCCATGAACTCCGGGATCATGCCGAACTTGATCAGGTCCTCGGTTCGCGCCTGACGACGGAGCGCGTCCTTGTCGTCCTCGGCCGTCGAGACCTGCGCGCCGAACCCGAGGCCGCGCTGGCCGGTCCGCCGGCGCACGATGTCCTCGAGGCCGTTGAACGCGCCGCAGCAGATGAACAGGATGTCCGTCGTATCGATCTGGATCAGCTCCTGCTGCGGACGGTTGCGCGCACCGTCGGGCGTGATCGTCGCGGTCTTGCCCTCGAGGATCTTGAGCAGCGCCTGCTGCACGCCCTCGCCGGAGACGTCGCGCGTCGGAGACGGCGTGCCGCCCTTGCGCGCGATCTTGTCGATCTCGTCGATGCAGATGATGCCGCGCGCCGTCTTCTCGACGTCACCGCCGGCCGCGCGGAACAGCGCCTTGACGACGCTCTCGACGTCCTCGCCGACGTAACCGGCCTCGGTCAGCGTCGTCGCGTCCGCGATCGCGAACGGCACGTCGAGCTTCTTCGCGAGCGTCTGCGCGAGCAGCGTCTTGCCCGAGCCGGTCGGCCCGATCAGCAGGATGTTGCCCTTCTGGAGCTCGACGTCGGTCTGCTTGCCGCGCAGACCGATGCGCTTGTAATGGTTGTAGACCGCGACCGACAGCGCGCGCTTGGCATCCTTCTGACCAACGACGTAGCGATCGAGCTCTTCGACGATCGCGCGCGGAGGCGGATACTTCGGGCGCTCAGAGGCTTCCTCTTTCGCGAGGATGTCGTTGCAGAGGGTCACGCACTGATCGCAGATGAAGACGCGCGGACCGCTGATGAGCTTACGCACCTCGCGCCGCTGCTTTCCGCAAAAGGAGCAGTGGAACTCTTCCATCCAGCTCCAATTCTTACATGTTCGAGGGCCCTGGCAATAGCCGCGATCGCCTCGGAATCCGGGTAGGACCGTGAAGTACACTCCAGGTTGCGCTCGACGTGATCTGGGGCTTCGCTGCCCCAGCCCGGGAGCGCCCCGAGCCGAAGTAGACGAGAGAGGGATCACTCACCGTGCGTGCCGTCGTGATCTGTGCAGAACCGGACCGAGCGGCAGAGCCCGGTACGGTCACGACGCTGCTCGCCGAGCTGGGCTGTCGCGCCACGGTGGGGCGATTCGATCTCGGCGGGCTCGATCTCGAGCAGCTCGCGAAGCAGCCGCCGACCGTGTGCATCGTCGAGGCCGCCGATGACGTGCCGCGCGCGCACAAGACGATCAAGCGACTGCGCGATGAAGGGCCCCTGGTAGAAGTTCCGATCCTCGTCGCGCTGACGGTGGCACGCCTGCCTGCGCTCGACTTCTCGATCGGCTTCGATGACTTCGTGCTGATGCCGATCGTGCCGGCCGAGCTCTACGCGCGCATGCGTCAGCTCGACTGGCGCACTGCAACATTTGGCTCGGACGAGATCTTGAAGATCGACGAGCTCGTGATCGACATCGCGGGCTACGAGGTGCGGCTCGCGGGCCGGCGCATCGAGCTCACGCATCAGGAGTTCGAGCTGCTGCGGTATCTCGCCCAGCACCGGGGGCGCGTGTTCACGCGCGAAGCGCTGCTCGAGCGCGCGTGGGGCTATCGCTACGCGGGCGGGACGCGCACCGTCGACATCCACGTCCGGCGCGTGCGCAGCAAGCTCGGCGAGACCGCGGGTGCGCTGATCGAGACGGTGCGCAACGTCGGATACAAGATGCGCGCCTGACCGCCCCAGCGGGTGGCATGGCGTGTACGATGGTTTCGTGGCCGGACGAGCTTCGATCGTCGGCGCGGCAGCGACGCACGTTGGCAACGTGCGCGATCACAACGAGGACGCGCATTACTTCGACGCAGACGAGGGCGTGTTCCTCGTGTGCGACGGGATGGGCGGACATGCGGCCGGCGAGGTCGCGAGCTCGATCGCGATCCGGACGATCCGCGAGCAGTGGGCTGCCGACGACACCCAGAAGCTCGTCGATGCCTGGCTCAACAAGGGCAGCCCGGACACGAAGAAGCAGCTGATGCTGTCGCTGCGCGACGGCGCGCTGTCGGCGCACCACGCGATCCTGCAGGCCGCGAAGGCCGACGACGCGAAGGACGGGATGGGCACGACGCTCGTCGGCGCGATGGCGATCGGCAACGAGCTCGTGTTCGCGCAGGCCGGCGATTCGCGCGCGTACCTCGTGCGCGACGGCATCGCGATGCAGCTGACCGAGGATCACACGCTGCTCGCGCGGCTGCTCGCGGCCGGCATCGACGTCGATGTCTCCGGGGAAGGCGCGCGGTTTCGCAGCATGCTGACGAACGCGCTCGGGATCGGGCAGGAGTGCAAGGTGTCGATGTTCGTCGTGCCGCTCGCGGACGGCGATCGGTTCCTGTTCTGCAGCGACGGGATCAGCGAGTACGTGCCCGAGAACGAGATCGGCGAGGTGCTGACGAAGCAGCCGAGCCCGGCGCGCGCCGCGCAGAAGCTGATCGAGCTCGCGCTCGAGCGCGGCGGCAACGACAACGCGACCGCGGTCGTGATCCGCGTGCTCGAGGCCGGCGAGACGCCGCAGCCGGCCGAGCAGGTGCGCCACGACGACGACGTGATCGCGAGCTGCCCGCTGTGGGGCGCGCGGATGACGCTGCAGCAGCGGCTGCGCGCGCTCAGGATCGCGATCCCGCGCGAGCACGCGTCGGGCACGCGGCTGCCGGCGCACGCGCTCGGCGATCGCGTCGCGTGGATCCTCGTCGAGGGCAAGCTCGTCCACGACGATGTCGAGCTGCCACCCGGCGCGCTCGTGTATCCCGAGTCGCTGATCGCGGACAGCCGACCACCGGAGCGCGACCGGCTCGCGATCGCGCGGACCGATCTGCGGATGCTCGCGCTGCGCGCCGATGATTTTCGCGAGCTGTGCGACGACGACAGCGAGCTCGCCGAGCTCCTGCTCGAGGGCCTCGCGGCGGTGATCTCGAGCAAGCGGCTGCGCCGGATCGAGGTCGACGACGACGCCGAGATCGAGGTCTCGGCCGGCTCCGAGGAGGACGACCAGACGGAGGAGCGTCCGCCGGCGTCGCCGCCGAGCGCGATCGACGCGGCGATCGATGCGATCGACGCGCTCGAGATCGAGGAACGCGCGGCTTCCGAGCCGGCGCCCGAGCCGGAGCCCGAGCACGACCTCGAGCCCGAGATCGAGGTCGAGGATCCAGGCGAGGGCGTGCACGAGGAGCTCGACGCGCGGTTCGACGCGGTGTGGGCGGAAGGCGACGCGGTGCCATCCGCGATGAAGCCGACGCCGAGCGGCCGGATCCCGCTGATCCTGAAGCCACGCGCATCGACCGATCCCGCGATGCGGCAGAGCCTGCGCGCGCAATCACCGACGGTACCGGGCGGTCCGGTCGTCGAGGCGGCGGCCGCCGCGGCGAAGCGGCCGCAGACCGAGCCGGGATCCGGCCCGCCCGCGCGCGAGCCGCGCCGCGCGCCGAGCGAGCCCGAGATCGAGGCGGTGATCGAGCTCGATGCCGAGGCGCCCGACGACGAGGCGGCCGACGCCGGTACGGACGCTCAGGCGGACGACGCGTCGCGCGACTCGGAGCCCGAGCTCGAGCTGTCGCTCGAGGCAGACGAGCCGCCCGACGAGGCCGCGCCGGCCGCGCCGATCGAGGACGAGTCGAGCGCGCCCGTGCTGACGATGACCGTCGACGACGATGACGACGAGAGCATCACGGCCGACTCGCTCACCGATCCCGGGGACGACGAGGAGCCGACGAACGTGCCGCACGACGAGAACCGGCGCGCGACGCGCAAGCTCGTGGTCGTGTCCGGCCGGATCTCGACCGATCCGCCCGACGATCGACCGCGCCGGCCGAGCCAGTCGAATGGCCAGTCGAACGGCGCGAACGGCGCGAGCACCAGCCGGCGCAAGCGGCTCAGCGAAGGCTGGGACGAGTAGCGCTACGGCCGGTTGTACTCGACGAGATCCATCGCGATGTCGCCGAGCTCGGTCTTCGCGGTGCAGCGCAGCGGCACGCGGTCGGCGTCGTCGGACAGCCAGACGCGGAACGTCCGCGCCGGCGTCTTCGACTCGATCGAGAGATCGCGACGCGCGCGAAACGACATGCCGTCGTAGATCACCGCGCGGCGGTTGCCGCCCGCGAGCCCGATCGTCTCCTCGCCGGCGTACTTGACGTCGATCCGCCACAGCCGGCGGCCGCCGACGACGAACACCGTGCGCGTCGTGCCCGGCGCCGCGTGCCAGCCGCGGAGCTGCGCCATCGCGGAGTGCATGTCGTGCAGCTCCTCGGTCTTGAAGTCGATCCGCATCCGGTTCGGCGGGCCGCCATCGCGGCGATACGTCACGTCGGCGATCGAGCCGGTGAACTTCGCAGTCGCGGTCGTGATCTTGTCGCCGTTGACCACGTTGGTCTCGACCGACAGTGGGTGCCCGGTGTCGACGTCGATCGTCGTGATCGCCTCGTCGGACATCTTCTTCAGGAGCGCGGCGGCGCCCGCGGTCGCGGCCTTCGAGCGCACGACGATCGCGCGCTTGCCGTCGACGTTGCCGATCTCGCCGACCGCGAGCTGCGCCTCGCCGACGAGCACGCCGGCGAGCTGGACCGTGTACGACATCGATTCGCCGGGCACGAGGCCGAGCTCGGCCTGCGCCGGTGGCGCGGCGGTCTGCGGGAGCGTCGTCGCCTCGGCTCCGGCGCAGCCTGCCAGGATCGCGAGGAGCGAGGCCGCGCGCATCCTTCATGTGTGAAGGACTGCAGCGATTCGCGCAAGCGGTGGTAGCGTGAGCCCGTGGAAACCGTCACCAGGCTCGGCATCACGCTCGGCGATCCCGCCGGCATCGGTCCCGAGATCGTCGCGCAGACGCTCGCGACGATGCCGGGTGAATGGCGCGACCGCGTGATCGTCTACGGCGATCGCGGACCGCTCGAGCGCGCCGCGAAGCTCGTGCGCGTCCAGCTGCCGGCGTCGCTGCCGATCGTCGGCAGCGGCACGGGTGACTACGCCGAGCCCGGCAAGCCCGACGAGAAGACGGGCGCCGCGCAGGTCGGCTACCTCGAGGCCGCGGTCGCGGCCGCGAAGCGCGGCGAGATCGGCGCGATCGTCACCGCTCCGATCTCGAAGACGTGGGCGCGCCGCGGTGGCTTCATGTTCCTCGGCCACACCGAGATGCTCGCGCAGCGGCTCGGCGCGACCGACGTCGCGATGCTGTTCGCCGGCCCCAAGCTCAAGGTCGCGCTGACCACGGTGCACCGTCCGCTGTCAGAGGTCGTCGAGGACCTGTCGACCGATCGCGTGCGCGTCGTGATCGAGCTCGTCGCGCGCTCGATGGTCGTCGACTTCGGGATCGCGCGGCCGCGGATCGGCGTCGTCGGCCTGAACCCGCACGCCGGCGAGGACGGCCTGCTCGGCGACGAGGACGCCGACATCATCGCGCCCGCGATCGAGCAGCCGTGTCCGCCGGCGACGCTGCTCGGTCCGCTCGTGCCCGACGCGGCGTTCCGCGATGCGCTACACGGCAAGTACGACGCGGTCGTCGCGATGTATCACGACCAGGGCTTGATCCCGGTCAAGCTCGTCGACTTCGACGAGTCGGTCAACGTCACGCTCGGCCTGCCGATCGTGCGCACGTCGCCGGATCACGGCACCGCGTACGACATCGCAGGCCGCGGCCAGGCGCGCAGCGTGTCGATGCAGCGCGCGTTCACGCTCGCGGTCGAGATGCTCGCGCGGCGCGCGAAGGCGAACGCCTAGCCTAGCTCTTGTACAGCTTCGCGACCTGCGCGCGCAGATCGTCTCGCGCGGTGTCCTGCAGCGGCGCGCCGTGCCCCGACAGCACGTGGCGAAACTCGAGCGCGAGCAGCTCGCGAAATGAATCGCGGAACCCGATGCCATTCTTCGGCTCGCTCTGCTTGCGCCAGCCCGGGCCGATGCACGCGCGGCCGCGAAACCCCATCAGCCGCGCCATCAGCTTGCCGAGCACCGAGCAGCCCTCGCCGGTCTCCCAGTTCTGCACGCTGTCACACGTCAGCAGCACGCCGCCGTGACGCGGCACGAGCAAGCAGGTCTCCGGCGAGCGCGAGGTCGCGAACGCGAACACCCGCGCGCCCGCGATCGGCGTCTCGCCACCGGGCACGAGCTCGCGATCGAACTTCATCTCGGGCGAGCACGCGCAGCCCGGCGGCGCCCACACCGTCGGGGCGTAGCGCTTGACGAACTTGACGTCGTCCATGCCGTGAAACGCGCCCAGCCGGACGATGTGCTTGATCGGACCGAGCGCCTCGAGCTGTCGCTGCTGCGCGTCCGGCATCATCACCGGGTGGATCACGACGAGGTCACCGCTCGCCTCGCGCACGACCGTCATGTTCCGCGGGAACACGATGCCCGGCATGAACTTCACCGTGCCCCACGCCCACCACATGTCATCGAACACCTGCTGCAGGGGCCCGAACGTGGTGCCGGGGCTCGACTTGAAGCCGCCCGATCCGCGCTTGTCCGAGCTCTCAGGAACCGTCGCCGCTGTCGCCATGCGGCGACGATACGATCAGTAGAGCGCCTTGAGCGCTTCGGAGTCCGAGATGATCACCTTGCGGCCCTCGGTCTGGATCAGGCGCTTGCGCTTGAACTGCGACAGCGTGAGCGACACGGTCTCACGCGTCGATCCGATCAGGTTCGCGAGCTCCTGATGCGTGATCTTCAGCGCGACGAGCGTGCCGCGCGCGTCATCGACGCCGTACTCGCTCGCGAGCTTGACGAGCAGCTCGGCGAGCTTGCTCGAGACGTCGCGGAACACGAGCGCCTCGACCTTGTTCTCGAGCTCGCGGCGGCGCACGATCATGAGCCGGGTCATCGCGAGCCCGAGCTGCGGGTGCGAGTGGATCAGCTCCTCGAAGTGCACGCGATCGATCTCGGACAGCAGCGCATTCTCGACGGCCTCGGCCATCTCGGTGCGCGGCCCGCCATCGAGCAAGCAGCTATCGCCGAACAGCTCCGCGGGGCCGTGATAGGCGAGGGTCAGGGACTTTCCGTCGCGGGTGACCTTGCTGACCTTGATGCGACCGCCGTGCACGAAGAACAGCGAGCGACCGGGGTCGCCTGGCAGGTAGACGACGTCACGACGTCTCGCTTCGCGAAGCTCGACGCGTTCGGCCATCCGAGCGATGGCATCCGGACCGAGGTCCGCGAGCAGAGGCACCTTGCGGAGGTACCAGAGGACGCGTTTCGGGTCGGGCACGGACAAATTGTAGCAAGGCTTGCATCTGCTCGCGCGGTCGTCGCGCAGATTACGCGCCTCACGGGATCGTAAGATCCCCTTCGCCGGGGTCGGAAGCCGCCTGAATTCGTACGGTTACGTCTCGCCAGGACGGAGAGCGCGACATGCGTTCGGCGAGCGGTGCGACCACGAGATCTTCCATGGTCCGGCGCAACGGACGCGCGCCGAGCTTCGGATCGTGGCCGAGGATCGCGAGTCGCTCGCGTGCGCGCGCGGTGATGTGCAGCGCGAGGTTGCGCGCGACGATGCCGGGACGCTGCCGGATCTTGTCGAGCTCGAGATCGACGATCCGCTGTAGTGCCGCGGTCGGCAGCGGCGCGAACGTGACGATCGAGTCGATGCGGCCGAGCAACTCGGGCCGGAAGAACCGGCGGATCGCGGTCGCGTGATCGCCGAGCGCGTCCGGCAGCGACGAGAAGCCGGCCGGCTTCGGATCGGCGGCGCCGAGGTTTGTCGTCATCACGATCAGCGCCATGCGGAAATCGACGAGCCGGCCGAGCGTGTCGGTGAGCCGGCCCTCGCCGATCACGCCGAGCAGCAGATCGAACGCGGCCGCATCGGCCTTCTCGATCTCGTCGAACAGCACGACCGACAGCGGCTGGCGGCGGATCCGATCCGCGAGGCTCGTGCCCGCGGGCGACGGCGTGATCAGGCGCGCGATCGCACCGCCGGTGACGAGCTCGCTCATGTCGACGCGCACGAGCCGATCGGCGTCGCCGAACAGGTAGCGCGCGAGCTGCTTCGCGAGCTCGGTCTTGCCGACGCCGGTCGGCCCCGCGAACAGCAGCGAGCCGACCGGACGCTGCGGATCGTCGAGTCCCGCCTTGAGCCGCGCGATCACGCGACCGGCGACCTCGCACGCGCGATCCTGACCGACGACACCCTTGCGCAGCTCGGCAGCGACCGCGGCGGTATCGAGCGCGCGCTCGGGCGCCAGCAGCTCGATCGGCAAGCCGGACCAGCTCGCGAATGCGGCCGTGACATCGGCGACCGACAGCGCGATGTCGGACGTGGCGCCGTGCGCGCGCGGCGGCCGGGTCGCGAGGTAGTCCATGAACGCGAGCGCCTTGCCGGGCAGCGCGGTGTCGCGGCGGAACGCGTCGAGCAGCTCGACGAGCCGGCGCGCGCCGTCGTGATCGATCGCGACCGCCGGCGTCAGCCGCTGGCCGTACGGCTCGAGCAGCGCGATCGTCTGTGCCGGCGCCGCCTCGGCGACGCGGACGACGCGCAGCTTGTCGACGAGCGCCGGGAACTTCTGGCGCGCGCGCACGAGCTCGAGCTCGTCGCACTCGGCGACGAGCGACAGCTGGCCCGCGATCACGGCGGGCGCGAGCAGCTCGGCGATCGACGCGCCATCGCTCGCCGGCGCGAGGATGTCGGCGAGGCGATCGACGTACAGCACGTCCGAGCTGTCCGCGAGCTCGTGGACGATCTGCAGGCAGCGCTGCTGCCACATGCCGAGATAGATCATCCCGGCGACGATCCGATCCGCGCTCGTCGACCACAGCCGGCGCTTGCGACCGTGCTTGCCGCGGCTCTGCTCGAGCAGCGCGCGCGCGAACCGGCGCACGAGCGTCGTCTTGCCGGAGCCGCGCGGGCCGACGAACAGCAGGCTCGGCAGCCGCGGCTCGGCGACGAGCGGCGCGAGCTCGTCGAATCGCGGATCGACGCCGACCGTCGCGCGCAGCCGGTTCGCGCGTGCGAGCGCGACGAGATCCTCGGCGACTGCCTCGAGCGTCGGCGCCGGATCGAGATCGTCGCCCTCGCGCGGCTTGTGGCGCGTTGGCACGTCGATCGGGTTCCACGCGAGGATCGACTCCTCGACCTCGCGCCGCAGATCGTAGAGCGAAGCCGGCGTGTCGCCGATCAGCGCCGCGAACACGAGCGACCGGATCGTGTCGGGGACCGCCGCGAGGTCCTCGGCGACGAACGTCCAGTCGAACCGCGGCACGATCACGCGGTACAGCGGCGCACCGTCGAGCTTCGCGGCCGCGTAGCCGAGCCGGATCGGCACGCGCGAGCGCGCGATCACGTAGCCGCGCGGATCCGGTCGGCCGGGATGGATCTCGACGTTGACCTGGCGGAGCTCGAGCTGCTCGGTCCACAGGTAGCGATCGACCGCGCCTTCCTCGTCGGCGAGCAGCGCGGCCTGCGGTGCGAGCCGGCGCAGCGCGGTCTCCTCGTCCTTCGCGATCGCGGCCGGCGGCGGCGTGTCGAACAGGATGCGGTGGCGGCGCAGCAGCACCGCGGACACGAGCCCGCCGTGGTGGCGCGTCACGAACACGCGAAACATCGGCCGCGTCATGACGTCCGGCTCCACGCGAGGTGCCACGCGCGGCGGATCGCCGACGCGAGATCGCGCGCGCTGCCGCGATCGACCCAGCCGGTCGCGAAGTCCTCGAGCTCGACGTGGTAGCTCTCGCCGACGCGCAGCGGCACGCGGTACGTCAGCGTGCGCGTCACGGGCAGCAGCACGTCGGGGTTCGGCGGCAGCGCGCCGCCCTGCTCGAGCACGCGCTCGAGCTGGGCGCGGCCGGCGAGGTGGGCGGCGAGCACCTGCTGCGGATCGGCGGCGCCGGGCCGGAGCTCGACGCGGATCACGTCGGGCTCGGCGGCGGCGGCGCGGATCATCCACGTGCCGTGATCGTCGTCGAGCGCCTCGCGCACGAACAGGCCGCGCAGCACGATCGCGACGTCGCGCGTGGTACCGAGCTCGACCGCGGTCGGTCGCTGCGTCGGATCGAACGGCCGGATCTTGCCGTCGCGCTCGGCGTACGCGCCGGCATCGAACCACGCCGGCTGCGCGAGCGCGGCGGTCACGATCGCGAGCCCGCCGGCGTCTGCGGTGTTGCCGATCCTCGACAGCACGCAGGTCACCGCGTGCGCCGCCGGATCGAGCAGCGTCGGCAGCGCGCGCTCGATCAGCAGCGTCTCGGCGACCCCGGCGACGAGCGCATCGCGGCTCGCGGGCGGTCGGGCAGGGCGCTTCCCCGCCGGACCGCGCGTGCGATAGCGCTGCATCGGCATGCCGCGCATCACGTCCTTGACGCGATGCTCGTACAGCGGCTCGGCGTCGTGATCGTCGTCGGGCTCGCGGTCGTCGTGATGCTCGACGGGACGCAGCCCGAACAGCTCGCGCAGCGCGGCGACGCGGGTGCGCAGCTCGTCGGCGTAGTACGCGAGCTCGCCGTGCGCCGCCTGCCTCGCCTCGACGAAGCTCGGCGCGCGCTCGATCCGCTCGAGCGCGGCGGTCGCGATCGCGATCACCAGCTCGAGCGCGGCGGTCGCGACGTCGAGCCCGGCCTCGAGCACGTACGGCCCGGGCCGCGCGGGCTTCTCCTGCATCGGTTCGAGCGTCGCGACGATCCGCCCGGTGTCCTCGGACAGCCGCACGATCCGCAGCCGGGCCGGCGGCGCGGCCGCGAGCAGATCGGTCAGCGAGCCGCCGATCTGATCCTCGAGCCAGCGCTTGACCGTGCGCGCACCGTAGCGAGCGTCGAACGCGTCGGCGACCGCGCGCCGGCGAACCGCGGCGCCTGCATACACGAACGTGTTGCGCTCGCGCAGACCACGACGTGCGAGCAGCTTCGCGAGCTCCTTGTCGACGACCTTCGCCGCGACCTCGGGCGTCAGCGGCTCGAACGGCACGACGCGATCGATCCGGTTGAACAGCTCGACCGGGAAGAACTCGCGCACCGCCTTCGCGACGTCGGCGAGGATGCGATCGCGGGTCTCGCCGAAGCCGATCGGCGCCGCGGTCTTCGAGCCGAGGTTTGACGTCATGATCACGACCGCGCTCGCGAAGCTCGCGACCTCGCCGTTCGCGTCGGTGAGCCGGCCCTCGTCGAACAGCTGCAGCAGCAGGTGCAGTGCCTGGGGATGCGCCTTCTCGATCTCGTCGAGCAGCACGACGCAGAACGGCTGCGCGCGGACGCCCGCCGTCAGCAGGCCCTCGGGATTCCAGCGATCGCCGATCAGGCGCGCGACGGCGTCGGGGCCGGACAGCTCGCCCATGTCGATCCGGAGCAGCCGGTCGGCGGTTCCGTACAGGTACTCGGCGATCGCGGTCGCGAGCTCGGTCTTGCCGGTACCGGTCGGGCCGGTGAACAGCATGACGTTGATCGGCCGCCCGGGATCCGCGAGCCCGGCGCGAACCTTGAGGATCGTGTCCGCGGCGGCACGCGTCGCGACCGACTGGCCGATCACGCGCGCCGCGAACGCCGCTTCGATCGCGTCGGCATCGAGCGGCTCGTCGAGCGAGATCAGCTTCGGCGACAGGCCGGTCGTGCGCGCGAGATAGTCGAGCACGTCGGACGGCACGAGCTCGCGATCGAGCTGCTTCGCGTGGCCATCCTCGGCGACGCGGCGCACGATCTCGATCGCGACGCCGGGCCGCGCGCGCCACGGAAACAAGGCACTGCCGAGCTCGAGCGCGGTGCGCGGGACGAACGGATGCAGCGCGACCGGGATCCGGGCCTCGATCGCGCGGATCTCGTGCAGCAGCAGCTGCGCGGTCTCGCCCGGCGATGCGGCCGGCACGACGATCGGCGCGAGCGCCTCGGCGAGGCCGGGCGCGTCGCGCTCGAGCTGCGCGTACTGCTCGGGCGACAGCTCGGCGACGATCGCGACATCGCCGCGCCGCACCGGCGCGCGGAAGAAGTCGGCGAAGCTGCGCTCGCTCTGGCGCGACTGACCGAGCCGGCCCCACAGGTGGAGGTCCTCGATCCACAGGATGCCGCGGCGCTTGCGCGCGTCGTCGAGCACCGCGAGGCAGCGCTCCTCCCACTGGCCGAGGTACGACATGCCGGCGATCAGCCGCTTGCCGGTGAGCCGCCAGACGTGGAACACGCGGTCGAGGTTCTTGTGGATCGCGAAGCCGTCCTCGGCGAGCCGGTCCGCGATCCACTGGTAGATCAGCGACGTCTTGCCGCTGCCCGGCGCGCCGATCACGGCGACCGATCGCGGGCGCGCGCCGCCGAGCAGGTACGCGAGCCGCTCGCGATACGGCGAGCGCGGGACCCCGAGCGTGACGGACACGCCGTCGCTGCTGCTGACGCGCTGGGTCTCGTCGACCGCGAGCTGCTGCAGCACGTTCTCGAGCCGCGGGGCACTCGCGCGTGCGCGGGTGTCGCGCTTGCGCGACGGCAGCTGGTCGAGCAGCGTGCGCGGCTCGGTCGAGAACGCGACCGGCTGCAGGCGCTCCTTGCCGTCGGCGAGCAGCTGCTTGACCGTCGCGGCATCGAGCGCGCGCCAGTGATGGCGGACGAACGGCTGCACGAGCTCGAGCAGCTCGTCGCGGTCCTTCGCGAGGAACCACTCGTCGCGGCGCAGCGGGTGATAGACGAACAGCGCGACGCGGTCCTCTCCGGTCCACCGCGGCTCGATGACGAGCGGGGCCTGGCCGGTGACGCGGCCGTCGTCGAGCTTGAGGTCGACCGGCACGCGCACGAGCTCGCTGCCGAGCGGCAGCTGGAACAGCTCCTGATCCGCGGGATCGATCTCGCGCAGGATCACGCGCAGCCGATCGATCATCCGCTCGCGCAGCCGGACCTCGCCCTGACCCTGGAGGTACGCGTGGTGCTCGCTCGGGATCAGCGCGGTCCACTGCTCCTCGCTGTCGCGCTTCGCGCGGTACACGCCGACGGTGAACTGGATCCTCATGCGTCGTCGTCCTCGTCGCCGTCCGTCGACGGTGTCAGCACGGCGAGCGGATGCTCCCAGATCCACAGCTTGTCGACCGCGTCGGTCGCGAGCGCGGGCAGCAGCCGCGCGACCGCGACCTCGGGCAACCGCGCCGCGAGCTCGGACCACGGCACGTCGACCTCGTCGCCGTCGACGATCACGTGATCGCCGTCGATCGCGGCCTCGCGCATCGGCGCACCGCGCGGCGCTCGCGGCGTCGGCGGTCCGGTGATCACGTTCCACTCGTCGTCGGACAGCTCCGCCTTCGGCTCGAGCAGATCGACCCAGACGTGGCACGCATCGCCGGCGAGCTTGTGAAACCGGTGCAGCCCGGCTTCGAGCCCGAACAGCAGGTCGGCGCCGGCGCCGGTGATCCGGACGAGCGCGGCCGCCTGCGGATGGGACGCGAGCCGATCGGTCGCCCACCCGAGATCGTGCGGTGGGCCCCAGCGCGGCGGCTTGCCGGGGCGCCAGCCCGGCGCGGTCTCGCCCCAGACGTGCACCGCGCCGCGCATGCCGAGGTGATCGGCGGCGCCGAGCATCGCGCGCACCCACGCGGTGACCGCCGCGCGCGCATCCGGCGTGTGGACGAGCAGCGTCGCGCCCGGACGCTGCGGCCGCAGCGCGGTGACGAGCCAGAACAGATCACGCCGGAACTTGTGGCGGTGGAAGATCGCGGCGTCGATCAGATCGACGGCATCGACGTCGCGCGCGAGCGCCTCGAGACAGAGCTCTTCGGCGACGCGCAGCTCGGCCTGGCCGTGCGCGCACGCGTCCCACCGGCCGAGCAGCCGCGCGTGCTCCGCCGACAGCCGCGCGAGCTCGGGGCCGGGCAGTGCCGGCTTGCGCTGCTGCTTCGGATCGCGGCGCTCGGCGGTCGCGAGCGTCGACGCGAGCTCGGCGAGCTTGTCGCCGACCGCGACCGCGGCCGGCAGGCGCAGCTCGCGATCGGTCTCGCGGCGCAACCCGCCGAGCGCGAGCGCGGACCG
The DNA here is from genome assembly GCA_035715365.1 of Kofleriaceae bacterium. GTDB lineage: Bacteria > Myxococcota_A > Polyangia > Haliangiales > Haliangiaceae > JABFXX01. The sequence continues at coordinate 143,175 of DASTLB010000027.1, read as the reverse complement.
TACGAGCCGGCGGCCGGTGCTCGCGGAGCGCCGCCACAGCGTGACGACGACGTCGTCGTCGGCGGCGCGCGCCTCGCCGAGCCGCGAGCCGGTGGCACGCTGGATCGATTCGTCCGGTGCTCGGACGGTCAGCGTGCCGCCGTGACCCTCGGTGCCGGCCTTCGCGAGCAGCCGCGCCGACGGTCCGAGCACCGCGACGTCGAGGTGACGGCGCAGCGCGCGCGCGCCGAGCTCCGGCGAGAACCCGCGATCCGCGAGCTGCGCGAGCGCGGCCGGCGAGACATCGAGGATCGCGCCGCTCTGCGTGAACCCGCGGCGCTCGGCGAGCCGCGCGATCGCGATGCCGGCGACCTTGCCGATCTCGTCCGGCGTCAGCGGATGGAACACGACGATCTGATCGAGGCGGTTGATCAGCTCGGGCCGGAACGCCGCGAGCACCGCGTCGCGATACCGGCGGTCCTCGCGATCGTCGTCGTGGTCAGCGGCCGTGATCCCGAGCCGGCCGCGCGCCGACCGCGTGCCGAGGTTCGACGTCAGCACGATGATCGCGTTGTGGAAGTACGTCGTGCGGCCGCGACCGTCGGTCAGCCGCGCCTCGCCGAGCACCTGCAGCAGCAGGTCGAACACCGACGGGTGCGCCTTCTCGATCTCGTCGAGCAGCACGACGCCGAACGGCTGGCTGCGCACCGCGGCCGTCAGTCGACCGTCATCTGCGCGCTTCGGTGCCCCGCTGTCACCGCCAAACAGCCGCTCCGCCGCCCACGGGTCGGTGTACTCGCTCATGTCGAGCCGGACCATGCGATCCGGCGCGCCGAACAGGTACGCGGCGACGCTGCGCGCGAGCTCGGTCTTGCCGACGCCGCTCGGGCCGACGAACAGCAGCGACGCGAGCGGCTTGTCCGCCGGTGCGAGCCGCGCCTTCGCGACGCAGATCGCGTCGGCGACCCGGCGCACCGCCGCGTCCTGGCCGATCATGCGCCGGCGCAATGCCGCGATCACCTCGTCGCGCGGCAGCGAGCGCTCGTCGGCAAGCAGCGCGACCGGGATGCCGGTTGACTGCGAGAACGCGACGAACAGCTCGGGCTCGCCGAGCAGCCGGCCGGTGCCGCGCGCATCGCGTCCGGCGTCGTGCGCGACGCGCAGCTCCTCGAGCAGGCGCACCGCCTTGCCGGGAAACGCGCGGTACGGCAGGTAGCGGCGCGCGAGCTCGACCGCGGTCGGCACGACGGCCGCGGCGATCTGCGGGCGATGCGGCTCGGTCTTGCCCCAGTGCTTCGCCCACGCGTGACACGCGGCGATCGTCGTCGCGAGATCGGTCGGCGGCACGGTCAGCCGCAGCATCGCCCCGACGAGCGAGACGTCGCGGCGCTCCGCGCGATCGAGCGCGACCGGCGTCAGCTCGCCGATCACGCGAACGCGCCCGTCGACGACGTGCTTGCGCATCGCCGCACCGATGTCGACGCCACCCTCGGCCGGCCGATCCGCGAACAGCGCGCCGAAGTCGTCGAAGTACAGGATCGCGTCGAGCGTCTCGGCGGCCGCGAGCACCTGCGCGACGCGCTCCTGCCACTCGCCGAGCCCGCTCGCGCCGGCGACGAGCTCGGCGACCGACGTCGCCCACACGAGGCGCGCCGGATGCGCCGCCGCCCACGCCGCGACGAGCGCGCTCTTGCCCGCGGCCTCCTCGCCGACGAGCAGCACGCTGCGGCGCGAATTCGCGTCGAGGATCCGCGTCAGCTCGCCGACGAGCGCGTCGCGGCCGACGACCGGGCGCGGCGGATCCGGCGGCGCCACCCGGCGCCCCGCACCGTCGAGCGTGATCGTCGCGAGGCGCTTGCGCTCGAGCTCGGCGAGCGCCTTGCGACCGTGCGCCTCGGCGAGCGGCGTCGTCGCGAGCTCGACCGTGACCGGCTCGAGCCGCGTCGGTGCCCACGTCAGCAGCCGGCGCCAGCCATCGGCATCGAGCGCGAGCGCGGCCGGGAGCACCGCGAGCTCGGCCGCGACGCGATCCGCGAGCACCTCGGTGCGGCCGACGTAGATCGCGTGATCGATCACCGGGATGAACACCCAGCTCCCCGCGGGCGGAGCGTCGGGACGCGGCTCGGGCACCGCGATCACGGCGATCGTGACCGCGTGCGTGCGGCCGAGCCGGCCGGGCAGGTCGGTGCGCCCGAGCTCGACCTCGACGTGCTCGAGCCGCACGCCGTCCGGCAGCAGGTGACGCGCGACCGTGATCGGCCGCGCCTCGTCGGGCAGCTCGGACAGCGCGAGCTGGAGCTCGATCGCGGTGCGGTCCTCCGCGCCATACGCGACGATCCGCGGCGCGACGACCGGCGCGAGCTCGTGGTGCTCGCTCGGCAGCTCGCGGCGCACCGCGAGCGTCGAGAACTGGAGCTTGTCGTTGGTGTTGCTCATCGTCCGGGCCGTGCTTCCTTGATCGGCGCGACCCGCGCACGCACGAGCTCGTCGACGCTCGGGCGCACGAGCGCGATCGCGATCCCGAGCCAGCACGCAGCGAGGGCGATCACGAGCGCGATCACGTCGTGGCGACCGAGCCAGCTCGCGAAGCCGGGCAGCTCGCCGCGCGCGACGAGCAGCGCGAGCGTGTTGTTGAGGAAGTGAGCGAACATCGTCGGGATGGCCGAGCCGGAGCGATACGCGATCAACGCGAACGCGATCCCGAGCGTCAGCGTCGGCAGCATCTGCAGCGGCTGCATGTGATAGAGCGAGAACACGACCGCGGAGCCGAGGATCGCGACCCACGGATGAAACCGGGTCGCCAGGCCCCGGGCCAGCACACCGCGAAACAGGACCTCTTCGCAGATCGCCGGCGCGAGCGCGACGGTAAGTAGCACGAGCGGCAGCGCCGGTCGATCGACGACTTGCTGCAGGCCGCTGATCGCGTGCTCGCGAAACGGCAACAGCTCGACGATCCTCAGGTTCACGTACCACGCGCTGCTCCCGACCAGCAGCGCCGCGACCACGTACCAGCCGGCCGGACGCCGCAGCCCGAGCGCGCCGAGGTTACGGCCGGTGACGCGCGCGGCGACCACCGCGACCGCGAGCAGCGCGAGCTGGCCGACCGCCATCGCGACGATCAGCTCGGCGCCCGCGAGGTGCAGGGCGACGCCGGTGACGATCAGGCTCGCCATCGCGGCGAACACGAGCGCGATCGCGCCGAGCGCGCTGAACGTGCCGCCGGACGACGCGTGATACAAGCGGGGCGTGCGCGGCTGGCTCGTCGGACTCGTCATCGGTCTCGTCGTCGGGGCCGGGGCAATGTATCTCGTGCTGCGTCCGCCGTGGGGCGGCGGGGGCGCGACCGCACCGGTCGATGCCGGCGTCGCGCAGGCACCGGCGGACGCCGGGAGCGCCACGAAGAAGAAGCCGCGCGGCAACCGGCCTCGCCACACGTCGTCGCCCGACGACACCGAGGAGACCGAGCCGATCGCGCTCACCGATGCCGACCGCCGGCTCGAGTGGCGCGGCGACGACACCGCGCTGCCGGCGCGCAAGCTCGACATGACCAGCGAGGCACGCGCGCTCGAGCAAGGCGAGATCAACGCGACGGTCTCCGGTCAGTCCGGCGCGGTGCAGGACTGCGTCGTCCAGGGCGCGACCGGCACCGATCTGCGCGCGACGATCACGATCGAGCTCCTCGTCGACGGCACAGGCAAGGTGACGAAGAGCCGGCTCCAGGCGCCGCACTACCTGTTCGAGAAGGGCCTGCTCGGCTGCGCTCAGCGCGCGCTCGGCCGCATGCGGTTCCCGGCGACCGGCGCGCCGACGAAGGTGACGTTCCCGGTCCACCTCGGCTGAGCTACTCGGCGACCGAGACGTAGCGGCCGTCGTCGTCGTCGTCCTCGTCGTCGTAGCGCTCCTTCGGGTGCTTCGCGCTGACCTCGACGCCGCGGAACGCCGCCTTGACCTGCTGCAGCACCGCAGGCGTCACGTAGCTCTCGTCGAGCACGAGCCGCCGCAGCTTCGGGAACCGCTTCGCCTCCGCGGCGAGCTCGCGCGCGTCGTTGTCGTCGAGCGTACCCTTCGACAGATCCAGCACCTCGAGCCGCGCGGCGAGCGGCGACGCCGGCACGAGGCGCACGAAGTCGGTCGTCAGCTCGCTGTTGCACAGCCCGAGGTGCGTCAGCTTCGGGAACGTCTTGCCGTCCCATACCGGCGCGACCGCGCCGACCTTCGCGATCTGCTCGTGCGACGTCGCGCCGAACCAGATCTCGAGCTTGTGGAGCGCCGGCAGCTCGGCGGACAGCAGCATCTTGATCCGCTTCGTCGTCATCGCGCAGGTCTCGATCACGAGCTCCTCGAGCTTCGGCAGCGCGAGCTGGCCGAATCCGAACGACTCCTTGCCGCCGCGCCAGTCCTGCGAGCCCGAGCGCAGCTTCAGCGCGCGCAGCCTCGGGAACGCCTTCGTGATCGCCTTGCCGACGTCGCCGATCGCGTGGTGCGCCATGTCGATGTGGCGATGGACCTCGCCGACCGCGAGCCGCTCGAGATCGCGGGCCCATGCGTGCGTGCCGGCCTCGGCGATCACGGCCGGCTCGTCCTGGAAGTCCCATCGAAACATCCCGAGCCGCAGCTCCTCGAGCGCGACACACAGCGGCGACGAGAACAGCGCGCGCACCATCGGCACCGGATCCCAGCTCGCCTCCGAGTGATCGACGGTGTTGTTGATCGTCAGCGAGCGCCACAGCCCGAACCGCGACTCGACCTCGGCCATGCCGGCTGGCAGCTTGCAGATCGTGCGCGCGAGCGCGTCGGCCTGCTTCTGCTTCTTGCGGTGCGCGAGCACGATCAGCTCGCCGACCGCGCTGCCGTGCGATTGCAGCCAGTCCGCGTAGACGAGGTACGGCGCCGGATCGTCGCGGTGCTCGCGGATCCCGGCCTCGAGTCGATCGTCGCGCGCGGACGGTGCCGGCGGGTCGATCTCGCCGAGCGCACGAAACCCGTCGGCGCGCGCGGCTGCGAGCAGCTCCTCGTACTTCGCGCGCGCCCGGTCCGGCGTGCCGAGCGTGACGGTCTTCTGCTTCTGCTTGCCCCAGCGCTCGCCGACGCGCGTCGTGACGGCCTTGCCCTTGCGCTCGATCTCCCAGATCGTGCGCTGCTTCAGCAGCCTCACCGGGCCGGGCTCGGTTCCCATCCGCCACGAAGATTCTCGTCAAATCACCCACCATTGACAAGCCTGTGCTTTGCGATCGACCGGCGTAGGGTTCGCCGCGATGACGATCGAGATCGCTTCGAACGTGGGCCGTGCGCGGCTCCGCATCGCGTACGAGCGGCTCGGCGATCCGGCCGCGCCGCCCGTGCTGCTGATCATGGGGCTCGGCGCGCAGCTGATCGGCTGGCCGGATGGCTTCTGCGACGCGCTCGTGCAGCGCGGGCTCCACGTGATCCGGTTCGACAACCGCGACGCCGGCGAGTCCACGCACCTCCACGACGCGCCGCCGGTGAGCTTCCCCGCGGCGATGCTGGGCGACTATTCGTCGGTCACGTACACGCTGTCGGACATGGCCGCCGATACCGTCGGGTTGCTCGACGCGCTCGGGATCGACAGCGTCCACGTCGTCGGGGCGTCGCTCGGTGGCTTCGTCGCGCAGACGGTCGCGATCGAGCATCCGGATCGTGTGCGGTCGTTGACCTCGATCATGTCGTCGACCGGTGATCGCGGCGTCGGCCAGCTCCATCCCGAGGCGATGAGCCTGTTCGCCGCGGCCGTGCCGACGAATCGCGCCGAGGCCGCGCAGCGCATGCTCGATGCGATCCGCGTGATCGGCTCGCCGGGCTTTCCACCCGATCTCGAGGCCGCCGCCGAGCGCGCGGCGCGGGCGTTCGATCGCGGGTTCGATCCGGCGGGCATGGCGCGCCAGGGCGTCGCGGTGCTCGCGTCCGGCGACCGGACGGCGCGGCTGCACGCGCTCGCCGTGCCGGCACTTGTCGTCCACGGCACCGCCGATCGGATGTGCGACGTCAGTGGCGGCCGCGCGACCGCCGCCGCGATCCCGGGCGCCGAGCTGTGGCTCGTCGACGGCATGGGCCACGATCTGCCACGCGCGCTGTGGGCGCCGCTCGCGGACAAGATCGCGGCGCTGGTCGCGCGAGCTAGTCGCTGAGCGCGGCGTTGTAGTACGCGTCCGGCGAGCTCGACAGGAACAGCTCGTACGTCGCGAGGTTCAGCGAGCCCGGCACCGTGAAGTCCTGACGGAACGTACCGTCCGGGCCGGTGACCGCGCGACCGAGCGGCTTGCTGCTCATGCCCTGCTGACCCGCAGGCGCGAGGAACACGTCGACCGAGTGGTTCGGCAGCGGGGCGCCGTTGACCGTGACCCGCGCCTCGACGCGCAGCACGCTGCCGCGATACGCGCTCGCATCGGCGCGCGTGATCTCGAGCTTGGGGTTCTTCTTCTTCGGATCCATCGCGACCGCGGGCAGGTCGATGCCGGGCAGGATCTTGTCCGGCCCCGTCGACGGCGGCGTGGCGGAGTTGCTGCCGCCGCCGAGCCCGCCGAGGCCGCCACCACCGCCGCTGCCGACCGCGCCGCTCGGCGGCGATTGATCGAGCGGCTTCAGCTTGTCGTCCTTCTGCTGCTGCGTCAGGCCGGAGATGTCGCCCTGGAGCTGCGTGTAGTTGTTCTTGTACTCGTCGGGCTTCGCGAATGGATCGTCGGCGCGCGGGCGGTGCAGCGTCTTGTCATCGGCGCCGCTGACCTCCATGCGGAGGGCCGCGCCACCGAGATCGACGCGCTGCCAGTTCTTCCCGGGGAACCACACCTCGACGAACGCGTGCGCCTCGTTCTCGACGTAGCGCGTGGGGATGCCGAGCGCGTTCGCCGTGATCATGAACGCGAACGCGCGGTGGCGGCACACGCCGGCCTGGCTGTCGCACAGATCGCGATACAGGTTGCCGCTCGACGGTGGCAGCGGCTTGGCCTCGAACGCGCGGAAGTAGCCGACGAGCTTGTTGAACGCGGCGCCGAGCTCCATGTCGGCGTCGAGCCCGAGCTTGTCGAGCGTGACCTTCGCGGAGGCGGCGACCGGCGCCGGCACGATCGGCCGCAGCCCGGGCGGCGTCAGCGTCGCGACGACGCGCGGCGTGAGCTTGGTGTTGCCGGTCGGCAGCGACGGCGCGAAGTAGCCCGCGTCGGCGTCGCAGTCGAAGATCAGGCGGTAGTTGCCGTTCGCGCTCGACTCGTCGGTACGGACGTAGAAGTTGTCGGCGCCGTCCTTCTCGAACCGGATCGCGATCTTCGGCTTGATCTCGTACGACAGGATGCGCATGTCCGGCGCGACCGACGGCAGCGGCACGTCCTTGCCGGGCGCGAGCTGGACGAGCACCGACGCGCGGAAGTAGTCGCGCGTGTTATCCGTGGTGCCGCCGACCGCCAGCTCGGTGAGCGCGGTGCGGCCGACGCGCAGCGTGTAGTCGTCCGCGATCGCATCGAACGCGGACATGCGCTTGAACGGCAGCACGTCCGGGTTGAACACGCTGACGTAGTGCAGCGTGCTGTCCGGGCCGGTGTTGTCGTCGGGCTTCATCTGGGTCTGGCGATCGGCCGCGAACCCGCCGGCGCCGAGCACCGGCTCGTCCTTCGGCGCCGCGGCGGGATCCGACAGCGACGGCTTCGGGATGATCTTGTCGCCGGCCTTGATCGCGGCCGGCATGCCGCTGCCGGTGCCCCCGATCGCGCGCAGATCGAGCTGCTGGGAGTCGTTCGGCATCGCGATGTCTTCGTGCAGCGTCGGCCGACCGGCCTGCTGCGCGACCGCGAGACCGGCAGCACCTGCGACGACGAGGACGGCCAGCGTGGGCAGGGCGCGCATGGGTCTCGATGATGACACGGGTCGTCGCCTCCGGCAGCCTTGGACAACCGGTCCGACGCCGGGGTTCCGGCCGGTCTATCATCGCCGGCGCATGGCCGACGCGACCTCCGTCCGGGACCGGGATGCCCCCGGCCTGCTCGCGCGGCTCGGCCAGCTCTACAGCGCGGACGACCGGGCGCTCGTCGCGACCGCGGGGACGGTGTTCGCGCTCGCCTCGGCGGGAGCGGCGATGGCGGCGTCGGCCGCGGATGCGATGTTCCTGACCGCGCTCGGCCCCGAGCACCTCGGCGAGGCGGTCGCGCTGTCGAGCCTGCTGCTCGCGATCGTGCTCGCGGTCGTCGGCGGACTCGTCGATCGGCTCGAACGCCGGCGCGTGCTCGCGACGCTGTCGATCACGTCCGCGGTCGTGATCGCGGGGCTCGCGGCGCTGTCGTTCGTCGCGCCGGCGGTCGCCGCCGGGATCACGTTCGTCGGCGGCAAGCAGCTCGCCGCGGCGAGCGATCTCGCGTTCTGGGTCGTGATCGCCGAGCGGCTCGACGCGCGGCGCAGCCGGCGCCTGCTGCCGGTGCTCGCGGCGACCGGTGGGGCAGGGGCCGCGCTCGGCTCGGCGCTCGTCACCGCGATCGTGTCGACGGTCGGCGCGGCCGGCATCCTCGCGTGCTCCGCCGTGCTGCTCGCGCTCGCCGGGATCGGTGCCGCGCGGCTCGCGGCGACGCGGCGGGTCGCGCGCCCGGTCGCTCCGCTCGGCATGCTGATCGCGCGGTCGTGGCGCGATGGCTTCCGCGCGGTCCGTCGCAACCCGCTCGCGCGTCATCTCGCGCTGCTCGTCGCGCTCGCCGGTGCATTCGCGATGCTCGCGTACTTCGCGCTCGGCGTGTCGCTCGTCGCGAGCGGCGGCTCGACGACGGACATCGCGGCGCTGCTCGGCGGGATCCGCGGCGTCGGCCAGGCGATCACGCTCGTCGTCCAGCTCGTCGTCGCGCCGCGGCTGCTCGCGCGGCTCGGCACCGGCCAGACGCTGCTGCTCGCACCCGCGCTCGCGCTCGCGGCCGGGCTCGGACTCGTCGTCGCCCCGATCCTCGCGGTCGCGATCGCGACCCAGCTGTCCGCGCGCGTGCTCGATGCAGGCGTCGAGACGCCGGCCGAGAAGCTCGCGCAGACGCTGCTGCCGTCCGCGATTCGCGGTCGGGTCGGCGGGTTCCTCGACGGTCCCGCGAAGCGCGCGGGCGGCATGCTCGGTGGTCTCGTCGCGGCCGCGCTCGCCGGCTCGCCGATCGTGTTCTACGTGATCACCGCGGTGATCGCGGCGCTGTGGCTGCTCGCAGCCGTGCGGATCGCGCGCGAGCTACCGGCGCTCGCGATCGAGCACGTCGCCCGCGATCGCGAGTCAGAGGCGATCGCCGACACCGTGATCGACGCGCGCGCGCTCGACGTCCTGCGCAAGGAGCTCGATGGCGAACGCCCGGAGCGCGCGGCCGAGGTGCTCGTTCGCCTGCACGAGCGCGGGCGCGGCGACGCGGTGCCCGCGCTCGTCGGTGCGCTCGGCAGGCAGCCCCGCGCGCGCACGCTCGTGTGGCGCTCGCTCGTCGCGGTGCTCGATCAGCCCGCAAGCACGTACGGTCCGGCGATCGTCGCCGCCGCGAAGACCTGTGAGCCCTCGGATCTCGAGCTCGCGATCCGCGCGGTCGGGCTCGCCGGCGGAACGCCGGTCGCCGAGCTCGAAGCGTGGCAGGCCTCGAGCGATGCCGCGATCGCGCTCGCGGCCGACGTCGCACGCGGCCGGCTCGCGGGCGCGCTCGACGAGACGCTCGCGCTGCTCGGCGATGCGGTGCGCGACAGCGGCGCGACCGGCCGCGTCGCGATCGACGAGCTGTGCGCCGAGCTCGCGCGCGGGCTCGCCGCGAACCAGCCGGAGCACGTGTTCGAGGCGACGCGTCACCTCGCGCGTGGACTACGCCGCGGCCGGGGCGACATCGCGGGGCGCACCGCCGGGTTCACGCTGCTCGCGCGCGTCGTCGCGTGGGCGCGCGATCGCCGGAGCGCCGAGCTCGTGCTGCTGCGCGCCGATCTGCTCGAGCTCGCGCGCGATCGCGTCGAGACCGGAGCGACGCCGGTCGCGCCCGAGCACATGCTGACGTCGCTCGTCCGGCTGCCCGGCAAGCCGACCGACGACGCGACCGAGATCGCCGCCGCGCTGCGGTTCTACGGTGCGCTGCTCGAGGGCGCCGACGCGATCGATCCCGACGACCTGCGCCGGGTCGCGCGCGCGCTCGGCGAGCCCGACGACGACGTCCGCGCCGCGGCCGAGGACGCGCTGACCGCGCTCGGCCCGACCGCCGCCGGCGAGCTGATGGCGACCGCCGCGTGGGGCCGCCGCCGCGCGCGCGATCGCGCCGCCGCGCTGCTCGCGGATCTACCGGTCACGCCGGCCGCGCTCGATCGCCTGATCGACCACGAGCTCGACGGCCTCGAGGAGACGAACGCCGCGATCGCGGTGCTCGACGCGCCCGGCGACGAGCTACTCGCGCGCCGGCTCGACGAGCGGCTGCGCGAGATCGCGTACACCGTGCTGCTGCTCGTCGCCGCGCGCCATCGCTCGCCGGCGATCGCGCGCGCCGCGCTCGCGTGGTCGCACGCGCGTGGCGGCCTCGAGCGCGCCCGCACGCTCGCCGTGATCGAGGCCGCGTTGCCGCGCGCGCTCGTCAGCCGGCTCGTCGATGCGGTCGACGATCTGACGCCGTCGGATCGCGCCGCGGCGCTCGCGCGTGCCGAGGTCGAGCTGCCCGCGCGCGATGCCGTGATCCGCGGCGAGCTCGCCGGCCGCGATCGGCTCGCCCGCGCGCTCGCGCTGCACATCCTCGGTGCGTCGGGACGCAGCGCGCACCGCGACACGATCGCCGAGGCCGCACGCGCCGAGGTCCAGCAGGCGAGCCCGGTCGATCTGATCCGCCGGCTCACGCACGCGGTCCACGAGCCCGAGCCCGCCACCGATGCTGGAGGAGACATGCCGAGTCGCGTCGAGACCCTGATCGCCCTCGGGCGCGTGCCGCTACTCGCGGCGCTCACCACGCGCCAGCTCGCCGATGTCGCGGAGCGTGCGCGCTGGGTGCACGTCCGCGATGGCAGCGTGATCGTCACGTCCGGTGACCTGCTCGACGCGATGATGGTGCTCGACGACGGCGAGCTCGCGCTCGGCGAGCGCCGGATCGTCAAGGGCGAGGTCGTCGACGAGCTCGCGTGCGTCGCGCCGGTCCACGTCCCGAACGACCTGCGCGCCACGCGCGCATCGCGGCTGATCCGGCTCGAGCGCGCCGACTTCGAGGAGCTCGTCGATGACGTGCCGGGTCTCGCGGCGGCGGTGTGCCGCGCGCTCGGCGAACGCGCGCGCCGCGCCGAGACCGGTAGCTACAGCTCGCCGCTCGCGAGCCGCGGATAAATTCTCGTTCAGGTTCCGGTTTACTACTCACGATTCGTGCGCGGTCTGGGTCTGGGGCTGGGTCTGGGTCTGGGTCTTCCTCGGTCTTGCTGCCAGAAGAAACGCGACCGATACCGATGAGAGGCCGATCGACACGCGTCGGAGGTCCAGCGGCGTCGATCGGACATATGTCGAGGTACAGCGCCGAGGCTCGCGCGCGGCGGTCGCAGGCATTTGACGGCGGCGGCGTGAGCGAATAGGGATCCGGAACCGGAGCCTGAACGAGAGCTACTGCTCGGGATTGCCCGGCTGGATCAGCTGCCGGCACGCCATGATGTCCTGATCGGTCTTCGCGTCGAGCAAGCACTTGCGCGCCTGCTCGCTCCACTTCGCCACCGTGCAGACCTCGCCCACGGTGCGCACGAGCTTCGTGCGGTCCTGCTCGTACTGCGCCTTCTGCGTCGGGTCCTTCGTCGACGCGATCGCGACGTCGGCGACATGGATCGCGACCTGCTCGCATTCCTTCGACATCGCGAGGCCCGCGTCGGCTGGAGGCGGCGGCGGCGCGGCGGAGCCGGCATCGCCGAGCACCGGCGTTGGCGCGGCGTCGCCGACGATCGCGGGCTCGGGGCCGGCGTCGGCGATCACCGCGGCCGATCCGGCGGCGTCGCCAGGGGCGGTCGCCGGCTCCGTCGTCGGAGGCGGCGGCGGCGCCTGCTTCTTCGGCGGAGGCTGCAGATCGCACGCGAGCAGGAACAGACAGCAAGCTACGAAACGCACGGCCCGTACTGTCGCGGAGTTCGCCGCCTGGTGCAAACGAACGGCGCCCGGAAGACCGTCAGCTGCCGACGAACGGCCGCGCTTGCACGGTCCAGAACGTCTCGCCCTCGAGCACCCACTCGACGTCGAGCGGCTTGCCGTGCGTGAACACCGGCATGAACGTCCGGACCTGGGTCACGAGCGCCTTCGCGCGCGCCTCGGTCAGGATCACGCCGGCGCCCGGCGGCACCGGGATCTCCACGATCCCGCCCTTGTCGTCGAACTTGAGCATCACGGGGTCGTCCGCGCGCGAGATGATCTTCGTGCCGTCGTTCGTCGGGTCGAACACGATCTGCTCGGGCACCTTCTGGCCCTCGACGACGCGCATGCCGAGCCCGAACTTCGCGTTGATCGTGACGCCGTTCTTGTCGGTCGGATCGTAGAGGTTCTTCGTGATCAGCACGCCGGCCGCGGTCGCGTTGACGCCGACCTGGACGAGCACGCCGCCGAACACCTGGCGGTGATCGATGCCGAACGCATCGCGCTCCTCGACGGCGCGCAGCGTCCACACCGACGCCCACACCTTGCGGATCGCCTCGCCGAGCGCCTGCTTGCCGACGACGTTCGGGAACGTGTCGTAGAGCCCGGCGCCGTTGAACCCGGGCAGGTCCTCGGCGTTCGTCGAGCTGCGCACGAACACGCCGCGGCCGCCGAGCTTGATCCGCACGCGCTTGTAGAACGCGTCGAGCGCGGCCGGGTCGAGCGGCGCGGTCGCGATCGCGGTGCGCAGCTTCTCGAGCTCGGCCTTGCGCCAGGTCGCGTCGGTCTTGAAGCGCTTGTCGGCGAGCAGCGCGTCGACTTGCTTGTCGAGGCCGTTCCGCTTCATGTGCTGCACGTAGTAGTAGAACGGGATCCCGAACCCGGCCGGCACGCGCACGCCCGGCAGGTTCGCGGTCACGATCTCGCCGAGGTTCGCGGCCTTCGTGCCGTAGATCGTCGCGTCCTTCGCGCGCATCCGCGTCAGCATCGCGAGCCGTGGGTTGTCGATGTCCGCCGGGGGCAGATCGACGTGCTTCGCCGACGTGATCCGGCCCTCGAGCTCCTTGATCTCCGCCGCGGTCGCCTCGCGCACCGTCGCGCCCGTGTCGGTGACCTCGTAGTAGACGATCTTGCCGTCGAGCTTGCCCCACTTCTGGCGCGCCTGCTTGTCGCCTGCATTTGGGATGCCCCACGCGTTCGCGCGCAGGTTGACGTGCGACAGCGGCGTCGAGAACTGCGTCGCGAGGATGCCCGCGACCGGCGTGATGTCCGGGTAGCTCTCCTGCAGCAGCGCGATGTCGGTGCGCGCGAACGTCAGGTTCTCGTACGGCGTGCCCGGCGCGACGACGCGCAGCTTGCCGACGGTGCGCCCCTTGTTGAACGCCTGGTACGTCGCGCTCTTGTAGATCTCGTCGTTCGTGATCGTCTTGATCCCGAGCTTCGCGACCTCGTTCGCGACCTTCTGCTGCATCGGCGAGTCGGGCCGGAACGGCAGGCTCTTCTGGAAGAACGTCTCGTCGAGCCGCTTGCGCGCGCGCACGACGTCGTCGGCGCCGATCTTGTCGCCCTCCCAGAACGCCATCGTCCACTTGTCGATCTTCAGGTGGTGCGTGAGGTAGCCCAGGATGAACTTCGGCTTCTTGCGCTCGTAGTTCTTGTTGTACTCGCGGATGTTGTCCGCGGTCCATGCCTGCTTCAGCAGCACGCCGAGCACGAAGTCGGCGTGGATGTTGAACAGGTTGACGTCGATGAAATAGATGTCGTTCGTCTTGAGGTCGATGATGAACTTGCCGACCTCGTCCGAGCCGATCGTCTTCGAGTACGTCTTCCACGTCGCGGTATCCGGCACCTGCTTGATCCAGGCGCGATGCTCCGAGCCGGCGTCCACGCGGGTCGCCAGCGCGACGAGCAGGCCCACGACCACGACGAGTTGCTTCATGGAATCGTTATAACGCTTATAGTCGGCGCGTGGTCTCCGACGTGCGGCTCCCCACGACCCAGCGTGCGGCCACGATGGCGATCATCGTCGCCGCGCTCGGCTACTTCGTCGATATCTACGATCTCATCCTGTTCGGCACGATCCGCCGGCCGAGCCTGATCGAGCTCGGCTACACGACCAAAGATCAGCTGACCGACCAGGGTCTGTTCCTGTTCAACTGCCAGATGTCCGGCCTGCTCGTCGGCGGCATCGTGTGGGGCATCCTCGCCGACAAGCGCGGCCGGCTCAGCGTGCTGTTCGGCTCGATCATCACGTACTCGATCGCGAACCTCGCGAACGGCGCGGTCCACAACATCGAGCAGTACGCCGTGTGCCGGGTGATCGCCGGCATCGGCCTCGCCGGCGAGCTCGGCGCGGGGATCACGCTCGTCAGCGAGCTGATGCACAAGCACACGCGCGGCATCGGCACGACGATCGTCGCCGGGTTCGGCATCTGCGGCGGCGTCGCGGCCGGGCTCGTCGGCGGCGGCGTGCCGTCGATCTACGAGGGCGCGAGCTGGCGGACCGCGTTCTACATCGGCGGCGGGCTCGGGCTCGTGCTGCTGCTGCTGCGGATCGGCGTCGTCGAGTCCGGGATGTTCAAGACCGTCGCGACGTCGGCGAACGTCTCGCGCGGCAACTTCTTCGCGCTGTTCAGGTCGCGGCGGCGCGCGGTGCGCTACTTCGCGCTGATCGGCGTCGGCGTGCCGGTCTGGTACGTCGTCGGCATCCTGATCACGTTCTGCGATCGCGTCGGCGGCGAGCTCGGCGTGCCCGATCCGCGGCCGGCGACCGCGCTGATGATCTGCTACGCGGGCCTCGCCGCCGGCGACCTCGGCTCGGGCCTCGTCAGTCAGTGGCTGAAGTCGCGCAAGCGCGCGCTCGCGCTGTTCATCGCCGGCAGCGCGCTCGCGGTGATCGGCTACTTCACGCTCGGCACGCTGTCGCTCGCGTGGTTCTACGCGATGTGTGCCGCGCTCGGCCTGACCGTCGGCTACTGGGCGGTGTTCGTCACCGTCGCGGCCGAGCAGTTCGGCACGAACCTGCGCGGCACGGTCGCGACCACGACCCCGAACTTCGTGCGCGGCTCGGCGGTGCTCGTCGCGCTCGGCTTCGAGGCGATCTCGAAGCAGTTCGATGTCGTGATCGGGGCGATCGTGATGGGCGTGCTGTCGCTCGGCGTCGCGGTGCTCGGTCTCGTCGGGATCCACGAGACGTTCGGCGTCGATCTCGATTACGTCGAGCCCGACACGTGATCACTTCGGCAGCGTGAAGCTCGGGATCCGACCGCCCGTGATCGCGCCGTCGCCGTTCGGGATGAACGCCTGGGTCGCCGTCGAGTTGACGCCGCCGTAGCGAAATACGAACTGATCGCCGGCGACGAAGTCGATCGCGGGCGCGTCGACGTCGAGCTCGTATGGCTGCGCATCGTAGACGCCGCCGGGCAATGGCTCCCAGTGCTGCATCCAGCTCGCGAGGATCGTGTCACTGCCGGCGCGGCGATGGATCAGCTCGAACGTGACATCGACCGGCTCGATCACGATCGCGTCGCAGATCACGTGATACGCGCCGGCGGGCACGCTCGCCTTGAGGTCGTACTCGGCTTCCTGGGTCCGACCGGACCCCACGCCGGGTGCTCAAAACGGCGGCGGCTCGGTCTCGACGAGCCGGACCTCGGTCTCCATGCCGTCGGGCGCGAGCCACAGCGTCGCCGCGTTGCCGCCACCCCCATCGTCATCGCCCGGGCAGCCGGCGAGCACACCGAGGACGACGAGCCATGCGCCGTGCTTCACTTGGATCCTCCGGTCGGCGCGACGAACACCGCGACGAAGTGGGTCGACACCGGGTTCGATTCGCTGACGAGCTTGAGCCCGGCCTTCTCGGCGGCCGCGAGCGACTTGCTGCGCCGGTAGACGCGGTTCGAGATCACGAGCCGGCCGCCCGGCTTGAGCGCGGGGATCGCGGCCTTGAGCCACGCGACCGGATCCGCGAGCAGGTGATCGACCTCGGCGACGAGGATCGCGTCGTACATTCCGGGCTCGAGGCCCGGCGTCTCGGCGGCGACGACCCGGCGCTCGACGATGTCGTCGAGGCCGCGCTCGACCATCCGGTTGTGCATGAGCTCGAGCACCGCGCTATCGATCTCGGTCGCCACGACCTTGCCGCCCGGCTTCACCGCACGCGCGATGTGCACGGTCATGAGCCCGGCGCCCGCGCCGATATCGGCGACGACCGAGCCCGGCTTGATGCCGAGCGCCTTGACGACTTCCTCCGGCTTGCGGTCCGCGTCGAACCGCGCCTGCTCGCGATCGCCATCGCCGGAGACCTTCGTCGAGCCGGTGCTGCCGCTACCGTCCTCGTGGCCGTTCGCTTCACGGCCACCACACGCGACGATCGACAGGAGGCAGACGACCAGGACCCGATGCACGCGCCTAGCCTAGCACGCGCGTGTTCGCGGTCAGGGTCAGCGACACGTGGCGCAACATCGCCCGCGAAGCTGGCGCCGAAATACGAAACGGGCTGCCGAGGTGGCAGCCCGTGGCGATCGCCGATCGTGCGAAAAACTACATCACTGATCGAGCGGGTTCGTCAGACCGGTGAGGCTCACACCGTTCGCGAACTGGGCGATCGCGCGCATGTCACGCTTCGCGATCGCGTACGCGATGCTGGCCGTGGCGAGCTGCGCGGTGCTCGTCTGGTTGTAGCCGGCGTCGTTACCGTTCGAGTCGAAGCCCTTGACGGTGCCGCCGCGATCGACGCTACCGAACCAGCCGGTCTTCAGGTGGCCGCCACCGAGCACGTACACGATGTTCGTGTTGCCCGAGGTGCCATCCGGCCAGCCGTTGCGGTCGCGGCTGTCCTTCGGCGTGTCGCCGGAGATCGTCATCACGACGTCGTCGACGAGCGACTTCTGGGTCGCGCTGTCGATCGTGTTCGTGAGGTGCATCATGAAGCCGTCGAACACCTTCTTGAGCTGCGGCGGGACGGTCTGGTTGCTGCCGTCCTGGAACGCGCCGTGCGGATCGTCGCGCATCGCGGGCAGCACGACCGCGTTCGTCAGGCCCATCGCGAACGCCTTGACCGCGATGATCAGCGTGCGGCCGATCGAGGCGACGTTGCCGCGCGTGCCACCGTCGATGCCGTAGAGCGCGAGGTCCTCCGGCGTGATCGCGAGCTTCGCGGCGAGGTTCGTGCCGAGGAACTGCGCGGCACCCGACGCGGTCAGGTACGAGCCCTTCTGCGTCGACAACCCGGCCGCGCGGTTGAGCTGCGCGAACGCGTCGTACTGCGCCTTGTACAGCGAGGCATCGCTCTGCTGCGCGAGCAGGCCGCCCGCGCGCGACGCGGCGCTGTTGAACAGGCCGACGATCGAGTCGCCGTCACCGACCTGCGTCGGCTGCGAGGCACCCGGGGCGACACCGACGTCGGCGTCGCCGACCTGGATGATCGGCAGCACCGTCGGCGTCTGCGCCTGGAGCACGCTCGCGACCGCGTGGATGTTGCTGCCGTTGAGCGTCGTCGTCGAGACCGGCGTCGACGTGTGCGTCTCGTTGCGACCGCACGTGAAGCACGTCATCTGACGCGCCGCGGGCAGCGAGGCGAACGGGGTGTCGGGACCGATCGCGAGCGGCTTGTTCGTGCCCTGCACGAGCGTCGCCTGACCGGGCTTGTGGTACGCGAAGTTCGCGTTGCCCGAGAGCGCGATGTCGTAGTGCGGCCACAGCAGGGTGAACCACGCGAGGCCACCGTTACCGGCAACCAGGTGGACCGAGCGCATCGTCGGGTTGGACGACGCTGCGAACGCGACGCCCTTGCCCGCGCTCTTCTCGAGGATGTCGAAGACCTTGCTGCGCGAGACGCCGAGGGCAGCGCCCGCCGCGACGGTCCACTTGATGAGAGCGCGCCGGGAGAGCTCGTATTGCTCGTCGCGCTTCGAAGATGGGGACTTCGCCATGGTGGGTCTCCTCACTCGCAGGTGTAAGCCGCAGCCAGCAGAGCCGCGACGGCAATGCGCTTACCCACCGCGGGGTCCGAAGCGCTTTGGACGGTGATGTTGCAGAAGTCGAGGTGTGCGGCCTCGGCCGGGTAGCCGATGATGCAGGTGATGCCGTCGGCGCGGCAGGCGTTCGACGCATCGAACAGCTGCGCTCCGACGCCGCCGACCTGGCAGCGCGCGAGCGTCGGGACCGCGTTGATCACCTCGTCGGCACCGGCCGCGAAGATGTCGAACTCGCGCGACGCGCCCGACGTCGTGATGTTGAGGTTCTCGCGGATGCGGTTCGGGTAGTTCGGACCGCCGAGCGCGTTGTAGCCGCTCTGGTAGAGCTGGCCGGCCGACAGGTTCGTCGTGTTGTTCGCGTTGATGCCGACGCTGGTCAGCACCCGGCCGAGCGTGTCGTAGCGAACCTTCGGGCAGCTGTGGACGCGCGACGTGTAGCGGGGCGGTCCCTGCTTCGCGAGCCGGTCGATCAGATCGAACGGGTTGAAGCCCGAGTTGTCGTGGTCGAACGTGTTGTCCTCGCCACCGGCGGTGCCGCCGGGGTCGGGCGCGGGGGCCGTGTCATCGACCCCACCCGTGCACGCGGTGACGCCGAGCGACGCGACCAGAAACGTCAGTGTGTAGGCAATGCGGTTCATGGTCGCCTCCTCAGAACTTCGTGAAGTCGTCGCTGGTGTACACGGCGTAGATGAGGTCCTTCATCTTGAAGCCGCTGGCGGTGAAGGCATCGACCTGGGTCTGGACGGTCTCGATCGGGACCTCCTGGAGCGTGTCCACGATGTCCGTCTTGCCGAGCGCCCAGTTCCAGATACGCGCGACGCCGCACTTCGCGATGTCCGGATCCGCGGCCATCGCGGCACCGAGCGCCGGGATGTCCGCGACCGGCTGACCGAAGCGCCACGCCGTGGTCTCGCCCGCCGGGTAGTAGTCGGTGATCTGCGCCATCGGCGCGCCGTCGAGCGGCGTCGGCACCGAGATCGTCGTCTGGTAGACGCCGTTGTTGTCGAACATCGCGAACAGCGGCGCGATGTGATTGATCGTCTGGTGGCAGTTCGCGCAGATGACCGCGGACACGTCGAGGAAGTTGACGCGACCGCCGTTCTGCGTGCCGGCGATGCTCGTGAACGGCCACTCGCCGGTGTACGGCGACTGCGCGCCGACTTCCTGCGGCGCACCGTTGAGCTCGACCGGGAACTTCACGCAGTCGAACGTCTCTTCGATCCACTTGACGCGCCGGAACGCGAAGTTGCCGAAGAACTGCTTCATCGCACCCGGGTTCGACAGCACGCCGGCCTTCGGCGCGTTGCCCGGGCACTCCGCCGGCGTGAACGTCGTGCCGTCGAACGTCGGGCAGTTGTTCGCGTTCTGCGTGAACAGGTTCATGTAGCTGCCGTTCTGGACCGACAGCTGCGCGGCAAGTGCCGGCGCGGCGTCCATCTCGGCGCTGCCACCCATCTTGAACGTGTCGCGCCAGAACATCATCATCTGGCCGGCGAACGTCGGGCGGTTCATGTAGTCGGTGACCAGCGCCTCGTACGCCGCCTTCTTGGCAGCGAGATCGGTCGGCGTCGCGACGCTGTTGATCTCCTGCAGCGTCGGCAGGTCACCGGTGAGCCGGAGCGCCGCGATCCGCAGCGCCGCGTTGTAGTCGTACTGGCGGGCTTCCAGCGCCTGATCCCACTCGTCACCCGAGCCAGAGCCAGAGCCGGAGCCATCGTCATCACCGGTCTGCGTGGGGTCACCGCCGCACGCAGGAACCGCGAACGCCGCGGCCAACAATAGGGTTGAGATCCTCTTCATGGGGCTCCTTTAGGGGGCGACTTTCTCGGCGTTGATCCAGACGTCGACGGAGGCCTTGAACGCGTCGTGCGCGCCCTGATTGCCGCCGAACGTGAACGGGTGGTTGTTGTTTCCCGGCTGCGTGGCCAGGTAGATGCTGCTCTGGGCGATGTCCTGGAAGTTCACGCGTGTGCGGACCTGGTTGCACGCGTTCTGGATCATCGTGTCGTCGGCGGTGTCGATGCCGGTCACGTTCATCGCGCTCGTCGCGTTCGGGTTCGCACCGCCGTGGCACGACCGGCAGTTCGTGTTGACCGGACCCTGCGCGTTCGCCTTGAACGACGCGAGGTCCTTGCAGCCGTTGTTGACCGTGCCGCCGCCGCCATCGTCGGGCTGGAAGACGTTCGCGGCCTTGAAGTGAATCTCGAGCTTGTCGGTCGGGAAGAAGCCGACGAACGCGGCGGCACCGCCGGCGATCTGCTGCTCCTCGGCGGTCGCGGTCGACTGCAGGTTCATCTTCACGCTGAAGAACCGGTCGATCGTGTCCGCCTTGGGCGCGCTGCCATCGGCGGGGTAGGCGACGAACAGCGGGTGCTCGATGAACGCGCCGGCCGCGCCCGGCACGAGCTTCAGGTTCGTCATGTAGAGACCCGAGCCGAGCGCCTGGACGATGAACGTGATCTTCGCGCCGGTCGCGCCGATGCCGTCGAGCGGCACGTTGTTGAACAGGCAGTTCGGGTTCGGCGCCGCCGGCGTGTCGGGCAGGCCGCCCGTGCACACCTGGACGAGGAACTGGTCGGTCTTGATGACGGTCTCGCCGCCACCGTCGACGCTGCCGGCCGCTTCCTTCTCGGCCTGGATCCACTCGAGGATGTCCGAGGTCTGCGTCGCGTCGAGCGCCGGACCCTCGTGCAGACCCTTCGTCAGGATGCGCGAGCTACCGGGCGCGTCGAGGTTGACGACCGCCGGCTCGTACGCCATCAGCGTGTCGCGGCGGCCGAGATCCGACGTGCCCTCGACAAACCCGATGTTCGCGCGCGAGCCGTCGTGGCAGACGACGCAGTTCGCCGCGATCTGCGGGAGCGCCTTCTCGAGCCAGAGCCGGCGCGCCTCCGCCTGCTGCGGCGTCAGCCCACCGCTGCCCCCGCCGTCGATCAGACCGGAGCAGCCGACCATGACGAGCAGTGCCGAGGCCGCGATCGTCAGCCGGACCATGTCCAGCCGGCGCATCAGCGTCTCCAGCATGGCCTTGCGCGAACGCAGGGCGCCGAGCGAGGGCGCCGTGCTTCGGCCATTCTGCAGTTGTGGGAAGACACCCAGCATGGCGGCACGTTACAGCAACGGGTGTGCCGCCTGGGCGGGATCGCCCCGACATTTCAAGCTGGCGAAATGATTTACGAGAATGCACAACACCTACATTGTGCATGAGGTTTCACACCCCATTGGGGACAGTTGTGCCCAGCTGGTAACTCGCTGAAACCACGGAGCCATGAAGCGCAAGCTCGCGGGTTTCGATGGAGGCCATGTAGGGCCCTGGTGGCTAGCCGCGCTGCTGGAGACGGTGCTCCTCCTCGCGTGCGGTACGTCATCTCCGTCGAGGAATCGATCCGCGCCGGCGATCGAGCCCCGGACCGCCGCCCCGCGGCCGGCACTCCCTACTGAACGGATTCCCATCATGGGGGCGACCGTCTCCGCCAGAACCGGCGGCATGCCGTTCGCGCGGTCCGGATGCGAAGCCGCTCGGCGCGTGACAGCGCGATGATCAGCGCGCGAGCGGTCGCGTGTCAGCGACGTTGGAGCTGGCGCGCCGTCTTCGACGATCCGTCGTGGCTCCAGCCCGGCGGCGCGAGCAGGTAGCCGAGCTTCGCGCCGATCGTTGGAGCTGCAACGATGTCGCGTCCGATCGCGGCGAATTCGTGAAACGCGATCCGGAGCGGCGAGTAGGTGTCGATGTCCTTCGTCAGGCCGTAGACGACCTTCTCGTCCTCGGGCGCGAACGTGCCGAACAGCCGGTCCCAGACGATGAAGATGCCGCCGTGGTTGCGATCGAGGTACGCGACGTTCTTGCCGTGGTGCACGCGATGATGCGACGGCGTGTTGAACACGAGCTCGAGCGGGCCGAGTCGATCGATCGCCTCGGTGTGCAGCCAGAACTGGTAGAGCAGGGACCACGCCTGCGCGGTCAGGATCATCCACGGCGGAAACCCGACGAGCGCGAGCGGGGCCCAGAATATCGGGCCGGTGATCGGCGTCAGCAGCGCCTGGCGTAGCGCGGTCGACAGGTTGTAGCGCCGGCTCGAGTGGTGGTTGACGTGGACCGCCCACAGCACGCGGACCTCGTGGTGCAGGCGATGAAACCAGTAGTAGCAGAGGTCCTCGGCGACGAGCAGCACGAGCCACGCCGCCGCGCCGGTCGCCGCGACGACATCGACGAGCCGGTGCTCGTAGACCCACGCGAAGAACGGGATCGACGCGAGCTTCGCGACCGCGCTGACGCCGACGTTGAGCACGCCCATCGTCAACGAGGCGGCGGTATCGCGCGGCTCGTAGCCGGTCACCTCGGGATGCCGGCGCGACCACGCGACCTCGAGCACGAGCAGCGCGATGAATGCCGGGATCGAGTACAGAACGAGGTTCGACACCGCAGGCCCTTTTCCCACGCTAGCACGCCGCGCGAGACTGCCCGCCATGACTCACGGTGGTGACCTGATCGCAGAGGTTCTCGCGCGTCACGGCGCGACGCATCTGTTCACGCTCTGCGGTGGACACATCTCGCCGATCCTGACCGGCGCGGCCGCGAAAGGTTTGCGCGTCGTCGACGTGCGCGACGAGGTCAATGCGGTGTTCGCCGCCGATGCCGTCGCGCGGATGACCGGGACGATCGGCGTCGCCGCCGTGACCGCGGGACCGGGCGTCACGAACACGATCACCGCGGTCAAGAACGCGCAGATGGCGCAATCGCCGATCGTGATCTTCGGAGGCGCGACCGCGACGCTGCTCAAGGGCCGTGGTTCGCTACAGGACATCGATCAGCTGTCGCTGATGAAGCCGATCACGAAGTGGGCGACGTCCGTGAAGACGGTGCCCGCGCTCGCGCCGACCGTCGAGCGCGCGTGTCAGCTCGCGATGAACGGCGTGCCCGGGCCGGTGTTCGTCGAGGTGCCCGTCGATCTGCTGTATCCCGAGGAGATCGTGCGCGGCTGGTACGAGAAGGAGGCCGGGCTCGGCAAGGCCAAGGGCATCGGCGCGAAGGCGCTCGAGCTCTACATCCGCGGCCACCTCTATCGTCAGTTCCGCGCACCGGCGCTGCCCGAGCTCCACCTCCCGGAGCTGCCGCACCTGCATCGCGAGCATGCGGGGCTCGACAAGGCGGCCGAGGCACTGCGCCACGCCGAGCGTCCCGTGATCGTCGTCGGCAGCCAGACACTCGTCAACGTCAAGGACCCGGCGCGGATCGCGCGCGCGCTCGGCATGCTCGGCGCGCCGGTGTTCCTCGGCGGCACCGCGCGCGGCCTGCTCGGTCGCACGCACGAGCTCCAGCTCCGCCACAACCGCGGCTCCGCGCTCAAGGAAGCGGACGTCGTGATCGTGTGCGGCTTCCCGTTCGACTTCCGGCTCGGCTACGGCCGCGGCATCACCAAGCGCGCGACGCTGATCGCCGCGAACCTGTCGTCGCACGACCTGCGCAAGAACCGGCGTCCGGAGATCGGCGTCGAGATGCACCCGGGCGATTTCCTCGTCGCGCTCGCGGATCGGATCTCGTCGGCCGGCGATCGCTGGCGGCCGTGGATCGACGGCCTGCGCGAGAAGGAGCGCGCGCGCGATCAGGAGATCGCGAACAAGGCGAGCGCGACCGGCGAGCTCGTCGATCCGGTGCACTTCTTCCTGCGCATGGAAGAGGCGATGGCCGACGACGCCGTGCTCGTCGTCGACGGCGGCGACTTCGTCGCGACCGCGAGCTACATCGTGCGGCCGCGCGCGCCGCTGTCGTGGCTCGATCCCGGCGTGTTCGGGACCCTGGGCGTCGGCGGCGGCTTCGCGCTCGGCGCGTCGATGGTGCGTCCCGGCCGCGAGGTCTGGCTGATCTGGGGCGACGGCTCGAGCGCGTACACGCTCGCCGAGTTCGACACCTATGTTCGTCACGGCGTCGCGCCGATCGCGGTGATCGGCAACGACGCGTCGTGGATGCAGATCGCGCGCGAGCAGGTCGAGATCCTCGGCACCACGCTCGGCTGCGATCTGAGGCGCAGCGACTATCACAAGGTCGCCGAGGGCTACGGCGGCGTCGGCCTCGTGCTGAACGATCCGGCGCGCGTCGATGCCACGCTCGCCGAGGCCAAGGCGATCGCGAAGACCGGCCGTCCGGTCTGCATCAACGTCCACCTACGCCGGACCGACTTCCGCAAGGGCTCGATCTCGATGTGATCCTGCTGCGTT
Organism: Kofleriaceae bacterium; assembly: GCA_035715365.1. GTDB lineage: Bacteria > Myxococcota_A > Polyangia > Haliangiales > Haliangiaceae > JABFXX01. The sequence continues at coordinate 118,935 of DASTLB010000027.1, read as the reverse complement.
GCGCGGATCCACGCCCGTCGTCTTGACCGCGTGTGAAATTGAAAGTTACTTTCAAAGTCGTGAAGAGCCTGATTTCTGCTATGACTTTGATAGTTGCTTTCAATGTCGCGCCTGCGCCTGCCCACGCCGACCGCCGCTCGTTCACCGAGACGTACGAGTTCGCGACGGTTCCGCAGGGCCACACCGCGATCGAGATCTGGCACACGCAGGCGCGCGGTACCTGGGATGCCGACACGCCGCTGGCTCTCCAGAACATCCTCGAGATCGAGCACGGCATCACCGATCGCTGGGATGCGGCGCTCTATCAGGTGTTCGAGCAGTCCTCGACGGGGGATCCGGTGACGTCCGAGGCGTTCCACTTCAGCGAGCTCAAGCTCGAGACGCGCTACCGGCTGGCCGAGCGCGGCGAGTGGCCGATCGACACGCTGCTCTACTTCGAGGTCGCGAAGGAGTTCGACGAGAGCGTGTACGAGCTCGAGGGCAAGGTGATCGGCGCGCGCGACTTCGACAAGCTCACGGTCGCGGCGAACGCGATCGTCGAGGTCAAGGTCGGCAAGGACGCCGAGGAGACCGAGCCCGAGTTTGGCTGGGCGATCGGCGCGACCTACGAGGTCCATCCGAAGCTTCGCATCGGCGCCGAGACCTACGGCGCGATCGAGGAAGAAGAGGTCGCCGCCGCGGTCGGGCCCGCGATCAGCGTCGCGCCGGCGTCGAACTTCTGGTTTGCCGCGACCGCGGCGTTCGGCCTCGGCGACGAAGCCGAGGCGTTCCGCGGCCGGATCATCCTGGGCATCGAGCTATGACGTCGCGCCGCCTTTCGATCGTCTCGCTGCTGCTGGCCTCGGTGCTCGCATCGCCGCTCGCCGCCTGCTCGCGCAAGGTTCCGCCCCAGGCGACCTCGCTCGATGCCGAGCGTGCGAACGTGTCGCTCGCCGAGCTCCAGGAAGGCCGCACGCTGACGATTCGCAAGTGCGGCAACTGCCACCAGCCGCCGATGCCGTACGAGCACACGGCCGCCGACTGGCCGCGCATGCTCGACGAGATGGCGCAGCGCTCGAACCTCGATGCGAAGCAGCGCCACTACATCGAGCAGTACCTCGTCGTGATGGCCGAGGCCACGCGGCGGCGACCGCGCAGAAGTAGTCCGCGCTCGCCGGATGGCGGTCGTGATATCGCGCGTGATGTCCGTACAAATTGTACGTACAATCGCTGCATGAGCCCGAAGAACGACGAGCGCGTGGAGCTGCGGCTGTCGGCGATCGATCTGCGCTACTGGCGCGAGGCCGCCGAAGCGGCGGGCATCAGCCTGTCGGACTGGATCCGTCGCGCGTGTCACGAGGCGCTGCCCGAGGACGCGCAGATGATGATCTACCGCCACGAGCTCGCCGAGAAACGCGGCGCGACGCTGCACGAGGTCGTCGACGATGGCACCGGGCGGTTCGACGGCGGACGGTTTCTCGTCGTGAAGAGCCGCAAGCACGACAAGGCGAAGTAGCGATCGCGTCAGTGACAGCCCGGGATCCCGAACACGATGCCCATCGTCGACGGGAGCCGCAGCGTCAGGCCGGCGCTCGCGGTCCACGCGGTCTCGGTCGTCGGTAGGCGGACCGGGCCGGCCTCGGCGTAGAAGCCGACCGCGGCCGTGCCGTGCGCGGCGCCGGCGATGAAGCCGCAGCGATCCGATCCCGAGTAGCCCTTCGACGTCGAGCCGAACATCTCGTGATCGATCCGCAGCTTCGCGCCGAAGCCCGGGCCGGACATCTCGACCGGGAGGTGCAGCTCGGTGCGTAGCCCGATCGACGTGCGCGTGCTGTCGTGGCGCTCGACGAACACGGCGGCGTCGGTGTAGACGCCGCGCGCGGCGGTGCCTTGCTCGTTCCAGTCGAAGAAGCCACCGATGCCGAGGTCGAACGTCGGCTGGCTGCCGGTCGTCCCGCTCGCGAAGTGCGCGCCGCCGGCGACGTGGGCCGCGGGCGCGTGATCGCCGGTGGTGGTCGCGGCACCGATCTCGCCGCGCGTCGGCGGGATCGCGTACGGCATGATGCAGCCGCCGAGGGCGGAGACGGCGACGACGGCGAGCACCTGCGGTGCGAGGCGAAACACGGGGCAGGGGAACAGCAAGGTGAGGGCCACGCGACGTGCGCGCTATGTCGTTGGAAACGCGGTGGCGCGAGGCGCGGCCGATCGGATCGGCGTCGCGCCGGCACGACAGGTTCGTGCCGCGATTTCACAGGCCGCGGCGTCAGCTCTTCACCACCTCGCAGCCGGAGGGTACGGTGCAGCGGAAGGTCGCGATGCCGTTGCCCTTGCCAACGATCGAAGCGGCGCTCGCGCAGCTCGGCGTGAAGCGGATGCTGCTCGCGATCCACGACACGAGCTTTCCGTCGGACGCCGACGAGGACATCGGCCGTGGCTCGCCCGCGACCCGCGCGGCGGGCCGGCTGTTCGCGTACGCGCGGTCGCTCGGGTTCACCGGGATCCAGCTCGGGCCGCAAGGCCAGACGTCGCGCGATAACCCGTCGCCGTACGACGGCACGATCTTCTCGCGCCACCTCGGCAACATCGCGCTCGGATCGTTTCGCGCCGGCGGCGCGTTCGAGGGCCTCGTCACCGAGCGATCGCTCGAGCGCGCGCGGCTCGCGATCGCGGGCGGCCGGGCGCAGCACGCGCACGCGTTCGATGCGATGCACGTCCTCGTCGACGAGGCCTATGGATCGTGGGTCCGCGGCGCGCGCGACGATCTGACCGAGCGCCTGATCGGGTTTCGCACCGCGAACGCCGGCTGGCTCGCGCGCGACGGGCTGCACGCGGCGATCTGCGCCGAGCGCGGCACGAGCTTCCGGCACTGGCCCGGGATCGACGCGCGGCTGTGGAATCCCGGGGCGGGCGAGGCCGACGCGGTCGCGACGCGCAAGGCCGGGCTCGTGCAGCTGCACGCGCGCGCGATCGAGCGCTACGCGTTCGGCCAGCTGCTCGTGCACGACGAGCACAAGCGCGTCCGCGCGGCGTGCCAGGCGATCGGGCTCGCGCTGTACGGCGACCTCCAGGTCGGCTACTCCGACGCCGACGCGTGGGCCTACGACGCCGCGTTCCTGCGCGGCTATGCGATGGGCGCGCCGCCGAGCCGCACCAATCCCGAGGGCCAGCCGTGGAACTATCCCGTGCTCGATCCGGATCAGCTCGACGCGGCGGGCGCGGCGCGCGCGCTCGTCGCGGCGCGGATCGACAAGGCGTTCGCCGAGTACGACTCGATCCGGATCGATCATCCGCACGGCCTCGTCTGCCCGTGGGTGTATCGCTGTGACACCGACGATCACGCGCAGGCGGTCCGCGACGGCGCGCGGCTGTACGAGTCGCCGGATCTGCCGGACCATCCCGGCCTCGCGCGCTTCGCGATCGCGCGCGCCGAGCAGCTCGATCGCACGCGGCCGCGCTACCACGACGCCTGGGTCCGCGACCTCGACGACGATCAAGTCACGCGCTATGCGGTGCTCGTCGACGTGATCGCGCAGTCAGCGCGCGGTCACGGCCGATCGTTCGCCGACGTCAGCTGCGAGGTGCTGTCGACGATGCCGTATCCGCTCGGCCGCGTGCTCGCGCGTCACGGGCTCGGCCGCTGGCGCGTCACCCAGAAGGCGAACCTCGACGACACGACCGACGTCTATCGCACCGAGAACGTGGCCCCCGAGGACTGGGTGATGCTCGGCAACCACGACACCGCACCGATCTTCGCGCTCGTCCGCGGCTGGTCGGCCGGACAGCGCGAGCGCTGGGCGCGGCACCTCGCAGGCCGCCTCGCGCTGCGCGATCCCGAGCGGCTCGCGAGCGACGGGTTCCTCGCGTCGGCGATGCTCGCCGAGCTGTTCGCGTGCCGCGCCGAGAACGTATCGATCTTCTTTGCCGACCTGTTCGGGCTGACCGATCGATTCAACGTGCCGGGGCTCGTGTCCGACGTGAACTGGACGCTGCGCTTGCCGCCGAGCTTCGAGGAGCTGCATGCGAGTGCGCTCGCCGCCGGGCGCGCGCTCGACATCCCGCTCGCGCTCGAGCTCGCGCGCCAGGCACCGCCGTCACGGTGACGCCAGGAACACGGCGCCGAGCGGCGGCAGCGTCAGGTTGAGCGACAGATCGCGGCGATGCGCGCGCACCGGCGACGCCTCGACCGCGCCGAGGTTGCCCTGGCCGCTGCCGCCGAAGTGCGTCGCGTCGGTGTTGAGGATCTCGCGGTACACGCCGGGCCGCGACACCCCGACGCGATAGTTCGGCCATGGCTCTGGCGTGAAGTTGAGCGCGACGATCACGCGATCGGCACCGCCGGGCGCGAGCCGCTCGTAGACGAGCACCGAGTGCTGCGCGTCGTCGGCGTCGAGCCACTGGAAGCCGGCGCGGTCGGCATCGAGCGCGTGCAGCGCGGGCAGCGAGCGATACAGATGGTTGAGCTCGCCGACGAGGTGCTGGATCTGGCGATGCGCGGGATCGTCGAGCAGGTGCCAGTCGAGCGACCGATCGTGGGTCCACTCGTTCCACTGCGCGAGCTCGTCGCCCATGAAGAGCAGCTTCTTGCCGGGCTGCGAGTACATGTACGCGTACAGCAGGCGCAGGTTCGCGAACTGCCGCCAGCGATCGCCGGGCATCTTGCCGAGCAGCGAGCGCTTGCCGTAGACGACCTCGTCGTGGGACAGCGGCAGCACGAAGCGCTCGTTCCACGCGTAGAGCCCGCGCATCGTCAGCTCGTTGTGATGCCGGCGGCGCTCGGCGGGCTCGCGCGCGAGGTACTTCAGCGTGTCGTGCATCCAGCCCATGTCCCACTTGAACGTGAAGCCGAGGCCGCCGTCCTTCGTCGCGCCGGTGACCTGCGGCCACGCGGTCGACTCCTCGGCGACCGTGATGACGTCGGAATAGTCCGCCGCGATCGTGTCGTTCAGCCGGCGCAATAGCTCGACCGCCTCGACGTATTCGTTGCCGCCCTGCGCGTTCGGCACCCACTCGCCGGGCTTGCGGCCGTAGTCGCGGTACAGCATCGATGCGACGCCGTCGACGCGCAGGCCGTCGATGTGAAACCGCTCGAGCCACGCCACCGCGCTCGAGAGCAGAAAGCTGCGAACCTCGGCGCGGCCGAAGTCGAAGATGCAGGTGTTCCACTCCGGGTGAAACCCCATGCGGCGATCCGGGTGCTCGTAGAGCGGCGTGCCATCGAAGAACACGAGCCCGTGCTCGTCGTTCGGGAAGTGCGCCGGCACCCAGTCGAGCAGCACGCCGATGCCGGCCTGGTGGAGCGCGTCGACGAGCGCCATCAGATCCTCGGGGTTGCCGTAGCGCGCGGTCGCCGCGAAGTAGCCGGTGGTCTCGTAGCCCCACGAGCCGTAGAACGGATGCTCGGTCAGCGGCATCAGCTCGACGTGCGTGAAGCCGAGGCGCTGGACGTGCTCGACGAGCTTCGGCGCGAGCTCGCGATATGTCAGGTAGCGGTTGCCCTCCTCGGGCACGCGCATCCACGACCCGAGGTGGACCTCGTAGATCGCGATCGGCGCCGCCGGCGTGCTCGCGTGACGGCGGCCGGCCATCCACGCGGCGTCGTTCCAGGCGTGCCGCGCTTCCCACACGACCGACGCGGTGCCGGGCGGCGGCTCGCTGCGGATCGCGAACGGATCGGCCTTCGCGACCTCGTAGCCGCGCACCTTGGACTTGATGAAGTACTTGTAGAGCGCGCCGATCGGCACGTTCGGCACGAACCCCGCCCACACGCCGTGCTCGCTCGTGCCGGTCTCGACGAGCTGCAGCGGCGAGGCGCCGGGCGTCCAGTCGTTGAACTCACCGATCACGCTGACCTCGGCGGCGTTCGGCGCCCACACCGCGAACCGCGCGCCGTGCGTCGTCGGAAAGCAGCCGAGCTTGTGGTGCAATCGCGCGTGGCGGCCCTGGCGAAACAGCTCGCCATCCTCGACCGTGAATTCGTTGAGATGCCGGGCACCGACGTTGGGCGACGGCCGCTTCGCTCTCGGCGTCGTCACGACAGCACCGGCAACAAGCTGACGAGGCCGCGCATCGGAATCTCGATCCAGTCCGGACGGTTGTTGAGCTCGTAGCCGATCTCGTAGATGCACTTCTCGAGCAGGAAGAACTCGAGCAGCAGGTTCAGATCGGCATCGTTCGGCGGGATCATCCGCGTGCCCTTCGCGCGATCGAGGTAGCCGCCGAGGAACGACGCGGACGCCCACTCCGACCACGCGCGCGCCCAGATCTCGAGCCGGACGACGTCCTCCTGGCGATGCCGGCCATCGCGCAGCGCCGCCGCGCTCGCGTACTGCAGCGAGCGCAGCATGCCGGCGACATCGCGCAGCGGATTGCGCTTGAAGCGGCGCTGCGACAGCGGCCGCGCCGGCTCGCCCTCGAAGTCGATGATCACGAAGTCGTCGCCGGTCCACAGCACCTGGCCGAGGTGGTAGTCGCCGTGGACGCGCGTCCGGATCACGTCGATGCGGCGGCGCGTGACCCGGCCGAGCACGTGATCGATCTCGGACTCGCGCGCGAGGATCGACTCGGCGAGCGTGCGCGTGTCCGGAGACAGCGTCGGCAGCTTGCCGCGCACGAGGTCGAACGTGCGCGCCATGTGCGCCGTGACCGAGCCGTACATCGACTGCTGGTGCATGATGTCGTACGGCTCGGGCGCGAACAGCGGATCGTTCGGCTCGCTCGCGAGCACGCGGTGAAGCTCGGCGGTGCGCATGCCGAGCAGCCGCACGCGATCGATGTACGCGCCCATCCAGTCGATCACGACGTTCGACGGCACGGCACGCGCGCGATCGAGCAGCGTGCCCGGCGCGACCGGGGGCTGCTCGGGCCGCGACTTGTCCGACAGCACGCCTTCGAAGTAGCGGTCGAGCGCGTCCATCGTCAGGTGCCAGGCATCGCCCTGGTTCGGCACGAACTGGAACAGCGTGCCGATCGTGCTCGGCTCGCGATCCGCGGGCCGGTACTCGAGCACGCCGGCGAGCCGCGAGACGCCGCGATAGCCCGGATCGCGGGTCGCGAAGAACCGTGCCATCTCGAACTCCGCGTTCGGACCCTCCTCGATCGCGCGGAACAGCTTCAGCATGAAGTGATCGCCGTAGACGATGCCGCTGTTCGACTGATCGACCGCGGTCGCGCGCGGCGTCAGGCTGATCTCGGGCGGCACCTCGCGCAGCGCCGCGAACGCATCGCCGGTGAGCCGGCCATGGCGACCCGCCGCACCGAGGCCTTCGGTCATCGCGCGCAGCAGCGCGTGACTGAACGTCTCGGCACACAGCGCGTCGTACAGCACGCCGGTCACCGGGTGGTCGCCGCGGCCGGGCACGTTCGCGACCTGGAGGTTCGCGATCACGAGACCCGGCATGCGCATCGATTCGTGCGGCTCGGCGTCCTCGGCGAACGCGATCGGCAGCACGTAGGTCTCGGTCGGGCCGCGGTCGTACTCGATCTGCAGCAGCACGATCGCGAATCGCGCCTCGTTCGCAAACGTGATGATGTCGACGATCTGCGTCTGCTTGCGCGTCCGCGCCTTGCCGCGGAACCATCGCCGTTGCAGCACGTAGGACAGCAGCGTGCGCGCGAGCACCTGGCGGCGGCTCGGCTCGAGGATCGCGGTCCACGCGCCCTGGGCGTGCAGCGTCGGACGCTCGGCCGCGAGCTCGGCGGACTGCGGTCGCTCGAGCGCCAGCCAGTAGAAGTCATGCGGGCCGAGCGAGACGAAGTAGGGGATCTCGGTGATGTCGGGGAACCGCATGCGGCCGAATAGCTCGACGGGGATCGTGCCGCGGAAGCGCTCGAGGTTGAGCCGCGCGCACTGCACGTAGCGCGACAGGTTCGCGATCACGAGCACGCTCTCGCCCTCGTGCTCGCGGACGAACGCGAGGACCCGCGGGTTGTCGCCGGTGATGAACTCGATCGAGCCGCGCCCGAAGAGCTTGTGCTCCTTGCGCTTCGCGATCAGCCGCTTCATCCACCACAGCAGCGACGACGGGTTGCTCTGCTGCGCCTCGACGTTGATCGCCTCGTAGTGGTACTCGGGATCGATGATCGTCGGCAGGTAGAGCTTCTGCGGATTCGCGCGCGAGAAGCCGCCGTTGCGATCGCTCGACCACTGCATCGGCGTGCGCACGCCATCGCGATCGCCGAGGTAGATGTTGTCGCCCATGCCGATCTCGTCGCCGTAATAGAGGACCGGCGTGCCGGGCAGCGACAGCAGCAGCGCGTTCATCAGCTCGACCTTGCGGCGGACCTTCAGCAGCGGCGCGAGCCGGCGGCGGATGCCGAGGTTGACGCGCGCCGCGCGCTCGGCCGCGTACGCGCGATACATCGTGTCGCGATCCTCGTCGGTGACCATCTCGAGCGTCAGCTCGTCGTGGTTACGCAGGAACGTCGCCCACTGACAGCTCTCGGGGATCCGCGGCGTGCGGCGTAGGATGTTGATGATCGGGAAGCTGTCCTCGAGCTCGATCGCCATGAACATCCGCGGCATCAGCGGAAAGTGGAAGTTCATGTGGCACTCGTCGCCGTCGCCGAAGTACGCGGCGGCGTCGGCTGGCCACTGGTTCGCCTCCGCGAGCAGCATCCGGTTCTTGAACTTGCTGTCGATGTGGTGCCGCAGCTTCTTCAGGAAGTCGTGGGTCTCGGGCAGGTTCTCGCAGCTCGTGCCTTCGCGCTCGTAGAGGTACGGCACCGCGTCGAGCCGCATGCCGTCGACGCCCATCTCGAACCAGAAGTCGAGGACGCCGAACAGCGCCTCGTGCACCGCGGGGTTGTCGAAGTTGAGATCGGGCTGGTGCGAGTAGAACCGGTGCCAGTAGTACGCCTTGGCGACCGGGTCCCACGCCCAGTTCGACATCTCGTAGTCCTTGAAGATGATCCGCGTGTCCTCGTACTTCGCGGGCGTGTCGCTCCACACGTAGAACTCGCGCGGCGGGCTGCCGGGCGGCGAGCGGCGCGCGCGCTGGAACCACGGATGCTCCGACGACGTGTGGTTCAGCACGAGCTCGGTGATCACCCGGATGCCGCGGTTGTGCGCCTCGCGCAGCAGCCGCGCGAGATCGTGCCGCGTGCCGTAGCTCTCGTGGACGTTCGTGTAGTCCGCGATGTCGTAGCCGCCGTCGCGCAGCGGCGACGGATAGAACGGCAGCAGCCAGATCGCGGTGACGCCGAGGTCGGCGAGGTAATCGAGCTTCTCGATCAGGCCGTTGATGTCGCCGACGCCGTCATCCGTCGAGTCCTTGAACGCGCGGATGTGGATCTCGTAGATGATCGCGTCCTTGTACCAGAACGGATCATCGGGCAGCTCGCCGGCGGCGCCGGTCGCGGGGGACGGATCGGTGGGAGTCATAGGAAGTATTCGAACTGGTTCTCGGTGCGGACGAACCGACGGATCTCGAACACGTGGGCAGGCATGACGTCGGGATCGAGCTCGACGAAGTTTCGCGAGCCGCGCCACTGAAAGCGCGCGTCGCCGAGCAGATCGTGGACCTGGAACGACTCGTCCGCGGCGATCCCGAGCTCGGCGAGATCGAGCTCGAGCCACGAGCGGTGCGTGTGGTGCGGGTCGAGGTTCACGACGGTCACGATCACATTCGCGCGATCCGGCGTGCGCTTCGAGTAGCAGACGACGAGATCGTTATCGGTGTAGTGAAACCGCAGCGAGCGGTTGTCGTGCAGCGCCGGGTTCGCGCGCCGGATCCGGTTCAGGCGCGCGATCACGTGGCGCAAGCTGTCGGGCCGCTCGAGATCCCAGGTCCGGATCTGGTACTTCTCGTTGTTCGCGAGCTCCTCGATCGGCTCGCCGCCGGGGCCCTTGCGCGGCTGATGCTCCATCAGCTCGTACGACGGTCCGTAGATGCCGTAGCTCGCGGTCAGCGTGCCCGCGAGCACGAGCCGCAGCACGAACGCCGCGCGGCCGCCGTGCACGAGGTGATCCGGAAAGATGTCCGGCGTCGTCGGCCAGAAGCTCGGTCGGAAGAACTCGACGACCTCGGTGCGCGTCAGCTCCTCGAGGTAACGCTCGAGCTCGGGCTTCGTCGTGCGCCACGTGAAGTACGTGTACGACTGCGAGAACCCGCTCTTCGCGAGCGCGTACATGAGCTTCGGCCGCGTGAACGCCTCGGACAGGAACATCGCGTCGGGGTAGCGCGCGTGGAGCTCGCCGAGGCACCACTCCCAGAACGGGATCGGCTTCGTGTGCGGGTTGTCGACGCGAAACACGCGCACGCCGCGCTCGCACCAGAACACGAACACGTCGCGCAGCGCCTGCCACAGCGCGCGCCAGTCCTCGCTCTCGAAGTCGAACGGGTAGACGTCCTGGTACTTCTTCGGTGGGTTCTCGGCGTACTGGATCGTGCCGTCGGGGCGCTGCTTGAACCACGTCGGGTGCTGCTTCACCCACGGATGATCCGGCGACGCCTGGAACGCGATGTCGAGCGCGACCTCGAGGTCGTGATCGCGCGCGGCGCGCAAGAACCGATCGAAGTCGGCGAGCGTGCCGAGCTCGGGATGCACGCTCGTGTGGCCGCCCTCGCGATTGCCGATCGCCCACGGGCTGCCGGGATCGCCGGGCCGCGCGATCGGCGCGTTGTCCGGGCCCTTGCGATACGCGCTGCCGATCGGGTGGATCGGCGGCAGGTAGACGATGTCGAAGCCGAGCTCGCGGACGTAGGGCAGGCGCGCCTCGGCGTCGGCGAACGTGCCGTGCGTGCCGTCGTCGCGCGTCGACCGCGGAAACAGCTCGTACCACGCCGAGCACTGCGCGAGCGGTCGCTCGACGAGCACCTCGAGCTCCTGGCGATACTGCGATGCGCGCGAGCGATCGGGAAACCGCGCCATCTCGGCCGCGAGTGCCGCGGTCGTCGCGTGCGCGACGCGATCCGCGACCGGCTGATCGCTGCGCAGCAGCGCCGCGATCGGTGCGAGTGCCGCCCCGCGCGCGACCGCGGCATCGACGAGCAGCGCACCTTCGAGCAGCTCGACGTGGACGTCACTGCCCGCGGCGTACTTGCGCTCGAGCCCGCGCCGCCAGGTCGCGAACGTGTCGACCCACGCCAGGATCGTGTAGCGGTGGCGGCCGAGCCGCGTCAGCGCGAGCGTCGCGCGCCACGCATCGTTGCCGATCGGCTCGGCTTCGGTCTCGATCCAGGCGGGCTCGCGCGCGTGCCGATGCAGGAACACCGCGCGCACGACGTCGTGGCCATCGCATGCGAGATCGGCTTCGACGACGAGCGGCTCGTTCGGGGTCCGCTTCACCGGATAGCGACCGCCGTCGATCTCGGGGCGCAGCGCGAGCACGACGACGCGGCGTCGACCGTCGACGAGGTCGAGCGTGGGCGGGCTTGACGGACTACGGACCTCGTTCATGCCAGCACCGCGCGCCTCAAGGCTAGCGCCCGGGTTCTCGGGCGGTCCCGGTGGCTCGAGTTCTAGCGGACGCCTCACGTTGACGTGGCGCTGATGCTCAGTCGCGCAGGCAGTCGAGGAACGTCTTCGCCCACGCGCTCGCGGTGTCTTGCCACACCGCCGCGCGCAACGCCGCGTGCCGTGCGATTCGCTCCTCGCGCGCCATGTGGAGCGCGGTGTTGAGGTCGGCCGCGACACCGTCGACGTGATACGGATTCGTCAGCACGGCGAGGTTCATGCGCTCGGCGGCGCCACAGAACTTCGACAGCACGAGGACGCCGGGGTTCTGCGGATCCTGCGCCGCGACGTACTCCTTCGCGACGAGGTTCATGCCGTCGCGCAGCGGCGTCACGAAGCCGACCGCGGCGATCCGGTACAGCCGCGCCAGCGTGTCCTGATCGTAGCTGCGGTACAGGTAGCGAACCGGCGTCCAGTCGGCCTCGCCGAACGCGCCGTTGATCCGGCCGACGAGCGCCTCGACGCGTGACCGCAGCTCGGCGTACTCGGGAACCTCGGACCGCGTCGGCACCGAGACCTGGACGAACGAGACCTTGCCGCGCCACTCGGGGAAGTTCTCGAGCAGGTGTGCGAACGCCTCGAGCCGGGCCGGGATGCCCTTGGAGTAGTCGAGCCGATCGACACCGAGGATCAGCTGGCGGCCGCCGAGCATCGCCTCGAACGAGCCGAGATCCGTCGTCTCCGGCGCGTTGACCGCGGCCTCGGCGAACCGATCCGGATCGATGCCGACCGGAATCACGCGGACGCGGTCCTTCGCGCGGCGCTCGCCGTCGGGTCCGAGCAGCCCGCGTGCGGTCGCGAAGAAGTTGTCGGCCCAGCGCTGGCACTGCAGCCCGATCCGGTCGTACTCGAGCAGGCCGGCCATCAGATCCGAAGCCCACGGACAGGTCTCGAAGATATCGAGCGGCGGAAACGGCACGTGGAGGTAGAACCCGAGCCGGCCGCGATGACCGGCACGGCGCAGCTCGCGCGCGACGAGCATCAGGTGAAAGTCCTGGACCCAGACCTCCGCCGAGCGCCCGCCGGCCTCGATCAGCAGATCGCCGTACGCCTTGTTCGCGTCGACGTAGCAGGCCCACTCGTCGTCGCGGTAGCGGACGCGGCCGGGAAACCCGTGGAGCAGCGGCCACAGGCTCTGGTTGCAGAACCCGGCGTAGAACTTCTGGCGCCAGGTCGGCGGATAGTCGAACTGCGCGCGCGTGAACGACTCGCTGTCCTCGACGCGCAGCCGCAGCCCCGGATCGCGCTCGGCGCCGCTCCACCCGAGCCAGATGCCGCTCGTCTCGGTCAGCGCCGGCACGAGCGCGGACACGAGGCCGCCGACCTCGCGCTTGCGATCCGCCGACGGCGCCGCCGGCAGCCGGTTCGACGCGACGATCAGGCGCGGCTCGAGCGGTCGCCGCGGCGTGCGCGCGACGATCAGCTCCTCGGGTGCGAACGACGGCTGGCTCTGGCGCGCCTCGATCAGCCAGCGCAGGAAGCGATGCACCGCCGGCGGGCCTGGCAACCGCAGCGTCGCCTGCGTGCGGCGCGGAAACTCGGCGACGAGGATGCCGACGTCGGTCTCGCGCAGGCTGACGAACATGTCCTCGTCGGTGATGTCGTCGCCGATCGCCATCACGGTCGCGCCCTGCGGGCCGCGGTTGCGCAGCCACGACAGCGCGCTGCCCTTGTGCACTGCGCGGTGGCGGACCTCGAGCGCCTCGGTCACCGGGAGTCGCTCGAGCTGCTGGTGGGTCTCGAGCCACTCGTCGACGATCACCTCGGCCGCCGCGGCGACGGCGACCTGCTGATCGGGATGGACGCGCCGCCAGTGAAAGCACACCGAGCACGACTTGCGCTCCACGAGCGCCCCCGCGTGGCGGCTCGCGAGCTTGCGCAGCGATTGCTCGATCTCGTCGAGCTGGGGAATCGGCGGCAGCGCGGCTTCCCACGTCCCGTTCGCGCATCGCCACACGCCGTGCTCGGCCGCGAACACCACGTTCGGGAATCGCGCGGGCAAGTCATCCATCAGGTCGCGTGGCCGCCCGCTGATCACGCCGACCGTCACGTTCGGGAGCGCCGAGAGCTGGGCGAGCAGCGCCGCCGCATCGCCATCGACCCGCGCATCGTGCGGCGTCGGCGCGAACGGGATCATCGTGCCGTCGAGATCGATCGCGGCCACGAGGTGCTTCGCCGTGACTAACTCGTGCCAGGGCACCGAGTCAGAATAAGCGGTTATGCACGGCGAGGTGCGCTCAGCGAGCGTGACCTCACGAATTTCTCCGAGCGGTGATCACGCAACAGAAATTAAAAAAGGCACGGTTCGGGCGTCCGATTCCACGTGACCTCGCCATCGAGAATCGCACTACGCTCGCGCGTCGATTCAGAGCCGGTCGATTCCGACGTCTGTCTCGAATCCCAAGTCGTGCCGATCCCCGGTGGTGCGATCGGTGTGCCATTCGTCGCTATCGCGCGGCGTCGACGGCGTTTCGGTGGGTTCGGTCGAGGGCGCGATCGAGCCCGGTGCCGGATCGATCCCGATCGCCACACCGGCGTGCTCGGCGAACCAGGGCAGCTGTGCCTCGACGCGCGCCACGAGTGTGCGGCGTGCTCCAAGCCAGTCATCGCACCACCGGATCACGCCGAAGAGAATGTCTCGGCGCGCGACCTCGCGAAGCAGCTTGACGATCTCCATCCCGTGCCGCAGGTCGAGCAGCGCGGTCCGGAACGAGCGCTCCGGATCGACGATGCGATCGACGACGAGGTGGCGCAGCGTCGCGAGCGTCGCCCCGAATCCGGTGCGCTGCGATCGCAGCTCGTGCGCGCTGAGCACCTGGAAGAACCGCGGCCGCATCGCCCTCGCGTGCTCGGCGACCGCACGAAGCGCCACGACCGGCGGCGCGTCGTCTCCGACCGGACCGAGTCGCGCCGCTTCGCGAGAGGCATGCTCCATCGCCTGCTGCTCGGATCGCGCGATCTCGCGGATCAACTTGTCGAGCATGCGGCCCTCGCGCGACGGGTCGTGCATGGGCGCACGTCTCGTGCAGCCACCATGCCGCGGATCGGCGACGGTAAAACTCGGTGAATGCGATCCCGCGGGCGTGCCGTCGCGCGCGGCGAGCGCATGCGCACGGTCAGCGCGGGGCTCGCGTGCGCTGCACGAACCTCCGCGCGACGTCGCCGAGGATCTGCTCGATCCGATCCTGCGATCCGATCACCGCGAGCTTGCCGCGCAGCGCCGGCGGCAGCTTCGACTGATCGGCGAGCGCCGGCAGCGTGTTCGGCGTGCCGACCACGACGCCGTTCGTCTGCACGATCGCGGCCTCGGGCGCGGGCAGGCCGTCCGCTGTCGAACGCGCTCCCGGCGGATAGAACAGGAACGCGTCCCACACGGTCTCGTCGCTGCCGATCGCCTTCGCGAGCCCGTCGCCGACGAGCTTGCCGCCGTCGAAGTACTGCGGCGACACGCGGACGCTCGCGCTCGCATACGGCACCTCGCCGGCTTCATCGGCGTCGAGCATCGGAATCCACAGGACGTAGGTCCGGATCGCGAGCTCGCCGACGAGGATCTGCTGGACCGCCCGGGCCCCGCGCAGGCAGGGCCGTCACGTCGGTGCGACGAGGGTGACGAACCGTGGCTCGTCCGCATGCGCATCGAAGTCGGCCCGCAGCTTCTCGACCGACGTCGAGAGATCGATGATCTCGGCGGCCGGCGCGGGCGCGGGCTTGCTGCACGCGAGCGCGACCGCGAGCCCGAGCATCACCGTGCGCACGACGCACAGCCGGACTTGCCGCAACGCAGGGCGCACTACGAAATCACGTGGTGGCATGTGGGATGCGTCGAGTAGGACCGGAGACTCGACTATGAAACTCTACTACGCACCCGGCGCGTGCTCGCTCTCTCCGCACATCGTGCTGCGAGAGGCCGACCGCCGGTTCGATCTGGAGCGGGTGGATCTCGCGACGCATCGGACCTCGAGCGGCGCCAGCTATCACGCGATCAACCCCAAGGGCTACGTGCCCGCGCTGCAGCTCGACGGTCCTGGCAGCGACATCCTCACCGAGGGACCGGTGATCGTCCAGTACATCGCCGACCTCGCGCCCGAGAAGCGACTCGCGCCGCCGTCCGGCACGTTCGGCCGCTATCACCTGCAGGAGTGGCTCGCGTTCATCTCGACCGAGATCCACAAGCAGTTCTCGCCGCTGTGGCGGCGCGACACGCCGGCGAGCGTCGCCGAGAAGCTGCGCGGCAAGATCGCCGAGCGCTTCACGTACGTGCAGGACGTGCTCTCGAACCACGCGTACCTGATGGGCGAGACGTTCACCGTCGCCGACGCGTACCTGTTCACGATGCTGCAGTGGTGCGACAAGGCCGGCCTCGATCTCCAGATCTGGCCGAACCTCGACGACTACGAGCAGCGGATCGCGCAGCGTCCGTCGGTGATGGCGGCGATGGCGGCGGAGGGACTGGCCGGCCGGCACCACTGGAAGCGCAGCGCGTAGCGATTTTCGCCAACGCTTCTGTCCGCGGCGGCATGGTTAGGGCGTGAACGCGGACGCCGTCATGCGCGAGCTCGCCGGGCTGAGGGCCCTCGCGCGATCGCTCGTTGCCGGCGACGCCGACGCCGACGACCTGCTGCAGGACGCGGCGGTCGCGGCGATCGAGCATCCGCCGGTCGTCGACGAGCGCCCGGTGCGCGGCTGGCTCGCGACCGTGCTGCGCAACCGCCGGCGCATGGATCGCCGGGCCGCCGCGCGCCGCCAGGCCCGCGAGGATGCGCTCGCGCCGCTGACCGACGCGGAGACCGAAGCGCCGGACGCGACGCTCGATCGCGCGCGCGTGCTCGAGCGGCTCTCGGCCGCGCTGGTCGCGCTCGACGAGCCATTCCGCTCGACGGTGATGCGGCGTTACCTCGACGGCCAGACTGCGGCCGAGATCGCGCGCGCACATGGCGTCCCCGCCGGCACGGTGCGGTGGCGGCTCAAGACCGGGCTCGAGCGGCTGCGCGTCGCGCTCGACGACAGCTCGCCGCGCTGGCGCGCCGCCCTCGCACCCCTCGCACTCCCAGGAGCCATCGTGAAGACCAAGGTTTCGATCGCCGCGATCGTGATCGCGCTCGTGCTGCTGCTCGGGATCGGTGCGCTCGTCCGCTGGGCGGTCGGCCGCGACGACGCGACGCCCCCCGGTGCCGATGGTCGCGACTGGACAGCGCGCGCAGCCCGCGATCCCGCCGCCAATCCGCAGCGGCGCGGTCGCGATCGAGCAGCCGGTGAAGGATCCGTTGCCCGGCCAGGGCCGCGCGACCGTCGAGATCGTCGAGCTCGCCGGCGGTGCGGTGTCGGGCCGCGTGATCAACTGGTCGACCGGCGATGGCGTCGAGAACGCCGAGCTGACGTTCATGGGCGCGGCCGGCGCGACGACGGTGCGCAGCGGCAAGCAGGGCGTGTTCGAGCTCGCGGCGAGCACGCCGGGCAAGCTGTCGCTGACCGCGATCTCGGCGGCGGGGTTTTTGCCGTTCGCGCCCGAGCTGCTGCACTCGACGGTGCACGTCGAGCTGACGAAGGATCGCGCGGTCCGCGGGATCACGGTGTTCCTGTTTCCTGCGGTCGATTATCACGGCAAGGTCGTCGACAAGGCGGGCGCAGCGGTCGCGGGCGCGAAGGTGCGGCTGCTCGGCACGCCGGCCGGCGAGCAGGTGATCGACAAGCTCGAGACCGAGTGGACGACCGACAAGCAGGGCCAGTTCACGTTCCACGCCGCCGACGACGCGGTGTTCGAGGCGGTGCGCGGCACGGCGCGCGGCTGGGCGCGGCTCGACGGCGGCGTCGCGATCACGCACCAGCTGACGATCACGATCGACGCGGTGCCGCCGCGCGACGCGACGATCACCGGCCGCGTCGTCGATGCGACCGGCGCGCCGCTCGACGACGTCCTCGTGCGCGCGCTGCCGCCCGAGGTCGGGCAACCGAAGGATGCACCGCCGCACGCGACCGCGTTCGCGACCACCGACGCCGACGGCCGGTTCACGCTCGAGAACCTCGACCGCGTGCCGTACGAGATCGCGGCGCAGCTCGAGGGCTACGCGCCCGTCCGGCGCGATGACGTGCTCGGCGGCACGAAGAACCTGACGCTGACGCTCGATCCCGGCCAGGTGATCGCCGGTTCGGTCGAGACCACCGACGGTGCCGCCGTGCCGGCGTACACGCTGCTCGTCACGCGCCGGCGCGGCACGGCGAGCGAGCTCGCGGTCGCGCGCTCCGTGATCGATGCACGCGGCCGGTTCGAGGTCCGCGTCGCGCCGGGCGACTACGAGCTCGTCGCCGCCGCGAGTGGCTCGGCCCCGAGCGCGCCGGCGCGCGCGACCGGCGGCGACACGAGCGTGCGGCTCGTCGTGACGACCGGCGCCACGCTGCGCGGCACGGTCGTCGCCGCCGAGGGCGGCACGCCGCTCGGGCTCGCGCGCGTGATGCGCGAGGCCGGCCGCGGCGGTGCGAGCGCGCAGCCCGCGAACGCCGGCACGGTGACACGCGAGGACGGCACGTTCGAGCTCACCGGGATCCCGCCGGGGCCGCTCTCGATCACGATCGGCGCCGGCGGCTACCACCCGAAGATCGAGGCCGGGCTCACGGCGACCGACGGCGCGACGCTCGGCCCGCTCACGATCGCGCTGACGAAGCTCGCGCCCGGCGAGCAGCCGACGCTCGAGCTCGTCGGGATCGGCGTCAAGCTCGCCGCGCACGACGACGCGCTGCGAGTCGAGATGGTGATCGCCGGCTCGGGCGCCGAGGCCGCGGGCATCGTCGCCGGCGACGAGATCGTCGCGGTCGACGGCATCGAGGCGGTGAAGCTCGGGGTCGAGGGCGCGGTCGCGAAGATCCGCGGCGTCGCCGGCACGACGGTGTCGGTCACGCTGCGACGGCCGGGCGGGCTCGTGCCGCTCGTGGTCGAGCGTCGCAAGCTGCGCGCCTGACGCGAGATCGACTACCGTAGGGCGGGTGAGGGCGGCCCTGCTGCTGGGATTCGTGATCGCGTGCGGCGGCGCGTCGCGCTCGCCGGCGCCCGCCGCGAGCGCACGGCGCGTCGCGAGCAACGTGCTGCGCGCCGACTACGCAGGCTCCGAGGCATGCGCCGACTGTCACGCCGAGCTCTACCAGCGGTGGGCGGCGTCGCCGATGCGCAACATGACGCGCGACGCGAGCAAGGCGACGATCCGCGCACCGTTCGACGGCGCGACGCTGCGGGTCGGGCCAGACACCGCGACGATGACGATGGACGGCGGCGCGCGCATCGTGATCGTGACGACGCCGACCGGCCGCGAGACGTTCCGCGTGACGAAGGTCGTCGGCGGCCGCTACCGCGAGGACTTCGTCGGCGTCAGCGAGCACGGCGGCCCCGAGCGCGTGCTGCCCGCGACGTACGTGTTCGCGACGCAGTCGTGGCGCTACAAGGGCTACTCGGTGATGGTCAAGGAGCGGCCCGCGATGTCGACCCGCGCCGTGTGGTCGCAGGAGTGCATCGCGTGCCACAACACGCTGCCGCTCGCGACCGTGCTGTACGACGAGCTCTACGGTCCGGGGCTGCCGGGCTACCAGGGCAAGCTCTCCGATCGCACGCTGCCCGAGCGGCTCGTGTGGCCGACGCGCTCGCACGACGATGCCGCGCTGTCGCGCGCGCTCGCCGACGAGATCCGGTTCCTCGGCGACACGCCGCCCGACGGCGGGCTGCGCACGATGCTGCCCGCCGCGGCGTCGGCGAGCGAGCACCTGCTCGACGGCACGAAGCTGGTCGAGCTCGGCGTCGGCTGCGAGGCGTGCCACAACGGCTCGCGCTCGCACGCGCATGATCCGGCGAAGCTGCCCGCGTTCGAGACCCGGTCGAGTCTGCTCGGCGTGTCACCGCCGCGCGGTCAGGACGGCACGCGCGCGCAGTGGATCAACCAGACCTGCGCGAAGTGCCACACCGTGCTGTTCACGCGCTACCCGTGGACGTGGGAGGGCGGCACGCGCACGAAGAACCTCGGCGGCAGCACGACGAACTCGGGCGAGGGCCGCGACTTCAAGCTCGGTGCGTGCGCGACCGCGATGGCGTGCACGACGTGCCACGATCCACATGATACCGACGTGCGAGACAAGCTCGACGCGCTCGCGACGCCGGCCGGCAACCGCGTGTGCGCGCAGTGCCACGCGCAGATCGCGGCGAAGCTGACCGAGCACACGCACCACCAGGCGACCAGCGCCGGCAGCGCGTGCGTGCAGTGCCACATGCCGAGGAAGAACATGGGCCTCGACTACGACCTCGTGCGCTACCACCGGATCGGCTCGCCGACCGATCGCGTGCGCGTCGAGGCGGATCGCCCGCTCGAGTGCGCGCTGTGCCACGCCGACAAGACCGTCGAGTCGCTGGTCTCGACGATGGAGCAGTGGTGGGGCAAGCGGTTCGATCGCGGCGCGCTGCGCATGCTCTACGGCGACAACCTGAACGTCAACGTCATCCGCGCGACGCTTGTCCGCGGCAAGCCGCACGAGCAGGCGGTCGCGATCGCCACGCTCGGCCACACCGGCGATCGATCGATCGTGCCGCTCGTCGCGCCGCACCTGGCGCACGACTACCCGCTCGTCCGCTACTACGCGCTGCGCGCGCTCGAGCGCGTCACCGGCACGCGGATCGCGATCGATGTCGGCGCGCCGGCCGCAGACGTCAAGTTGCAGGTCGACGCCTGGCTCACAGCAGCGGCAGCGAGCCGGTGATCGCGTCGACCTCGTCGACCCACGCCGGGCCGACCGCGCAGCACGTCTTCGTCGGCACGCCGTGAAACTCGGTGTGACCGGCGTCGGTGATCAGCGCGCACGGCACACCCGCGGCCCGCGCCTTGTCGACGATCGCATCGAGCGCGGCCTCGGAATCGACCGACACGCACACCTTCGTGAACCGTCCGCCGAGCCACGCGGCCATCGCCGGCGTCAGCTGCGCGGTGAACGTCGACCGCGCGTCGTCGAGCCCGCCCGCGAGCAGCAGCACGCGCATCGATGCATGGGCGCCTTGCGCGATCATCTTGCCCTTGCGCATCCCGAGATCCTTGCGCATCACGATCACCTGCTTCGCACTGCGTTCGGTCATCAGCCCTCCGGGATCCGCCACGCGACGAGCAGCCGGCCGCGGTCGTCGAGCCAGCCCTCGACATCCTGCTTCATGCCGCCGAGGAACAGCACCGACCAGCACTTGTCGCGTCCGAGCAGCGCGTCCGGCGTGCCGTAGAACACCGGCGAGTGGCCGAGCAGCGACGCCTGGCGGAGGCGCGCGATGCCGTCGCGGCACGGATGGAGCTCCGCGTAGTAGCGGCCGAGCGCGTCCGTGGTCTGCATGCGCTCGTCGATCCGGCGCACCTCGGGGCTCGCGATCCTCGGACGGACGTCGCGCTCCCACGCGGTCTGGAACGCGCGGATCGCGACGTCGTCGTGCGACAGCGGCACCGGCTTCGAGCTACCGCATGCCGCGAGAACGAGCAGCCAGACACGCATGGCACGAGACTACACGGCGTCCGCTACAATCGTGGCATGGGTGGAGCGATCGAGTTCGTGGAGCGGCTGGCCACCGAGGATGGGTGGGAAGAACGCTGGCTCGTCCGACGCGGCGACGCGATGCCACACGTGCTGCGGCTGCGGCGCGAGGAGCCCGGCGTGCGCGAGCAAGTCGCGCGCGAGACCCGGCGGTGGCTCGGCCCGATCCATCCGCGGCTCGTCGCGATCCACGACGTCCGGCTCGAGCTCGATCACGTCGCGATCGAGACCGAGGACGATCGCGGTCCGTACTTCGCGACCGCCGCGCAGGCGATCACCGATCCCGTCGAGCGCGAGCGCTGGGCCGTCGCGCAGGTCATCGCGCTGTGCGACGCGCTCGCGACGCTGCGGCAGCGCGATCGGAGCTTCGTGCACCGCCGGCTCGAGACCGCGAGCGCAGTCGTCGACATCTCCGGGCATGCGCGGCTCCGCGCACCCGTGGCGTTCGTCGACGTCGGTCCTCGCACGAACTGGATGGGCGCTGGCACGATCATCGGCACGCCGCACTTCATGTCGCCCGAGCAAGCGCGCGGCGAGGCGGTCACGCCGGCGACCGACGTGTTCGCGCTCGCCGGCATCCTGTACGAGGCGCTCGCGGGCGACCTGCCGTTCCGCGGCGAGGCGTTCGGCGAGGTGCTCGTCGCGATCATCCAGCACGACCCGCCACCGCTCGCGACCCGCGCACCGGGCCTCGCGGGCGTCCTCGCACGTGCGTTCGCGAAGCGCGCCGCGGATCGGATCCCCGATGTCGGCACGTTCGGCGGCGAGCTCTGGCAAGCCGTGCCCGATGCGGTGGACTACGACGCCGTGATCTCGGACCGCGTCGTCGCGTGGCGCGCGACCGCCGCCGATGCGCCGCCGAGCGCACCGATGGTCGCCGTGAAGCCGTGCCGCATGAAGTGGGAGCGGCTCACGCCGACGGCCGACGAGCGCGTGCGGTACTGCGGCAGCTGCAACCAGCAGGTCGTGCAGGCGACGTCGCTCGCGCAGATCGTGCCGCTCGTCGGTGGCTGCATCGCGTATCGCGGCGGCGATTAGCGTCGAGCGCCTCGCTGCGTCGGCGAGTGTCCGAACTGCCGGCTGAACGCGTACGAGAACGCGCTGACGCTGCGGTAGCCGACCTCGAACGCGACCTCGGTGACCGCGGCGCCGGCCTCGACCCGGCGCAGCGCGTGAAACAGCCGGACGCGGCGCCGCCATTCACCGAGCGCGATGCCGGTCTCGACGACAAAGCACCGCTCGAGCGTGCGCAGGCTCGCGCCGCAGACCCGTGCGAGCTCGGCGATCGAGCGCGGATCGCCGGGCGTCGAGGCGACGAGCTCGGCGAGCTTGCGAGCCCTCGGATCGCGCGGCGCCGGCAGCTCGAGCCGGACGTCCTCGGCCGCGGCGAGCAGATCGAGCAGCACGCCGACAAGCCGCGCCTGTGCCGGGACCGCGCGATCGAGCGCACCGATGCGCGAGACGTGGAGCACGAGCTCGCGCAGCAGCGGCGTCACCGCGATGCTGCGCACGACGCGCGACGCGCCGCGCACCGCACCGCGCGCGATGAACAGCGACCGCATCGAGATCGGCGCGCGCATCACGTCGGTGTGCTGGGTGCCGGCAGGGATCCACACCGCGCGATCCGCCGGCACGATCCGGCGCATGTCGTCGGTGATCACCTCGAGCTGGCCGCGCGTCGCGTAGATCAGCTGGTGCCAGCCGTCGTCGCATCGGCGCTCGGTGTGATCGTGGAGAAACGTGACCGGATAGGTCCTGACGATCACGGACTCGGGTAGTCGCTGACGTGTTTTCGACACCGTTCGGCAGATTATCGCACGCACGACACGGACGGTTCGGCGTAGCGTGCGCCTCCATGACGGCAACGCTCGCTCACTTCGCGATCAACTCCGACGATGTCGAACGCTCGAAGCGGTTCTACGAACAGGTGTTCGGCTGGACGATCAGCGCGTGGGGCCCGCCCGGCTTCTATCAGATCGAGGGCGCCGGCGTGCGCGGTGCGCTGCAGGGCCGGCGCGACCTGATCGCGGGTCAGCGCACGCTCGGCTTCGAGTGCACGCTCGCGGTCGACTCGATCGACGCGACCGAGCGTGCAGTGCTCGCCGCCGGCGGCAAGGTCGTGCTCGCGCGCTCGGTGATCGTCGGCGTCGGCACGCTGATGTTCTTCCAGGAGCCCGGCGGCAACGTGTTCGGCGCGATGCAGTACGACGCGCGCGCCGAGTGACGCGATCAGGCGAGCTTCGCGCGCGCGAACGCGGCGAGGAACTGACCCGCGCCCTTCACGATCGCGAGCTTGCTGAGCGGCACACCCGCGAAGTCCTGGACGCCGACGCGAAACAGCTCGGACATCCGCGGCATCAGCTTCTCGATCTTCGGCCGCCGCCGGCCGTAGAACGCGCGGTAGCAGCCGTACCGGATCGCGAGCTGGAACCCGAGGTGGTGCTTCGCGACCGTGTCGCCCCAGTCGGCGAACCCGAGATCATCGTCGGCGAGCGCGCGCGCGAGGTACGGGCCGGCGATCGATCCGTACTCGATCGCCTGGCCGATGCCTTCGCCGGTCGCGATGTCGATGCCGGCCGCCTCGCCGACGAGCAGCACGCGCGGTTTCGCGATCGCGGCGTCGCGCGACCAGCCCTGCTCGGCGAACTGCTTGAGCTTGTAGCTCGCGAGGTCGAGGCCGCGCGCGGCGAGGTAGTCCGCCATCCGGGCGCGCGGCTCGCCGGGCGCGTGGGTCTGGCCGTCGTGCAGGACGTAGACGCCGCGGCAGACCAGCGGCTCGCCGGCGACCTGCGTCGGGAAGTCCCACGCGTAGCCGCGCAGCGCGGTCGTCGAGAAGTCGAACACGACGGTGTCGCGCGGCAGATCGTCGGCGACGCCCTCGGTGTCGAGCTCGACGACCTGGGCGCGGAGCTCGCCGCGGGCGAACCCGGTCTGCCGGCGCACGATGCCCGCGACGCCGTCGGCCCCGATCACGGCGCGCGCGCGGATCTCCTCGCCGTCGGCGCAGGCGAGCGTCACGCCGTCGTCGGCGACCTCGATCCGCGTGACGTCGCGGCCCTCGCGGATCTCGATCCCGCGGGCCGCGGCCGCGCGCGCGAACGCGTGGTCGAACTCGATCCGCCGGACGACCGCGCCGCAGCCGGGCACGTGGACGACCACGGTCTCGCCGGCGATCCGCATCGCGACCGCGTCGAGCGGCACGCACGGGCAGTCGACCTCGACGCCGAGCCGCTCGAGGATCCGGAACGCGCGCGCGCCGATGCCGCCGGCGCAGATCTTGTCGCGCGGATAGCGCGCCTTCTCGAGCACCGCGATCCGCGCATCCGGCGCCGCCGCCTGGACGTGGAGCGCCGTCGAGATGCCGGCCGGGCCGCCACCGACGATCGCGAGGTCGAGCACCTCGCGACCTTAGCTGATCACGCGAACCTGCGGGCGAGTCGCGCCGTCAACGCGCCGCCTGCCATCACGAGCGCCGCCGCCACGCACAGCATCGACACCAGCGAGAGCGTGATGATCGGACCGCCGCTGAGCGCGAGGATCCCGAGCACGATGCCGCCGACGCCCGCCATCACCATGATGCCGCCCGACGCCCGGATCGCGTCGCGCGTGACGTACCACTTGCGCGGCTGCAGCTGGGCGAGCGCGGGCTGCGCCGGGCCACCGAGCAGGAGCGCGGCGCCGACCACGATCGAGCCCGACGGCAGCAGCACGAGCGGGCTGACCCCGAGCGCCGCGAGCACGCCGATCACGATGCCGGCGCCACCGCCGATCACCTCGGTGCCGATGCCGACCGCCTCGGTCGTCTCGCGCTCCGGGATGTGGACGGCCTTCGTCCACCGGTTCGCGATCGTGCTGCCCTGCGCGAGCAGCGCGAACCCGACCGCGACGAGCGCGAACGCCGCCATGTAGACCGGCACCACGTCGAACAGGCCGAGGATGGCCATGACGATCGCGGCCAGCCCGTTGAACAGCTCGAAGCTCGAGCCGGCGGACAGGTCGATGCTCGTGCGTTTCTCCATGGCCGCCAGGAACTCGGGGTCTCGATAGAGGACCGAGCCGGGGCGGTAGCTCTCTTCGTCTTCTTCAAAGCCCGTTCGTGCGTAGCCCATGGGCGCCTCCCTGCGAGGTACTCATCGTCGAGCGAGTGCATCGGATGTGCCTTGCACGCACGACGCGCATCCCGCAGCGCGCCCACGCAACACGTGACAACTCCGTCGGAGCGACGCGCAGGCTTGGCGGCAGCCGGTGCACGAGCGCGCAGGGCTTGCCGGTTTCGTCGCGTCGGCGCTCGACGAAAACTACCGAGCCCGCGCGGGCTTGCCGGCTTTTCCCCTACGCTCCCGATTCGATGCTATGACCCGAACAGGTAGCCAAGGAGCACGTAGTCGAGATGGTTCGGCGCGCGACTCCGCAGTCGGCATACCGACGCAGAAAGAAGGACGGGCGATGAAGACCACGAAGGTCACCATCCACACCCTCCGCCAGATGAAGGAGCGAGGCGAGAAGATCGCCATGCTCACTGCCTACGATGCGACGTTCGCTCGCCTGCTCGACGAGGCCGGCGCGGATGTCCTCCTGGTCGGAGACTCCCTCGGCATGGTCGTGCAAGGCCACGAGACGACGCTGCCGGTGACGCTCGAGGAGATCGCGTATCACTGCCGCGCGGTCGTGCGCGGCGCGCGGCGCGCTCACGTCGTCGGCGACATGCCGTTCATGTCGTACCAGGCGTCGTACGAGCAGGGCGTCACGAACGCGGGCAAGCTGATGAAGGAAGGCGCCTGCCACTCGGTCAAGCTCGAGGGCGGCGCGGTCCACGCCGAGCTCGTGCATCGCCTCGTCGCCGCGGGCATCCCGGTGATGGGCCACATCGGCCTGACGCCGCAGAGCTACCACCAGCTCGGCGGCTTCAAGGTCCAGGGCCGCGACGTCGGCGGGCGCGAGCGCCTGCTGTCCGACGCCCGGACCCTCGAGGATGCCGGCGCGTACGCGCTCGTCCTCGAGGCGATCCCGGCCGACATCGCGCGCGAGATCACCGAGACGATCTCGATCCCGACGATAGGCATCGGCGCCGGTGCGAAGTGCGACGGCCAGGTCCTCGTGTCGTACGACGCGCTCGGCATGGACGAGTCGTTCAAGCCGCGGTTCGTCCGCCGCTACGAGACCCTCGGCGCGAAGATCAAGACCGCGATCGAGTCGTACGTCGCCGACGTTCGCGCGGGTACGTTCCCGTCCGATGCCGAGTCGTTCTCGGTCGCCGAGAACAAGGCGACGCCGAGCACGATGGACGCGCCGTACTCGAGCGTCAGCAAGAAGTAATCAGTCGGGCGATAGCTCGAAGCCATCGACCCCCGGCGCCGGGCCGGCGCTCGCCGGCAGCTCGCGGAAGTTGTCGCGGTTCGCGATGTTCGTCGCGTCGAGCGTGCGGCGACCGGGGACGCCGGCCAAAACCGGTGCGATGCGCTGGGCCTGGCAGGCCTGGCAGACGTCGACGGCCGCTGCGGACGCAGCGCCGGGGCGGGATTGGCGGGGCATGCCGGATCAACGGAAGTCGTCGCGGCAAGTCGCGCGGAAATCAGCCGGCGCGCACGATCGTGCCGACACCGGTGTCGGTGAACAGCTCGGCGATGACGTTGTGCGGGGCGCGGCCGTCGATCACGTGGACCTCGCGGACGCCGCCGGTGATCGCGCGCAGCGTCGCCTCGGCCTTCGTCGCCATGCCGCCGGTGATCGCACCGGACGCGAGGCGGGCCGTCAGCTCGGCGGTCGTCAGCTCGGTCACGAGCTCGGCCTGCTCGAGGATGCCGGCGACGTTCGCGAGGAAGATCAGCTTGTCGGCGCCGATCGCGGCGGCGATGCCGGCGGCGACGAGATCCGGATCGAGATCGTAGCCTTCACCGCCGGCGCCGAGCCCGACCGGCGAGATCACCGGGATGTAGCGCTGCGCGAGCAGCGAGTCGAGGAACGCCTTGTTGACGTCGACGAGCTCGCCAACCTGACCGAAGTCGCGGCCGTCCTTGACGAGCTTCTTCGCGCGCAGCAGCGCGGCGTCCTTGCCGGACATGCCGACCGCGTGCGCGCCTCGCTGGTTGAGCTGGGTCACGAGCTCGGTGTTGATCTGGCCGGTCAGCACCATCTCGACGACGCGCATGTCCGAGGTCGACGTGACGCGGATACCGTCGATCACCTCGGCGCGGTCGCCCATCTTGTCGAGCACGCGCGTCAGCTCGGGGCCGCCGCCGTGGACGACGACCGGCAGCAGGCCGACCGAGTGCAGCAGCAGCACGTCGTCGCAGAACGACCGGCGCAGCGAGTCGCGTGTCATCGCGGCGCCGCCGTACTTGATCACGCAGCGCTTGCCGCGGAACCGATCGATGTACGCGAGTGCCTCGACGAGCAGCGCGCGCTTGAATGCCGGGCTGTAGTTGCCGAGCCGGTCGTCCTTCGCGACGCCGCCGCCCGGCGCCTCGACGAGCAGCGACGTGTAGTCGGCGTTGAGCTTGACGTAGTCGTACGACAGGTCGCAGCCGTAGGCGCGCGCGGTGTGATCGCCGGCGCGCAGCTCGACGTCGATCACGACCTCGGGCTCGCGGAGCCGGGCGCGCAGCGCGGCGCGGTCGAACGGCTGCGGCGTGCCGTCGTAGACCTCGATGCCCTGGATCGTGACCTCGGCGTTCGCGGGATCGAGATCCCAGCCCTGCGAGCCGGCGCGCGCACCGACGGTCGACAGCACGCGGCCCCAGTTCGGATCGCCGCCGAACATCGCGGCCTTGACGAGCGGCGAGCCGCAGATGCTCTTCGCGATGTCGCGCGCGATGTCCTCGCTCGGTGCGCCGGTGACGAGCGTCTCGATCCGCTTCGTCGCGCCTTCGCCGTCGGCGGCGATCGCACGCGCGAGCTCGTCGAGCAATTCGCCGAGCGCGGCCGCGAACCGGTCGTACGCCGCGCCGTCGGCGGCGGTGATCCGCGCGTGCGGGGCGCGGCCGTTCGCGAGCACGAACACGCTGTCGTTCGTCGACATGTCACCGTCGACGGTGAGCTGGTTCAGCGTCGCGTTCGACGCGGCCTCGATCGCGTCGTCGAGCACGCCGGCATCGATCGCGCAGTCGGTGACGACGATCGCGATCGTCGTCGCGAGCTGCGGCGCGATCATGCCCGAGCCCTTGCAAAACCCGGACAGCGTGACCGGCACGCCGTCGAGCTCGATCGTGCGGGTCGCGAGCTTGCGCGTCGTGTCCGTCGTCATGATCGCCTCGGCGGCGCGGTCGGGCTCGGGCGACAGCTCGCCGACGCAGCGGGGCAGGGCGGCGACGATCTTGTGGTGCGGCAGCCGCATGCCGATCACGCCGGTCGACGCGGACACGACCTGATCGGGCGACACGCCGAGCGCCGATGCGGTCGCGGCGACGACGATCTGCACCGCCTCGAGGCCTTCGGGGCCGGTGAGCGCGTTCGCGTTGCCGCTGTTGATCACGATCGCGCGCATCCGCTCGGCCGGCAGCCGGCGCTCGGCGTCGACGACCGGCGCGGCCTTCGCGCGGTTGACCGTGAACGCGCCGGCGCACGCGGCGTCGCCGTCGGAGATGACGAGCGCGAGGTCCGGGCGATGCGGCTTGATCCCGCACGCGACGCCGGCGAAGCGAAATCCCGGCGGCAGCTTCACGCGTGCCTCGCGAGGTGCATGAGGCCGGTCATCCGCGGCAACCCGAGCACGAGGTTCAGGTTCTCGATCGCCTGGCCCGCGGCGCCCTTCAGCAGGTTGTCGAGCGCGGCGGTGACGACGACCGTCCGGTCATCGGACGCGATGCCGACCATGCACAGGTTCGTGCCGACCACGCGGCGCAGCGACACGTGCTCGGCGCTCGGCGCGATCGCGACCGTCGGGTCGTTCGCGTACAGCCGGCGGTAGTGCGCGACGAGCTCGTCGGTCGGCGTTTGCCGGGCGAGCCGTGCGGTGAGCGTCACGAAGATGCCGCGCGCGACCGGCAGCAGGTGCGTCGTCAGGATCACGCGCGGCGCGGATGGCGACACCCGGCGCAGCGCGGCCTGGATCTCGGGCACGTGCTGGTGGCGCAGGACCTTGTAGGCGCGAACCTCGCCGTACATCTCGCCGAGCGACATCGCCTCGTCCGACGTGCGGCCGGCGCCGGTGACGCCGGAGCCCGCGCTCGCGACGAGATCGCCGTCGACGAGGCCATGCGCGACGAGCGGTGCGGCCGCCGTGATCACGCACGTCGCGTAGCAGCCGGGATTCGCGACGAGCGCTGCGGTCGCGATGTCGTCCTCGAACAGCGAGACCAGGCCGTACGCCGCGGACGGCGTCGCGCGATGCGCGTGCGACAGATCGACGAGCTTCGGCTTGCCAGCGAGCGCGGCGGCGAGCGTCTTCGCCGCCTCCGGCGGCACCGCGAGCAGCGCGGCATCGCAGTCGCGTGCGATGCGCTGCGCGTCGGCGGTCGCGACGAATGCGAGCGAGCCGTGATCGCGGCCGGTCAGCTCGCCGACCGGCTTGCCGGCCTGGGCGTCGCTCGCGGCGCACGCGACGCGGAGCTCCGGGTGGACCGCGAGCAGCTTCAACAGCTCGAGGCCGGAGTATCCCGCCGCACCGAACACGGCGACGTCACGTGGCATGCGCCGCATACTCGGGCGTCTGCCCTCGACGCGCAATCCGTCGTCGGGTCGATATGATCCACCTGGCCACTCCGATAGCCACTGGCGGGCGCGGCGCGGGGTCGAGTAGCGTGGCGAGCGTGCGAACCATCTTCGTCGCTGTCCTGCTGACCGCGTGTGGATCGCCGTCGGATCCGGCAACGCCCGATGCGAGCGGTGGCGGCGGTGACGCACCGGTGACCGCGGATGCGCCGGTCGATGCGGCAGCGACCGGGTTCGGTGAGCTGTCGGGGATGTGCGGCGTGCTGAACGATCCCGAGCTCACCGGCGCGACGCCGCTGCTCGTCCACGACGCGCTGACGTTCGCGCGGCGGTTCGACGATCCCGCGGATCGCCCGCTGCTGACGCCCGGTGGCCTGCACCTGATCGAGACGCCCAACGCCGGCGGTAGCTCGGTGTTCTCCGAGGTGTTCGCGTACGAGCAGCTCGCGCGCTGCGAGCTCGCGGCGCTGCTCAAGACCGAGACCGAGATCCTCTACGACACGCAGGGCAAGATCACCGATCTCGAGGTCCTCGTCGACGGCCACAAGATCGGCGTCAGCGTGACGCGCGCGGTGCAGTTCCCGTTCGGCACGCCGTACACCGTCGAGAACGCGACGACGCTGATCACGCGCAAGCTCACCGACATCCAGGCGTCGACCGCGAACGTGTCGGCCGCGGATCGCTGGGAGAAGCAGATCCTCGCCGTGCTCGCGTGGGATGACCAGCACGCCGCGGTCGTCGAGCAGGTGTGGTCGGGCCTGTCGGCCGACGTGCGCGCGGATACGATCGTCGTCGTCACCGTTACGAACGGCGATGACCTCTTCATCTACTCGGACATGTGACGCCAAAAAAAAGCACCGACGAAGTTGCCTTCGTCGGTGCCGACCCGTTCACGCCTCGCTTCGTGAACGGACCATCCATCGAAACTGTCTCTGCTCGATCCGACGTCAGTGCAAACGGTTTGCCGGCATGTAGGTGCTTGCAATCCTGCCCGCCGGCGATCTTGATGGCGCGCTGATCCGCCCCGTGTGGCAGTTCGCCCGCGCATCGGAACCTCACGGATCCCGGTAGCTTGGTAGCGCTGGCTACACTTAGATCGTCGCGGCGGGCGATGCGTCGAAGTCCTGGATGACCTACCGCGATGATCTCGCAGCGTTGGCCGCCCGTCACGACGCGCTCGCCGCCGAGGTCGCGACGAAGACCCGCGAGCTCGAGCAGGCGACGCAGCTGCTCGAGGACGCGAATCAGCGCGCGAAGCTGCCGGTGCTCGACAACATCCGGGTCGCGGCGCCGTGCAGCGCGGAGTGGTCGAAGATGACCGGCGACGATCACGTCCGGCACTGCGGTGACTGCAACAAGAACGTCTTCAACCTGTCCGAGCTGACACGTGACGAGGCGGAGGCGCTCATCATCGAGCACGAGGGCAAGCTGTGCGTGCGCTACTACCAGCGCAAGGACGGCACGATCCTGACGCGCGACTGCACGATCGGGATCGCGCGCCGGCGCCGGCGCCGGCTCGTCGCGGCGGGTGCGGCGGCGATGCTGGTGGGCGGGGGCGCTCTGGTCTGGCGCACCGTGCGCGCACACGAGCAGCGCCTGGATGACGTCCTGCTCGGCACGATGGCGATCGAGCAGGTGCCGTTCGAGCCGCCGAGGGTCGAGTTTCCGGAGCTGAAGCTGCCGGCGGCCCCGGAGGTGAGCAGCGAGCCGATCACCGTCACCGCCGGTGCAGTCGCGATGCCGCCGGACTTCGAGATCGATCTGCGCGAGGCCCGCAAGCGCAAGCACGAGCTCGAGCAGCGACTCGAGCATTTGCGCAAGGAGCACCATGACGACCTACCGTGATGATCTCGCCGCACTCGCGGCACGCCACGACGCGCTCGCGGCCGAGGTCGCGACGAAGACGCGCGAGCTCGAGGCGACGGCCCAGCTGCTCGACGACGCGAAGGCGCGCGCGCGGTTGCCGGTGCTCGACAACATTCGCGTGGCCGCACCGTGCACCGCCGAGTGGTCGAAGATGGTCGGCGACGACCGCGTCCGGCACTGCGGCGACTGCAAGAAGAACGTCTACAACCTGTCCGCGATGACACGCGACGAGGCGCAGGCGTTGATCGTCGAGCGCGAGGGTGATCTGTGCGTGCGCTACTTTCAGCGCAAGGACGGCACGATCCTGACGAGCGACTGCACGATCGGCATCTCGCGGCGGCGGCGCCGCCGGATCGTCGCCGCCGGCGCGGCCGCGATGCTCGCCGGCGGTGGTGCGTTCGCGTGGAAGGCGCTCCGATCCTCGGACGAACCCGACGAGGGGATGCAGGTGCTCGGAGGGATCGAGAGCTCGCTCCCCGACACGACGGTGCGGACCGTCGAGCCGCCGCCGCCGCCGCCGGAGTCGGTCGAGATGCTCGGCCAGCCGATCGCGCCGCCGCAGCACCACATCAAGATGGGCAAGATGATCCTGAAGAAGCCGGCCGGTCACGAGTAGATCCACTACGCTGGCCCGCGACATGGCGCGGATCGAGATCCACGAGGGCGACATCACCGAGCTCGACGTCGACGCGATCGTCAATGCGGCGAACACCTCGCTGCTCGGCGGCGGGGGCGTCGACGGCGCGATCCATCGCGCGGCGGGCAAGGAGCTGCTCGCCGAGTGCCGAACGCTCGGCGGCTGCAAGACCGGCGACGCGAAGCTGACGAAGGGCTACCAGCTGCGCGCGCGCCACGTGATCCACGCGGTCGGGCCGCGGTGGAACGGCGGGCGCTCCGACGAGCGCGAGCTGCTCGCGTCGTGCTACCGGCGGTCGCTCGAGCTCGCGCGCGAGCACCAGCTCGCGACGATCGCGTTTCCGGCGATCTCGACCGGCATCTACGGCTATCCGGCGCGCGAGGCCGCCCGGGTCGCCGTGCGCACGATCGCGACCGAGCTTGCGGACCAGGTGTGGCCGCGCAAGGTCATCCTCGTCGCGTTCGGGGCCGCCGCGCGCGCCGAGCTCGAGGCCGCGCTCGCGAGCATTCCGGCCGCTGCCGCGCTCGCCGCGGAATGATCGCGCGCGGTGCGCCGGTACACGGCGCATGGCGTATCGCGACGAGCTCGAGGCCCTGATCGCGCGCCGCACCGCGCTCGCGCGCGAGCTCGCCGAGGTCGACCGCCTCGTCGACGATCGCCGCCGCGCGCCGCGGCTGCCCGTCGTGCCGGCCTCGCGGTGCCGTGCGCGGTGGGCGGACATGTACGGCGACGATCGCGCGCGCGTCTGCCGGCGCTGCGATCAGCGCGTGTGGAACCTGTCGGATCTGACGCGCGACGAGGCCGAGGCGCTGATCCGCGACCGCGGCGGATCGCTGTGCGTCCGCTACTACGCGCGGGCCGACGGCACGATCCTGACGTCGGACTGCGCGGTCGGGGTGCAGCGCGGCAGCCAGCTGCTCGCCGGCAGCATCGCCGTGCTGATCGCGACGATCGGCACGGTCGCGCACCTGCTGACGACCGAGCCCGAGCCGCCCGAGGGCCGCGGCTGGTGCAAGGCAGGCAAGTACGAGTACCTCGGTAAGTACGACGGCGCGCGCCTCCGCAGCGGACCGGACACGCGCTTCGAGTGATCAGTGCATGCCGCCGAGGCTCGTGACGCGCGCCGCGAGCGTGGCCGCGAAGCCTTTCGGGGCCCACGCGACGAGCTCGTCGACGAACGCGCGGACCTGCGGCGGCATCAGCTCGCGCTCGAGATAGACGATCGCGACCTGCGCGTGGCTCTCGATCACGCCGGCGAGCACGTGCACGAGGTCGCCGGCCTCGATGAATGGCCGCGCGAGCATCCCGGGCAGCAGCGCGACACCGTGGCCGCGCAGCGCCGCCAGCGTGAGCAGCTCGATGTCGTTCGACGAGAACGCCGCCTCGATCGCGACCGAGCCGCCCTTCGCGAGTGGCCACTGCATCTGCGGCAGCTCGCCGCGCGTGAACGTCGTCAGGCAGCGGTGCTTCGCGAGGTCGCGGCGCGTCCGCGGCGTGCCGTGCTTCGCGAGGTACGCCGGCGACGCGACCGCGAGCGCGCGATCGCTGGCGAGCTTGCGCGCGATCAGGCCGGGCTCGAGCGCGGGCGTCGCGCGGATCGCGACGTCGTAGCCATCGCGGCGCAGATCGACGTGGCGGCTCGCGAAGTGGATCTGGACGCGCAGCTCGGGATAGCGCGCGGCGAAGTCGCACACGAACGCGCTGAACATCGTGCCGAACCCCGGCGGCGCCGAGATCCGGAGCTCGCCGCGGATCGTGCCCTCGGTCTGGCGAACGCTCGCCTCGGCGCGCTCGATCGCCTCGAGCGCGAGCTTCGCGTGGCGGTACAGCGCCTCGCCGGCGTCGGTGACGACGAGGCTGCGCGTCGTCCGGCGCAACAGCCGGGCGCCGAGCCGCTCCTCGAGCCGGGCGAGCCGGCGGCTCAGCGTCGCGCGCGGGATCGCGAGCTCGGTCGCGGCCCGCGACAGCGACCGCGCCTCGACGGTGCGCGAGAACGCGAGCAGCTCCGTGGTTTCGACGGGTTCGTGCATATGGATCAAAAAGTAGCAGATGCTGCCAATTCGTAGCGCATTGTGGCAATCGCGAAATGGCACCACTGTCGGGCCATGCAGATCACGACCAAGCAGCGCACGATCGGGTACTGGACAGCGACCGGGCTCACCGCCCTGGCGTTCGCGGCGGGCGGCGCCATCGACCTCGCCGGTGGCGACGAGATGCGCGCGGGCATGGCGCACCTCGGTTACCCCGCCTACGTCATGACGATCCTCGGCGTCTGGAAGCTGCTCGGCGCAGCGGCGATCGTCGCGCCGCGGCTGCCGCGGCTCAAGGAGTGGGCGTACGCCGGCATGATGTTCGATCTGACCGGCGCCGCGGCGTCGCACGCGTGGTCCGGCGATCCGGTCGGCAAGATCGCGACGCCGCTCGTGCTGCTCGCGGTCGTCGCCGCGTCGTGGGCGCTGCGTCCGGCGAGCCGCACGCTGCGCGCGGTCGAGGCCGTCCCGGCTCCGGCCCAGCAGCCCGTGCTGCGCGCGGCGTGAGCTACGAGAGGTTGTGCTCGCGGGCGAGCGCGACCGTGCGCGCGTTCTCCGGGATCCGCTCGAGGAAGCTCGCGCGCGTGTCGCGATCGGTGATCCGGTCGGCGCGCTCGACGAGTCGCGCATGGGCGCGCGCGATCGCAGCGCGTGCGGTGTCGCGGTTGCCGGTCGCGAGCAACGCCTCGGCGAGCATCAGCCGGATCAGCGCCTCGCCTTCCTCGACGCCGCCGAGCACCTCGAGCTGATCGTAGGCCTCGCGCGCGGCATCGAGCGCGTCGAGCGCGCGCCCGCGGGCGAGCCGGACGCGGGCGAGGCTCGCGAGGATCTGCGGCCGCATCGGCGGCAGCGACGCCTCGAGCGCGAGATCGAGCTCGGCCTCGGCGCGCTCGAGCTCGCCGCGATCGAGCAGGATGTTGCTGACGTAGATCCGCGTGCCGGCGACCTTGCGGCGATCGCCCATCGCGACGAACGCGTCGAGCGCCTCGGTCTCGATCGCGAGCGCCTCGTCGAGCCGGCCCTGGAGCTGGAGCGCACGGCCGAGGTTGTGCTTCGCGGTCGCGACGACGTTCGACAGCCCGAGCTTGATCCCGGACTCGAGCGCGTGCCGCAGGTAGCTCTCCGCCGCCGCATACGCACCGATCTCGAGGCACGCGTAGCCGACGTGGCCATGCTGCATGCACGCGTAGCGCAGATCGCCGGCGCGCTCGAACGCGGCCGCCGCCTCCTGCTCGGACTCGAGGTACGCGCCGGCATCGCCCGCGAACATCGCGCGCGACGACCGCGCCTGGTAGATCCGCGCGACGACGCCCGGATCGACGACGTCGGCGGCCGCGAGCTCGATCCGATCGAGAAGGATCTGCGCGAGCTCGTAGTTGCCGTGCTGGAACAGCTGGAACGCCGTGTGCGCCATCGCGGTGACGCGGGCGGCGAGC
Source organism: Kofleriaceae bacterium (assembly GCA_035715365.1). GTDB lineage: Bacteria > Myxococcota_A > Polyangia > Haliangiales > Haliangiaceae > JABFXX01. The sequence continues at coordinate 83,344 of DASTLB010000027.1, read as the reverse complement.
GTCGCGGCATCGCGGTCGATGTCCGGGGTCGCGCGCAGCGTCTCGCCGATCGCGGCGAGCTGCGCGACGTCGTCGAGCATGCCGCTCGCCTCGGCGGTCTCGCTCGCGGCCGCGAACCACCGCGCGGTGCCGCGCGGCAGGCACGCCATCGCCGCGAGCCCGGCAGTCGCGGCCGGCGCGAGCTCGCCGGCCCACTTGTGCGCCTCGGCCTGGACGAGCCGGAGCGCGCCGAGCGTCGGGCCGGTCGCGCCGCACCGGATGCCGCGATCGGCGCGCGCGCTCGCCTCCGCGAAGTCGCACGCGGCGAGCGCCTGCTCGGCGGCGCGCAGGTAATGCTCGATCGCGCGCGCGGGGTTGCCGCCGCGCTCGATGTGCTCGCCGAGCAGCATCGCGTCGCCTTCGCCGACGAGCTCGAGCCATTGCCCGGCGAGCTGATGGCCGAGCTTGCGATCGTTCTCGGTCAGCATCGCGTACGCGGCCTCGCGCACGAGCGCGTGGCGAAACACGTACTCGTCCTCGCCCGGGAAGCGCGAGCGCGGCGAGCGCGAGATCAGCTCGCGATGCGCGAGCTCGTCGAGCCACGCGCGCGCCGCGGTCTCGCGCGCGGTGCCGAGCAGCGCCGTGACGCCGCCGCGCCAGAACTGCGCGCCGAACACGCTCGCGGCCCGCAGCACGCGCCGCGCGTCGACCTCGAGCCGCTCGAGCCGGCCCTGGACGAGCGCGAGCACCGTCTCGGGCAGCGCGTCGCCCTTGCCGTCGGCGACCGCGCGGATCAGCTCCTCGAGATAGAACGCGTTGCCACCTGCCTGATCGACGAGCCGCGCGACGAGCGAGTCACTCGCGCGGTCGCCGAGCACGCGCCGCACGAGCTTCTCGCTCGTCTTCGCGGTGAGCTCGGTCAGCCGCAGCTCCTGGACGCCGCGCTCGGCCCACAGCCGCGGAAACATCTCGTGGACGTCCGGGCGCGCGAGCGCGAGCACGAAGATCGGACGGTCGGGCAGGGCGCGCAGCGCCGAGTCGATCAGCTTCGTCGTCGGCAGATCGCCCCAGTGCAGGTCCTCGAGCACGATCGCGACCGGCTGCGCGGCGGTCTCGACCGCGAGGAAGTGCTCGAACGCGCGCCGCACCTGATCGTTCATCAGCATCGGATCGTGGCGCGCGGCCTTGAGCTCGACGTTGTCGTCGTCGGGAAACGGCGCGCCGATCAGCTCGCCGAGGAACGCGGTCGTGCGCGCGAGGTCGGTGCTCGAGTTGCGCATCACGCGCGCGCGCAGCTTCTGGCGGCGGACCTCGAGCGGCTCGCCGTCGTGGATGCCGGCCGCGCGCCGCAGCGCCGGCGCGATCATCGCGAAAGGCGAGCCGGCGCGCAGCGGATCGCCGCGCCCGATCCAGATCTCGACGTGCTCGCCGGGGCGGTTCGCGATCCGGCGCAGCAGCTCGTAGCGCACGCGCGACTTGCCGATGCCCTCGACGCCGGTGACGAGCGCGACCCGCGCGATCGGCTCGGCGATGCACTCCTCGAACAGGCCCGCGAGCATCCCGAGCTCGCGATCGCGGCCGACGCATGGCGTCTCGCGGCCGAGCAGCGTGCGCGTCGCGGCGACCGCATCGCGCTCGCCGGCGAGGAACAGCCCGGCATCGTCGCCGCCGACGTCGAACCGCGTATCGAGCAGCCCGGCCGTGACCTCGTCGAGCCGGACGTGGCGCGGCGGGCTCGCGAGCAGCCGGACCGCGCGATCGATCGCCTCGCCGACCGGCCACCGCCCGCCGATCACGCCGCGCCCCGTCGCGAGCGCGACCGGCGATGTCGGCACGATTGCCTTGAGCGCGAGCGCGCAGCGCGCGGCCTGCATCACCTGATCGCTCGTGCCGCCGGCGCCGGCGAGCGTCGCGATGTACGCGCCACTCGCGAGTCGATCGAGCTGCGCGCCGAACTGCCGAGCGGCGTCGGTCAACGCCGCGAGTAGCGGCTGCTCCGCCGAGGCAGCGGGCGCGTGGCTCGGCGGATCGACGATCGTGCGCTCGCCCGGGCTGTCGTCGTTGCCGATCAGCACGACGCTGAGCAGCCGGCGCTCGGTCGCGGTCAGCGCCGGCATCTGCACGGACACGTTCGTCTGCGCGCGCTCGGCGACCTCGAGCTTGCCGAGCCGCGCGAGCTCGAGCGCGAGCTGGTTGCCATCGCGCGGTCGGTCGTCCGGCTGCTTCGACAGCACGCGCACCAGCAGCTCGTCTAGCGCAGGCGGCAGATCCGAGCGCACGTCGGTGATCCGCGGCGTCGCCTCGAGCACGATCTTCGCGAGCACCGCGAGGATGTGATCGCCGACGAACGCGGCGCGCCCGGTCAGACACTCGAACAGCACGCAGCCGACCGCGAACACGTCGGCGCGCGCACCGACCTCGCGCTCGCCGCGCACCTGCTCGGGCGCCATGTAGCCCGGCGTGCCGATCATCATGCCGGTGCGCGTCGACAGGCGCGTCGCGTCGAGGATGCGCGCGACACCGAAGTCGACGACCTTGACGCGATCGAGGTCACCGCCCGGCAGGATCAGGTTCGATGGCTTGACGTCGCGATGGATCACGCCGCGCTCGTGCGCCGCGCCGAGCGCCTCGGCGACCCGGCGCGCGAGCGTCACGGCCTCGGCCGGCGTCAGCCCATCGCGCTCGAGCCGCTGGCCGAGGTGCTCGCCTTCGAGCCACTCCATCGCGAGCCACAGCTCGCCGGCGCGCGTCCGACCATCGGCGATGTAGCGCACGATGCCGGGATGGCGGAGGCCGGCGAGCACGCGGACCTCGCGCTCGAACCGCTCCGCACCGTCGGGCGCACCGCCGATCAGGACCTTGAGCGCGACGCGCTCGCCGGTCTCGAGATCGCGCGCGCGATACACCGTCCCCATGCCGCCGGTGCCGGCAACCTCCTCGAGCTCGAACCGATCCTTGACCACCTCCCCGAGGTGCATCCGTCCTTCACGGTAACACGCGCGGCGCGACGACGATTCGTCCAGACGGTGCGAGCGCGTCGTTGTTGCACGAAAAGATCGTCGTTGTTTCGGGTGATTCCGCCAAAACTGGCCGCGCGCGGTCGTGTCTATCGGGCGTGCGCATCCTCCCGCTCGTTCGCATCCTCGGTCCCGTCCTCGCGGTCGCGTGCTCGTCGCCACCGCCGCCGTCCGCTCCGTCGGCCCCGCTCGCCACGCCCGCGGCGACCCGCGAGGTGTCGCCACCATCACCGCCGAGCCCGACCGTCGCGACCACGGATGCCAGCGACGACGACGTCGAAGATCCGGTGCTGCCGGCGTGGAAGCCGCACCGGTGCAAGCGCTCGGTGTGGCCGTACTACGATCCGACGACCGACCACATCCCGAAGCCCGTCGTCGACGACGAATTCTCCGAGATCGGCGGCGCGACGCTCGACGACAAGGCGCGCCAGCTCGCGCAGACCCGGCGCAGCGACGGCGTGTGCGACACGCGCAACCGCGACGCGCTCGAGGCCGCGCTCGCGAAGGTGCCGCCGCCACCGGCCGCCGCGTCGGTGCCCGCGTGGGATCGCAAGCAGCCGCTCGCGTATCGCGATCAGGTGCGCACGAAGCTCGCGCTGACCGCCGACGAGGAGCGCCAGCTCGAGCGCGACGGCTTCGTCGTGCCGGAGCGACTCGGGTATCGCGACTTCACGACCGCGTACTACGACGTCCATCGCGGCGAGTTGCCGATCTACATCACCGCGGACTCGATCCTGCACGCGATCTACATGTCGCACGACCAGCTGGTCGGCCGGCTCGAGTCCGGCAAGCTGCTGCCGCAGCTCGACGCGATGCTCGGCGCGATGCACTGCGGGTTACCGGTCGCGGCGAAGTCGATGCCGCCCGAGGTCGCCGACGACGTCGATCTGTACCTCACGGTCGCGCGCTCGCTGCTCGCCCGCGATGTCGTGCCGTCCGAGCTCGGTCACGTCGACGCCGCTGCGCAGCACGTCGTGCAGCTGATCGAGAACGCGCACAAGCTGACGACGATCGACGTGTTCGGGCGCGTGCGCTCGTTCGACGCGACCCAGTACACGCCACGCGGCCACTACGCGGGCGACGACAACCTCGAGCGCTACTTCCGCACCGCGATGTGGCTGTCGCGCACCGAGTTCAACCTCGTGTCGCGCGACTCGCGCAGCTCGCAGCCCGGCTACGATCCGGATCCGACGGAGACCCCGCGCGAGGCGGTGGTCGCGCTCGCGCTCGTCGAGCTCGCCGAGCGGACCGGCGCGATGCCGAAGATCGCGGCGCTCGATCAGGCGTGGAGCGCGTTCGCCGGCAAGCGCGAGGACGTGCCGTTCGCGGATCTCGCGAAGCTGCGCGCGAAGGCGAAGATCAAGAGCCTGCGCGGTGCGGCGGTCGCGGAGCGGCTGCGCGCCGCGATCGGCGACGGCTACCAGCGCACCGCGAACATCCATCCGATGCCGAACGTCGAGCACCTGCCCGCGATCGCGACGATGATCGGCCCGCGCATCACGCCGGACAACCAGGCGCTGTACGGCCTGATCGATCAGCGTGGGCCGGATCTGCAGGCGGTCGAGCTCGGCTTCATGCTCGGCCACGATCGCGCGCTGTCGTACGTCTCGCGCACGCCGGCCGACGTCAAGCGGTTACAGGATTCGCGCGACCGGCTCGTGCGCTCGCCGCACGGCGACGATCTGTACTCGCACTGGCTCGACGCGATCCGCGCGCTCGCGCAGCGGCCGCAGGGCGCGTTGCCATCGTTCATGGACACGCCCGCGTTCGCCGATCTGCGACTCGACAGCGCGCTCGCGGCGTACGGCCAGCTCCGCCACAACCACGTCCTGATCCAGGCGCAGGTCTACGATCAGGGCGGCTGCGCGATCCCGGACGGCTACGTCGAGCCCGCGGTCGATACCTACCGCGCGCTCGCGGCGTACGCGCACCAGGGCCGCGCGGTGTTCGGCAAGCTCGACGGCAAGGACACGGTCGGGGCCGCCGCGTACTTCACGCGGCTCGAGCGGATCATGAACGTGCTCGTCGCGCTGTCCCGCGAGGAGCTCGCGAACCGGCCGCTGTCCGATGCCGCGAAGCGGTTCCTCGCGATGGTCGTCGAGCAGCGCGAGACGACGGCCTCCGGCTACATGGGGCCGTATCCGATCGCGACCTACGACGGCTGGTACATCGATCTGTTCCCCGAGCTCGACACCGCGCTCAAGAGCGCGTCGTTCATCGCCGACTTCGCGACCTACAACCGCAACGGCCAGCAGGGCATCCACTACGTCGGCGCGAAGGGCCCGCACCTCGGGCTGTTCGTCGTCGAGACCGGCGGCGCGCCGCGGCTGATGGTCGGCCCGGTCGCGAACGCGTTCCAGCATCGCGGCCCGCTGTCGACGCGGCTGACCGACGACGATGTCGACAAGGTCACCGGCGATGCGCCGTGGGCGAAGAGCTACACGCGCGCGGCGCCCGCGGATCCGGCGATCGGGATCGCGTTCCTCCGGCCGTCGCCACCGAAGCGCGTCGGCGGGCGCGATGTCCGGCAGCTCAAGCTCGCACCGAACACCGTGCGGCTCGAGCTGCCGCGCGCCGTCGGCGAGGTGACGATCGAGCTGCTCGATCATCACTTCGTGCCGATGGCGACGCACCGGGTGGTCGGCGCGAAGGGCCGCACCGAATTTGCCGCGCCCGCGACCCCGCGGCCGATCGAGTCGATCCGGATCCGGGTCGGCAGCTGGCAGCAGCGGGTCGATCTGACGCTCGATGGCCTGCTGTGGCGCACGTTCGGTGACGCCAAGCTCGAGGTCGACCGTCGCGACGAGGACGAGTGATCGCGCGCGCCTTGTGGTACCTGTCGATCCGGTGAGCAACGACGGCGACAAACCGAAACCGGCGGCGGACAAGGGCGCGGACAAGGCGACCGCCAAGGACAAGGACAAGGCGGCGAAGAAGGACGGTGGCGGCCGAGACGACGCTCCGGCCGCGCAGCCGGCGCCCGCCGGCGGCAAGCTGCCCGCGTTCGACGAGCGCAGGCTCAAGTACGAGGAGCTCGCGCCGTTCGCGAGCCAGCTCGATCGCGACGAGCTCGTCACGATGGCGCGCGATGGCCGCGCGATCGTGCGCGGCAACGCGGCGCTCGGGCTCGCGGCGGTCGGCGTGCCCGTGTTCGAGCTCGTGCCGCTGTTGCGCGACAGCGATCCGAACGCCGCGGCCGCCGGCGCCGAGGCGATCTCGCGGCTCGGTGCTCGCGTGCGCGAGCTGATCCCGCAGATCGCGCAGGCGCTCGACGGTGCGCAGCCCGACGTCACCGAGAGCGTCGTCACGACGCTGTCCGAGCTCGTCGGGCAATGCGACGAGGAGCTCGTCGCGGCGCTCGACGTGCCGCTGCCGCTCGCGATGAAGTCGGTCGTCGCTGCCGCCGGCAAGCTCGGCAAGCGGGGCATCCAGTTCTTGATCCGCGCCGCGCAGCACGAGCGCAGCCGCGTGCGGATGAACGCGATCGGCGGGCTCGGCCACTACGGCAAGATCGACGCCGACGCGGCGCTCGGCTTCCTCGAGACCGTCGAGGCCGGCGATCCGGTGCCCGACGTTCGCACCGCGGCGAAGCAGGCGATGCTCGCGGTCGTCGCGCGCGAGAAGGTCCTCGCAGTCGATCAGCTGCCGAAGCACATCCCCGACTTCGAGGATCGCAAGCTGTCGGCATCCGAGCTGCGCGAGTACAGCGATCAGATCAAGGTCGACGAGATGATGTACGCGCTGCAGGACGGCCGCGCGCACGTCAAGATCAACGCGGCACGCGCGCTCGCCGTGAAGGGCGGCGATGCGGCGCGCGCGGCCAAGGCGATGGGCCTGCTACTGCGCGACAGCGTCGCTGCGGTCCGTCGCGAGGTCGCGGTCGCGCTCGGCAAGCTCGGCCAGGGCGCGATCGATGCCGCGCCGGATCTCGTCGGCGCGCTCGGCGATGCCGAGACCGACGTCGCCGAGGCTGCGTTCGAGACGCTCGAGGCGCTCGGCCCGTCGGCGCAGGACGCGCTCGTGCGCGGCCTCGATGCCGGCGCCGAGGCGCACGGCCTGCGGGTCGGCGCGCTGCTCGCGAAGCTATCCGGCGCGGCCGAGACACTGACCGAGGCGTTCAAGAGCCCCGCGGTCAACGTCCAGGTCAACGCGGCGCTCGGGCTCGGGCAGCTCGGCAAGGCGGTCGGCAAGGGCAAGCTCGGCGGTGGGCTCACCGCGCTGCACGGCGCGCGCACGGGTGGCGATGCGCGGACGCGCGAGGCCGTGCGGCGCGCGCTCGAGATGATCGATCCGAAGGGCGATGCCGGGCCGCAGGCGGTCGCGATCGAGGACTTCGAGGGTCGGTTCCTCGCGCTCGCCGAGGTCGAGAAGCACAAGGCCGAGGCCGAGCGCGTTGGCGTCGCGGATCTGACCGCGTATCTGCAGGACGGCCGCGACATCGTGCGCGCGAATGCCGCGCTCGCGCTCGCCGTGATCGGCGCACCGGCGCAACCGGCCGCGCGCTCGCTCGGGGTCCGGCTGCGCGACGATTCCGCGAAGGTCCGGCTCGCCGCCGCACAGGCGCTCGATCGGATCGGCGATGCCGCGGTGATCGAGACCGCCGATGATCTCGTCGGAGCGCTGCGCGACGCCGACGACCGCGTCGCCGAGACCTGCGCGAACGTGCTGAAGGCGCGGCGCGCGCGCATGATCGGCGCGCTCGTCCGCGGGCTCGAGACCGACGATCCGCGGCACGGCCGGCGCATCGTCGAGGTGATCAACGCGCTCCCGGATGCCTCGGAGATCCTCGTCGACGCGTTCGAGAGCCCGGCGGTCAACGTCCAGGTCAATGCCGCGATCGGGCTCGGCATGCTCGGACCCGCGCGCGTCGGCAAGGGCCGCAAGGCGCTCGAGGGTGCGCGCACCGGCGGCTGGGAGCGGACGCGCGAGGCGGTGCGCAAGGCGCTCGACATGCTCGACGGTCCGCGCCAGACCGGACCCGCGCAGATCGACGTCGCGGGCTTCGAGACCCAGATCCTCGGCGCCGAGGCGTTCAAGGATCCGGGCAAGCTGCGCGTCGAGGATCTCGCGCCGTACCTCACCGATGGCCGCGCGGTCGTGCGCGCGAATGCCGCGACCGCTCTGGGCGCGCTCGGCGCACCCGCGATCGCCGCTGTCCGGCCGCTCGGCGTGCTGCTGCGCGACGACGACATGCGCGTGCGGATCGCCGCCGCGCAGGCGCTCGACAAGCTCGGCGACGACGCCGTCCGCGAGATCGCCGAGTTCCTCGTCGGTGCGCTGCGTGGTGATGCCGACGTCGCGAAGGCGGTCGCGCCGGTGCTCGCGGCGCGCAAGACCCGCGTGCTGACCGCGCTGCTGAAGGGCCTCGAGACCGACGACGAGACCCACGCGCGCCGGATCCTCGAGGTCGTGAACCAGCTGCCCGACGCGTGCGAGATCCTGTGCGACGCGATCGAGAGCCCGGCCGAGAACGTCCAGGTCAACGCCGCGATCGGCATCGGCATGCTCGGCAGCAAGCGCGCCGGCACGCAGGGCCGCAAGAACCTCGAGAGCCGTCGCACGGGAGGATTCGCACGCACGCGCGAGTCGGTGTTCAAGGCGCTCGCGATGCTCGACAAGCCGTCCTGAGGCCGTGCGGGTTTCCGACATCGGCGTAGAACGGATCGTTGCAGGGTGCCCGCTTACGAGCGCGGCCTCGCGGTGCCACCGTTCTCCGACAGGGAGCACATCATGCTGACTGTTCGCAAGGCATCGGATCGCGGCCACGCCCGTCACGGCTGGCTGGACTCGCATCACACGTTCTCGTTCGCGGATTACTACGATCCCGCCCACATGGGATTTCGCGCGCTGCGCGTCATCAACGACGACCGCGTCGAAGGCGGGCAGGGCTTCGGCGCGCATCCGCACCGCGACATGGAGATCCTCTCGTACGTCCTCGAAGGCGGGCTCGCGCACCGCGACTCGATGGGCACCGGCGCGGTGATCCGGCCGGGCGATGTCCAGCGGATGAGCGCGGGCACCGGCGTCGTGCACAGCGAGTTCAACGCGTCGCCGGCGGACGAGGTCCACTTCCTCCAGATCTGGATCCAGCCCGAGCGCCGCGGCCTGCCGCCCGGCTACGAGCAGAAGACGTTCTCCGACGCCGACAAGCGCGGCAAGCTCGTGCTCGTCGCGTCGCGCGACGGGCGCGATGGCTCGGTCACGATCCACGCGGACGCGAACGTCTACGCCGGGATCTTCGGCCCGGGCCAGACCGCGGAGCTCGCGCTCGCACCGGGCCGCGGCACGTGGGTGCACGTCGCGGCCGGCCAGGCGCGGGTCAACGGCGTCGCGCTCTCCGAGGGCGATGGCGTCGCGATCACCGACGAGAACCTGCTCCGGATCGAAGGCATCGACGAGGGCGAGCTCCTCGTGTTCGATCTCGCGTGAACCAAAGGAAGCCCATGCCGAACATCGTCGCGATTTCTGGAAGCACGCGCCGCGCATCGTTCAACACGATGCTGCTGCGCGCCGCGATCGAGCGCGTGCCCGAGGGCACCACGATCACCGTTGGCTCGATCCGGGACATCCCGCTCTACGACGGCGACGTCGAGGCGACGTCCGGGATCCCGCCCGCCGTCCAGGCGCTGAAGGATCAGATCGCCGGTGCCGACGGCGTGCTGATCGTGACGCCCGAGTACAACAACTCGATTCCCGGGACGCTGAAGAACGCGATCGACTGGACGTCGCGACCGCCCGCCGACATGGCGCGCGTGTGGGGCGGCCGCCCCGTCGGCATCATGGGCGCGACGCCGGGAAACGGCGGCACCGGGCTCGCGCAGGCGGCCTGGCTGCCGGTCCTGCGCACGCTCGGCACGCTGCCGTTCTACGGCGCGCGGCTGCAGGTGTCGAACGCCGGCAGCGTGTTCGACGCCGAGGGCAAGCTCGTCGATGACAAGATCCGCGGCCTGCTCGACAAGTACATGACGACGTTCGCGCAGTTCGTCGCCAGGCACGGCCCGCGATGAGCGTGTATCCGACGAACGAGCCGGCATGCGTCGAGCCGCCTGACGACGACGCGGTCGAGCTCGTGCTCGAGGCCAAGCCGCGCGATGTCGGATCGCTGACCGTCGCGCGCGTGCTGCCGGCGATGAAGCGCCGCCTGATCGGCCCGTTCTGCTTCCTCGACCACATGGGTCCGGTCGACATCCCGCCGGGCGTCGGCTTCGACATCAAGCCGCACCCGCACATCGGGCTGTCGACGGTGACGTACTTCCTCGCCGGCGAGAACGTCCATCGCGACAGCCTCGGGTCGGTCCAGGTCAACCGGCCCGGCGATCTCAACCTGATGCGCGCCGGGCGCGGCGTCGTCCACTCCGAGCGCGCCGATCCGGCGTGGCGCGCGCGCGGCGGCCGGCTGCACGGCATCCAGATCTGGCTCGCGCTGCCCGAGGCGAACGAGGACGACGCGCCGAGCTTCGCGCACCATCCGGCCGCGACGCTGCCGGCGATCGCGCGCGATCGCGTCACCGGCCGCGTGCTGATCGGCAGCGCGTTCGGCGCGACGTCGCCGGTCGATCATCCCGGCGCGCCGCTGCTCGTCGATCTCGCGCTCGAGCCGGGCGCGTGCCTCGACGTCGCGGTCGAACCCGCGGAGCGCGGCGTCTACGTGATCGACGGCGCGATCCGGATCGGCCGCGATGCGATCACCGGCGATCAGCTCGCGGTGCTGCGCGAGGGCGCGCGGGCCCGGATCGAGGCGGACGCAGCGAGCCGCGTGCTGCTCGTCGGTGGTCCACCGCTTCCGCCGCGCGTCATGGACTGGAACTTCGTCGCGTCGTCGCGCGAGCGGATCGAGCGCGCGAAGGCCGCGTGGAAGGCGCAGCAGCTCGCCGTGTTCCCGAAGGTCCCGGGCGACGACGTCGAGTACGTGCCGCTGCCGGAGCTCGCGCGCGGTTGATCGGGCGCGCTCGCGCGCGGTGGATCGGGCGCGCTCGCGCGCGGTGGATCAAGCGATCGATCGCTTGATCGACGCCACCGGTCACAACCGTGCGGAATGGTTGATTCGCGTCGTGGCATCTCGGTTGCTCGAAGCGAGCGGCGGAGGAAATGCCCATGACCAAGCTCCTGCTCGCCGCTCTCGTCCTGTCGTCCACCGCCGTCGCGTTCGCCGATACGCCCGCGCCGAAGGAGGACGGCAAGGGCACGCTCAAGCCCGGCCAGTACGCCGGGGTTCGCAAGTGCCTCGGCTCGACCGCCGGCGTGAACATCGACGTCACGAGCAAGCGCACGATCGGCGTCGCGACCTGCAAGATCGAGCTCCAGAAGGTGTTCATCCAGGACAAGCACATGTGCGACGGCAAGGCCAAGCGCGAGAAGGTCGAGTACTCGTGGCAGTTCGGCGAGGGCGACAAGGCGACGACCGGCAAGCACTACTTCACGTGCCCGTGACTTGCCGATCGCGGGGCAACCCGCCTATAGCGATCGCGTGACCGACTGGATGCCGGAGCCGCTGTTGACCATGGGCCCGTGGGGGCTCGCGTACTGGCAATGGATCGGGCTCGGCGCCGCGTTCGTGATCGCGTTCGTCACCGGACGCGTGGTCGCCCGGCTGATCATCGTGGTCGCGCGCCGGATCACGATGGCGACCGAGGCGCGGTGGGACGACGACCTCGTCGATCGGCTCGCGCGCCCGCTGCGGTTCATCGGCAAGATCGTCGTCGGCCGCGTGCTGCTGCCGGTGCTCGAGCTGCCGGATCACGTGCACGAGCCGATGCTGAACGTGCTGCTCGCGCTGTTCGGCGTCGGCGTCGTGTGGTGCATCGTGCGGCTCGTCGACGTCGTGATCGGCCACCTCGCGGCGGCCGACTGGGCGGTCGCGCGTCCGGCGTCGCGCGGGCTGCTCACGCTCGCCGGCCGCACGGTGAAGTTCGTGCTCGTCATCTTCGCGGCGATCGCGTTTCTCGGCGCGCTCGGCCTCCCGGTCGGCAGCCTGCTCGCGGGCGTCGGCATCGGCGGGCTCGCGCTCGCGTTCGGCGCGAAGCAGACCGTCGAGAACCTGTTCGGCGCGTTCGCGCTCGGCGTCGATCAGCCGCTGCGCGAGGGCGATCTCGTGCGCACCGAGACCGGCATCCTCGGCCACGTCGAGGCCGTCGGGCTGCGCTCGACCCGGATCCGGACGTTCGATCGCACGATCGTCTCGCTGCCGAACGGCCGGCTCGCGGACAGTCAGATCGAGACGTTCGGGCTGCGCGATCGGATCCGGCTGCACACGATGGTCGGCGTCGTGTACTCCACGACCGCATCCCAGCTCCGCGAGATCCTCGCAGGCATCGAGCGCGTGCTGCGCGCCGACCGCCGCACCTACAAGCAGGAGCTCGTCGTCAAGCTCGTCAAGCTCGGCGACTCGGCGTTCGAGATCGAGGTGATGACCTGGTACGACGACGAGGACTTCGACGGGTTTCGGGGCTGGCGTCAGGACATGCTGCTCGGGATCGTCGACGTGATCGAGAAGGCCGGCAGCGCGCTCGCCTACCCGACGCAGACGCTCGATGTCCGCGGCGTACCCGGACCGCACCCCACGCCGCGCACCTGATCGGCCGATACCGGGAGCGTGCGGCTGTCCGTCACGCTCGCCTTGTTCACGTTCACGTCCGCATGTGCGGTCGACGCAGACATCTCGCGCACGACCGACGAGCTCGGCGTCGAGGCGGTCGACGTCTGCACCGACGGCGAGTTCCGCTGCCTCGCGAAGGCGCTCGAGCCCGGCGAGCTGCGCGCGGCGCCGCGCGGCTACGGCGCCGCCGACCTCGCGGACGCGTACGCGATCCCGACCGCCGGTGACGATCAGCCGACGATCGCGATCGTCGTCGCGTACGGCGACAGCCGGCTCGAGGCCGATCTCGCGAAGTACCGCACGCAGTACGGGCTGCCGCCGTGCACGATCGCGAACGGCTGCCTGCGCGTCGTCAACCAGCGCGGCGACACCTCGCCACTGCCGGCCGATCCACCGACGACGAATGACTGGACACTCGAGACGATGCTCGATCTCGACATGGCGAGCGCCGGCTGTCCGCGCTGCCGCCTGCTCGTCGTGCAGGCCGATGACACCGGCAACGGCCTGCTCGCGGCGCAGCACACCGCGGTCGCGCTCGGCGCCGACGTGATCAGCAACAGCTGGGGCCGGCCGGAGAAGGCCGGGCAGTCGCTCGCCGCGGCCGAGACGTTCTTGGATCAACCGGGCGTCGCGATCTTCGCCGCGGCCGGCGACAGCGGGTTCAACAGCAGCGGCGCCGGTCCGAGCTATCCCGGCACCTCGCAGCACGTGATCGCGATCGGCGGCACGCGACTCGAGCGCGCCTCGAACGCGCGCGGCTGGCGCGAGACCGCATGGACCGAGGGCGGTAGCGCGTGCAGCCTGTCGATCGCGAAGCCGGCGTACCAGACCGCGTCGCCGTGCGTGCATCGCGCGTCGTCGGATCTCGCGGCCGTCGCCGATCCCGCGACCGGCGTCGCGGTCTATCACGCGGGTGGCTGGAAGGTGCTCGGCGGGACGAGCGCGAGCGCGCCGCTCGTCGCTGCGATCTTCGCGGCAACCGGCCAGGCGCAGCAGACCGCAGCCTCGATCGCGACGCAGCCGGCGCTGTTTCACGACGTCGTCGCCGGCGCGAACGGCGCGTGCGGCGATGCGCTGTGCACGGCCGGCACGGGCTGGGATGGGCCGACCGGGTTCGGCACCCCCGACGGCGAGCGGCTGCGCGACGCGACACTCGCCCCCGAGCCACCGAGTGACGAGCCGATGCCGATCGATCCGCCGGCGGATGATCCGGGCAGCGCGAGCGAGGATCCGGTCGCGGGTTGCCGTGCGTCGTCGTCGTCGTCGTGGCTGGCCGTGCTCGCCGTGCTCGGCGTCGTCGCGCTGCGTCGGCGTCGCACCCGCGAGGTCGCGAACGGCGCTGTCAGCAGCGGCCAGCGCGTGTTGGGTCACGCGCGACACCGGGAATAGACCGCGGCTTGGACTGGCGCGTTTGGGGTGCACCAGGAGGCACTCATGAACACGCGTTTGGTTTGCGCAGGAGCCGTCGTGCTCGCGCTGGCCGCGCCCTCCGTCCGCGCGCAGGTGCAGACGGATCGGCTCGAAGCCATGATGATCGCGAGCGGCACCGGGCCACGAGGCGAGCCGCTGACGATCCCGCTCGTCGAGGAGCGCCTGAACGTGACGATCGATCACCAGATGGCGAGGACGACGCTGCTCCAGGTCTACCGCCACAACAACGCCGGCCAGATCGAAGGCCGCTACCAGCTGCGGCCGGGCTCCGGCAGTCGCGTCGAGGGCTTCGCGTACTGGAACGGCGAGCAGAAGATCGTCGGCGAGGTGTTCGAGCGCCAGACCGCGCGCCGGGTCTACGACAACGTCACGGCGCGCCGTCGCGATCCAGGCCTCCTCGAGGAGGATGGCGAGGGCGCGTTCGCGTTTCGCGTGTTCCCGATCAACCCGAACGAGAAGAAGCGCGTCGAGCTGACGTGGAGCAAGTGGCTCGATCAGCGAGGCAAGACGATCCGCTATCGCGCACCGCTGACGCGCGGTGACGCCGAGGTCGTGGTCTCGATCACCGGCCCGATCAAGAACCTGCGCTCGCCGACGCACCGGATCCACGTCGAGAAGACGAGCGACGGCGTGCGGCTGCGCTCCGAGGGTGCCGCGCGCGGTGGCGAGCTCGTGCTCGAGTGGCAGGCCGACGAGCTCGACTGGACCGCGGACGCGTTCGTCCAGGCGCCGGGCAAGAATCACGACGGCTGGTTCGCGCTGTCGCTCGCGGCGCCGGATCTGCCGCCGAACGCGGTCGCCGCGAAGGACGTCACGATCGTGATCGATCGCTCCGGCAGCATGATGGGCGAGCCGCTCGACAACGCGAAGGCGTCCGCGATGGACGTGATCCGCCGGCTCAACCCGAACGACCGCGTCAACGTGATCGCGTTCTCCGACGAGGTCGACCCGCTGTTCAAGACGCCGCAGCCCGCCGATGCCGGCACGCGGCAGCGCGCGGTCGCGTTCGTCGATCGGCTGCACGAGGGCGGTGGCACCGACATCGCGCTCGCGCTCGGCACCGCGATCTCGGCGCAGGACAAGCAATCGTCGCGGCCGCGCGTCGTCGTGTTCATGACCGACGGCCAGTCGGACGCCGAGAAGGCGCTGCAGGCGACGAAGCTCGACACGCGCGACGTCCGCCTGTTCACGCTCGGCCTCGGCAAGGAGGTCAACAAGCCGCTGCTGTCCCGGCTCGCGGCGCAGAAGCGCGGGCGCTTCGTCTACATCGAGACCGCGAGCGCGATCCGCTCCGAGGTCGGCAAGCTCGCGGCGAGCATCTCGAACCCGCTGCTCGTCGACGTCTCGATCGATGTCGAGGGCGCCCAGGCGGTCCGCGTCTATCCGCGCACGCTGCCGGATCTGTTCGCGCAGGACGAGCTGCTCGTCACCGGCCGCCTGCGCGGCACCGGCCCCGCGAAGTTCATCTTCCACGGCAAGCTGTCCGGCAAGCCGGTGACGTTCACGCGGACGGTGGACATCTCGAAGGCGCCGGCGCGGCCGTGGGTCGGCCGGCTGTGGGCACAGTCGCGCGTCGACCACCTGCTCGAGGAGATCTCGCTCGGCTCGAGCGCACCGGAGCTGATGAACGAGGTGCTCGAGCTCGCGCTCGCCTACAACTTCGTGACGCCGTACACCGCGTTCCTCGCGATCCCCGAGTCGGAGCTCGCGGCGTCGAGCGAGCGCGCGACCGTCGAGGCCGCCCGCGAGCGCAAGAAGAAGATCATGGCGGACAACGGCGATGCCGCGGCGCTCGATGCGCTCGAGAGCAAGGCCGGCGGCGAGGTCGTGCAGGTGCAGGGCACGGCGCCGACGATCGATCCGGGCTCGTACAGCCGCAACATCCCGACCGGCCGCACGTTTGGGTCTACGCTCGGCGCGCAGAACGACTCGTACGGCGCCGAGGACGAGGACAGCTCGTCGAAGCGGTCTCCCGGGCAGGTCACGTCGAAGACGCGCGGCTGCGCGGGATGCGCGAGCGACGCGCGCGGCGGATCGATGACCGGTCTGCTCGTGCTCGGCGTGCTTGCCGTGCTGCTGCGGCGCCGGCGGCGCTGATCACGCCGGCACGGGGACGTGCGCGCCCTCGTGGCGCTCGACCTGCTCGAACCGGGTCGCGCCCGGCGCCCCGGCGCGCTTGCGGCGCTGGTAGACGTTGCTCGGACCGTCGACGAACTGCTCGCCGTCCCAGATCCGGTGGACGATCGTCAGCTGCTCGCCGGCGAACTCGAGCCGGTTGTAGCCGTTCGGCTCGCCGCGCAGCCGGGTCGACAGGCACGTGCCGGCGTGGACCGCGATCACCTCGCCTTCACCGGCCGCGTAACCGGCGGCGTCGGTCGTGTAGGGCACGTGCATGTGGCCGGTCAGGATCACGTCGATGCCGCACGCCTCGAGCTTCTTGACCGCGTCGTGCGCGCCGTTGACGAGGTCGCGCTCCTTCGCGCCGAGCGGCATCACGAACGGATGGTGCGCGACGAGCACGCGCCACCGCGTGTGATGCGATCCGAGCTGGGCGCAGATCTGGGTCGTGTGCGCGTCGGTGACGCGGCCGTCCTTGATCGTGAAGCCGTGTGCCGTGTCGATGCCGATCACCGCGAGCTCGTTGTCGAAGTAGGTCGGCGCGAGATCGTCGGTGATGTACTGCTTGTAGCGATCGAGCGGCCGGAACAGCCGGTTGAACATGTTGTAGAGCGGCACGTCGTGATTGCCCGGTACGACGACGAACGGCAGGTCGAGCCGATCGAGGAACGCGCGCGCGGCCTGGAACTGCGAGACCCGCGCGCGCTGCGTGAGATCGCCGGAGATCGCGAGCACGTCCGGGCGCGGTGCCGTCACGCCTTCGAGATCGCGCAGCAGGCCGGCGAGCACGCGCCGATCTTCGGTGCCGAAATGCGGATCGGAGATCTGGACCAGGGTCTTCATGGAAAGCCTCGCTACGCGGAGACCGCGGTTCGTTCGGGCGCCGCGTCGACCGCCTCGGGCGGCGCGACGGTCGGCTGCGCCGCTGATGGCACGAGCGCGACGAGTGCGCCGGGCCGGATGCGATAGCGCAGCGGCGTGCCCATGCGCGTGGTCTCGCCATCGAGCGCGACGTCGAGCTGGCGATGCCGGGTCGCGACGTTGATCTCGGTGACGAGGCCGGCCTCGAGCTCGCGGACCTCCTCGGTCCGGCCGAACAGCGCGCGCGCGAGCACGTACAGCATGTGCAGCCGGCCGCGGCACCGCACGGTGAACAGGCTCAGCCGTCCGCGATCGAGCGTCGACCGCTTGCCGAGCGAGCCGAGCGAGGTGCCGTATTCGTTGTTGCCGACGAACACGAACGGCGTGATCGCGGCGACCCGACCATGCGGCGTATCGACGAGCACCGAGAGCTTGCGGAATCGCTTGAGCACGCGGAACGCGGCGATCATCATCGCGAGCCACTTGCCGCGGCCGTGGGTCTCGCGTTGCTCGTCGCGCAGCCGGACGGCCTCCGGGTAGAGGCCGATCGACGAGTTGTTGATGAACACGCGACCGTTGACCTCGGCGACGTCGAGCGTCGTGCGCTCGGCGGTCGCGATCGCGCGGACCGCGTCGCCGAGATCGGTCGGCATGCCGAGGTCACGCGCGAAGTGGTTCAGCGTGCCGAGCGGCAGCACCGCGAGCGGACGCGCACCACCGACGAGCCCGGCCGCGATCGCGCTCACCGTTCCGTCGCCACCGGCGGCGACGACGGCGTCGACCGCGTGCGTCGCCGCTCGCCGTGCGGTCGCGGTCAGCCGTTCCGGCTCGCACAAGAAGATCTCGGTCTCGATGCCGATCTCCTCGAACCTTGCCTGGATCTCGCGAACGCGGTCCTCGCACTTCTCGTAGCTGATCGAGCCGGCACCGGCGTTGACGATCACGGCGACACGCATGTCATTTCGGATCGTCAGCAATGCGCGTGCCGCGGCGACGTGAGGAAAATCTACACGCCGCGGGCGATCGTCTGGCCGAGCAGATCGAACAGTGCTCGCCAGTGGCGGTCGGCGCATGCGGGGTCGTGCACCGGCGTGTCCGCGGGGACGAAGCCGTGGCGCGCGGGATAGGTCTCGATCACGTGATCGACGCCGGCCGCCGTCAGCGCGTCCGCGAGCCGCTGCTTGTGATCGTCGGTGAACGTCGCGTCGTCGGTCGCGCCCGCGACGTACACCCGCGCACGGATCCCGGGCGCGAGCAGGTGCGCGCTGTCCGGCGCGTCGGTGACGACGTTGCCGGGATGAAACGCGGCCGCCGCGGCGATCCGATCGCCGAACGTTCCGGCCGCGACGATCGCGAGCCGGCCGCCCATGCAGTAGCCGGCGACCGCGATCCGGTCCGCGCGCGCGTCGGGTTGCGCGTCGAGGAACGCGAGGAACGCGCGGGTGTCGCGCATCGCGCGGTCGATGAAGTCGGGCGCGAAGAACTTCGCGAAGTGAGCCTTGCGCATGGCCTCGTCCGCGAACAGCTGCTTCGGGTCCGGCGCGACGTAGGGGCCACCGCGATAGAACATGTCGGGCATCAGCACGTAGTAGCCGCCGGACGCGAGGCGCTCTGCGATCGCGTGCAGCGCGGGCCGCATGCCGATGCCGTCCATGTACAGCAGCACCGCGGGCCAGGGGCCGGTGCCGGCGGGGCGAAACACGTGCGCCGGGCACGTGCCGTCGTCGGTGACAATCTCGGTCGTCTCGTGTGACATGCGAGCGTAGTATCCGCGGCGATGGCCGACCGGTCGAGCGTGTGGGACCCCGCGCGGCTGCGGCACCGGCGGTTCGCGCGGATCGCCGACCTCGTCGCGCGGCTCGCGCACGAGCCCGACTGGCCGGCGATCGCCGTGCTCGACGCGCAGCTGCGGCCGGAGCTCGCGCAGGTCGGCATGCGGCTCGTCGAGGCGCCGAAGACGCGACCGCAGCTCCGGCCGGACGGCACGATCGATCCGGCGACGCTCTACGAGGTGCAGATCGTCGAGCGCGGCGAGATCCCGACGCGGCCGCGCAACGCGCACGATCTGCTGAACGCGCTCGTGTGGGCCGCGTTTCCGCGCGCGAAGCTCGCGCTGTCGCGTGCCCTCGCGGATGTCCAGCGCGAGCGCGCCGCCGGTCGCGCGAAGCTGCCGCCGACGCGATCGCGGGCGCACGATCGGCTCGCGCTGATCGATGAAGGCGCGCTCGTGTGCGTGACCGGCACGGCCACGGCATCGACGTGGATCTTCGGGCACGCGATCTACGAGCACGCGTACGCCGGGGAGCTCGCGGTGCGCGGGATCGCGATCGACCTCGCGGTGCCCGAGATCGATGCGCTCGCGCCGCTCGCCGCGCGCGCCGCCGTCGACCACGCGCTCGCGACCGCGGAGCTCGCCCGAGTCGTGCGTGCCGGGCCGGGAATCGCGGTCGACTGAGTGGGGATCGCTCAGCGCTTCGCGAGCGCGAAGTCCCAGCACCGCGCGAGCGACGCGGTGATCTGCGACCGCGTCTCGTGATCGACGGTCTGCTCGACGAGCTCGAGCAGCGGCACGTCACTCTCGGAACCGGCGCGCTCGACGCGTTCGGCCAGCTCGTCGATCGACGTCGGGACCTCGACTCGGCACGGCTTCGTCACTCGCTCACTGTACAACTGCTGCACAACCGCAGGTGTGGCGGTTGCCGCGGAGCGACGCGCGCGGTGACACGAGCCACGCTGCACTGTTCGAACGCACAGGAACGCGCTCGACACCGATGTGCAACCAGCAGCGCAGATCGTGTGTGCTGGTGCGCCACGTCCCGCGCGAGCGACTTCGCGCGGTGTGGCGGCCTCGCGCGTTCCGGAGCCGATCCCGCGAGTGCATCTGCGTGGGCGCAAGGAATTCCGCGGATCACAAAGCGGCATCGCCCCTGCTAGGGACACCGAACCGTGCGAACGCTGGGGCTCGCCTCGATCATCACGTGCACGGTCATGGTGACCGCTGTGCGCGCCGAACCTGCGCAGGTGTACGCGCAGCAGGGAGAGCAGCTCGCCAAGCAAGGCCGGCTCGACGAGGCCCTCGCGGCGTTCCGCGCCGCCGATCGGATCGAGAAGCGCGCGAGCCATGCGTGCCTGATGGCGCTCGCGTACCTGCGCCGCGCGCAGTGGACGCACGCCGAGCTCTACCTCGCGATCTGCCAGCAGCGCGCGACGGTGCAGGATCCTGCACCGGAGTGGGCGCCGCTCGCGGAGCAACAGCTGCAAGAGCGCCTCGAGCGCGTGCAGCTCGCCGCGATCGATCTGCGGGTCGAGCCCGGCAACAAGTTCGTGAAGGTCGCGCTGCCGGCGTTCGCGCCGGGCGAGGAGATCGCGCCGCAGGTCGTCCATCTCCCGATCGGCCGGCACTCGATCACCGCGCTGATGCCCGGCCACGAACCGGTGACCCAGACGATCGAGGTCACCGATCACGATGCGCGGGTCGTGACGTTGACGTTCAAAGATCCGCCGACGATCGTCAGGCCGCAGCGCTCGCGCGTGCCGGTCGTGATCGGCGGCATCGGCGGCGCGACGATCGCGGCCGGCATCGCGTATCACGTGCTCGCGTTCCGCCCCGCGCGCAACGAGCTCGCAGCCGCGAGCAACGACGATGACTACGAGCGCTACGATCGTTCGGAGCGCTCGTTCGATGTCCGGCGCGACGTGACGATCGGCCTCTACGGTGCCGGAGCGGCGCTCGTCGTGACCGGCGTCGTGCTGCGTTACACCGTCTATCGCGACACGCCGGAATCGGCACCGCGCGTCTCGGCGCGGATCAACGGCGATGGCGCGATCGTCGGATTGGAGTGGAGACGATGAGCGTCGAAGTCGCGCCCGAGGTCATCGGCGAGCTGTACTGCCCGTCGTGCGAGACCACGTTCACGGACGGCGAAACCTGTCCGACCGACCACACGCGGCTCGTGCGGCTCGCCGCGCCCGCCGATCCGATGGTCGGACGCGAGCTCGACGGTCGGTTCACGATCGTCGAGAAGCTCGGGCAGGGCGGGATGGGCGCGGTGTATCGCGCGAACCAGCACTCGGTCGGCCGCCAGGTCGCGATCAAGGTCGTCCACGCGAACCTCGTGTCCGATCCGGAGGTGATCAAGCGGTTCCTGCGCGAGGCGAAGCTCGCGAGCCAGCTGTCGCATCCGAACTCGGTCGCGGTCCTCGACTTCGGTCAGACCGAGGACGGCCTGTTCTATCTCGTGATGGAGCTGCTCGAGGGCCGCACGCTCGATCGCGTGTTCCTCGAGGACGGCGTGTTTCCCGCGCGCCGGCTGGTCCGGATCGGCGTCCAGATCTGCGACGCGCTCGAGGCCGCACACGCGGTGCCGATCGTGCACCGCGATCTCAAGCCCGCGAACATCATGCTGCTGTCGTCGACGCGTGATGCGGTGAAGGTGCTCGACTTCGGGCTCGCGAAGTCGCTCGAGGGCGACAGCTCGCAGATGACGCTGTCCGGCGCGATGTGCGGCACGCCCGCGTTCATCGCGCCCGAGCGTGCGTGCGGTCAGCCGTGCGACGCGCGCAGCGATCTGTACTCGCTGGGCTGCATCCTGTTCCTGCTCGGCTCCGGCAAGCTGCCGTTCGACGCGCCGACCACGCACGAGCTGCTGATGCGCCAGGTCGTCGAGCCCGCGCCGCCGATGTCCGGCGTGCCGCTCGCGCTGTCGGAGGTGATCGATCGCCTGCTCGCGAAGGATCCGGCGCAGCGCTACCAGTCGGCCGCCGAGACGCGCGCCGCGCTCGAGGCCGCGCTCGAGGACTGGGCGATCGATACCCCGACGCACGGCACGCCGTCGTTCGCGTCGGTGACGCCCGCCGGAGGCTACGAGACCCGCGACACGATGACGCCGCGTCGGATCTCGACGAACCACGGTGTCGTCGGCCGCCGGCCTCCGACCTCGCGCGACTTCGAGCAGCTCGTGCAGAGCGACACGGTCGTTGCCGACTCGGCGCTGCTGCCGGCCGCGACGCGGCGGACGTCGCTGCTGCGCTGGAGCGCCGGCGCCGCGGTCGTGATCGCGCTGTGCTCGATCTCGATCGCGATCGCGCACCAGGGCGAGCACAAGGCGGTGGCGAAGCCGAGCCCCGCGCCGACACAGGTGACGACGTCGAGCGTGCAGCCCGCCGCACCGCCGCCTCGCACGGTGCGACACGAGCCGCCGACCGCGACGCCGCCGGTCGTCGTCACGAAGTCCGAGGTCCGGACGCCGGACAGGCGACCCGCGGCGCGCAGGTCGGTCGTCGCGACGCCGCCGAGCCCGCCGCCGAGCACGTCGCCCGCGACGACGCCGTCGACCCCACCGACGTCGAACCGCTCTGCGCGGACAGAGCCGAAGCTGCCGTTCTGATGCGCTGCCTCGTCGTCATCGCGATCCTCGCGACCGGCTGCTTCTCGAAGCCGGAGCGACCCGAGCTCGCGGCGGACGCGCGGGATGTCGTCGACGATGCCGCGGCTGCCGATGCACCGGTCGATCTGTGCGACGACGCGATCTGCGCGACCGCCGGCGGGACCTGCGTCGATGGCGCGTGCGTGATCACGCGGATCACGACGAATGCAGTGACGTGCCCGAGCGGCATGCCGTGCGTCGTTCGCTGCGGCGTGAAGGACGCGTGCAAGGCGGGCGTGTTCTGCGGCGGCGCGACGGCGTGCGAGGTCCACTGCGAATCGGAGAATGCGTGCGTCGACAAGGGCGTCGATTGCGGCACGGCAGCGACGTGCGATGTCAGCTGCATCGGCGCGGCCGCGTGTCAGCACGGCGATCCCGGCTCGGTCCGCTGCAATGGCTCGCAGTGCACCGCGACCTGCTCCGGCAGCGCGGCGTGCGAGAACGGCATCGCCGTCGGAACCGGCGGCGCGTGCGACGCGCACTGCTGCAACGGCGCATGTCGCGACGGCACCGCGACGTGCGCGCTCGACAGCGTCTGTATATAGCGACGCAGGATCTGTATTGCAGATGACGCCGGAAACCGGATCGATCCGTTACAAACGATCCGCCGGATCCCGTGTTATGTGGCGGCATGGTCCAAGCCCTCCTGATCATCGGCATCGGGCTCGTCGCTGCAGCGCTCGTCGCGCTCGCGACGCGATCGAAGAAGCCGGTCGCGCGCGTGTCGAGCACCGGAGTCTCGGGCCAGCCGCGCCGTCATCACTATCGGTTCGCGCACGCGGTGCTGCGTGATCTCGCGTTGCACGAGCCGGATGCGACCTGGCATTCGGTGACCGGCACCGGCGTCGGCGACTTCTTGATCGGCGCATGGCTCGCCGCGAGCGACGGTCTCGCCGCGCACGAGCGCGTGAGCCCGACCGGCCTGCGCGTGACGATCAACGACAAGATCGGCGGCGGCTGGCGCGCGGCGGTGATCCACATGCCGACGCCCGAGAACCCGACCGAGGCGCACATGATCGCGCTGCTGCATCGCGATCCATCGACGGTGCGTTACTTCGTCCTCGAGCGCGGGTTCCCGCAGCCGAACGGTCAGCCGCGCGCGTACTGGGCCGAGTGGCGCCCGGACATGCGCGTGCGCGGTGGCGATGTCGCCGAGATCAGCGAGGACGGCTTCCTGCTCGAGGTGACCGCCGAGCTCGTGTCCGCCGCGGCCTGATTCCGGATCCGATCACAGACACGCCGCGAGGCAGACCTTGTAGTCCGGCGTGAACGGACGCGGGCAGCACTTCGGCGTGCCGCCGCCGCAGTCGGCGTCCTCGTGGCACGCGATCGCACCGCAGTTCGTACCCGCCTGACAGGTGCTGCCGCCCTGGCCGCCGTTGCCGAAGCAGCACGTCCCACCGTTGCAGTCCTCGGCGCCGTCGCACGCGAACGCTTGCGACGGGCACATGCCGGCCGCCTTGCAGGTCGTCGTGCTGCCGATGCAGCAGACGTCGTTGCCGGTGCACACGATCGCGCCGCATTGCGGACCGACCGCGGCCGGCCCACCGTCGACCGGTGGCGTCGAGCCGTCGGTCGCGCCGTCGACCGTGCCCTGGCCATCGGTCGGCGCCTGCGGCGAGTCGATCGGCTTCGTGCCGCCACCGCCATCGTCGCCACCGCACGCGCACAGCATCATCGAGATTACGAGCAGGATTCGCGCGACCATGACTGCAGATCGTACGCCGGTTGCGTCGACGCGGGGACGCGGGCTCGCGGTTTCACGGCGCGCCGATGTCGGGCAACGTCGGCCTCCTGAGCTCGATCGCTGCTACGGTGCGCGGCATGAATCCGCTGATCTCGGATCGCGACCTCGAGTTCCTGCTCGACGAGGTGATCGGCATCGACGAGATGCTGCGCTGGCCGGGCTTCGCCGATCACGACCGCGCGACCGTGCGGTCGTACATCGATGCATGCCGGCGGTTCGCGCGCGACGTGCTGTGGCCGAGCTACCGGCCGATCGATGCCGAGCCACCGGTGCTGCGCGATGGCCGCGTCGTGATCCATCCGCGGATGCGCGAGCTGTGGCCGCGGCTGCGCGACCTCGGCGTGATCGCCGCGACGCGGCCGGCGGCGGTCGGTGGCCAGCAGCTACCGCTCACGATCGCGACCGCAGCGGCGCTGTATCTCATGGCCGGCAACCTGTCGGCGTATGGCTACGCGGGGCTGACCGCAGGCGCCGCGCACCTCGTCGAGTCGTTCGGCAGCGCAGAGCTCAAGGCGCGCTACCTCGCGGCGATGTACGAGGGCCGGTTCACCGGGACGATGGCGCTCACCGAGCCGCACGCCGGATCGAGCCTCGCCGACCTCACGACGACCGCGACGCCCGACGGCGATCACTTCAAGCTCGCCGGCGCGAAGATCTTCATCTCCGGCGGTGACCACGACCTCGCGGGCAACATCGTCCACATGGTGCTCGCGCGGATCGCGGGGGCGCCCGCCGGGATCAAGGGCGTCAGCCTGTTCCTCGTGCCGGCGCGCCGCGAGGACGGGAGCCCGAACGACGTCCGCGTCGCCGGCCTGATCCACAAGATCGGCTGGCGCGGGTTGCCGAGCGTGATCCTGAACCTCGGCGAGGCCGCCGACTGTCACGGCTGGCTCGTCGGCGAGCCGCATCGCGGCATCACGTACATGTTCCAGATGATGAACGAGGCGCGGATCATGGTCGGCGCGAACGGCGTCGCGACCGCGTCGGTGGGCTATCACGAGGCGGTCGCGTACGCGCGCGACCGGCCGCAGGGCAGGGCGCCGTCGGCGCGCGAGCAGCGCGATCAGCCGCAGGTGCCGATCATCGAGCACGCGGACGTCCGCCGCATGCTGCTGCGCCAGAAGGCGATCGTCGAGGGCGGCCTCGCGCTGATCCTGACGGCCGCGCAGCTCGCAGACCGCACGACCCACGCGCCGGATGCCGGCGAGCGCGACCGCGCGCAGCTGATGCTCGATCTGCTGACGCCGATCGCGAAGAGCTTTCCGGCCGAGTACGGCTTCGAGTCCAATGCACTCGCATTGCAGGTGCATGGCGGATACGGATACTCGAGCGAGTACCTCCCCGAGGCGCTGCTGCGCGACCAGAAGCTCAACTCGATCCACGAGGGCACGACCGGGATCCAGGCCATGGACCTGCTCGGCCGCAAGGTGATGGCGCGCGGTGGGCTCGCGCTGCGGATGATGGTCGCCGAGATCGAGACCGCGTGCGTGCGCGCCGAGGCAGCCGGCATCGACGCGTCGTGGATCGCGGCGATGCGCGAGGCGAACGCGACGGTCGGCGAGATCACCGCGACGCTCGGCGTCCGCGGGCTCGCCGGCGACGTCGAGGGCATGCTGCTGCACTCGGCCGATTACCTGCAGCTGTGCTCGATCTGGATCGTGGGCTGGCTGTGGCTCGCGCAGGCGACGGCGGCGAATCGCGGGCTGCAGACGAGCCCGGGCTCGGCGTTTCACGAGGCGAAGCTCGCGACGGCGCAGTACTGGATCCGCACCGAGCTCCCGCGGATCGCGGGCCTCGCAGCGCTGTGCCGCGATGGCGAGGACAGCTACGCGAAGATGCGGCCCGAGTGGTTCTGATCAGCGCCGGCGCTCGAGCGCGTGCAGGAGCTCGTGCTCCGTGAACGGCTTGCGCAGGAACCGCGTGTTCGGCATGCGCGGCAGCTTCATCTGGTTGTAGCCGCTCATCAGCACGACGTGCACGCCCGGGCGCTCGCCGTGGAGCTTGCGCGCGAGCTCGTGACCGCTCGTGTGCTGCAGCATCACGTCGACGAGAAACGTCTCGATGCCCGCACTGCGTGACATCTCGAGCGCCTCCTCGACGTCGCCGGTGCACTTGACGTCGTAGCCGGCCTCGAACAGCTGCATCGCGAGCGTGTCGCGCAAGAGCTCGTCGTCCTCGACGATCGCGATCGTGCCGCGCGGACGCAGCGGCGGCGTCGGGCGACGTGGTCGTGGCTGGTTGTCCGCGGTCGCGAGCGGCAGGAAGATCGAGAACCGCGTCCCGCGCCCGGGCTCGCTCGCGACCTGGAGCGTACCGTGGTGACCGCGCACGATGCCGTGCACCGCGGCGAGGCCGAGCCCGCGGCCGGTCCCCTTCGTGCTGAAGAACGGATCGAAGATCTGGGCGCGCACGTCGGGTGTCATCCCGGGGCCGGTATCTTCGACGACGAGCTCGACGTAGCGGCCGGGAACCGCGTCGCGGTGGGACGTCTGCGCGATCGTCGCGGCATCGAGCTCGCACTGCGTGGTCCGGATCGTGATCGTGCCGTCGCGCTCGCCGATCGCCTCGCCGGCGTTGATCACCAGGTTCATGACGATCTGCCGGATCTGCGTCGCATCGACGTGGACGCGTCCCCCCGGCTCGTCGAGCTGGAGCTCGATCCGCACCCGCTTGCCGACGTTGACCTGCAGCACCTCGGCGAGCTCGCGCACGAGGCCCGCGAGCTCGAGGTCCTCGATCTCGAACTGCCCACGGCCCGAGTACGCGAGCAGCTGGCGACACAGATCCGCGGCGCGCGCCGACGCCGCCAGGATGTTGTGCAGCGGGCTCGCGGCACCGGCGATGTCGCTCGCGTGGCGCAACGCGAGCTGCGCGTTGCCGACGACGCTCGCGAGCAGGTTGTTGAAGTCGTGCGCGATGTTACCGGCCATGAACGCGAGGCTCTCGAGCTTCTGGGCCTCGAACATCTTCTGCTCGAGCGCGCGCTGCTCGCTGAGATCCTCGATCACGGCGATCGACCGGTCGAACGCGCCGCTCTCGCTGCGTAACGCGGTACCGCGTAGCCGGACCGGCAGCAGCGTGCCGTCCTTGCGCCGCATCTCGTACTCGACGTCACAGGTGCCGGTCTGGAAGAACGCCGGCAGCACGACCTCGCGCGCGTAGCGAGCGCTCTCCTCGCTGAGAAACTCGGTCGACCGCCGCCCGATCACTTCCTCCCAGGTGTACCCGAGCGTCTGCAGCCACAGATCGCTGACCTCCTGGATGCGCCCGTCGCGGTCGATGCTGTGCAGCATCGTCGGCGTGATTCGCAAGGAGGACACGCGTCCCATCGTAGCGAACCCGGGCCCCGATGCGGGCGATTGACATCAAGATGTCGTCAACGTGCGTGCCGGGTGTACGGATCTATCGGAGCTGGATCCGGCCGGTACGGATCGATCGGCGCGGGTTCGTGCTCGAGCCCCACCAGTCGTACGAGCTTGCGGTACGAGCTCTGCGTCGCCGAGCCGTCGAAGCACGGCCGTGGCGTCGATTCGCCGCAGGGGACCTCGACGTCGAGCAGCGCGAACGGAGCGAGCGTCGCCGAGCGTCCGAGGTAGCTCATGACGTCGCCAGCCTGGAGCTCGTGATCGAGGCCGAGCGCGTGGCCGATCTCGTGTGTGGCGACGCGACACAGGTTCGCGCTGTCGCGCTCGCCGCTGCCGACCTGCGAGAACACGTAGACGTCGGCGTCGCGGATCACGGTGCCATCATGCGGGCTGATGCCGTTCGTCGTCAGGTCGTCGAGGCCCTTCATCGACGCGAGGCCGCCGACGTGGACATGGATGTACGGCCTGCGCATCGGCTTCCACTCGACGACCCGGACGCGGAACGGCGCGAACTGGCGGCGCACGCAGCTCGTGATCGAGGACCACACCACGTCGCCACCGCCGAACCGCGGCAGGATCGCGCGCACCCCGTCCTCGGCGACCTCGCCGTTGCGGTCGAGGAACACCGTGACCGGGCCCTCGTCGAGCTCGGGATCGCCATGGGCGGGCGGTCCGACCCCGATCGCGAGCGCGAGGACGACAGCAGCGATCCGGACGCTCGGCACGCGGCGAGCGAAGCTTGCAAGCCGTTCGCCCGCGACAGCGCCGCACGGTTTGCGGGCTTGCGCGACCGGCGCACGCGCGTAGTGTGGCGATTCCTCGACGCCTGGGCGGCGCATTCACAGCGGCATGCGCCATGAAGCACCGCGTGATATGGCCACGGTCACGGCGCGCTCGACGACGGAGATCTCCGCATCGCCGCGCGCCGCCGCCGGGCCCGGCGCTCATCCGACCGATCCCGACCGCGGCCTGAGCGCCGCCGAGGCCGCGTCACGGCTCGCGAGCCACGGCCCGAACGAGCTCGCGCGCGAGCGCGGCGTGTCGCCCTGGCGCATCCTCGGCCGTCAGTTCACGAGCCCGATCGTGCTGCTGATGCTCGGCGCGACGGTGCTGTCCGGCGTGCTCGGAGAGGCGGCGGATGCGATCGCGATCGCCGCGATCGTCGTGCTGAACGCGCTCGTCGGCTTCTTCCAGGAATATCGCGCCGAGCGCGCAGTCGCTGCGCTGCGCTCGATGACGGCGCCGCGTGCGCGGGTGGTACGCGACGGCCAGCAGCTCGTCGTGCCGGCGTCGACGATCGTCCCGGGTGATGTGCTCGTGCTCGAGGCCGGTGACATCGTCGCCGCCGATGCCCGGCTCGTCGTCGCGCACGCGCTCGCCGCGAACGAGGCGCCGCTGACCGGCGAGAGCATGCCGGTCGACAAGTCGACCGCGTCCGTCGCGAACCCGGCGATCGTCGCCGAGCGCACCGATCACGTGTTCATGGGGACGTCGATCACGAACGGCACCGCGCGCGCGATCGTCGCGGCGACCGGCATGCGCACCGAGCTCGGCCGGATCGCGACGCTGCTCGAGTCTGCCGAGGACACCGCGACCCCGCTGCAGCGCCGGCTCGCGCAGGTCAGCCTCACGCTGATCGTCGCGAGCCTCGCGATCGTCGTCGTCGTCGCGGTCACCGGGCTCGTCCGCGGCCGCGCGCTGTTCGACGTGTTCCTGTCCGGTGTCGCGCTCGCGGTCGCCGCGGTGCCCGAGGGGCTACCGGCGATCGTGACGATCGCGCTCGCGCTCGGCGTGCGGCGGATGGCGCAGCGCAACGCGCTCGTCCGCAAGCTGCCGGCGGTCGAGACGCTCGGCGCGACGACCGTGATCTGCACCGACAAGACCGGCACGCTGACGACGGGCGTGATGACGGTGCGCGAGCTGTGGGGCCCCGATCCCGAGCGGCTGCTCGACGCGGCGGCCGCGTGCTGCGATGCCGAGCTCGACGGCAACACGGGCGATCCGACCGAGCTCGCGATCCTCGCCGAGGCCGCGCGTCACGGCATCGATCGCCACACGATCGAGCGCGAGCGGCCGCGCGTCGAGGTCACGCCGTTCGAGCCCGAGCGCAAGCGAATGTCGATCGCGCGCGCGGACGGCGTGCTCTACGTCAAGGGTGCCGTCGAGGTGATCGTCGAGCGCTGCACGTCCGGCACCGACGGCGCGCTCGCCGCCGCGACCGAGCTCGCGCGCCGCGGCCTGCGCGTGCTCGCGGTCGCGACCGGGCAGGGCCGCGCCGAGCAGGACCTCGCGCTCGTCGGGCTGCTCGGGATCGCCGATCCGCCGCGCTCCGAGGCGATCGCCGCGGTCGAGGCCGCGCGCTCCGCCGGCATCCACACGGTCATGATCACCGGCGATCATCCCGAGACCGCGCGCGTGATCGCACGCGAGCTCGGCATCATCGGCGAAGGCGAGGACGTCCACGATCGCGTCCACGCACGCGCGGCCCCCGAGGACAAGCTGCGGATCGTCCGCGCCTGGAAGTCGCGCGATGCGATCGTCGCGATGACCGGTGACGGCGTCAACGACGCCCCGGCGCTGCGCGAGGCGCACGTCGGGATCGCGATGGGCAAGACCGGCACCGAGGTGACGCGCGAGGTGTCCGACGTCGTGCTCGCCGACGACAACTTCGCGAGCATCATCGCCGCGGTTCGCGAGGGCCGCGCGATCTTCGAGAACATTCGCAAGGCGCTCGTCTACCTGCTCGCGGGCAACGTCGCCGAGCTCGCGGTGATGCTCGTCAGCTCGCTCGCGGGGATGCCGCTGCCGCTGCTGCCGCTGCAGCTGCTGTGGATCAACCTCGTCAGCGATGGCCTGCCCGCGCTCGCGCTCGTCATGGACAAGCCGGAGGCGGATGTCATGCAGAAGCCGCCGCGTCCGGTCGCCGAGCCGATCCTGCGCGCGACCGAGTGGCGCACGATCCTGTTCGCGGGCGCGATCGAGACCGCGGTGACGCTCGGGGTCTACGCGTGGTCGCTCCAGCATCGCTCGCTCGACGAGGCGCGTGCGCTCGCGTTCGGCGTGCTCGTCACGAGCGAGCTGCTTCGCGCGTTCGCGGCTCGCAGCGCGACGCGCGTGTTCTGGCAGGTCGGCGCGTTCACGAACCTCGTGCTGCTTGGCGTGATCGCGGTGTCGTTTGGCGCGCAGCTCGTGATCCTGCACGTGCCGGCGCTGCGCGAGCTGTTCTCGCTCGGCGCGCTGTCGGTGCGCGAGGTCGTCGCAGCGCTCGGCCTCGCGCTGATTCCGGTGACGACGCTCGAGGTCGCGAAGCTCGTCCGCCAGCTGCGCTGACGCAAGCGTTGCGAGCTTTCGTCGACGGACCGCGGCATGTCCGATGCAACCCGTGGACGGCAGCAGGAGGCTGCCATGACCGATGTTGCTCGTTATCCCGTGCAGGTCGAGGTCACGTCACCCGTGCACTTCGATCGCATGCAATTGCTGCTGAGACTCGCACTCGCGATCGTCCTCGGCTGGATCGGGGTCACCGCCGGCTGGCTGACGGCGCTGCTGTATCTCGTGTTGCCGGTGATCGCCGCGGTCGTCATCTCGAGCGACGGTGAAGCTCGCTATCTCGACGCGTTCGGATCGCGGATGTGGCGCGTGCTGTCGTGGGTGCTCGCGTTCTCCGCGTACATGCTGCTGCTCGTCGATCGCTTCCCGGTCGGCAGCGAACGCGATGGCGTCCGGATCCAGCTCGCCGCGACCGGCCATCCGACGCCGGGCTCCGCACTGCTGCGGTTTCTGACGTCGCTGCCGAGCGCGTTCGTGCTGTGCATCCTGAGCTTCGTGTCGTCGATCCTGTTCGTGATCGCGGTCGTGTTCGTGCTGTTCGGAGCGGAGATGCCGCACGGCATCCTCTCGTTCCAGCGCGGGTTCCTCGCATGGGAGGCGCGGCTGCTCGCGTATCACGCCTCGCTCGTCGAGGAGTATCCGCCGTTCTCGATGGACACGCCCGTCGTCGGACGCGCCGCGCCGGGGCAGGCGAGCCCGGCGTGACTCAGCGTCCGACCGTGGTCATCGCGGCCGCGGGGTAGCGCGTGCCCGCGGCGACGCCGCTCGGCGCGATCGCATCGATCGCCGCGAGCTCGGTCGCGGACAGCGCGACGTCGACCGCCGCGACGTTCTCCTCGAGGTACGCGCGCCGCTTCGTGCCCGGGATCGGCACGATGTCGTCGCCTCGGTGCAGCACCCACGCGAGCGCGAGCTGGCCGGCGGTGACGCCCTTGTCGCGCGCGAGCCGCGTGATGTGCTCGACGAGCCGGAGGTTCTTCGCGAAGTTCTCGCCCTGGAACCGCGGCGAAAACCGACGGAAGTCGTCGGGTGCGAGATCGTCGGGCGACTTGATCTGGCCGGTCAGAAAGCCGCGGCCGAGCGGACTGTACGCGACGAACCCGATGCCGAGCTCGCGGCACGTCTGCAGCACGCCATCGTCCTCGGGATCGCGCGTCCACAGCGAGTACTCGGTCTGCAGCGCCGTGATCGGGTGGACCGCGGAGGCGCGGCGCAGCGTCTCCGGTCCCGCCTCGGACAGCCCGAGGTAGCGGACCTTGCCGGCGCGCACGAGCTCGGCCATCGCGCCGACGGTGTCCTCGATCGGCGTCGTCGGATCGACGCGGTGCTGGTAGTACAGATCGATCACGTCGATACCGAGCCGGCGCAGGCTCGCATCGCACGCCGACCGCACGTACTCGGGGCGCCCGCTGATCGAGCGCTGACCGGGATCGGTGCCGCGCACGATGCCGAACTTCGTCGCGAGCACGACGCGGTCGCGGCGATCCGCGATCGCCTTGCCGACGAGGATCTCGTTCGTGTGCGGCCCGTACATGTCTGCGGTGTCGAGCAGCGTGACGCCGAGCTCGAGCGCGCGGTGGATCGTCGCGATCGATTCGCGCTCGTCGCCGGGTCCATAGAACTCGGACATGCCCATGCAGCCGAGCCCGATCGCGCTCACCTCGAGGCCTTGCGTCCCGAGCCGTCGTCGCTTCATGGCCGGGACCCTACCCCGCGGATAGCGCGCAGGCTCTGCGGGGTGGTCGCGAACGCGCTGCAAACATTGCCGTCGGCCATCGTGTGATGGCTTCGACGCGTACACCGACGTGGCGCGGTGCTTGCTGTCTCCCGAGGTATGCCGGCCTCCGTAGATCCATCGCTGCGTCACCTGCTGGCCGATCACCATCGCGCCGTCGAGCGCTCGTGCCGGTCGCTGCTCTCGACCAGCTACGAGGACGATCCGCAGCGGCTCGTCGAGATCTTTCGCAGGTTCGAGCGCGCGTTGCTCGGTCACTTCGAGGCCGAGCGCGACCTCCTGCTCCCGGCCTTCGAGCGCGTCGATCCGGGCGCCGCGCTCGCGATCCGCGAGGATCACGAGGCGCTCGAGCGCCAGCTGTTCCAGCTCGCGATCGAGGTCGAGCTCCACGCGATCCGCGTCCACGCGATCCATCACTTCATCGCCGAGCTGCGCGCGCACGCGGCCCGCGAGGACGCGACGATGTATCGCTGGGCCGATACCGACCTGCCGGCCGAGCTGCAGGATGCGATGCGCGGCCGGATCGGAGAATCGCTGGCCCGGCTGCTCGTTCGCACGTCGCAGCGCATGCCGGTCGAGGTCGCCCCGACCCCCTGACTGGCCACCTGCTTGCACCCTCGACGAGCATGCGTCCGTGGCTCGTCTGGCTGCCGCTCGTCGTCGCGTGCGATTCGCGCGTGGCGAGCGACCGCCCGGCCCCGCGCGAGACGACGCCCGCATCGCCGTCGCCCGCACCGGCGCGCACGGGCGAGCTCGGAGACGAGTGCATCACCGACGACGACTGCGCGCTCGTGCCCGCCGCGCTGACCTGCTGCAACGAGTGCCCGCCGGCGCCACCGTTCGATCCGGCGCCGCGCTGGGTCGTCGACGGCATGCTGATCCAGCTCGAGACCGACTGCGCGCGCAGCGATCGACTGTGTGTCCCGGCGATCTGCGAGCGCGTGCCCGAAGGTTGCGTGGCACGCGCCGTTTGCGCACGCGGCCGATGCATCGCGAGCAGCACGGGCTGCGAGCTGCCCCTGATCTGATGGCGCGCCGCTTGCTCCATCGATCGGTATGCGCGCCTTCTTGATCGTGGCGCTCGCAGGCCTGGCCGGCTGCGAGGCGACCGCGGCACCGCCCCCGCCGCAGACGTTCGCCCAGAAGCTCGCGGCGGTTCGCCAGCATATGCACGTCCGGTTCGCAGCGTCGAGCGGCGTGCAGCTCGCGATCGCGCTCTCGGATCTCGATCGCGCGCACGCCGACGCGCGCACGATCGCCGCGCTCGACGAGCCCGACGTGCTGCCGGAGTGGAAGCCGTACGTCGATCACATCCGCACGTCGGCCGCGCAGATCGCGCAGACGAAGGACACGGTCGTCGCCTCGAAGGCGCTCGCGCAGCTCGGCGGCAAGTGCGCCGAGTGTCATCGCGCGGTACCCGGCGCGAAGGTCGTGTTCCCGAAGCTGCCGCACCCGAGCGACGACCCGAAGCTCGCGCTGCAGATGGCGCATCACGAGTGGGCGGCGGCCCGGATGTGGGAAGGCCTGATCGCACCGTCGGACGAGCGCTGGCTCGACGGCGCGAAGGAGCTATCAACCGCGCGGCTGACGATCGCGGCCGAAGGCGGCAAGGAGAACCTCGGGATCGCGAACGACGTCGCGAAGGTCCGGCTGCTCGCGACGCGCGCGATCAAGGCGAAGAGCCCCGACGATCGCGTCGCGATCTATGGCGAGCTGCTCGGCACGTGCGCGCACTGCCACTACACGATTCGCGACCGGTGAGCCGCGATCGTCAAGGCAGCACGATGCGGCCGGGCGCCATGCTGGCGCCGGTCTGCGTGTGGCAGCTGTTGCAGTCGCCGCTCGTCACCGCACCCACCATCGCGCGCTCGCCGCCGTTCGCGATCACCTTCGCGCGGATCGGGAACGTGACCGGCAGCGCGCTGTAGAAGTTGCCCGCGCTGTTGACCGCGAGGTTCTGCGTCAAGCCGTTCGCGTCGACGATCTGGACGGTCGCACCGCCCATCGCACCGTTGCAGTCGTTCGGCTCGTGCGCGGTCGGGTACACGGTGCCGCCGAGCGAGAACGGCTCCTCGCCGCCGCTGTGGCAGCCGAGGCACGCCGCGCCCGGCTTCATCACCGGTGACTCGGTGTCGCCTCCGGTCCAGTACGAGTTGCTGGTGCACTGGGCCGGCGTGTCGAACGGGCCGGTGCCGCCGCCGCAATCGCCGGCCGGCATCCCGCTGTCGACCCACGCCTGGAAGCCATCGATCAGGTTCGTCGGGACCGGCGCGGCGGGCGACGGCGGCATCGGCGACGTCGTGCTGCGCATCCGCGCGAGCGACAGCGCGGCGTAGGTCGAGCCGTTCTTCACGCGCGTCAGATCGCCGTACGTCGTCAGCCTCACCGGTGCGCCACCGGCGAGCGGACTGCCGTGGCAGCTCGCGCAGTGATCCGAGATCAGCTGCTGGACATCGCACGGCAGGCCGGTCCCGGTCCCGCCGTCGACGTCGTACGTGTTCGGCGTGCCGATATCGTTGCCGCATGCAGCGACGATCGCGACGCCGATCGTGAAGAGACTTCCGCCGAGCTTCATGCCCGCGGTCGGTTGCAGTCACGGCGCCAGGCGCGACGTGCGTGATCCCGGTTGGTTACACAGCCCGACGTGTACCAGACACGTACGATGTGTCCGAGGCTTGCACTACATCGCGTAGAAGTCTTCGGGGATCGTCTCGGTCGGTCGCCAGTCGACCTCGCCGGCCTCGGCGCCCTTGTACTGGATGAACGTCTCGGCGCACAGCTCGTCGTCCTCCTGCGGCGACTTGCGATGCGCGGCGCGGATCCACGCGAGCGCCTGCGCGAGCGGCATCTGCCCGGTGCGCGCGAGGCCGACCACGAGCACGAGCAGGTGCTTGCACGTCGTGCCCTGCAGCCCCATGCACTCCTCGAGATCGGGCTGCGCGCAGCCGTAGCGACCCTCCGGCGTGAGCCAGCTCGCGTAGACGCTGCCCGATCCGCTCTGGCTGCGCACCACGCCGACGAGCCGCTTGTCGTCGAGGTGCGTGTAGAGCTTGAAGCTCTCCTTGCGCAGCATGTCGAGCGCACGACCGAGCTTGCCCTCGTTGACGTTGCCGTACAGCAGGTTGATGAAGCCCGCGAAGTCGAGCTCGCCGCCGGTGACCGGCTTGTCGACGCGCACGAGCTCGAGGAACGCGGTCTCGTCGAGCTTCGTGATGTGCGCGCCGGCCTCGTTCAGCTTGTCTGCCTTGTTCGACAGCGCGATCTTCGACGGGCCGCGGCGGTTGCCGACCACGAGGTAATCGAGCGTGTCGTCGACGTCGGCCGTGACGAGGCCGCCCGCCGACGTCACCATGCGCGCGAGCAGACCGTCCTCGAGCCCCGCCGGGCTGCAGTCGAAGCCGCCGATGAACGCGAACTTCTTGCCGGTCAGATCGACGCGCACGAGCTCGCGGTACGCGGCCTCGTCGAGGATCTTCAGCGTCGCACCCGGCTGACCCGCGAGCTTCTCGGCCTTGCGCTTCGCCTCGGCGCGCCCGGTGCCCTTGAGATCTCCGAACACGACGTAGTCGGTATCGTCGTCGAGCTCGGTCTGCAGCGTCGCGCCGAGCTTGCGCGCCACGCTCGCCGGGCTCGCCGCGTGATAGGTCGCCCACACCGCGAACTCGCCGTAGAACGCGAACTTCTTGCCCGCGAACGGCTTGTCCTTCGATGGCGTCTTCGACGCCGCCTTTGCCGGCTTCGTCTTCGGCTTCGTCGTTGCTTGCTTTGCCTTCGCCATGCTGGTCACCCGCGGATGATCTCCGCCATCGCCTCGGCGAGCCGCTCGGGGGTACAGACCAGGATGTCCATGCCCACCTTGCGACACTTGCCGGCGGTCGACTTGTTGTACTCGGGACGGGCGTCGTAGCCGAGCGCGCCGAGCCCGATCATGCGCACGCCCGAGTCGGCCATCGCGCGGACCTGATCGATCAGATCCTGCTCGTCGCGGCCCTCGAAGAAGTCGGTGATCGTGACGACGATCGAGCGCGCCGGCTCGCGGACGAGCGTCGTGCAGTACTGCAGCGCCTGCGTGATATCCGTACCGCCGCCGAGCTGGACCTTGAGCAGCACGTCCACCGGTGAGCCGACCTGATCCGACAGGTCGACGATGTTCGTGTCGAATAGCACGAGCGACGTCTTGATCCCGGGCAGCTCGGCGAAGATCGATGCCATCACCGCCGAGAAGATCGCCGAGTCGAGCATCGAGCCCGACTGATCGACGCACACGATGATGTGCCATGGCCGCTTGTTCTTCTCGGCCGCGAAGTAGAACAGGCGATCGACGAGCAGGCGCTGGCGCTCGTCATCCCAGTTGTGGAGGTTCTTGCGCAGCGTGCGCTTGAGGTCGAGGTTACGGAACACCGGGCGCGGCGAGTGGCGGTCCTTGCGCAGCGCGCCGGTGATCGCGGGCTCGACGCGAACCTCGAGCTTGTCCTTCAGCTGCTGGACGACCTTGTCGATGATCTTGCGGGCGAGCACGCGCGCGCGCGGATCGAGCAGGTCCTTGTGGGTCAGCAGCGTCTTCACGAGCTCGACGCTCGGTTCGACCTTCTCGAGCAGCTTCGGCTCGTCGAGCAGCTGCGCGATCCCGCGGCGCGCGATCAGCTCGCGCTCGAGCACTTCCTTCGCCTGGCGCGGGAACAGCTCGGACACCGCGTCGATCCAGCGCGGCACCGTGAACGTCGAGTCGCCGGGGCCGCCGCCGCGATCGCCGTCGAACACGAAGTCGATCGCGCCCTGCGCCTGGAGCGCGCGCGGATCGCTGCCGATGCCGAGCCCGCGCTGCTCGGCGGTCTTCCCGAGCACGAGCCGCCACCGGCTGACCCACGGCTGATCCTCGACGGCGACCGGCTTCGGTGCCGGCGCGCTCGGCTTCGACGGCTTCTTCGCGGCAGGTCGGCGCGCCATCAGAACGTCCACTCCTTCATGATCGCCGCGACCCGCGCGTCGATCTGGGCCATGTACGCCGCGGCGGTCGCCGACGTCGGGGCGAGCTCGGTCACCTGTTCGAGCTCGACGATGCCGTAGCGTGCCGCGACGCGATCCGCGAACGCGAGCCGCTGGCGCTCGTGCAGGCGCTCGAACGCGTTGCGCACCTTCGGCAGCAGGTTCATGAAGTCGTCCCACGGCGCGGCGCGCAGCAGCTCGTCGATCGCGGCGACGAGCGCGTCGGCGCCGAGCAGCATCGAGGTCTTCGACACCGCGAACGCACCGTCGAGGAACTCGCCGGCGAGCACCATCTTCGTGGGATGGCTCGTCGCGAACGCCGCGACGCGCTTCGCGAGATCCTGCGGATCGAGCTCGCGCAGCTCGGTCAGGATGCCGGCGAACGCGCCCTGCATGAACGGGACCTCGGTCGTGACCGCGGCGTGCTTGACGTTGTCGGTGAACAGCGCGCGATCGAGCTCGAGGTCGCCGCCGAGCACCGCCTCCGCGAGCGACTTGAGGTGCGCGATCGTGAGCTCCTGCTGGTCGACGGGGATCGCGCCGAGCTCGGGGATCGCGAGGCACGCGCGGGTGAACGCGCGGATCGCGAGCGCCTCGATCGCCGCGCGCCCGAGCTCGCGCTGGATCGCGAGTCGATCGAGGACGAGCAGGTGGACGAGCGCATCGCACTGCGAGTTGAAGTGGCGATCCTCGTCGATCGCAGCGCCCGCGGCTGCCTCGAGCTTGCGCATCACGTGCGGCAGCTGCATCGCGACCGACTCGAGCAGTCGCTTGCACGTCGCGCCGGCATGGCGCTGCTCCTTCGCGATGTCCTCCTCGAGCTGCGCCATCGCGGCGGTCTCGATCGAGTCGCCGTACAGGTTCTTGTCGATCAGCGCGGCCTCGATCTTCGGCGACCAGCCGAGCCGCCACTTCTCCC
The DNA here is from genome assembly GCA_035715365.1 of Kofleriaceae bacterium. Taxonomy (GTDB): domain Bacteria; phylum Myxococcota_A; class Polyangia; order Haliangiales; family Haliangiaceae; genus JABFXX01. Next base: position 44,835 of record DASTLB010000027.1, on the reverse strand, counting down.
GGAATAGCGTCGTGCCATCGCCGGTCGCGCCGCCTTCGCGATCACCGAGCGGCACGTCGAGCTTCGCGAGCCGGTGCAGGAACGCCGAGCGCTTCGCGCCGAGGTCGTCGCGCAGATCGAGCGTCAGCACGAGCCGCTTCTCCTTGCCCATGACCTCGCCGAGATCGAGCGTGTCGAGCTGCGCGTAGAAGTCATGCACGATCGGCAGCCGGCCGAGCGCGGGCGTGACGCGGCCGATCGAAGTCCCGACCTCGGCCGTCGTCATCGCCGCGAGCAGGTGGCGACCTTCTTCCTCCGGCCGACCCTTGCAGCAGCACGAGATCAGCGCGTCGCGGATGTCGTCGAGGATCGGCGCCGGCCGGCCGCGCAGCGCCGCGAGCATCCGCGCGTGCTGGGCGACCGAGATCGCGTCGGCGGCGGACAGCAGCTCGCCCTGCTTGCGGCCGCGCGCGAGCACCGAGGTCACGTGCTCGACCATCGCGCCGACCCACGGCTCGTCATCCTTGTCCGACTGATGCTCCCACACCGACTGGTAGTACTTCGGGGCGCGGTTGCCGGCGCCGTAGCCGGTGAGCTCGCTGACGCGGAAGTACGAGTACGGCACGACGGTCGCGAACGTGGTGCCGGCCGGTGGCGTCGGCGGTGGCTCGGCGTCGTCGCGGTCGAGGAACAGGTGGAAGCCGCCGCACACGACCATCGCATCCTTCGGCGACAGCTTGCGCGCGGCGAGCTCGGCCGCGATCGCGCGCTTCATGTGGCGCTCGCGCTCGAGCGTGCCGTCGCGTGCGATCCGCTCGGGGCTTGACGTCGCGCGCACGGCGCAGCAGAAGTACGCGAGCTCGCGCCGGAACTCCTCGTGGCTCGTGTGGCGATGGCCGATCTCGAACAGCGAGTCCCACGCCTCGTCCCACGACCGGTAGCCCGCGACGCGCGCCATCGTCTGGTAGAAGCTGCTCTCGACCACGAACGACTCCCACGACGGGCGCTCGCCGGCCTCGGGCTCGTCGGGCACGTCGGAGGCATCGGCGAGATCCTCCGGATCGAGGTCGTCCTCGTCGATGTCGCCGTCAGGCTCGTCGCGGTCCACTCCGTGCGCCTTCCAGTGCTCGACGTCGATCAGCGCGTGGTTCGGTAGATCGATGAACACGGCGTCGGCGCCGATCGCCGCGGCGTCCTTCATCGCGACGTACTCGGGCGAGTAGGGCAGCAGCGGGTACCAGACCGCGAATCGTGCCGGGACATCGGGCGCCGCGCTCGCGATGCCGGCGAGCCCGAGCGTGTTGTCGTCGTCGCGATAGCTCGCGTACAGCGCGACCGGCGGCTTCGTCTTGGCGTCGACGATGTGCTCGATCAGGTGGCTCGCGTCGGCGGGGCCCTCGATCAGGATCAGCTTCGGCTTGCGCTGCTTGATCGCGGCGCGCAGGTGGCGCGCGACCGCCGGCGAGTGGTGGCGCACCGGGAACCAGTACAGCTCCTCGGCGAGCACGCGCTCGACGGCGGCCTCGACGCCCGCGATCTCGAGACGCTCGATCATGTCGCGGCGGAGACTTCCTTCATCGCGGCGTCGTGGAACGCCTTCCAGCTCGCCTCCTTCGCGCCGCGCTTCTTCGCGACGACCGAGAGGTATTCCTTGAGCACCTTGAGGTCATCGAGGTCCTCCTTGACGATCGAGCCGACGAGGTTGCGCGCGACCTCGGCAACGCCGACCGCGCCGGAACCGAAGTAGCGCGCGTGGATCGCCGAGTCGAGCGCGACGCCGATCGCCTCGGCGGTCGACAGCGTCGTCGACGGCTTCTGGAACGCGACGCCATCCGAGCTCATGCCGTTGCGCATCTCGCGAAACACGGTCGCGAGCAGCGTCAGCACCGGCTCGTCGAGCTTCGCCGGGATCTTGTAGCGCTCGAGCAGCTCCTTGCTGCGGTCGCGCACGATCGCGATCTCGGTCTTCTGGTCGGCGACGATCGGGATGTGGATGTAGTTGAACCGGCGCTTGAGCGCGGCGGACAGCTCGTTGACGCCCTGATCGCGCGAGTTCGCGGTCGCGATCACGTTGAACCCCGGCCGCGCGAACACCATGTTCGCATCCGGCAGCTCCGGCACCGCGATGTTCTTGTCCGACAGGATCGACACCAGCGAGTCCTGGACGTCGGGCACGCAGCGCGTGATCTCCTCGAACCGCACGAGGCCACCGCTGCGCATCGCGATCATCGTCGGCGACGGGATCATGTTCTCGGGGCGCGGGCCCTCGGCGATCACGCGCGCGACGTTCCACGAGTACTTGATCTGATCCTCGGTCGTGCCGGCGGTGCCCTGGATCGTCAGCGTCGAGCAGCCGCTGATCGCCGCCGCGAGGTGCTCGGACAGCCAGCTCTTGCCGGTGCCGGGCTCGCCGACGAGCAGCAGCGCTCGCTCGCTCGCGAGCGTCACGATCGCGCGCTCGACGATCGCGTCGTCGCCGAAGAACTTGCGCGTGATCGCGACCTCGGCCTTCTTGCCGTCGATCGTCGCGGACAGCGGCTTCGCGGTGCCCACGATGTACGCGAGGACGCTGCGCGGCGACAGCTTCCACGCGTTCGGCGGCGTGTCCTTGTCGTTCTGGCGCAGCGCCTCGAGCTGGTGCCGATACTGGACCTCGGCGGGCTGACGCAGGATGTCGGGTTCGTTCGCCATGTGGGTTTCCTCAGCTCGTGAAGTCCATCGTCTTCATCAGCGATGCGAGATCGATCTTGTCGTTCGAGATCATCAGGTGCACCGGCCCGGTGGGCGCGAGCGCGGTCAGCGGCTGGAACACGAGGCGCCCCATCTCGTAATGGACGAGGCCGAACAGCGGAGGTCGCGGCGGGCCTTGCTTCGCCTCGCGCCGGAATGCATTCAGCGCCGCACCGAGCGTCTCGCCGTCGGGGCCGGACGACACGACCGCGTCGAGCTCGAGCCCGCCGGCGCGCACCGGAAACACGCGCTGCTCGGGCCGGAACGGGTTGTCACCCGGCGCGCCGAGCTCCCAGCCCTCGACGACGATCTCTTCCTGGAGCTCGACCTCGAGATCGAGCGGGCTGATCCGGTGGCGGCGGATCCGCTCGACGGCGCGCTTCGGATCCCAGTGCACGAGCTCGGGCGTGATCGCGACCGGCGCGCCCTGGGTCACGGTCGACTTCGGGCCGAGCATCAGGCGGCCGCCGGCGTCGTCGAGCGCGACCGCCGCGTCGGTGACGACGAGCTGCTTCGCGTCGAGCAGGATCTTCGGCGTGAACTTCTGTGCCTGCGGCAGGTGGAGGAACGCCTCGGCGGGGACGCCCTTCTTCGCGCCGAACACGCACGACCACACGAGCCGCGTGCCGCGTGGGATCCCGCTGTCGTCGGCGAGCGTGCGGAACCGGAACTCGAACGCGGCCGAACCGTCGAGCAGCGCGCGCTTCTGGACACCGATCATCGCGAGCTTCAGCGACTTCACCGGCTGCGGTGCGGACGCGAGCAGCAAGCGGGCGAGCGCCGGCCGGTCGTCCTCGGCGATCGCCTCGAGCAGCCCGCGACTGATCAGCCACGTGCGGTTGAGAAAGAACGCGAGCCGGCGTGCCGAGAAGTGCTCGCTCTCGGCGAGGAACCGCGCGAGCTCGTCGCCGACGTAGCGCAGCGACGTCGCGAGCCGGAGCAGCTTGAGCCGCGAGGCTTCCTTGAAGCTCGCGTCGAGCTTCTGCTTCGTCGCCGCCGACGCGGTCGTCAGCCCCGAGCCGACGAGCCCCTCGACGAGCCCGGCGAGCTCCTCGAGCACGGGCACGAGCGCCTTCTTGTCGGGCAGCGGCGGCGGCTCGCGTGCCGGCTCGGTCGCGGCGGCGTCGCCTCCGTGCTCGCCGGCGAGCGCCTCGACCGCGGCATCGAGCGACAGCACGCGCTCGAACACGCGCATCGCGGTCTGCGCACGGAGCAGCGCGCGCGGGGCCTCGCTGTCCGCTTCCCGGACGAGGTGCACGAGCTTGCCGACGAGGTCTGCGATGTACCCCGCGCCCGCGCGTCCGAAATCCTCGCCGATCGCCTGCAGCCGGCGGACGTCGTCAGGCCCGGACGAGCGCAGGCCCCGCACGACGAGATCCTCGAACGCCTGCTGCAGCGCGAACAGCGCGGCGATCACCTCGGCGCGATCTTCGCCGGGCGAACGCGGCGGCTCGACGGGAGCAGCGTCGGGACGAGAGACGGGATTCACAGCGCGTAGTAGTCCTCGGGCAGCGTCTCGGTGGGTCGCCAGTCGACCTCGCCGGCCTCGGCGCCCTTGTAGCGCACGAACGTCGCGGTCGCCGCATCCTTGTCGAGCGCGGGCTTCTTCTTGCGGCTCTCGGCAGCCCAGCGATGCGCGAGCTCGGGTCCGAGCTGGCCGGACTGCGTGAGCCCGATGATCAGCACCAGCACGTGCTTGCACAGCGCGCCGCGCAGCCCGCCGCAGTGGTTCAGGTTCTGCGTGCAGCAGAAGAACTCGCCCGACTTGCCGAGCCGGCAGGCGTAGACGAGCTCGCCATCGGTCTGGCTCTTGACGACGCCGGTGACGTGGTCGTCGGTCACCTCCGAGAACAGCTGGAAGCGATCCGCACGCAGCATGCTCTTCACCTTCGCCATCCGCGACGAATCGGTGTTCGCGGTCAGCGTCTTGATGAAGCTCGGGAGATCGATCTTGCCACCACCGGCCGGAGCCGTGCCCGCGGACGGGGCCACCAGTTTGCGCGCCATTGCGGCGAGGAACTTGGCACGCCCCGCGAGCGCTTCACACGATGTTTCGAGCAAAATGCCGGTGACAGTCGTCGCGCTTACAGGGCTAACAGCGAGCCGCGCGGTGAATCAGAACTTCGTCTTGCGGCCGAGGTCGAGCATCCCGCCCTTGCCATAGCCCGCCGGCCACACGGCCGCGTGCAGGATCTGGAAGATCTTCGCGAGCTCGAGATCGTCGAACCACACGCCGTGCGCGGTGCACTGGTCGAGCTCGGGCCACAGCTTCGGGTGGCGGCCGTCGAGGTGGACATCGAGCTTGACCGTCGTCATCGCGGTCGCGCATCGCGGGCACGGTCGCGCGCCCAGCTCGCCGGTCCGGAACGCGAGCGTCGGTTCGCTCGCCGTGAGCTCGGCGATCGAGCGCGCCAGATCCTCGACGGTGACGAAGATGCCGTTGCACGCGTCGCAGCACAGCCGCTCGGCGAACACCCGCATCGGCGCCTGACATGCCGGACACTCGAAGTAGTGGTCGCGATACGGGTCGCTCACCGCCCGAGTATAGCGATCGCCGCGCAGCCGGTGCGGTCGCTTCGCGAGGCCGCGCACCGGTTTCGCGTTTCGCGCCACCGTGTGCCGGCGTGTCGGGCACGGCCGATGCTCCTCCCGAGGCTGCACAAGGAGGTCCTCATGCAGGTCTCGAACGGCATCCACCTCGAAGATCACCCCGTGATCGCGGCCCAGCTCGACGCGCTGAAGAGTCGCGCGAAACGGATCTACGGCCGCGCGATGACGACGCCGGCCGGCGAGCCGACCCGGTTTCGCGTGATGTCGACCAAGCTGACCGCGGCGATCCAGGCGCACCCGATCGCGGCGGTCGCGATCGCGTTCACCGCGGGCTACGTCGTGGTCCGGATCGCGCGGCGGTGACGTCGTGATCGATGTCTCGCAGCTCGCAAGCTCGGTCCGCCGTCACCCGTGGCGGGGCATCGCGCTCGCGATCGTCGCCGGTGGAACGACCGCGCTCGCGGAGCGCCGTGGCGAGCCGCTGTTCGGTGGCGTGCTGCGCGCGATCGCAGGCGAGCTGATCACCGCGATCGGCGCTGGCAATTCATTGGTGCTCAAACGAACGAACAATTGATTGCCAACACAGTATGCCCGCGAGATCACGACTCGTGATCCGGAGTGGTAAATGGCGACCATCGCGGAGAACAGTCCAGTACGACGGAGTGCACCAGCGCGGCTTGACACCCGCAATTCATGCGCAGTAAGGGTCGTGGCGAGCCTTCGAGGGGAGGAATGGGTCGGGGAACGTGCCTTGGGGTGTGGAGGGAAGCCATGTCATCTGTTCTCGACGATCCGTCGTTGTCTCTGGGTAACCTGCTCGATCGCGCGGTCGCGATTCGCGGCAAGCACCGGTTCTTTCACGTCGATGCCGCGATGCCCTATCCCGGGCTCGATGGCACCTCGCTGAGCGCGCCCGAGATTCGCGATTTCGTGAATCGGATCGGGAATCTGCTGCTCGCAAATGGCCTCAAGCGCGGTGATCGCGTCGCGATCCACAAGATGTCGGGGCCGGATTACGTGTTCCTGGCGCTCGCCGCGATCAAGGTCGGCGGGGTCGCGGTGCCGGTGCACCACAACATGTCGCGCGAGCACCTCGGCGACTACATTCGCTACACCGGCGCGACGTTCCTCGTCACCGATGCGGACATGTTCGACACCAAGATCCGCAGTGTCGATCACCTGCCGACGGTGAAGACGTGGCTGTTCCCCGAGCTGCCGAAGGGGTTCCCGCGCGCCGCGGTCGACCTCTCGGTCGAGCTGCCGCGCACGTCGCCGGTGCTCGAGGCCGTCGAGCTGATCCCGGACTCGCCGGCGTACCTGCTGCACACGTCGGGGACGACCGGGTTTCCGAAGGCGGTCGTGACCGTATGCGACCGCGCGCTGCTCGGGCTACGCGAGTTCGTCAAGACGCCGTTCCCCGTCGGTGACGACCGCCCCGAGGTGCCGTACGGCCGCATCGAGGGCCGGATCGCGTTCGGGTTTCCGTTCCACCACCTGGTGTCGAACCTGTTCGTCAATGCGGCGCTGCTCGGCAACATGGAGATCTTCACGCACGTCCGGACGCCGGCGGAGTCGCGCAAGCCGTGGCTGTGCGATCCCGACGTGCTGCTGCGGCTGATCCAGGACGAGGCGATCACGTTCTTCGTCGCGTTCCCCGAACCATTCCACGCGATGTACGAGGCCGGGCTCGCTCGTTACGACGTGTCCGCGGTCAAGACGTGGATCTGCGCGTCCGATGCGATGCACGACATCCACCTCAAGGCATACGCGGAGGCCGGGCATCACTCGGTGTTCTGCGATCTGCTGTTCACGACGGAGCTCGGCTACATCGCGCTCAAGAAGCCGTTCACCGCGCAGACGCCGGCGGACACGAAGCGCTGGCTCGGGCAGGGCAACGACATCATGCGGACGAAGATCGCGGACGAGCTCGGCAAGCCGCGGCGACCGGGCGAGGTCGGCCGGCTGCTCGCGAACGGCCCGACGCTGTTCCGCGGATACTGGAACGATCACGCGATGTACTACCAGTCGATGTTCGATGGCTGGTATTTCACTGGCGATCTCGCGTATCGCGACGAATCCGGACACACGTATCACCTCGATCGTGAAGTCGACATGATCCCGACGCGCGGCGGTCCGGCGTATTCGCTGTTGCTCGAAGAGCAGCTGATGACGCATCCCGATGTCGGCGACGCCGCCGTGTTCCGGGTCGACCACCCCGAGCTCGGGCCGGTCCCGGTCGCGATCGTGTACGCGCGCGCGGGACACACCGCGGTCGCCGAGGAGATCGAGCGCTGGATCAACGCGCGCGTCGAGTCCCATGCGGCAGTCCGCAAGGTGCTCGTCGTCGAGCCGGCGGAGATCCCGCGCGGCATGACGGGCAAGGTCCTGAAGCGCGTGCTTCGCGATCGCCACGAGCACATCTTCGATCGCTGACCCGCGTCGATCGGCTTCATGGAGGGACTGCATGCTGACGCGTAGTGCATTGCTACAACCCACGATCGATCTGCTGTCCGGGGCCGAGCGCGCCGCGTTCGTCGCCGCGCGCTGGCGCGAGCAATTCGCGTACATCGAACGCCACCGGGTCGCGTACTGGCAGGCGCGGTTTCGCGACCACCGCGTCGACGAGCACGCGTTCGATCGGTTGCCGCCGCTGACGCGCGAGGAGCTGCGCGATCTGTCGCCGTGGGCGTTCGTGCCCGACGACGTGCGGACGCAGCTGCGCCGCGCGTACGGCACGAGTGGCACGACCGGCAGGCCGCTGTCGTTCTTCTGGACCGACGGCGACTGGAACGCGATGGCGGACACCTTCGCGCGCATGATCGAGCGCGACCGCCCGGCCGGCGAGGTGATCGCGCTCAACGGCTATCACCAGGGTCACGTCGCGGGGCAGGTGTATCACTCGGCGATCGGCCGGATCGGCGGCGTCAGCATCCCGCGCCACTATCTGTTCGACGACGAGGCCGCGACGCTCGATCAGCTGCGGATGTTCCGCTGCAACACGATCATCCTCGCGGAGCGTTCCGATCTGCTGAAGAACGGCAAGACGATCGTCGCGCTGCTCCAGCACTCGCCGAAGTTCTTCGCCGAGCTCGGCATCCGGTGGTGGCTCGGCTCGACGTCGACGTTCACGGCGGAGACCCGCAGGATCGCGCGCGATCAAGGCGTCACCGCGATCACGAACCTCTATGGCTCGGCCGAGTTCGGCGCACTCGCGGTGTCGTGCCGCGTCGAGCCGACGCACTATCACACCGCGATGGGGCACGCGTTCGTCGAGATCGTCGACGCCCAGGGCCGCCACGTGCGCTCGGGGGAGCGCGGCCGCGTCGTGGTGAGCCTGCTGTCGTCGCTCGACGCGCGCGGCGAGCTCGCGCCGCGGGCCGGCTCTCAGCTGCTCCGGATCGATAACAGCGACGAGGCGACGTACATCGACGAGCCGTGCGCGTGCGGGCTCGCGTCGCCGCGTCTGCACGGCATCGCGCGTCGCAAGCGCTGATCGCTACACATCCACGAGGGGACGAACATGGCCATGTCGGTCGAGGGTACCGCTGCGCTCGCGCGGCTCGAGGAGTTCTGGAACATCGCGGGCCGAGCGCGGCTGCAGGCGCAGTTCGCGGTCGCGAGCGAGATGCAGCTCGTCGAGCGCATGCCGATCGAGTCGCTACGCGAGGTCCTGCTGCAATATCGCTACTTCACGCTCGCGTTCACGACGGACATCGCCGCGGTGATCGGCCGCTGCATGCCGTCGCGGCTGCGCAGCCTGCTCGGCGAGCTGCTGCACGACGAGCTCGGGCAGGGCGATCCCGAGCAGGCGCATCCGCGCCTCTACGACAAGTTCCTGATCTCGATCGGCGCGATCGCGGCGACGGCAAGCGAGTCGGCGCTCCACGAGCAGATGCACCCGGTCGTGCGCGACCTGCTCGCCGATCTCTCGCGCCGCACCCGCGACGCCTCGATCTCGTACGCGATCGGCCTGCGCGGGATGGGCGGCGAGTGCGTCTGCGGCGTCTACTTCGACGAGCTGTACAAGCACGTCGTCCACCACGCGTACGTGGCCGAGCACCGCGCGACCATCGACTGGACGTTCTGGGACATCCATGCCGGTCACCACGACGTCGAGCACGACACGAAGACGCGGGCGGCGGTCGGTGACCTCGCGCGCGCCGGCCGGCTCGACATCGAGCAGCTCGCGGCCGGCTTCGAGCACGGCGTGCAGAGCTGGAATCGGTTCTGGCGCACGCTGTACGAGACGCACGTCGCGCCGGCGCACTGATCGCACGGCATCCGGCATCTTCTGCCGCGTCGCGCATACGGCACCGCGTCGCTGCTAAGCTGCGCGCCCGGTGGGTGACATCGCGATCCCGTACCTGTTCGCGGCGCTGATGGCGCTCGAGTTCGGATACAACGCGCTCCGCCGCAACGGCTATCAGGACCCGCGCGACTCGGCGACGAGCCTCATGGTCGCGATCCCGCACTTCGCGCTGCTCGCGATCGTCCCGGTCGTGTGGTTCGTGGTGTACCGCGCGCTCGAGCCGATGATCCCCGGAACGCTGCCCGCGGACGCGTGGTGGATCTGGCCGCTCGGCATCCTCGTCATGGACTTCGCCGCGTACTGGATGCATCGCTATCACCACGCGCTCAACCTGACGTGGGGCGTGCACTCGGTCCATCACTCGAGCGAGCACCTGACCGTGACGACCGGCGCGCGCAGCTCGGTCGCGGAGCCGTTCGTCAACGTCGTCTCCGGCGCGTACCTGATCCTCGTCGCGCCGGCGCTGCTCGGGCTGCCGGCGGCGGCGGCCGGGCTCGGCTGGCTCGTCAAGGACTGCTGGGGCTTCGCGGTCCACACGCGCAACATCCGCACGCTCGGTCCACTCGAGTACGTGCTCGCGACGCCATCGCATCATCGCGTCCATCACGCGACGAACCCGGTGTACGCGAACAAGAACTACGGCTTCGTGTTCATCTGGTGGGACAAGCTGTTCGGGACCTTCCAGCCCGAGCTCGATCACGTCCCGCCGGTCTACGGCACCGCGCGGCCGCCCGGCAGCTACCAGCCGATCGCGGTCGCGTTCCACGAGCTGCGCCTCGTGTGGCGCGATGCGGTCGCGACCCGACGCTGGCGCGACAAGCTGCGGATCTGGTACATGCCCGCGGGCTGGCGACCCGACGACGTGGCGGGCGAGCCGGTCGCGCGGCGGCCCGCGGCGGCGCCGGCGTGGCTGTATCCGATCGGGATCCTGCAGCTCGTCGCGCTCGTCGCGTGCGTGTTCCACCTGTCGCTCGACATCACGACGTATCCGCTCGCCGACAACGCGGCGTATCTCGGGTTCGTGATCACCGGGACGATCGCGTGCGGCGAGTTCTTCGAGCGCTCGCCGCGCCTGCGCTGGATCGAGCTCGCGCGTGCCGCGGCAGTCGCGGGGATGGTCGGGGCGACCGGCGCGTGGTTCGGGCGGTCGATCGACGGCCTCACGTACGTCGTCGGCACGCTGTGCGTCCTGAACGTCATCGTCGCGCTCGTCGCGACGCGCTACACTGATCGTCATGCGCTGCGCATTGCTCCTGGCCGCCTCGCTCGTCGCGTGCGGGACGAGTCCTGAGTCCTCGACCGTCTACCTCTCGATCGGCGCCGATGCGCTACCCACGGTCCGCGACCTCGCGGCTCGCGATGGCGCGCAGCTGCACGTGCTCGAGACCGACGGGGAGGTCGCCGTCGTCGAGCTCCCCGAGGCCGAGCTCGAGGCCCTCGCGCAGCAGATGCACGAGCAGCACCATCGCTGCGGCGGCTTCATCGTCCACGACTCGCTGGACGAGGCGCGCGGCGCGCTGCACGTTCAGCAGCCGGCGCGCGGCCCGGTGTACTCGCTCGACCGCGCGGCGATCGTGAACGCGGTGCTGCCGAAGCTCGAGAAGAACCGGATCCGCGATCACATCGGCGAGCTGTCCGACATGCCGAATCGTTATTACAAGTCGACGAGCGGCGCCGAGGCGTCGACGAAGCTTGCCGCGCTGTGGCGCAGCTTCTCGAAGCGCCCGGACGTCACCGTCGAGCTGTTCGACAACGGCTACCCGCAGAAGTCGGTGATCCTCACGATCCCGGGCTCGACGCACCCTGACGAGGTCGTCGTGATCGGCGGCCACCTCGACTCGATCTCGTTCGGCGGCGCGGGTGGCAAGGCGCCGGGCGCCGACGACGACGCGTCCGGCATCGCGACGCTGACCGAGGTCGCGCGCGTGCTGCTCGCCGCGGACTACCGGCCTGCGCGCACGATCAAGTTCATGGCGTACGCCGCCGAGGAGATCGGCCTGCGCGGCTCGCAGGGCATCGTGCGCGACTTCCAGAAGCGCAAGGTCAACGTCGTCGGTGCGTTGCAGCTCGACATGACGAACTACCAGGGCAGCGATCGCGACATCTGGCTGATGAAGGACTTCACGAGCGCCGCGCAGAACAACTTCCTGATCCAGCTGATCGACACGTACGTCGGCGCGACCTACGGCCTCGATGCGTGCGGCTACGCGTGCTCGGATCACGCGTCGTGGTACCGCGCCGGCGTGCCGGCCTCGATGCCGTTCGAGTCGCGGATGATGCAGCGCAACCGCCAGATCCACACGCGTGAGGACACGCTCGAAACCAGCGGCGGCAACGCCGACCACGCGGTCAAGTTCGCGCGGCTCGCGACGTCGTACGCGATCGAGCTCGGCAAGGGCGAGCTCGGCGGTGCGAAGCTCGCGGCGACCGACGACGGCGGTTCCGGCTGGGGCTTCGGGCGGCTCGCGCTCGTCGCCGGTGCGGGGCTCGCGGGCTTCGCGCTGCTGCGTCGCCGGCGCTAATCGAGCGCCTGCAGGTCGGCCCAGTTCGGCCCGACCTCGACGCCGACGCGTAGCGGCGCCTCGAGCGCGAACGCATCCCGCATCGCCGCGGCGGCGATCTGCGCGGCATCGCCGACCTCGCGCTCGGGGACCTCGAACAGCACCTCGTCGACGATCTGCACCATCGGCGCGGCCGCGAGCCCGGCGGCGCGCAGCGCGCGATCCGCGTCGAGCAGGCCGCGGCGCGAGACGTCGGCGACCGAGCCTTCGTGGGTCGCGCGGCGGGCGAGCCGCTCGGCATACGAGCGGTCGTGCGGATCGAGCGACTCGAGGCCGCCGATCGGCCAGTGCCGGCCGGCGATCGTGACGATGTAGCCGCGCTCGCGGGCGAGGCGCAGCTGCTCGTCCTGGAACTCGCGGACCTTCGAGTACGTGCGGTCGAAGCGCGCGATCAGCTCCTTCGCCTCGGCGGCCTTGACGCCGAGCTGCAGCGCGAGCGCGCTCGAGCCCTGACCGGCGAACGTCGCGAAGTTGACGAGCTTGCCGAGCTGGCGCTCGTCGGCGGTGATCGCGGCCTGCGGCTTCTCGAGCACGGCGGCCGCGGTCTGCGCGTGGACGTCGGCGCGGGCGCGCAGCGGCTCGACGAGCGCGGGATCCTTCGTCAGGTGCGCGAGCACGTGGAGGCCGAGCTGCTGGTAGTCGACCGACATCAGCAGGTGGCCCGGGCGGGCCACGAACGCGCGCCGGATCCGCGCCATCTCCGGCGTCCGGCCGGGCACACGCGACAGATCCGGGTTCGTGCTGACGATCCGGCCCGAGAACGAGCGCGCGGGATGGAAGCACGCGTGGACGCGGCCGTCGTCGGCGATCGTGCCGCGCAGCGCGACGATCCAGCTGTCGCGCAGCCGGCGCAGTAACCGCCAGCGGATCACGAGCGGCACGATCGGGTGCGCGTGCTCGATCCGCTCGAGCGCCTCGGTCGCGGTGCTCCACCCGGTCTTCGTGTGGCTGACGACCGGGAGGCCGAGCTCCTCGAACAGCACCTGGCCGAGCTGCTTGGTCGACCCGAGGTTGATCGACCTGCCGGCGAGCTGGGTGATCTGCTGCTCGAGCTCGGCCTCGATCGGCGCGAACGCCTGCTCGGCGCGCCCGAGCTCCTCGGCATCGACGCCGATCCCGAGCAGCTCCATGCGCACGAGCGTCTCGGACAGGTCCATGTACTCGGCGTGCAGCGTGCGATCGACCGCCGGTGCGAGCGCGCTCCACGTCGCGGCGACCGCATCCGCGAGCTGGCCGGCATACTCGCCCGCGCGCTCGACGGTGAGCGCCGCCCACGGCTTGCGCTTCTGGCCGACGCCGCGCACGCCGTCCTCCGCGGGCAGCGCGCGCCCGAGCACGTACTTCGCGACGATCGGCAGGTCGTGCGGTGCCCAGTTGCTCGGCTGAGCGAGGTGCGAGGCGACGGCGGTGTCGCCCGCGATCCCGGCGAGCTCGATGCCGCGCCGGCGCAGCGCCGCGATCGCGGCCTTCGTATCGTGGCCGAGCTTGGGCCGCGCCGGATCGGCGAGCCACGCCGCGAGCTGCGGGTCGAGGTCGCTGGGAGTCGGGAGGTAGCTCGCGCGGTGATCGCCGGTCGCGAGCGCGATCCCGACGAGCGCGCCGCGCACCGGCGTCGGATCCTCGGTCAGGATCTGGAGCGCGACCGGTCCGGTCGTCGACGCGAGCGCGGCCGCGATGTCGCCGGCAGACTCGAGCACCGCGACCTGGATCCGATCGGTATGCTCGGACGCGAGCAACTCGAGGAACCCGAGCTCGCGGTACAGCGCGTTCAGCGGCGCGGCCGGCGGTGACGTGTATGGCGTCGCGTCGAGCGGGACGGGGAGGGGACGCGTGCGCTCGAGCGTGGTGCGCGCGAGCTCGGCCGGCAGCTGATCGACCGCGGCGCGCAGCGCGTTGCCGGCGCGACCCTTGATCGCATCGATCGCGGCGAGCGCGCCCGCGATGGAGCCGTACGTGTCGAGCAGCCCGGTCGCGCCCTTCGCGCCGATGCCCGCGATCCCCGGCAACCCGTCGTCGTCGTTGCCGACGAGCGCGAGCCACTCGGCGACGTGCTCTGGGCCGACGCCGAACCGCTTGTAGACCATCTCGGGCGTGTAGCGCGCGTCCTTGTTCGCGTCGTACCACCACGAGCGCTCGCCCACGATCTGCGCGTAGCGCTTGTCGGTGCCGACCACGACGACGTCATCGCCGCGCGCGAGCGCCGCGTCGACGTACGACGCGACGACGTGCAGCTCGTCCGGCGCGCGGACGATCGCGAACCCGAGTGTCTCGAGCAGTGGCACGAGGCGCGGCAGCTGCGCCTGCAGGATCTGCGGCCAGCTCGCAGGCGGTGCGTTCGCCTCGACGACGGCGAGCGCGCGTGCCGGCTGCTTGAACGTCAGCGCCTTCTCGACCGCGCGCGCGACCGCGAACAGCGCGTTCACCGGCTCCCCGGCTGGCGACTTGCGGTCGATCGGCACCGCGAAGTAGCCGCGCGCGAGCACGTTCGTCGCGGACACGATCAGGGTGCGATCCGGCATCGAGCGCACCGACGATGCCCGACTGTGATCGCGCGCGCAACGGACGCGCTATTCGACCGCGGTCGCGAACCGATCCGACAGGCGCTGGCGCAGCAGCTCGCGCTCGGCGTCGATCTCCTGATCGCTGCGGAATCCGAGCCGGCGGAACACCGGCATCGGCGGGCACCACCGGCGGATCGCGTGGTGTGCGAGGAACGCCATCTGCGTGATGAACAGCGCTCCCCAGGCGCCGAGCTTGCCGGTCCGACGCAGGTTCCGCATCGCCAGCGACGCGCTGAGCCCGCCGAGGATCGAGAAGTTCAGCATCAGCGCGCGATCCAGCGTCCACTCGCGGTCGAGCTCCGCGAGGCGTGCGCGCAGTGCCGTGCGTGACGTGCTCGCCTCGTCGATCGCGCCGCGGGTCGTCCGATCGATGCGCTGATTATTCGCAGTGCTCGTGTGCTCGCGCACCTCGTCGTGCTGCGGCGGGTTCCAGTCGTGCTGATCCATGGCGTCCTCCTGCGATCCAGGTGCGTGAGGGCGAGCGAACGCGCGAATGCGCGCACGTCGAGATCGAGGCGAATTGCACCACCGATGCCACGTCGTCACGTGCATACGTGCATACGCGCTCGTGCCACGAAGTCGGCACGGACGATGCTTTGTATTCCGAGTGGAGGTTTCTCTATGCGCAATACAATCGTCTCGATGCTGTTCGCCGCCGCACTCGCCGGCGGGTGTTACGGCAGCGAAGTCCAGTATCGCGGCGGTGTCGCGGTCACGGCTTCGACGCCGGATCTCGTGTACGTGCAACCTGGCGTCGGCGTGATCGCCGATTACGACGAGCCGATCTTCTACGCGGACAACTACTACTGGTGGTTCTACAACGGCGCGTGGTACCGCTCGAATTACTACACGGGCGGCTGGGTCTACGTGTCGTCGCCGTCGGTGCGGATCGCGCGGATCGGCAATCCCTACTACTATCGTCACTATCGGCCGCACAACTACGTCGTGCGGCATCGCCCGGTGCCGGTGCATCGCATCCAGCGACCGGTCGTGCGCGATCACCGCGCGACGCGCGAGCGTTATTACCGCCGCTAGCCTCTGCTGACTTACGTCGACTCGATTTCGGCCATCACGCGGGCCACGGTCCGCGCGCACCTCTCGCCGTCGAAGCGCCACAGCTTCGGCGCCGAGAGGCCTGCGAATTCGTGCATCGTCTGCGTGAGCCGCTCGGCGAGCGCATGACGAGCGCGATGCAGCCGGACGCGGACGTTCTGCTCCTCGATCCCGAGGCAGTCCGCGGTCTCGGCCGTGTCGAGCTCGATCACGTCGCGCATGACGAGCACGGTGCGTAGGCCTTCGGGCAGCGCATCGATCTCGCGCTCGAGCAGCTCGCCGAGCTGGCTGGCAAACGCGTCGTGTTCGGGATCGGCGGCTGGGTCCACGGTCTGCTCCTGCATGGGTAGCGCGGCGAGCCGCCGCCGAGAACGCAAGCGGGTCGTCGCCTCGTTGACCGCGATCCGGGTCGCCCAGGTGCGGAACGAGGCATCGGCACGAAAGCTCGCGAGCGAGCGGAATGCGTTGATCCAGGCGACCTGGACGGCATCCTCGGCATCCTGATCGTCACGCAGGATCGCGCGGCAGGCCCGATACATCGTCTGATTGTGACGCTGGACGAGGACTGCGAATTGCGCGCGGTCACCGCGCAGCACGGCCGCGATCACGTCGGCATCCGACGTGGTGGGCGCGATCGCCGGCACGGGGTGGGGGAAGCTCATGGGGCAATGGACTAGAGGCGAGAGGCAGACGTTACACACGATCTTCTGCTGTCACGCGCGTCACCGATCCGCAGTCGGTTGGTGACAAGGAGCGTGTGTCATGCGGATTCGTTTTGCTTGCGAGAAACCCTGGATCATCGTCGCACTGCTGGCAATCAGCGCCTGCGGTGACGACCGCAAACCGGCACCCGCGGAGCCGGATGCCCGCGGAAGTGCAGGGCCCGATGGCGGCACGGTCGCCGATAGTCCGTGCTCACCGAACGACGGGCAGTGCATCTTCCGGAACGACACGTTCGGCGACGAGCAGCTGTGGACCGACACGCTGCGCCTCCACGAGCTCGTGCAGACGTTGCCACCGACCGCGGCGCTCGGCGTCGGGCTCAAGGTCGACGCGTCGGCGGTGCCGCCCGACGTGCTCGCGTCCGCCGATCTCGAGGATCCGGCGACCACCGTCGCGCTGCTCCAGCTCGATGCCGTCGTCGGCGTGAAGGCGAAGGTCGAGAACGGTCAGGTCACGAGGATCGGCATCACCTGCGCGCTGTGCCATTCCACCGTCGACGATTCGGTCGCGCCCGGGATCGGCGCGCGGCTCGACGGCTGGCCGAATCGCTCGTTGAACCCCGGGGCGATCATCGCGCTCACGCCCGGGCTGCCGACGCTCACGGCGCAGCTCGGCGTCGATACCAACGTCGCGAAGTCGGCGCTCGAGAGCTGGGGGCCCGGCTACTACGATGCGCGATTCAACCAGGATCTCGAGAGCCATCCCGTGCTGATCCCACCGGCGTACGGGCTCGCGGACGTCGCGCTCGAGACGTACACCGGCGAGGGCCCGGTGTCGTACTGGAACGCGTACGTCGCCGTCACCCAGATGGGCGGCCACGGCACGTTCGTCGACCCGCGGCTCGGGATCTCGATCCAGCAGGAGCCGGATCGCGTGACGCCGATGCTGCCGGCGCTGCGCGAGTACCAGTTCTCGCTGCCGCCCGCAGCACCACCGGCCGGCAGCTTCGATGCGACCGCCGCCGCGCGCGGCAAGCTCGTGTTCGAGGGCGCGGGGCGCTGCAGCTCGTGTCACAGCGGCGCGAGCTTCACCGACGCGCCGACCTTGCACGCGCCGAGCGAGACCGGGATGTCCACCGACGAGGCGCGGCGCAGCGTGACGAAGATGTACCGCACGACGCCGCTGCGGGGCGCGTGGCAGCACCCGCCGTACTTCCACGACGGGACCGCGGCGACGCTCGGCGCCGTCGTCGATCATTACGATCAGGTGCTCGCGCTCGGCCTCACCGCGCAGCAGAAGACCGATCTCGTGGCGTACCTGAAGTCACTGTGAGACTTCCTCGAACACGTACTCGGTCTGCGCCTCGCGCACGACGAGCGTGCGCTTGCCGTTGCGCAGCTCGGGGACGATGTCGACGCGCGCGGAGCCGAGGAGCAGCCGGCCGGGCTCGATCGCGACGAACGAGATCGTGCCGTCGGGGTTCTTGCGCGACGCCATCTCGGTCTGCCACTCGCCGACGTCGAACACGAGGCTGCCGCCGGAGCGCTTGACGATGATGTCGCCGAGCTCGGCGTCGTAATATTTCGCGGCGAGCTTTGCGACCTCGACCGGATCCGCGGGGATCGTGAGCCGCGCGTTATCGGCCGCCCAGTCATCGAGCATCCGCTTGCCGAGTGCCGCGACCTCGGCATCGGCCTCGGGGCGACCGTCGAACAGCACCTCGAGCAGCTTGCGGCGAAACGCGTCGCGGATGATCCGGCCGGTCTCGCTGTTCGTCAGGATCACCGCGCCGACGTCGTGGTCGGGCAGCCACATCATGTTGCTGTGGTAGCCGGCGAAGTCGCCGCCGTGATCGATCACGGTGACGCCCCACCGCTTGCGGATCAGCAGGCCCATGCCGTACCAGACGTCGCTCGACGCAGCGACCTGCGGCTCGCGGCGCGCGAGCAACGCTTCGCGCGAGATGTACTGCGTCCCGTTGGGCAGCTTGCCGTCGGCGAGCTCCATGCGGACGTATTGCAGCAGATCGCGCACGCTGGTCCAGGTCGCGCCCGCTGGGCGGCTCGAGATGATGCCGTCGGCGAGATCCGGCCGCGTGACGTGCTCGTGGTTGTCGACGCCGAGCGCGTGGCCGCGCGCCGCGTTGCCCTGCTCGCCACGCGCGCGGTCGAGCGTCGTCGACTTCATGCCGAGCGGCTCGAACACCAGCGTGCGCATCGCCTCGTCGTATGCCTTGCCGAGCTCGAGCTTCGGGAACGCGACCCGCCCACCGACGTACCCGGCGGCGACAGCCATCAGGTTCGAGTACTGGTACAGCGCACCGAATGCGCTCGTCGGCTGCATGTGCGCGAGGGACGCGAACGTGCTCTGCGCCGTCGTCTTCGCGTACTCGAACTGCCGATAGACGTCTTTCCGCGGCATCCCGGTGCACGCGCAGATCAGGTGCTTGATGCGGACCTGCTTTGTCGTCTCGGCGTCGCCGAGCGCGAACTGCGGTACCGCATCGATCACGGGCATCTCCCAGGTCAGCTTGCCCTGATCGACCAGCTTGCCGAGCATCAGCGTCGTGAGCGCCTTCGTGTTCGACGCGATCCGGTACTTCGTGTCGCCGTCGACCTTGCCGGGCTTGCCGAGCTCGCGCACGCCGAACCCGCCGGCGAACACGATCTTGCCGTGCTGCACGAGGCCGAACGACACGCCGGGCGTGCCGAGCTGGCGCTGCGCATCCTGCACGAACTTCGAGAGCATCGCGATCCGCGTCGCGTCGAGCTCGTGCGCCTGCTTGCCGGCGAACGACTCGCGCGTGTAGCCCTTCGGCAACAGGTCGGCGAACGCGATCCCGACCTGGCTGCCGCGCTTCTCCGAGACCGCACGCGTGATGTTCACGATCGACACGTTCCACGTCGAGCCCGCGAACCGCGCGATCGCATACACGATGCGTCGTTCGCTCGGGGACGTCACGTAGTCGAACCGCTCGGCCTTCGTCCAGCCGTCGCGATCGGCGAGCGGCGCGCGCAGCTTGAGCGGCCACGCCGCATCCGGCTTGTACGCGCGCCAGCCCGCCGCGACCGCGGCCGCCGCATCCGGCGCGTCGACATCGACGAACGCGACCGCCGAGTCGTGCTCGGGAGGCTCGAGGATCGTCGCCGGCGGCGCCACGCGCACGGTCCAGCCCGCGGGCGCGAGCAGCGTGTTCCCGGCGGTCGTCGTGAGCGGCGTGTTCGCGGCGAGCGGCTGGGCGGCGGGCTCGGGCGGCGGCGCGATCGTCGCGTCGACCGGCGCCGGCGCGGCGACGACCGGGGCGGGCGGCGCCTCGCGATCCGGAACCGGCCGCGGCCCGCACGCCATTGCCCACACGATCCCCAACGCCACGCACCGCATCGCTTGCATGATCACTCCAGAAGTTTCAGGTCCTCGACGGTATCGACATCGAGCGCCGCGTCGGGGCAGTCGATCGTCACGACGTCCGGATCGCGAAGCAGCGCGCCTGCGCCGCGATCGCCGGTCAGCTGCTCGAGCATCGGCCACCGCGAGCGATCGAAGATCGCGGGCGCCCCGACGACGTCCCCGTGACGCGATGCCGCGATCGCGGCACCGGCGAGCCACGCGCCCCGCAGCTTCGCGAGCTGCTCGGTCGCGATCCGAGGCTGATCGCCGAGCGCGACGATCACCGCATCCGCGCCGGTCGAGCGCGCCCACGCGATCGCGGCCCGGATCGACGCCGCGATTCCTTCTTCCCACCGCGGGTTCGCGATCCGCGCGACCGCGAGCGCCTCGAGTGCGGGCTCGACCTGATCCGCGTGCGCGCCGAGCACGACGCCGACCGGCCCCGCGCGCAGCGCCGCGCAGGTCGCCGCGACGTGACGGACGAGCGGGACGCCGGCGAGCTCGACGAGCTGCTTCGGGTGGCCGAGCCGCCGTGACGCGCCGGCGGCGAGCACCGCGATCGCGACGCTCGCGTGGAGCGCCCGTGTGCGATCTCGCAGCATGCCGCCGCGCCCGCCGCGCTGGACCGCGGTGAGCTCGGCGACGATCGCGAGCGCGACCTGCTCGGGCGTCTCGGCGCCGAGGTCGAGCCCGATCGGCGCGTGCAGGCGCGGATCGGCGGCGCGGTCACCGAGCAGCTCGCGCGTCCGCTTCGCGGGACCGAGCACGCCGATGTAGCGAGCGCGCGAGTCGAGCGCCATCGCGAGCGCCGCGCGATCGGCCGCTTCCTGGTGATGCAGGATCGCGACGTACGCTTCGCGCGCGCGGTCGATCTTCGTGCGCAGGTCGTCGGTGCGACCGCCGGTCGACAGCAGGCGATCGACGCCGAGCCCGAGGAACCGCGACGGCTCGCGGATCGCGTGGTCGGCGACCGTGACGCGAAACCCCGCGAGCTTCGCGAGCCGCGCGAGCGGCGCCGCGTCGTGACCGCTGCCGAGCACGAACAGCTGCGGCGACGGTGCGATCGTCTCGACGAGCAGCGTGACGCCGCCGACCGACACCACGCCGGACGGACCGCGCGCGGCGTCGCGCAGCACCGGATCCGTGATCGGCCGCGCGAGCTCGAGATCCGGACCGACCGCCCACCGCGCACCGACCGCGATGTCGGGCCGCGTCGAGCGGATCACCGTGACGAGCACGCCGCTGGTCTCGTGCTCGAAGCACGCGGCGGCGAACCGCAGCGCATCGTTGCTCCCGCCCGGCGGGACGTGCTCGAGCAGCACGTCGACGATGCCATTGCAGCCGAGGCCATACGGCGCGCCGTCGTCGGACGTCGAGTCGTACGTGATCACCACCGGTCCCGCCGCGCAGCGATGCGCGCCGCGCAGCAGCACGTCGCCCTCGAGGCATCCGCCGCTGACGCAGCCGGCGAGCCAGCGGTCGCCCGCGACCAGCATGCGCGCGCCGGGCCGGCGATACGACGACCCCTCGACGCGGACGACGGTCGCTACGAGGAACGCGGACCGCCGGGCCACCAGCGTGCTCGCCTCGGCCGCGATCCGCTCGAGCTCGTGCATCGCGAACACGCTACCTCAGTCATCGTCGACGGCGCGACCGCTTGACGCGATTCCCGACAGCGAGGACGCTCCCGGCGTGAAGCTCGACATCAACGGGAAGGTCCGCGAGGTGGATGCCGCGCCCGACACGCCGCTGCTCTGGGTGCTGCGGGATTTCATCGGGCTCGTCGGCACGAAGTACGGCTGTGGCATGGCGCAGTGCGGAGCGTGCACCGTGCACCTCGACGGCAAGCCGATCCGGTCGTGCATCACGCCGGCGGGCAGCGTCGAGGGCAAGCCGATCACGACGATCGAGGGCCTGTCTACGGACGGCTCGCATCCGGTGCAGCGCGCGTGGGCGGATGCCGACGTCGTGCAGTGCGGCTACTGCCAGTCGGGGCAGATCATGACCGCGGTCGCGCTGCTCGCGAAGAACCCCGATCCGAGCGATTCCGACATCGACGCCGCGATGGCCGGCAACATCTGTCGCTGCGGCACGTACGTGCGCGTGCGCGAGGCGATCCACCTCGCCGCGAAGCTGACGCGAGGTGGCAAGTGACGGTCTCGCGACGCGGCTTTCTCCAGGTCGCCGGCGGTGCGGCCGCCGGGCTCGCGATCAGCTTCTACGTCCCGAACATCGCGCGCGCGATTCCCGAGAAGGCGAAGCCGCTGCCGCAGGCGAACGCGTTCCTCCGGATCGGCAAGGACGACAGCGTCACCGTCGTCCTCGCGCACTCCGAGATGGGGCAGGGCATCTGGACCGGGCTCGCGATGCTGATCGCCGAGGAGCTCGAGGCCGACTGGTCGAAGGTGCGCTGCGAGCACGCGCCGGCCGCGGCCGTCTACGGCCATCCCGCGATGGGGATCCAGATGACCGGCGGCTCGACGAGCGTGCGCGGCGAGTTCGAGCGCTATCGCAACGTCGGCGCGATCGCGAAGGACATGCTCGTCCGCGCCGCGGCCGCGCGCTGGAAGGTGCCACCGTCCAAGATCAAGGTCAGCGCCGGCGTCGTGACGAGCGGCGCGAAGCGCGCGACGTTCGGCGAGCTCGCCGAGGCGGCGATGCAGCTGCCGCCGCCGACGACGGTGAAGCTGAAGGAGCCGAAGGACTGGAAGCTGATCGGCAAGCCGACGAAGCGGCTCGACACGCCCGAGAAGATCACCGGCAAGGCGACGTTCGGCATCGACGTCCAGTTTCCCGGGCTGCACACCGCGGTCGTCGCGCGGCCACCGGCGTTCGGCGCGAAGCTCGGCAAGTTCGACGGTAGCGCGGCACTGAAGGTGCCCGGCGTCGTCAAGGTCGTGTCGACCGGCACCGGGGTCGCGGTCGTCGCGAAGCACTTCTGGGCCGCGAAGCTCGGACGCGATCAGCTGAAGATCGAGTGGGCAGCTCCCGAGGGCGGCGGCGTCGACACCGCGAAGCTGCTGGCCGAGTTTCGCGCGCTCGCCGGCAAGCCCGGCGCGATCGCCGAGGAGCACGGCAAGGTCGGCGACGCGCTCGCGGCCGCGAAGCAGAAGCTCGACGTCACCTACGAGTTTCCGTACCTCGCGCACGCGCCGATGGAGCCGCTGAACTGCACGGTGAAGATCGACGGCGACCGCGCCGAGGTCTGGACCGGCACGCAGTTCCAGACGATGGACCAGCAGATGACGGCGAAGATCGTCGGCACGACGTCGGACAAGGTCCAGATCCACACGATGTTCCTCGGCGGCGGGTTCGGCCGGCGCGCGACGCCGACGAGCGACTTCGTGAGCGAAGCGGTCACGGTCGCGAAGGCGGCCGGGCTGCCGGTGAAGACGGTGTGGACGCGCGACGACGACATCCGCGGCGGCTATTACCGCCCGGCGTACGTGCACCGCGTGCAGGTCGGGCTCGACGCCAAGGGCATGCCGGCGGCGTGGGATCACGTCGTCGTCGGCCAGTCGATCATGGCCGGCACGCCGTTCGAGAGCCCCGGCATCGACGAGTCGTCGATCGAGGGCATCCCGAACAATCCGTACTTCGCCGATACCCTGACGCGGCGGATCTCGTTGCACTCGCCACGCACCGCGATCCCCGTGCTGTGGTGGCGGTCGGTCGGCGCGACGCATGTCGCGTTCGCGATCGAGTGCATGATCGACGAGCTCGCGCATGCCGCGAAGCAGGACCCGCTCGCGTACCGGCTCGCGCTGCTCCAGAACAAGCCGCGCCATGCCGCCGCGCTGAAGCTCGCCGCCGACAAGGCGGGGTGGGGCACGCCGCCGCCGGCCGGCCGCGCGCGCGGGCTCGCGATGCACCAGTCGTTCGGCAGCATCGTCGCCGAGTGCGCCGAGGTCTCCGTCGAGCGCGGCAAGATCCGCGTCCATTCCGTGACCGCGGCGGTCGATTGCGGCACCGCGGTCAACCCGCTCGGCATCGAGGCGCAGGTGCAGTCGTGCATCGCGTACGGCCTGACCGCGGCGCTGTACGGCAAGCTGACGCTGTCCGGCGGCCGCGTCGCCGAGAGCAACTTCCACGACTATCCGGTGCTGCGCATGCACGAGATGCCGGCGGTCTCGGTCCACCTGATCGAGAGCAAGGCGAAGATGGGCGGCATCGGCGAGCCGGCGACCGCACCGATCGCGCCCGCAGTCGCGAACGCGGTGTTCGCCCTGACGCAGAAGCGGCTGCGCACGTTGCCGCTGCAGCTCGCATGAGATCGCTGCATCTCGTCGTGCTCGCGATCGCGTGTGCCGCGTGCGGCAAGGGCGCGAGCTCGTCGAGCCATCCACAACCGGAGGACCGTGTCGCGCGCGGTCTCGCGGCGTTCGAGACCGTGCGCAGCGTGCTGCAGCATCCGCGCTGTCAGAACTGTCACCCCGACGGCGACGCGCCGCTGCAAGGCGACGACAGCCACGTCCATCACCAGAACATCCAGCGCGGTCCGACCGGCAACGGGATGGTCGGCGCGGAGTGCACGACCTGCCATCGCGGTGCGAACCCGCCGGACTCGTTCGGGCCGCACACGCCGCCGGGTGTCGTGAAGGGCTGGCACATGCCGCCGCCCGAGCAGAGGCTCGTGTTCGTCGGCGTCGCGCCCGGTGCGCTGTGCGCGCAGATCAAGGATCCGGCGCGCAACGGCGGCAAGGACGCGCCGGCGTTGCGCGCTCATCTCGACGATCCGCTGGTCACGTGGGCGTGGAGCCCGGGCGTCGGCCGGACTCCGCCGCCGGTGTCGCATCGCGACTTCGTGGCGGCGTGGGAGACGTGGTTCGCGGCCGGTGCGCCCTGTCCGTGATCACTCGGAGCAGTGGCCCGGACCGATCAGGCCGTTGTTGTAGTCGTCGAGCGTGCTCGCGAGCGCGATCATCTGGACGACGAGCGCGCTCGTCTTCTTGAGACCGCGCACGTACGTCGGCGTGACGGCATTCAGGATCGTCGTCGCCTGCGCGTACGGCACGCTGATCGCGCCGCCCGAGGCGCCCGCGGCCTGATTGAGCTCGGCCGCGATGTACGCGTGCGCGAGGATGTAATACGCGTTGCCCGCGGGCGGCGTCCACAGCACGTCGTAGTAGCTCGCGCCGCTCAGGAAGAACGGCGTGTCCGCACCGGACGCGAGCGTCGCCCACAGCTCGTCGTAGGGCGCCGGGCCGTACGACGAGTGCGTCTTCCAGTAGCCCGGCGTCAGCGTGCACCCGACGTCACACGCCGCGACGGTGACGTCGACGCTCACCGAGTCGCTGCCGGTCGAGCTGGTGTCGCAGGTGACGTAGCTCGCCGTGTTCACGAACGTATCGGTCGAGCCACACGTCTCGTACGGACCGATCTGCAGCGTGTACTGGAACGCCGCGCTGTCGCACGCCGTGCCGAGCTCGCCGAGGTGATCGTCGGAGACCGTCGCGCAGTTGTCGACCTCGGTGATCGTCGGGCTCGCGAACGACACGGCCGCGGTCGCCGAACCACCCGCCACGATCCCGCAGGTTGAGACGTCGACCTGGTTCACGTGCGAGCCCGCCGCCTCGAGCGAGAGTGCGTACGTGCACTGCAGGCTCGCGCCGGCCGCGAGGTCGTACGGGAACGCGACCGGGCAGTCGAGCGCGACCGGCACGACGCCATCGAGCATGTCCGTGACACTCTCGATCTCCGCGACAAACGGAGCCGGATTGTGGATCGACACCTGGCCGCTGACTGCCCAGTTGCTGTCGACGAATCCGAGTCTCGTGATCGTGACGATATAATGCGCCAGATAGCTCTCGCCCACTTGCAGCAGGACGGAGCTATCGTCGACGGCCTTGTCGATCGACCACGAATACGTGCGCGTCAGCGAAGCATTTGCGGTCTTCGAGACCGCGAGCTCGTAGTCGAAACAGAATTCGATGTGGCTGATCCCGTACGGGATCCCGGTGCTCGGGTTGATCGGCGGTGACAATCCGTTCGCACCATAGGACTCGGGGCTGTAGACCCAGACCGACGCGTTCGGCCCGCCTTTGACGATCACGGCATCGATCCCGATCGTCGCCGTCCAGTCGAAGTAGATGCCGTCCGTAGTCATCGTCGCGGTGTTGAGTCCGTCGAGGTCATAGGTACCTGGCGTCGGCGGATCGATCTTGAACGCGTAGCTGCCGTAGCCGAGATCCGCGCAACTCGGATTGCCTTCGACCGTCACGACCGACGTGAGCGGTACGGGATCCTGTTCCACCGTTCGTGGCTCGCCCGAACAACTGACGACGAGCGCCCCCGCCACCGATACGACCACTGAAGAACTGCGCATGAATCACCTCCTGTACGTGACTGCTGAGGCGCTCGTGCATTTGTCATGTCGGAGTTTGATGGTGAGCACGCACACCAATTCTCCGCACTGTCATCGCGATCGCCGGCAAGCGCTGCGTCGAGTCGTCGGCGCCCGCTTCGAAGCTGCGCGAATGTGACGCGCGCCGGTGGAACGCACGATGCACGACGTGACGGTATGCGAGAGCCGGTCATCGAGCTCGAAGGCGTCTCGGTCGCGTTCGGGGATCGCGTGGTGCTCGACGGCCTCGATCTGACGATCCACGCCGGCGAGACGACGTTCATCGTCGGCCGCAGCGGCTCGGGCAAGACCGTGCTGCTCAAGGTGATGCTGGGCCTTCTCGAGCCACAGGCCGGGCGCGTCCGGCTGTTCGGCCGCGATCTCGCCACGGTGTCCGAGGTCGAGCTCGTGGAGCTGCGCAAGCGGATGGCGATGCTGTTCCAGAACTACGCGCTGTTCGACGCGCTGTCGGTCGAGGACAACGTCGAGTTTCCGCTGCTCGAAGGCGCGCACGTGGCCCGACCAGATGCCGAGCGCCTCGCGCACCAGTTGATCCGGGTGCTCGGGCTCGGCGGCAGCGAGCAGCTCTTGCCGGCCGAGCTGTCCGGCGGCATGAAGAAGCGCGTCAGCCTCGCCCGCGCCCTGGTGTCGCGACCCGAGGTCGTGCTGCTCGACGAGCCGACGACCGGGCTCGATCCGATCATGGTCGAGCACGTCGACGACATGATCGCGCGTGCCAAGCAGCAGTACGCGATCACGAGCGTGATCGTGAGCCACGATCTCGCGAGCGCGCACCGGCTCGCCGATCGGATCGCGTTCCTGCACGCCGGCAAGATCGCGTTCACCGGCACCTACGACGAGCTCGTGCACAGCGAGCTGCCGGCGATCCGCGCGTTCTTCGGCGAGCTCGCGCCGGCCGCAACACCGCGCGAGACCCCGACGTCGGACTCGCCGGTGATCGAGCTGGTCGGCGTTCACAAGTCGTTCGGTGACAAGCACGTGCTGCGCGGAATCGATCTCGCGATCTATCCGCGCCGGATCACCGTGCTGATCGGCGCGAGTGGCTCCGGCAAGTCGGTGATCGTGAAGCACGTGATGGGGCTCATGAAGCCCGACCGCGGCAAGATCCTCGTGTTCGGCAAGGACATCGTCGCGCTCCGCGAGCGCGAGCTCGAGCAGCTGCGCGAGCGCTTCGGGCTCGTGTTCCAGCATGCCGCGCTGCTCGACTGGATGACCGTCGCCGAGAATGTCGCGTTCCCGCTCGCCGAGCGCCACCGCGATCCTGCCTCCGAAGTCCGCGATCGCCGCGACGCGATCCTCGAGCGACTCGACATCGCGGAGCTGCGCGATCGACTGCCCGGCCAGATCTCGGCCGGCGAGCGCAAGCGCGTCGCGATCGCGCGCGCGCTGATCACGCGACCCGAGATCCTGATCTACGACGAGCCGACGACCGGTCAGGACCCGATGCGCACGCGCGAGATCGACGACATGATCGTGCAGACCCAGGAGCGCTTCGACGTCACGACGATCGTCGTCAGCCATGACATGGCGTCGACGTTCCGGATCGCGCACGCGGTCGCGATGCTGCACCGCGGTCGGATCGTCGCGTACGGCAGCCCTGCGGAGCTCTCGGCATCGGCGAACGAGCACGTGCAGCACTTCCTGCGGGCCGCGCACGGCTGACGCCGTCGATCGCAATGCGCGTCTCACCTCGGCGATCGCCGCGAGGCCACCGATCTGGCATCGCTCGTGCTCCTCTCGATGACGGGACACGATGCTGAACTACAACCACCTCTACTACTTCCACGTGGCGGCCGCGGAAGGCTCGCTGTCCGCGGCGGCGGTGAAGCTGGGCGTGAAGCAGTCGACGGTCAGCGAGCAGCTGCGGTCGCTCGAGCGCGCACTCGGCACGACGCTGTTCGAGCGCAGCTCGACCGGCATGCGGCTGACGCCGTCCGGCCAGATCGCCTACGAGCACACGACCGCGATGTTCCGCGCGGGCGATCGGCTCGTGCAGGCGCTCGTCGGTGATCGCCGAGAGCCGCCGCGATCGCTACGCATCGGGATCAGCGGGCCGGTCGCGCGTGCGACGTCGACGGACTTCCTGCTGCCGGTGTTCCAGATCGAGGCGTGCATGCCGACGATCTCGACGGGCGAGACCCTCGACATGATCCGCCAGCTGCGCGCGAACGACCTCGATCTCGTGCTGTGCGAAGTCGAGCCCCCCGAAGCGACGGCCGAAGGTCTGCAGCACACCGTGATCGAGCACATTCCGCTCGTCGCGATCATCGGTCAGATCGCCGATCCCGGTCCCGACTGGCAGAACGTCGGGCTGATCCAGTACCGCGCGAGCTCGATGCTGCACTGGGAGGTCGAGAGCTACCTCGAGGAGCACGGGCTCAAGCCCCAGATCGTCGGCGAGGCCGATGATCCGCTGCTCCTCGTCGAGGCCGCGGCGCGCGGTGGCTACGTCGTGATCGTGCCGCGATCGAGCGCGCGCGATGCCGTCACATCGGGACGTGTTCGCATCCTCGCGCAGCTCGCGTCGGTGCGCGCTGGCGTCCACGCGCTGTATCAAGATGGCGTATCCGCGGAGCTCGCTCGACGCGTGATCGAGCGACTCATCGACGCCGCACGCGCGAATGTCGAGTGAGGATATGCAGTTGGTGCCGAGTCCGTGCGCGAACGCGCGGTGTGCGTATTTGACACAACCAAACTACGGAATTCCCGAACGTTGCTGTTCGGACTGAAAAGATGCACCTTGTTAAAAACTCCGTGCTCACTTCAATCACCAGGTTCGTCCGGTGTCTTTAACGCACGAGAGCTTGCAAGTCGGCGCCATCGAGGTTCTCGAACCCGAGGATGTGCTCGGGATCGGGCTCGGCGCCGACATCCTGATCGTCGATGACGATCCGACGAACCTCGTCGCGTACGAAGCCGCGCTCGCGCCGCTCGGACGATCGCTCGTGCTCGTACGATCCGGAGTGGAGGCGCTCGCGAAGCTGCTCGAGCAGGACTTCGCGCTGATCCTGCTCGACGTCACGATGCCGGAGCTGAGCGGTCTCGAGACCGCGCGCATGCTGCGCGAGCGGCCGCGCAACCAGAGCACCGCGATCATCTTCATCACCGGCGAGGCGTCGACCGAGACCACGATGCTCGATGCCTACGCGGTCGGTGCGTTCGACTTCCTCGTCAAACCGGTGCAGCCCGAGCTGCTGCGGGCGAAGGTCCGCGTCCACCTCCAGCTGCAGGAGCGCACGCACGCGTTGCTCGAGCGCGCGAAGCAGCTGCGTGCCGCACACGCCGAGCTCGCGCGGACCGTGCAGCAGCAGCAGGCGGCGTCGACCGCGGCGCACCGGCTCGAGAAGCTGGTCGAGGCGACCGCCGCGCTGGCGGAGGCGCGGGTGCCGAGCGAGGTCGGCCACGTGGCCGTTCGGCTCGGCTCCGAGGCGCTCGATGCGACGTCGTCGATGCTGTGGCTCGTGCAACCGGACGGCTCGTTCGCGCTCGAGGGCGCGCACGGCATACCGGCGGAGATGATCGACGAGTGGCGAACGATTCCGGTCGGTTCGTCCGCGCCGGCGACGCGCGTGATCGCTCGGCAAGAGCCGATGTGGGTCGAGACCGAAGCCGACTGGCAGCGCGAAGCGCCGGAAGCACTCGCGCGCGCGAAGCAGGTCGGCCGCGTGTGGTCGTTCGCGGCGCTGCCGCTGATCGTGCAGGAGCGCGTGATCGGCCTGTTGACGTTCTCGTACGCGACGCTGCATCGCTTCACGCCGGACGAGCGCACGTTCCTCGGCGCGTTCGTCCACACGTGCGAGCAGGCGCTCGAGCGCGCGCGGCTCTACGTCAACGAGGCCGAGGCGCGGCGGGTCGCGGAGGCAGGCAATCATCGCAAGGACGAGTTCCTCGCGATGCTCGGTCACGAGCTGCGCAATCCGCTCGCGGTCATGCTGAGCGCGCTCGAGCTGATCAAGCTACGCGACGGCAAGCTCGGCCGCGAGCTGTCGATCCTCGACCGCCAGGTCCATCACCTGACGCACGTCGTCGGCGACCTCGTCGACGCGTCACGGATCACGCACGGCAAGATCTCGCTGCATCGCGAGCCGGTCGCGCTCGACGACGTCGTGACCGACGCGATCGCCGATGCCGGCCCGGTGCTCGACGGTCGTCACGTCACGGTCAACATCCCGGCAGGGATGACGCTCGATGCCGATCGGCATCGCCTGAATCAGGTGCTCGCGAACCTGATCTCGAATGCGGGCAAGTACACGCCGCACGGCGGCCGCATCGAGATCACCGCCGAGGTCGCGGGCAATGAGGCGAATCTCGTCGTGCGCGACAACGGCCGCGGCATCTCCGGCGCGCTGTTGCCGAGCATCTTCGACCTGTTCGTGCAGGGCGCGCGCACGCCGGATCGTCAGGAAGGCGGCCTCGGCATCGGGCTCACGCTCGTGCGCAAGCTCGTCGAGATGCACGGCGGGTCCGTCGAGGCGCGCAGCGACGGGCAGGGCCACGGCGCGGTGTTCACGCTGCGCTGGCCACTCGCCGCGACGTCGCGCGCGTCCTGATCGGGCGCGGCACGGCGCGCGAGCCGTCTGCCTGCACGGGCCGCGTGCAGTTATCGCAGCGCGCACACGGCTCGCCGCCCTCGTCGCCAAAGTAGCGACGCATCCAGCGCACGCGACACTCGACCGTCTCGGCGTAGCGCATCATCGACTCGAGTCGCTCGCGGTCCGCCGCGGTGCGGTCCTCGTACGCCGCGAGCACCGCATCGAGCTCGGTATCGGCGTCGAGGATCGCGAGCCGACCGCGCGTGCGCTTCACGATCCCGGCGGCCTCGAGCTGCGCGATCACGACCTTCGTGCGGCGCTCGCCGAGCTCCGCGTGGTCCGCGATCGCCTTCGCGGTCGGGCGATCCGCCGCGAGCTCGCGCAACGTCTCCCACACGAGCACCGACTCCTCGCGCCGCGGATACTTGCCGCCGAGGAAGAACGCCTGCACGCGTCGATCCTCGAGCCGGTACAGCAACTCGGCGCGCGCCGGCTTGCCGTCGCGGCCCGCGCGCCCGGCCTCCTGGTAGTAGCTCTCGACCGAGTCCGGAAAGTGCCAGTGCACGACGAGTCGCAGATCCGGCTTGTCGATGCCGAGCCCGAACGCCTTCGTCGCGACGACGACGCGCGCGCTGCCATCCATGAACCGGCGCAGCACGTCCTCGCGCTCGCGCGTCGGCAGCTTGCCGTGATAGCGCGCCGCGCTCGGCTCGCGCTCGACGAGCCACGGATACAGCTCGTTCGCCTCGCGCACGGTCGCGGTGTACACGATGCACGAGCCCGGCTCCTCGGCGAGCAGGCGCTCGAGCCGCGCGAGCTTCGCGTCGCGGTTCACGGTCGGCGTCACCGCGTACGCGAGGTTCGGCCGCTCGATGCCGGTGTTCACGATCCGCGGCGATCGCAGCTGGAGCTGCGCGATCACGTCGTCGAGCACCTCGGTCGTCGCGGTCGCGGTCAGCGCGAGCACCGGTGGGTTGCCGAGCTGACGCCGCGCATCGCGCAGCGCGAGGTACGCGGGACGGAAGTCGTGACCCCATTGCGACACGCAGTGCGCCTCGTCGACAACGAGCAGCGAGACGCCGCCGCGCGCGATCAGATCGAGCTGCGCGGGATTCTCGAGCCGTTCGGGCGTGACGTAGATCAGCGCGTGCTCGCCGTCGCGGATCTCCGCGGTCACGGCGCGCTCGTCGCCGGCGGACAGCGTCGAGTCGAGCTTCGCCGCCTCGATCTGCGACCCGGCGAGCTTCGCCTGCTGATCCTGCATCAGCGCGAGCAGCGGCGACACGATCACCGTCGCGCGTGGCAGCACGAGCGCCGGCAGCTGGAAGCACAGCGACTTGCCGCCGCCGGTCGGCAGGATCCCGACGGCATCGTCGCCGTCGAGCACGGCCTCGATCAGCTCCTGCTGCCCCGGGCGGAAGCTCGTCACTCCAAAATGCGTGCGGGCCTTCTTGCGCAGGTCGGCCCACGTCCGTTCGTTCATGCGCGCAGCATTGCGTGAACGCTGCCGTCGGCACGTCGAGACACGCCGGCTCGGGCGCCGTGACGCAACGTGCGCGCGCACCACACCAGAGGCTCTCTGGTCGGGCGTTCCAACGAAGGCCGGCACACGGTACGCTCGTCGTTGCTGTGCCTGGGTCGCGTGTCCTTGCTGCGCTCGCCGTGCTATCGGCGATCGGCTGCGGCCGATCCGGCTTCGACAGCCGCGACGACGCCGCTCCGCCACCCGACGTCGCGACGCCCGATGCGACGACCGGTCCGGTCGTCGCGTACGCGATGGACGACGATCCGAGCACCGGCCGGATCACGAGCAGCTCGTCGGAGTTCGACGGCACGTGCACGCGCTGCCCGACGCAGACGGCCGGCCGGCTCGGCAACGCCTACGCATTCGACGGCAGCGCCGAGGTCCGGCTGCCGGCACCGGCGGGCGCGCTGCTCGGCACCGCGCCGTACACCGTCTCGATGTGGCTGAACGCGACGACGATGCCGCAGACGTCGATCGGCGTCGTGATCGCGAAGCCGTTCTCGGCGACGTCCGACGCGAACGTCTACAGCGTGTGGGTGAACCACGATCCACCGGGCCAGGTGTTCTACGAGACGACGCCGAGCGGCGAGCCGGCGAGCTACGAGTTCGTCTCGTCGCCGGTCGGCGTCGACGTGCGCGGCACGTGGCACCACGTCGCGACGACCTGGGATGGCACGACGAAGCGGCTCTACGTCGACGGCGCCGTCGTCGCGTCCTCGACGATGCAGGTCGTCGGCTCGTCGGAGCTGATCGTGCTCGGCACCGACGTCGACAACAACACGGTCACGCTGCACTACGTCGGCGCGCTCGACGAGCTCCAGCTGTACGCGCGGGCGCTCGGCGACTCCGAGATCGCGGCGCTCGCGGCGCCGTGACCGCCGGATAGCGCAGCGTGCGCGTCTTGCGATCGAGCTTCGCGAACGGCGTCCGGGTCGCGCGCTCCGCCTTCGCCTCCGTGAAGATGTGGAACACGCGCAGCCCGCGGGTCAGCGCGTAGTCCGCGACGATCCGACGGTGGCAGCGCCACCACACGGCCTCGGCACACATGATGGCGCAGGTCTGCGCGCCCGCGAGCTCGACGAGCCGATCGAATGCCGCGCGAAATGCGGCGGTCTCCGCGTAGTCCGCGTAGTTCTTGAACGCAGGATGCGTCCAGCCGGCGTTGCGCGCCGGATCGCAGTCCGGGCAGCGCCCGCGACGCCCGCCGAGGTCCGCGAGCCAGACGTACGTGATGCCGTCGCGCGCGAGCCGCGGCGCGATCGCGTCGGCATTGAACTGCGGGTTCGCGCGCGATCGCGTGAAGTGGCGGATATCGACGAGGCACGTCACCTGCCACGCGGCGAGCGCCGCGACGAGCTCGTCCGCGGATCGCGTCGAATGACCGATCGTGTACAGCCGCGCTACTGGCCGAAGCTGCGCACGATCTTGACGAGCTCGTTGACGACCTCGGGCTTGTCGCGGAACTGCGGGTTCGCCGGCATCATCGGGCTCTTGCCGACCGCGGCGCCGCCCTCGAGGATGATCTTCTTGATCTGATCGTCGGTGACGCTCGCCTGCCATTGCTTGTCCGTGTAGTTGCGCGGCTTCGGGTTGAGGTTCGCGGCACCGGGACCATCGCCCTTGCCGTTCTGACCGTGGCACGTCGAGCAGAACGTGTTGAACGTGTTGCGCGCTTCCGCGACCGCTTCTGGCGACGACGACGCGCTCTCCTGCTTCTTGCTGGAGCAGGCGACGAGCAGGAATGAACCGAGGACGAGACAGCGAAGCATGTGTTCTGTAAGTGCAAGATTCACTCCCCGGGTGAGCGCGTCCACCCGCAGGCTTGCGATGCGATCACCGCGCTCCGGCGCGCTCCGGCGCGCTCGCGAGCCGTCACGCACGCGACGCGTCGCCGCGGAGCGACGTTCTGTCGCAGCTCGGGTAGATTCGCCGCCATGTCGGAGATCAGCTTTCGTGACTTCGCGGGCGCGATCATGCGAGGCGACGCGACCGCCGCTGCGAGCGCGCTCGAGCAGCTGCTCGGGCTGTCGGCCGGGGATGCGGCGAGCGCGACCGAGCACTTTCGTGGCCGGATGAGCGATCCGTCGTTCATGCCGAAGGCGATGGGGCTGCGCACCGCGGTCACGACCGGCAGCGACGACGACATCCGCGCGCTGCTCGGCGATTGCTTCGGGCTCGACGACGCGCGACGCACGCAGGCGCTCGCGGCGCTGCGCACGCGCTATCCCGCCGCGTGATCGTCACTCGGCGAGCGAGCGCGTGTTCGTCTCGCGCATCCCGACCATGATCGGCAATCCGATCAGGCCGTAGATCATGACGTAGAACGCCGGCGCCATCGGCGAGCCGGCCTTGTCGATCAGCCAGGTCGCGACGATCGGTGCGAGCCCACCGGCGAGCGCGAGCGTGATGCTGTACGCGAAGCTCATCGACGTCACGCGCGTGCGCAGCGGAAAGATCTCGACGACCATCGCGCCCTGGAGTCCGAGCGCCATCGCGAGCGGCACGCCGAGCAGCAGCTGGCCGACCATGAACTCGGCCGGCTCGCCGTACAGCATGAACCGCTGGCCGACGTACAGCACCGCCATCAGCACGACCGTCAGCGCGATCATCAGCCGGCGCCGGCCCACGCGATCCGACAGCCAGCCACCGAACACCTTCGCTGCGAGCACGACGACGAGGCTGATCGTGTTGACGAGCTGGAACGTCGTGTCCTCCGCCTTGCGGCGCTCGACCGCGAACGTGAACGCGAGGTAGTAGGCGGCGTTCGTCATCGCGACGATCCCGAACGTCTGCACGATCGGCTTCCAGTCCGCGACGAGCGACGACACGATCGGCGCGTGCTCCGCCGCCGCCTTGATCGCGTGATCCGACTCGCGGATCCCGCGGCGCAACAGCCAGCCGGCCGCGCACAGCAGCACGCTGCCGACGAACGGGATCCGCCAGCCCCAGTCCGCGGCCGCCTCGCTGCCGAGCGAGCGATTGACGATCCACGCGGTCGCCGAGCCGAGGATGAAGCCGAGCGTCGTCCCGGCCGCGGTCGAGCTCGCGATCACGCCGCGCCAGCGCTGCGAGGCGAGCTCGGTCGTGTACACCATCGAGCCGGTGAACTCGCCGCCGAGCGAGAACCCCTGGACGACGCGCATCAGCACGAGCAGCAGCGGCGCCGCGAACCCGATCGTCTCGTACGTCGGCAGCAGGCCGATCGCGAGCGTCGCGCCGCCCATCAGCGCGATCGACAGCGTCAGCAGCGCGCGCCGGCCGATCCGATCGCCGACGATCCCGAGCACGAGGCCACCGATCGGGCGCGCCGCGAACCCGAGCCAGAACACCGCATACGCGAGCAGCTGCTTGTCCGAGGCATCCATCGACGCCGGGAAGAACTGCTTGCCGATCTCGGTCGAGAAGTAGCCATAGACGGCATAGTCGAACCATTCGAGGACGTTGCCGATGAGGCCCGCCGCCGCGGTTCGAAGCGGTGACTGCATCGGCGCAGGTTAGCAGCTGTCATCGCGGCACTTCCGGGCGCCGGGCACCGACCGGCATACTGCGCCGCGATGAAGGCGCGCCATCTCGTGTTGGCTCTGTATGCATGTGCGGCCTGCGGTCCGAGCAGTCGCGCGACCCCCGACGGCAGCGTCGGCGGCGGCGACTCCGGCCCGACCACCGACGCCGGCGAGTGCCACGATGTCATCGACGTCGTGTTCGTCCTCGATACGTCGAGCTCGATGGGGTTCGTGCTGTCGCAGCTCGAATCGCAGATCGCGCAGGTCGTGACCGCGAGCAACATGCTCGCGCCCGATGCGCACTTTGGCCTGATCGTGTTCCAGGACAACCACGCGCTCGACGCGACCGGCCCGCTCGAGGCCGGCAAGGTTCACGTCGCGGCGGACACCCTGCAAACCGCGTTTCGCTACTACCGAAACAACTTCACTAACTTCGACCGCAATCCGGGTGACGGCATCAACGGCCTGACGACGCAGAACCCGATCTGCGAGGAGAACTCGCTCGACGCGCTGCACGCCGCGGCCGCGACGTTCCCGTGGCGTCCGAACGCGACGCGCGTGATCATCCTCGCGACCGACGACACGTTCCTCGAGCGCGCCGACAACTACGGCGATCGCGACGGCGATGGCCTGACGAACAAGACCGACTTCCCGCGCGAGGGCAACTACCCGGCGGCGTTCACGATGGCCGAGACCGTCACCGCGCTGCGCGACGCGAAGATCCGCGTGTTCTCGTTCTCGCGGATCACGCAGCCCGGGATCTTCGATCGCTGCGGCACGGGCCGCCGGCTGCCGTGGGAAGACATCACCGATGGCTGGACGACGCCGTACAACGGCCAGCCGCCGTTCCCGGTGCAGACCGACGGCCAGAACTTCGATCTCGATCAGGTCAAGAACGGCTCGCTGTCTCTCGCGGCGACGATCAACCAGGTCGTGCTCGACAGCTACTGCGTGCCGCCGATCCTGTAGCCACGCTGGCATCGCGCACGACCCGATCCGCGACGCACTGGCAGCGGTACGCGCATAACGCGGCGGTTTCCCGTGCGGCACGTCGCGTGCTGCACGGGCTGCATGGATCGGATCCGCGGCCTGTTGCTCGGCACGGCGGTCGGCGATTCGCTCGGGTTGCCGCGCGAAGGCCTGTCACCGGAGCGCGCGAGGCGCGTGTACCGCGGTCCGCTGCGCCAGCGGTTCGTCCTCGGCCGCGGCATGCTCAGCGACGACACCGAGCACGCGTGCATGACGGCGCAGGCGCTGCTCGTCGCCGGTGACGATCCGCGGCGGTTCGGGACGGTGCTCGCGCGCAAGCTGCGGTGGTGGCTGCTCGGGCTGCCCGCGGCGATCGGCTGGGGCACGCTGCGCGCACTCGTCCGATCATGGCTCGGCTGGTCGCCGGCGACGAGCGGCGTGCGATCGGCGGGCAACGGACCGGTGATGCGCGCGCCGATCATCGGCGCATGGTGCGACGACGTCGCGCAGGTCGCGGCGTTCGTCGACGCGTCGACCGCGATCACGCATCGCGATCCACGCGCGCGTGCCGGGGCGCTCGCGATCGCGATCGCCGCGCATCATGCCGTGCACGCGACACAGCTCGATGCGGCGGCGGTGCTCGACGACATCCGGCGCCGGATCGACGATCCCGAGCTCCTTGCTGCACTCGTCGAGGTCGAGCGCGCACTCGTCCTCGATCACAGCCCGGTGCAGCTCGCCGGCTCGCTGGGCCTCGAGCGCGGCGTCACCGGCTACGTCCACCACACCGTGCCGGTCTGTCTGCACGCCTGGCTGCGCTCGCCGCACGACGTCCGCCGCGTGATCACCGACGTGATCGAGCTCGGCGGCGATACCGACACGACCGCGGCGATCGCGGGCGCGCTCGTCGGTGCGAGTGCCGGCGCCGCGAGCATCCCGACCGACTGGCTCGCGATCGTCGACTGGCCGCGGTCCCGCGCGTGGATCAGCGCGCTCGCCGATCGCGTCGCGACGCGCGGCGCGCCGCTGCGCCTCGCGTGGCCGGCGATGCTGCTGCGCAACGCCGTGTTCACGCTCGTCGCGCTCGCGCACGTCGTGCGGCGATCGATCGTGCGCTGACTACAACGACAGCGCGCGCAGCTCGTGGGTCGTGTCGTTGCCGACGAAGACCATGCCGCCGACGATCACCGGTGGCTGCTTGCTGCCGCCGACGTCGTCGGCCCAGATCGGCTCGCACGTCGCGCCCGCGCTACCGCAGCCGACCGCGAACGCGGACAGCCGCTGGTCGGTCCCGAGCGAGCTGTAGACGACGCCGTTCGCGACCGCGGCCGTGAATGCCGGGCCGGCGGCCGGCGGCGACTGCCAGATCGTGCGGCCGACGTTTGCCTCCTCGAGGGCGACGAGCCCGTCGGACGTCGGCTGGTAGACGACGCCGCCGGTGATCGCCGGTGCGCCGAGGCACGGCAGGTTGCGGTGCCAGCGCCGGACGCCGGTGTCCGCGTAGGTCGAGTACAGCGCCGCGTTCGTCGCGAGGTAGATCCGGCCGCCGTGATAGACGAGCCCGTACGGCACGACGTACGTCGGGTAGTCCGCCGGCAGCGTCGTCACCCAGGCGGGCGTGCACGGCGAGCTCGCGCAGCCGGCGAGCGAGAACGCGTAGAGATCGATCGCCGAGCCGTTGCCTGGCGTCGCACCGACGACGTAGACGTTGCCCTTGCCGATCGCGGGCGCGGTCTGCCAGCTGCCGACGATGATCGGCAGGTCCGCGTACCACGCGGGCTGACACGTCGCGGCGCCGCAGCCGCTCGCCGAGAACGCGAACAGCCGCGAGCCGATCGCGACGTAGATCATCCCGTTGTAGACGGTCGGCGAGAATCGCGCGGTGTCGATCGGCGCGGTCGCGTACGGATGGACATCCGCCTTCCACTCGACGACGCCGGTCCGCGAGGCCGCCGCGTAGAGCCAGCCGTCGTTCGAGATGACGTAGACGTGGCCGTACGCCGCCGCGGGGGTGTCGAAGATGTCGTTGCCGGCAAACGCGCGCCACACGCGACGGCCGGTGACCGCGTCGAACGCGTAGAGCGTGTTGTTCTCCGAGCCGACGTACGCGCGGCCGCTCGCGACGCTGACGCCGCCGGGCCGAAGCCCGGTCGTCGAGGCCCACGCGAGCTGCAGGCCCGCGACGTTCGTGACGTCGAGCAGCGTCTCGTTCGGGTTTGCCGACGTGTGGGCCGGGCCGAAGCCGAGCTGCGGCCACGCGTCCGAGCGCGTCAGCTCGTCGGTCGACACGCTCGTCTCGGCGGCGCAGGCAGCGAGCAGTAACGCGAGCCAGGAGGTACGCATCCTCGAGTGTCCTCCGCGTCGCGCATGTCGCAACGTGAGGCGCGCGTGGCGTGCGCCCACGCGCAGCTTATGCGCGTTGCCGTCGGCGCCATTCGTGCCCAAATTGTCGGCCACATGGGTGCTGCTCCGACGAGCGACGTCGCGGTGCTGCGCCGGCTCGCCGATCGCGTGCCGTCGATGCTCGCGTACTGGGATGCGGACCTGCGCTGTCGGTTCGCGAATCGCGCGTACGAGAAGTGGTTCGGCCGGACGCCGGAATCGATCAAGGGGCGACACATCTCGGAGCTGCTCGGGCCCCAGCTGTACGCGCTGAACCTGCCGCACATCACCGCGGCGCTGCGCGGCCAGGCGCAGGAGTTCGAGCGCGAGATTCCCGATCCCGCCGGGGGACCGTCGCGCCATAGCCTCGCGAGCTACTTGCCGGACATCGCGCACGGCGTCGTGCGTGGCTTCTTCGTGCTGGTCACCGACATCTCCGAGATCAAGCGGGCGAAGCTCGCGCTCGAGGCGTCGGAGGCGAAGTTCTCCGGCATCATCTCGATCTCGTCGGACGCGATCATCAGCGTCGACGGCGATCAGAAGATCACGCTGTTCAACCGCGGCGCCGAGGCGATGTTCGGCTACGCCCCGGACGAGATCCTCGGGCAGCCACTGGACCGTCTGCTGCCGGAGCGCTATCGCGCCGATCACCAGGCTCACCTCGTGCGGTTCGCGTGCGAGCCCGAGGACGCGCGGGCGATCGGCGAGCGCATCGCATCGATCGTCGGCCTGCGCAAGACCGGGCAGGAGTTCCCCGCAGAGGCATCGATCTCGAAGCTCGAGATCGAAGGCCGGCCGCTGCTGACGGTCGCGCTGCGCGACGTCACCGATCGCAAGCGGTTCGAGGCCGAGCAGGCGCTGCTCGCGAAGTCGGGCGCGGTCCTCGCGTCGTCGCTCGAGTGGGACCGCACGGTGCACGCGATCGGTCAGCTCGTCGTCGAGGAGCTCGCCGAGCTGTGCATCATCGACACCATCGCTCCGAGCGGCCGCGTGATGCGGATCAGCGTCACGTGTCGCGATCCCGCGAAGGCCGAGCTGTGCGAGCGGCTCGGCGCCCTCGCACTCGAGAGCCGGCACCTGCTCGCGAGCCGCGTGCTCGAGACCGGCGAGCCGCACGTGTTCGACGACATCGACGACGCGCTGATCTCTGCGAACGCGCGCGAGGGCGAGCACCTCGAGATCCTGCGCGCGATCGGGCCGCGCTCGGCGCTCGCGGTTCCGCTGATCGTCGGCCAGCGCGTGCTCGGCGCGCTCGTGCTCGTCGCGACGACGCCGCATCAGTTCGGCGCGCGTGACGTCCGGATCGCGACCGAGCTCGGCCGGCGCGCGGCGCTCGCGATCGAGAACGCGCACCTCTACGAGTCGGCCCGGCGCGCGACCGCGGCCCGCGACGAGGTGCTCGGCATCGTCGCGCACGATGTCCGCGCCCCGCTCAATGCGATGGCGCTCGCGACGAAGACGCTCGAGCGGCAAGCCGCGGTGATGGAGCACCCGCGTGCGCGCCACGCGGTCGAGATGCTCGCGACGTCGCTGCAGCGCGCGAACCGGCTGATCTGCGACCTGCTCGACGTCAGCCGGATCGAGGGCGGGGCGCTGTCGATCCAGCGCCAGGCGATCGAGGTGTCACCGGTGATCCGCGAGGCGCTGAGCGGCCAGGAGCTCGTCGCGGCCGAGGCCGGGGTCGAGCTCGCGCAGGCGGTGGTCGGTGACGTCCCCGCGGTGTGCGGCGATCGCCACCGCGTCCTGCAGGTGCTCGACAACCTCGTCGGCAACGCGCTGAAGTTCACGCCGGTCGGCGGCCGCGTCACGATCACCGCGCGCGTCCGCGGCGACGACGTCGTGTTCTCGGTGTCCGACACCGGCGTCGGGATCCCGGCGGAGAGCGTGCGCCACATCTTCGATCGGTTCTGGCAGGCCGAGCGGGCGCGCCGCGATGGTGCGGGCCTCGGGCTCACGATCAGCAAGGGGATCGTGGAGGCCCACGGCGGCACGATCTGGGTCGAGAGCACGCCCGGGCAGGGCAGCACGTTCTCGTTCACCCTGCCGGCGATCCAGGCGGTGGCACTGCAGGATGCCTGCGCCGCCGCCCAGGCGTCGTGACACGACGACGGTGCGAGATCGAGGTGCGCGCGGTGCGCCGCGTTTGGTAGGTTGCGGCCGTGGGACGCGCCTTCGAGAAACGCAAGAGCACCATCTTCGCGCGCATGGATCGCGTGGGGAAGCAGTTCGCCAAGATCGGCAAGGACATCGCGATCGCGGTCAAGGCCGGCGGATCGAGCCCCGAGGGCAACCCGGCGCTGCGCCGCGCGATCCAGAACGCGCGCGCGGTCAACATGCCGAAGGACAAGATCGAGACCGCGATCAAGAAGGCGAGCGGGCAGGGCGCGACGAGCTACGACATCGTGATCTACGAGGGCTACGCGCCGCACGGGATCGCGCTGCTCGTCGAGACGGCGACCGACAACGTCACGCGGACGGTCGCGAACGTCCGCCACGCGTTCAAGGCGCACGGCGGCAACATGGGCACGACCGGCAGCGTCGCATTCATGTTCCAGAAGCAGGGCGTGTTCCGGCTCTCGCCCGAGGGCATCGACCGCGACAACCTCGAGCTCGAGCTGATCGATCACGGACTCGTCGCGCTCGAGGACGGCGAGAGCGACAAGGGCGAGCCGCAGCTGCTCGTGCGCTGCGCGTTCGCCGACTTCGGCACGATGCAGACCGCGCTCGAGGC
This sequence comes from Kofleriaceae bacterium, assembly GCA_035715365.1. Taxonomy (GTDB): domain Bacteria; phylum Myxococcota_A; class Polyangia; order Haliangiales; family Haliangiaceae; genus JABFXX01. The sequence continues at coordinate 3,036 of DASTLB010000027.1, read as the reverse complement.
GCGCGGCATACACGCGATCTCGACCGAGTCGCAGTACGTCGCGCAGACCTTGACGGAGCTCCCCGAGGACAAGGCGAACGAGGTCATGGAGCTCGTCGCCGCGCTCGAGAGCGACGACGACGTCCAGAACGTGTACTCGAACCTCGGCTGATCAGGCCGCGGCGACCGGCTCGACGACCGGGTTCTCGCGCATCAGCCGGCCGAGCAGCTCGAGATCGAAGCTGAAGCAGCGCGCGAGCTGGATCTTCATCTCGATGCCGATGTTCCAGTCGCCGCCCTCGAAGAACGCCTCCTGGAGGCCATAGATCAGGTGCGGCATCTTGAACGACTGCACGGCGCGGAACACCTGCTCGCGGAACCACGCGGGATCGGTGGTGGTCTCCCAGCGCGCGCGCAGCGTCTCGCGGAAGAACACGTGGTGGCGCATCTCGTCGGCGGCGATCTCGCCGAGCAGGCGCTTCAGCACCGGTGACGTCGCGCGCTTCGCGGCGAGCGTGTAGAACCGGTTCGTCGCGAGCTCCTGGATCATCGCGTACGCGAGCATGCCCGGCACGCTGCTGTAGCAGTCGTCGGGACAGCTCTGCTTCTGGCGCTCGGCGAACGGGAACGTGGCGACCTGCGTGAGCTGGTGCTCGATCTCGTCGGTCATCCCGAGCAGCTCGCACGCCTTCTTCAGCGCGTACGAGTGACGATGCTCCTCGCCGGTCCACAGCGTCGTGAACTGCCACAGCTGCCAGTCGTCGCGCAGCCGGTGCACGCGACTCCACACCTCGGCGTAGTGCGGTACGCCGTGCTCGATCACCGCGGTCGCGAGCAGCGCCTCGCGATCGAACGTGCTGATGCGCCCTGCGGCTGCATCCTCGACGAGCTGGGTCCAGTCGACATCGGTGACCCGCCAGCCGGATTTCTCCGACAGCTCGTAATACTCGTCGTACTGCATGACGACAGCGTGGTCCGCCGATCGCCAGCGCGCCCGCAGCTTCTCGGTCATCTTCGTGTCAGGCGCTGGCGTCATTGCTTCAGCGTTGCCGCGGCCGATGCGACGAGCTTGCGCAGCCAGCGGTGCGCGGGATCTGCGTCGACGCGCGGGTGCCAGACCTGGGCGATCGTGTACGGCGGGAGCGCGAGCGGCGGCCGCAGTACGCGCAATCCGAAGCGGTCGGCGTACGCGCGTCCGAGTCGTTCGGAGATCGTGACGACGTGATCGGTACGCGACACGTGATCGAGCGCGACGACGAAGTACGGGACGTAGCGCGTCACCGTGCGCGCGTGACCGCGCTCCGCGAGCACGTCGTCGACGATGCTGCCACGACGGCCGCGCGGGGCGACGACGACATGTTGTAACCCGAGATACGCGTCGAGCGTCAGCGTGGTCTTGATCCGCGGATGACCGTCGCGCACGACGCATGCGAACCGCTCCTGGAACAGCGCCTGCGTCCGGAACTCGGCCGGCAGATCGGGGAACACGCCGATCGCGAGATCGTTGCGCCCGCTGCGCAGTGGCAGCACGTCGTCGGCCTCGATCGCGACGAATCGCAGCGTCGCCGCCGGCGCCTGCTTGCTCGTCAGCGCGCCGATCGTCGTGCCGAGCAGCGCGAGCACGTGGTCGGTCGCGTGGATCCGGAACTCGCGCGTCGTCGTCGCCGCCTCGAACGTGCGCTCGCGGTCGAGCAACGCGCGTGCGCCGTCGACGACATCGCGCACCTGCGTCGCGATCGCCTGCGCGCGCTCGGACAGCTGCCAGCCCGAGCCGGCGCGCACGAGGACGGGATCGCCGATCTGGGCGCGCAGGCGCGCGAGCGCGTGGCTCATCGCCGCCTTCGTGATGCCGACGCGCTCGGCCGCGCCGCCGACGCTGCGGGTCTCGACGATCGCCTCGAGCACCGCGAGCAGGTTGAGATCGACCGGCGAGACCTTCACGGCCGGCGCAGCAGCTGGAGGCCGACCTCACGAGAGCCGAGCGCCTGGGCCATCGCGAGCCACAGGATCGTCATCGGCTCGAGCAGGCGTGACGACGCGAGCGGCCCGACCTCGACGGCGTCGAGCCCGACGTCGCGCACGAGCGTAGCCACGGCCGCGCGTGCGTCGGCATCATCCGCCGCGACGAAGCTCGTCGCCGGCAGCCCACCGAACATCGGGTTGACGAGGACCTCGGCGCCCTGCTGGTTGAACGTGCGGACGACGCGCGCGCCGGGCAGCGCGGCGGCGAGCTCCTCGGACGACGACGACGTGTGGCCGACGCGGAGGCCGCCACGGCCGATCGCGTTCGTGCAGTCGATGACGATCGTGCCGGCGAGCTCGCCGAGCGAGCGCGCGACCTCGACCGCCGCGCCGGCGGGCAGCGCGAGCACGACGACATCCGCGCCGGCTGCCGCCCCGGCGATCGCGACCGTCTGCGCCCCGTCGGCGACGAGCGCCTGGACCTCCGCGGCGCCGGGATCGCGGACCGCGAGCCGGACCGCATGCCCGGCGCGCAACCACGCGCGGGCGAGTGCGCCACCGATGCGACCGGTGCCGACGATCGTGATCGTCCGCTTCGGTCCGTGCAGCTCCGGCGGCGGCGCGGCATCGCCCCCCGTCCGGCGCGCGAGCGCGAAGCCGATGTGGCGGCCGTGGCCGAGCTGCAGCGCGAGCTTGATCCACAGCATGCCGAGCGGCTCGGTCTCGCGTGCGTGCGACAGCTTCGCGAGTGGCACCGGCGAGAACCCGAGCGCCTCCGCGAGCTGCGCCGTCGTCGCGACCGCCGCGGCGTCGTCGCCCGCGATCGGCATCGCGAGCCGGCGCTCGCCGTAGCGCGGATCGGCCATGTTCTCGACGCCCGTCGTGTGGAACGCCTTGACCACGCGCGCGTTGCGGGCGCGCGCGGCAACATGCTCGCCGCCCGACGTCGTGTGACCGAGCGCGAGCGTGAACCCCGGGCCGATCGGGTTCGTCGCGTCGATCAGGATCTTGCCCGCGAGCGCCTCGCGCACCTCCTCGACCGTCGCGCGCTGGGCCGCGTGCGGGACGGTCAGGAGGACGATGTCGGCAGCCTGC
>DASTLB010000026.1:0-15778 GCA_035715365.1 Kofleriaceae bacterium | reverse complement strand
TTCGTGCTCGGCGACGAAGGCGACTGGTCGCAGCTGCTCGTCGAGACGTCGAAGGATCTCGTGATGTCGGTGACCGCGCTGCCGGCCGAGATCCGCAAGTTCATGCGATCCGCGCACGCCGGCGAGCTGCAGCTGAAGTTCACCAACATCGCGGCGCCGGCGCAGCTGATGTACCGGCTCGGCCACCAGCTGATCTTCGCCGGCGTCGGGATCGCGGGCGCCGCGCTCGCGGTCGTGCTCGAAGGTCGCGGCGAGGACGCCCGGGCGGCGTGGGGCTGGTGGACGGCGCGGGTCGCCGGCGCGCTGCTCGTGTGGAGCTGGTGGTCGTCGCGCAACCTCCTGCGCCGACGATGACCACGGTGCAAAGTCGCGTTCCTGCAAGTAGCTGCCACCGTTCGTTTCGGCGGAATCCGCTCGGGGTTTTGCCCGGCCTCTGCTAAGAGTCCGGCCATGGTTCGCGCCTGGTTCTCGGTGGTGCCGCTGGTGCTCGTCGGCATGGTTGTGGGGATGCTTGCGTGCGGAGATTCGAGCGAAGACGTCGGCGGGCTGATCGGTCCGCGTCGCGGCGGCGACAGCAAGAGCCCCGAGCAAGCGCTCTCGCTCAACCGCAGCGCATGTGACAAGGGCGCGGCGATCGCCTGCTACAACCTCGCGCTGCTCTACCAGAAGGGCACGGGTGGCGCGCCGAAGGAGCCCGCGCGGGCGGCGGCACTGTTCGAGCGCGCGTGCGAGGGCGGCGTCGCGCTCGGCTGCGCCGACCTCGGCGCGATGTACAACGCGGGCGCCGGCGGCGTGCGCGCGGATGCGGTCCGCGCCGAGACCCTGTTCGAGCGCGCGTGCGATGCCGGCGCGAAGTCGGGCTGTGACAGCCTCGTGTCGATCCAGGATGGCCAGTGCACGCGCGGCGACGGCGCGGTGTGCACGAAGCTCGGCTGGCGGATCGCGAACGGCACCGGCGTGCCGAAGGATCAGAAGCGCGCCGCCGAGCTCTACCAGCGCGGCTGCGACCACCACAACGCGCTCGGCTGCTCGAACCTCGGCACGATGTACGAGACCGGCCAGGGCATGGCGAAGGACATCGACACCGCGGCGAAGCTCTACACGAAGGCGTGCGACGCGGGCGAGAACCTCGGCTGCACGAACCTCGGCCTGCTCTACGCCGACGGGCGCGGCGTGACGAAGAACGTCCGCAAGGCGATCACGCTCCACAAGGAGGCGTGCGACGCCGGCGAGTCGCTCGGTTGCTACAACCTCGGCTGGATGTACGCGCAAGGCAACGGCGTGCCGAAGGATCGCCGCAAGGCCGAGGAGCTCTACCGCACCGCGTGCGACGGCAACGAGATGGCCGCCTGTTACAACCTCGGCTGGATGTACGAGAAGGGCGAAGGCGTCGAGGTCGATCTCGACGAGGCGGTCGCGCTCTACAAGAAGGCGTGCGGCGGCAAGGACGCGATGGCGTGCACGAACCTCGGCATCATGTACCGCAACGGCTCGGGCGTGCCGAAGGACGCCGCGCGCGCGGCCCAGCTGCACCAGCGCGCCTGCGACGGCGGCGAGATCCTCGGCTGTTACAACCTCGCGCTGCTCTACGACTCCGGCGAGGGCGTCACGAAGGATGAGGAGAAGGCGGCCGAGCTCCACCAGCGGGCCTGCGATGCCGGCGCGAAGTCGGCGTGCACCGCGCTCGGGCTGCTCTACGCCGACGGCCGCGGCGTCGCGAAGGATGCGCAGAAGGGCGTGCTGCTGCACGAGAAGTCGTGCGAGCGCGGCGAGCCACTCGGCTGCACGAACGCCGGCTGGATGTACGAGACCGGCGCCGGGATCCCGAAGGACGCCGAGCGTGCCCGCCAGCTCTACAAGAAGGCGTGCGACGTCAACAACGCGCTCGGCTGCACGAACCTCGGCGTGATGCTCGATACCGGCAAGGACATCCCGAAGGATCAGGCGAAGGCGGCGAAGCTCTACAAGATCGGCTGCGACGGTGGCGAGCCGCTCGGCTGCTACAACCTCGCGATCATGTACGAGCACGGACACTCGGTGTCCAAGAACTTCAAGCAAGCGGTCGCGCTGTACCGCCGCGGCTGCGAGGCGAAGGAGCCGCTGTCGTGCAACAACCTCGGCCTGATGTACGCCGGTGGCAAGGGCGTCGCGAAGGACCTGACGTACGCGGTGTCGCTGTACGAGCGCGCGTGCGACGGCGACCAGGCGCTCGGCTGCTACAACCTCGCGGTCGCGTACGAGACCGGCGCCGGCGTCGAGACCGACGCGACGCGCGCGCAGACGCTGTACCAGCGCGCGTGCAAGCTCGGCCACACCGCGTCGTGTCCGTGACGACGCCGTCAGCGCGCGAGTAGCACCGCGAGCACGATCGCGGCGACGATCGCGAGCACGCCGCCGGACAGCAGCGCGACCTTGCGCCAGTCGATCGGCGCGCGGCCGATCACGACGCCGGCGCGCTGGCCGTGCACGATCGCGCGGTACGGCTGCCCGCGATAGCGATACGCGAGCACCCACGCGGGGAGCGCGACGCGATCGGTGGTCTGGCCCTCGAGCAGGCACGCGACGCGCACGTTGCGGAACCGCCGTCCCGGGATGAAGTCCTCGACGCGAACGCGCGCCTCGGACTCGATCGCGCGCGCGACCAGGTGACGCGCAGCGCTGCGCTGCGCCTCGAACGTCTCGATCTCGGCGTCGCCGTCGTCGGTGATCGGCCGCGCGCTCGCGAGATCGTAGTACGGCAGCAGCCGCTGGCACTCGTCGTGCGAGAGACCGCGCGATGCCGGCACGCAGATCGACGCGAACTGCAGCTGGACCTGGCCGGCATGCGGCGCCCACGCGGACCGCTTCGCGCCGGCGTCGGAGTCCGCGGTCCACGTGACCAGCGCGCGCGCGTTGACGATCCATCCCGCCCAGCACAGCGGCACGAGCGACTCGAGCACCGCCTCGTCGCGCAGCTGGCGCGGCGCGAAGAACCCGCGCGTCGCGAGCCAGCCATGCAGCGCGTGCTCGGCCGCGAGCCGGTCGATGCGGAACGGCAGCCGCTTCTGCGCGGTCTCGATCGGATCGGCGGGCTGCTCGACGTGCATCACCGCGGAGCAGAACGCGCAGCGCGGCGCACCGGTGGTCGCGCAGTACGCGATCGCAGCATTGCACTCGGCGCAGCGCAGCACCTTCGCGCGCGGCCGATCGACGTCGCCGGCCGCGTCGGGCGCCGGCACGACGAGCGCGCAGATCGCGCAGCGCAGGTCGCCGTCCTCGACGGCGCTCGTGCAGCGAACGCACGCGGTCACGGGGGTGGCTCCGGCTGGTAGTGCAGCCACAGCAACACGATCGCGGCCGCGACGAGCAGCGGGATCGCGATCGCGAGCGTGACCTTCCACCACGATAGCGGCGCCTTGCCGTGGACCTTGCCGGTCTGGCCGTTGATCAGGATGCGGAGCGCCGGCCTGTCCGCGCGATAGCGGACCGCGAGCACCCAGATCGGGACGAGGATCGGCTCGAGCGACTCCCACTCGACCGTCGTCCGCCACACGAGATCGCAGAAGCTGTCGCCCGGCATGAACCGCCGGAGCGCGGTGCCGACGTCGTCGATCGCATCGGCGCGCGACTGCCGGCAGCACTGATCGGCGTCGCGCGCGAACTCCTCGGTGATCCAGCCCGAGATCAGCGCCGGCGAGAACCGGCGCAGCGCGCGCAGGTCGAACGGCTCGAGCGCCGCGAGCTCGGCGTGCGCGAGGCCCTGCGACGCGCTCACGACGACGTCGGTGACGTAGCCGACATGACGTCCGGACAGCGGACGATGCTCGGTGCGCGTGACCGTGCGCTCCTCGAGCTTCTCGCTGCCGTCCGCGTTCTTCGTGTGGACGAGCTTCGTCTCCTTGTAGTGCTCGCCGATCTGCGCGGTGTACTCGGTGCGCGCGAGCGCGCTGTACAGATACGCCGGGACATAGATGCCGCGGATGTCGTCGACGCGCGCGTGGCGCAGCGCCGGATCCGCGACCCACATCCGGCGGCCGATCCAGCGATCGAGCCGCAGCTTCGCGTGCTCCGCCGAGCCCGCGAACGCGACGACGAGCGTCGGATCCGGCTGGTGCGCCGCGGGCGGCCGCTCGACGAAGTTCGGGCTCGTGCAGTACGGACACAGCTCGGTGCGCACGCCCGCGAACGCGAGGCTCGCGCCGCATTGCCCGCACGAGAACGTGCTGGCGTGCACCTGAGGGTGGACGACCGAGGTCATCGCGCGCCATCGTAGCGCGGCCACGTCGGTGCCGCCGCAGCGCCGCGACCGGTGTGCCGAACTGCCGCACGCGGCCCGAGCTGTAAGAGCGAGATCAGCTCCCGCGGCGATTTCGCCGGCGGAAATTAGACTCGGCGGTGACGGTGAGCGAACATGTTCGACGCACATGATCGCTGTCATCGGAAATGTCATTGCAGGCCTGGGAGTCCTGTCGCTGTTCACGGCGACGTTGCGACTGACAAGGCCCAGCAAGCGGGCATAGACTCCGTAGGTGGTCAGTTCGGTCCTGCCGCGTGTCGCGCGGCCGCCTTCCGCCAGCGAGCTCACCCTCGCGGACGTGGACGCGGTCCGGCTGCTGCTGCGCGGCGACTCCGTGATCGACTGGCACCGGCTCGCGTTCGCCGATCACGCCGAGGTCGACCGCTTCCTCCGGCTCAACGAGTTCGATCCCGAGTCCGAGGACGAGATGGGTCGGCTCGAGGACATTCGCGCCGACGCGGTCGACTACCTGTCGCGCGCGTTCGCGATGGCGATCCCCGACGAGGTCGCGGCGGATCTGTCCGCGCGCGATCTGTTCCTCGTCGCGTCGAGCCACGGCCCGCACCAGAAGTGGGCGTGCGTCGTGCTGAAGGTGATGCACATCATCCAGCACATCAACGGCCGCGCCGGGCTGCTCAAGATCCCGGTCTCCGACGAGATCATCTTTCGCGAGATCGAGCTCAAGGTGATGCAGGTCGTCGAGCAGCTGCGCGCGGCCGGCGCGCCGATCGCCGAGTTCGAGTGGAGCCGCAAGTCGAAGGACTCGCAGATCACGAAGCTGCTCGCGAAGCGCTCGACGCTCGCCGCGAGCATCTACGACAAGCTGCGGTTCCGGCTGATCGTCCCGGCGAAGGACGACCTCGTCCCGACGCTCGCGACGCTGACGCGCCAGCTGATCCCGTTCAACTACGTCGTACCCGGCGAGTCGGTGAATCAGCTCGTCAGCCTGCGCGACCTCGGCCGCCACCTCGAGGAGGGCGGCGATGCGATCCCGAAGCCGTCGGGCGGCACGGCGTCGTCCCCGGCGCGCGCGGCGACGCAGAACGGCAACTCGGCACCGGCGCAGCTCTACAACGAGTTCTCCGGTCCCGAGTACCGGATCATCAACTTCGTCGCCGATCTGCCGCTGCGCGTCGACCGGCTGCTACCGCGCGGCGAGATCCCGGCGGACCTCACGCACGTCGTGTTCGTGCTGACCGAGTTCCAGATCGCCGACAAGGTCACGGCCCAGCGCAACGAGTCCGGCGCGTCGAGCCACGAAGCGTACAAGTCGCGCCAGCACGAGCGCGTGCGGATGCGTCTGTTCCGGGACAAGGACGATCCGGTCGTCCCGGATTAGTTCCGGCTCCGGTTCCGCTTCACCGTTCCCTATTTGATTCCGGCGGTACCTGTGGGTCTCCCTCAGTCTTGTTGTCACGCACGCGAGGAAGAAGTGCGTGTGCGACCAAAGACGAAGTACGACCCGGCGTTCAAGGCCGAAGCGGTCGCGATGCTTGTTCGAACGGACCGAACAGCAAACGAAGTGGCCAAGTCCTTGATCGTGATCGACGTCTCCGGCGGATGACCAAGCGACGTATTTGCCGGCATCACCCGGTCGCCCGGGACAACACCATCATCCCTGCACGCTACGGACGGCCCCTGAGAATAGGGGACGGTGAAGCGGAACCTGAATTTCGAGTTTCAGGATCCGTTGCTATCGCGTCGCGAGCAGGTACCCACCGGCCGCCAGACCGGCGAGCACGAGGATTGCCAGGATCACGCGGTCCCATCGCAGCTTCTTCTGCGGTGCAGTGGCCATAGGCCGACAAGCTAACTCAGCGCGGCTGCGTCTGCCAGCGTTTCGCCGAGGGGACCAGCTGCCGGAGGTGCCACGCGTGGATGTACAGCATGCGGCCGATCATCCGGCGCCGGCGCGACAGCCCGAGCGCGAGCAGCGCGACGACGACGGTGAAGAACGTGTTCGCGAACGCGAGCAGGCCTTCCTCGACGCGGCCGTGCGAGCGCACGATGTCCGAGACGATCACCATCGCGCCGTTCGCGATGCTCCACGTCCGAGGCAGCACGCCGAGCCACTCGAGGACGATCGGCAGCATCACCGCGCTCGCTGCCCAGCCGACGATCGCCCACGTGCGATCGTTGAGCCACGGGATCGTGACGATCGCGGCGAGCACGCAGCAGATCATCAGCGGCGTCAGCACGAACGGACTGACGAGCCGCGAGAACAGGATCGCGAACGCGAGGTTGACGACGAGCACGACCGGGATCGACGGCCGCCCGGTGCGCGCGTGGTGCCACGACGTCGCGGCGCACAGCAGCACGCAGCCGAGGAACGCGCCGAGCACGACCCAGTTCTTGATCTCGACGAACGGGATCAGGGGCGTCAGCACGAGGACGGACAGATAGGCCCAGGTCGCGCGCCGGCTGCGGTCCTTGTTGATCTGGACCTCGTGATGCTCGAGCGCGGCCTCGAGATCGGTCGGGATCGACTTCGGCGGCTCGAGCAGCAGCGAGCTGACGAGCTGGGTCGCCTCGGTCGACTCGGGGTCGAGCGCGACGGCGCGTGCCGCCTGGCGGAGTGCCACGACGTGCGCGTCCGCGGTGTCGGGGTTCGCGAGCGCGTCGCGTGCGGCGGCGAGCTGCTGCGCGGCGAGCTGGCGCCGGCGCTCGAGATCGCGGTCGCCGTCGAGGTACGCCTGGATTCGATCCGCGAGCTCGCGCGCGGTCGGCCGCTCCGACGGCTCGTCGGCGAGCGCGGTGAAGCAGAGCTCGTCGAGCTCCGGCGGGATCTGGCGATCGGGGCGGCGACGCGCGGGCGAGTCCTGCGGCGTCGACAGCGTGCGGCCGATCGCGGCCTCGCGCGGGTGCAACGGCTCGCACGCGAGGATCTCGAACAGGATGCAGCCGAGCGCGTAGACGTCGGCGGCCGGCGCCGCGGGCGCGCCCTGGATCTGCTCGGGCGGGATGTAGCCCGGCGTGCCGAGCAGCGCGCCGGACCGCGTGCTGTGCTCGGGGTCCGGCGTCGCGTTCGCGATCTCCTCGCGCGCCGCGGCCTCGTCGACCGGCTCGGCGAGCACGCGCGCGACGCCCCAGTCGAGCACGTAGACCTCGCCGTAGTCACCGATCAGGATGTTCGCGGGCTTGAGATCGCGGTGAACCACGCCGCGCGCGTGCGCGAAGTCGATCGCGAGGCAGACGTCGACGAACGCGCGCAGCAGCTTCTGCATGCTGCCGCCGCTCGCGAGCAGCCGCGACAGTGTCGTGCCGGAGCACCGCTTCATCGTGAAGTACGGGCGGCCTTGATCGTCGAGCCCGAGCTCGTGCACCGGCACGATCGCCGGGTGATCGAGCTGCGCCTGGATCCGCGCCTCGCGCAGGAACCGGGCGAGCGCCTCCTCCGATGGTTGCGGGTTCTTCATCCGCTTGATCGCGATCTCGCGGCCGATCCGCGCGTCGCGCGCGGCGAACACCTCGCCCATCCCGCCGCGCCCGATCACGCGACTGATCTTGTAGCCCGGCTCGGGCAGCGTCAGCGCCGGCGCGGTGCCGCCCGGGATCAGCGACGACGACGGCAGCGAGTGCGTCGGCAGCAGCGGCCGCAGCTCGTCTTGCTGGGTCTCGAACGCGGGCTCGGTCGGCAGATCGGCCTTCGCGGGCGCGTAGGGCTGCGTCGGATTGCCGGGCTCGTCGTCGACCATGCCCTATCGTAAACGGGTGGCACGAGCTAACGCGCGGCCGCCGGCAAGATCTGCCGCAGATGCCACGCCTGCAGCTCGACGCGACGAGTCGCCGCGCGGTGGCGGCGCGCGATCGTGCGCGACAGCAGCGCGACCACCCCCACGAGCGACACCAGCAGCAGCGCGAACGCGAGCTGCGTCGGCACCGGCGAGAACCGCACGATCGGCGACGCGAGCACGAGCGCGCCGTCGGCGTCGAAGTGGTACGTCGGCGCGAGCACGCCGGCGAGCTCGAGCACCCACGGCACGATCACCGCCGACGACAGGATCAGCGCGAGCCACCGGATCCGGCCGAACCGCGGGTGCGACGCGTAGCCCATCAGCGTCGTCAGCACGAGCGTCGGCGCGATGATGAACGGGCCGACCATGCGCGCGACGATGCCGATCAGGAACGCGTTGACGAGCGCGTTGACGTAGATCGGACCGGGCGTGATGCGCTCGCGCCGCGTCATCAGCAGCACCTGGGCCGCGCTCGTCAGCGCGAGCAGCGCGAAGATCGCGACGAGCGTCGTGTCGCGCACGCCGGTCCACAGCAGCAGCGGCACGAACCCGAGGTAGCCGAGCACGGCGAGCGCGGCGAGCCGGCCCTGCGAGCGCGCGGTGTCGGTGTCGATCGCGGCGAGCTGCTCCTCGACCTCGTCGGGGACGGTCGCCGGCGGCGTCAGCATCAGGTGGGTGACGAGGTCGGCCGCCTCGGTCGCCGTCGGATCGAGCGCGAGCGCGCGACCGGCGGCCTGCATCGCGGCCCGGCGATCGGGCTCGCCGTCGCCGCGCGCGAGGGCGGCGCGCGCCTGGGTGATGTGGTGCTGCGCGAGCTCCTTGCGGACGGCGACGTCGCGGTCGCCGTCGAGGAATGCCTGCACCGCGTCGCCCATCGCGCGCGCGGAAGCCCAGCGATCCTTCGGCTCGATCCGGGTCGCGCGCTCGCAGATCGCGTCGAGCTCCGGCGGCGAGTCGGCACGCTTGTTCGACGGCCGCGCATCGATCGGCTGGAACGCGGCGCCGAGCGGCCGGTTGCGCGCGTGCAGCGGCTCGCCGCACGCGATCTCGTAGAGGATGCAGCCGAGCGCGTAGATGTCGGCCGCCGGTCCGGCCTTCTCGCCGACGAGCTGCTCGGGCGCCATGTACGCCGGCGTTCCGAGCACCGTGCCGGCCTGGGTGTCGCCGCTCTCGAGCTTGAGGTCGTGCTGGCCGCTCGGCACGGCGCCGGTGTCATCCTCCTCGGTGACCGCGCGCGCGACGCCCCAGTCGAGCACGTAGACCTCGCCGAAGTCGCCGAGCATGATGTTCGCGGGCTTGAGATCGCGGTGGATGATGCCCTGCTTGTGCGCGAACTCGATCGCGAGGCAGACGTCGGCGAACGCGCGCAGCAGCTTGCGGCGGGTCGCGACCTCGTCGGGATCGTCGCCGGCGCGCAGCCGCTTCAGCAGCTCGTGCATGTCGGTGCCGGTCAGCCGCTTCATCACGAAGAACGGCCGGCCGGTCGGGTCGTAGACGAGATCGTGGACCGGCACGACCGCGGGATGCTCGAGCCGGCCCTGGACGAGCGCCTCGCGGACGAATCGCGCGAGCTCCTCGTCGCTCGGCACGTTCGCGCGGATCCGCTTCACCGCGACCTCGCGGCCGATCTGGTCGTCGTACGCGAGCAGCACCTCGCCCATCCCGCCCTGGCCGAGGACCTGCTTGATCGTGTAGCGCGTGTGGACGTCACCGCGCGGCGGCGTGGTGCGCTTGCCGGTCGTGCGACGGGCCGCGACCGTCGTCGCAGCGCCGGGTGTCGATGGCGCCGGCGGCAGCGGCGTCGGGGTCGCGAGCGCGGTCGGTGCGCTACCCTCGTCACTGCCGGGCAAGACCGAGTCGCGAGACGCGGCATGGCCCTTCAGCGTCGGATCGTGACGGAGCGTATCGTCCCCGGAGTCGTCGACCATCCTCCCGATGGTATCAGCGCACGCTCGTCGGCACGATCTGCCGCAGGTGCCAAGCGTGGAGCTCGAGCTGGCGCGTGGCGTCGCGCTGCCGGTTCGCGACCGTGCGCAGCAGGATCGCGACGACGCTGAGGAACGTCACGAGCATCAGCGCGAACGCGATGTCGGTCGGTGCCTGCGAGAACGTGATCGTCGGCGACGACAGCACGAGCTTGCCGGCGTCGTAGTAGTACGTCGGCGGCAGCACGCCCGCGAGCTCGAGCACCCACGGCCCGAGCACCGAGAGTGCGATGATGAGCCACACGATACGGATCCGGCCGAACAGCGGGTGCGACGCGTACGCGACGAGCGTCGTCACCGCGAGCGTCGGCGCGACGATGATCGGCCCGACCATGCGGCCGACGATCGCGATCAAGAGGCCGTTGATCGCGGCGTTCGTGTAGACCGCGCCGGTCGAGATCGTCTCTCGCCGCGTCAGCGTGAAGACGTGCATGCCGCCGATCGCGACGAGCACGATGATCGCGAGCACGTACAGCGGCTGGTGGATCCCGGTCCACAGGATGAACGGGACGAACGCGAGGTAGCCGAGCATCGACAGCGCGGCGAGCCGGCCTTGCGAGCGCGCGGTCTCGGTCTCGAGCTGCGCGAGGTGGCTCTCGACCTCGGCGGGGACCTCGCGCGGCGGCTGCAACATGATGTGGGTGACGAGATCCGCGGCCTCGGTCGACGTCGGATCGAGCGCGAGCGCGCGACCGGCGGCCCGCATCGCGGCGATCCGGTGCTCCTGGTCCTCGCCGCCGGCCAGCGCGGCGCGCGCGTCGGCGATGTGGTGCTGCGCGAGCTCGCGGCGCACGGTGACGTCGCGGTTGCCGTCGAGGTACGCCTGCACCGCGGCGCCGAGCGCACGCGCGGACGGAAATCGTTCCTCGGCCTCGATCGCGGTCGCGCGCAGGCAGATCGCGTCGAGCTCGGGCGGCGCGTCGGGACGACGCTGCGACGGCCGCGCATCCGCGAGCGTGAGCGCCTGCCCGATCGCGCGCGTCCGCGGATGCAGCGGCTCGCCGGACACGATCTCGAACAGGATGCAGCCGAGCGCGTAGATGTCGGCGGCCGGGCCCGCGCGATCGCCGGCGAGCTGCTCGGGTGCCATGTACGCGGGCGTCCCGAGCACGGTGCCGACCTTCGTCTCGCCGCTCTCGAGCGGGAGCACGAACTGATCGCTCGGTGGCCGCACCGGATCGTCCTCGGCGTGCAGCGTGCCTGCGACGCCCCAGTCGAGCACGTAGACCTCGCCGAAGTCGCCGAGCATGATGTTCGCCGGCTTGAGATCGCGGTGGATGATGCCGCGGCTGTGCGCGAACTCGACCGCGAGGCAGACGTCCGCGAACGCGCGCAGCATGCGGCGGCGCTGGCCGACCTCGTCGCGCTCGTCGCCGGCGCGCAGCCGCTTCAGTAGCTCGTGCATGTCGGTGCCCGCGAGCTTCTTCATCACGAAGAACGGCTTGCCGTCGGCATCGATCGCGAGATCGTGGACCGGCACGACCGCGGGGTGCTCGAGCCGGCCCTGCAGGCACGCCTCGCGGACGAACCGCTGCAGCTCCTCGGCGGATGGCGACGTCGCGCGGATCCGCTTCACCGCGACCTCGCGGCCGATGTACTCGTCGGTCGCGAGCAGCACCTCGCCCATGCCGCCATGCCCGAGCAGCGCACCGATCCGGTAGCGCTCGCCCTCGCCCATCGCCGGCAACCGGACCTCGGTCGCTCCCGGGCTGCGCTCGATCCGGTTCGTCACCGGGCCGTCGCCGACCGATGCGGGGCCGGGAAACGGTCGCTCGGTCACGCCCGCCTGGCCCTCGAGGATCCTCCGGATCTCGGGTCCCATCCCGAGCCGCGTCTTCTCGGGTCGGAAGGCAGGGCGCTGCTTGTCGTCGTCCCGATCGTCGTCGACCATCGCCTCGATGGTACGTCACGCGAACGGATGCGTCGCAGGATCCGGCCGCGCCGCCCGCTTTTGGCCGTGAAGCTGTGTAGCATCCGGCGATGCAGTTCGCGGATCCGCAAGAACTGTCCACGGCCTACCTGATCCTGCGCCACCTCTACGACGGCGACGTGATCGAGTGGCCGATCGCCGACGATCATCCCGCGCACGGCGTGTTCGCCGCGCTCGAGGCCCAGGGCTACATCGCGCGCTGGGATCGACTGTGGCCGATGCGCGATCGCTACCGGCTGACCGACAAGGGCATCGCGACGATCGAGTCGATGTACAAGCCGGCCGGCGCCGACGCGTTCTTCGACGATCTGCGCAACCAGAACCTGAGCCCCGCGGATCGCCGGTCGTATCTGCAGACCGCCGGCTACGACCCGACGCTGTGGCCGCTGCTGCACGATCCGTCGACGCACTGGGACACGTACCGGCTCTACGGCTCGCGCTATCACGACTACATCTGGGAAGATCAGCGGCCGCTCCGCCGCAAGCGCCAGGCGGTGAAGCAGCAGAAGCTGGCGTCGAGCAAGCCGCTGAAGACGACGACGACGAAGCCGGTGAAGCAGACGGTCGTGCGCACGGTTCGCGATCCGAACGATCCGCTGTACGTGCCGTACCTCGTCGATCTCGACCGCGAGGCGAGCAGCGCCGACGCCGACGTCTCGGTGTCTCCCGCGCAACCCGACTACGACGTGTCGTGAGCCGCGCGTTGCGAGTGATGCTCGTCGCGAACGACGGGCTGTCGACCGGGCACGTCACGCGGATGCTCGCGATCGCGCGCGCGCTCGGGCGCCAGCGCGAGCCCGCGGTCCAGCCGGTGCTCGTCACGACGTCGCAGGCGAGCCTGCACGATCACGACGTCGCGGTGATCCAGCTGCCGGCACCGGCGGCCGCGCGACGCGGCGGGATCGACGACGGCGACCGGCGGCGGCTCGTGCGCGGCACGATCGCCGGCGCGGTCGACAGCTTCGCGCCGGATCTGATCGTGATCGACACGTTTCCGTCGGGGCCGCACGGCGAGCTCGCCGGGCTCGCGTCCGACGCGCGGCGCGTGATCGTGCGGCGCGCGGTGCCCGCGGCGCGGCTCGACGACGACGTGATGACCGCGGGGCTTGCCGCGCACGCGCTCGCGATCGTCGCCGACGATCCGGTCGCGCAGCCGATGCCGCTTCCGATCGCGACCGTGCGCGTCCCGCCGATCACGCTGCACGAGCCGGCCGAGCTCGTCGATCGTGCAACGGCGCGGGCCCGGCTCGGGCTGCCGGCGGGCGCGCGCGTGATCGTGATCGGCTCGGGCGGCGGCGGCGATCGCGAGGCGCTCGAGCGTGCCGAGCGGATCGCGCGCGCGATCACACGGGTCAGCGACGCGCTCTGCGTGATCGCCCGGGGGCCGCTCGCGGCCGACCAGACGATCGACGACGCGCGGATCCGCGCGCTGCGCGTGCCGCCGACGCTGCTGCGCGCGTTCGACGGCGCGATCGCAGCCGCGGGCTACAACACCGCGCACGAGCTCGCGAAGGCCGGCGTCCCGACGGTGCTGTTCGCGCAGCCGCGGCCGTTCGACGATCAGGCGGCGCGCGCCGACCGCTTCGCCGCGCTCGGGCTCGCACACGTGCTGACCGCGTTCGACGACGCGGCGATCGGCGAGGCGCTCGCGGCACTGACGCCGCCGGCGCGCCGGCTCGAGCTCGGCGGCGCCGATCGCGTGGCGGCGACGCTCGTCGCGCTGGCCCGCGGAGAGGCGGCATGAAGATCGCATTCCACGCGATCAACGGCGTCGGGCTCGGCCACGTCGTGCGCGTGCTGTGCCTCGCGGCCGAGCTGCCGGCGCTCGTACCCGACGTCGAGCTGCTCGTGCTGACGAACGCGCGCGATCCGTCGCTGCTCGTCGCCGCCGGGATCGACTTCGTGCAGCTGCCGCCGCGGCTCGACGAGCCACACGCGGATCCGTCGCGCATCCTGACGGCGCTGCCGCTGCCGGTCGAGGAGGCCGTGCTCGGCGGTGCGCTCGATGCGTTCGCGCCCGACCTCGTCGTGTTCGATACCCACGCGCCCTCGCGGATCGTCCACCACGCGCGCTCGCTCGGCGCCCGCACCGTGCTCGTGCTGCGCGAGCTGCGGCCCGAGGCACTGCGCGCGTTCGTCGCGAGCCCGATCGCGCAGCTGTTCGATCGGATCGTCGTGCCGCACGACGAGGCCGAGGTCGATCGCGCGGCATTCGGCGAGCTGCCGGTCGCGATCGTCGGCCCGATCGCACGCGCGGCGCCGACCGGGCTCGCACGCTCGCCGACCCCGCTCGTCGTCGCGATGGCCGGTGGCGGCGGTCAGCCGGTCGACGCGCGTCGCTACCTGCGCGCCGTCGTCGACGCGCACCTGCTCGCGCGCGCCCGGCTGCCCGCGCTCGAGACGATCCTCGTCACCGGTCCGTACGGCGAGCCGCCGGCGCACGTCGATGGCTACGCGGGCCTGACCGTGATCCGGTCGACGCCGGAGCTGCCGTCGCTGCTCGCGCGCGCCGATCTCGTCGTCTCGCAGGCCGGCTACAACGCGGTCGCCGAGCTGCGCCAGCTCGCGAAGCCGACGATCTTCGTGCCGGGGTATCGCAAGGCCGAAGATCAGCGCGTGCGCGCACGCCGGCTCGCGCGGATCGGCGCCGCGGTGATCGCGAAGCCCGACGCGCGCGCGATCGCGGATCGCATCGAGCAGCTGATGCTGACGCCCGGTGCGCTCGCCGCGATGGCCGACGCGCACCGCCGCCGGCCGCTCGTCGCGAACAACCGGGGCGCGGCCGAGGCGGTGATCGCGCCGGTCGCGCGCGCCGGCCGGCCGGTGCGCACGGTCGCGATCGTCGCGCACGACTTCGCGCCGAAGCAGGGCGGCATGGAGAGCGTCGCGCGCACGCTCGCGCACGGCCTCGTCGCGCGCGGCATCGCGGTGCGCGTCTACACGACGAACCGGCTCGGCGCACGCGCCGCGAGCGAGCTCGGCGATCGCGTCGAGCCGCTGTTTCGCCCGCTGCCGCGACCGGCGCGGATCGATCTCGCCGGCGATCTGCTCGCGGTGCTCGACGCCGCGGAGCGCGACGCGCCCGACGTGATCCACCTCTGCCACGCCGGGCTCGGGCCGTGGATCCCGACGCTGCGCGCCGCCCTGCCCTGCATCGTCACCGCGAACGTCCACGGCAACGATCTGCTCGCACCGTGGGTCCACCACGGCACGACCGACGACGCGTATCGCGCCGCGCAGCTCGCCGGCCTCGCCGCCGCCGACGCCGTGCTCGCGGTGTCGCGGTTCTCGCGCGCGCTCGCTCGCGATCGCGGCGTGCCCGACGACGTGCTGCACACCGTCGAGAACGGCGTCGATCCGGCGCGGTTCTGTCCCGGCGAGCGAGACGCGGCGCTCGCGCACCGGCTCGGCCTCGCCGCCGACGACGAGGTGATCCTGACCGTGTCGCGGCTCGCACCACGCAAGGGTCACCGCACCGTGCTGCACGCGATCGCCAGGCTCGCGGCGTCGCGGCCACGCCTGAAGTACGTGTTCACCGGCGCGAGCGATCAGATGCGCGCGGAGCTCGCCCAGCTCGCGCGCGAGCTCGGGATCGCGTCGCGGATTGTCGCGACCGGGTTCGTGACCGATCGCGAGCTGCCGGCGCTGTACCGGCGCGCGGACGTGTTCGCGCTGCTGTCCGAGACCACCGAGCACGACGTCGAAGGTTTCGGCGTCGCGCTGCTCGAGGCGGCCGCGACCGCGATCCCGACGGTCGCGTCGCGCGCCGGCGGCGTGCCGGAGGCGATCGCCGACGGCGAGACCGGGCTGCTCGTCCCGCCCGGCGATCCCGACGCCGCGGCGGCCGCGTTCG
>DASTLB010000025.1:0-149130 GCA_035715365.1 Kofleriaceae bacterium | reverse complement strand
TGCCCGTCCCGACGTGACATGGGGCTCTGGAGTCGGCTCCGTCGACGTTTGCGGCCGCCGCGCCGCCTGAGGTTTACCCGCGAGGGCCGCATCATCGTGCTGCTGTCGATCGGCGTCGGCTTCGCGGCGATCAACACCGGCAACAACCTCCTCTACCTGCTGCTCGGCTGGCTGCTGAGCTTCATCATCGCGTCGGGGATCCTGTCGGAGATGACGCTGAAGCGGCTCACCGTCGAGCGCCGCCCGCCGCCGCGCGTCTACGCGAACGAGCCGTTCCTCATGGAGGTCGTGATCGAGAACGGCAAGCCGAACCGCGCGTCGTTCTCGATCGAGGTCGAGGACCTGATGAACGGCACGCCACTCGACAAGCGTTGCTACTTCCTGAAGATCCCCGCGGCGAAGTCGCAGCGCACGAGCTATCGCCACACGTTCTCGCGCCGCGGCCTGTACACGCTGTCCGGCTACCGGCTCGCGACGAAGTTTCCGTTCGCGCTGTTTCGCAAGTCGCGCGACATCGACGCGCCGCTCGAGGTGCTCGTCTATCCGTCGCGCGTCGCGGTCACGCGGCCGCTGCCGAAGACGATGACGAGCGGCGACTCGACGACGAACCGGCTCGGCCGGCGCGGCGAGTTCTTCGGGCTGCGCGAGCGGCGCGCCGGCGACGATCGCCGCGACGTCCACTGGAAGTCGAGCGCGCGCAGCGGCCGGCTGCTCGTCCGCGAGTACGAGGACGAGCACGCACGGCGCGTCGTGATCGGTGTCGACAACGCGCTGCCCGAGGCGGTGCGCGACGCGGTCACCGACGGCGCGCTGACGCCGGCGATGGAGGCCCAGGTCTCGGCGGTCGAGCGCGCGATCAGCGTCGCCGCGAGCCTCGCGGCCGGGTACCTCGAGCAGGGCTGGCAGGTCGAGCTCGCGGCGCGCGGCTGTCACGTGCCCGGCGGCAGCGGCCGCATGCACGAGGCGAAGCTCGGCCGTGCGCTCGCGCTGTTGCCGTACGTCGGCGACGACGTCGCGTTCCCGGTGATCCCCGCGCGCATCGAGTCCGTGCTCGTCGCGCCGCGCAACGTGGCCGCCGCCGGTCGCCCGACCACGACGACGGTGATGGACGTATGAGGTTCGCGGTCGCGCACAAGACGGCGACGTACATGATGCTCGGCTTCGCGTACCTCGCGCTGATCGCGGGGAGCCAGCTGCCGTCGGTGGTCGCGCTCGGCGGGCTCGTCGCGTTCGTCGTGTCGTGGTGGTGGGAGTCGCCGCGGATCCGGTTCGAGCGCTGGGGCTGGCTGTGGACCGTGACGTCGATCTTCGCGTTCGTCTACAGCGTGCTGACCGCGATCGTGACGCTCGACTTCTTGCTCGTCGGCGCGCAGTTCCTCGTCTGGCTCGCGATCGTCAAGGCGTTCAACCGCCGCGCGGCGCGCGACTGGCAGCAGATCTATCTGCTCGCGTTCCTGATGCTCGTCGCGGGATCGGTGCTGAACCCCGATCTCAGCTACGGCCTGTTCTTCTTCGGGTTCGTCATCTCGTCGACGTGGGCGCTGACGCTGTTCCACCTCCGCCGCGAGATGGAGGACAACCTGCTCGTCAAGCACGCGGCGGATCGCGCCTCGGAGCGCGTCGAGGTCCGGCGCATCCTCGACTCGCGGCGGATCGTCGGCGGCCGGTTCTTCCTCGGGACGGGCCTGCTGTCGTTCGGCGTGTTCCTCGGCGCCGCACTCGTGTTCCTGACGCTGCCGCGCGTCGGCATCGGGTTCTTCCTCAAGAGCCGCGGCGGCCTGACGCTCGCGGGGTTCTCCGACGGCGTGAAGCTCGGCGGCCACGGCGTGATCAAGCAGGACCCGACGGTCGTGATGCGCGTCGAGATCGATCCGAAGTACGGCGGCCGCGACGCGCCGACGCTGCACTGGCGCGGCGTCGCGTTCGATCGCTACAGCGACGGGCAGTGGTCGCGCACGACAACCGCGCCGCGCACGAACCAGACGCTCGAGACCAGCCCGACGCGCGACCGCCGCGTGCTGCTGTGGGCCGGCCGCGCGCTGCCGGTGCCCGAGATCGAGCGGCTCGCCGAGACCACGGTCAAGCAGGAGATCTGGCTCGATCCGCTCGACGCCGACGTGCTGTTCGGCGCGAGCAACCCGCGGATCGTCGAGTACGCGCACGTGCTGCGGCGCCGCACGCCGGCCGAGCGCAACGACGAGATCCGGCTCGAGCACGGCAGCACGGTGCACTACACCGTGTACTCGGAGCTGACGCCGCCACCGGCCGACGTGCTGCGCGCGTCGAGCGGCCCGCTGCCCGCCGAGTACTACGTCTACCTCCAGCTCGACGACAAGATCACGCTGCGCACGCGCCAGCTCGCGGCGCAGATCACCGCCGGCAAGACGACCAACTACGACAAGGCGGTCGCGATCCAGCAGTGGCTCGCGAACAACGCGACGTACACGCTCGAGCTCGCCGATCCGGGCAGCCAGGAGCCGGTCGACTTCTTCCTGTTCGATCGCAAGCAGGGCCACTGCGAATACTTCGCGTCGGCGTTCGCGATCCTCGCGCGCGCGGCCGGGATCCCCGTGCGCAACGTCAACGGCTTCCTCGGCGGCGAGTGGAACGAGTACCAGGGCTACGTCGCCGTGCGCGCCGGCGACGCGCACTCGTGGGCCGAGGTGTTCTTTCCCGGCGTCGGTCCCGGGAAGGCCGGCCAGTGGGTGACGTTCGATCCGACGCCGCCCGCCGACATCGACGTGCTCGGCCGCGGCGGCTCGGGGTGGCGCGCGAAGCTGTCGCGGTTCGTCGACACGCTGCGATTCCAGTGGACGAAGTGGGTGATCGAGTACGATCTGTCGTCTCAGCTGTCGCTCGTGCGCTCGGTCGGCCGTGCGCTCAAGGCGGCGGCGCTCGGGATCAAGACCGCGGCGATCTGGATCAAGGACGAGGCGGTCGATCACGGGCCGATCAGCGCGACGCTCGCCGGCGTGCTGATCGCGCTCGCGGTGATCCGCGTGCGCCGCCGCCGCCGGATCCACGAGGTCCCCGAGGCCCGGACGACGCGCCGCACGCGCGAGCGCTCGACCGTCGCCGCGGTCTACGATCAGGTCGGCAAGCAGCTCGCGAAGGCGGGACAGCCGCGCGCGCCGTCGCTCACGCCGCGCGAGTTCGCCGACGCCATGACCGCGCGCGCCGAGCCGGCCGCCCGCGAGGTCGCCGAGCTGACCGAGCTGTACTACGCCGCCGAGTGGGGCGGCCGCCGTGACGCCCGCGCCGAGGACCGCGCCGCCGCGCTCGGCCGCGAGATCAAGGCGGCGCTCGTCGCGGCGAAGAAGGCGAAGGGCCGTAAGCCCGCGTAGACGGGCTGACATGGGCGATCGCACGCGTTTGCCAGTTTGTCAGCGCGCCGGCCGCGGACGCATTCTTGATGCAGGTATGTCCGCGTGATATCGACGGTTGTCGTCGGAGAACCGGCGGCAAACTCCTTGCAAAGCCAAGCCGCCGATGACGTGTTCCCGAGGTCTGTTGCTTGCTGGTGCGGCGGTCGCGATCGCCTCGGCCGGTCGCGTCGCGCATGCAGACACCGGCATGTTGCCGAACAACGCGCAGCTCGAGTGGCCGCGCGTGTACATCGCGGACGACAACGGTGACCTGATCGAGCCGCCGGATCCGGAGACGTTCCGCGAGCGCCTGAACCTCGCGTCGTGTCTGTGCAGCCAGTCGATGACCGGTGACACCGACCTCTACTACGAGCTGCACCTGTCGGCCACGACCGGGATCAATCCGACCGGCGACCTCTACGTCGGCTCGCAATGCGAGGACGACATCCAGCGGCCGATGCTGTGTCGCAAGGTCGGTACCGTCGGCGATCTCGACGTGCTCGCCGTCCAGGAGGACAGCTTCCCGGTCCGGCTCTACGATCTGATCAACGCGACGCCGGCCGACTCGTCGATGGCGTGCCGTCAGGTCGATAACGGCGAGGCGTTCGTGTGGGTGATCTCGGACACCGACAACAACTCGGATCCCGACTTCTTCTCGCCACGCCCGCTCGATCTCGACAAGTTCGCCGACGTCATGGGCTTCGACACGAAGCCGCCGCCGCCGCTCGAGAACCTGAAGGCGACCGGCAGCGAGCAGTCGATCCAGGTCTCGTGGGACATCCCGGTCTCGAACGCGACCGACTTCTACGCGTTCCAGGCGCTGTGCATGGACGCCAGTGGTGCGCCCGCGAAGACCGCCGACGATCGCCTGTACGCGACCACCGACTCGACCTGCGGGATCCCGCAGATGTTCGCGCTCGATGCGATCGACAACACGAATCCCGACGGCACGCCGGTCGGGGCGCTGCCCGCGCCGTTCGCCGCGCTCGATCCCGCGTACATCTGCAAGACCGAGCCGAGCGGCACGGCGACCGGGATCACGATCGACGGCCTCGAGAACAACCAGCCCTACACCGTCGCGATCGTCGCGGTCGACTTCTACGGCAACGCGAGCGGCGCGTACTTCACGACGACGGTCGTGCCGAAGCCCGCGACCGACCTGTGGGAGGACATCCACGATCGCGGCGGCAAGATCGAGGGCGGCTTCTGCAACGCCGGCGGCGCGACCGAGCTGCCCGGGCTGTTCGCGATCCTCGGGCTCGCGTACCTCGCGCGGCGTCGCCGGTCGTGGCTCGTCCGTGCGGGCGGCGCGCTCGTCCTCGTCTGCGTCGTCGCGCCACGCGCCGCGCGCGCCGATGACTTCACGCCGTACTGGGAGGACACCTCGGCGGCCGAGGAGGCGCTCGAGGAAGATCACGTGCGCTGGCACGCCGGCATCAAGATCGGACCCTGGACGCCCGAGATCGACGACCAGCTCGGCACGAACGCGACGACCGGGATGGGCCCGTACCAGGCGATGTTCGGCAACTACTACCTCGACGGCAAGGCGCACGACGCGCACGTCTACCAGCTGCTGCCGATGCTCGACGTCGACTACGTCGTGTGGCGCGGCTCGGGCCAGGCCGCCGTCGGCGTGACGCTCGGCTACATGCAGAAGTCGGCGTACACGTACCTCGACATGACGAGCCCCGACGATCCGCAGCGTCCGCGCTCGGGCAGCAGCAAGAACACGTTCCGGCTGATCCCGTTCGCGCTGACCGCGACGTATCGCGCGACGCAGCTCGACGATCTGTGGGGCATCCCGGTCGTGCCGTACGTGCGCGGCGGGCTCGCGTACTACGTGTGGCAGATGAAGGGGCCGACGGGCAGCACCTCGTTCGTGTGCAGCGACGGCACGATGGAGACCGGCTGCGACAAGAACAAGGCGTACGGCGGCACGCTCGGCTACACCGGGACGATCGGACTGTCGCTGCGCGCGGAGCGGATCGATGCGAACGCCGCGAGCTCGATGCGGCAGAGCGGGATCCAGCACGCCGGGTTCTACGGCGAGCTCACGATGGCGAAGGTCGATGGGTTCGGCAGCGACAAGCGACTGTCGGTCGGCGATCGCACGTGGTTCGCCGGCATCGACTTCGAGTTCTGATCAGAACTGATACAGGCCGCGGATCAGCGTGCCCTGCGCGGGCTCGATCAGCGTCGCGCCGTCGACCGTGCCGTCGTCAGCCATCGCGAACCCGACGCCACCGGCGACGCGCGTGATCGTGTCGGTATCGCCGAACGGCTTCTCGGCGTCGATGATGACGTCGAGGTTCGGCCGATCCTCGGCGAACCGCGCCTGCGCCCAGCCGACCTCGGCGAGGCCCCACTGGTTCTTGATCTCGGCGAGCACGTACGCGTCGTCCCAGTGACACTCGTCGAGCAGCACGAGGCTCGTCGCGACGTCGTACTGCACGCTCTTCACGAACCGCGTCGACGTGCTGATCGTGTCGAGCTTGATGAACGCCGGCGCGATGATGAAGCGGCAGCTCGTCGACACGCCCTGCTCGGTCAGCGACAGGTCGATGTGCGACGGCACGGTCTGGCCGTTGACGATGAACGTGTCGCGCAGGCCGGCGTCGTCGACCGCGATCTGGCCGGTGATGAAGCCGTCGGCGACGAACGCGGGCTTCGGTTCGGGCGCGGCATCGACCGCGGCGTCGACTGCGGGCGCGTCCGATCCGGGCGTGTTGCCATCGACCTGCGGCGAGCCGCCACCACCGCCGCCGCACGCGGCGAACACGAGACATGCGATCGATCCGAGCTGCTTCATGGAACCTCCGGGTGACGGACCGGGGCATTGTTGTCGCGATCGCGATCCGCGCAACGCGCAGGGATCAGCCGAAGCCGGCAACGCCGGGCAACGGGCGCGCATCGCGATCTAGCGGCGTGGAAAGGTCGCGCCAAACGCGGCGCCCGACGCGCCGAACACCGTCGGCAGCCCGACGAACATCGCGTCGTCCCACGTCCCGGCGAGCACGTGCCACGGCGTGAACACCATGACCATCAGGCCGCTCCAGCAGCCCGCGAGCGCGAAGAACCCGGCTTCGAACCAACGCCGCGGCTCGGGCGCGAGCGAGGTCGCGACCACGGTCGAGGTGACCACGATCAGGATCGGCAGCACGACGAACGCGAACACCGCGATGTCGTCGTCCGCCACGCCGCCGACCGCGAACGTCGTCACCGCCCACGTCGCGGCGAGCGTCCAGATCACGACACCGCCGCCACGCGGGCGGGCGACGATCGCGAGGACCGGCGCGGCGACGAGCAGGACGTAGAACCACCACGCGTTCTCCATGGTCAGTCCGGACACGGCGCGCCGGCGGCGACCCACATCTTCAGCGCGGCGACCACCTGATCGCGCGGGATCGGGACCGGCTCGCGCCCGGGCCCGGGCTCCCAGCCCCAGCCGACGAGCTTGTCGTCCTCGACGTGATGGACGATCTGCGCGAGCGTGCGGTTGCCGTTCTGCCGTGGATCCTTGAGCTGCTTGCACAGCTGGTTCGGCGTCCGGCCCTCGAAGATCATCGGCATGTCCTCGGGTGGCAGGTGCCAGTTCGGCGCGCCGGGAGGCTGGCCGGGACGCGTGCCGTTCCTGTCGCGGTGGCAGGTCGCGCAGCGCAGGCCGTTCTTTTCGGAGCGCCGCGAGATGTTCTGCGCGTGCGGCACGCTCGTCACGTGCTGGAGCGGCGCGTCGCCGGCCGGATGGCAGTTCATGCACCGCGGATGCAGCAGCACCTGATGGACGGTGACGAACGCGGCCTTGCCGGCGGAGACCTTGTCGTCGTCGGCGCGCGCGACCGTGCAGCCGGCGAGCGCGACGAGCAGCAGCGCGTACCTCATAGCGCATCCTCGATCGGTAGCGTGCGGATCCGCTTGCCGGTCGCGGCGAAGATCGCGGCCGCGAGCGCGGGTGCGACCGGGGGCACGCCAGGCTCGCCGACACCGGTCGGCGTGTCCTCGGACGGCACGATGTGGGTCTCGATCACGGGGCACTCGTACATGCGCAGCGACTTGAAGCTCTGGAAGTTCGTCTGCTCGACGCGGCCGTGCGCGAACGTGATCTTCTGCTTGAGGCACGACGACAGCCCGAAGATCACCGCGGACTCGATCTGCGCCGCGACGAGGCCGGGGTTGACGACGCGGCCGCAGTCGATCGCGGCGACGACGCGATGGACGCGCACGCGCTTGCCCTCGACCGAAGCCTCGATCACGTGCGCGCAGATCGAGTGAAACGACTCGTGCAGCGCGATGCCGCGACCGACGCCCGGCGGCAACGGCGCGCCCCAGCCGGCCTGCTTCGCGGCGAGCTCGAGCACGGCGCGGTGGCGTGGATGCTTCGCGAGCAGCTGGCGTCGTGCCTCGACCGGATCGAGCTGCGCGGCGTGCGCGAGCTCGTCGAAGAATGCCTCGGTCACGAACGCGTTGTGCGAGTGGCCGACCGAGCGCCAGAACCCGACCGGCACGCCGGTGACGACGGGCGTGTACTCGACGCGCAGGTTCGGAATCGCGTACGGCAGGTCGACCGCGCCCTCGGTCGACGTCGTGTCGACGACGGTGCCGCGCGCCATCATCCGCGGCGCCGCGGCGAGCAGCCGGCGCACCGCGCGCGGCGTGAAGTTCGGCGCGAGCGCGCCGACGAAGTCGCCGCCCTCGTCGGCGATGATCGACTGGCAGACGAGGCGGTGCAGCCAGCCGGTGATCGCGCCGCGGTCGACCGCGCCGCGCATCCGCGACACCGCCATCGGCCGGTACCAGTCGTTCTGCTGGTCGTCCTCGCGCGACCAGATCACCTTGACCGGGCGCTTGACGTGCTGGGCGAGCCGCGCGGCCTCGATGCAGTAATCGACGAGCAGCCGGCGCCCGAAGCCGCCGCCGATCATCGTCGTGTGGATCGCGACGTCCTGCAGATCGAACCCGATCGCCTCGGCGACGCGCCACCGCGCGACCCCGGCGGTCTGCGTCGGCGCCCACACCTCGCAGCGCCCGTCGTGGATCCACGCGGTCGCGTTCTGCGGCTCCATCGGAGCGTGCGCGAGGTACGGCAGCGTGTACACCGCCTCGATCGACTTGCCGCGCGTCGCGCGGATCGCGTCGCCGTCGTCGCGCGCGGTCTTGCGGCCGCGGGTCTCGGTGAGCTTCGTGTATGCCGCGTACAGCTGCGCGCTGTCGAGCTGCGCGTTCGGGCCGTCGTCCCACTCGACGTGCAGACGGTCCGCGGCGGTGCGTGCTTCCCAGTAGCCGTCGGCGACCACCGCGACGCCGTCCTCGGTGTGCACGATGGCGTGGACGCCGCGCCGCGCCCGGGCTGCTCGATCGTCGAATCGCACGACCCGACCGCCGCGCACCGGCGGCCGCACGATCACTGCGGTCAGCATCCCCGGCAGCTGGACGTCGACGCCGTAGATCCCGCTGCCGTCGATCTTCGGGCGGGCGTCGAGCCGATCGAGGCTCTTGCCGATCGTGTGGAAGTCCTTCGCTGGCTTGAGCTTGACCTTCGGGACGTCCTGCATCGCCGCGGCGCGCACGAGCTCGCCATAGCGTGCGGTGCGCTGGGTCTTCGGATGCCGGATCGTGCCGCGCTCGGCGACGCACTCGGTGACCGGCACGCGCCACACCGCGGCCGCACCGGCGCGCAGCATCTCGCGCGCGACCGCGCCGGCCTCGCGCAACGGCTGCCACGACGACGCGGTGCTCGTCGAGCCGCCGGTGATCTGGATCCGCAGCTGCTTGTCCGGGTTGTCGTACGACCGGCTCGCCTCGGCCGCGAGGATCTGCAGCTTCGTCGGATCGACCTCGAGCT
Source organism: Kofleriaceae bacterium (assembly GCA_035715365.1). Taxonomy (GTDB): domain Bacteria; phylum Myxococcota_A; class Polyangia; order Haliangiales; family Haliangiaceae; genus JABFXX01. The sequence continues at coordinate 139,926 of DASTLB010000025.1, read as the reverse complement.
CCTCGCACACCATCGCGGCGTGGGACGTCGTCGTGCCCTGCCCCATCTCGACGCGGTCGAGCGTGAAGATGACCGTGTCGTCGGGCAAGATCCGGATCCACGCGTTCGGCTGAAACTCGCCGCTGCGCTGGTGGTGCCGCCACACGCGGCCGCCGGTCGGCCCGAGCGAGCAGCCGATCGCGAGCGCGCCGCTCGCCGTCGAGACCAGGAAGTCGCGGCGGTTCACGGCGCGGCCTCGGCGCGCGCGTCGAGCTTCTGTAATGACGCTGCCGCGCGATGCACGGCGCGCCGGATCCGCGGATACGTCCCGCACCGGCACAGGTTCGCGGACAGCGCGCTGTCGATGTCGTCGTCGGTCGGTTTCGGGTTCGCGGCGAGCAGCGCGACGGTCATCATGATCTGACCGGCCTGGCAGTAGCCGCACTGCGGGACATTCTCGGCGAGCCACGCCTCCTGCACCGCGTGCAGCCGCGCGGGCGTCGCGAGGCCCTCGATCGTCGTGACGTGCTTGCCCGCGAGCTCGCCGATCGGCATCACGCACGAGCGCCGCGCCTCGCCCTCGATGTGGACGGTGCAGGCGCCGCACTGCGCGATCCCGCAGCCGAACTTCGTGCCGGTCAGGCCGAGCTTGTCGCGCAGCACCCAGAGCAGCGGCGTGTCGTCGTCGGCGACGACGGTCACGGGCTTGCCGTTGACGACGAGCTTCGTCATGCGTTCACCACAGCGAGAAGCTGAGCGCGAGCCGGCTCGTGATGCCGCCGAGCGTGCCCGGATCCTGGAACGGCACGAGGCCGGTGACCTCGGCGTCGACGATGAAGCTGCGCTTGTGCACGAGGTAGACGCCGATGCCGGCGTCGACGAACCACCGCCGGCCGGTCACCTCGCTCCACAGCCCACCGACGTCGACCGCGAAGTACGGGATGCCGTACGGCCGCGACGCGTTGCGCTCGAACGCGAGCTGCGCGCCGGTCCGGTACATGACGAGATTGCCGGTCTCCATGACGTCGCCGATCCGACCCGCGGTCATCACGCCGACGTCGGCGCGGATCCGACCCTGGCTCGGACCGAACGCCTCGGAGTTGTCCGACCACGCGAGCAGGATCGCCTCGAGCCCGCCGCCGTAGAACGTGCCGCCCTCGCGCGGCATGTACATCCCGGCGTACGCCGTCGGCAGCAGCACCGCGCTCCACGGCCTGCACACCGGATCGTCGGGTGTCGTCGGACACTCGGCGCGTGCGTCGCCCGCGAACGCGAGGACGCCGATGATGAGGACCATGTTCGTCACGCCTCGCATACGTCGGCCAGACATGTTACTCGTGAATTTCTATAACAGTGTTACAGAAGCTGCACAAGCGAAGCCGTCCGTTCGACGCTGACGCGGCGGTGCTCGAGGTGCGAACCGCGATTCTCGACGGCCGGCTCGCGGAGGCCGACCTGTCGGCGCGGTGCGTCGCGAAGTTCCTCGGCCTGACGACGTCGGTGTTCTATCACCACTACGGATCGTTCGAGCTGTTCCTGTATCGGGTCTCGATCGCGGGGCTATCGCTCGTCGCCGACGAGATGGAGGCCGCGGTGCGCTCGACGCGCTCGCCGCTGCTGCGGATCGCGGAGTACTACCTCGAGCTCGCGCTGTCCCGCCCGGTGCTGTTCGATCTGATGATGCAGCGGCCGTTCCCGTGGGCAGAGATCCGCGCGAAGCAGTTGCTCGACACCAACGAGGGCCTGCGGGGCTGGAACGTGCTCGTCACCGCGATGCGCGACGCCGGCAGCGACAACCCGCTCGAGGATGCGCGGCTGTTCCACGCGACGATCCACGGCCTCGCGGCGCTGACCCGCAACGGCCGGATGAACATCGATGACCTCGATCACACCGATCGCGAGGTCGCGCTGCGCACCGCGCGCCGGCTCGTCCGCATGTTCCAGCGCGCGCTGCGGGTCAGGCGCGCTTACGCGTATTCGCGCGCCACGTCGCGGGCGGCACGCCGGCCTCGAGGCGGAACAGCTCGGTGAAGTGCTGCGCCGATGCACAGCCGACCGCGCGCGCGATGTCGGCGATCTTGTCGTCGGTGGTCTGCAGCAGGTGCTTCGCGCGCCGCACCGTCGCCTTGCGCGACTCGAGCACGAACGTCGTGCCCTCGGACTGCAGGCGGCGCTGCAGCGTGCGGCCGGTCAGCCCGAGTGCACGCGCGGCATCGTCGACGCCGAGCGCGGGCTGCTTCTCGAGCACCTGGACGAGCGCGGTTGTCGTCGGACGACCGGCGGCCGCGAGCTCGTGGAGCTGGAGCACCGGCGTCACCGTCGGCATGCCGAGCCAGGCCTCCGCATCCTCGAGCGTGTCACACAGCTGGGACGGATACGGCGACTGCACGACCTTGTAGAACCCGGCGACCGTCGCGGCGGCGAACGGCTCGCTCGGCGGCACGAGCGCGGCGCGAGACGTGACCTTCGCGAGCGTCTCGCGGTTGTGGGTCACGAACTCCGCGAGCATCTTGAACGCGTCGGGATCGATGACCTCGACGAGCCGGTAGTCGAGGACGACCGCGTGCGGCTCGGGATCGCGGAGCTCGGCGACGCGCGCCTCGACGATCTGGCGCGCCTCGTCGATCCCCGGGCGGCCCCACGCGATCACGCCGAACAGGTTCGCGGTGTGAAACGCGCACGACTCGCGACACACGATGTAGGCCTCGCGCGAGTCTTCCAGATAGGAAGCCAGATCGGCGGCCCGTCGCATCGCCCACTCAGGGTGCCACCGCGGGCCGAGCGAGCGCAAGGCAGCGCAAACTGAGGCCGATAGCCGTGTTACGAACGCCGCATGCTCGGCACTCGCCTGCTCGCGCTCGCCCTGCTGCTCGGTCCGGCCTGCGGGAGCGAGCGTCCGCTCGACGCGCCGACGTCGCCGGTCGGGCCCGTGCCCGAGTTCGAGCAGCGGCCCGGCAATCCGATCAACGGCCGGCGCGCACTGCTCGAGGACGGCTACGTCGGCTGCGGCGTCCCGCTGTCCGCGTATCGCAAGGTGTTCCCCGACCCGGCGCCCGCGAGCGTACGGCTGCCCGAGCGCACCGGGACCAACGCCGAGCTGCCGTACAACATGACCGCGTTTCGCACCGCGAGCGGCGTCGACGTCGTGACCCCGAACTGCCTGCAGTGCCACGCCGAGCAGCTCGACGGTCAGCTCGTGATCGGGCTCGGCAACCACACGGCCGACTATACGACCGAGCTCGGGAACCTCGCCGAGCTCGCGGGCACGCTCGTCGAGTCCGAGGCCGAGCGCGCCGAGTGGTCGCGGTGGCGTGATCGGATCGTCGCGATCTCGCCGTACACGATCACCGAGACGGTCGGCGTCAACTCGGCCGATAACCTCGCCGCCGCGCTGTTCGCGCACCGCGATCCCGAGACGCTCGCGTGGAGCGCCGAGCCGCGGCTCGCGCTACCGCCGGAGATCGTGGTCCCGGTCGACGTGCCGCCGTGGTGGCACATGCAGAAGAAGCACGCGATGTTCTACGTCGGCGCCGGCCGCGGCGACCACGCGCGGATCATGATGACCGCGTCGACGCTGTGCGTGGATACCGTCGAGGAAGCCGAGGCGATCGACGCGTACTTCCCCGACGTCCGCGCGTTCCTGCTGACGCTGCAGCCGCCGGCGTGGACCGGCCCGCTCGACGCCGCGAAGGTCGCCGCCGGCAAGCCGATCTTCGAGCAGCACTGCGCGCGCTGCCATGGCACGTACGGGGACACCGACACGTATCCGAACCTGATCGTCGGGCTCGACGAGATCGGCACCGACGACACGATGGCGCGCGGCGCCGGCCAGTTCGCGGATCTCTACATCGACTGGTTCAACACGAGCTTCTACGGCGAGCTGTCCGAGCTCGCGCCGGCACCCGGCTACATCGCGCCGCCGCTCGACGGCATCTGGGCGACCGCGCCGTACCTCCACAACGGCTCGGTGCCGACGCTGCGCGCGCTGCTCGACTCGTCGACGCGGCCGGCGTTCTTCGTGGCGTCGCAGACGTACGATCGCGACGCGGTCGGCTGGCAGTACGCGACGCTGACCGAGGGCCAGGCCGGCCTCCACCCCGGATATCGCGAGGCGGACATCTACGACACGACGCTGCTCGGCTACGGCAACGGCGGCCACACGTTCGGCGACGCGCTGACGCCGGCCGAGCACGACGCGCTGATCGAGTATCTCAAGACGCTGTGAGGCGAACGCTCGAGATCGTCGCGGTCGTCGCGGTCTTCGTCGTCGCGCGCGAGCTCGTGACCGCGACGCATCGCGCGCTGTGGTCGCCCGCGATCGGGTGGTGGAGCGGCCTGCTGTTCTACGCGCTGTGGATCCCGCTGCTCGTGATCCACGCGTCGCTGCGCACCCGACCTCGCGTGATCCCGCCGTCCGAGATGTGGACGCGGCGCAACGTGATCGTCCTCGCCGTCGCGATCGCGGTGACCGAGTGGATGTACGGCATGCCGATCACGCGGATCGCCACCGGGCAGCTCGCCGTGCACGAGCCGGCGGCGTGGCAGTACCTCGTCAACGCGATGATCGCGGCGCCGGTGATCGAGGAGTGGATCTTTCGCGGCGTGCTGTGGGACGAGCTCGAGGCGCGATCGTCGACGTGGCTCGCGTTCGTCGTGACGTCGGTGCTGTTCGGACCGTGGCACTGGTCGTCGTTCTTCGCGCCGTCGTGGTACGGGTCCGGCCAGACATTCGTCTGGGTCCACGTGATGTTCGGCGCGCTGCTCGGCGCGGTGCGCTGGCGGTTCCGCGCGATCGGCGTCGGGCTCGTGCTCCACGCGCTGTGGAACGCGCTCGTTCCGCTCAGCGGCTGATGGTACGCTGACCTCGTGGCGCGCGTTGCGGAACGTTCGAAGCTGACCCCAGGCGAATATCTCGCGTGGGAACGCGAACAGCCGACGAAGCACGAGTACTTCGACGGCGAGGTGTTCGCGATGGCGGGAGGTAGTCCGCGCCACAACGCACTGTGCTTGCAGATCGGCGCGCTGCTCCGCGAACGCACGAGATCGCACGGTTGTGTGACGCTCACGTCGGATCAGCGCGTCGGGCTCCGAGACCCCACGCGGTACGTGTATCCGGACATCACCGTCGTGTGCGGTGAGCTGCGGCTCCAGCCAGAGACGACGGACGTCCTCACCAATCCGACGATCCTCGTCGAGGTCCTGTCGCAGAGCACCGAGCAATACGATCGCGGCCTCAAGTGGGTCGGCTACCAGACGATCCCTTCGCTCGCGGACTACCTGCTCGTCTCGCAAGCCGACGTCCGGATCGAGCACTTCCGTCGCGACGGCGATCGCTGGGTCTACCGCGCATACGGCGCGGGCGAGCGCGTCGAGCTCTCGGGTGGCGGCGCCGTCGAGGTCGACGCGGTCTACGACGGTCTGCTCGCGCTTCCCGCCGACTGACGCGGCAGCTTCGGGAGCTTCGGCGGCCGCACGCCGTGCAGCGTCGCGCCGCGGATCGGCGTGTACTCGAGCGGCTCGCCGCTGCGCGATGCGCGGAGCAGCAGGCCGCCGCGGCTCATGTCACCGCGGCCGACGAAGCAGCCGGGGAACAGCAGGCGCTCGCCGAACACGTCGAGCAGCGGATCGACGTACTTGCCGGTCGCGATCGAGCCGAGCAGCACGACGCGCGCATCCGGCCCGGCGATCGCATCGAGCACCCGCGCATCGCGCGACAGCGGCTCGACGAACGCGTCGCTCTCGATGTCGGTGTCGCCCATCGTCACGAACTGCTCCGCGCTGATCACCGTCTCGGGCGCGCGCAGCCCGAGGCCGGCGGCCATGATCAGCGAGCCGGGCACGCCGGTGGTGACCTGCGCGAACGCCTGCGCGTACGTCAGCTTGCCGCGGAAGTAGAGCGCGGACAGCCACGTCATCAGCTCACCGAGCGGCGCGCCGTGCGTGCGCAGCTGCTTGCCCATCCGCGACGTCTTCGACGTCAGCAGCGAGCCCGCGCGCCCGCCGTTACAGCGAGCGGGGCTGATCAGGAACACGGTGTGGGCACGCTTGGCACCCTTCACCCGGCGACGCGGCACGCGAGTGGTTACCTCGACGCGCGCCGCGCGGCAAGCCGATCAGATCTTCGGGCCGCCGGCGCGGACCTCGGCCGACGCCTGCGACTCGTACTTCTTGAAGTTGTCCTTGAACAGCTGGGCGACCTTCTTCGCCTTGTCGTCGTACGCGGCCTTGTCGGCCCACGTGTTGCGCGGCATCAGCATCTCGCTGGGCACCTCGGGGCACGAGGTCGGCACGGCGAGCCCGAAGATCGGATCGACCTCGGTCGGCACGCTCGCGAGCGCGCCGGCGTGGATCGCGTCGATGATCGCGCGCGTGTACTTGAGCTTGATGCGCGAGCCGGTGCCGTACGCGCCGCCCGACCAGCCGGTGTTGACGAGCCAGGTCTGCGCGCCGTGCTTCCGCAGCTTCTCCGCGAGCATCTCGGCGTACTTCGTCGGGTGCCAGACGAGGAACGGGCCACCGAAGCACGGCGAGAACGTCGGCTCGGGATCCTTCACGCCGACCTCGGTGCCCGCGACCTTCGCGGTGTAGCCCGAGATGTAGTGGTACATCGCCTGCGCCGGCGACAGCTTGCTGACCGGCGGCAGCACGCCGAACGCGTCCGCGGTCAGGAAGATGACGTTCTTCGGGTGACCGGCGATCGCGGGCAGCTTCGCGTTCGGGATGTCGTCGAGGATGTAGCTGCCGCGCGTGTTCTCGGTGATCGACGTGTTGTCGTAGTCGACGAGGTGGCTCGTCGGCTCGTAGACGACGTTCTCGAGCACCGCGCCGAACTGCAGCGCGTTCCAGATGTCGGGCTCCTGCTCCTTCGAGAGCTTGATCACCTTCGCGTAGCAGCCGCCCTCGATGTTGAACACGCCGTCCTCGGTCCAGCAGTGCTCGTCGTCGCCGATCAGGAGCCGCTTCGGATCCGCAGACAGCGTGGTCTTGCCGGTGCCCGAGAGGCCGAACAGCACCGACGTATCGGAGCCGTCGCGCGCCTGCGTCGCCGAGCAGTGCATCGACAGCACGCCCTGCTTCGGCATCAGGTAGTTCATGATCGTGAACACGCCCTTCTTCATCTCGCCGGCGTACTCGGTGCCGAGGATGATGAACTCGCGGCGCGCGAACGACAGATCGATCGACGTCGACGACGTCATGCCGGCCGTGTGCTTGTTCGCGGGGAACCCACCGGCGTTGTAGATGACGTAGTCGGGGTCGCCGAACGACGCGAGCTCCTGCTCGGTCGGCCGGATCAGCATGTTGTGCATGAACAGCGCGTGATACGCGCGCGCGCAGATCACGCGAACCTTGAGCCGGAACTTCGGATCCCAGCCGGCGAAGCCGTCGACGCAGTACAGCCGCTCGCGCGTGTTGAGGTAGTCGATCGCGCGCTCGCGGTTGATCACGAAGCTGTGCGGATCGAGCTTGATGTTGACGTTGCCCCACCACACGTCATCGCGGATCTCCGGCTCGTCGACGATGCGCTTGTCCGTCGGGCTGCGGCCGGTCTTCTTGCCCGAGTACGCGATCAGCGCGCCGGTCGACGAGATCGTCGACCCCTTCTCGAACCTGAGCGCTGCCTCGTAGAGGAAGGCAGGCGATGCATTGCGATGAATCTCCGCGACTGAAATACCTTGTTTGTCGAGGGAAAAGGGCATGGAAGAGGGCTCCGCGCGTTTGAAGATTCGGCGTTATACCACCCCGCCCCAAATTTTCGCGTGACGCCTGGATCGACGGGCGTGAGCCTCCGCCCAAACGGACACGACGACGGTGACGCGGAGCACCGGAGCGCTCCGCCTGCGTCAGTCTGTCGCTGATCGTGAGACGAGCGTCAGGCTAATTACAGGTCGCGGGCGCGCTCGCGGTGTTGCGCGGCGACGGCGTGCCGGGCGCGACGTCGGTGCTGTTGGCGTCGGTGTCCGCGCAGCCGTTCGCGCCGCGCAGGAGCGCCGTCGTGTTCGAGCCCGCCGGCGCAGCCGTGCCCTCGGCGCAGTTCGCGGTCCCGTAGCCGATCAGGTCGAGCAGCCCGGTCGGACACGCGCCCGACAGCGCGGTCGTGCCGTCGACGAGCGCGACCTTGCCGTTGGCCGCGCTCATGTTGATCGTGCCGGTCGCGTCCGGGGTCGGCAGCGCGGTCGAAGGCGTCGCGCCGGCAGCCTCCTGGATCAGCACGTAGCCGCCGGCCGCGAGCGTGATCGCCGGCAGGCTCGTGACCTGCCACGTCGTGCCGGTCGCGCTGCCGTACTGCACCGACTTGCCCGCGAGATCGATCGGGCCGGTGCTGGCATTGTGAACTTCGATGTAGTCGTTCGTGAACGGCGCGCCGGTGTTGCCCCCGCCGCCGTACACCGCGCTGATCACGAGGCCCGCGGACGACGCGGCGGACGTCACCGCCGAGGAGCTCGAGCTCGCGCCGAGCGTGGCGGTCACCGTCGCGGTCGCGTTGCTCGTGTACGTGAACGACGCGGACAGCTCGTTCGCCGCGACGCTGACGGTCGCGGGCGCCGAGCCCGCGGTCACCGGGCTGACATCGATCGCGACGCTGGTCGCGACGGCGGGCGGGATGTCGAGCGTGACGGTCATCTGCACCGTGCCACCGGGTGCGACGGTCGCGGCGCTCGGCGAGAGCGCGACGGTCGACGGCGCCTCGGTCGCACCGAGCACGCGAACGTGCGCGTCGATCGAGATGCCGTCGAGGCTGGCGGTGACCGTGACGTCGGGGTTCTGCGCGACCGCGGTCACCGGGACGGTCGCGCTCACTTGCCCTGCGGGAATCACGACGTTCGATACCGCGAGGTCGCCGCTACTCGTCGACATCGTGATCGTCGTGTCGGCGAGCGCCGCCGACGTCAGCGACACGATCAACGCCGTCGGAAACGTCGGCGACGTGATCGAGGTGCCGACGCGCGCGAACGACGATCCGGTGTTGAACGTGCCGAGCGCCGGCGGTCCCGATACGAGGTCCGCGGCGCTGCGCGGCTCGAGCTTCGTGTTGTTGTTGCGGAACGCGAGGATGCCGGTCGCCGACGAGAAGGTCTGGCCGACGGTCGGCGTCGGGTTCGGGACGAACAGGAAGTCGTCGACGATCAGCGAGTCGGCGCCGGACGTCAGTGTGAACTCGCCGAACTGGGCGTTGATCGCGCTCACCGTCGCGCCGCCGACCTTGATCAGCGCGCCCTCGTACGCGGCTGCCTTCGTGCCGCCGGTCTTGACCTCGGTGTACGTGGTCGCGATCGGCGTCGGCGGCGCCTCGGGCCCGACGACGAGCACGGTCACCGCGGTCACGGTGTCGAGCTCGATCTGGCCGAAGAAGTTCGCGACCCGGCCGTCGATCGTGACGCGCGCACCGACGGTCGCGTTCGCGAGCGTCGGCGCGCCGGTGCCGGTGAACACGAACATGCCGGAGAAGTCCGGCCCCATGTAGCCGGCATCGCCTTCCTTGACCTGGACGAAGAAGCCGTTCGAGCCGCGGCCGGTGACGAGCACGTTCTCGACGCGCACCGTGGTGCCGACCGGCGTCGTGCCGTTCTTGATGCTGTACACGCTGACCGAGCAGCCCGCGGTGCCGGGGTTCGGCGCGTTCGGGCACGCGTCGCAGACATCGCCCTTGCCGTCGCTGTCGGCGTCTTCCTGGCCGGGGTTCGCGACGTCCGCGCAGTTGTCGACGTCGTTCGCGACGCCGTCGTGATCGCGATCGTTCGGATCGACGACCGTGCACTGCGTGGTGTTCGCGTCGAGCGGGCACACGTCGCACGCGTCGCCGACGCCATCGCCGTCGACATCGCCCTGCTGGCCGTTGTCGACCGGCCGGATCGGATCGAACACGGTCGGGCACTTGTCGACGTCGTTCGCGATGCCATCGCCGTCGTCGTCGGTCGCGCTCGGCGCACCGGTGTACGTCGTCGAGCCGTTGACCGACTGCGGCCGCGACGGCGTGCACGACGGCTCGTTCATCGGCTGGCCGCACTGGAACGCCGGATAGATCGACGTGCCGGCGGCGGTCTGCAGCGCGCTGTACGTCTTGCCGATCTCGTCCATCAGGCACACGCGCTTGCCGGTGCCGCACACGTCGACGGCGTCACACGTCGTGCCGAGCGCGGTCACCGCCGCGTCGTCGCCGTACAGCGTCTTGCCGCCGCGCATGACGAGCGCGACGTCCTGCGGCTCGGCGTCGATCACGGCGCGGAACGTCTTGCCGCCGTTCGCCTTGAACACCGAGATGTCCGCCTTCTTGCCGGCGGCGAGCAGGCCGATCACGTCGTCGGTCGCGGTGACCGCGGCGGCGTTCGTCGTCACCATCTGCCACAGCTGGACGTCGGTGAAGTAGTGGTAGTAGGTCCGGTTGAGGCTGTCCGCGCACTTGAGCTCGCGCAGCAGGTTCATCGAGCCGGTCGGCATCCAGTCCGTGCCGAGCGCGATCTCGACGCCGAGCCGCGCCGCCGTCGTGACGCGCGCGGTGTCGCCGTACAGCGTGATGTTCGAGCGCGGCGACCAGATCAGCGCGGTGCCCGCGGTCGCCATCGCGCCGAGATCCGCCGGCTGCAGGCCGATCGCGTGGATCATGGCCGTCTTGCCGATCAGGATGTTGTTCGACACGCCGGGCGCGGCGGCGTCATACGTCGTCGAGCTCTCGCACAGAAACTCGTTGCGCGCGGTGACGTCGATGCCCTCGGACGTGTGCGGCTCGTACGCGTCGTCGTTCGCGATGTCGGCGGCGGTCGTCGGCGTGCCGCCGTAGTTGCAGTCCGTCGAGCGCCGCGTGCCCGACGAATCGTCGAGCGGGAACGTGTCGAAGTTGACCTGACCCTGCCCGAGGCCTTCCTGGTTCGAGCTGTCGAGGTTGCGCAACAGACCGGCCTGACCGCCGGAGCCGACGATCGACGTCGCGCCGCCCATCAGGAACCGCAGCTCGCCCCACTTGATCTGATCCGCGGTCGCGCCACCGGCGGCCGGGATCGACGAGTGACCATCCTGGCCCTTGCGCCACTGGTGACGATGCTCGTAGCGCTCGCCCGTGTCGGTGTACGGCGGGTTCTGCGTGAACGTGATGTGATCGTGCGTATTGATCAGGCCCGGCGAGATCGCGCCGTCGGGGCAGCTGATCACCGTCGCGCCGGCGTCGTCGCAGTCGCAGCCGACGCACGTGATCGTGCCGGTTCCATCGACCGCGACGCGACCACCGCGATACACGGTGCTCGGCGTCAGCACGATGCCCTTCAGCACCTTGTTCGCGCCGCCGGCGGTGACCTCGCAGGTCTCGCCGTTGCTCGTCGGCGGCAACGTCTCGCATATGACCTCGGTCGCCTCGGGACCATCGGGCGAGGCGTCCGGTGTCATCGGCGCGTCGGGACCACTGGGATGTTTGTCGTCGCCGCAACCGCCGGCGAGGCCGAGCAGCGCGAGCGTGAACGTTACGACCAGACTACGGCGCATGGGGCGCGCAACCTAACACGCCGGTTTACGCGGCCTCGGTGAAAAGTACGGCGGACGCGCCCGGTGACAGTGCCGTCACACCGGTGCGATCTCCAGGTTGCAGTCGGTCAGTCGAGCGGCTGCTCGAGACTGTCGGCCACGAAGCCCATGACCTCCTGCAGCATCTGGCCAAAGTCCTCGTAGAACTGCTGGTCGAGCGCGTTGTCGCGGGCGTCGAACAGCACGATCGGATACTCGCCGTTCGGCAGCTCGCGGCTGACGTCGAGGCAGAACCACTCCTGGTACTGCGCGCCCATCCCGACGACGACCAGGTGATCCGCGAGCTTGCGCTCGACGCGCGCGGACAGCGTGCGATGCACGACATCGCTGCCGCCCGCCTCGTGCGTGTGGCTGTGATTGCCGTTGGCGCCATTACCATGCGTACCGTTGCGCGCCTCGGGCGACACGCCGACGAAGTCGTGAACGACACCGAGATGCGGCGGGATCGTGATCGCGCCGAACGTGCGCAGGAACGTGCGGTACGACGGCGGGAACGTCACGCCGAGCGCTTCCTCGGCAGCAGAGATCGCGGATTCGGAGACCGGGCCCGCGATCCGGCAACTCCGATCGTGCTCCGTCAGGCGACGGCGAACGCGTTCGACGAGCTCGATGGTGTCAGACGTCATGAGACCAGACCGATTATGCACATGACCCATCGCGAGTCGATCACGACTCGGGTGAGCGAACCCGCGCACGCGCGCGCACCGCGATCGGCGCACGTCGGCGTTGACATTCATCAAGGACGCGGCATCGCCGCGGGAAACGTCAGCGCATCGATCACCGCGAGCTCCATGTCGGTGTCGGTGATCTGAAACGCGGCCTGCATGACGCCCATGAACGGGATCACGCGCCAGCTCGGCACCGTCGCGGGCGGCTCGGCGACGAGCGTGTAGACGACCATCCAGTAGCGATCGACCGGATCCGGAAGTCCGCTCGCGACGCGCGACAGCTCGCCGAACACCTGCGCATCGGGCGCGCGCGGCCGGCGGAACGAGCGATACAGCTCGGCATCGAGCTCGTCCTTGCTGAGCTGGAGGTCCGGCATCGCGGCGAAGAAGTCGCGCACGCGATGGCGCTGCTCGTCGGTTGCCATGCCTCGCGCGAGCGCGCGCAGCGCGAACACCTCGCACGCGATCGGGATCAGGCTCTTGATCCGCAGCAGGCGATCGTCGAGGTACGCCTGGACGTGACCGCCGCGGGCGGCCGCGAGGATCTGGCCGGACTCGAGCGGCGAGATCCGGAGCGAGATCCGCAGCGCCTCGAGGAACGTCACCTCGCGCTCGTGCAGGTGCAGATCGGCGACCGCGACCTCCGCGGCCATGCCGTACGCGGCGAGCCGATGGATCCGCGCCGGCAGGCCCTTCGCGATCGACGCGGTGCGCGCGACCGCGCTGCCCGCGAACTTGATCGCGTCGTTCGACAGATCGATCAGCGTGCGCGCCGCGTTCGGGCCGAGCCCGCGGAACAGCGGATGCACCGCGATCTGGTGCTCGACCATCGCGGTCTCGCGCGAGTCGATGACGCCGTCGGCGTTCATCGCGCCGATCATCGCCTCGATCAGGAACCGCCTCGGATCGTTCGGGCGCAGACCGCCACCCAGTAGATCGGAGACACTGCGATCCATCGGTCGATCGAGTCTAGTGGAAGGCCAGGTCGATGGCGATGACCAGCACGATCGATCCGACCGCGCACAGGCCGGCGATCGCGACCGCGCGCGCGCTCGGCCCGCGCGTGATGTTGTCGTCGTGGGCCTGCCCACGCTTCGTGCCGCGCCAGAGCGCGAGCGCCACACTCAACCCGAGCGCGGCGCCGAGGATCGGCAGGAACGGCGGCTCGCGATGCTGGCGCGCGAGCTTTTTGCGCAGCGCCTCGCGGGCCGCGTCGTCGACCACGATCCCGCGCGCCGCCTGTTCGCGCTGCCACGCCGCGAGCTCGCGCGCGATCACGCGCTCGCGCTCGGGCTTCATGATCGCGCCGTACAGCGTGTCGCCGCGCACCGCGATCTCGCCGAGCGCGAGCCCGATCTGCAGGCCGCCTGCAAGCGCGATCGCGGCCGCGATCCCGGCGAGCCGCGCGCGCCGCGAGCCCGGCAGCGCCTGCGCGAGCGGCACGAGCACGCGGATCGTCGTCGCGTACGCGAGCGCGCAGATCGCCGCGCCGACGACGACCGCGACCGGATAGCGCGCGGCGCCGAGCTGGTGATAGACGAGCATGCCGTCGCCGTAGCCGTGCCAGGTGCCGGTCGCGAAGTACCAGCCGGCGTGGACGATCAGCGCCGCCGCGATCCCGCGGACGAGCGTCGCCGCGAGTGACCGCCGGCGCGCGAGCGCGATCACGAGCGCGGTGCCGACCGCGAGCTCGACGAGGATGCCGCCGAGGTTGACGAGCAGCAGCGCCGCCGGGCCGGGCTCGTCGAGCGTGTAGCGGATCCAGCCGCCCGCGAACCAGAACAGCCGTGCCTCGCCGACCTCGCCGCCGACCGCGAGCGCCATCCCGCCATGACCGACGAGCTCGTGCAGGACCAGGCCGATCCGGCTCGTCGCGAGGCCGAGCCCGACGAACAGCGCCGTGAGCCGAAGCACAGCGACCATCGGCGCGGAGCATACCTTTAACAAGCCATGGCAAGCGGTTAGCGACCCTGGGCAGATGTGCGCAGGCCGCGTTATCATTTCCCGCATGGGACGACTGCGGGGCGTTCGTGTCGTCGTGCTCGTCGGGATGACGATCGCGGCATCGCGCCCTGCGCTCGCGGGCCCGAAGAAGAAGGTCCAGGTCGAGAGCTCGCCGGCGGGCGCGCAGGTCTACGTCAACCTGATCGAGGACGGCGTCGTGTGCACCACGCCGTGCGAGGTCCAGGTCGACGTCGGCGAGACCACGCTGATCGTCGATCTCGAGGGCTACAAGGCCGAGGTCGACACGATCGTCGTCACGAAGAAGGACAAGAACCTCAAGAAGTCCTACAAGCTCGTCGCGTCGGTCGGCAAGATCATCATCGAGGGTCCCAAGGGCGCGAGCGTCACGATCGACGACGAGGACAAGGGCAAGGCGCCGCTCGAGGTCGACGTCACCGCGGGGTTCCACGCGGTCGCGCTGACGCTGAACGGCAAGTCGATCTATGGCCAGTCGGTCGAGGTCGCGCGCGGTCAGGAAGTGAAGCTCAGCGGCTCGACGAAGGTCGCCGACAGCAAGCCACCGCCCGACGATCCTCCGGACACGCCGACGAAGCCGGAGATCCGCAAGCCGGTCGAACCCGCGCGGCCGCGCGCCGGCAGCATCATCGCGGTCGGCGCGGCGTTCTCGGTCGGGTTTCGCGACTTCGCGTACAAGAACCCGGATCCGATGAACGACAAGCTGACGACCGAGAGCGAGGCCGGTCAGGTGCTCGCCGGGCCGACGGTCGAGGTATGGCCGGGCACGCTCGCCGGGATTCGCACGCTGCGCGGGCTGTCGATGCTCGTGCGGTTCCAGCTCGGCCTCAACTCGCAGACCGTGCAGCGCGCCGACAACACCCCGACGTCGGCGACCACGTTCTGGCGCAGCTTCGAGGCGACGCTGAAGCAGCGCTGGACGATCGCGAACAGCGCGACGATCGAGGTCGGCGGCGGCTTCGTGCGCGACCAGCACCAGTTCGAAGGCATGACCGGTGACATCGAGTTCGTGCCCGACGCTGACTATCAGTCGGTGCGGATCGGTGGCCGCGCGTCGCTGCTGCTCGGCAGCGCGGAGCCGTACGTCGCGTTCGAGAACCGGATCGTGCTCGCCGGCGGGGCGCTCGAGGAGCGGTTCTCGCAGGGCGCGAACGCGAACGGGCTGCGCGGCGCGGTCGGGCTGGGCGCGAGCTTCGGCAAGATCGGCGCGCGGCTCGAGGCGTCGTTCACGCGCTACACGTGGACGTTCACGCAGGATCCGCTCGCCGCGAATCAGGCCGACGGTGCAAGCGACTCGATCAAGCAAGTTGGGCTAGCGATCGGGTACGCGTACTGAGAACAACGCAGTGTTGCACCGCGCGCGCAAACTTCGCGGTTGCAAGCGTCGACGAGCGCGCGTGATGATGGCGCGATTGCGATGAGGGTGCTGCTGTTCGCGCTCGCTCCTGAGACGCAGAACCTGGCCAAGAAGGCGGTCGGCGCGCGCGCGGACGTCGCGGTGACCGCGCTCGGTCTGCGCGATGTCACCGACCGCCTCGCCGACGACTCGTTCGATGTCGTGCTGGTCGATCACCAGACCGATCGGCTCAACGCCGAGCTGTCCGAGGCGCTGCGCCGGGTGCCGTGCTGCCGCGACGCGCTGCTGCTCGCGCTCGTCTCGCAGGCGCACGCGCGCAAGGCCGCGCTCGAGCCCGGCGGCCCCGACGACTTCTTCGTGCTCGAGCTCGGAGTCACGAGCCTCCAGCAGCGGCTCGACATCTACCGCCGGTGGCAGCGCGCGCGGCTCGGCCGCAAGCGCGCCGAGGAAGATCGCGAGCGGTTCTTCGAGCTCGCGTTCGATCTGTTCTGCATCGCGAATCGCAAGGGCCAGTTCGAGCGCGTCAACGCGGCGTGGACGAGGATTCTCGGCTGGACCGCCGAGGAGCTGTACGCGATGCCCTCGCTGACGTTGATCCACCCCGAGGATCTGTCGCGCACGATCGATGCCGCGCGCACGCTGCTCGAGACCGGCACGCTCGCGACCTACGCGAACCGCTACCGTGCGAAGGACGGCTCGTACCGCTGGTTCGAGTGGCACGCGGTCGTCCACGGCAGCCAGCAGTACTTCCACGCCACCGCGCGCGACATCACCGAGCAGATGCAGGCGCACGAGGAGCGCGAGCGGATGGCGAAGCAGCTGATCCTCGCCGACCGGCTGGCCTCGGTCGGCACGCTCGCCGCCGGCGTCGCGCACGAGATCAACAACCCGCTGTCCGCGGTCGTCGGCAACCTCGATCTGATCACGGAGGAGCTCTCGCCGATCGCGGACCAGCTCGCGCCCGAGCGGCTCGCCGAGCTGCGCGCGCTGATCGCCGATGCGCATGCCGGCGCCGAGCGCGTGCGCAAGATCGTGCTCGGCCTCAAGACGTTCTCGCGCGCCGAGCAGGAGCGCCGCACCGTGCTCGATGTCCAGCAGGTGCTCGAGCTCTCGATCAGCATGACGAACAACGAGATCCGTCACCGCGCGCGGCTCGTGAAGGATTACCGGTCGGTGCCGGTCGTCCTGGCCGACGAGGCGCGGCTCGGCCAGGTGTTCATCAACCTGCTGATCAACGCGGCGCACGCGATCCCCGAGGGCAACGCCGAGGCGAACGAGATCCGGGTGCGCACGTCGACCGACGATCGCGGACGCGCCGTGATCGAGGTGATCGATACCGGCAGCGGCATCTCGGAGGCGACGCTCGCGCGGATCTTCGACCCGTTCTTCACGACGAAGCCGGTCGGCCAGGGCGTCGGCCTCGGGCTGTCGATCTGCCACACGATCGTGACCGCGCTCGGCGGTACGATCACGGCCGCGAGCGAGCCCGGCGCCGGCACCACGTTCCGCATCGTACTCCCTGCCGCGGTGAGGGTCGAGCGTGCCGCGCCTCGTCCGCTGCCGATCGCCGTGCGCACGCGCCGCGCGACCGTGCTCGTCGTCGACGACGAGGCGATCGTCGGCATCACGCTGACCCGGCTGTTGCGCGAGCACGAGATCACGTACGTCGCGCGCGCGCGGGAGGCGCTCGACCTGATCGCCGCGGGCAAGCGCTACGACGTGATCGTCTCGGATCTGATGATGCCCGAGATGTCCGGGATGGACTTCTACGACGAGCTACGGCGCGACCACCCCGAGCTCGTCGACCGCGTCGTGTTCGTGACCGGCGGCGCGTTCACGTCCGCCGCGCACGCGTTCCTCGACTCGATCCCGAACGTCCGGCTCGAGAAGCCGTTCGACGCGAAGACGATCCGCGAGACGCTGAAGCAGTTCGTCGATGAGCCGCAACGCTGATCAATCGGCGAGGTAGCGCTCGTACGCCTTGAAGTCGTACTTGCGGCCGAGGAAGTCCTTCACCAGATCGGCGGCGTCCTTCGTGCCGCCCGCGGCCATGATCCTGTCGCGATACTTGAACGTGGTGTCGGTATCGAGCAGGCCCTTCTTCTCGAACGCGGTCAGCAGATCTTTGGCGATCACGAGCGACCACATGTACGTGTAGTACATCGACGAGTAGCCCACGAGGTGGCCGAACGACGTGTGGAACTTCGTGCCCTCGGTGTACGGGAACGGCGAGTACTTCGCCTGCGCCTGCTTCGCGACCGCGAGCTGGTCGAGCTTCTTCGGATCGCGCTGGTGGTACCAGAGCGACATCGCCGCGTAGAACATCTGCTGCTTCGTGTAGAGGCCGGCGCCGAACTTGCGCGCCTTCTGCATCTTCTCGACGAGCTCGGGCTTGATCACCTCGCCGGTCTCGTGGTGCTTCGCGAACTTCGACAGCGTCTCGTGGCTCCAGCCCCACTCCTCGAACATCTGCGACGGCGCCTCGACGAAGTCCGCCTCGGTCGCGACGCCGCTCTGCGAGACCCAGCGCTGGTTGCCACCGAACACGTGGTGCATCAGGTGGCCGAACTCGTGGAACATCGTCACGACGTCCGCGTGCTCCATCAGCGCGGGGCCCTTGTCGACCTTCGGATCGGGGAAGTTACAGACGAGCGCCGCCTCGGGCAGCTGCTTGCCGATCACGCCATCCTGCATCGGGAACATCGCCGCGTGCTTGTACTTGTCCGCGCGCGGATGCATGTCGAGGTAGATCCGGCCGAGCTTCTCGCCCTTGCGCATGACGTCGTAGACCTTGACGTCGCGGTGCCACGGCTTCGCGTCGGCGACCGGCTGGTACTGGACGTCGTAGATCTGCGACGTGATCGCGAGCAGCCCGGCGAGCGTCTGCTCGAACGGGAAGTAGTTGCGCACGAGCGACGCGTCGACCGCGTACTTGTCCTTCTTGACGAGGTTCTGCAGGTAGAGCCACTGCCAGTCGCCGACCTTCGTTGCCTTCGGGTCGCGCTTCTTCAGCGCCTCGAGCAGCTCGGCCATGTCCTGCTTCGCGCGCTTGTCGGCGAGCGCCGAGATCTTGTCGATGAACTGCTGCGCCGCCTTGCCGCCGCGCAGCATCTTGTCGTCGCTCTGGTAGTCCGCCCAGTCCTTGAACCCGAGCAGCTTCGCCTTCTCGGCGCGCAGCGTGAACAGCTTGCCGAGCAGCGGCTCGTTCTTGTCGTCGCCGCGGCTGCGGAACTTGACGTACAGCTGCTTGCGCAGCTCGTCGTCGTTCGCGTACGTCAGGAACGGATAGACGTCCGGGTAGTCGGTCGTCACCTTGATCGCGCCCTTGTCGTCGGGCTTGTGCGCCGCGATCCAGTCCGCGGGCATGCCGTCGAGCCGCGCCTTGTCCGTGATCTCGATGAAGCGCGTGTCCTCGGCGGTGTTCTTCTGGATGTCGGACTCGACCGTCGTGATCTCGTCGGCGAGCTGCTTGATCCGCGCGCGCTTCTTGTCGTCGAGCGTGACGCCGGCTCGCTTGAAGTCGCGCAGCCACACCTTCGCGAACCGCTTCGTGGCCGGATCCGCCTTGCTGACGTCGACGGCGGCGAGCGCGTCGTACAGCCGCTTGTCGAGCATCAGCTCGGCGATGAACGCCGAGTGCTCGCGCGTGCACGTGCGCGCGGCGTCGCGGACCTTCGCGTTCGGATGAACCTCCGATGTCAGCCCGGCGAGCTCGGCCGCGTTGTTCGCGAACCGGTGCATCTCGTTGAACGTGACGAACGTGTTCTCGATCGTGCGCTTGTCCTTGACGTCGAGCACCGCCTGGCGCTGCGCCTGCGCCTGCTGGATCAGCGCGCGGCAGTCGGACAGCCACTGGGCGTCGCTGACGACGGGCTCCTCGGGCTTCGCGGGCGGCGGCTCCGGCGTCGGCGGCTTCTCGTTCGGAGGCTCGCTCGGCGGCGTCGGCGGCGTCGGCGGCGGTTCGGGCTGCGCGACGACCGGCGGCTTCGACGAGCCACCGCACGCAGCGAGGAGGACGAACAGGACACTGAGCTTGCGCATCATGATCACCACACCGAGCAGGTCTGGGCCGGACGCATCGGCGTTCCCGGCGCGCACTTGAAGGCCTCGGCGAACTCCTTCAGGTTGCGAAGTGCTCCATAGACACGGAACTTGGGCGGGCTGTGCGGATCGACCGTCAGCCGGCGCTGGATCTCGGCGGGCCGATCCTTGCTGCACCACGCCTGGCCGACCGCGAGGAAGAACTGCTGATCCTCGTCGAAGCCGTCGGCGACGTAGAGCTTCTGCGCGTCCTTGCGCAGCGAGCGGTACGCGCGGAACGCCATCTTGACGCCGCCGAGGTCCGCGATGTTCTCGCCGAGCGTGAGCCGGCCGTTGACGAACTGCTTCGGCAGCGCCTCGAACGTCGAGTACTGCTCGGCGACGCACGTCCCCTTGTCGGCGAACTTCTTCTCGTCGTCCTTCTGCCACCAGTTCTTGAGGTTGCCCTCGGCGTCGAACTGCGCGCCCTGATCGTCGAAGCCGTGCGTCAGCTCGTGGCCGATCACCATGCCGATGCCGCCGAGGTTCGCGGCGACCGAGCGATCTTGCGCGAAGAACGGTGGCTGGAGGATGCCGGCCGGCAGCGCGGTGTTGTTCGCGGTCGGCTCGTAGTACGCGTTCACGGTGTACGTGTTCATCTGCCACTCGCTGCGATCGACCGGCTTGCCGGCGCGCGACACGAGGCGGCGGGTCTCGAACGCGGCGGCGCGCAGCGCGTTGCCGGCGAAGTCCGCGCGCTTGACCTCGAAGTCGTAGCTGCGCCACTTCTCCGGGTAGCCGATCATGCGGACGACCTTGCCGAGCTTCTGCTGCGCGATCTGACGCGTCGGCTCGCTCATCCAGTCGAGCTTGCCGAGCTCCTCGCCCATCTGCTTGACGAGCGCGTCGACGAGCGTCGTCGCGGTCTGCTTGCTCGCGGGCGGGAAGTACTTGCCGACGTAGACCTGGCCGAGCAATTCGCCGAGCCCACCCTGCGTCGCCTCGATGCAGCGCTTGCTGCGGTCTTTTTGCTTCTCGACGCCGGTCAGCACGCGCTCGAGCTCGAACGCCTCGTTGTCGAACGGCTTCGGCAGCGCGAACGCGACGTCGCTGACCGCGTGATACGTGAAGTAGCTCGCCCACTGCGGGTACTTGAACTTCGCGCGCAGCTTGTCGAGCGCCGCGAAGAACTTCGGCGTGCCGACGACGATCTTGCCGAGCTTGCCCGGATCGACGCCGAGCGCCTTCCAGTACGTCTTCCAGTCGAGCTTGACCGTCTTGCCGAGCGCCTTGAGATCGGTCGGGTTGTACGACGCCGGGATGTCGCGCCGCTCGACCGCGGTCTTCGTCAGCTTCGCGAGCTCGGTCTCGATCGCGAGCACGTCCGCGGCCGCGGCATCGGCCTTCGCCTGTGGCGTGCCGGCGAGTGCGAGCATCTTGCCGACGTGCAGCTTGTAGGCGTCGACCTTGTCCTTGAAGTCGGCCTTCACGTAGTAGTCGCGATCCGGTAGCCCGAGCCGGGCGCTGTCGATGTACATGACGTTCATCGTCGACGCCTTGAGATCGGCCGCCGCGACGCCCTGCCACACGACCCAGTTGCCGACCTTGTGCAGCTCGGTCACCGCGGCGAGCCAGCTCTTCGGATCCTTGACCTTCGTCGTCCTGTCGAGCAGCGGGCGCAGCGAGCCGAGGCCCGCACGCTCGATCACGCCCTCGTCCATGCACGACGCGTAGAAGTCGCCGAGCTTCTTCGTCGTGGTGTCACCGCCGATGCCCTTCGCCGCCTCCTCGAGGATGCCGCGGATCGCTGCCTTGTTCTTCTCGTCGATCTCGGCGAACCGACCCCAGCGCGCGCGGTCCGCGGGGATCTGGTTGTTCGCGAGCCAGCCGCCGCACGCGAACTGGTAGAAGTCGATGCACGGATCGGCGGTGCGATCGAGCGACCCGGCCTCGAGGCCGACGTCGGCGAGCGTGACCTTGACGCCGGGCGCGCTCGCGAGCGGCGCGGGTGCGCTCGCGCTGCCCGAGCCGGTGCCGGTCGTCGCGGGCTTCGTCGGACCGGGCGGCGTGGTCGGTGGCGTCGCGGTGGTCGTGGTCGCCGGTGCCGCCTTGCCGGAGCACGCCGCGATCGCGAGCATCATCAATGCGTTGCGCAACTGCATGTCGCGCGGACACTAGCACCGCGCAACCGGCGAAACGAGCGGCCGATGGGCGGCCGCATGTCGACGCCTTTGCGAATTGCCGATCGATTCGTCCAGACAACGCCCGCAAGTCACGAGAACTCCGCGTGGCTCGCCGGGCATCCCGCTTGCGAAGGGGGTCGCGCATGGTGACCGCGCGCCTGCCCTCGACGAGCTCCGAGCCGACGGTCCGGATCGATGGCGCGCTCGAACGGTTCGTCGCGACGAGCTTCCGCCAGCTCGATCGCCGTGTCCGCGTCACGCTCGCCACGCTCGTCGAGCCGCGCGTCTCCGATCCGGCGCGGGCGCTCCAGCGCCTGCAGCGCCTCGTCGAGACGCTGACCGGGCTCGCGATCGGCGGCACGCTCGGCGCGCTCGCGACCGCGATCCGCCGCGGCTTCGACGCGACCACCACGGCCGCGGTCGACCGCGAGCTCGCCGCGATCGCGCATCACCTCGCACCGGCGTGCCTGCCGCTCGCCGGGTCGACGATGCCGTTCCTCGCCGATGCCGACCGCCGGCCGCTGGTCGACGAGCTCGGCCAGCGCCTGCACCGCCGGCTCGGTCACGCGAGCCGCGAGACGACCGAGCTCGCGACCCGGCTCGTCGCGGCGATCGATACGGTCCCGCTCGTGCGCTGCCTCGACCGGCTCGCCGACGATCCGCTGCCGGCGGACCGGTTCGCCGATCACCTGACGCGCGGCTGGGCGGCACTGTCGGCGCTCGTCGCCGGCACGCCGTGGCACGACGACGGCCGGCCGTGGCAGGCGTGGATGCGGCGCGCGCGCGGCGAGCGCGAAGCGCAGACGACGACGCAGGCGGCGCTCGTCGCCGCCGGCTACATCAACCGGATCGGCTAACGGAACGTCGTCCCGAGATTGAGCCCGGTCGTCAGCCCGTGCCGCGGCGGCCCGGGCTCCGCGAGATCCCACTGCTCGTACGCGACGCCGAGCATGATCCACGCGCGCATCCAGCGCGACAGCCGGAACGTCCGGAACGCGAACAGCCCGACCATGCGGTGCGACGTGTCGCCGTCGCGCGTCATCGATGCGTTGACCCCGACCTTGAACGGCCCGAGGTCGTACGACAGCTCGGCCGCAGCGCGCCAGCCGCCGTACGGCAGGTCCTCGGCGAACATGCTCGGTGCGAGGCCGGTCTGCCACCACCGGCCCTCGACGGCGAGCCGCGCGCGCGGGCCGAGGTCGAGCGCGGTGGTGCGGCCATCCATGATCCCGCCCTCGGCCTCGGCGGCGAGCGGCGTGACGTCGAGGTGGAGCAGCGGCTCGTCGGTATGCTCGGCGAGCTGCCGCACCCGGATCGTCAGCGCGTCGTCGGCGTGGGCGGCGGTCGACGGCGCGCTCGCGCCCGCGACGACGACCATCAGCCAGACCCACGTCCGCATGACGTCAGGACTGTACCTCCCGCCGGGAGCGTTGCCCGGATCACGCCGAGCGTGGCAACGGCACCGGCTCGGTCGCGTCGCAGCGCGGCACGGCCTCGAGGATCGCCGCGAGCAGCCCGCGGACGCTCGTCCCGGTGCGCGCGGCTGCGACATACAGCTCGTCGTGCCCGGTCGCGAGCGTCAGCGACGGCAGCGGGTTCATCTCGAGGAACACGACGTCGCCTTCCGGCGTGATCCGGAAGTCGGCGCGACCGTAGCCGCGCACGCCGAGCGCACCGAACGCGCGGCGCGCCGCGTCCTCGAGCCGGCGCGTGACGTCCTCGCCGAGCGGCGCCGGGACGACGTTCTCGACGCAGTCGGGGTGCACGTGCTTGCGCGCGTAGTCGTAGATCGCGAGCGGATCCGGATCGTCGTAGCGATACCAGATCGCCGGCAACAGGCCGAGCCCGTCGACCCAGCCGACGGCGACGTCGATCCCGACGACGAATTCCTCGACGAGCACGCCGCCGGGATAGCGTGCGAGCAGCGTGCGCACGCGGTCGCGCAGGCACGCGGGATCGTCGATCACGCTCGCGCGCGTGATCCCCTTGCTCGAGCCCTCGCTGTTCGGCTTCACGATCAGCGGCCCCGGCAGATCGCACAGCGCGTCGGCATCGCGCACGAGCTCGCCGCGCGGTACGCGGACGCGCGCGCTCGCGACGACTCGCTTCGCGAGCGCCTTTTCGAGACACACCGCGAGCGTCGCCGGCGCGCTGCCGGTGTACGGCAGCCCGAGCTGCTCGAACAGCGCCGGATAGAACGCCTCGCGAAACGCGCCGCGCTCGCCCTCGGCGAGGTTCAGCACGACGTCGGGCGCGAGCTTCGTGAGCCGGTCGACGAGCGCGGGGATCGAGCCGGTGACGTCGATCGGCGTGACGTGGTGGCCGAGGCTCGCGACGAGCCGCGCGATCGTCGCGATCGCGTCGAGCGTGTCGAACTCCGCCTGCGACTCGTCGTCCGGCGAGCAGTCGCCGCGACGCTGGTTGAACGTCAGTGCGATGCGCATCGCGACCTCCAGAGCTCGTCGGGATCCTCCAGCGTCTCCTGCCAGGCGTCCGCCATCCCTTCGAGGACGGCCGGCACGCACGAGGGACCATAGATCGCGACGACGTCGGCGACGGCCTCTGCCATCCACGACGCGTGCTCGTCGGAATCGACCGCGATGTGCTCGATGAAGTAGCGAGTGTCGCCGACGCCTTCGAAGCACGGCGCCATGACGGCGAACATCTCGGGCACGAGCGTCTCCGCCGTCAGCAGCCACCCGGCGAGCGCCGGCTCGGTCATCGTGGCGAACGGATCGGAGAGCCACAGGCTCGCGGTGCGAGCGAGCCCGTCGGTGGGAAAGCTGTCGAGCGAACGAATGCCAAGGCTGCGCATCAGCTGCGCGGCGAGCGTGACGTGCGAGATGCCGCCGAGCCCGGCTTCGTGGGCGATGTTGTCCTCGATCGCCTTGCGCAGGCGCGAGGACTTCACCGCCCTCGACTTCATCTGCGCCAGCATCGGGATCCACGTGATGCTGTCGGAGTAGCGAACGCGAGCAGGGTCGTCCTCTCGATCTGTCCGTTCCGCGCGGCGTCGAGCAGCGGGTGCTCGAGGAGCTCGGCTCGGTAGCGATCGAGAGTGGAGAAGATTGGCTCGGTGTGCTGTGCGAAGTGTAGACGCATCGTGATCTCCCTGTGACAGACGCGATCGCGCGCGCGCGAAGACACCGCGCCCTCGTGTGCCGCGATCGCCATACGACTGCGAGTATGAAGATCGCGTCCCGCGCTGCAAGGAGATTTTTGATCGACGCGGCCGTGACGCGAGCGTGACGTCACCGTGAGCGCGTGATCCGCGCGGGCGGAGGTGGCCGGCGAGGCGCGCCGCACGATAGTCTCGGTGCTCGAGGAGATGAGCGAGCAGACCTCGACGGCGGGCGACGAAGTGACCGTGGCAAGCCACGACGGGACGACGTGGACCGCGCGCGAGCACGAGGAGCTGTACCGCGCGCTCGCGAGTCAGCTGCCGAACGGCGCCGCGTTCGTCGTCGACACGGCACTGCGTTACCGGCTCGCCGACGGCGAAGGCCTGCGCGCGGTCGGCATGCAGCCGGCGGACTTCGAGGGCAAATCGATCCGCGACGTCATCCCGGCGCAGCACGTCGACGAGTACGAGCGCCACTACCGAGGCGCGCTGCGCGGCGTCCCGTTCCACGTCGAGCACCAGGGACACAACAACCGCCACTACATCACGCACGGCGTACCGCTGCGGCGCAGCACCGGCGAGATCTATGCCGCGCTCGCGATCTCGTACGACATCACCGACCGCAAGCAGGCCGAGCAGGCGCGCGTCGAGTCCGAGCACCGGTTCCGTACGATGGCGGACGGCACGCCGATCATCATCTGGGTGACCGACGGGTCCGGCGCGATCGAGTTCGTCAACCGCTATTACTGCGAGTTCTTCAGCACGACGGTCGAGGCCGTGCGCACGGGCGGCTGGCAACCGCTCGTCCACGCCGACGACGCCGCGCAGTACGTCGGCGCGTTCGAGACCGCGCTGCGCGAGCACCGCGAGTTCCGCGCGACCGCGCGCGTCCGCCGCGGCGATGGCGCGTGGCGCTGGATCGAGTCGTCCGGCGTGCCGCGCTACAGCTCGTCGGGCGAGTTCCTCGGCATGGTGGGCAGCAGCCCGGACATCACGGAGCGCAAGCTCGCCGAGCTCGAGCTGCGAGACACGCTGCGCATGAACGAGCTGTTCATCGGCGTGCTCGGCCACGACCTGCGCAACCCGCTCGGCGCGGTCGTGACCGGTGCCGAGCTCGCGCTCGCCGATCCGGCGTCGCCGATCGCACGCAAGGCGCTGCGCCGCGTGATCTCGAGCGCCGATCGCATGCGCCGGATGATCGATCAGCTGCTCGACGTCACGCGGATCCGCAGCGGCGGCGGGTTGGTCATGCAGTGCGTGCACACCGATCTCGTCGCGATCGCGAAGACGACCGCCGACGAGCTCGAGCCCGCGCACGAGGCGGTGACGTTCTCGCTCGACGCCGCCGGCGACGCGACCGGCTCGTGGGATCCCGACCGGATCGCGCAGCTCGTGTCGAACCTGCTCGGCAACGCCGCCCAGCACGCGACCGGCTCGGGCGTGGTCCGCGTGCAGATCGATGCCAGCGAGCCCGACGTGGTGTCCCTCGCCGTCCACAATGGCGGCGCGATCGCCCCGGAGCTGATCCCCGTGCTGTTCGAGCCGTTCCAGCGCGGCGAGCGCGCGGCCGGCCGCAAGGGCCTCGGCCTCGGGCTCTACATCTCGCGCGAGATCGCGCGCGCACACGGCGGAGAGCTTCGCGTGACGTCGAGTGCCGAGGCCGGTACGACGTTCGAGCTCGTGCTGCCGCGCGATCAGTCGAGGCAGAACGCGCCGTCGTAGGTCTCGCCGGCCTTCACCGTCAGGTAGAGCTCGTGCACGCCGGTGTAGCGATAGCCGCCGGCGATCGTGATCACCGACTCCCAGCCGTCCTCGCCGCAGCTCGGGTAGCGCAGCGGCAGACCTTCCCACACGCCGATCACGCCGTGCGCGACACCATCGGAGTCGACGCCGGCGCCGAACGAGAACCCCGCGATGTACCAGGGATCGATCTCGACGTAGCCGAACGTCTTGTCGAGCCGGCGCGTGAAGCCGAGGTTGATCCGCTCGGGGCCGTAGCCGACGCCGCCCTCGATCCCGATGATGCCGCGCTCGCCGGGCGGGCCACCGAGCCGGAGCCCGAGCACCGGGCCGACGAGGTAGTTCATGTCGTCGGCGCGCGCCGTGCCGGCGAACGCCGCGAGCATCGTCACGACGAGCACGATCGTCTTCATCGTGCGATCATCGCCCGACTCGCCGGCGGCGTGCGTGGCAAATCGCTCACGCGAGCGCGTCGAGCCGTAACAGCTCGGCGACCGACCACGCCTGGAACGGGCAGCCGCACGGCCGGTGCGGTGGGTCACCGTCGCAGATTTCCGACAGGTGCCCGAGCCCGGCGATCGCGAGCCGGTCGTGGAGCGGTGCCACGAATTGCCGCTGCGCCTCGCGCCGTGCCTCGGCGGTGTTGCCGCGCACGCGCAGCCACGCCTCGACGAACGCGCCGGCGAGCCACGGCCACACCGGCCCGTTGTGATAGCAGCGGTCGCGCTCGGCCGGTCCGCCGGCGTAGCACTTCGCGTAGCGCGGATCGCCGGGCGCGAGCGAGTGCGGTCCCGCCGGCGTCCACAGCTCGCGGAACGCGGTGTCGACCACGGCGCGCGCGATGTCGCCGTCGAGCAGCGCGTGCGGCAGCCCGCCGATCGCGAAGATCTGGTTCGGCCGCGTGCTCGGATCGATCCGGCCGGGCTCGTGATCGACATCGACCACGTCGTAGAGCTGGCGGCGCGCCGGATCCCAGAACCGGGCGCGAAACGCCGCGGTCGCGCGCTCGGCGTCCGCGGTCCGGCCCGCGATCCGGAGCGCGTTGATCCACAGCGCCTGGATCTCGACCGGCTTGCCGATCCGCGGCGTGACGACGTGATCGCCGACCTTCGCGTCCATCCACGTCAGCTGCAGCCCCGGGACCCCGGCCGCGAGCAGGCCATCGCGATCGACGCGGATGCCGTGGCGCGTGCCCGCCAGATGGCCGTCGACGATCGCCGCGATCGCGGCCTCGAGCCGCTCGCGATCGCCGGCCGACGTCTTGCCCTCGAGATACGCGGCGGCCGCGACGACGTACCACAGCGCGGCATCGACCGAGTTGTACTCCGGGCGCGCGTCGTGCTCGTCGAACCGGTTCGGCAGCATGCCACCGTCGACGACGCCCGCCCACGCGAGCAGGATCGCGCGCGCGTCGTCGCGGCGGTCGCTGCCCGGCGACAAGCACAGCCCGCGCAGCGAGATGAACGTGTCGCGGCCCCAGTCGGAGAACCACGGGTAGCCCGCGATGATCGTCTGACCGGCGCCCCGCGCGACGACGTAGGCATCCGCGGCGCGCGCGAGCGGCGAGGCAAACCGCGCGCGGCGCGCTCGCTCGCCATCGAACATCCGCGTCGCGGTCTGCGCCGGATCACCGGTGAGCTCGTCCGCGGCGAGGACCATCACGGCCGGGCCCGCCGCGAGATCGAACGTGAACACGCCGGGCGCGGCGAGATCCTCCTGGCAGTCGAGCCCGCGCTCGGCCTCGTCGCGCAGCCAGAAGCTGCGATACCAGTCGGGCGCGTGCTGGTAGAGCGCGTTCGCGGCCACGCGGATCGCCGGCACGCCGTCGTACGGGCGCCAGGTGACGACCTCGCCGCGCACGTCGGCCGCGAACCGGAACGCCGGGTTCTCGTGATGGGTCGCGTGGTAGTCGCGCGGCGCGAGCAGCGGCTGGACATCGAGCGCGGTCACCGTGCCGGCGAGCCGCGTCCAGCGCAGCGCGGTCCGCGGCGCACCGCGCGCGACGACGAGCTCGCATGCGACGCGCGCACCGTCGGGCAGCGTCCACTCCCAGCGCGGCCACGGCTCGTGATCGAAGCGCGTGATCCGCGTCGTGCCATCGGGGTGGATCACCTCGCCGCGGTAGCGATGCGAGGTCAGCGCGAACCGCCCCGCCGGCGTGACCACGAACGCCTCGTGATCGGCGACGAGCACCATCCGGCGATCCGGTGGCTCGGTCGCGGCGAGCAGCAGCGCGTGGTAGCGCCGGGTCCGGATCGCGTCCGCGGTGCCCATCGCGAAGCCGCCGAGGCCGTCGGTCTCGAGCCACTCGGTCATGGCGTCTGCTTGCCGATCCGCTGCTGCGCGCAGCGCTCGATCAGGTTCGCCGCGAGCGCGGTCCACCCGGTCTGGTGGCTCGCGCCGCAGCCGCGGCCGGTGTCGCCGTCGAAGTACTCGTAGAACAGCACGAGCTCGCGAAACGCCGGATCGTCGGCGTAGCGTGCCGCCGCGCCGTGGCACGGCCGGTGGCCCGACGCCGACGGCAGGAACAGCGAGACGAGCCGGCGCTCGATCTCCTCGGCCACCTCGGCGAGGTTCATCCGCACACCCGAGCCGGTCGGGCACTCGACGGTGAGCTCGTCGCCGTAGAAGTGGTGGTAGCGCTTGAGCGCCTCGATCAGCAGGTAGTTGACCGGGAACCACACCGGCCCGCGCCAGTTCGAGTTGCCGCCGAACGTCCCCGACCTCGACTCGCCGGGCGCGTACTCGACGGTGTAGCGCTGGCCATCGAGCTCGATCACGTACGGCGTCTCGTGCGCCTTCGACAGCGACCGCACGCCGAACGGCGACAGCAGCTCGTTCTCGTCGAGCATCTTCTGCAGCATGCGCTCGAGCCGCTCGCGGTTCGGGATCGCGAGCAGCCGGTGCTGGTGCTCGACGTCGAGCGTCACCGCGATCGCGCGCGCGAGCTGCGGCCGGTTCGCGAAGAACCACGCGAGCCGTTCCTGGAACTCGGGCAGCTGGCGCAGCTGCTCGTCGTCGAGCGTCGCGACCGCGAACAGCGGCACGAGCCCGACCATCGAGCGCAGCTTGATCTTGCGCGCGCCGCGCGCGGTCTGCATCTGGTCGTAGTAGAAGCCGTCGGTCTCCGACCACAGCCCGCTGCCGCCGAGCTCGTTCGTCGCCTTCGCGATCGCGACGAAGTGCTCGAAGAACTTCAACGCGAGGTCACCGTACGGCGGCTCGGCCTTCGCGAGCTCGACCGCCATCGCGATCATCGTCGTGCAGTAGAACGCCATCCACGCGGTCGCGTCCGCCTGCACGAGCACGCCGCCGCCGGGCAGCGGCTGGCTGCGATCGAACACGCCGACGTTGTCGAGCCCGAGGAACCCGCCGGTGAACAGGTTGTCGCCCTCGGCGTCCTCGCGGTTGACCCACCACGTGAAGTTGATCAGGCACTTGTCGAACGCGCGCTCGAGGAACTCGCGATCCTTGCCGTGCCCCGCCTCCGCCGACAGCTGGTAGACGCGCCACACGGCCCACGCGTGCACCGGCGGGTTGACGTCGGAGAACGCGAACTCGTAGGCCGGCAGCTGGCCGTTCGGGTGCATGTACCACTCGCGCGATAGCAGCAGCAGCTGTTGCTTCGCGAAGTGCGGATCGAACCGCGCCATCGCGACGCAGTGAAACGCGAGATCCCACGCCGCGAACCACGGGTACTCCCACGCGTCGGGCAGCGCGATCACGTCGCGCGCCCACAGGTTCTCCCAGCCGCGGTTGCGGCCGCGCTTGCGCTGGTCGGGCGGCGGCGGCTGCGCCGGATCACCCTCCATCCAGTGCTCGACGATGTAGCAGTAGAACTTGCGCGACCACACGAGCCCGGCGTCCGCTTGCCGGACGATGCGGCGCTCGTCTGGCGTCATCGGCGTGTTGCGGACGGTGCCGTGGTAGTGGTTCGCCTCCTCGATCCGGCGCGTCATGATCGCGTCGAACTTTGACCCGCCGAACGGCTCCGCCGATTCGTGGCCTTCCATCGTCAGCCGCAGCCGCGTGACGTGCACGCCGCCCGCCGGCACCTCGAACCGGTACCACGCCGCGCACTTCGTGCCGGTGAACGCCGGGTTCACCGCGTGGACATCGCCGTCGACGACGCGGCGGTGAAACGCGTCCTTCGTGTAGCGATGCGCGTTCGGCACGTTCCACAGCCGCTCGCTGTTCGTCTCGTTGTCGGTGAACAGCAGCTCGGGCGTCGCGTGGTGCGTGTCGCAATCGAGCCGGTAGTGGCCGAGCGTCGGCTGCGAGACCCGCACCGCCGCGGCGCCGACGTGCTCGATCGAGCCGCGCGGATCGTAGCCCTCGCCGTGGCGCCCCCACGACCACGTGTTGCGCAGCCACACCGTCGGTAGCAGGTGCAGCGTCTCGGTCTGCGGCCCGCGGTTGACGACCGTGATCCGGATCAGGATGTCGTCGGGGCCGTCCTTCGCGTACTCGGCGAACACGTCCCAGTACCCGCGATCGAAGACACCGGTGTCCTCGATCTCGTACTCGCGATCGTCCTTCGTGCGCCGCCGGTTCTCGGCGACGAGCTCGGCGTACGGATACGCCTCGTGCGGATACTTGTAGAGCGCCTTCAGATACGACGAGGTCGGCGTCGCATCGAGGTAGTAGTACAGCTCCTTGACGTCCTCGGCGTGGTTGCCCTCGGGTCCGGTCAACCCGAACAGCCGCTCCTTGAGGATCGGATCGCGGCCGTTCCACAGCGCGAGCGAGAAGCAGATCCGGCACTGCCGATCGCAGATCCCGAGCAGGCCGTCCTCGCCCCAGCGATAGACACGGCTGCGCGCGTGATCGTGCGGCAGGTAGTCCCAGCACTCGCCCCACGCCGAGTAGTCCTCGCGCACCGTGCCCCACTGGCGCTCGGGCAGGTACGGTCCCCACCTCCGCCAGTTGCGAACGCGACGCGTGTCCTCGTCGATCCGGCGATGCTCGTCGTGATCGCTGGTCGTCATGGCGCGCCCGGGCTCACCGGACGCGACGGTAGCCCAAGCTCAGCCGGCGCGGTCCTTCGCGAGCTGCGATTGATGCGCGACCGCGGCCCATTCGATCCGCTGCGGGGTCGCGAGGCCCAAGGTCACGATCGCGGTCGACAGCTGGACGCGCATCGAACGCTGATACGCCTGGGCGGCGCGCAGTCGCTCGCGCGTCAGGATCCCCGACGACACGAGGTAGTCGCCAAAGCCCGGTAGCTCGGGCAGCGGGCCGCGCATCACCGGCCGCGATGCGAGCTTCGGTGCGGGCCGTGCCGGCGCGACGCCGTCGGGCCGGCCGTGGATCGTCGGCCGCTCGAACGTCGCCGAGTCGCACGCGATCGTCGCCGCGGTCGGGGTCGCGGTCGCGACCGGCCGCGGCGCCGGCGTCTTCCACACGCCGTTCTCGGTCTGGCCGCGCGCGAACGGCCGGGTCGGACGCTCGTCCTGTTCGGGAGATTGATCGGGAGGATGCGTGCCGCGCGCGAAGCGCCCCGGCCGGACGTCGACGGTCTCGGGCGCGTACGGTGCGGGAGTCTGTGCGCGAGGAAGCCGACCAGCCGCGGCAGCGGGTGCCGGGAGTTTTTGTGCCACCGCGGCTGGTCGAATCGAGGCATCGACGATCAGGAGCCAGTCAGCGGCTTCTCGATCGCCGGGGTCGAGGCGCAGCGCCTCGCGAAACAGCTTCGAGGCAGATGCGTGCTCGTCGCGACGCGCCGCGAGCTCGCCGAGCAGGCGATACGCGAGCGCCGAGGCCGGATCGAGACGAATCACGTCCCGCAGATCGGCCTGAGCATCGAGGTCGCGACGCAGTGCGAGGTGCGCGCGGGCACGGATCACCAGCAGCTCGACGCACTCCGGCTCGTCCTCGAGCGCGTCGCTACACATCGCGACGACCCCCGGATAGTGCCGGCACTCGAACAGCTCGCGCGCTGTCGCGATGACTCCTCGATCCACATCTGCAAGCGGCAGCAAGGGGTGGGCCAGCGCCTGTCAGCGGACAACCGGTCGAAACCACGCCACTCCGACGCGATCCCCCGCGGGGCCTCGAGGCTCCCAGCGCCGGGGACCGTCCCCACCCCATCGTCCTGGCACCGGCTCGATCCGGCCGGCATACTGACCCGGTGCGCAGCGCTTGGCTTGCCGGGCTGATGCTGGCCGCCGTCGCGGGCCCGGCCCGTGCGCGCCCGCCGGCCGCCGCACCGGACGCCGGCAACTTCTGGCGCGAGGTGATCGAGCCGCACGCCGATGAAGTACAGGTGCTGCTGCGCAACGCGCGCCACACGATGCGCGAGCCGGACAACGCGCTGATGACCGACTCCGACTGGGCGGTCGAGCAACGCCAGAAGTTCTTCGTCGACGCGTACAACCTGCTGCGCTACGCGCGCAAGCTGTCGCCGAACAACGTCGAGGTGCTCGCGATGTTCGCGCGCGCCGCCGACGAGCTCGGCAAGACGCGCGAGGCGATCGAGGCGCTCGAGACCTGCATCCGGGTCACCGGTCCCGACAAGGCCGGCGCCGAGGTGACCGGCCGGCTCGGCGCGATCTATCTGCGGCTCGGCGAGCGCGACACCGCGATCCGCTGGCTGCGCTACGCGCAGGGTCCGCTGACGAGCGACAGCGCTCCCGCGACCGTCCACCTCGCGAACGCGCTCGCCGCGCGCGGCGAGGTCGGCAAGGCGCTCGACACGCTCCACAACGCGCTCCCGCCGACCGCGTTCGGCTACCAGCCCGACGCCGCGCTCGTCGCGTTCGCGCTCGCGGTCCTCTACGACCGCGACGAGCAGCTCGCCGCCGCGTTCGAGATCCTCGACCGGATGCAGGCGAGCCTGCAGCAGGGCTACGCGATGGTGCTCCACAACGAGCTCGCGAAGCTGCGCTACGCCCCGGCCGAGGACGAGCACTACTACCTCGCGCTGTTCTACGAATCCCTCGGACATTACGTCGAGGCACGAGCGCAGTGGGCGCTGTATGCTGCCAGTGGAGAGTCTCCCTGGCGCGCCCGCGCGCTGGCCCACATCGCCGCGATCGACCACCAGCGCCGCACCAGCCCGACGGTCAAACCCCCCACGCAGATCAAGCCGCCGCCGACGCCATGACCCTCACCCGCACCCTCCTGGGCTCGCTGCTCGCGCTCGCGCTGACCGCGCCGGCCGCGCACGCGAGCGTGTGGGATCGCGCGCTCGACGGTCCGAAGGCCCAGCTCGTGCAGACCGAGTACGACAAGGCGCTGACCGACGCCGACGATGCCGCGCTCGCCGCGAACAGCCGCAGCGCGAGCCTCGCGCAGGTCAAGGAGTCGATCGACAAGGCGGTCGCGCTCTACCGCGAGGCCTCGAAGCTGCGCCCGAAGTCACCGGAGCCGTACTACCGGCTCGGCGCGCTGCTGCACTCGTTCTACTTCGACTGCAACCAGTTCTCGTGGCAGCCGGCGACCTGCCATGCCGGTGCGCGCAACGACGCGCAGGCGCGCGAGATCGTCGACGCGTGGGACAAGTTCGAGGCGCGCGCGCCGCTCGATCCGCGGGTCAACGAGATCCTGCTCGACCGCGCGATCCTGCGCACGAAGCTCGTCGAGGCGCGGCCGAACGACAAGACGCTGCTCGAGGCGGCGCTGCGCGATTACCGCACGCTGCTCGATCGGATGGACGGCCTGTACCAGCGCAGCTCGGCGCTCGTGCTCGGCAACCTCGCCGAGACGTACATGATGCTCGGCCGGCTCGACGAGGCGATCGACGCGTACAAGGACGCGATCCGCTCCGGCGCCGGCACGTCCACGATCTACGGCCTCGCGGTCGCACTCGATCGCGACGAGCGCACCGCGCAGGCGATGTCGCTGATCCGCGATCAGGGGATCGAGGAATACATCTCGTTCCAGGCGGCGTTCTCCGACCACCAGGTGTTCTACGTGCCCGACGGCGAGGAGTACTACTACTTCGCGTTGATCGAAGAAGCGTTCGGCAACATCGACGCCGCGATCGAGCACTGGAAGTCGTTCATCAAGAGCGGCGCGCACCCGCAGTTCCAGCCGCGCGCGAAGGCGCACCTCGACACGCTGCTCTCGAAGCGCAACCTGCGCTGGCGTCCGCCGATCGATCCGCTCCGGGGCATGTAGTGCGCACCCTCGTCGTGATCGCGACGCTCGCCGCGCTCGCGGGGACCGCGCTCGCGCAATCGAAGCGCTACCCGCCCGAGCCCGCCGACAAGGACGAGGAGGCAGCGCAGAAGTCGTCGCTCTGGGAGTCGGCGACGAACCCGCACCGCCGGCCGTACGAATCCGCGATCGCCGAGGCGCAGCAGCTGCTCGAGGAGCGCACGCCCGAGAACGCGCTGCTCGCGATCGCCAAGCTCGACGAGGCGATCAAGCTGATGCCCGACGAGCCGAAGGCGTACCGGATCCGCGGCGATGCGTTCATGGTCGCGAAGGACTGGGCGAAGTGCACCGCGGATCTGCAGGCCGCGCTCGCGCACACGAAGCGCGTCGACGCCGAGGCGAAGAACGTCGGCGAGGTCCGCAAGCGGCTCGGCCTGTGCCAGGCGCGCGCCGGCAAGCTCGCCGATGCCGAGCGCACGCTCGCCGAGGCCGCTGCGTCGGGCGGCTCGAGCGGCGAGGTCTGGATGCGGCTCGGCGAGGTCCGGATCGCGATGGGCAAGCTCGAGGAGGCGATCGCCGCGCTCGAGGCCGCCGCCGATCAGACCGACGTCTCGCAGGCGATGGTGCGCTGGCTGCTCGCCGGCGCCTACGACCGCGCGCGCCGGCCGTCCGACGCCGCCGAGAAGGCGCGCAAGGCGCTCGAGATCGATCGCGACGCGTCGACGCTGCGCGCGAACACGCTGCCGTATCTCGGCACCGGCGAGCGCGACTACTTGCTCGGCCTCGCGTACTCGAACTTCGATCCGCCGAAGCCCGAGTACGCGCTCATGTACTTCCGGCGGTTCCTCAAGATCGCGGCGGACAGCCCGTGGCGCAAGCGCGCCGAGGATCACGTCAAGGAGCTCAAGGCGACCGTGCTGCCGGAGACCGTCGAGCGCCGCAGCGGTGCCGCGCAGGTCGACCTCGAGGCGGCGCGCGCCGCGGTCCGCAAGCTGATGCCGCAGTTGCGCGCGTGCCTCGCGAAGGCGCCGAACTTCGTGCTCGAGGTCCAGATCACGAAGGTCGGCCCGCGCACGCCCGCGGCCCCCGGCGCGCGCCGGACCTACGCACCGCCCGAGGGCATCACGATCCTCGCGTCGGAGCCGGCCGACCCGTCGAACCCACCGACCCAGGCGGACAAGGACACCGCGATCCGCTGCGTCGAGCCGATCGCCGCGAAGATCGCGCTGCCCGCCGTGAAGGACAAGGACGCGTATTACAAGGCAGTCTTCAGCGTCGTCGCGCCGTGACCTGTGGCCGGACGTGACACGCGCTGTGCGGCGATGCGATGATCGCCATGATGGGACCCCTCGCTGTCCGGGCCACGCTCCTGGCGATCGTCGTCCTCTGCGGCTGTCGCTTCGAGCCGAACCCGGGCGGGAACAACAGCGGCGACGGTGGCGGCTCGGGCAGTGACGGCCAGCCACCCGGCGACACGATCGATCCCGACGCTCCGCCGATCGACGCGTTCGTGTTCCCGTGCGACCCCACCGCATGCGCGTCGGTCAACGGCGCGTGCGCGCCGAGCGGCAAGTGCGTGATCGACGTCGACGGCAACACGAAGTTCACCTGCCCTGCCGGCCTCTACTGCGCCGTGACCTGCGACAACGCGAACGACACGTGCGCCGGTGGCGTCGACTGCGGCGACGCGATCGGTTGCGATATCCGGTGCGGCGCGAGCAACAACAACGACACCTGCCAGAACGGCCTCGTCGAGTGCCCGACGATCGGACCGTGCAACGTCACGTGCGAAGGCGATCACGCGTGTCGCAACTTCGGCGTCGCGTGCGGCGCCGGCCGTTGCGAGGTCCACTGCATCGGTACCGACGCGTGCCAGGACGGCGGCATCCGCTGCAACGACTCGACCGAGTGCATCGCCGAATGCACGGGCGCGAACGCCTGCCAGAACGGCGGCGTCGGCTGCGGCGTGACGGGCTCGTGCACCGTCCAGTGCGACGGCACGAGCGCGTGCGCGAACGAGACCTGCACCGGCGCGCCGACGACGTGCACGTTCAACTGCTGCGGTAGCGGCGCGTGCGGTGCCACCTCGCCGCCGTGCGGCGGCACGTGCACCGAGACCAACAACGGCTGCTAGGATCGTCGTCGTGCGGGTCCTCGCCGTCCTCGCCGCCACGTGCGCGCTGCTCGCGTGCCGCACGCGCGACTCCGACGGCACCGCGACCGCCACGGGCTCTGACTCTGGCTCCGCGGTTCCGGTCGTGACCGGCATGCCGCGCACGCTGCAGCTCGAGCCCGGCAAGGTCACGATGAAGGCGCCGCCGATCGAGCTGCCGAAGCAGGAGCTGTTCGAGCTGCTCGACGCCGGCAAGGGCGCGCGCCAGGCGATGCGCTACAAGCTCGCGCCCGGTGAGGTCGAGCACGGCGTCGAAACGCGTATCGAGACGCGCCAGCTCGACCCCGCGACCGGCAAGCTCGGCGGAAAGCTCGCACTGCCCGCGATCCGCGACGGCTTCGCGATCATCGCGCCGCCGTCACCGAAGGAGCCGCTGCTCGTACGCGCGCTCGCCGCCGAGCTCGACGGCAAGCCCACGCCGGTCGCGGAGCAGTACGTCGCGGCGTGGCGCGCGAAGCTGCAGAACCGCCGCATCGACGTCACGCTCGACGAGCGCGGCCAGCTCGGCCCGATCGTCTTCAAGGATGACCCCGACCACCAGCGCAGCGCGGCCGCGAAGGACGAGCTCGTCCAGCGCCTGCTCGCGGTCACGATCCCGCTGCCGGACAAGCCGATCGCCGTCGGCGCGCGCTGGCAGGTCAAGACCGTGCTTCGCCAGGGCGCCGCGTACGTCAAGCAGACCGCGGACTACACGCTGCTCGGCCGTACGGCCACGCGGTGGAAGCTCCACGTCAAGCTGCTGCGCGTCGCCGAGGAGCAGACGATCGTCGATCCGGCGCTGCCGCGCGGCGCGAGCGTCGAGCTGCTCGGCATGTTCAAGCAGCTCGAGGGCGACGTCGAGCTCGACCCGCGCCGGCCGCTGATCGCCGCGGGCACGTACACCGTGGAGTCGCGCACGCATGCGAAGCTGAAGCTGCCCGGCAAGCCGACCACGGAGCAGTACGTCGAGGATCTCGGGACGATCACGTTCCGGACGAAGTGAACGACTCGCGCCGGGCGACCGCCGAGGCCGCAGCGCGGCCGCGGGAATCGCAACCGCCGAGCACGCCTCGCGACCGCCGAGCACGCCTCGCGACCGCCTCGCGACCGCCGAGCACGCCGAGCCCAGATCAGCACGGAGTCTCGGAGCACGCGGTGGTCGCGGAGGATCTAACGATCCTCACGCGCACCACCGACGAGAACGCGCACCGTTCCCGCGAGGAGGCGCGCGGTCTCTCCGGCGACCCGCCGCGGGATCTTCGCCAAAGAATCTTGCGCGGCCACCGCCAACGAGAACGCGCACCGTTCCCGCGAGGAGGCGCGGGGTCTCTCGCGCGACCCGTCGTAGGATCTTCCCCAAAGAATCTTCCGCGGCCACCGTGTGCTCGGTGCCTCCGTGCTGATCTGGGCTCGGCGGCTTAGCGGTCGCGAGACGGCCTCTGCGGTCGATGCGGCGGGGGATGCGCGACGGTCGCGAGGCTCGGCGGTCATTACGCAAGGCGCGCATGCCGGCCTCAGCGGTTGCGACGGCACGACGCACGCGACTCCGCGGTTGGGTCAGCCCTTCAGGAACGCGACCGTCACGCCATCGCCGCCCTCGTTCTGCTCGCCGGGGCGGAACTTCTCGATCGCCTTGTGCGCGGCGAGGTGCGTCCGGATCGCGCTGCGCAGCGCGCCCGTGCCGTGGCCGTGGATCACGAAGATCGTGTCGCGGCCGGCGATCAGGCTCTCGTCGAGGAAGCGATCGACCTGGGCGACCGCCTCGTCGACGCGGTTGCCGCGGACGTCGACCGTCGTGTCGACGGTGCGCGCGCCGGCCTTGTCGGGCGAGGTCTCCGGGATCGCGGTGCCCGCGACGACCGCGACGCCGGGCAGCGTGTCGCTCTTGCGGCGGCCGTTCGCCTCGTTCGTGTTCGCCGGGCGCTGCGCGCGCTGGCGAGCGCGGTGGGTGTCGATCAGCGTCTCCTTGATCGGCACGATCGCGCGCATCGAGCCGACGCGCACCTCGACCTTGCCGTCGGGCATCACGCTCACGACCTCGGCGCGGCCGAGGCGCGGGACGATCACCGGCGCGCCGGCGACGAGCTGCTCGGGTGTGGCCGGGGTGCCCGGCGGTTGGCTTCGCCGCGGCTCGTGCTTCGCGACGAGCGCGCCCGGCGTGACGAGGCGGCGATTCGCGGCCTTGACGTCCTCGGCGGTGAGCTGCTCGGCGGCGGCGCGCGCGCGCAGCTCGCGGCGGATGTCCTCGATCTCGCGGCGCGCGGCCTTGAGTGCGGTCAGGGCCTCGCCGTGCGCGGCGCGCGTCTCCTTCTCGAACCGGGTGCGCGACTTCTCGCGGGCGGCGCGCGCAGCGGCGCGATCGGCCTCGACCGCCTCGAGCTCGGCGAGCAGCGCGGCACGCTCTTCCTCGATCCGGCGCTGCTGGTCGGCGACCGAGGCGAGCAGATCCTCGACCTTGACGACCTGCGGGCCCATCAGGCTGCGCGCGCGCTCGACGACGTCGTCGCGGATGCCCATGCGCTTGGCGACCGCGAGGGCGCCCGAGCTGCCGGGCGTGCCGAGGTGAAGCTTGAACGTCGGCTCGAGGCGCGCGAGATCGAAGCCGACCGAGGCGTTCGCGAACCGGGCGTCGGTCGCGCCGAGCGTCTTGAGGCGCTCGTAGTGCGTCGTCACGATCGCGGTGACGCCACGCGCGGCGAGCGCTTCCATCACGGCCTGCGCGAGCGCGGCGCCTTGCTCGGGATCGGTGCCGACCGCGATCTCGTCGATCAGCACGAGCGTGCCGGTACCGGCGCCGCCGAGCAGCTCGCGCAGGTTGACCATGTGGCCGGAGAACGTGGACAGATCCTTCTCGAGGCTCTGCGCGTCGCCGATGTCGGTGACGACGTCGGTGAACCAGCCCATCGCGCTGCCGCTCTCGGCGGTGAGGTGGAGGCCGGCGCGCGTCATCAGCGCGGCGAGCCCGACGGTCTTCAGCGCGACCGTCTTGCCGCCCGCGTTCGGGCCGGAGATGACGAGCGTGGCGCCGGCGGCGACGGTGACGTCGTTCGCGACGCAGCGGCGCTCTGCGAGCAGCATCAGCGGATGGCGTGCGTGGAGCAGGCCGATCCGCGGCGTGGCGTCGACGATCGGCTCGGCGGAGACCGTGTCGTCGGCCATGATCGCGGCGGCCGCGATCACGTCGAGCGTCTCGGCGGCGTCGAGCGAGGCGGTGAAGCCATCGGCCTCCTCGGCGACCCAGCCGGAGAACCGGATCAGGATGCGGCGCTCCTCGTCGAGCACCTCGGCCTCGGCGAGCTTCGCGCGGTTGTTGAGATCGACGATCTCCTCGGGCTCGATGAACAGCGTCTGGCCGCTCTGCGACGTGCCGTGGACGATGCCGCGCACGAAGCCCTTGCCGTCGGTGCGCACCGGCAGCACGTAGCGATCCTCGCGCTGCGTGTAGTACGCGTCCTGCAGGTACGGCGAGAATCGCTCGTCGTTGAGCAGCGCACCCATCCGCTTCTCGAGCTGATCCTTGATCGAGGCGAGCGCGCGGCGCAGCGGGCCGAGCGCGTCGCTCGCGTGATCGACGAGCCGGCCGTCGGCGTCGAACGCCTCGAGGATCGGATGATAGACGTGGCCGAGATCCGCGATCGACGCGGCGCGCGCCGCGAGCTTCGGAGCGACATCGGCGTGATCGCGCAGGTGGGCGCGCAGGCGCGCGAGCGCGCGGCCCGTGGTCGCGACCGCGACGAGCTCCGGCGCCTCGAGGGCGGCCGCCTTGCGGACGCGGTCGATCGCGGCCGCGACGTCGCTGATCCCGCCGAGCGGCAGCGCGGCATCGCGCGCGGCGAGGCCGCGGGCCTCGGTGATCTCGGCGGCACGGGCGCGTGCGTCGTCGATCGAGTCGAGCAGCGCCGAGCTGCGGACGCGCGCCTGCCCGCGCGTGGTCGCGCAGCGGTTCGCCCAGTGGTCGACGAGCGTCGGCCAGCCGAGATCGTCGAGCGTCTTCGCCGAGATCATGCCGGCCGAATGCTTGCCATACCCGGCGGCCGCGAGCGAGGGCTATCCCGACGGAATCAGATCCTGGAGGCCCGGCACGACGCGATTGCGGCCGCCGCGCTTGGCGGCGTAGAGGTTGTCGTCGGCGCGCTTGATGAGGCCGGCCGGATCGACGCCGGTCTCGCGCTGCAGCGTCGTGACGCCGAGGCTGATCGTGAAGCCGATCTGCTTGTCCTCGAACACGCACGGGCGCTCCTCGATCAGCACGCGCAGGTGCTCGGCGAACACGACGCCGCCCTGCAGCGCGGTCGACGGCAGCACGCACGCGAACTCCTCGCCGCCGTAGCGCGCGAACAGATCCTCGCGACGGATCCGCGGGCGAATCCGCGCGGCGAGGTCCTTGAGCACGGCGTCGCCGGCGAGGTGGCCATAGGTGTCGTTGATCTGCTTGAAGTGATCGACGTCGAACATCACGAGCGTCAGCGGGTGGCCGTAGCGCTGCGAGACCGAGATCTCGCGCTCGAGGAACTCGGTGAAGTAGCGCTTGTTGTGGATCCCGGTCATCCCGTCCTGGATGGCCATGTTGTGGATCGCTTCGTGGTACGCGCTCTCGATGTTCGAGCCCGACAGGAACTTGTAGATCGCGTCGCCGAACCGGACCTGATCGCCTTCGCTCAGCAGCATCGGCTGCATGACGCGCGACTCGTTGACGAACGTGCCGTTCGTCGACCGCAGGTCCTCGACCCACCAGTCGTCGCTCGCATCGCGATACAGCCGCGCGTGCTGACGCGACACGCTCGAGCGGCCGACGACGAGGCCGGCCTCGCTGTCACGGCCGACGACGTACTCGGGCTTGACGAGCTGGATGCGGCGGCCGATCTCCGGGCCGGGTGGATACAGGTTGACGAGGCAGGCGTCTCCGCGGGGCGGCTTCTTCTCGTCCTCCTCGAGCCCACCGAGCGGACGCGCCAGGATCAGCGTCCCACCTTCGCGGTAATCGTCCGTCACCTCAGCTCGTTATATAGCCCGGCGCCGTAAGCCGGTTCAAATTGCGACCGAAAAACCCCAGCGCTACCCCGCGCGGAGGACCTCGAACGTG
Organism: Kofleriaceae bacterium; assembly: GCA_035715365.1. Taxonomy (GTDB): domain Bacteria; phylum Myxococcota_A; class Polyangia; order Haliangiales; family Haliangiaceae; genus JABFXX01. The sequence continues at coordinate 98,032 of DASTLB010000025.1, read as the reverse complement.
CGGTTGCCGCGCTGGACGAGGGGCCGGATCGCGCCGAGATACGTGCTCTTGAACAGCGTGCGCGCGGCCTCGCGACGGTCGTCGGCGAGCGCGCCGATCAGCCGGTCGAACGCGACCGCGGCGACCGGGGCCGCGACGCTCGCGACGACCAGGTGACCACCGGCGACCGCGTCGACGATCGCGCCGGCGATCGCCGCCGACCGGACCTCGGCGATCGCGATCGCATCGGCGCCCTCGGACATCGCGGCGTGGACGCCGGCCTCGAACGACGCGACGTGCGGTCCGACCGCGCGCTGGCTGATCATCGGCGATGCGTGCACGAGCTCGATCGGATCCTCGATCACGACGACGCGGCGGCCGCGCTCGCCGAGCCGGCGCACGATCGCCGCGAGCGTGACGGTCTTGCCCGCGCCGGACGGCCCGGCCACGAGCACGAGGCCGGGAAATCCGAGCCACTCGTCGATCCCGAGGTCGAGCGCGGGCGGCTCGTCGGGAAGCAGCCGGAGCGCGGCGCACGGACCGCGATGATCGCGGCCGAGCGTCACCCGCACGCGGCCGGCACCGTCACCGTACGCGAACACCGCGGCACCGCTCTCGCTCCACGCCGCGCGTGCTTCGGGCGGTGCGACGACGCCGAGCTCGCGCGCGAGCTGGTCGCCGTCGATCGCGTTGCCGCTCGCCGGTGCGAGCTCGCCGGCGGTGCGCTGCAGCGGTGGCGCGCCGGCGTGGAGGAACAGGTCGCTCGCGCGTGCGGCGCGTGCGGCACGCGTCAGCTCGTCGAGCAGCGTGCTGCCGCTCGCGATCGCGCGCACCGGATCGGCCGGCGCGTCGTACTGGCCGCGCTCGATCAGCATGTCGACCGCGGGCGCGGCGGCGGCCGGCGGCGCGACGCTCGGCGTCCGGAACGTCGCCGCGGGTGCCGGCGGAGCCGCCGCGGTTGCGGGCGCACCGTCGATCGCGACCTGCCACGCGCCGGGGCGCGGCGTGATCGTGAGCGCGTAGCGATGGCCGCCGGACTCGTAGTCGAACCGCGCCGCGCGGTGCTTGTCGATCGAGTCGAGCGCACTCGCGGGCGCGACCTCGCGCACGAGCGCGACGATCTGCTCGTGCGGCGTCACCTGCGTCGCGTGGCGATCGCCGGTCGGGAACCGCAGCGTCACGGCCTGGCCGGACGTCAGGATCGCGCCGGTCGCGCCGAACTTCTCGATGCTACGCAGGTACACGTCGAGCCTGGACATCAGCCTGCCTCCGGCAGCTCGGCGACGGTCGCGATCTCGGTCTTGTTGATCAGCACGTGATCCTCGGCAGTCCACAGCCGCACGAAGTGCGACGGATGATTGAGGTGATCGATGACGCGCGGCCGATCCGACGGCGCGCTGTCGAGCAGCAGGCCCTCGAAACCCGCGCCGTGCACGAGCTCGATGCGGACGCGGTGCTGGCGATCGTAGAGCGGCTCGTCGGTCGCGTCCGCGCTCGGCTCGGCGCGCACCACGATCCAGCGCACGTGCGCCTTGTTGACGAGCCGGATCCCGTCGGCGGTGCGCACCGGCACGAACTGCGCCGCGGTCTCGAGCAGCGCGGCGATCGCGTCGAGCAGCTGGAACCGCGAGCGCCGTGGCTCGTCGAGGACGAACAGCTCGGCGTGGTCGATCACCTGATCCCCGAGCGCGACGCGCACCGCGACCGTGGTCGTAGGTATCCGCAGCTCGGTCGAGCGATCCACGCCGCGAGCGTACTACGCCGCCCTGCCTGATCGGTCTGGGCGTGACGATCGCCGCCTCGACTTGCGACGCTGGATGCTAGTTTCTGGCACATGGGTCGAGCCACCAAGGTCCTGGCCGCGACGACCGCCGCGTTCGTCGGCACGTCGGTGTGGCTGTTCCTCGACAACCGCTCGCTGCGCGCCGAGCTCGACGACCGACCCGCACCGGTGGTGGCGGCCGCCGAGGCCGGCTCCGCGACCGCGCCGGCGAAGCAGCCGGACGCGTGGCTCGACGCGAAGCCCGCACCGGGTGCGCCATCGACCGCGACCCCGAGCCCGTCGCTGCCCGACCAGCCGAAGGAGACGCGGATGGATCGCCGCGCGCGCCGCACCGAGGAGTTCGCGGCGATGTTCGGCCGGCTCGACGGCGAGACCGAGGATGAATACCGCGCGCGCATCCTGCCGCTGATCAAGGCCGGGCTCGCGATCCCGCGCGAGCGTGCCGCGGAGATGCGCCGGATCGCCGAGGAGAAGGCGCACGTCACGCGCGAGCAATCGGCGCAGCTCGACAAGGCCTTCGAGAAGGTCTACGACGACGTGCTGACGTACACGAACAAGGCGATCGCGGACGGCCAGCTCTCGCCGTACGAGCGCAACGTCGCCGGCTGGCTCGACTTCGCGGGCGGGCTCGGCGGCATCCTGACCGACGCGAACGGTCAGATCGGCAAGATCCTGCAGCCGGGACAGGTCAAGGCGATGTACGACGCCGGCTTCGAGTGGGGCGAGTACCTCGGCCTCCAGGCACCGTGGGAGCGGATCGATCCGCCGCCGCCGCCGAAGAAGTAGTCACCAGTTGATGTGGTGCGCGGCCGAGGCCTTGCCGGACTCGATCGTGATCCACGAGTCGCGCTTCTTGCCCTTCTTGGACACCGCGCGCACCGCGTGCTTGCCCGGCGCGAGCTCGATCTTGACGAGCGGCGTCTCGCCGTACGGCTTGCCGTCGATGAAGATCTGCGCGTCCGGCGTCGACTCGATCGTGATGTAGCCGGGCTTCGCCTTCTTGTCCGGCTTGTCCGGCTTGTCCGGCCTGTCCGGCTTGTCCGGCTTGTCCGGCCTGTCCGGCTTGATCACCGGCTTGTCCCGCTTGTCCGGCTTGTCCGGCTTGTCCGGCTTGATCACCGGCTTCACGACCGCCGGCTCGTCCGGCTCGTTCGCGTGCACGCCGGCGTCGGGCGCCTCGGCGATCGTCGGCGCCGGCGCGGCATCGGGCGTCAGCGCCGGCGCGGGCTCGACCGGACGCGGGTTGTAATCGATCGCCGCGGGCTTCGGCGGCGGCTCGGTCGTCGACGCGGTCGCGGCCGGTGGCGACGGCGGCTCCGCGGCCGCGGTGGGTGTGCTCGGCCGCGGGCGCAGCAGGAACCAGTACGCGACGAACGCGCCGCTGCACACGATCACGGTCGCGAGGTAGAGCGCGAGCGCGCGCAGCGTGCGGCGGCGTTGGCGAGGGACGGGCGGGCGCATGGGCGTGGCGATCGGAAACGGTCGCTGGGTCGACCGCGGGCGCGGGACGATCTGATTCGACACCGGCGTCGTCAGGAGCTCGGCGCCATGGCCGACCATCGGGCCGCGCTCCTCCTCGAGATCGAGCAGCTCGCCATCGCGCGCGGCGCGCACGAGCTCGGCCTGCTCGGTGATCTGCTTGCCGAACGATTCCTGGATCTCGTCGCTGATCGCCGACGGCGACAGCGGTCCGCCGAGCGGCAGCACCGCGAACGTCACCATCTCGGCGAGCGCGCGCGCCGTCGGGATCCGCGCATCGCGATCGCGCTGCAGCGCCTGCCGGATCACCGCGGCGAGCTCGGGCCCGACGTCGGGGCGGAGGTCGAGGATGTCGGGGATCGGCTCGGTCGTGATCGCGTTGAACGTCAGGAAGTCGGTCTCGCGCTTGAACAGGTGCCGGCGCGTCAGCGTCTCCCACATCACGATGCCCATCGCCCAGATATCGGCACGGCGATCGACACGCTCGCCGCGCAGCTGCTCCGGGGCCATGTACGCGTAGGTGCCTTTGACCGCGCCGGTGCTCGTCTTGACCGACGCGTCCTGGATCTTTGCGATGCCGAAGTCGAGCACCTTCACGACACCGTCGACGGTGACGAACAGGTTCTGCGGCGAGATATCGCGATGCACGACGTCGAGCGGCAGGCCCTCGCCGGTCTTCAGGTTGTGCGCGTGGTGCAGGCCCTCGCACGCCTGGACGACGATGCCGGCGACGAGCTGCGGGTCGGGCGCGGGACCGTAGTAGTCGCGGCGCCGGAAGCACGCGAGCGGCACGCCCTGCAGGTACTCCATCGCGATGTAGTACGTGCCGTCGAGCTCGCCGAGCTCGAACACCTGGCACACGTTCGGGTGCGAGATCCGCGACGCGATCTTCGCCTCGTCGAGGAACATCGAGACGAACTGCTTGTTGCGCGCGAGGTGCGGCAGGATCTTCTTGATGCAGACGAGCTTCTCGAAGCCGGCCGCGCCGGACAGCCGCGCGAGATAGATCTCGGCCATCCCGCCGGTCGCGAGCTTCGCGACGAGCGTGTACTTGCCGAAGCGCCTGGCTTCGGTGGTCGCCGGCAACGACCCCATAAAGAACAAGGATAACGCGTTACAGGCCGATCCAGTAGTTCGCCTTGACCATGACGATGTCCTCGCTGTCGGCCTCGCCGAGGGTGCGAAGATCATTGCCGAGTCGGAACCGGCCGTCGTCGCCGGAGGCGCTCTGGCCGTGGCTCCAGATCGCGAACACCGACGAGCCTGGGCGGTACTCCCACCTCATCACCACCGTCGACCGCAGGGCGGCAAAATTGAAGTCGGGTCGGCCGAACGTGTACGTGCCGTTGTAACGCGCCGTGAACACGTCGTCGGGATTCAGCGTCAGCTCGGGCCCGGCGAGCGGGTGGAACCGGTCCTCGAACTTGTCGGCGCCCGGGTTATCGACGTCCTTGTACTGGCGATAGCGGCCGCTCGCGACGAACGGCTGCGCGTACGCCTGCAGGCTGAGCTTCGGCGAGAACGTCCAGTTGACCCGGAACGTCATCCCGAACGACGTCTGATCGATCCGCGCGAAGATGTAGTGCGAGACGCCCATCTCGTCGACCGCCTCGTCGACGTACTGCATCGCATCGTCGCGCCGGTTCCAGCTCGGGCCGAGGAACACGTCGATGTTCGGGCGCGCCTGGATCGTGAGCCCGAGATCGATGCCGCCGTCCATCGAGTCGCTCGTCGCGTCGCGGCTCCCGTACATGCCGAACGACACCTGCAGCGGCTTGCGCGCGTCGGTGTTGAAGCTCGCGTTCATGAACACGCGCGGATCGACCCGCAGCGCCGGGCCACCGCGCAGCGCGTTCTGCGCCCAGATCGCCTTCGCGAAGTTGCAGCCGAAGTGGACGTTCCAGTAGTTCAGCAGCTGACCGTTCGCGTTGCACTCGAGGCCGATGTCCGTGAGCCGCGGCTCGAACGTGTTCACCGTGAAGATGTCGGAGTTGATGTTGTAGTTGAGGAAGTAATCGCCAGGCTCCTCCTCGTGGTACTCGCCGTAGTAGAAGACGATCGCCTGGTTCGACGTGCGCTGGAAGCCGGCGTCGTTGAGCTCGAGGCCCGGTGACCGCGCGTCGCCGCCGATCCCGAACCGCCAGTGCTTCGTGTCGCCGAGCCGGCCGACCATCCAGCCGATGCCGGCGCCCGACATGCTCGTGCGCGTCGGATCGAAGCTGACGTTGTCTGCGTCGGGGCGCTGCCAGTAGTGGCGCGCGCTGGTCTGCGTGCGCGCGATCGCGTCCTCGCTGCCGTGGACGTAGCTGCCGACCGTCGTGACGTCGGCGGACCACGCGTTCTTGCCCCAGCGATGCTGGAGCTGGAGGCCGCCGGAGTACGCCTGATCGTGCAGCAGCGGCTCGAGGCCGGTGCCGTCGAGCGCGCGGTTGACCGCGGTCGCGGACATGCCGACCGCGGTCTTGCCCTCGCGGAAGTCGCGCTTGAGCCGGGCGACCGCGTAGCTCGTCAGCGGCGCGACCACCGGCTCGGATTGCATGCCCTCGCCGTCGACGATCGTCGCGTGCTCCTCGGCGGTGACCGCGTCGAACACGCCGATCGACCACCCGCGCGTCTTGCCGGTGATCTTCGCGGCGCTGTAGATCGTCGTCGCGGTCGGCGAGTCGATGTAGTCGTAGCTGTCGGGCTCGGCCGGCGGCGCGGCGCCGATGCGGCGGCTATAGAACTGGGTCTCCTGACCGCCGTTCGTCGTCGACATCGAGAGCTTGAACAGATCGGCGCCCTCGACGAAGAACGGCCGCTTCTCGGCGAAGAACAGCTCGTTCGCGGACAGGTTGACCTGCGACGGATCGGCCTCGACCTGTCCGAAGTCCGGGTTGATCGCGGCGGACAGCGTGAACGCGGGCCCGAGCCCGTACTTGACGTCGACGCCGACGTTGCCGATCGCGGCCATCTCGTCGTTCAGCGGATCGCCGGCGTCGACCGGCGTCTTCTGCATGCCCGCGCTCGCGTACGGCAACAGCTCGAGCCGCGTGCCCGGCTTGACGCCGATCCCGTCGACGATGCCGAACTTGCTGACGACCTCGGAGCCCGAGCGCGGCCATGGCGACCACGCGCTCTGCTCCTGCGTCCGCGAGTTGATGCGCACGACCTGCAGGCCCCACTCGCTCGCGTCGCCGGAGAACCGCAGCTGGTTGAGCGGGATCCGGAACTCGGCGGTCCAGCCGTCCGCGGTGACCGCGGTGTCACCGGTCCACACCGCATCCCAGCTGTCGTCCTGCTGCGAGTCGTCCGACATCATCATGTCGCGCTGCACGCCGGCGGCGTTGAGCTGGAAGCAAAACGCAGTGCGCTTGTCGTGGTAACTGTCGATGCCGACGATCACGGCGTCGGAAGCCGAGTCGATATCGCGACGCGTGAGCAGCCGGCGGATCTTCTCGGGCTCCGGGTCGTGCGCCCACACGCCGACGTAGATCGCGTGATCGTCGTAGAGCACCGCGAACGTCGTCTCGTGCTGCGCCTTCGTGCCGTCCTTCGGGAACCGCTGCGTGAAGCCGGTGTGTTTCGGCGCTGCTTGCCACGCGGCATCGTCGAGCCGTCCGTCGACGGTGACGTGGGAGGGTCGACGGATCGCGTGCGCGCGCACCGGCGGCGGCGCGACGGGATCCTGCGCGTACGCGACAGACAACGCCGACGCGAGCAGCAGCATCGCAACCGACACGCCAGAAGACAGACGAATCATGGCTCGCGAGATCCTCGACACGGACGGGTGGTGGACCCGACGACAGCGTCATGGTTGCAGATCCCACGCGCGCGCGAAACTGCGACAAACCCGGTGACGCGTGCGACACCCGCGACAGCGATCAGCTGCGCTGCGGGATCGGCTTGGATTCATCGGCGCGGCGCGCGTGCTCGAGCAGCAGCGCCGTCACCGTCACGCCGATCTCGTCGCGTCCGCCGATCGCGGCCGGGGAAAACTCGAAGTGCCCCTCGTGCCAGTCGAGCAAACGGAGGAGGCGATCTTTCGGACGTGCCGCCGGGCGCTGACCGTTCGTCTCGACCTTGATGCAGCGTCCTTCGGAGACGAACACGCGCGCGACCTCGCCGGCATTCAGCAACAGGAGCACGCCCGACTTGCGCTCGAACTCGAACAGCGACAGCAGCGTGCCGAGCCCGATGTCGCCGATGCTGCCGCGCAGACCGGAGCCGGTGGCCGTCGACGGCGCGGCGATCCGGTGGACGCGGATCACGAGCTCCTCGTCGAGGAACGGCACCGGGATGTAGTCGCGGACGCCGGCGCGAAACGCCTCGAGCCGGCCGTAGTCGCCATCGCCGCCGGTCAGCAGCAGTGGCACGTCGGACAGCGTCGCGTGCTCGGACATCACGTACGCGAGATCGATCCCGGTCATCCCGGGCATCGTCGCCGCACACACGATCGCGTCGGGCCGCCACTGCGCGCATGCCTCGAGCGCCTCGGTCGGCGCCTCGACGGCGGACACCTTGAACCCGGCCGCCTCGAGGCAGCGCGCCATGCGCGTGCGCTGCGGCGCGCTCGGCTCGACGACGATCACCTGGGTCGTCGTCGACATGCCCGGCGTCGTGATCTCGGTGCGCATGCTCTCGATGTGCGCCCGCAGCTGCATCCGATCCGGCGTGTCCGGGCCGATCAGCTCGAAGCCCATGCCGGGGTGACGGCCGAGCGCGCGCGCCGAGGACGGCGTCAGCATGTGCGCGACCCGCGCCTCGAGCGTCAGGCAGGTGCCGTCCGGTAGCACGAGGCGAACCCCGGTCTCCTCGCCGACGGGCAGCAGCGCCTCGGTCCGGATGAACAACCCGCGCGCGGAGACGTCCTCGGTCTCCGCTTCGACCGGGCCCGACGGGCGATCGAACTGGACCCGACACCGGCTGACGAGCCGTTGATCGCGACCGCGTCGCGCGCTGGACACTGCTTCGATCTTAGCGAGGGCCGGAATGGTTTGTCTCGTTTGTGGTGGGAGGGGCCGCGGACCGGGATGTAGCCCCAAAAGCTCCGAGATTGCACCTGCTTAAAAGAGTAGTTGGCACGGAGGGTTGCTCGCGGCAGATTCTTTCAAGAATCTTTGAACGATTTTTGGGCATCGTAACCGCGCTCGACAAGGACAAACCATGACCCAGGTCGCTCTCTCCGGCGCGGTGCTCGATCGCCTCGCCCATGTCAGCTCGCAGCGCGGGGCACCGGCGCTCGCCGACCGGCTCGCCAGCCTCGAGCGCTGGGTGCGTGCCGACCTGATCGGCTTCGAGGCCGAGCTCGCCGCGATCCCGCGCGGCAAGCGCGTCGTCCACGAGGCCGCGCATCACCTGCTCGATCTGCGCGGCAAGCACCTGCGGCCCCTGTGCGTCGCGCTCGCGAGCCGGTTCGGTGACGGGTTCACGTCGGCGGCGCGCGGGCTCGCGGTCGCGGTCGAGCTCGTGCACAGCGCGACGCTGCTGCACGACGACGTCGTCGATCTCGCGGAGCGCCGGCGCGGCCAGCCGACCGCGTGCGTCGTCTACGGCAACGCGGCATCGATCTTTGCCGGCGACTGGCTGCTCGTCGCGGCGCTGCGGCGGATCGCGGCCGCCGGCGTCGACGGCCTGCTCGATCGCATGCTCGCGGTGATCGAGGAGATGATCGTCGCCGAGAGCGTGCAGCTCGAGCGCCGCGGCAAGCTCGCCGGCGCGCGCGACGATTACTTCGCGATCGTCGAGGGCAAGACCGCCGCGCTGTTCCGGTGGGCGATGATCGCGGGGGCGCGCGCGGCCGGGCTGTCGTTCGCCGAGGAGGCCGCGCTCGAGCGCTTCGGGCTGCACCTCGGCGTCGCGTTCCAGGCGGTCGACGACGAGCTCGACTTCGCGGACGGCACCGGCAAGGACCCGCTCGCGGATCTGCGCGAGGGCAAGGTGACGTTCCCGCTCGTCGTCGCGCTCGAGCGCGAGCCCGCGCTGCAGACGCGGATCGAGGCGCTGCTCGCCCAGGACGAGCCGCGCCGCGAGGATCTCGTCGCGATCGGCGGCGTCGTCCGCGCCTGTGGTGCGCTCGCCGCGACGCGGTCGCTCGCCGAGGACCATGTCCAGCGCGCGCTCGGCGTGCTCGACGAGCTGCCGGCCGGTCCGGCGCGCGAGGCGCTCGTCACCGTCGCGCTCGCTTCGCTGGAGAGGACATCGTGATGGAACCGACCACCGATCTCGTCGCGCCGGCGCTCGGCAGCGGACAGATGTTCGACCGGATCGCCGGTCGCTACGACTTCGTGAACCGCGTGCTGTCGCTCGGGCTCGACAAGAGCTGGCGGCGGCGCACGGTGCGCGCGCTCAACCTCGGCGAACAGCCGCGCGTGCTCGATCTCGCGACCGGCACCGGCGATCTCGCGATCGACATCGCGCGCATGGCTCCGGGCGCGACGGTGATCGGGCTCGACCCGTCGCACGAGATGCTCGCGGTCGCCGAGCGCAAGCTCGCCCGACGCGAGCTCGGCGATCGCGTGTCACTCGTCGTCGGCGATGCGCAGCAGCTGCCGTATCGCAACTGCGAGCTCGACGCGGTCACGATCGCGTTCGGCATCCGCAACGTCCCCGATCGCATGCAGGCGCTGCGCGAGATGGCGCGCGTCGTCCGACCCGGCGGCCGGATCGCGATCCTCGAGCTCTGCGAGCCGAAGCGCGGCGTGCTCGGCAAGCTCGCGCGGCTGCACACGCGCCACGTCGTGCCGCGGCTCGGCGCGCTGCTGTCCGGCGCGCGCGAGTACCGTTACCTGCAGACGTCGATCGCGGCGTTCCCACCCGCCGAGGAGTTCGCGGCGATGATGGAGCGCGCCGGTCTGCACGTGATCGAGGTCGTGCCGCTGACGTTCGGCGCGTGCACGCTGTTCGTCGCGACGCCGGTGGAGGACGCGTGAAGCCACAGGCGGAGACGACGTGCGTCGACCGCGCGGGAGCCGCCGCGCTGGTCGGGCTCGCGCGCGCCTCCGGTCGCGGTGCGCTCGACGCCGCGCTCGATCTCGCGGCCGCCGCGCGCGGCCTGACGTTCGTCGCGATGCGCGCGCCGGTCATCGACGCGGCGCGGATCGTCGACGCGTGGAACGACACGCCGCTCGTGGTGTGGGAAGCCGGCGCGCGCGAGCACGAGCCGGCGCTCGTGATCGTCGGCGTCGGCGTCGCGCGCGAGCTGCGCGGCACCGGCGCGGATCGGTTCGCCGAGCTCGCCGCCGGCGCGGCCGCGCTGCCGATCGCGGGCGCGGTCGCGCTCGACGACGAGCTCGCGAGGCCGCTCGCGCTCGCCGAGCTCGACGACCTCGCGCGGCCGCGGTTCGTCGGCGGCGGCGCGTTCGCGCCCGGCGCGGCCGACCGCGCGCCGTGGTCCGGCTTCGGCGACGGCTGGTTCGCGCTGCCGCGCTGGACGTATGTCCACGACGGTGCGCGCGCGTTCCTCGTGCTCGCGATCGACGACCACGACGCCCGCGACGCGACGCGCTGGCACGCCGAGCTCGCGCTGCATCGCGCGGTGTTCGCGACGACGGCGCCGGTCGCGCCGCAGCCCGCGGTCGTCGAGGTGACGCGCGCGAGCGAGGATCTGTGGCGCGTCCAGGTCGAGGCGATCACGACCGCGATCCATCACGGCGCGTGCAGCAAGGTCGTCGCGGCGCGGACGTGCTCGGTCGCGCTTGCCGGCACCGCACGCGCCGGTGCGCTGCTCGATGCGCTCGGCCACCGCCATCCCGAGTGCACGCGCGTGATCGTGCGGCCGCCCGGTGCGGGCACGCTGGTCGCCGCGACGCCGGAGCGGCTCGTGCGGCGCGCCGGCGCGGTGATCGCGTGCGACGCGCTCGCCGGCACCGTCCGCCACGACGGCACGCGTGCCGATCGCGCGGCGGCGGCGCTGCTCGCGAGCGCGAAGGATCGCCGCGAGCACCAGCTCGTCGTCGACGCGATCCGTGGCGCGCTCGAGGCGGTCGATGCCGAGATCGAGGCACCGGCAGAGCCCGAGGTCCGCGTGCTGCGTCACGTGCTGCACCTGCACACGCCGTTTCGCGCGACCGCGCGCGCGCCGCGCCACGTGCTCGAGCTCGCCGCGCGGCTACACCCGACGCCCGCCGTCGGTGGCACGCCGACCGCGACCGCGATCGAGTGGATCCAGACGTGCGAGCCGGTGCCGCGCGGCTGGTACGCATCGCCGGTCGGCTGGTTCGATCTCGACGGCAACGGCGAGCTCGCGGTCGCGATTCGCTCCGGCGTGCTCGCCGGCAATCGCGCGCACCTGTGGGCCGGCGCCGGCATCGTCGCGGGCTCGGATCCGGATCGCGAGCTCGCCGAGACCGAGCTCAAGCTGCGCGCGATGCTCGGCGCGCTCGGCAGCCACGAGGCCCGCGCGATCCAGGAGGCCGCCGGGTGACCGCCGCGGTGCAGACGATCTGGGCGCAGCTCGTCGCGCGCACGCTCGCCGATGCCGGCGTGACGCTCGCGGTGATCAGCCCGGGCTCGCGGTCGACGCCGCTCGTCGCGGCGCTCGCCGCCGAGCCGCGGATCGCGCGCGTCACGATCATCGACGAGCGCGCGGCCGCGTTCTACGCGCTCGGCGCCGCGCGCGCGACCGGCCAGCCCGCCGCGCTCGTCTGCACGAGCGGCACCGCCGCCGCGCACTACCTGCCGGCGATCGTCGAGGCGAGCCTCGCCGGCGTGCCGCTGATCGCGATCACCGCGGACCGCCCGCCCGAGCTGCACGACTGCGGCGCGTCGCAGACGATCGACCAGCAGCGGCTGTACGGCACGTTCGTGCGCGAGTTCGTCGACCTCGGCGCGCCGTGCCCCGGCGAGCTCGCCGCGCGCGCGGTGCGCCGCAAGCTCGTGCAGGCGATCACCGCGGCGCGCGGTCCGGCGCCCGGCCCGGTGCACGTCAACGTGCCGCTGCGCAAGCCGCTCGAGCCCGCGCAGCCGGAGACCGCCGACGACCGCGCGCTCGCCGCGCTCGCGTGGCCACCGCTCGCGATCGCACCGCCGCGGCTCGCACCCGATGCCGCCGCGATCCGCGCGCTCGCCGCGACGCTCGCCGCGCAGCCGCTCGGCGTGATCGTCGCGGGCGCGATGCCCGCCGGGTTTGCGGCCGCTCGCGAGGCCGTGTTCGCGCTCGCGCGCGGCACCGGCTATCCGATCGCCGCCGAGGCCGGCAGCCAGCTGCGGTTCGGGCCACGCCCCGACGGTGTCGTGCTGCTCGATCACCTCGATCTGATCCCGCTGCCGCAGCGCCCGGCGCCGGCGATCGTGCTGCAGCTCGGCGCCGAGCCCGTCGCGGCGAGCTGGCCGGCGTGGCTCGCGGCCGCGCGACCCGCGCGCTTCGTGCTCGCCGGCGAGCGCTGGCACGATGCCGACTCGACGGCGGCGCAGGTGATCCTCGGCGACGTCGAGCTCGCGATCGCCGCGCTCGTTCCCGAGCTCGCGCTCCACGAGCTGGTCCGCCGCGAGCGCACGGCGGCGCGCGTCGCGTGGCTCGCGACGTGGCGCGACCTCGAGCTCGGAGCGCGGCAGGCCGCACGCCGCGCGCTCGACGCGCATCCCGACGCCGAGACCGCGACGCTCGCCGCCGTGCTCGACGCGTTGCCGGCGGGCGCGCGGCTGCAGATCGGCAACAGCTTGCCGATCCGGTCGATCGATCACGTCGCGCCGATCGAGCGCGCGCACGCCGTGGTCACCCAGCGCGGTGCCGCCGGGATCGACGGGCTGATCGCATCCGCCGCCGGAGCGACGCGCGCCGGCGAGCCGGTCGTGCTCGTGCTCGGCGATGTCAGCTTCGCGCACGATCTCGGCGGGCTGTACGCGGCACGCGCCGCGACCGCGCCGCTCGCGATCGTCGTCGTCGATAACGGCGGCGGTCAGATCTTCAGCGGCCTGCCGGTCGCGCGCGCGTCGCTCGGCGCCGCGTTCGATGCCCACTGGCTCACGGCGCCGGAGCTCGCGCCCGCCGCCGTCGCGACCGCCCTCGGTGCGCGCGGCGTGACCGCGACCTCGCCGGCTGCGGTGGCCGCCGCGCTCGATGCCGCGCTCGCGACCACGGGCGTCACCGTCATCCATGCACCGGTTTCGGTTTCGGGCGCGCACGACGTGCGGCGCACCGCGATCGAGTTTGCTGCACCGCCAACAGACCGCGCGGTGCTCGGAGGAGCTCCATGACCGATATCACCTGGACCCGGCGCGACGGCTACGAGGACATCATCTACGAGGTCTCCTCGGAGGGCATCGCGAAGATCACGATCAACCGCCCCGAGGTACGCAACGCGTTCCGGCCGCGCACCGTCGCCGAGATGATCCGCGCGTTCGACGACGTCCGCGACGACAGCACGATCGGCGTCGTCATCCTGACGGGCGCGGGCACCGAGGCGTTCTGCTCCGGCGGCGACCAGCGCGTGCGCGGCAACGGCGGCTACGTCGGCAACGACGGCATCCCGCGACTCAACGTGCTCGATCTGCAGATGCGGATCCGCTACCTGCCGAAGCCGGTCGTCGCGATGGTCGCCGGCTACGCGGTCGGCGGCGGCCACGTCCTGCACCTGATCTGCGATCTGACGATCGCCGCCGACAACGCGCGGTTCGGCCAGACCGGTCCGCGCGTCGGCAGCTTCGACGCCGGGTTCGGCAGCTCGTACATGGCGCGCATCGTCGGCCAGAAGAAGGCGCGCGAGATCTGGTTCCTGTGCCGCCAGTACGACGCGCAGCAGGCGCTCGACATGGGCCTCGTCAACACGGTCGTGCCGCTCGCCGAGCTCGAGGCGACCACGATCCAGTGGTGCCGCGAGATGCTGCAGCACTCGCCGACCGCGCTGCGGTTCCTGAAGATGGCGATGAACGCGGACTGCGACGGCCAGGCCGGCATGATGGCGTTCGCCGGCTCGGCGACGCTCATGTACTACACGACCGACGAGGGTCGCGAAGGCAAGGACGCGTTCCTCGAGAAGCGCAAGCCCGACTTCTCGAAGTTCAAGCGGTATCCCTGACATGGTGACGGCGAGCGCACCGGCGGGCTCGCGCGTCGCGACCTGGCTCGCGGCCGCGCGGCCGCGCACGCTGCCGGCGGCGGTCGTGCCGGTCGCCGTCGGGACCGCGTGCGTCGCCGCGGTCGGCAGCGTCGCGTGGGGCCCGGCGCTCGCAGCGCTCGGTGGCGCGCTCGCGATCCAGATCGGAACGAACCTCGCGAACGACGTGTTCGACGCCGAGCGCGGCGCGGACGGTCCCGACCGGATCGGCCCGGTGCGCGCGGTCGCCGCCGGGCTCGTCAGCGCACGGGCGATGAAGCGCGCGATGATCGCCGCGTTCGCGTGCGCGGCCGCGTTCGGCCTCTACCTCGTCGCGACGGCGGGCTGGCCGATCGCGGCGGTCGGGCTCGCCTCGATCGTCGCCGGCATCGCGTACACCGGTGGGCCGTGGCCGATCGGCTATCACGGGCTCGGCGACGTGTTCGTGATGATCTTCTTCGGCTTCGTCGCGGTGTGCGGCACCGCGTACGTCCAGCTCGGTCACGTGCCGGCGCTCGCGATCGCGTCGGCGATCCCGGTCGGCGCGCTCGCGACCGCGATCCTCGTCGTCAACAACCTGCGCGATGCCGGGACCGACACGCGCGCCGGCAAGCGCACGCTCGCGGTGCGGTTCGGACGCCGCGCCGCGATCGTCGAGTACGCGGCGCTGCTCGCCGCCGCGTACGTCGTGCCGGTCGCGCTCGCGATCGCCGGGCGGCCGTGGACGCTGCTCCCGCTCGCGACGCTGCCGCTCGCGTGGTCGCGGCTGCGCGCGCTCGCGGCGGCGGCCGACGGCGTGTCGTTCAACCGCTGCCTCGGCGCGACCGGCCAGCTGCTGCTCGCGCACGGCGCGCTGCTGGCGGCGGGCCTCGTGCTGTAGCGATGCGCATCGACGCAATCGCGTGGCGGCGACTCACCTGGCGGATGTCGGGCGCCGGCGCCGCGCGCGGTCGCGCGCTGCGGACCGCGATCGTCGTCGAGGTGCGTGCCGACGACACGCGAGGCTGGGGCGAGGCGGCGCCGCTGCCCGAGCTCGCGCACGACTCGCTCGCGGCCGCCGAGCGCGCGATCGCAGCGCTCGCCGCGCCGTTCGACGTCGACGACGTCGCGACGTTCGCCGCGTCGATCGCCTCGCCATCGGCGCGGTTCGCGATCGAGACCGCGCTGCTCGATGCGATCGCGCGCCGCGACGGCCGGCCGCTCGCCGCGCTGCTCTCCGCGGAACCGGCGCAGCGGCTCGCGGCGAGCATCGTGGTCGACGATCCGGCGGCCGCTCGCGCTGCGATCGCGCGCGGCGCGCGCTGTCTCAAGATCAAGGTCGCGGACGGTGACCTCGCACGCGTCCGCGCGATCGCCGACGCGGCGCCCGGTGTCGCGCTGCGGCTCGACGCGAATCGCGCCTGGCCGATCGAGCACGTCCGCGATCGGCTCGCCGCCCTCGCCGACCTGCCGATCGAATTCGTCGAGGAGCCGTGCGTCGCGCCGCACCGTCTGCTCGGTGAGCCGCTGCCGCTGCCGCTCGCACTCGACGAGACGCTCGCCGAGCTGACCGATGCAGAGCTGGCGACCGCACTGAGCTCGCGGTCGCTCCGTGCGGTGATCCTGAAGCCGACGCTGCTCGGCCTGCACGCGTGCGTCGCACTCGTCGAGCAGGCGCGCGCCGCGGGCGTCGCGGCGATCGTGACGCACGCGCTCGAAGGCCCGATCGGCACCGCCGCGTGTGCCGAGCTCGCGCTTGCCGTCGGCGGCGACCGTGCGGTCGGGCTCGCGCCGCATCCCGCGCTCGATGCGTGGCAGCCCGCGGTGCCGCAGCTGCACGACACCGAGATCGTCGCCGTCGAACGCGCCGGGCTCGGCCTCGCGCCGGCGACTGTCGAGCGCCCGCTCGCGCGCGACGCCAGCGTGACGATGCCGCGCCGCCGCGATCGCCTGCGCGTCGTGATCGCCGAGCCGACCGCGGCGACCGTCGACGCGATCGAGCGCGCGCTCGACGACGAGGTGCCGATCGCGCTCGTCCACGCGGCGCTGCCCGCGGACGCGCAGGCGCGCCAGCGCGCCGAGGTCGAGCGCGCCGAGCTGCCCGACGACGCGGCGGCGATCCTGTTCACGTCGGGGTCGACCGGCACGCCCCGCGGCGTCGTGCTGTCGCGCGGCGCGCTCGTCGCCGCGGCGGACGCGAGCGCGGCCCACCTCGGCTGGCACGACGACGATCGCTGGCTACTCGCGCTCTCGATGGCGCATGCCGGCGGGCTCGCGATCGTCGTGCGCTGTCTCGCGGGTGGCCGGCCGATCGTGCTCGCCGAGGGCGGCTTCGACCGTGCGCGCGTCGCCGAGCGGCTACCGCAAGCGACGCTCGCCTCGCTCGTGCCGACGCAGCTCGCCGCGCTGCTCGACGATCCCGCATGGCGCGCGCCCGCGACGTTGCGCGCCGTGCTGCTCGGCGGCGCGGCCGCGAGCGACACCCTGCTCGAGGCGGCCGCCGCCCGCGGCGTGCCATTCCTGACGACGTACGGCATGACCGAGGCGCTCGGTCAGGTCGCGACCGCGCCGCTCGCGCGCGCCGGCGATCCGCATGCGCCGCTCCACGCGTTGCGCGGCGTCGAGCTCGCGGCGGGCACGCGCGACGCGCCGTCGGTGATCCGCGTGCGCGCACCGATGCTCGCGACCCGCTACCTCGACGGCACGCCGATCGCGCCAGTGCTCGTCACCGCGGATCTCGGCTACCTCGACGACACCGGCGCGCTGCACGTCGTCGGGCGCGCGGACGACGTGATCATCACCGGCGGCGAGAACGTCCATCCGTCCGCGGTCGAGGCCGTGCTCGCCGCGACCCCGGGCATCCGCGCGGCGTGCGCGTTCGGCGTCGGCCACGAGCGCTGGGGACAGCTCGTCGGCGCGGCGATCACCGTCGAGCCGAGCTTCGATCGCGCGCGCGCCGTCGCGCACTGGCAGCACGTGCTCGCGCCGCACCAGCGTCCGCGCGAGCTCGCGATCGTCGCGGCGCTGCCGGTGCTCGCGACCGGCAAGCACGATCGGCGCGCCGCCGCGCGGCTGCCGCGCGAACCGGTGATATACCCGAGGCCGTGAGTGCTCGGTTCCTCGACGACGAGGCACGCGCCGCGTTCGGCCGTGCGATCGAGGCAGTCGAGGCCGCGTCGTCGATCGAGGTCGTCGTCGCGGTGCGCCGGCGCTCGGCGGCGTACCTCCACGCGAACATCCTCGTCGGCACGCTGATCGCGTTCGCGGCGCTCGGCGCGATGCTGTTCGCGTCTCACGAGTTCTCGCTGACCTCGATCTGGTTCGATCCGTTCGCGGTCGGGCTCGCGAGCGGTGGGCTCGTCGAGCTGCTGCCCGGCGTCAAGCGCGTGCTGACGACCGCCGCGCGGCGGCGCGCCCACGTCGAGCGCGCGGCGAGGGCGACGTTCGTCGAGCGCGGCGTCCACAACACGCTCGATCGCAGCGGCCTGCTCGTCTACATCTCGTGGCTCGAGCAGCAGGTCGTGCTCGTGCCCGACAGCGGGCTCGCGCGCGCGGTGTCTGCCGACGTGCTCGCGAAGACCGAGTCCGCGCTCGCGGCCGCGATGCCCGCCGGCGGCGCCGCGGTCGCGAAGCTACTCGGCGAGCTCGCGGACCGCGTCGGGGTGGCGATGCCCCGTCGCACCGACGATCTCAACGAGCTCCCCGACGCGATCGACAGCGATCTCGCGCGCGCCGAGCGCCGGAGGCGGCCGCGATGACGCGGCGGCGGATCGCACTCGTCGCGATCGCGATCATGGCCGCGCTCGTCGCGACCGCACTCGCGCGTCCCGGTGGTGGCCACAGCTACTCGGGCGGTGGCGGCCACGGCGGCAGCGGCGGCGGTGGCGGCGGTGGTGGCGGCGGCGCGATCCTCGAGCTGATCTACTGGCTGCTCCGGCTCGTCATCTACTACCCGCAGATCGGGCTGCCGATCGTCGCGATCGTGATCGGCTACTTCGTCTACAGCGCGTACAAGCAGCACCAGAACAAGGATTGGGATAGCGGGCCTCCGGTGCCGCTGCAGAGGGCGATCTCGCTCGACGATCTGCGCCGCCACGACCCCGACTTCTCGCAGATCGTGTTCGAGGACTTCGCGTTCCGGCTGTTCTCGACCGCGCACCGCGTCCGCCACTCGCCACACACGCTCGCGACCGTCGCGCCGTACGTCTCGCAGCCGGCGCGCGATGCGCTCGGCGCGCGCGAGCCGGTCGGTGCCCCCGTGCTGTCGGTCGTCGTCGGCGCGATGCGGACGTACGACGTCGACGTGCCGGACACCGCCGACGGCCGGGCTTCGATCGCGATCGAGTACGAGGCGAACGTCACGACCGCCGATCACACGTACTTCTCCGTCGAGACCTGGCGATTCGAGCGCGACGCCGGCCGCCGCACGAAGCCACCGGGCTCGACGCGCGGGTTTCCGTGTCCGAACTGCGGCGCGCCGTGGCAGGCGATCCAGAGCGGTACGCAGGTCTGCGGCTCGTGCGGCGAGGTCGTCGACAACGGCCGGTTCGACTGGATCGTCGAGTCGATCGAGCTGTCCTCGATCGACGAGCGGCCGCCGACCTTGACCGCGGAGGTCCCCGAGCGCGGCACCGATCTGCCGACCTATCGCCAGCCCGACGTCGATCGCCGGCTGCTCGAGCTCGAGCGCAGCGATCCCGCGATCACCGGCACGGCGATCCAGGCACGGCTCGCGATGATCTACGACCAGCTCAACCGCGCGTACGCCGCGAACGATCTGCGCCCGGCGCGCGGCCTGGTCTCGGATGGGCTCTACGACTACCTGTCGTACTGGATCGAGGCCTACAAGCAGCAGGATCTGCGCAACCAGCTCGTCGACATGCGGATCACGCACTCGCTGATCGCCAAGGTCACGCGCGACCGCTGGTACGACGCGATCACGATCCGGCTGTGGGCGACCGGCAAGGACTTCGTCGTGCGCGCGTCGACCGGCGAGCACGTCCGCGGCTCGCGCCACCGCGAGCGGCCGTACAGCGAGTACTGGACGCTGATCCGCTCGGCGACCCGCAAGGGCGCTCCGCTCGCGACGCCGGCGTGCAGCAACTGCGGCGCGCCGCTGCAGATCACGATGTCCGGCGAGTGCGAGCACTGCGGCGCGCACGTCACCGCCGGCGAGTTCGACTGGGTGCTCTCGAAGATCGAGCAGGACGACAGCTACCGCGGCTGAGCACCCACCCGTACCCGTCGACGCCGGCCGATCGCGGTACGTCTGGTGGTCATGACGTTCAAGCTCGCGCTCGTGATGTTGTCCGCGGCCGTCGCGATCGCAGACGCCGGTCCCGCAAAGAAGCCCACGAGCTCGCTCGCCCTGACGCCGACCTCGCTGGGCGGAACCGGCCCCGCCCTGATCAAGAAGGTGAAGGCGGCGGACAGCAGCCGCGCGCTGTTCCTCGAACAGGACGGCGAATGGACCATCCACTACGCGATCGCGCTCGCGGCTCCGCTGCCGGTGCCGGAGCTCGACCTCAAGATCTCCGATGTCAGCCGCGCCAAGCAGCCGATCGCGACGCGCCACAAGATCGTGTATGCGGACGCCGCGGTCGTGCGCGGCTCGTTCAAGCTGACGCGCGACGAGGTGCTATCGGCGAACGCGAAGCTCGTGCTCGAGATCGAGAGCGATCGCGAGCTCGTCGCGAAGCGGACGTTCTTCATCAAGGGCAAAGCCGGCGCCACGGGCAAGATCGAGTTCACGGACGACGAAGCGAACGCATCGGATACCGACGATAGCGGCGTCGCCGCGAAGCGCCGGTGAGCTGCCGTCGTCTCAGCGCAGCTTCTGCTTCAGCCAGTCCTGCGCGCGCTGCGCGAGCACGCGCTCCGCGAGGTCCTTGCCGAGCTTCGTGATCTTCTTCATCTCGGCCTGGCCGTCGTCGGCGGCATCCGCGATCGGCAGCGCGATCGGCAGCGCGACCGGATCGGAGCCGAACAGCGAGCCGGCCGCCGTGAGGATGCCGTTGCGATACTCGAGCTGGATCTTGAGGCCGCCGGGCAGATCGATCGCGGCGCGCAGCGCCTGCAGCGACAGCAGCCACGACAGCGGCGTCTTGAACGTCGTCGGTCCGGACTGGGCGTGCTCGATCGCGATCTGCATCTGGCCGAACGTCGGGACGAGCGCGCTCGGCGTGAACACGAGCACGGCGTCCTCGATCACGACCGAGTCGGCGTGCATCGGCGGCCGCTTCGGGCGGTGGACCCGGAACAGCGCCGTGGTCGATATTTCGAGCCGGACGTGCGACACGCGGAGCTCCTGGCACGTCCGATCGAACAGTGCCCCGCCGAACGCGCGTAGCTCGCAGCGCACGTCGCCGACATCGAGCGACAGCTTGCCGATCGCGTCGTCGCGGCGGACGCGCAGATCGTCGAGGTCGAGCCGGCCGCGAACGAGCGCGAGGTCCGCATCGCCGACCGAGCTCTCGCCGTGCAGCGACTCGCCGAGCCGCTCCGCGACCCCGCTCTGGTAGCGACCGCCGAGCGCCGCCCCGAGGATCACGAGGAACACGATCCACACCGCGAGCAGCACGCCGGCGATCGTCGCGATGCGGCGAGCGGGACTGCGGGCCATGGCGGCATTGTGACACGATCGAACGCGCCGCCCGAAACCGCGCAACATCCTCGATCGAGCACCGTCGATCCTCGGGGAGGCGCGCGGCCGGGCGAGTGCGCACCGGGCTGGCGATGTGGGCGCGGAATCCTGTCAAAAGTCGGCCGAATCGATCGGATGATCTCGTGCGTTGGGATCGGCATGAAGCTACGTGACGCCAGCCCGCTCGAGCTTGCCCTGCGGCGCGCGAAGGTCGCGGCGCTGCAGGCCCGCCGGCTCGCGCGCTGGGCGGTCGACGACACGTTCGCCGCACCGGAACGCGTGACCCCGACGGGCCCGATCGCGCACCAGCTGCGCATCCCGATCGCGCGCGCCGGCGCGGACGCCCGGCTCGAGGCCGGCAAGCGCCACAACGTCAAGCTCGCCGCGACCGCGTTCCACGGCGTCGCGATCACGCCGGCGCGACCGCTCAGCTTCTGGCGCACGCTCGGCCCGGCGACCGAGGCGCGCGGCTTCTCGTGGGGCATGGAGCTGCGGTCCGGCTGCGCGGTGCCGGCGATCGGCGGCGGCATCTGCCTCGTGTCGAACGCGCTGTTCGCGATCGCGACCGAGCTCGGCTGGCGGATCCTCGAGCGCCATGGCCACTCGATGGCACTCGGCAACCCGCACGCGCTCGACGCGACGGTCGCGTTCCCGCACGTCGATCTCGTGGTCGCGCCGCGCACCGGCACCGCGATCCTCGACGCGTCCGTGCGTGGCGACGTGCTCGTGCTCGTTGTCCACCACGATGCGCCGAAGCTGCGCGTCGAGCTCGACCGCAGCCAGCACGACGACGGGACGACGCGCGACACGACGATCCGGCGCCGCGTCTGGCGCGAGCTCGAGCTCGTCGAGGATGCCGTCGTCGTCGACGATCATCAGCGCATCCCGGCCGAGCTGCGGACCTGTCTCGACTGTGGACAGACTGCGTGCCACGCGCGCGTCACGTTGCCGGAGCCGCGGTGATCGCGATCGTCGCCGCGGCGCCGGGCGAGCTGCTCGCGCCGCTCGTCGAGCAGTGCCGCGCCGTCGACACGACCGAGCTGTGGACGCCGCTCGGGGCGCCGGACTGGCTCGCGCGTACGCCGGGGTCGCTCGGCCGCTACGCGCAGCGCCGCACGCCCGGCGACCGCACGGCGCCCGGCGTGCTCGCGGTCGACGCCGCGCTGCGCGCGTGGGCCGGCAGCGCCACGGATCGCCGCTACCGCGCCGAGCTCGCGCTGCGCGTCGCGATCGATCACTGGGCCGCGCGCGAGGTCCGCCGACGCAGACCGCGGATCGTGATCGCGCCGACGCTCGCCGCGCGCCGGACGCTCGCCGCCGCGCGCGCGATCGGCGCGAAGGCGATCCTCGTCGTCGATCTGCCGCTGCTGCGCGCATTGCACCGCGATCTCGATCGCGCGGCCGAGCACTGGCCCGAGCGCCGGTTCCTGCGGCGGTTTCGCGCGCCGTCGTCGGCGATCGCGCGCCAGGACGCCGAGCGCGTGCTCGCGGATCTGATCCTGGTCCGCGGCCCGTACGCGCACCGGCTCTGCCTCGACGACGGCATCGCCGCGTCCCGGCTCGCGATGCTGCCGCTCGCGCCCGGCCCTCGCCTCGCCCGCGGCCACGCCGGTCGGCTCCGGCTCGCCGGCCTCGCCGCCGCGCGCCACGGCCTCGACACCGCGCTCGCCGCCGCACGCATGCTCGGGATGACGCTCGTCGTCCGCACCGGCGAGGGCACCGAGCCCGCGAACCTCGCGGACCTGCCCGGCGTGGCCACCGACGACGCGCCGGTCGATGCGGTGATCTGCCCGGCGATCTGCGAGGTCTACGCGCCGGAGCTACGCGCGACCGGTGTGCCGGTGATCGCGTCGCCGATGGCGAGCCGCGACGGCACCGGGCCCGATCCGTACGATCCGTCCGCGTTCGCTGCCGCGATCGCGACCGCGCTCACCGACGAGCCCGCGCCCTCTCCGCAGCCCGCATCGCTGTCGTCGCTGCTCGCTACTCTGTAGCCTCGGCGGCGTAGATCTTGTCCTGCCAGCTCCACTTCGGCGCGGAGCCCGGCAGCGTGTCGAACACCTCGATGAACCGGCCGTCGATGTGCGGCCACTCGGTGTACCAGGTCATGTTCGCCGCGAGCAGCCGCACCAGATCGCGGTCCTTCGGATCGTCGTCGGAGAGCAGCTCGGCGATCGCCTCGGGCTGGTCGTTGTCCGCGGCCATCGCGTCGTCGATCGAGCCGCGCAGCGCGAGCTCGCGGATGAACTTCGGCGTCGCCGAGCGCACCGCGCGCATGCTCGCGAGCATGCGATCGAGGTGGTCCGCGCGCGCTGCGGGCACCGGCGTCGGATCCGCGCACGTGATGTCGCCGTCGCGATCGACGTACAGCAACAGGCCGTGCATCGACGTCAGGTCACCCGACCGCGCGATCCGCTTGCGCTTCGCGCTCCACGTGCACGCGCTCGCGGTCCACTCGCCGCCGTGCTCGACGAGCAAGTTGCCGTTCGCGTCGTACGTGTGCTGGTCGTCGTAGACGTAGATCCGCTCGTCGCCGTCGTAGAACGCCTCCATCCGGTGACTGTCGACGCCGCCGAACGAGTGGATCTCGTGCTGCACGCGATCGGCGCCCGGCTCGACGGTCAGCAAATAACCGCCGTCCCACGACCGGTTGTAGACCGAATTCGTCGGCCGGTACGTCGCGAGCAGCTTGCCGTCGGTGTCGAAGTGGCGCCACGTCCCGGCGAGCGAGCCGTTCACGAACCGGCCGCGTGCGATCGGCGTCGGCTGCGCGGTGTCCTGATAGAACGTCCACAGGCCGTGGCGCTCGCCGCGCCGGAGCGAGCCGCGCGCCGCGACGTTGCCGCTCGGGTGATAGAACGTCCACTCGCCGGTCGGATCGTTGTTCGCGTACCGGCCCTCGGCGAGCTTCTGTCCGGTCCGGTAGTAGCTCGTCCACGCGCCCGCCCCGCGATGCAGCGTGCCGCGCCCGACGACGACGTCGCCGATCATCCGCCGCCACTCGCCCTCCATCTTGCGGTGCTCGAACCGGCCCATCGTCCGGCCGTTCGCGACCTCGTCGGTGTAGGGCCCGTCCGGCACCTTCATCGCGACGAGATCCCAGCGATCCCAGCTCTCGACCTCCGGCTCCTCGTAGCCCGGCTGGATCGACGCGAGCTCCTCGAGCGTGAACCCGGACGCCTCGACCCACGCGCGCACCTCGGGCATGGAGGCCGCGATGTCCTCGAGGAAGTCATAGCGATGGTGCGTCGCGATCTGCTCCGGCAGCGCGCGCCCGACCGACCGCTCGATCAGATAACCGACCGCACACACGTTGCCGTAGTCGTCGATGAACACCGGCGTCCGCCACGGCAGGTGCGTGTTCACCGGCGTGATGCCCTTCGCGATGTAGTCGTCGAGGTAGCCGAGGATCTCGGCGCGGCGCGCCGCGAGCTCGGGCCGGGTGGCCGGCTTCGCCGCGAGCTGTGCCCGGATGTACGCGAGGTGCGCGTGCATCCGCATCGGCTCGGCATCGCGTGCATCCGGCGCGCGCCCGAACGCGGCGACGAAGCTCGCGTCGCCGACGTGGTGGTTCGCACCGTCGACAAAGCCGCGCTGCTCGGCGCCCGGAGGCAGCGCGAGCGCGGTGGAGGAGATCGGGATCAACGACAGCGGGAGTAACAGGCCGGCGAGCCGCATCCCTTCCGCAACGCGCGTTGCGCCGGCGCTATTGCCACTTTTGCGAGCCGCTGGTGTAGCGTCCGAACATGACGAAATTCGAGTACGACATCTTCACGGTGGCATGGGGTCATGGCGCGAGCACGGAGCCGATCAAGTCGGAGCTCAATCGTCGCGGTGCCGAGGGCTGGGAGCTCGTGGCGACGACGCGCGACGAGAGCCCGGCGGACGATCACGACGAGGAAGTCGTGATGTTCGTGTTCAAGCGCGCGCGCAGCTGATTCGAGATCGTGGGGGTGACATCAAGCGTTCGTAGGTCGCGGGCGTGATGAGCTCGTCGGCCGACGCACGATCACGATCACGGCCACGGCCACGGCCACGGAAGATCAGACGTCGAGCTCGCCGATCTCGGTCGCGTTCTCGGTGATCATCTTGAAGCGTGCGGCGACGTCCTTGCCCATGAGGTCGCTGATCACCTGATCGGTCAGCAGCTGCTCGCCATCCTTGACGGTCACGCGCAGCGTCTGGCGTGACTTCGGATCGAGCGTCGTCTTCTTGAGCGTCTCGGGGTTCATCTCGCCGAGGCCCTTGAACCGCGTGATGCTCGGCTTCGCGTTGCCCTTGACCTGCTCGCGAAGCAGGCGCTCCTTGTGCAGATCGTCGAGCGCCCAGTAGGTCTGCTTGCCGATGTCGATGCGGTAGAGCGGCGGCTGCGCGAGGAACACGTGGCCGTGGTCGATCAGCGGCCGCATGTGACGGAAGAAGAACGTCAGCAGCAGCGTCGCGATGTGGTGGCCGTCGGCGTCGGCGTCCATCAGCAGGAAGATCTTGCCGTAGCGCAGCTTCGACAGATCCATCGAGTCGCCCATGCCGCAGCCGAGCGCGGATACGATGTCCTGCAGCTCCTTGTTCGCGAGCAGCTTCTGGCTGTTCGCCTGCTCGGCGTTGAGCACCTTGCCGCGCAGCGGAAGGATCGCCTGCGTCTTGCGCTCGCGGCCCTGCTTCGCGGAGCCACCTGCGGAGTCGCCCTCGACGATGAACAGCTCGCTCTCGTTCGGATCGGTCGACGAGCAGTCCGCGAGCTTGCCCGGCAAATTGAGGCGGTGGCTGACCGCGGTCTTGCGCGTGACCTGCTGCGCGGCGCGCGAGGCCTCGCGGGCACGCGCGGCGATGATCGTGCGCGCGACGACCGCCTGCGCCCAGTTCGGGTTGCTGTTGAGGTAGTTCTCGAGCGCCGGCCGTACGAGCGCCTCGACCTGACCCGCGACCTCGGGGTTGTTGAGCCGGTTCTTCGTCTGGCTCTGGAACTGCGGATCGTGGACGTAGGTCGACAGCAGCGCGACGACGCCCTCGCGGATGTCCTCGGCGGTCAGCGTGACACCCTTCGGATCGAGCTTGTGCGTCGCGATGTAGTTGCGGACTGCCTTGACGATCGCGGCGCGCAGGCCGGCGTCGTGCGTGCCACCGTCGGGCGTCGGCACCGAGTTGACGAACGTCTTGATCATGTCGTCTGTCGACTCGGTCCACTGCAGCGCGAGCTCGAGGCCGAGGCGCGCCTCGTCGTCCTGCTTCGCGACGTAGAACACCGCGCCGCCCGGCGGCACCGGCTGCTTGCCGCGATCGCTGACGAGCTTCGGCAGGTACTCCTCGACGCCCTTCGGATGGACGAACGTCGTCGTCACCGCCGGCGACTTCGTCTCGTCGGTGAACACGATCTCGAGGCCGCCGTGCAGGTAGCTCTTCGCCTCGAGCCGCTCCGCGATCTGGTCGGGATCGAACTTGAGCTTGCCGCCGAACACGTCGTCGTCGGGGCGGAAGAACACGGTCGTGCCGGAGCCGCGCGCGCCGCCGAGCTTCTTCAGCTTCGTCTTCGGCTCGCCGCGCGCGAACTTCATCTCGTAGCGCTCGCCGTCGCGCTTGACGGTGACCGTCATCTCCTCGGACAGCGCGTTGACGACGGCCGCGCCGACGCCGTGCAGACCGCCGGACACCGCGTAGCTCTTGCCGCGCTCGAACTTGCCGCCGGAGTGCAGCGTCGTGAAGATCACCTCGAGCG
Organism: Kofleriaceae bacterium; assembly: GCA_035715365.1. Classification (GTDB taxonomy): domain Bacteria; phylum Myxococcota_A; class Polyangia; order Haliangiales; family Haliangiaceae; genus JABFXX01. The sequence continues at coordinate 71,441 of DASTLB010000025.1, read as the reverse complement.
CGCTCTTCTTGTACTTCGGCATCACGTCGACCGGGATGCCGCGACCGTTATCCTCGACGGTGGCGCTCTTGCCGTCGGCGTGCAGCGTGACCTCGACCTTCGTCGCGTGCTTGTTGATCACCTCGTCGATCGAGTTGTCGACGACCTCCCACATCAGGTGGTGGTAGCCGTCCTTGCCGGTGCCACCGATGTACATGCCCGGCCGCTTGCGGACCGGCTCGAGGCCCTCGAGGACTTGGATCTCTTCCGCGGTGTATTTCGCCTGGGCCATGTCAGTTCACTCCCGGTCCGCCCTCGGCGTTCGCGAGCGGCTGAATGGTGACGGGCTTGGGAATCCGCACGAAGCTGACCCGCTTCATCAGCTGGTGGCCCTTGCCACCGCGGCCCTTCGCCTGTTTCGGATCCGCGTTGATCGTGAACTTCTTGCCGGACTTGTCGGTCTGGATCTCGAACGAGTCGCTCTTCGCGCCGGCGATGAAGCCGATCACGATGTCGTCGTCCTCGGTCTTGATCACGGTGACGCCGCGCCCCGGCCCCTCGAGCTTCGCGATCTCCTCTGCCTTGCAGTGCAGGACGTGGCCATCGCGCGTCGCGACCGCGACCGTATCGCTGTCGTTGCACGGCACGACGCCGATCACCTCGTCGCCGTCCTGCGGCTTCGCATAGCGGCGGCCGGCCTTCGTCGTGATCTCGGTGTGCGCGGCGGTCGCGAACCTGAGGCCGTAGCCCTTGCGCGTGACCGCGAGCATCATCGGCGGCACCATCGCGCGCGGATCGAGCGTCATCGCGCTGACGATCCGCTCGCCGTCGTCGAACTTGAAGTACTTCTGCGCCGGGTCGCCGTAGCCCGCGGTCGGCGCGATGTCGTTGATCTTGATGACGTAGCCCGAGCCGCGGTTCGTGAAGAAGATGACCTTCTCCTTCGTCGAGCCGGGGAGCACCGCGATCACCTCGTCGCCCTCGCGCGTGCGCGTCTGGCCGGGATCCTTGAGCTCGCGGACGCGCTTGATGTAGCCATCGCGCGTCAGCACGACGTTCGCGTCCTCGTCGACGATGAACGCGTCGGCGTCGAACGTGACCTCCTCGGCCGCGCCACCGGTCTTCGTGCGGCGCGGCGTGCCGAGCTCGGCGGCGACCGCCTTGAGATCGTCCTTGATGATCGCCCAGAGCTTGTCCTCGCTCTTGAGGATGCCCTTGATCTTCTTCGCCTCGGCCGCCTTCTCCTTGAGCTCCTCGCGGATCACGTTGATCTCGAGCTTCGCGAGCTTGTAGAGCTTGAGCTCGAGGATCGCGTCGGTCTGGATCTCGTCGAGCTTGAACCGCTTGATGATCTTGTTCGCGGCGTCTTCCTTGCCGTCGCTCGCGCGGATGATCTTGATCAGCTCGTCGAGCGCGTCGAAGATCGTGACGAACCCTTCGAGGATGTGGATCCGCTCCTCGAGCCGCTTCAGCTGGTACTGGAACCGGCGCTCGGTGACCTCGAGCCGGAAGTCGAGGAAGTAGCCGAGCGCTTCCTTGATCCCCATGCGGCGCGGCTGCGGCGCGGCGTCGGTCGGCAGCTTGCGGCCGCTGTCGTCGGACAGGTACGCCGGCGGCACGAGGCACGTCAGGTTGACGTGGAAGTTCGATTGCAGCGGCGTGTTCTTGTAGAGGTACGCCATCACGAGCTCGGGATCGGCGTCCTTCTTGATCTCGAGCACGATGCGCACGTCGTCGGTCGACTCGTCGCGGATGTCGAGCAGGTAGGGCAGCTTGCGCCCGGTGATCACGTCCGCGATCTTCTGGACGAGGTCCGACTTCGTCAGCGCGTACGGGATCGACGTGATGACGATGTCGGTGCCGCCGCGCTTCTTGTCCTCGAGCTTGTACTCGCCGCGCACGCGGATCGTGCCCTGGCCGTCCTTGTAGATCTGGCGCAGCTCGACCTTCGTGTTGAGCAGCTGGCCGCCGGTCGGAAAGTCCGGACCGTCGATGTGCTTCATCAGCTGCACGTGATCGAGGTCGCGGTTGTCGGCGAGCGCGATCAGCGCATTCGTGATCTCGCGCAGGTTGTGCGGCGGGATGTTCGTCGCCATGCCGACCGCGATGCCGGTCGAGCCGTTGACGAGCAGGTTCGGAAACCGTGCCGGCAGCACCATCGGCTCTTCGTTCGTGCCGTCGTAGTTCGGCCGCATGTCGACGGTCTCGAAGTCGAGCTCGCGTAGCAGCTCCATCGCCGGCGGTGCGAGCCGGCACTCGGTGTAGCGATAGGCCGCGGCCTCGTCGCCGTCGAGCGAGCCCCAGTTGCCGGAGCCGTCGATCATCGGCACGCGCAGCGCCCACGGCTGCGCCATGCGCACCATCGCGTCGTAGACCGAGGTGTCGCCGTGCGGGTGGTAGCGACCGAGCACCGCACCGACGACGGTCGCGCTCTTGCGATGCTTCGCATCGGGGCGCAGGTGCTCGTCGTGCAGCATCGCGTACAGGATCCGGCGCTGCACGGGCTTGAGGCCATCGCGCACGTCGGGCAGCGCGCGCGACGTGATCACCGAGAGCGCGTAGTTCAGATAGCGCCGGCGCGCTTCGGTCTCGAGCGACGCGTCGAGCTCGCTCGGCGTCGCGCCGTCACTGCCGCCACCGCCACCGCCACCACCGCGACCGCCGCCGCCCGCGCCGTCTCCCTTCCCCGCCTTCGCCTTGGCACGGCGTCCCCCACCCTCTGCGGCAGCCCCTCCCTTGGCCTTCGCAGCGGGTTGTTTTGTCTCGGTACTCTTTGCCATTGGCTCGGCACCTTGCCCCGACTCGGCGAAAAGTTCTAGTTGTTCACGCGGGGGCAGATCGCTCTCGGGGCTGTTCGCCATTTGCTTGGTCCCTCGGAAGGCCCGTGATATTGCTGGCCTCCCCGACACATCGTCATGAGGCGGCCGACTTCGCGCAAGAAAAGGACAAGGGCACGGGCTCGCGTGGGCATGACCTCGCTCGGTGCACCGGCTCGTCGCGGCGGCGGCCTCGTCGTGCTCGTCCTCGGCGCGCTCGTCGTCATCAACCTCTACGTGTTTGTCTGGGACAAGGACACGTCGGTCGCCGCGATCAAGCGCGAGGCCGAGGCGAAGCCGCCCGCGGCCGCACTGCCGTCGCAGCCGCTCGTCACGCCGCCACCGATCAACCCCGGTGGTGCGGCGGGTAGCGCGACCGCGCCGGTCGGTCCGCCGGGCACCGTCGACGGCAAGGTCGCGAAGTCGGACACGCTCGGCCGGCTGCTCAAGAAGAGCGGGCTGTCGGGTCCCGAGGCCGACGAGGTGATCCGCTCGCTGTCCGGCGTGCTCGACTTCAAGACGATCCGCGCCGGCCAGTCGTTTCACATCGAGCGCGGTCCCGACGGCCGCGTCCGGCTGTTCGAGCTCGTGATCAGCAAGGTCCAGAAGGTCCGCACCGAGCGCGCGGCGACCGGCGAGCTCGTCGGCAAGGCGGACACGTCGCAGACGCGCGTCGAGACGAAGGCGATCGGCGGCCGGATCGACTCGTCGCTGTGGAACGCGATCAAGAGCTCGGGCGAGAGCGCCGCGCTCGTCGACTTCTTCGTCGACGTGTTCGCATACGACATCGACTTCTTCAACGACACGCACGAGGGCGACACGTTTCGCGTCGTCGTCGAGAAGGAGTACGCCGGCACCGAGCTGCTGCGCTACAAGCGGATCATCGCCGCCGAGTACCAGGGCAAGGCGGGCACGTTCCGGACCTACTACTTCGCGCCCGGCGGCGACGAGAAGCGCGGCGGCTACTTCGATCCCGAGGGCGAGTCGTCGGAGAAGACGCTGCTGAAGACGCCGCTCAAGTTCACGCGGATCTCGAGCGGTTTCGATCGCAAGCGCATGCATCCGGTGCTGCACACGGTGCGCGCGCACCTCGGCATCGACTACTCGGCGCCGGTCGGCACGCCGGTGTGGGCCGCCGCACCCGGGACGGTGATCTTCCGCGGGTTCAACAACGGTGGCGCGGGGAACCTCGTGTCGATCAAGCACGATAGCGGCATCGAGACCCACTACATGCACCTGTCGAAGTTTGCCGACATCAAGGTCGGACAGCGCGTCGCGGCGAAGACCGTGATCGGCTACGTCGGCTCGACGGGATTGTCGACGGGGCCGCACCTGCACTTCGGCGTCAAGCAGGCGGGCAACTGGATCGACCCGACGAAGCTCTCACCGATGCGTAACGGAGGTGTGGCCTCCCGCGACCTCGACGCATTCCGCACCGAAGCAGCGCGCCTCGAGGCGCAACTGAGCGGGATCAAGATCGCCGAGGCGAGCGCCCAGGGGCAGTGAGATCGGTGTGCGTGGGGCGCGTCGCCCCGTGGCGGGGCGAGTGACGAACCTCCCTTGCCGAACGCGCGCATACCCCTCACACTCGAAAGGTGATCAAGCTCCTCGTCGGAATTCTCAAGGGCGCGGTCATCGGTGGCGCGCTCGGCTACGGAGCCTACGCACTCCAGCAGGCCACGGGGTTCGGGAACCCCTGGATCAGCTACGGCCTGATCGGTGCGATCGTCGGGCTGTTCGTCGGCAAGCCGATCTGGTCGCTGATCCGGGACAAGAACACCACGTCGGTGATCGCGATTCTCAAGGCGGCGTTCGGCTTCGGCATTGGCTGCGGGCTCTACGCGCTGGTCGCCAAGGTGTGGGGTCCGACGCTCGAGATCGGTGGCTACAACGTGTTCGCGTGGCAACCCACGCTCGGTGGCGCGATCGGTGCGATTTATGGCGGGTTCGTCGAGCTCGACGATGCGATCGGCGACGACAAGTCCGCGAAGAAGGCCGCTGCGCGTCCGCAGCGCAAGCTGCCGCCGTCCGACGACGACGAGGTTTAAACCTGCGTTCGGCGCACGCACCCCAAGGGCACTTGCTCGCCTTGCGGCTCGCTGGCGTATGCTGCGGGCGTGCGTGCGTTTGCCCTGGCCTGCATCGCGTTCGTGGTCGCCGCGTGTGGCGATAACATCCGCGGCAACATCACGATCCACAGCACGGGCGCGTTTCACGACGTGCTCGTCGAGTATGCGCGCGAGACCGCGTACCCGATCCGCGTCGTCGAGGACGACACCAGGGACACCGGGTTTCACATCACGGTCGTCGAGGACGCGACGCTCCCCGCGCAGTCCTACCAGCTGATCGCGCGGCCGGACGAGGGCTACACCGTCGTCGCGCCCGACCTGCTCGGTGCGCAGTACGGCGTCACCGCGGCGCTCGAGGCGATGGGATTTCGGTTCCGGCATCCGTACGACACGTTCGTCCCGACCGAGCCGACGCTCGGCGCCGTCGACGACGAGGTGCACCAGCCCGAGATCCGCGTGCGCGGCGTGCAGCTCCACACGCTGCATCCGATCGAGGGGTACTTCGCGTTCTGGGAGCCGTCGTTCGCGAACCTCAACGACGCGAAGCTGGTGATCGACTGGCTGATCAAGAACCGCGGCAACTACCTGCAGTGGGTCGCGCTCGACGACATCATCAACTCGAGCGAGCGCTACCTCGCGTGGCGGCCGTTCACGCGCGAGCTGATCGACTACGCGCACGCGCGTGGCATCCGCGTCGGCATCAACATCCAGCTGTTCGGCCAGAGCAACCTGCAGCTCGCGTACGACCTCGTCGATCAGGATCCCGCGGACAAGCCGATCCCCGACCAGATCGCACAGCGCCTGCCCGGCATCACGACCGACCTGCCGTGGGACGTCGTCGACCTCAGCTTCGGCGAGTTCTTCAACGCGGATCCGCAGGTGTTCGTCGACTCGGTGAACGAGGTCAAGAACCAGCTCGCGGTGAAGGCGCCGAACACCGAGATGCACGCGGTCATCCACGTCGGCGCCGAGCAGCGGGTGACGTACATGGGCGAGGACCTGCTGTACTACTTCCTCGTCAAGTACGCCGATCCGTCGATCATCTCCGACGTCCACACGGTGATGTTCTACGACCTGTTCGAGCCCACCGGCGGCGCGTACCACCACGAGGACTTCAGCGAGCACCGCGCGTTCTTGCTCGAGCGGATGTGCAGCGGCCAGAAGGTCGCGTACTTCCCCGAGACCGCGTACTGGGTCGCGTTCGACAACTCGGTGCCGCAGTTCTTCCCGCTCTACGTCAAGAACCGCTGGATCGATCTGCACGAGCTCGCAGCCCAGCCCGGCTGCGCGCCGCTCGACGAGCACCTGCTGTTCTCGAGCGGCTGGGAGTGGAGCTACTGGCTGCACGACACGACCGCGCTGCACGCGAGCTACGAGCTACCGGACACGCCGGAGCAGCTGCTCGCCGATGCGCTGTCGCCCGATCTCGCGGACGCGGTCGCGCCGATCGCGCGGCTGATCGAGACCCAGCGCGCGTACCTGATGCTCGGCAACCTCGTCGCGTACATCGCCGGCCGCGACACCGCGATCGACGCGGGCCGCCAGCTCGGCATCGTGTCGCAACCCGATCGCGTGGTGTTCGACGATCTGATCATGGGCCTCGAGGATCCGGCGGTGTTCCAGACCACGGTGCTCGATCCCCTCGCCGCCTACGCGGACGAGCTCGACGACATCGCGCGCGAGCTCGACCGCGCCGACCTCCCGGATAACAAGTGGGCGCGCGAGCTGCGCGACGGGCTCGCGATCGATCGGCTGCGCGCGCGGTTCGTGCTCGAGACGTACGGCGCGACACTCGCGCATGTCGCCGGCGACGATCGCGCCGCGCTCGACCACTTCGACCGCGCCGATCAGCTGATGGCCGACGGCCAGACCGTCGTCGATCGCCGGCACGACGACCTCCACGATGCGCTCGGCGAACGGTCGATCTCGGAGACCGAGAACCAGACCTTCTACCAGTTCGGCTACCTCTACATGGCCGACACGCTGTGCTACTGGCGGCGCGAGCTACTCCAGGTCGGGGCGATCCTGGGGAGCACGACTGCCTCGGTGCCCAGCTGCCTGTTCTGATCCGCCACGGCTACACGGCCTGCCACCGCATCCCAAGTGGCCGGTGCGACACGCGACCGTCCGCGGACTTGCGCCGGCATGAGGCCTGCTCGATGGACCGCCCATGCGCGACGTCCGGCTGTTCGTCCTGGCTCATCTGGCTCTGATCGCGGTCGCCGTGATCGGGAGCCTGTAACTCAGGGCGGGTCGAGCTCGGCCGCCAGCAAGAACCCGATCTGGTCGATCGAGCCGTCGTAGACCCCAGATGGCACCGCCGCGTCGCCGGTCCCGAACGGATTGTCGAGCGCGAGCCGGGTGCCGGCGTGACGGGCGATCGCCCACGTCCGCGCCCACCCGAACGTGAACGTGAACCCGCCGGACGACGCCTCGAGGCCGATCGCGGTCGTGTGACCGCCGAGGTCGCCGAACACCGGCGACTGCCGCTCGCGCTCGACGCTGCCGATCGAGAACGCATAGCCCGCGGTCGCCCACAGAAACCCGCGGACCAGCTCGACATCGACCGCGCCGCGCACCGCGCCGTGCGTGCGCAGCGAGATCCGCGACGGCACGACCGCGAGCGGCGCATCGACGCCGGTGCGATCGACGACGCGCATGCCGTACACGGTCCAGCTCGTCGCGGCGGCATCGAGCGGCACGCGCGCGAGCTCGCCGCCGAGCTCGACCACGACGTGCTCGCCGAGGTAGCGACCACCCGCGCGCAGCGTGAGCGGCTGCGCGATGTCGAGCGTCGCCGCGGGTTCGCTCGTCGAGATCGAAGGCCCGAGCGGCCGCGTGCCGATCGCCGCGACATCGGCATCGACGTGGATCGCCTGCGACCACGCGATCGACGCGCCGAGCTCGAGCGCGGTGTCCGCGGGCGCGACGAGCACGCCGGCGACGACGCTCGGCACGAAGGCATCGGTGCCGGCGAAGCTGATCTCGAGGTCCTGCTGCGGAGCGCCGATCGTGTCGCGCCCCGAGAACCCGGCCCACATCCGGCGCAGCTCGGTGATCTCGATCCGCGATCCGCCGAGCGCGACGCCGACCGCGACCGAGTCGCCGAGCCGGCGCGCGACGCCGATCGTGACGAGATCGCGGCGCACCGAGCCGGCGATCCCGGCATAGCGATAGTCGAACGCGGCGCCGAATTCGTCGGGCGCGATGTCGCGCGGCCGGCGCAGCGAGCGATCGGAGACGGCCGCGGTCATCACGCTGGCGCCGACGATCCAGTCGCCGATCGAGCCGATGCCGGCGAGCTGCGGCGCCATGCTCGACGGCGCCTGGTTACGCACGACCGGCGCGCCGGCGGTGTCGCTCTGCCACGCGATCTCGTCGTCGACGAACGCGAGCCCGAGCTCCGCGCGCCAGCCTTCGCGCCGGGCGATCGCGGCCGGGTTGAGCACGAGCGCGCCACCGCCGTCGTCGCCCACGACGCCGGTGCCCGCGCGCCCGACCGCACGCGGCGAAGTGTTGCCGATCACGAGCCCGCCCGCGGCGGCCGGTGCCGTCGTGGCGATCAGCACGCAAATCGTGCAGGCACTTCGCACTGCGAGAATGTACGGCATCGCTGTTTCGAAATGTTTCGTCTGTCATGTTCGAACGCGGCGAGCGTCAAACACGCAGGCCCCGCGCACCGGGGACATGACCCATGACGCCCATGAACCAGACCGAACACCACCCGTCCTACGAGGACGTGGACTTCGAGGACGAGATCACGTCGGAGCTGCCCACGCTGGGGATGCTGATCGCATCCACGCCGCCCGCGCCGGTCGTCGATCTGCGGACGCCGCTCGCCGAGGCGCGCCGGCTGCTGCGCGACGAGCACGTGCCGGCGCTCGTCGTGATCGGCACGATGCACGCACTGCTCGGCGTCGTGACACGCGCCGACGTGCTGCGCGACGACGCGACGACCGTCGCCGAGGTCATGAACGCCTCGATCACGGCGCTGCCGTCGACCGCGACGATCCACGCTGCCGCGGCCCTGATGGCGCACGATGGCATCGACGAGCTCGTGGTGACGCGCCCGGACGGCTCGTTCGCGGGCATCGTGTCGACGCTCGACGTCGTCCGCTACTTCGCGAACCGGGCCTGATGCCCCGCGCCGCCGATCCGTTCATTTCTTGCAGAACATTTCGGCGTGCAACACGGCAGGGATCGACGCGCTCTCACCGGTGAAGCGCGAGGGAGCCCAGCCATGAAGTCACACGAAGCCGTTTCGATGTCCGCGATCGCGCGCGTCCGCCGCGACCGCCGACGCACCTGGTTCGTGGACGACGAGCCGACCGCCGAGATCCCGCTGCTCGGCTCGCTCGTGCGCGAGCCCGCGCACACCGTGACCGAGCAGGAGCCGCTCGGCGTCGCGCAGCGGATCCTGATCGAGCGTCGCGTGCCCGCGGTCGCCGTCGTGCGCGGCGAGCAGCTGTGTGGCGTCGTGACGCGAACCGACGTGCTGCGCCTCGTCGCGACCCGTGACGACGCGCGGATCGCCGATGCGATGTCGGGCTTCGTGTTCGCGCTGCGCGCGTCGGCGACCGTCGAGGCGGCCGCGGCCCTGATGGCGATCGAGCAGGTCGGCCAGGTCGTCGTCACGAGTCGCGACGGCGAGCTGCTCGGCATGGTCTCGGCGCTCGATGTCGCCCGCTACTTCGCCGAGCGCGCCGGCTATGTTTCGAAGTGATCGAACCTGATTACGAGATGTTTCAGCCCCGGCGAGCCGCCGCGCCGGGTGGAATACTGTGCGCGTGGTTGCCGAGCCCGAGCTTCGCGTCGTCTACGTCGAGGATGACGAGCGCCTCGCGCGCCTGACGATGCAGTACCTGACCTCGCACGGGGTCGAGGTCCACCTCGTGACCCGCGGCGATCTCGCGGTCGCCGAGGTGATGCGCGTGCAGCCCGACGTCGTGCTGCTCGATCTGATGTTGCCCGGCGTCGACGGCCTCGAGGTCTGCCGCGACCTGCGCGCGCGCACGCACGTCCCGATCATCATGGTGACCGCGCGCACCGAGGAGCCGGATCGCGTGATCGGCCTCGAGGGCGGCGCCGATGACTACGTGCCGAAACCGTTCCAGTCGCGCGAGCTGCTCGCGCGGATCCGCGCGCAGGCGCGGCGCGGCCGCGGCGAGTCCGGTCCGCGGGCGGAGCGGATCGAGCTCGGGCCGCTGGTGATCGATGCCGGCACGATGGAGGTCACGCTGCACGGCAAGCCGATCACGCTGACGACGAGCGAGTTCCAGCTGCTGCACACGCTCGCGCAGCGCGCCGGCCGCGTGCTCGGCCGCGAGCAGCTGCTGCAGCTCTTGCACGGCACCGCCGACGACGCGTTCGACCGCTCGATCGACGTCGTCGTGTCGCGGCTGCGCCAGAAGATCGAGGACGATCCGCGCAATCCCCGGCTGCTCAAGACGATCCGCGGCGCCGGCTACATGCTGACCCCGGGCGAGCGATGACCCACGATCCGCTCCGGCTCAGCGGCCCGTCGCGCATGTTGCCACCGGTACGGCCGCGCCGGTTTCGCTCGCTCGCGTCGCGGCTCGTCGCGCTCGGCCTGCTGCAGCTCGTGCTGCTGTCCGGCACCGCGCTCGCGATCTTCTTCGTCGAGCGGCCCTCGCCGCCGGCCCATCCGAACGAGTACTTCGACCCCGACGCGGTGCACGCGCTCGAGGCGATCGTCGACGATCGCGCGGCGCTCGCGGCCGCACTCGATGCGCTGCGCGAGCGCCGCTTCGAGGTCTCGCTCTACGATGCCGAGCGGCACCTGATCGCGACGAACGTCGACCCGGCGCTGCCGGTGCCCGATCACGACACCGGCGGCGGACCCGAGGCGCATCACCGGCTCGTGCTCGACCTGAACGTGCCCGGCGGGACCGGTACGCTCGTCGCGCGCGGCGTCCGCGGCGGGCCGCCGAGCGGCACCGGGCCCCTGCTGACGCTGATCTGCGGGTTCGTGATCGTCGTGATCGGCGCATTGCTCACCGCGCGCTGGATCGTGCGGCCGGTCGAGCGGCTGTCGCGCACCGCGCGCGCGCTCGGCAGCGGCGATCTCGCGGCGCGCAGCCGGCTCGAGCGCAGCGACGAGATCGGCGAGCTCGGCCGCCGCGTCGACGAGATGGCCGAGCGCATCGTCGGCTTGCTCGCGACCGAGAAGGAGCTGCTCGCGAACGTCGCGCACGAGCTGCGCACGCCGCTGACCCGGATCGGCGTCGCGCTCGATCTCGCCGCCGAGGGCGATGCCGAGGCCGCGCGCGCGTCGCTCGCCGAGATCGCGGTCGACGTCAGCGAGCTCGAGACGATCCTCGACGACATCCTGACCGCGATGCGGTTCGAGGTCGCGCGCCAGCTACCGCTGCGCCGCTCGATCGTCGAGCCGTCGACGATCGCGGCCTCCGCGGTCGACCGGCTGCGCGCCCGCCATGCGCGGCGCCCGGTCACGCTCGCGGTCGCCGACGCGCTGCCGAAGCTCGACATCGATCCCGTGCTCGTCCGCCGCGTGCTCGACAACCTGCTCGAGAACGCGCACAAGTACACGCCTGACGAGACGCAGCCGATCGACGTCGACGTCCGGCGCGACGGCGACCGCGTCATCTTCACGGTGCGCGATCGCGGCGTCGGCATCTCGGCGGACGATCTGCCGCGCGTGTTCACCGCGTTCTTCCGCGGTGATCGCAGCCGGTCGCGCGAGACCGGCGGCGTCGGCCTCGGGCTGACGCTCGCGAAGCGGATCGTCGAGGCGCACGGCGGCACGATCGAGCTCGCGAGCACGCCGGGTGCCGGCACGACCGTCGAGGTCGCGATTCCGATCGCGGGTTGATTAGAGCTGGCAGCCGCAGCAGCGATCGCGCGCCGCGCGGCAGCTCGCGTTGCCGCTGCCACACTTCTCGTTCGCGTACGCATCGTTGCCGCCGAGCTCCTGCGCGATCGTGCAGATCTTGCCCGCGTTCGTGCAGATCGAGTCCGCGAGCATGCACGAGTCCTTGCACGTCTGGCTCGGCCCGGGCTTGCACGTCGCGTCGGACATCGGTGCCGCGGGCGAGCTCATCGTCTCGGGTCCGCACGGCGGCGTGATGCACGCGTTCGGATCCGCCGGCTGCGGCGCGAGGTTCAGCTTCGCGAGGTCGCTCGTGATCTGCGCGGCCAGATCATCGATCTGCGACCGCCGCGAGGACGGCGCGGCCTCCATCCCGGGCGGCGCCGCCCCGGTGCTCTGCGGCATCGCCGACTTCTTCGCCGCGCCGCCACACGCGACGATCACCGCGCACACGCAGCCCAGCACGATCCCGATCCACGAACGCGACGACTCGGTCAAGGCTTCACTCCTGCGGGTGGCACGCTCGCATCGGGCGGTGCCGCAGAGCAAGCGCAGCAGCGCTGCTTCGCCTCGCGACACGATGCCTTCGCGCTCGTGCACTTCTCCTGCGCGAGCCGGTCGTCCTTGCCGAGCTCGTCGGCGAGCCCGCAGATCGCCTCGGCGTTGTCGCAGATGTTCTCGGCGAGGCTGCAGACTTCGCCGCACGCCTTCGGGACGTCGTGGCCGTCCGGGCACACGCGCGATGCCTCGTTCACCGTCTTGCCGCGCCACTGCAGCTCGAGCGCCTGCGGCGGATCGAGCTCCATGCCGGCCTCGGCGCGGAACCCACGGATCTGCATCCACAGCTGCGTGATCAGGCCGAGCTTGACGAATCGCTCGTCGCTCTGCGTGCGCGGCGTCTGCTTCGAGCACGCGACGATCAGCGCGGCGGCGACGAGCCCCGCGATCGCGCCGGACGCCGCCGTCGCGGCCCTCACGGGGCCTCCATCAACTTCTTCTGCAGTGCCTCGTTGATCTTGATCGAGCGATCGTACGCGTCGATCGCGGCGCGCTTCTCCGCAGCCGCCTTCGCGGCATCCTGCGGCTCGGTCATCAGCGCGGCGCGCGCCTGGTGGATCTCGCCCTTGACGGTGTAGAGGTTCGCGACGAAGAAGCTCTCGCGCGACACCGAGGCCAGGCCTTCCTCGACGGTCCTCATCGCCTCGTCCAGGTTGCCTTGCATGACGAGCAGCTTCGCGAGCAGCGCGCGCGCGTCGTTGCGCACGTCATCGGCTTCCGGCGCACCGGTCGGGAACCGCAGCGACAGGATCTGCCGCACCGAGGCGATCGCCGAGACGATGTTGCCATCGCTCATGTAGACCTTCGCCTTGTGGTGAAAATTCTTTGCCTGCGCGAGCGCGATCATCAGCTGCTCGTCGATGACGTCACTCGGATCTGCGACGTTGGTCACGGAGCGTCGCGACGCCTCCGGCTCGTTCGTCGTGCACGCGTTGCCGGCAACGACGGCCATCGCCGCGACCACGATCACGAGCGCGAGCCCCGCGCCGAGCTGAACGAACCACTGCTTCATCTTCGTATGCGCCTTCATGGCGTCGCTCCATCTGCACGCCCACGCAGGCGCGACAACCGGCGCTCGCGGTAGCCCTCGAGCCGGTCCGCGAAGATCGTGTCGATCCGCGCGCTCGCGTCGCCGGCTCGCTCGGGCTCGATCGGCCCGATCAACGGATCCGCCGGCCGTGACTTCCACGTCGCCGGAATCTGCGCAGCCGCCTGCGGCGCCGGCTGGTGGACCGGCGTGCGCAGCCACAGCAGCAGGATCGCGGCCGCCGCGATCGCCGAGCTCACCGCCGCGATCGTCCACGGCACCCACCGGCGCTGGCGCGCGCTCGTGATCGGCGTCGACGACAGGCTCGTGCCCGCGCCGCCGCCCATGCCCTGCTTGAGGCTGTCCTCGACGACGGCGTGCAGCGTGCTCGCCGGCAGCTCGAGCCCGCCGCTCGCCGCGCGGATCACCGTCGCGACCTCGAGCAGCGCGCGGTCGTCGGCCGACATCGCCGGCGGCGGCGTTCGCCCCGCGAGCGTGCGGTCGATCAGGTCCGCGAACATCTTCGCTCGCTTGCGCTCGGCCGCCGTCGGCTCGGCATCCGGCTCCGGCACCGGGGCGGTCAAGAGGTCATCATCGTCGGTGGCCATCAGGATCGCTCCTTTGTCGCGTCTCGGTCGGCCTCGGCCCGATCACCGAAGTGCTTGCGGAACGCGCGCACGGCGCGGAACAGCAGGACATCGAACGTGCCGATCGTGACGCCGAGGCGCTTCGCGCACTCCTCGCGAGGCAGCTCCTGCACGAGCCGCAGCTCGATCGCGACGCGATAGCGCTCCTGGAGCTGGCCCATCGTGTCCTCGATCCGGTCGCGGTGCGCGCGGCGCTCCTGATCGGCGATCAGCTGCGCGTCCGCGTGCGTCTCGGGATCGCTCTCGACCGGCAGCTCGTGCACCATCGCATCGGCGAGCCGGCGCGAGCGCTTCGACTGGCGATGGACGTCGTAGACCTTGTTGATCGCGATTTGCCGCAGCCACGGGTAGATCGACTTCCCCTGCCACGTGAAGCGATGGATCTTCTCGACCGCGGTCGCGAGCGTGTCGCGCAGGACCTCCTCGGCGCTCGCCGTGTCGCCGAGGCGCGGCAAGATCACCGTGCCGTAGAGCGGCTGGGCATAGCGTTCGAGGATGGGGCGCATGGCGTCGAGGTTGCCCTGCTGAGCCTCTTCGACCAGACGCTGCTCTTCCTCGAGCTCGACGCGTTGCTGATCACCAGCGGGTTCGGAGGCCACGGACACCTATCCAACGCCGAGTACTGCCCGCAGCTTACACATCACGACGGGGGCTCGGACGGCTGCCATCGTAGCGGACTTCGATCAGTTCGAGGCCCTGCGCGGGCGCCGTCATGCCCGCGCGCGTGCGATCGCGACTTTCAAGGATCTCCGCCACTTGCGCCGCCGTTCGCCGGCCGGTCCCGACCTCGACCAGGGTCCCGACGACGATTCGCACCATCATCCGCAGAAACGCGTTGCCGCGGACGTCGAGCGTCAGCAGCTCCGGATCGGCATCCGAGAGCTCGATCGCGTCGATCCGCCGCACGGTCGTCGCCGCCGTGCAGCCCGCCGCCCGGAACGCCGCGAAGTCGTGCTCGCCGAGCAGCGGGATCACCGCCGCGCGCATCGCCTCGCGATCGAGCGGATCGGGGTGATGCCACGCGCGATGCTGCCAGCGCGGCGAGCGATCCGCGCGCACGAGGATCGAATAACGATAGTGCTTGCCGGTCGCCGAGAACCGCGGGTGAAAGTCATCGCCGACCTCGGTCGCATCGGTGATCGCGATCGACGCCGGCAGCAGCGAGTTCAGCGCGCGTCGGATGTTGTAGACGGGAATCGCGCGCTCGGTCCGGAAGCTCGCGACCTGTCCGCGCGCGTGCACGCCGGCATCGGTGCGCGACGCGCCGACCACGACCGTCGGTTGTTGCAGCAGCTGCGCGAGCGCTGCTTCGAGATGACCCTGCACCGTCGGCCCGTTCGTCTGGCGCTGCCATCCGCACAGCGATGTGCCGTCGTACTCGACGCGAAGGCGGATCTGGCGCACGCGCGTTTGTACCCCAACGGCACTTGCTCGCCTGGCAGCTCGCTCGCGTACCGAACGCGTGCACAAAAAAAAAACCGCCGACGCCCGAGACGTCGGCGGCCGACTCACGCTCTCGCGGCAAGCTGCGCGAGTCGAAAACTGATGGTGGAAGACGACGATCTTCGGAACGCTCCGAATTGACTGTCCGCAAGTGCACGTTAGTTGCCAGCCGTAACCTGCGACGACGCGTGCGCGCTCACGATCTCGACGCACGTTGTGGCGTGCCTTCGCGCACCATGTGGGTCGTGACCGCTCGAACGGCACCTAGCGTCAGATGGACCACGAACGCGTCGTGCTCAGATCATCGCGGACTTGGCCGCTGGTACGCACGTTGCTGAACCCTCGGTTGCGGCAAGCGGCCCTCGCCGCCTTGCGCACCAAACCCCGCATTCAAGCGGAGAGGGAGATTTTGAATCATGCGTACTCTGAGCAAGACTATCTTCACTTCGATCCTGGTGGCCGCCCTGGCCACGCCGGCACTCGCCGACGACGAGCAGCAGAAGACTGCGCCGCCGACGCCGGACGAGAACCTGCCGAAGCCGCAGTCGGATAACGACCAGGCGCCGCCCGTCGCGGCCCCAGAGGTCGTGCTGCCGCCCGGTGGCGTGGTCGAGCAGGCCGGTATCGGTGGCGTCGTCGGCTACGGCCGCGCGGGCGTCCTCGAGCTCGGTGGCTCGGCGGGTCTCATGATCGCGCCGGACTTCCGCAACGTGAACATCGCGCCGTCGATCGGCTGGTTCGTCGCGGACAACCTCGAGCTGTCGGGCATCCTCGGCGTGTCGAACATCAAGGCCGGTGACGAGTCGGCGACCGTGTGGTCGGCCCTCGTCGAGCCGTCGTACCACCTGCCGTTCAACCGGACGATGTTCGGCTTCCTCGGTATGGGCATCGGCGCCGCGTACGTGAGCGAGCTCGGCACGGGCCTCGCGGTCGCGCCGCGCATCGGTGCGAACTTCCTGATCGGCCGGTCGGGCGTCCTGACGCCGTCGCTGTCGTACGAGTACACCACGCACAACGTGGACAACGTCTCGAGCGGCGACATGCGTGACGTGACCCTCGTGTCGGTGTCGAGCGCGCTGCGCTTCAACGTCGGCTACACCGCGATGTGGTGATCGGCCTCGTCGCTGGAGCTGAAACCGCGAGCGGCGGCGTCCTCGAGCGAGGGCGTCGCCGTTTTCGCGTGCGCTTGCCGGCTCAGAATCCCCACTCGAGCCCGAGCGTGAAGGAATTCTGACCTCGGCGAATGTCTTCGTCGGTGACGAGCGCGCCGTCGTAGCGCAGGTAGACAGCGGCGCGCGGTTTCGGCGGCACGTGATAGCGCAGGCTCACGGACGCCGCAGGCCCCGCCCCGTTGCCGAGGAACAGCCCCGCGCCCGCACCGAGCTCGAGGTGTCGGAACAGTCCGTAGCGCGCGAATGACACGAGGACCTGGCCCGCGACATCCTCGCCCGCCACGAGCCACAGATTGGCGTCGACGCCGACGAGGTTGCGGCGCGTCAGCCCGTACTCGAGGCGCGCGCCGACCGACAGCAGCGAGCTCGAGTCGCCTTGCGACCGCAACAGCCCGCCGCCGACCGATGGCGAGATCCGCCAGCGATCGATCAGCCGGCGCGACCGGATCTCGATCGCCTCGCCCATCGAGTCCTCCTGCGCGCCGAGCGCGGTCGCGAACGTGCGCGGCGCGAGCTTCGCCTCCTCGGCCTCGCCGTCCTCGTCGCCGAAGTCGCGCTCCTGCTTCTTCGTCCCCGACGGATCGATCGTCGGCGCCTGATCCGTGATCGTCACGGTGCCCCCCGCGACGGGCGCGCCCGGCGACGGCGGCGGCGGCGGTGGCGGCGCCGGCTCGCGACGCGCGTCGACGTCCGCCTGCGGCGCGGTCTTCGCCGGCACCGGGATGTTCTGCCGGCGCGGCTCGTCGATCTTGATCGGCGTGCGTCCGTCCGCGGGCTTCTTCGCGATCGTCTGCTTGCCCTCGGCATTCTTCGCGGGCTTGTCTTCCTTCGGCTCCAGCTTCGGTTTCGGCTTCGCCGCGAGCTTGTCCTTGTCGTGCTCCTTGACCGCCGGCTGCTTCGCGTTCGCGACCTCGCCGCCGGTCGTCGTCGTGTCGACGGTCGTCTGCCGCTTGACCTCCTGCCACTTCATCCCGGCGGGCACCGAGACCGGCACCGCCACGCTCCGCCGCACGCCACCTTGCACCACGACCTCGTCGCCGACCGCGACGAGCGACGTGTACGGCGACACGAGGCCGTACTTCAGCGCGTGGTCCGTGATCGCGCGCGCGGTGGCCTTCGACGAGATCAGCTCCTCGAGCCGGTTGCGTGCCCAGCGCCGCGCGAGTGGCCCGAGCTTCGTGGTCGCGCCGTCGACCGTCCGGCCGCCGGACACCGTCTGGATCGCGAATAGATCGCCGTTCGCGCGGATGTTCGCGATCTGCGCGTGCTTGACGCGCGCGAGCACGATCATCGCCTGGCCCGCGCCGAGCCGCGGCAACATGCCGGGCACGACCTCGCTCGCACCGAGCGTCCCCCACGTCACCGTGAGCGGCGCCGGCTGCGTCGCCGCGTCGACGAGCGTTGCCTTCGCGAGCGCCGGTAGATCATCGCCGGGCGCCGCGAATCGCACCGTGCCGCCACTCGCCGCCGCGATCTGTGTCAAGAGGCCGCGCGCCGGTGCCGGGCCGACCCCGATCACGTGCACCGGCACGCCGAGCTTCGCTGCCGCCGCGATCGCCGCGCGATCGTCGGCGACGAGCCCACCGGTCACGAGCACGATCGGCGCACCATCCGGCTTCGCGGTCGCGAGCGCGCGCGTCAGATCGAACGCGGGCGCCGGCTTTTCCCACAGCTGCTCGAGCGCGCGGTTCGCATCGCCTGGCGTGCTCCACGCCAGCTGGTCGCTGCCGGTCACCGCGATCCGGTCCGCCGCGCCGAGCGCTCCGACGAGCGCGCGCACGAGCGGCCGCTGCAACGCATCGGCATCGCCACGCGACGCCGCCGATCGATCGAGCACGAGCAGCGCCCGCAGCGAGCTCTTGCGCGTCGGTGCCGTCGGCGCCGACACCATCACGGCCGCGTAGCCACCGTCGGGCGACGGCTCGACCCAGCCATCCGCCGGCAGCTTCGCCTTCCAGCGCACGACCGCATCGTGGTCGGTGCGCGGATCGACGAACGACACGTCCGCCCCCGCGAGCTTGAGCTCGTGCGTCGGGCTCTTGATCTCGAGCGGCTTGTCCTCGAAGTGCAGCGTCACCTGGGTCGCGCCACCCGCGCCGGGTGCGCCACCGGGCGTCACGCGCGACGCGTCCGGCGACCGATCGGTATCGGGCGCGCGCCCGGTCCCCGTCGTCGGACGGTTCGTCGCGGTGCCCGGCACGTAGCGCGGCGCGACCACCATCGGCAGCACGAGCTGCCACGTCCCGTCCTGGTAGCGCGCGAGCGTGTCGAACCGCAGCGTCACCTCGACGGTACCGCGCGGTGGAATCGCGGCGACCGTCTGCGTGAACACGTCGGGCCGCTCCTGATCGAGCAGTGCCCCCGCGACGCCGGCGCGCACGGCGTCCTCGTAGCGGCGCTGCGCCTCCTCGCGCTTCTCGATCGAGGCGCGATACGTGCGGTTGCCGCTCTTGATCGCCATCGCGGTGACCGCGGCGTCCTCGGGCAACGGAAAGATGTACGTCGCCTCGGTCGCGTGATCGGTGCGGTTCTGGAACTTCTGGGTGATCGTCGCCTCGACGATCGGCCCGCGCACGACCACGTCGATGTCGCTGTCGAGCATCGCCATCGGCGGGCCGCTCGGCGGGTGCAGGCCGCACATCCGCGGCAGCTCGCCCGCGCGTGCCGTGCCCGCGACCACGAGCAGACAGACCACGACGAGCGCCGGACGCACCATGCCGTCGAACTTACACGCGCCGGCCGGCCCGATGGTCTAGTCGGTGTCGCGACCGCTGCTGGGCGCGAGTAATTCCGCGGACATCGCCTCCAGGTCGACGTGATGGGACCTCTCCACTTCGTCGCCACGAGTCACGGGCGAGCGCGAGCGCCTGCGCACGAACGCGACGCGCGCAGGTTCGAGAAGTGGTGGGTGTTGTGAACGCGCAGCGCACGCAGACCGAGCGCGGGCTTGCTTTTTGGTCAGGCCACATCACTGCCGGTTTTCAAGCCACCGCAAATCCGGTTTGCATGCGCGGCACGTCACCGGCTCGACGAACGCTTCTTCGGGCCGGGAACCTCGTCGAACTCGAGCAACCCGTGCATGCGCCATCCGGTCCGAAGTAGCCAGACGGTGGGTTTCACGGTGGGCGGTGGCATGGCCGCGAGGTCGCGCTTCCACGGCTCGTCGAGGACGAGCTCGCGCTTCCACCCATCGAACCAGAATGCGCTCGAGTACGGATCGATCCAGTCGGCCGGCAGGACCTCGCGGTCGGAGACGTGGTGCCTCCAGTTGCACAGCACGTACCGGATCGCATGTTTCACCTCGCGCGGCGTTCGCAGAACCCGCATGTGATAACGCTCGTCGAACAGCGCTCCCGTTCGCCCGAAGTGACGATTCAGCCTCTTTGCCATTCGCACCTTGAATCCCTGCAAGCCACTCGCTAGCGACTCCTTGCCAGCCGCCTCACCGAGGAGATGGAGGTGATTCGGCTCGACGTTGAACTCGACCAGCCGAAAGCTCGCGCTCTGAGCCTTGCGGATGGCATCCCAGATGATTCGCAGCGGTTCGTACTTGCGCAGCGACGGAATGCCGTCGACGAGCCGCAATGTCACGTGTAACGGATACCGCGATGCGAAGTCCTCACGCGTCTCGTGGGGCACGTGCGTCGTGCCCTCGCGGTGTCCGGATCCAGGTCTCCAGCCTCCCCGTCCCATCGGTCGTCGGGAGAGATCGAGTGTCAGCTGGGGTTCTGGAGTTGATTGTTTCTTTGACATGATGCTGAGTTGTACTCTTGCACTCTGACAGTGAATGTTCGCACAGCATGACTGCGACACGAAGACAGCTGCGGCTGTGTTCGCATTACAGGTTGGATCGAGTCATCGACGAGATCCCGAGCTTCGCGAGTGAACACCTGATCATTCCGACACAGAATGAACATGGACGCGGTTCGAAGGCGTGACAGGTGCGGAGTAACGACAGCGTACTTCCATGCAGCGCGAGCTGATGACGGTCAAGCCTCGATACGGCGCGCACGACGTCGGTGAGCACGCGAGCGATTCGCCGTCCGTCGCGTCGCGCGTGTCGATGGATCGTGACCACTCCGAGCGATCGATTGAAAAACGGCACAGATGCGGCCTGACCACATCCGCCATCGACCGAGATCGACGCCCTGCGCACGCGTTCGCAAGACGCGTCTGAGTACGCAACGGGACAGGTCCACAGCTCCGCGGAGACCACGCTCGTGAAGCGAGTGTCAAGCGACACTAAGAACTGACCCGGTTACGACACTAAAAGTGACCCACCCGTGTGTTCAGTGATCGCGGCCGAGAAGCCCGGCTCGCTTCTTCGATTTCAGTCGGTAACTCTCTCCTTTGATGACCAGCGTGTGGCTGTGGTGCAGGACGCGGTCGAGGATTGCGGCGGCGATGGTCTCGTCGCCGAAGACCTGGCCCCAGTCGGTGACGGGCTGATTGGTGGTGAGCAGGATGCTGCCGCGTTCGTAGCGGGGAGCCACGAGTTGGAAGAACAGATGAGCGCTGCTGCGCTCCAGAGGCAGGTAGCCGAGCTCGTCGATGACCAGCAGCTTGGGCTTGGCGAAGAACGTGAGCTGCTCGGTGAGGTGGCCCTCGAGGTGGCCCTTGGCGAGCGCGGCGATGAGCGCCGTCGCTGTGACGAACAGGACCGAGTGCCCAGCCTCGATGGCAGCACGGCCCAGACCGATGGCGAGGTGGGTCTTGCCGACGCCGGGTGGTCCGAACAAGAGGACGTTTTCGGCCTGCGCGATGAACCGCGCCGTGGCGAGCTCGCGGACGAGCTTGTTGTCGACCGAGGGCTGGAACTTGAAGTCGAACTCCTCGAGCGTCTTGACGACGGGGAAGTGCGCGATTTTGATCCCCATCGTGACGCGGCGCTTCTGCTTGGCGTCGAGCTCCTCGCGAAGAAGCCCGTCGAGGAAGTCGAGATACGTGGGCTCCTTGCGCGCCGCCTCGGAAAGCACGGCATCGAGACGAGCCGCGACCGAAGGCAGGCGAAGCCGCAGGAGATGGTCTTCGACGCGTCCGCGGACGACCTCGCTCATGGCGCACCTCCGACGACCGCTTCGTAGTCGGCGAGGGTCCGGCCGTACGACTGCAACGCCGTGCCCACTACGCGGTCCGTGGTCGTGACGCGACACAGTCCCTCAAAGTGAGCCGGATCCACGACGCGCTGGTACGGCTCGTCGCAGCGGGTGTGGCGCGCGACGATTTCGGTCCCGTCGAAGACAACGACCTCCGTGTCACCGACGAGGACCTCGACGGGACGGCGGACGAGGCGATGCGGAACGCTGTAGCGCACCGTATCGACGTCGACGAAGCAGTCACTCGCAACTCGGCGAGCGAGCCGACGCTGCCGCACGGGCAACGGTCTCGTGGGAAGCGGGCGCAACGCTGCGGCCTCGTCGCGCTCGAAGCGAACGCGCGGCAGCTCGTGCGTCGTGCCGTGAATGCGGTCGTCGGCCATGACCATCCACCGCTCGAGATGCGCTTCGAGATGCGCCCACGATTCGAAGCGCCGCCCGGCGAGCGCATTTCCCTTCGCGTAGCCGACGCCGCGCTCGGTCTTGCCCTTAGTGCGAGCGCGGTATGGCTGGCAGACCCTCGCCGTGATGTCCCAGTCTCGGCAGAACGCCTCGAACGCTGGATGCAGTCGCACCGTGCCGGCCTCGCGATCCCGCTCGACGACCAGCGCCCGCGCGTTGTCGACGAGGGCCGTCTGCGTCGTCCCGCCGAAGTGACGGAACGCGCCAGCGAGTCCTTCGCGCCAGTCGTCGTGGCGCTGCGTGCGGAAGGCGCGCACGTATTCGCGTCGCGAGTAGGACAAGACCGCGACGAACAGCATCACGCGAACCCGCTTCTCGCCAACCCAGACCCACTTCTCGCCGAAGTCGATCTGTAGCTGATGCCCAGGCGCGGTCTCGAAGCGCACAGTCGCCAGCTCTCTCGAACGCCGGTCCCTACGATGCGGCGCGAGTACGCGCTGCAGAACGCGAACCTGCACATCGAGCCCCTGCTCAGCGAGCAGCTGCTGCACCACGACCGCATTGCCCTCGGCGGTGCTGTCGAACAGTCGAACGACTTCGGCACGCTGCTCCGCTGTCAATCGACGCGCGGCCGGCCGATGCTGCACCTCAGCCGCCTCGCCGCCGCGCAGATACCGTCGCACGGTGTTTCGATTGACGCCGAGCTCGGCGGCGATCCGCCGCGTCCCCCACTTCAGATCGCTCAGGGCTCTGATCTGGCGCACGATTTCGGAATCGACCATCGCTACCGGCGTCTCGCCCGGCGCTTGATCACGCAAGCTTTCTGACTCCATCGGTCCCTCCGTCCCGGCGACCGGCCGGATGCGGGGGTGGGTCAGTTTTAGTGTCGTTTCGGGGTCAGTTTACGGATCGCCTGACAGCGAGATCGAACGCGCGAGCCGCGCCGCGTATTGCAGCGATCTTCGTGTCTGTTCGTGACGGTCGGACGTGTCTGCCGAGCCACGCGTGATGCAACGCCGCGACACCGCTGCGACTGCGCGCGGCACCCGGCATGCAGCTCGCGGCGATCAAATGAAACTGCGTCCGGTCTATCGATCGTCGTGGGTGTCCTCCGGCGTGCTCGCCGGCTTCGCGATGGCGCTGTCGTGCGGTGGCAGCACCGCGCATCGCGATCTCAAGGTCATGTCGTTCACGCCCGAGGGCGCGATCGAGAAGGCCGAGTCGATCGTGATCCGGTTCGACAAGCCGGTCGTCGAGGCCGGGCTCGTCAGCAAGCCGGCCGATCCGTCGAGCGTCAAGGTCACGCCGGCGTTCGCGTGGAAGGGCTACTGGCAGGACACGCGCACGCTCGTGATCGATCCGTCCGGGCCGCTCGCGCCGTCGACGAAGTACGACGTGACGCTGACCGGCGAGCTCGCGAAGCGGACCGCCGCGTTCCAGATGAGCTTCGTCCACCGGCCGCTCGCGGTCGAGGGGCTGTGGGGGGGCGATGCCGAGACGATCGCGCCCGATGGCGATCTGCCGCTCGCGTTCAACCAGCCGGTGCGCGCGCTCGATGTCGCGATGCACTGCCGGTTGCTCGATGGCGAGCAGCAGGCGATCGCGCTCGTCGGCAAGGTGGGCGAGCCGTCGGCGCACCTGACCGTGAAGCCGGCAAAGGTGCTCGCGTCGGGGACGCACTACACGCTGCGCTGCGACGGGCTGACCGGAGCCGGCGGCAACACACCGCTCGCGTCGCCGTACGAGCTCGCGGTCGAGACGCGGCCGACGCTGTCGGTGACGAGCATCGAGCCCGACGGCCAGGACGTGCCGGCGGACGAGGTCAACCTGACGGTGACGTTCTCGACGCCGATGGACCTCGATGCCGCGCGCAAGGCGGTGCGGTCGGTGCCGCCGATCCCGGGCATCGACAACGGCTGGCTCGACGACGACGGCACCGCGTACCACGTCACGGCGGACCTCGACACGCAGACGAAGTACACGATCACCGTCGCGAACGCGGTCGACAAGTTCGGCCAGAAGCTCGTGAAGACCGAGACGAAGGAGTTCACGACCGGTGACGCGCGGCCGCGGATCTCGATGGAGCGTGGCATCTACGCGCTCGAGGCCAGCGCGAAGGGCTATCCGGTGTGGACGCGCAACATCACGAAGTACGGCGTCGAGTGCGCGGCGATCCCGAAGGAGCGGATCGTCCAGGTGCTGACGACCGACATGAACTACGACCCGTGGGGCGGCAACGACGACGACAAGCCGATCGACTGGAAGAAGCTGCACGTCAAGGCGCGCAGCTCGACGATGAAGCCCGCCGTCAAGAACAAGTGGAAGCTCGACGAGCTCGCGCTCGGCAAGCTGTGCGGCGGCGGCAACGCGCGCGGCATGTACCTCGCGGAGATCAGCTCCGACGAGATCGTGCCGGATCAGAGCCGCGGCTGGCTGAGCCCGCGGCGCAATCG
The DNA here is from genome assembly GCA_035715365.1 of Kofleriaceae bacterium. GTDB lineage: Bacteria > Myxococcota_A > Polyangia > Haliangiales > Haliangiaceae > JABFXX01. The sequence continues at coordinate 46,929 of DASTLB010000025.1, read as the reverse complement.
CGTGCTCGCGAACGTCACGGACATGGGCATCCTGATCAAGGCGGGCACGGCGTCCGGCCTCGTGTGGGTGACGTCGCTCGCGACCGGCCAGCCGATCGCCGGCGCGAAGGTCAGCGTGTACAGCCCGCAGGGCAAGCTCGTGCATACCGGCACGACGACCGGCGACGGCATCGTCATGATCCCCGGCAGCGCGATCCTCAAGGCGCAGCCGGCGAAGCAGGATCCCGAGGAAGGTGAATTCGAGGAGTGGGACAGCTATCGCAGCCAGCGGCTGATCGCGATCGTCGAGAAGGCGAACGACCTCGCGGTCGTCGACGGCAACTGGGCGAACGGCATCCAGCTGTGGAACTTCGGCGTCGCGGAGGACCGGCGCGGCGGCGCGACGAAGATCCGCGGCTTCATCCAGAGCGATCGCGGGCTGTACCGGCCCGGCGAGGAGGTCCACTTCAAGGGGATCGCGCGCGCGATCAAGCAGGGCCGGCCGCCGAGCGTGCCGTCGGGCAAGGTCGAGATCGAGGTCGAGGATAGCCGCGGCCAGAGCGTGATGACGACGACGCAGAAGCTCTCGAGCTTCGGTGGCTTCGCGTTCGATCTGAAGCTTCGCGAGGACGCGAACGTCGGCGACTACTACGTCCGCGCGAAGCTCGGCGATCAGGTGTTTCGCGAGCGGTTCTCCGTCGAGGAGTTCCGGCCGGCGACGTTCGAGGTCAAGCTCGGCGCGGCGAAGCCGAACCCGCTGCCCGGCGAGCCGCTGTCGTTCGCGCTCGACGCGAGGTATCTGTTCGGGTCGCCGGCTGCGAGCGCGGGCATCGAGTGGAGCCTGCGCAAGCGGCCGCACCGGCTGCGGTTCACCGGGTTCGACGCGTACACGTTCTCGTCGGATCCGCACGACTGGTACTGGTACGAGCCGACCGAGGACTACGGCGAGTTCGTCGCCGAGGGCACGGCCACGACGGACGCGCAGGGCCACGCGGTGATCGCGTCGCAGGATCCGGCGACCGAGTACACCGGGCCGGTCGACTACATCCTGTCGACGAACGTCACCGACTCGGCGGATCAGACGATGGGCAAGAGCACCGTCGTGACCGCGCACAAGACGAGCTTCTACCTCGGCATGCACGCGAACGAGTTCGTGCAGGCGGTCGGCATGCCGTTCGGCGTGAACCTCGTCGCGCTGAAGCCGGATGGCTCGCGGATCGGCGCGAAGGCGAAGCTGACGATGACGCGGATCGAGGGTCGGTGCACGTGGAGCGAGGTCGGGATGCGCAGCTACTACCACTGCGACCAGCAGCCGAAGGTGGTGCTCGAGCGCGCGGTGACGATCGCGAACGCGGGCTCGCACACCGAGCGGATCAACCCGACGGAACCCGGCGAGTACGTGATCCAGATCAGCGCGAAGGACGACCGCGGTAACGACGTCGCGGCCGCGAGCTCGCTGTGGGTGATCGGCAAGGGCGAGGCGTTCTGGAGCGGCGACGAGGGCGCGCGGATGACGCTGATCGCGAGCAAGCCGGCGTACAAGGCCGGCGAGACGGCGCGGCTCGTCGCGCAGGCGAACCTCAAGAAGCCGACCGCGCTGATCACGATCGAGCGCGACGGCGTGATCGAGGCGAAGGTCAAGCAGCTCGGCTCGCCGTCCGAGGGGATCGAGCTGCCGATCGTCGACGCGTGGGCGCCGAACGTGTACGCGGGCGTCGCGCTCGTCTCGGGGCGGCAAGGCGCGGGCGACAAGAACCGCCCCCAGTTCAAGATGGGCCTCGTCGAGCTCAAGGTCGCGGCGGAGCACAAGCAGCTCGACGTCGCGGTCGCGCTCGACCAGCAGACGGTGAAGCCCGGCGACAAGGTCAGCGGCAAGATCAAGGTCACGCATGGCGGCAAGCCGGTGAAGGCCGAGGTGTCGCTGTCCGCCGCCGACGAGGGCATCCTGCAGCTGATCAGCTACGAGACGCCGAACCCGATGAAGACGTTCTACGCGTCGTACGGGCTCGGCGTCGATGCGGGCACGAACTGGAACCGGATCGCGCGGCTCGCGGATCCGTCGAGCGGCGATCCCGACGAGGGCGGCGACTCGGGCTCGACGCAGGGCGGCCAGCGGATCCGCAGCAAGTTCGTGTCGTCGGCGTACTGGTCGCCGATGCTCGTCACGGACGGTAACGGCGAGATCGCGTTCTCGTTCACGGCGCCGGATAACCTGACGGCATTCCGGCTGATGGCGGTCGCCGCGGATACCGCGGACCGGTTCGGCGCCGGCGAGCAGCGGCTGACCGTGAACAAGCCGGTGATGGCGGCGCCCGCGCTGCCGCGGTTCCTGCGCTCCGGCGACGCAGCGTCGGTCGGCATCGTGATCCACAACCACACCGATCAGAAGGGCGCGGCGATCGTGACCGCGAAGGCAGACGGCGCGACGCTCGATGTCGCGCAGCAGACGGTCGACGTGCCGGCGAATGGCTCGGTGCGCGTGCGGTTCGCCGCGAAGGCGTCGGACAACGCGGCCGCGACGTTCGAGTTCGGCATCCGGCTCGGCAAGGACAGCGACGCGGTGCGAGTGACCGTGCCGATCGATCGGCCGCGCGTGATCGACAACCGGCTCGTCGTCGAGCAGCGGCTCGGCAAGGCCGGCAGCTGGACCGGCACGCTCGGGGTCGGCGGCGACGTGCTGCGCAAGGAGAGCGAGCTCGCGATCACGATCGACCGCACCGGCGTCGGCGAGCTCGGGCCCGGCCTGAGGTCGCTCGTCGAGTATCCGTACGGCTGCCTCGAGCAGACGATGTCGCGGTTCGTGCCGCTCGTCGCCGCGCGTGACCTCGCGAACGTGATCGACGACCCGAGCCTGCGGGGCACGAAGGCGGATCAGTTCATCCGCGCGGGCACCGAGAAGGTGATCCGGCACCAGCAAGGCGACGGTCACTTCTCGCTGTGGCCGCAATCGCAGACGTATCCGCACCTGACCGCGTACGCGCTGTGGGGCCTGACGATCGCGCAGCGGGCGGGGCAGGACGTGCCGTACGACGTGTTCGAGAACGGCATGCGCGCGCTCCGCGAGTGGGCGAACAAGCCCGGCACGCTGAAGCCGAACGGCGACGGCGCGACGATCGCGATGGGCGCGTACGTGATGGCGCTGCGCGGGCATCCCGACGCGAGCCTGAACGCGCGGCTCTACGACCTGCGCGCCGGGTTACCGAAGTGGGGCCAGGCGTTCCTGCTGCGCACGCTGAAGCTCGCGAAGGCGGATCCGAAGCAGATCGCCGACGTCCAGAAGCTCGTCGAGGCGAACGTCGTCGTCGCGAACGGCAAGGGGCTCGTGCACGAGAGCAAGACCGACGATCAGCTGCACTACATGAACAGCGACGTCCGCGCGACCGCGATGACGCTCGCGGCGCTGCTCGAGGTCGACCCGAACCACAAGCTCGTCGATCCGCTCGTCGCCGGCCTCAAGAGCCAGCGCACGAAGCAGGGCACGTGGGTCTCGACGCAGGAGAACCTGTGGTCGCTCGTCGCGCTCGCCGAGTACGGACGGCGCAGCACCGCCGGCGAGACGAACGCGGTCGTCAAGGTCGGTGGCAAGCAGGTGCTCGCGAAGAAGCTCGTCGGAACCGAGATCGCGACGCTGCGCGTGCCGGTCGATCAGCTGACGAGCGAGCAGCTCGAGATCCGCGTCGATCAGCCGGCGAACGTCACGGCGCGCGTGCGCGAGGCGCGCGTCGATGCGCTCGCGCCGGTCGCGAACGGCTTCACGCTCGAGCGCGCGTACCTCGACGCGAACGGCAAGCCGGTGACGTCGTTCAAGGCGGGCGAGATGGTGACCGTGAAGCTGACGCTCGGCACGACGACCGCGCAGCCGTGGGTCGCGATGGTCGATCCGCTGCCGGCGGGGTTCGAGGTCGTGAACCCGAAGCTCGCGGCCGGCAGCGCGAACCCGCAGAAGTCCGCGGTCGATCAGGATCCGTGGGCGAAGCGGTTCGGCTACGCGACGTGGGACCACGAGGAGATGCGCGACGACCGCGTGCAGTGGTTCGCCGACAACCTGCCGCAGGGCCACTACGAGCTGACGTACCAGGCACGCGCGACGATCGACGGCACGTTCACCGCGATGCCGGCGCACGTCGAGGCGATGTACACGCCGGACGTCCGGGCGCGCACGTCGCGCTCGAAGGTCACGGTGACGAAGTAACCATGGCGCCCGGCGTGCAGACGCTCGCGCGCGCATGGCGGCTCGGCCGCTGGGCCCTCGTCGGCCTGCTGCTGCCCGCCGTGGTCGCGATCCAGCTGACGCTCGCGCTCGTGTACCTGTGGCCGTTCGATCGCGGCGAGCTGGTCGCGACGACCGAGCCGCTCGTGCTCGTCGACGTGCGCGGCGAGGAGATCGCCCGGCTGCCGGCGAAGGGTGCCGATACCACGCACTGGGTCCAGCTCGGCGAGATCCCGTCGATCGCGGTGTCCGCGGTCGTCGAGTCGGAGGACGCGCGGTTCTGGGACCATCGCGGTATCGACGGGCTCGGCGTCGCGCGCGCGGTGTGGCTGAACCTGCGCGGCGGCCGCTATGGCGCGTCTACGCTGACGATGCAGGTCGCGCGCATGCTGATCTCGCCCGGCGCACCGCGCACGGTCACGGCGAAGGCGCGCGAGTCGGTGCTCGCGCTGCGGATCGAGCGTGCGGTGGACAAGCGCACGATCCTCGAGCAGTGGATGAACCGCGCGTACTTCGGCAACGGCGCGGTCGGCATCGACGCGGCGGCGCGGCTGTACTTCGGGAAGCCGGCGAGCGCGCTGTCCGACGGCGAGGCGCTGCTGCTCGCGATCATCCCGCGCGCGCCGACCGGCTACGATCCGCTGCAGCACCGCGACGCCGCGCTGCGCCGCCGCGACTACGTCGCCGAGCTGCTCGTGCGCCGCGGCGTGATCGACACCGACACCGCCGCGCGGATCCGCACGACGCCGCTCGCGATCGCGCGCCACGTTCCGGACAACCACGCTCCGCACTTCGTCGCGTACGCGCTCGACCAGCTGCCGCCGGAGATCCGCGCGCGCGGCGGGCGCGTGCAGACCACGCTCGATCTGCAGCTGCAGCGCGTCCTCCAGCGCCGCGTCGCCGAACAGGTCGCGCAGCTGCACGCGCTGCACCTCCAGCAGGCCGGCGTCGTCGTGCTCGACACCGAGACCACCGGCGTGCGCGCGATGGTCGGCTCGACCGGCTGGACCACGCCGGGCGGCCAGATCAACCTGACGACGCGGCGCCGCCATCCCGGCTCCGCGCTCAAGCCGTTCGTCTACGCGACCGCGATCGAGCGCGGCGAGACGCCGGCGAGCATCGCGTGGGACGTCCGCGACACGACCGATCAGTACTTCGCACCGTCGGGCAGCATCGAGCACGGCCCGGTGCGCTACCGCGAGGCGCTCGCGAGCTCGTACAACTTCGCCGCCGTCGACGTGCTCGATCAGATCGGCGTGCCGCGGCTCATGACCGTGCTCGATCAGGCCGGCGTCGCCGCGCTCGACGGCGCGCCCGAGGATTACGGCCTGCGGCTCGCGCTCGGCGCCGCGAAGGTCCGGCTCGTCGATCTGACGGCGGGGTACGGCTTCCTCGTCAAGGACGGCAAGGTCGGCAGGCCGCGCGCGATCGCGAGCGTCACGACGGCGGATGGCACCACCTGGACGCCGCCGCGGCCGATCGAGCGCCGCGTGTTCTCGCCGTCGACCGCGTGGCTGACGATGGACATGCTGGCCGATCCGGAGGCGCGACGGCCGGGCTTCGGGATGGAGCTACCGCTCGACCTGCCGTTCCGGGTCGCCGCCAAGACCGGTACCGCGCGCGGGTTCGCGGACACGTGGACCGTCGGCGCGACGAACGAGGTGCTCGTCGGTGCGTGGGCGGGCTCGATCGACGGTGCGCCGACGCAGGGCATCGTCGGCATGGATGCCGCGGCGCCGCTCGTGCGCGACGCGCTGCTCGCGATCGCGAACGGCCGCAAGCTCACGCTGCCCGCGCGGCCCGACGACATCGTGCCGATCGAGGTCTGCGAGGCCTCGGGCATGGCGCCGCCCGCGGTCGGCGCGACGTGCCCGACGATCCACGACTGGGCGCAGCGCGGTCACGCGCCGATCGCGACCGACACCTGGTACGACGCGGCCGGCAAGATCCATTACCCGGCGCGCGCGGACGGCTGGCTGTCGCGCACCGGCGGCCGCAAATTCGCGCACGCGTTGCGCTGATTGTACGTCGGCTGACGAGCGCTACCGATCGACGACGATTCGCCGAGATCGCGCACGTGCCGGCGCTTGTTGCGGGCGTGCGGCGTGTGCTACGTGGCGCGCCCTATGCTTCGCGTTGCCTCGTGCTTGCTGCTCGCGCTCGCCGCGTGCGGCCCTTCCAAAGATCTGACCAAGGGCGTCGTCGACGACAGCACCCCGCCCGACGTGCCGCGCGAGAGCGGCGGCAAGGCCGACGGCGTCGACCACACGGTCGCGATCAATGTGCAGTCGCCGCATCCGTACAGCAACCGGATGAACCAGGTGTTCGCGGTGCCGCTCGCCGACCTGCCGTCGTGCGCGACCGATGCGCGGCTGCACTTCCGCGTGCTGCGGACCGAGGCCGATTACGATCACGTCGCGGTCGAGCCGGTCGGTGCCGACCCGCAGTGGTTCGACGGCACGCACGACGACACGTGGACCGAGTGGTTTCCGCTCGCGTCGGATCACGTCGACGTCCGCCTCGACACCGACAGCAGCATCACGCGCCACGGCTTCGAGATCGACACGATCGAGTGGGACGGCGCGCCCGCCGGCTGCCCGCAGGTCCGGTTCCCGCCGTGCGCCGCCGATCAGATCGATCTCGCGCCGACGCCCGGCACGTGCGAGTGCCCGGCGGTGCCGCAGTGCGCGCCGCTCGCCGACGTCGTCGTGCGCTTCGAGACCGCGATCGGCCGCAACCACCACGCGCGGCACACGCTCGGCGCGCGCGCGTTCGATACCCATCCCGGCCCGACCGACGCGCTCGTCACGACCGAGATCGGGACCGTCGATCTCGCGCGCGTGCGGTCGTTCGTGCGCCGCGCCGCGGCCGACGGCCTGCTCGCGACCGGTGGCTACGATCGCGCGGTGACGCCCGGCGCGCAGCGCGACGAGCTCGCATTCCAGGTCGGCGGGCTCGACGTCCACTTCGTCGCCGAGGCCGGCCAGCACGACCCCGAGGTGCAGGCGTTGATCGCCGACTTCGAGGCGCTGTTCGCGTGCGACGCCGGCGGCGGGCTCGCGTGCGGCACCGGGTTCTCGTGCAGCGACGGCGCGTGCGTCGAGGACGCGGGCTGCGTCTGCCCGGCACAGTTCGATCCGGTGTGCGGCGTCAACGGCCGCACGTTCTCGAACGCGTGCCACGCGGGCTGCGCGAACATCGCGGTCGCGCACGCCGGCGCATGCGGCATCACCGGCGACAGCTGCGGCACGCTGTTCGGCCTGCCCTGCCAGGACGGCTACCGCTGCCGCTACGACGCGAGCGTGTTCGAGGCGCCGTTCCCCGACGCCGGTGGCGCGTGCGTCGCGACGAATTACTGCGACGCGCCCGGCGACTGCACGCACCTCGCGCATCCGGCGGTGCTCGGATCGTGGGCATGCGAGGCGAACGCGTGCGCGTGGAAGGCGGGCGCGCCGTGGAAGCCGGTGACGAACGGCCGGTTCGAGACCGCGCATCCGTACGCGAACGGCACGAGCGTGTGGAAGCAGGTCTACCTGCCGGCGGAGGCGCAGGCGCTGCGGCTCGTGACCGCGAGCTTCGCGCTCGAGCGCGACTACGACTACCTCGAGGTGTGGACGTACCAGGCGGGCGCGTGGGTGCGGGTCGCGCGCTACACCGGCACGCAGGGCCCCGGCGGCGAGGAATTCGCAGGCCGCTACCATTACCTGCGGTTCGTGTCGGATAGCTCGATCGTCGATCAGGGCTTCCGCGTCGACGCCGAGTGGCGGTAAAGCCGGTTATGATCCGGGCGTGAAGGCGCTCGCGCTCGTCGTGATGGTGCTGGCCGCGTGCCAGCAGAACAAAGGTCCCGACGAGTGCGATCGCGTCGTCGACCACGTGCTCGAGGTCAAGCGCGGCATCAACAAGACGCCGCCGGAGCAGTGGGAGAAGGACGTCGCGAAGTGGCGCGCCGAGATGGGGCCGCACTGCCGCGCGAAGTTCACCCGCGAGGATCGCGCGTGCATGCTCGCGGTGCAGACGCTCGAGGATCTCGGCAAGTGCAACGACGCTATGAAGAACAGGTAGCGGGCGCGAACACGGGATCGACGAGGTCGTCGGCGATGTTGCCGGCACCGCCGAAATCCCCGGTCGCCCACGGGTCGACATTCATGAGCTCGGGCTTCGTCCAGCCGTTCGCGGCGTTGATGAAGCCGTCGGTCGTCAGGTTCGTGACGAGCGGGTGACCGGGCTCGCCGGCGTTGACGATCGGGGCGCGCTTCGGCGTCGGGTTCAGCGTGCACGCATCGAGGCAGGTGCCGATCAGCGGGCACGCCCGCTTCGTCGCGTACTGGCCGTGCTTGTCCTTGCTCGCGTACAGCACGGGCCACATCGCGCCGTCGAGTGGCGCGCGGTCGCACGCATCGCGGCCGTCACCGCACGTCGAGCACTCGCTGACGCGCTCGCAGAACGTACCCTGGTGCGACGCGGTCTTGATCGCGAGGATGCCGTCCGGCGCCGGTCGCGCGGGATCGATCGCGACCGCGAACACCTCGTTGTCGCCGGTGTGGCCGCCGAAGCCGCAGTCGGTCTCGAACAGGTGGTCGTACACGATCAGGATCTTCGTCGCGTCCTGCGGATGCGGCCGGACGCGGACCACGTAGCCGTCGAGCGAGCAGCCGTCGCCGGGATCGAGCGAGACGTACGGCAGGTACGCGGTCGCGAGCGCGAGCTCGCGCGCGTCGTCGAGGCCGTCCTGATCGCGATCGATCGGCTGCGGCGCATCGGCCGGGATCTGCGCGTCGTCGCCGGGGCCGTCATCGTCACCGATCGTCGGTGCGGAGCTCGAGCATGCCGTCACGAGCGCGACGATCCCCAGGATCGCGAATCCCCTCATCGCGGCCACAGTAGAAAGTTGAAGGTTTGACTTCAACCTGCAACGAGCGCGTCACGCAGATGTAACAGGTCGCGTCGGCTCGATGCCGCGCGGCGAGATCCGCGGCGACGCTGCGAGCACGCCATCGACGATCGCGAGCGCGGTCGTCGTCAGATCGGCGAACGCATCGGCACCGACGACATCGCGCGCCGCGGGGTACACGATCACGAGGCCGTCGATCAGCTCGATCACGAGATCGCGGCGGCCGGCCTGCGCGAGCGTCTTGCGCAGCCCCGCGGCGAGCATGCCGTCGAGCGGACCGTCCGCCGGGCCGTACGCGCGCCAGTGCTCCGGCAGCTCGACCGCGAGCGGCGTCGTCGGCAGCGCCGGCAGCTCGGCGGGATACGACCGCGCCATGCCGAGCGAGTCGCGCGCGAGCTTCGCGACGTGCCCTGCCCGCTCGATCACGTCGTCGTCGATCAGCTGATCGCCGCGGCCGGCGCGCTTCAGCAGATAGTGCGGCAGCTGGCGATCCATCTCCGCGACGACGACGCTGACGACGCCACCGATCCGGAACGGCGGCTCGACCGGCAGGTACGCCCACTCGCCGCGCCGCTCGCGCAGCGTCTCGAGATCGAACGCGGTGACGTCGACGTCCTCGGTGCCACGCGACACGACGCCGTGCACGACGCGCCGCTCGAACCCGCCCTCGGACAGCCGCCACAGCGCGGATCGCTGCAGCGCGTCCGGGATATGCGTGAGGTCGCGGACCGGCACGAGCCCCGACGCATCCGCCGCTTGCTCCTGCGTGCGGCGGCGGAACGCACCGCGCCCGACGAGCGCCGCCGCCGCCGCCGCGAGTCCGCCGATCAGGTACCAGCTCACGGCGGACACCGTAGCATCCGAACCGTCAGCCAGCGACGAGCATCGGCTGCACCGCGCGGCGCTCGTGCGCGAGCAACCAGCGCTTCGCCGGCAGTCCGCCCGCGTACCCGGTCAGCGTCCCGTTCGCGCCGATCACGCGGTGACACGGGATGATGATCGCGATCGGGTTCTTGCCGTTCGCGGCGCCGACCGCGCGACTCGCAGCCGGGCGACCGATCGCGCGCGCCAGCTCGCCGTAGCTACGCGTCTCGGCGTACGGGATCTGCGTCAGCGCGCGCCACACGCGGTCCTGAAATCCGGTGCCACGCGGCGCGAGCGGCAGCTCGAACGTGCGCCGCTCACCGGCGAAGTACTCGGCGAGCTGCTGCGCGGTTCGTTGCAGCAGCGGCGTGCGCTCCGCGATCGCGTCCGCGAGCGGTTCGTGCGGCGGCAGATGCACCGCCGCCAGCTCGCCCGCGCGCTCGACGAGCAGCAGCGGGCCGAGCGGTGATTCGATCGTCATCGTCTTCAGCATTGGATCCTCCAAGGCCCGTCCACAGGTGCATCACCGCGTACGAGCGAAACGGTCGCCACGCTTCGGCGCGCGCGGTGGCATCGCGCGGGGTCGCGCCGGTCGCCTTCTTGACGCCGAGGTCCGCCGCCGGGAATGCATCCGGCAGGTGCAGCGCGCGCATCGCGAGGTAGTGCGCGGTCCACGGCCCGATGCCGGGCAGCGCGACCGCGCTCGCGACGAACTGGTCGAGATCGCGACACGCCGGATCGAGCCGCAGCGTGCCGTCGACGATCGCGGTCGCGATCCGGTGCACCGCGGCGGCGCGCGCGCCCGGCAGCCCGATCTTCGCGATCCGGTCGACGCCGGCGGCGACGACCTCTGCCGGCGTCGGGAACCGGTACGCCAGGCCCGGTCCACCGGCGAACGGCGTACCGAACGCGGCCGCGAACCGACCGGCGAGCGTCGTCGCCGCCGCGACCGACACCTGCTGGCCGAGCAGCGCGCGCACCGTCGCCTCGAACCCGTCGATCGCGCCGGGCAGCCGCAACCCGGGCCGCGCCGTGACGAGCGGAGCGAGCGCGGGATCGCGCGCGAGCACGCTCGCGATCCGATCCGGATGCGCGTCGAGATCGAACATCCGCCGCACGCGCACGACGAGCGGCATGACGACCGCCACGAGCGACGGCGACACCGCGAGCTGCAGCGCGGCGCGCCCCGGCGCGTGGCGGACCTCGATCGTCCCGACCGCACCGTCGAGGTGAACGACGCGCCGGTAGCTGCCGGCATCGAGATCGACGACCTCGACGCCGGGAATCGCGCGCGCGGCGAAGAACGCGAGCAGCGCGGGCCAGTCGTACGGCGCGCGATAATCGAGCCGCAGCGCGAACGCGTCGGAGCGCTCGCCGCCATGCTCGCGGCGCAGCTTCGACGGCGCGCTGCCCATCACGGCCGCGAACACCGCGTTGAACCGGCGCACGCTCTGGAACCCGGCGGCGAACGCGATCTCCGTCAGCGGCAGCGTCGTGTCCTGCAGCAGCTGCTTCGCGAGCGCGAGCCGTCGCGTCTGCGCGAGCGCGATCGGCGTGACGCCGAGCTTCGCTTCCATCGTGCGCCGCAGGTGGCGCGCGGACACGCCGAGCTCGGCCGCGAGATCGTCGACGCTGCGCTCGTTCAGCGCGCCTTCCGCGATCCGCGCGGCCGCGGTCGCGACGAGCTGATCGACCGCATCGACATCTGCGTTGCCGGGCGCGAGCTCGGGCCGGCAGCGGAAGCAGGCGCGAAACCCGGCGGCTTCGGCGAGCGCGGCGGTCGCGTAGAACGAGCACCGCGTGCGGCCGGGCGTGCGCGCCGGGCAGATCGGCCGGCAGTAGATGCCGGTCGTCGACACGCCGACGAAGAACACGCCATCGAACCGCGCATCGCGCGTCACGAGGGCCGCGTATCGAGCGTCGTCGTTCATGCACCCGAAGTAGCACGCGGTACCGACACCGACTGGCCGTTTCCGGACAGCGCAGCAACTTCGTGCAACGCGCCGCTAACGCTGCGTGGGAAGCCGGGTCCGATCGCGATCACTCGCGGCGCGGCCCGGTGCGCTGTCGCGCTGGAACGCGGCCGCGAGCAGCTGCGCGCGGGACATCGGGTCGAGCGACTGCCACTCCTCGGCGGTCAGCACGAAGCCGACCAGCGCGATATCACCCTTCATGTTGTCACCATCCACGTCGCGCTGTCCGCGGGCAAGTTTTACGTGCTAGACGGCTGCCGTGGTGCGCGACGTCACCCATCGCTACGTGGATCCGCTCGCCCAGGTGTGGCTCGGCGCGGCGCGCCGGATCGGGCTGCGCGTCGTCCGCACGCCGGATGCGTACGCCGCGACCGATGGCCGGGGCACGCTCGCGATCGCGACGGACGAGGCGCTCGATGCCGACGACAGCCTCGCGCAGATGATCTTTCACGAGCTGTGTCACTCGCTCGTCGAGGGCGAGGACTCGTTCGCGCGCGCCGACTGGGGCATGGACAACACCGGCCCGGATCACGACTGGCGCGAGCACGCGTGTTTGCGCGTGCAATGGGTGCTGACCGGCCGGTTCGGGCTGCGCACCGTGTTCGCTCCGACGACGGACTTCCGTGCGTTCTGGAACGAGCTGTCGGGCGACGTGCTCGCGGATCGCACCGATCCATCCGTTCAGGCCGCGATCGCCGCGATCCGGCGCGCCGAGCTGCCGCCATGGTCACCCGCGCTGCTCGAGGCGCTCGCGGCGACCGCACGGATCGCGAGCGACGCCGCGAAGTTCACCGCGCCGGTCGCAGGCTCGCCGCCGCCGCTGTGGATCGCGGTCGAGCCGGCGCCGGCGCGGCATCCGACCGGCTTGCCGGGGGGCGCATCGCGCGAGCGCTGTGGCGCGTGCGCGTGGCGCTTCGAGTATCGCGGCACGCTGCGGTGTCGCCACACCGACGGCAAGCTCGATCCGGCGTGGCCCGCGTGCGAGCGGTTCGAGCCCGCGCTCGACTGCCAGACCTGCGGCGCGTGCTGTCGCGCGGCGTATCACTCGGTCGAGGTCCAGCCGCGTGATCCGGTCGTCAAGGCGCAGCCCGGCTATGTCGTCGATCGCGGCACGTACCTCGAGATCCGCCGCGCCGGCGATCGCTGCGCCGCGCTCGACGGCGGACTGATCGAGGCCGGTCGGCTGACGCGCTATCGCTGCGTGATCTACGACGATCGGCCGCGCACGTGCCGCGACTTCACGCTCGGCAGCGCGCACTGCCTGACCGCGCGCCGTCGCGTCGGCCTGACGCTGTAGCGTCGATTTCGCAGGCCGTCCGCGGGGGCTCGTGCGTATCGTCTGCCATGGCGCGCCTCGCACCCTTCCTGGTCGTGCTCGTGGCCTGCACGAAGGCGGCGCCCGACGAGCCGCCGGCCCCCGCACCGGCACCAGCACCGGCGATCGCGAAGCGCGCGACGCCGTGTGCTCCGGATCCCCAGGCCGCCGACGTCCCGCTCGGACGCAAGGCGATCGCGATCGCGGCCGCCGGCGAGCGCGCGTGCGCGATCCTCGACGATCGCAGCGTCGCGTGCTGGGGCAACGACGAGGTCGAGCACGACCCCGACTTCACGGCGCGCGCGTCGGGCCCCGAGCCGGTGCGTGGGCTCGCAGATGTCGTCGAGCTCGCGCTATCCGAGCACAGCGGCTGCGCCCGTCACGCGTCCGGTGCGATCGACTGCTGGAGCATGCCGCCGCGCACCGCGATCCCGGTGAAGGCGCCACCGTCGAAGATCACGACCGCGGGCACGCTCGGCCTCGGGCTCGCGTACGCGTGCATGGTTCGCGATCGCGCGGTGTGGTGCGGTGGCGAGCTCGTGCCATTCGGCCGGTTCGGTGCGTGGACCCGCGTCGCCGGCAGCGACGGCGCGACGCAGGTCGCGACCGGCGGCGATACCGGCTGCGCGATCACCGGCGGCGGTCGCGTCGCGTGCTGGGGCGGGCGGTTCCAGCGCCACGACACGCCGATCCGCGCGCAGCACGTGCACGCGCTCGACGGCGCGCAGCAGCTCGCAGTCTCGGGCTGGGACAGCTGCGCGCTCGCGCGCGATGGCGGCATCACGTGCTTGCGGCAGGCCGAGGACGACATCGTCGTGCCGATCCGCGTCCAGCATCGCGCCGCAGCGCTCGAGGCGTTGCACGACGGCAAGCGGTTCGCGCTCGACGATCGTGACGGCTGCGTCGTCCGCGCGGACGGTCACGTCGCGTGCTGGCAAGGGAGCTCGGGCACCGCGAGCGCACGCGATCCGGCGATCGCCGTCGACGTTCCCGGCATCACGAACGCGATCGACGTCGCGATGGGCGGCGGGTTCGCGTGCGTGCTGCGCGCCGACGGTGGCGTGCGGTGCTGGGGCTTCAACGACCACCACGAGCTCGGCATCGACACGCTGCTCCACAGCGCGACGCCGCTACCGGTCTGCGGGCTCGAGCGCGTCACGCAGGTCGCGACCGGCGGCCAGCACGTGTGCGCGCTACGCGACGACGGCGACGTCTACTGCTGGGGCGCGAACCACGACGGCCAGCTCGGCGACGGCACGACGACGCACAGCGCGCGTCCGGTCCGTGCCACTGCCGGTGCCGGTGCCGGTGCGACGACGAGCACGATCGGCGAGGTCGTCGCCTACGAACAGTCGACCTGCACGCGCGATCGCGCCGGCCGCGTCGCGTGCTGGGGCCGCAATCCGCGCTGGGGGCTCACCGATCCGACGTTCGTCGTGCCCGCGAGTCCGGTGCGCCAGATCGCGCTCGGCACGAGTGGCCTGTGCGCGATCACACCGGAGCGCACCGTGACGTGCAACGGCGCGGTCGTGCCGGGCGTGACGCATGCGAAGCAGCTGCGCGCGCGCGATCTGACGTGCGCCGAGGTCGAAGCCGCGCCGGGCTCGCGCGTCCTCTGCTGGGGCGCACGGTTCGAGTCCTTGCTGCCACGCGCGCCGCACCAGCCGTATCGCGACCCGGGACTCCTCGAGGCCGTGCGCTGCGGCACCGGGACGTGCGGACGCGCGGCGAACGGCGAGCTGTTCTGCGCGAACGCGAGCGCCGCGGATCCAGCGCACTGCACGCCGTGGCCGATCGATCAGCTCG
Organism: Kofleriaceae bacterium; assembly: GCA_035715365.1. Taxonomy (GTDB): domain Bacteria; phylum Myxococcota_A; class Polyangia; order Haliangiales; family Haliangiaceae; genus JABFXX01. The sequence continues at coordinate 31,888 of DASTLB010000025.1, read as the reverse complement.
ACACGCTCGTCGCGCCACCGCCGCCGACCCGCACGACGTGCACGCTGCAAGCGGGCCTCGTGCAGTGCGTGGGCGACAATCGCTTCGGTCAGCTCGGCACGGGCAAGCTCGGCTACCTCGCCCACCCGTAGCGCGCGTCGCGATCACTTCCACGTGCGGACAACGGCGACGAGCTGCTGCTCCGCGCGCTGCATCGCGACGACGTACGGCGCGTGGTCGATATCGTCGCGCGCGAGAGAGGCTCGACACCTCGGCCCACGGCGCCTCGCCCTCGCTCGCTCTCGCGCGACACCGCGCGCCGAGCGCCAGGAGTGCCGACGTAGCGCGTAGACCCGCTGCACAGTTGCGGGCTCGACGTGAACGCGCGCGTCGTGCCCGCGCTCGTCACGGGTCTCGCGCTCCGCTCGCGTCGGTCGAAAGGCGCCGCGGCCCTCGGGCGGAGCGGAGCTTTCCTTGGGGATGATCGTTCGGGAGAGCGCGCACGCTCGGGTACTCGCACGCACGTCCGTGAAGGCGCGACTCAGCAGTAACGGGAGAGCTTGCGCGAACTAATCATCGCGTACAAAGCCAAGCGCTCCCGGCGAGTGAGATGCGTCATCTCTCCGGTGATCCCATGGGACGGCGTCGTGCGCGTCGCGCGACTGACAATCGCATTGCCATCCTCTGCATACGTCGACCGAGATGCGAATCAGTCGTCGATTGTCCATTCATAACGATTTTTCTTGACACGATTTTCAAGACACCGACGACGCCGTCGACCTGCACAGCGATTTCTTCGCCCGAGCGGCGCACAGATCGCTTCTGCGAGCACAAACACGTTCGCCGTTGTTTTTTTCTCAAACTGCATGGCTTCCGCCGCGAGGCGCGAGCGGAAGGCGCTGAATAACGTGATGGTAAGAACGTCGTGCGCATACGCGAATACGACGGAGTGGGATCATGAACGCACGCGAAGCGGTGATGGATGGACAGGCTGCGACGGGCCCGGCGCACACGGACTGGCTGCCGGTGCACCTCGGACTCAAGGCGCTCAGCGTGCAACGCGCGCAGCTCGAAGCACGCGAGGTCGCATTGCTGCGGCTCGCCCAGGACATGACGATCTGGCAGCACTTCGGGTACGCGTCACTCGTGCAGTACATGGAGCACGAGCTCGGTTATCGGGCGCACACCGCACTGGAGCTCGTCCGCACCGCGAACGCGCTCGCGAGCCTGCCGCACATGACCGCCGCGCTCGAGGCGGGTGCGGTGTTTCCGTGCGCGGTCCGCGAGCTGACGCGCATCGTGACGCCGGACACCGAGGAGGAATGGCTCGAGGCGGTCGCCGGCAAGACGGTGCACGAGGTCCAGCGCATGGTCGCGGGGCACGAGAAAGGCGCACGTCCGGGAGACCCGAAGGATCCAGAGAGCGAGCTCCTCACGCTCACGTTCCGCGTATCCCCCACCGTGCACGCGCTCGCGTTCCGTGCGCGGATGGAGCTCGAAGCGATGCTCGGCGGCGGCAAGCTCGAGGATGACGAGCTGATCGAGACGATCTACCGCCGCGCGCTCGAGACCCTGCCCGACTCCGAGGGACGCCCCGCGTTCCAGATGGCGATCAGCACGTGCAAGCGCTGCCAGCGGAGCTATCAAGATGTCGCCGGCGAGCAGGTCGAGGTCGATGAGGCGACGCTGTCACGGGCGCAGTGCGATCACGAGCACCTCGGCGATCTGGAAGCCGACGAGCCCGCGCGTGCGACGAGCTCGGTCACGAAGCGCAAGCGACGCCAGATCTACGCGCGCGATGGGCATTGCTGTGCGGTGCCCGGTTGCCGAATGACTCGATATCTCGACATCCACCACGTGACGTATCAATCACACGGTGGCGGCCACGAGATGTCGAATACGATCTTGCTGTGTACGGGCCACCACGCGGCGGTCCACAAGAACACGCTGCGGATCCGCGGCAAGGCTCCCGACGAGCTGAGCTTCGAGTGGGCCGGCCGTGATGCGGTGATCACGCATATCGAGCAGTTCCAGCTGCGCCGCGAAGCTGATCCGTCGGCCCGCACGGATGACGCAGTCCCATGGGATCCGGCCGACTCAGTCCCATGGGACCCCGAAACACCCAGCGGATGAAGCAACTGACGCGGTCGGATGGGATCCCAAACGGATGCCGTTGGGGCTCGTTGAGACCGCCGAGGCCGCTCGGCCTGCGCGCTGCAAGGCCCGGCTGGAAGGCTCAGCCGTTGCCGTCGGGCGGCTTGATACCGGGCTGCGTCGGCGGGCGCGGCCGCGGGGGCGGCGTCGGTGCGGCGACGGTCGCGGGCAGCACCGGCCGTGGCAGCGACAGGTTCTGCGCGATCTGCGTGACGTCGATGCCGAGCAGCTGCTTGAGCTGCTCCGCGGTCACGGCGGTCTTCGCCGCGAAGTTGCCGTTGCCGCCCGCGAGCTCCTTGTCGATCACGGTGAGCTTGTCGATCTGCATGTCGCCGATCGTCTGCATCATCGTCGCGACGAGCCGCTCGAGCTTCTGCGCGACGAAGATCTGGCGCGCGCTGTCGCCGGCCTTGCCCCAGGTCTCGCCGAGCGCCCGGATCGCGCTCGCGGTCGCCTTGCCTTCCTCGACGATCTTCGACGCGGCGCCGCGCGCCTGCTGGACCATCTGCGCCTTCTTCGCCTCGGCCGGCTTCACCTTGTCTGCGATCAGCTGGAACCGCACCTGCGCGAGCCGCGCGCGCTGGACGTCGAGCTCGGCCTTCGCCTTCGCGACGAGCGCCTGCACCTGGCCCTTGCTCTCGGCGACGAGCGCGCCCTTGCGCGTCTGGGCCTCGGCGATCCGCCGGGCACCCTCGGCGCGCGCGGTCTGGATCCCTGCCTCGACCTTCGCGATCTCCTGGTTCTCGAAGTTCGAGGCCGCGTTCTCCTGCGACAGCGCGTGGTTCTCGGCCTCGGCGATCCGCGACTTCTTCAGCAGCTCGGCGGTCTGCCGGCGGCCGATCGAGTCGAGGTAGCCCTTGTCGTCGGAGACGTGCTGGATCTTCAGCGTGTCGAGCTCGAGCCCGAGCCGGCCGAGATCGTGATCGGCCTCGTGCAGCAGCTCGCCCGCGAACTTCTCGCGATCCTGGTTGACCTCCTCGGGCGTCAGCGTCGAGAGCACGCCGCGCAGGTTGCCTTCGAGCGTCTCGCGCGCGATCGCCATGATCTGCTCGCGCGTCATGCCGAGGAAGCGCTCGATCGCGTTCGCGAGCTGCACGCTCTTGCTCGACACCTTGACGTTCGCGACGCCCTGTACGTTGAGCGGGATGCCGCCGCGCGAGTACGCGCCCTGGACGCGCAGATCGATCAGCATGTTCGTCAGGTCGAGGCGATCGACGACCTCGATCAGCGGGACGCGCAGGCCGCGGCCGCCTTGCACGATGCGATAGCCGACGGTGCGGTCCTCGCCGGAGATCTTGCGATGGCCGCCGGAGAAGATCAGCACCTCGTTCGGCGGGCAGATGTAGATGATGCGCGAGATGATGATCGCGATGACGAGCAGCGCGACCACGATCGCGACGCCTGCGACGACGATGACGTTCGACATGAGCTAGCCCCTCCCCTGACCCGGGGTCCCGTTCGTTCCGGTGATCACCTTCGCGACGTCGATGCCGAGCGTCTTGTTGACCTGCTCGAGGAGCGCCGCCATCGTCGCGGGGTACGCCGCGGCGTATGCCGGGATCGTGCCGCCGTCGCCGCTGTCGATCAGGTTGACCTGGCCGACCTTCACGCGCTGCGCGGCACTCGCGACCTCGCCGAAGATCTGGTCGAGGTGCTGCAACACGAACATGTCCATCGCGCGCCCGCCGCTGTCACGCCACGCCGCCGCGACCTCGGCGAGCGACATCGCCATCGCCTCGCCATCGGCGGCGATCGACGACGCCTGACCGGCCGCGAACAGCTCGCGGACCTGGGCGTCGATCTCGGCGGGAATCTTCACCTCGGCCTCGAGGCGGAGCTGCTCGAGCTCGCCGCGGATCTGCTGGAGCGCGAGCTCGGCCTCGGCGCGCGCTTGCTGGCCCGCGGCTTCGGCGCGCACTTCCTCGGCGCGCGCCTCGGCATCGACCTCGGCCTTGATCTGGCGGAGCTCGTTCTGCTTGCGCTGCACGGCGGCCTGCGCGTTCGTCATCGCGACCTCGCCGCGCGCGCGTGCGGCCGCCTCCGACTGCTCGGCCTGGCGCGTCGCATCGGACTCGGCGACCTCGGCATTCTTCAGGATCTCGGCGATCCGCTGGCGGCCGATGCTCTCGAGGTAATTGCGGTCGTCGGCGATGTGCTGGATCTTCAGCACGTCGAGCTCGAGCCCGAGCTTCTCGAGATCCGGCTTCGCGGACGCCTCGAGATGCCGCGCGAACTTGAGGCGGTCCTCGTTGAGCTCCTCGGGCGTCATCGTCGCGAGCACGCCGCGCAGATGGCCTTCGAGCGTCTCCTTCGACACGCGCGCGATCTCGGTCTGGTTGCGTCCGAGGAAGCGCTCGATCGCGTTGCCGACGAACCGGCGATCGGTCGACACCTTGATGTTCGCGATCGCGTGCACGTTGAGCGGGATACCGCCCTCGGAGAACGCGCCGGTGACCTGCATCGGCACCGACATCAGCGAGACGTCCATCCGGCTCACCGTCTCGACGAGCGGGATCCGCACGCCGCGGCCGCCGAACACGACCCGGTAGCCGACCGTGCGGCCGTCCTCGGTCGTGTGCTTGCGGCCGGAGAAGATCAGGATCTCGTTCGGCCGACAGATCCGCAGCAGGTACCGATAGATGATCAGCAGTACCAGCAGCACGACGACGCCGGCGACGACGCCGCCGACGACACCCGAGGGCACGACCACGCTTCCGATTTTCATTCCAGACCTCCCATGTGCACGCGCGAACCATCGGCATCGTATGCCGACGCGGAACAGCCCCGACTCCCCTGGCGCAGAGCACGCTGCCCTGCGCTGCCGACGCTACATCTCGCCCTTGGCGACGAGCAACGTCCCCGGCTCGCCTTCGGAGACGATCAGGACCGGAGCGCCCGTCGGTAGCTCGATGGCATCGTCGACACCATTGGCTACGAAATCCTCCGTCCGACCTTTCACGTCGACGCGCACCTTGCCCGGCTTGCCCGGTCCGATCGGCAGCACGAGCGTGCCGGTCGCACCGACGAGCTCGCGGATCGCGACCTCGCTCGACACGCTGTCCTTGCGCAGCTTGCCGATGATCGCGATCGCGATCGCGCCCGCCGACCAGCCGACGCCGAGCGCCGCGAGCGCCGTCACGAGCTCGCCGGTACCGAGCTTCGTCAGCGCGAGGCCGGTGCCGCCGCCGAACGCGAGCATGAACACCCAGAACCGGAGCGACGTGACCGGCGCCCAGCCCGCGATGTCGCCCTCGATGTGGCCATCGTGTCCGGCGTCCTTGCCGCCGAGCACCAGCGATGCGACGAGCAGCGTGACACCGAACGCGAGCGCTCCGAGATAGACGTTCAGCATCCGAGCCTCCGACCTGAGATGCATGGATCGTGCGCAGCGTTGCCGCGACTTGCAAGCGGGAGTTTCGGTGACATCCGTGTCGCAGGCGTGTGTCGTCGCGACGCGATGTCCGGGCGGCCCGCGGCCGGGACGCGTCAACCGCTGCCGCGCCGTACCCGCACGAGCGCGTCCGGCCAGCGCTCGACGAGGCGGGCGGCCGTGCGGTCGCCGATCGGGTTGTCGCGCACGTCGAGCTCGACGAGCTCGTCGAGGAACGGCGCCTCGAGCAGCGCCATCGCGCCCGGGTCGCGGATCTCGCAGCCCTGGAGCGAGAGCTCGGCGAGCGTCGCGAGCTCCGGCATCGCGGCGAGCACGCGCGCCCCGGCGTTGCCGAGCTTGCTCCAGTCGAGGTCGAGCCGACCGAGCGTGCGGAACGCGGTGCCCTCGAGGAGCGTCGCGGCATCGACATCGAGCCCGAGACACAGCTGCTCGAGGTCGTGAACGACCGTGCCCGCGAGCAGCGGCGCGAGCACCGCGCGTGGCCGCCGGCCGTACAGCGACAGCCCGCGCAGCCGCCGCGACGCGAGCGACCGCACGAGCTCGGGGCTGGCATTCGAGCTGCGCAGCACGTCGACGGTCGCGAGCACTGCGCTATCGGCGAGCGGCGCGTCGAGCCCCTCGCTCGCGGTCGTGAGCCACAGCGTGCGCAGCGCGGGCTGGCGTGCGCGCGCGAGCTCCGCGACGCCGGAGGCTTCGAGCGTGGACAGCGAGAGATCCTCGAGCGAGCGGCCGGCGAGCAGCGGCGCGACGTCGGCGTCGACGAGATCGCGGCGGTACACGCCGAGCCCGCGCACGGTCGCCGGCAAGCTGCGCGCGATCGCCGCGATCGACGGCATCGGCGCTGGCCGCGCCTCGTAACCCTCGCTGTAGACGAACCCGGTGATCGCCTCGCGCCAGCGCAGTCGTGGCGCATCGACCGCATCCCCCGTCGCATCGACATCGGACACGAGCAGCGGCCACAGCCGGGCGGCGTCGAACGAGATCGTGCCGAGCTCGTGGACGATCTCGAGCTGGCGCAACGCGCGAAGCTCCGGCTGTGCCGCGATCCAGCGCAGATCCTCGACGGTGACGGGATGCTTCGGCATCGTCAGCCGCAGGGTCTCGAGCGGCTCGTGCTGGAACACCGGCCAGCGCTCGCGCAGCTTGTGAGGCGCGATCGCGAGCTCGCCGAGGAAGCCGCGCACGAGCGTGCCGCTGAAGTGCCGGGTCGAGCCATACGGTCCGAACCACGCATCGATGTGCGTCCGGATCAGCTTGCGCTCGCGCCGCCACGCACGGCGATGCACGTCGCTCGTCCGATCACCGGACGCCTCGAGCCGCGCGCGCGTGCACTGCGCGACGATCAGCTCGCCGCGCGGATCGCCACGCTCGAGCAGCCAGTCCGCGTACGCGAGCCGCGGGCCGTCGTCGTCGCGCGGTGCCTCGAGCACGGCATCGCGCAGCGCGCGCTCGATCGGATCGCTCGGCGGCGCGATCGGCGGTGGGGGACGATTGCGGCTCACGCGCGCGGCCACCGTCGCACGAGACGCCACGGGTGCAAACGATCGTCCGCACCGCTGCGCGCTTCGCTCGTCGCTCGAAGCGGCCTCGCGACGGCAACCACGCGAACCTGCGTGGTTCACGGGAGGTACGGCACTTGCTGGACGCGCCGGCATGACGCGCAGTCCCAGGGTCCTCGTCTGTTGCCTCCTGCTCGCCGCCTGTGGCAGCGATCGCGGAGGCGATTCGACGCTCGCGTGTCCGGACGAAGCGGGCGAGCCCGGCGCGATCACGTTCGATGGCGTCGACGATCGCGCGCAGACCGCCGTGACGCCGGCGCTCGGGCTGTCGACGTTCACGATCGAGACCTGGGTGCGTCGCGACGGCGAAGGCGCGACGTACACGACCGGCGTCGGCGGGCTGCGGCTCGTGCCGATCGCCGGCAAGGGCCTCGGCGAAGGCGACGGCAGCAACGTCGACTGCAACTACGCGTTCGGCTTCTGGGGCGACGTGCTCGGCGCCGACTTCGAGGACATGGCCTCGGGTGCGAATCATCCGGTGACCGGACAGACCGCGGTCGCGCGCGGCGAGTGGCACCACGTCGCGGTCAGCTACGACGGCACGACGTGGCGGCTGTACGTCGACGGCCAGCTCGACGGCGAGGCGATGGCGAGCGCGATGCCGCGCGCCGACAGCATCCATCCGTTCTCGATCGGTGCCGCGATCGCGTCCGACGGCACGCCGCACGGCGCGTTCGCGGGCTCGCTCGACGAGCTGCGCGTGTGGAACCGCGCGCGCACCGCCGACGAGATCGCGGACGGCATGTTTCGCACGATCGCGATGGCGGATGGCCTCGTCGCGCGATGGTCGTTCGACGGTGACGGCGGCGATCCGGCGGTCGCGACCGACAGCATGGGTACGGCTCCGCTCGCGCTCGCGGGCGCGACGCTCGTCGCCGATCACGTGACGCTCGACCACGGCGCGGCGCCGGTCGTTGCCGAGGTCTCGCCGGCCGATGGCACCGCGACCGGTCCCGACGTCACGCTCGATCTCGGCCTCGAGCTCGCGAGCCGCGCGCCGGTCGACGTCACGTATCACGTGCGCGAGCTGACCGCGGCCGACGACTTCACGATCGTCGTGCTGCCGGACACGCAGATCTACACGATCGAGGGTCGCAACCTCGAGAAGTACTTCCACGATCAGACGCAGTGGGTGCGCGACAACCGCGAGCGCTACAACATCGTCGGTGTCATCCACAACGGCGACGTGATCAACAACGAGCCGGAGATCTATCAGTGGGAGGTCGCGAGCGCCGCGCTCGCCCGGCTCGAGAAGCCGGAGGACGGGCTCCCGGACGGCGTGCCGTGGGGCGTCTCGGTCGGCAATCACGATAACCGGCTGATCGGTTCCAACACGGTCCTCAACACCGACAAGTTCAACCAGTACTTCGGCGTCGAGCGGTTCGCGGACCGCGCGTACTACGGCGGTCACTACGGCACGCGCAACGATAACAGCTGGGTCACGTTCTCGGCCGGCGGCCTCGACTTCGTCGTCGTCAGCCTGATGTACGAGCTCGATCCGGACCCGGCGGAGATCGCGTGGGCGCGCTCGATCTTCCAGATGCACCCGAACGCGTTCGGCATCCTCAACACGCACTACCTGCTGACGGCGGGCGCGAACTTCAGCGCGCAGAGCAAGCTGATCTACGAGTCGCTCAAGGACCTGCCGAACGTGCAGCTGATGACTGGCGGCCACGTCGCGGCGGAGAGCCGACGCGTCGACATGTTCGAGGGTCACACGATCCACTCGATGCTCGCCGACTACCAGGGCCGCGATCTCGGCGGCGCCGGCTACATGCGGATCTGGGAGTTCTCTCCGGCGAACCAGACGGTCAGCGTGCGCACGTACTCGCCGACGCTCGACAAGTTCGAGACCGATGACAACAGCGAGTTCACGCTCGACGTCGACCTGCGCGGCGCCGGCGGTCCGTTCCGCGATCTCGCGGTGACGAACGTATCGCCCGAGCGACTCGCGCTGCCGGTCGACGGCCTCGAGGTCGGCAAGACCTACGAGTGGTACGCCGACGTCGCGAGCTGCGGCCAGCGCGTCGTGACGCCGCTGTATCGGTTCACGACGATGGCGTCAGCGCGCGCCGCCGCCGAGCTCCAGCACACGCTGCAGCAACCACCACGCCGCCAGCGCACCCAGCGCGTAACAAGCGGTCCGGTGAATGCCGCGCCCGAGGATCCGTCGCTCGCCGATTAGCCGGCGCCCGGCCGCGACGACCGCGAGCGCGACGCCGATGACCGCGAGCTGCCCGAGCTCGACGCCGACGTTGAACGCGACGAGCGAGCGCGCCAGCGAGCCGCCGGACACGCCGAGCGCGCGCAGCGCCGACGCAAAGCCGAGCCCGTGCACGAGCCCGAACGCACCGGCGGCGAGCCACGGCATGCGCCGGATCGCGGTCGGCTGATCGTGCAGCGCCTCGCGCGCGACGAGCAGCACGCTGAGCGCGATGCACGCCTCGACCGGCGCGGCGCGCACCGAGAGGACGCCGAGCACGGCGAGCGCGAGCGTGATCGAGTGCGCGACGGTGAACGCGGTGATCGCCGCGAACAGCCGCCGGCTCGCACGGACCTCGAGCACGAGCAGCAGGCCGAGCACGAACGCGAGGTGATCGTAGCCGGCGAGGATGTGCGCGATGCCGAGCCGGATCCACGCGACGACGCCTGCCGGCGCGGTCGTCGCGACGTCGATGCTCGGGGCGCCGGCATCGACGACCCACTCGTCGCGCGACCCGGCGCGCTCGACGACGACGATCAGCTTCATCGGGCCGCGCAGGCCGCGGACCGCGAGCCGGCCGGCGAGCGCGCGGTCGCAGTGCACGCGGGCGCCGTCGCGTGCGCAGCCCGGCGGCAGCTCGACCGCGAGCTCGCGCGCGTCGCCGCGACTGTCGATCGGCGGCACGAGCCGCAGCGCGTAGTCACCGTCGGGCAGCTCGCGCAGCGTCAGCACGCCGGGTCGCAGATCGTGTGCAGTCGCGACGCGCGCGATCGCGAGCACGACGAGTAGCGCGAGCGCGAGGTGCCTCATCGGCGCTCGATCGTCCAGCCGGCCCGGATGCGCTGCATCGCCGCGGCGAGCGCGTCCGCGCGATGCGCGTCGAGCCACTGCTTGCGGACGTCGAGGCGGGCCGCGGCGAAGTCGGCGTCGTGCGCGGCGTCGACGCGATCGATCCGCACGAGGTGCAGGCCATGGCGCGACCGCCGGCGCACCCAGGTGCCGGCGGGCTGCGCCGCGAGCCCGGCCGCGAACTCGTCACCGAACGCGAGCGCGAGATCGGCGAGCTTGCGGCCGCGATAGCGATGGCCGCCGGTGAATCGATCGCCGAGCCGCTCCGGTGCGGCTCCGGCCGCGAGCGCGCGGGATAGCTCGTCGAGCCGCGCCTCGGCAGCGGCGTCGCTACCGGCGACGAACACGTGCGTGAAGTCGACGTGCTCCGGCGAGGTCCAGCGCTCGCGGTGCGCATCGAACCACGCGCGCAGCTCGGCGTCGGTCGGCTCCGGCAGCGCGACCGCCTGCTCGAGCACGTACGCCATCCGGCTCGCGATGCGCTCGCGGATCACCGGGTCATCGCGGTCGAGGCCGCGCGCGAGCGCCTCGCGATACAGCACCTCGTCGTCGATCCAGCGCTCGGTCGCCGCCGCGAGCTCCGGCTCGCTCGGCACGCGTCCGAGCTGGCGCTGCGCGGTCGCCGCGATCTGCGCACGCGCGGCGGCGTCGACGACGATCGTGCGCGATCCGGGCGCGGGCGCAGGCGGCGCGGCCGTCGGGACGGACACGGCTGCGACGTCGTCGGCGGCGACCGCGCGATCGATCGCGAACAGCGCCGCGCCGATCAGCGCGAAGTGCACGAGCGGCTCGCGCGCGATCGCGGTCCACCGCGCCATGCCGCGACTATATCACTCGGCGGCGGCCGACTCGTCCTCGTCGACGAGCGGCCGCGCGCGACCGCGCAGAAACGCGACGTACACGAGCGCGCCGAGCGCGGTCATCGCGAGCCCGAGCACGCTCGGCCAGAACGTCGTGTACACGGTGTTGACGAGCAGCAGCACGGTGACGAGCACGAACACGATCGGCACGACCGGATAGCCCGGGACACGGAACGGCCGCACGCGGTCGGGCTCGCGCAGCCGGAGCACGAGCACCGAGCCGGCGTTGAGCCCGTAGAACAGCCACGACGCGAACACGACCGCATCGGTCAGCTGATCGAACCGGCCCGAGAACGCGAACGCGCACGCGAGCACGCCCTGGACGAGCACCGACGTCGTCGGCACCCGCGCGCCGCCGGACAGGTTCGCGAGCCGCTGCGGCGCGAGCCGATCACGCGCGACCGCGTACGGCACGCGCGCACCGGTCAGCATCGACCCGTTCATCGCCGACAGCGCGGACAGCGCCATCGCCGCGGCGAGCAGCGCCTGGGTCGTGTCGCCGAGGAACTGCTCGGCGACGCGCGCCGCGACCGCCGGTGCGTCGGGATACTTCGTCGAGCTCGACGTCGCGACCTCGGCGAACGGCAGCGCGTGGAAGTAGCCGAGGTTGACGACCGCGTAGATCGCGAACACGACGACCGCGCCGCCGAGGATCGCGCGCGGCACGTTGCGCTGCGGATCGCGAACCTCGCCCGCGGCCATCGGCAGGTTGTTCCAGCCGTCGTACGCCCACAGCGCCGCGAGCACCATCGCGCCGAACGCCGGCCAGCCCGGAAAGCCGCCCGCCGTCGCGACGTGCGACCAGCTGCCGCGCGGCGCGACGAGCGCGCCGATCGCGAGCCCGCCGATCATCACGACCTTGAGCACGGTCATCGCGGTCTGCACGTGGCCGCCGGTGCGGACGTTCATGCAGTTGATCGCCGTGAACACCGCGATGAACCCGAGCGCGACGACCTTCAGTGCCTCGAGGTCCCCGAGCGGCGTCGCGACGACGTAGCTCGTCACCGGCACGAGCACGCCGATGAACGTCGCCGAGCCGACCGCGTACGCCGCGATCGAGCCGGGCGTCGCGATCCAGAACCGGTTCCACGCGTAGAGGTACGCCATGAACGGCCCGTAGCCGCGGCGCAGGTAGACGTACTCGCCGCCCGCTGCCGGGAACATCCCGCCGAGCTCGGCGTACGTCATCGCGCCGGCGAACGACAGGATCCCCGCGACCGCCCACGCCGCGAGCACCCACGCCGGCGAGCCGCCGAGCTGCGCCATCACGGCGGTCTTCAGGAACACGCCGGTGCCGATGATCGTGCCGACGACGAGCGACGACGCGCCCCAGAACCCGAGTCCGCGGACGAGCCTCGTCACTACTTCGCCTGCAGCCGCGCCTTCGCGCCCGCGATCCAGCCGCGCACGCGCTCGTCGAGGATCGGTAGCGTGACGGCGCCCGCGCCGAGCACGACCGCGTGAAATGCCTTGAGATCGAACTGCGCGCCGAGCGCGGCCTCGGCCTCCGCGCGCAGCTTGAAGATCTCGAGCTGGCCGACCTTGTACGACAGTGCCTGGCCCGGCCAGCCGATGTAGCGATCGACCTCGTTCGAGATGTTCACGTCGGTGAGCGCCGTGTGCTGGCGCATGAAGTCCTCGGCCTGCGCGCGCGTCCAGCCCATCGCGTGGATGCCGGTGTCGACGACGAGCCGCGACGATCGCCACGCGTCGTACGACAGCTTGCCGATCCGGTCGAGATCCGACGAGTACAGGCCCATCTCGTCGGCGAGCCGCTCGGTGTAGAGCGCCCAGCCCTCGACGTACGCGTTGCTGCCCTCGAGCTTGCGAAACAGCGGCATCTCGCCGAGCTCCTGCGCGAGCGCGATCTGCAGGTGGTGGCCGGGGATCGACTCGTGCCACGTCAGCGCCTCGAGCTCGAACCGCGGCCGGGTCTCGGGCTTGTACGTGTTGACGAAGTACTCGCCGGGCTTCGAGCCGTCGTAGTGCGGCTGGCGGTAGTACGCGATCGTCGTGAACGGCGCCTCGTGCGCTGGGATCTCGCGCATCACGCAGTCGGTCTTCGGCAGCACCGCGAAGTAGCGCGGGATCGCGGCCTTCGCGCGATCGAGCGAGCGCTGCGCGAATGCGAGGATCTCGTCGCGCGAGTGGAAGTACAGCGCCTGATCGGTGCGCAGCTTCGCGATCGTCGCCGCGAGATCCTTCGTGCCGAACAGCTGCTTGCCGAGCCGTGCGAGCTCGGCATCGTTCTTCGCGATCTCGGCGAGCCCGAGCGCGTGCAGCGCGTCCGGCTCGAGCGGCAGGCTGACGTGCGCGCGGATCGACGCGCGGTAGCACGCCGCGCCGTCGGGCAGCCCGACGAGCCCCTCCTGGCCGACACGCGCCTTCGGCAGCAGCTGATCGCGCAGGAAGTCGCGATAGCGCACGATCGCGGGCTGGATCTGCGTCGCGATCGCGGCGCGCAGGGCGGCGAGCTGCTTCGCGCGCGCCCCCGCGGGCCACGGATCCGGCGCGGCTTCGGCCCACGGCGGCTGCGCCATCGCCCACGTCTCCGCGGGTTTCGCGAGCTCGGCATCGAGCTGCGCGATCGCGCGCCGGATCTTCTCCGCCGAGGCGACGCGCTTCGACGCGAGCCCGCGCCCGAGGTTGCCGATCGTGTCGTCGACGAGCAGTGACGCCTGCCGCATCCGCGCGACGACGTTCGCGGCGTCCTCGGGCGTCTTCACGACGTGGAGCTCGACCATGTACGACAGCTCGCCGAACAGGCTCGAGCCGCCGCTGTCGACGACCCACTCGTGAAACTTGCAGACGTCGAGCTCGTGATCCGACTCGAGCCGGTCGCGGATCAGCGCGTACGTCACGCGATCGGTGTCGCCGAGCTTGTCGGGATCGATCGCGACGAGCCGGGCGAGCAGCGCATCGCGCTCGCGCTCGAACTGCTCGGTCGCCGCCTCGTCGCGGCGCGCGATCCGATCGTCGTAGCGATGATCGCCGAGCGTCGTCGCGTACGTCGGCATCCACCACATCATGTATTCCCAGTGATCGGCGAGGACGCCGCGCAGCGCGGGATCGGTGACGCCCGCGACGGCATCGGCCGCGAGCGGCGATGGCTGAGTGGATCGCTGATCAGATGACATGGGCTGGGTCCTCGCATGGCCTCCGCACGCACAGGCCACGCAGACGAGCCACGCGCGCGCCGAGCCGGAGAGCATCCCCGGGTTGTACCGTGTAGTCTGCTCGCCGTGCAGGTCCACCTGATCGATGGCACGTACGAGCTGTTCCGCGCGTGGTTCGGTGCACCGCAGGGCACGGTGAACGGGCGCGAGGTCGGCGCGGTGCGCAGCATGGTCCGCAGCTTCGCGACGCTGCTCGGACGCGGCACGATCACGCACGGCGGTGTCGCGTTCGATCACGTGATCGAGTCGTTCCGCAACGATCTGTTCCTCGGCTACAAGACCGGCGAGGGGCTGCCCGAGGGGCTGACGTCGCAGTTCGAGCTCGCCGAACGCGCGACCGCCGCGCTCGGGCTCGTCGTGTGGCCGATGATCGAGTTCGAGGCCGACGACGCGATCGCGACCGCCGCGCACCGGCTCGCCGGCGATCCGTCGGTCGAGCGCGTGCTGATCACCGCGGTCGACAAGGACATGTGCCAGTGCGTCGTCGGCGACCGCGTCGTGTGCTGGGATCGATTCAAGAACGAGACGCTCGACGAGGCCGGCGTGGTCGCGAAGCACGGCGTCGCGCCGCCCTCGATCCCGGACTACCTCGCGCTCGTCGGTGACACCGCGGACGGCATCCCCGGCCTCGCGGGCTGGGGCAAGAGCTCGGCCGCGAAGCTGCTCGCGCGGTACACGACGCTCGCCGACATCCCGGACGATCCGCGGCGGTGGGACGTCGCGATCCGCGGTGCCGACCGGCTCGCGACGTCGCTGCGCGAGCACCGCACCGAGGCGAACCTGTACCGCACGCTCGCGACGCTGCGCACCGACTGTCCGATCGCGTGCGATGCCGAGTCGCTGCGCTGGCGCGGCGTCGATCGCCCCGCGCTCGAGGCGATCTGCGTCGAGCTCGGCCTCGAGCCCGGCTTCGTTCGCCTCGCCGACCGCGCGCCCGCGGCTACTTGACGAGCTCGATCGACGCCTGACCGTCGAGCTTGGGGAACGTGATCTTCTTCAGCTCGGCCGCGACGCACGCGCGACGCTTGTCGCTCGCCGGCGCGGCCGCGAGCTCGAACGTCGGCGTGCCCTTCGCGACCCGCACCACGATCGTCAGGTGCGGCGCATCGCCGAGACACCTGGCGAGTGCCGCGCGATGCGTCTCGAGCAGCGAGCCGATCTGCGATGCCGGCGCGGGCGCCGACGATGCGAGCGGATCATCGGCGTCGAGCATCGCGTCGCCCTTGGGGGCCGCTTGCTTCGCCCGGTTCTGCTCGACCCGGTTCGGCGTCGTCACCGTCTTCGACGAGGCCGCCTTGCGGTCGAGCGCCGCGCGCGTCGCCTTCTCGTGCTCCTCGTCGCGCGCACCGCCGCCACCACCACCGGCCGGGGGCTCGGCTTTCGGCGGCTCGGCCGGAGCCGCCGGCGCGGCGGCCGCCGGCGCGTTCTCGACGGTCGTCTTCGTGTCGGCGCCCTGGCGCTCCGCCTGACGGCCGGCCGCCGACGTCGCGTGCTCGACCGACTTCGCGGGCGTGTCCTGCTTCGCGAGGCCCCACGCGACCGATTCGTCGACGCGCGCGCGCTGCCCGGCCTCGACCGCCCACCGCGCGCCGTTGTGCGCGAGCTCGATCACGATCGAGCCGTCCGCGGCGGTCGCGATCGTGTCGTCGGCGAACACCTCGTTGCCGACCGCGAGCGGCCGCGTCGCGCCGTTGCGCGTCGCCTCGACCTTGCCCGCGACCTCGACGACCTTGCCGGCGACCGCGTTCGCGGCCGGCTTCGGCGTGTCGCTCGACGACCCGCATGCCGGCACCGACGTCACCGCGAGGACTCCGAGCAGCAAGGCGCGCACCATGCCCAGGATTCTACGCATAGTCCGCGCGGATGGTCTGGCGTGGCAGATCGCCGCGAATTGCACGTGCTTGGCGCTGCCCGCGTGTGGTCCCATGCTCGGCATCGTGCGGCTCGTCGCCCTCGTCACGCTCGCGCTCGCGGTCGCATGCGGTGCCGCGCACCCGCCTCGCGCGCGCCCGACGACCGGTGGCATCGCCGGCCTCGCGCGCGATCACGACAGCGGCGATCCCGTCGCGAAGGCCGAGATCGAGGTGAGTGGCCGCATGCTGTCCGCGCCGCGCGGCGCGACGTCGAGCGATCGCGGCCTGTACGACGTCGACGGCCTCGCGCCCGGCCGTTACACGCTGACCGCGACGTTCGCCGGCCAGCCGGTGCAGATCGACAACATCGACGTGACCGCCGGGTCGATCACGATGGTCGACGTCGTGTTCACGCTCGGCCGTCCAGATCCGATCCGCATCGACTTCGCGAACACCGCGGGCAACGCGATCGATCGCTACCGCCCGAAGCAGCTCGCGACGACCGCTGCAATCATCGAGGGCACGGTGAATGACAGCGCGACGCACCAGCGCGTCGCCGGTGCGGTCGTCACCGCGGTCTCGCCGGCCACCGGCACGCAGCAGACCGTCAGTGACGACCAGGGCCGGTTCCGGTTCGAGACCGTCCCCGGCGAGTACTCGATCAGCGCCTACTACTCGGTCAGCGGCCGCGGCCAGATCGAGGTGCGGCGCAGCGGGATCGTGGTCGCCGGCGCGGAGGCCGTCGTCGTCCCGCTATGGATCGAGACGACGAAGTGACGATCAATCGAACCAGTAGCGAATGCCGACCGAGCCCTCGAGGTGCAGGCCGAGGCGATCGTCACGATAGTCGTTGACGAAGAAGTCGAGCACGAACGCGAACTGCACGAAGATGTCGAGCGGCACGTTGTTGAAGTCGAACGCGATGCCGAGCGGCGCGCGGACACCGATCGCGGTGCCGTCGTCGTCGAACCGGTTGTCGCGATCGTCGAAGTCCCACACGCGGACGCCGACGCCGACATAGAACGGCAGCAGGAACGGCTCGGTGCTCGCGAGCAGGACCGGGTGCCAGAGGTGATCGATGTAGAGGTGGAGGCCGTCGCGACCGTTGTCGTAGTAGTAGTGGTCGTCGATCCAGCCGATGCCGAAGTTGAGCGCCGTGCTGTCGGTCAGGAAGTACTTGCCGTTGAGGCCAGACGGGCCGCCGAGCTCGAGGCCGAGGCCGAACTTGCCGTTGGAGACGTAGTCGGAGTTGCCGCCGCTGCTGAACCGCCGGCGCTTGGCTTCCGCGGTGCCAGTCGTGGCGAGCGCGATAACGACGAGTGCGAGCAATGTATTGCGCAGTCTCATGCGAACGATCCTAGACCTCCGTTCGCGCAGCTTCGATCGATCGTGTCACAATAGGAGTGTGGTTCGTTTCCACACGGCGGGCTTCGTATTGACGTGGGCCGCTGCTTGTGGCCCGAGCACGGGTACGCAGAAGTCGCCGACGGAAACACAGAGCGCTTCGCCCTCACTTATCGAAGTGCGAGCCGACGCCGGTGTGCCCGACGTGATCGTCGCGCTGCCGAAGCTCGCGTGCGAGACCGGCGCGTCGATCGTGCCCGCGCCGGCACCGGAACCGACGTGGTACTGCGCGCGCGCCGACGGCACGAAGCACGGCCCGTTCGCGACGCTGTTTCCGGACGGCTCGCCGGAGATCCGCGGCAGCTACAAGGATGGCGCGCTCGACGGTGCGTGGGAACGTCATCACGCGCTCGGCACGATCGTCGAGCAAGGCACGTACGTCGCCGGCCAGAAGCACGGCACGTGGACGCAGACGAGCTCGACCGGCAACGCGCTCGGCAGCTACGAGATGAAGAACGGCAGCGGCGTCGAGAAGCGGTGGTACGACGACGGCCCGCTCTACGCCGAGCGCGCGCTGAAGACCGGCGTGCCGCACGGCATGACGAAGCTCTACGCGCGCGAGGGCTACGTGATCGACAGCGCGCGCTACGTCAACGGCAAGCTCGATGGCGCGCACGCGTTCGGCACGAAGAACACGATGCGGTTCGAAGAGACGTTCTCGATGGGCGTGCTCACCGGCGCGCGCAAGATCTGGCACCAGGGACTGCTGCTCGCGGACGAGAGCTATGACAAGCGCGGTCGCCAGGACGGGCCGTACACGTCGTGGCGGTCACCGAAGATCGTGCGCACGCAGGGCGAGTTCACCGCGGGCAAGCGCACCGGTGCATGGATCTGGAACGATCGCGACGGCAAGAAGGAGCGCGAAGGCAGCTACGTCAACAACAAGCGCGACGGCGAGTGGAACGAGTACAGCGACGACAAGCTCGTGTTCACCGGCACGTACACCGCGGGCAAGCCCGACGGCACGTTCATCTACTACAAGAAGGACGGCACCGAGCTCGGCCGGTTCACGATGACCGACGGCACCGGCACGTGGCTGACGTTCCACGGTAACGGCAAGCCGTCCTCGAAGCAGCGCATGTACAAGGGCAACGAGGACGGCGTCTATCAGGAGCTGACGACGCGCGGCAAGGTCGTCGTCGAGGGCCGCTACTCGGGCGGCGTCAAGCACGGCGCGTGGAAGGAGCTGACGCCCGACGGCGTGCTCGTGCTCGAGCAGATGTACAAGCGCGGCAAGCTCGACGGCGCGGTCAAGAAGTACGTCGACGGCAAGCTCGCGAGCGAGGCGCACTACGTCGACGGTCGCGTCGAAGGCGCGTACGCCGAGTACCGGCTCGGCAAGCCGGCGCTGACCGGCCAGTACGCGGCCGACGTGCGCACCGGCACGTGGACGCAGTACAACGCCGACGGCCAGGTCGTGCGAACCGCGACGTACAAGGACGGCGTGCTCGACGGACCGTGGCGCGAGCTCGTGAACGGCGTCGTCGTGGAAGGCCAGCTCAGCGCGGGGCGTAGAACCGGCACCTGGACGACAACAGACAAGGCCGGAGCCGTACGCAAGCTCACGTACGGGACACCGTGATGCGCCGCCGGTAGCGAGCAAAACCGCCGACGCCACGACGGTATTCCCGAGCGTGGATCGATCACATCCGGTGCAACCCTTCGGCTTCTCGCGCGTTCTACTCGTAGAGACGCCGTGAACCGAGACGCCAAGACCCAGTCCGCACTGCTCGCGCTTGCCCGTACGCGCCGCATGCAGCGCGCGCTCGCGCATGCGTATCTGCACCGTGGCGCGCCGATGCCGACGCTGCGCAGCTCGCTCGGCTACATGACGACGACCGCGCGCGTGGCCGACGACGCCGCGACGCTCGGCCATCGCATGAGCGTGCTCGGACTCGCGCGCGCAGAAGGCGTCGCGTTCGTCGTCGAGGAGATCGGCGACTACCACGACGCGCCGATCGTCTACCGCCTCTACCTGCGCGGTCCGCGTCAGGGCCACCTCGTGCCACTGCACGCGTGGTACGAGCAGACCGACGACCCGCGCGAGATCCGCGCACGCATCGCCGCGATCCAGCCGACGCTCGAGCCCGCGATGCTCTCGACGTCCGAGGCCTGGATGCTGTCGACGCGGATCGTCCAGCGCCGGGCGCTGCGCGTCGCCGGCCCGAGCGCGTGCTCGGATCTGCCGATCCGCAAGTTCGCGCTGCAGCTGCTCGTCGAGCCGGTCAGTGGTCTCGGCCCGAGCGGCAAGACGACGGTCACCGCGTTCCTGCGTCCGCACGCGCAGCTCGCCGATGTCTGGTCGCTGCCCGGTGGCGAGGCGATCGCGCGCGTGACGTACACCGGCATCCCGAGCGGCCTCGGTCTGTCCAAGGACACCGTGGTTCTGCTCACGTCGGGCCTCGAGGGCGATACCTTCGCCTGATCGCGCTGTTAGCCCGGGTCAACGAACCGCACAGCCGCCTCGCGCGTAGTCGGGTAACCTGCCAGGACTCGCCGCGTAGGAGACCCATGCGCCTTGCCCTGATCGCTCTCGCCACCGTGCCCTCGCTCGCCGCCGCCTGCAGCGGAGACGACGGCACCGGCGATGACACGCAGACCGTGAACTGCGCCGAGGAGACGCGCGACGAGGACTTCGTCGCCGGGCTCGAGAAGGCCGGTCAGGCAGGCGCGCTCGACTTCAAGCTACTCACGGCGGATCCGGCGCCGCCCGCGCGCTTCGACAACACGTGGGTCGTGCAGGTCAACGCGATGAGCAACGGCATCGTCGGCGCGCCGGTGAACGGTGCGTCGATGGCAGTCACGCCGTACATGCCGGATCACGGCCACGTCTCGCCGAAGACGGTGACGCTCCAGCCGGTCGCCGGCGCCGACGGCCAGTACACGCTGACGCCGATCTACTTCGGCATGCCCGGCTACTGGGAGACGACGCTCGACGTGACGACGCCAAGCGGCAACGACACGGTCGTGTTCAAGTTCTGTATCCCGAGCTGAGCCCGCTCAGAACTGGTTACAGCCGGTCGCGGTATCGCGCGTCGCGAACGTCCACGTGCTCGCGGTGCTCGGGATGTCGAGCGTCGGCAGGCGATCGAGCACCGCCGCATCGAGGTCACCGGATGCGACGAGCTCGCGCAGTGCCTCGAACGCGAGCGCGCGCATCCGGACGCGCACCGTGATCTTGTCGATGCTGCTGGCGACCGCGCTGACGTTGAAGCGCTCGGTGATCGAGTGATCGAACGCCGGATCGTTCTTGTCGAGCGTCACCGGCTGCTTCAGCAGGCGCGACTCGTCGTTGCGCACGATCTCCCAGAAGAAATGCGCGGGCGTGTTGTCTGCCTTGAAGATCTGATCCCAGTAGCCACGTAGCTCGGGATCGCCGATCTCCTCGGGATCCATCTTGTCGGGCACGACGCCGCTCTGGAACACGACGTTGTTCATCGTGTCGTACGCGATCACCTCGAGCCACGCGCGGCGATCTTGCGCGGCGCCGCTCGGGAACTTGTGGCCGATGTTGAGGCCATCGATCCGCACCGTGAGCGTGCCGCCGTTGAACGGCGTGAGGCACACGCCACCGCTCGGGCGCGTGCCGCCGGCGGGCGCCGTGCCGAGCACCGCGATCGCACCGTCGAGCTCGCGCGCGACCGCGTCGGCCTGGGCCGTCATCTCGGGGAACGGCGATAGCGCCTGATCGACCGCGGGCCACATGTGCTCGTGGTAGCCGTTCTCGCGCGCGCCGACCTGGAGGTCCGGTGCATCGGCGACGACGTCGGTCTTCGACGGCATGTGGCAGCTGCCGCACGAGAGCCGCGCGCCGGGCAGATCGCTCGTCGCGAAGAACGTCGTCTTCCACTCCTTCAGCGTGCGCTCGACCGCGACGCCACCGGGGACGCCGTTGATCTCCTCGGGCACGACGATGTCGTGGCAGCCGCCACACATCTCGGAGCTGTTGACGTCGGAATCCATCAGCGTGTCGTACGCCGAGCGGTGCGCGCGGTTCGAGATCGCGCCCTTGAGGCCGCCGCGCATCGTCTGGTCGTTCGCGAGCACGAGGCCGTTGTTGTGGTCGTCGACGACCTGCTTGACGTTGTGGCAGAAGTAGCAGGTGATGCCGCGCGCCTCGGGCGGCAGCGTCGCCGGATCGAACGTCGCGCCGGACGCGAGGCCGAGCTCGAGCGCCATCGGTGCGTGACACTTCAGGCAGAAGTCGCCGAGCTTGCCGCCGGTCTCGCGCTGGCCGCGCTTGTTCATCGCGACGAACACCGGATCGTCGGACGCGTACGCGTGCATCGAGCCCGACCACTGCTGGAAGTGCTGCGGATGGCACTCCATGCAGGTGTTCGGATCGCGCAGCTTCTCGACGGCGAACACCTCGCCATCGTCACCGCACGCAGCGATGCCGGCGACGAGCAACACGACACATACGACTCGGTTCATGGCACCACCGCACTGGCTGGACCGGGCGCACCGGACTGCACCCACTGGATCAACGCGCATTGCTCGGCCGCCGACAGCGGCGAGCCCGGCGGCATCTGGTAGTCGGTGCCGGTCGACGTGACGCGCACGATCATCTCGCTGCACGCCGCGTTGCCGGGCTCGATCCGTCCGGCGCGCAGCGCGTTGTACGCGGTCGTCGGATCCTCGAACGACATGCCGCCCTTGTGGCCGGCGGCCGAGTGGCAGGCCGAGCGCTGGCTGCCGCAACCGTCGACGAGCGTGTTGTTGTAGACGTTGTCGAACGTCGGCACGTAGAGCGGCTGGCAGGTCAGGTCGACGTCGACACACGCCGGTGGATCGTTGCCTCCCGGACAACCCGCGAGCGCGGCGAGCGCGGCGATCACGCGGGACATCCGGACCATGGCCCGCACTGTAGCCGAGGTCGCGCGCCGAGAAAGTGCCGGAATCACAGGTGCACAAACTGTCCCTGGCACGGGTGCGTCGATCGGCCTCACCCCCAGCGGGTCTCGGCGAGCGGCGCGAGCTGCGCGACGAGCCGGCGATAGCGCGCGTACGGCTCGTCGAGCGCGACGCCCGGTGCGAAGCCGTCTGACGGCGGCGGGATCTGGCGCGCCGCCGCGGCGAGATCGCGATGCAGCCCGGCGGCGACGCTCGCGATCATCGCGGCCCCGATCGGACACGTGTCCGGGTACGCGGCGATCTGGTGCGGCAACCCGAGCACGTCGGCGCGCAGCTGGGACCACACGCGGCTGCGCGCGCCGCCGCCGAGCAGCAGCACGCGCTCGCGCGGCAGGCCGATCGCGGCGAGCCGATCGACGACATCGCGACACGCGAACGCGAGGCCTTCGAGGACCGCGCGTGCGACGTGCGCGCGACCGTGCGCCGCGGCGAGGCCATGCAGCGTGCCGCGCGCGTGCGGCCGCCACACCGGCGTCATCGCACCCGCGAGTGCCGGGACGAACGTCACGCCGTCGGCGCCCGGCGGCGCGGATGCCGCGAGCGCATCGAGCGCGCGATCATCGGGCAGCCCGAGCATCCGGGTCGCCCACCGCACCGCGCCGCCGGACAGCCAGCCCGGGTTCTCGACGAAGAACGCACCGGTCGGATAGGCGTGGGTCTCGACCATCGGCTCGCGATCGATTCGATCGAGCACCGGATCGCGGGCGAGCGCGCCGACGACCTCGGCGGTGCCGATCGCGCACACGATCGGACCCGGCGCGACCACGCCGGCGCCGAGCGGCGTCGCGAAGTCATCGCCGGTGCCGACCGCGACCGGCGTGCGCTCGGGCAGCCCGGTCAGCTGCGCGCCGATCGCGGTGAGCGCGCCGGCGATCGAGCACGTGTCGGCGATCCGTGGCAGCTCGCCGGTGGTGATCTCGAATGCGTCGAGCAGCTCCTGCGACCACCGGCCGGTCTGCAGCTCGAGCAGCATCGTCGTCGAGGCGAGCGCGCGATCGAGCACGGCCTCGCCGGTGAGCCGCGCAACGAGATAGCTGACCGGCTGGTGAAACTTCGCCGGCCCGCCGAACAGTCCGCCGACGCGCGCGCGCAGCCAGCGCAGCTTCGGCGCCATGTGGCCGGCGTCGGCGACCTGGCCGGCGAGCTCGAACACGCGCGCCGGATCGGCGCGGCTCGCGTCGTCGACGGCGCGGCGGTCCTGCCAGATCAGCGCGGGGTGCAGCGGCGCGCCCTGATCGTCGACCGCGACGCAGCCGTCGAGCTGACCGGCGATCGCGAGCGCGCCGACGTCGTCGGGCTTGGCGCCCGCGGCCTCGAGCGCGCCGCGGATCGCCGGCGCGAGCGCGGCCTCCCACGTCCGCGGATCTTGCTCGGCGTGATCGGGCGCGGGGTAGCTCGTCGCGTATGCGATCGCGTGCGCGCCGCGCGGGCGCAGCGCCTCGTCGCACACGACGGCCTTGCAGCTCTGGGTTCCGAGATCGAGGCCGACCACCAGCACGTGGAGATGGTAGTACAGAGCGTGAACTACTTCGGGCACAGCGCGGTCGCGAGCTGGTCGGCGGTCGCGCCGGACGCGCAGCCCGGCGTCGCGCTCGGCGCGATGCTCCCGGACTTCGCGACGATGTCCGGCGCCCGCGTCGAGCACACCGCCGACGGTCACGTCACCGCCGGCATCGCGCTGCATCACGCGACCGACGCCGCGTTCCACGCGCTGCCGGTCGTGACCGGGCTGATGCGCGAGCTCGATGACCGGCTCGCGCACCTCGGCTGCGCACGCGGGCCGCGCCGCGCGGTCGCGCACATCGGCGTCGAGCTGCTGCTCGACGGCGTGCTCGTCGACGACGCGAGCTATCGCGACGCCTACACGCGCGGCATCCACCACGAGCTCGCGGACGTCACGTGGCGCGCGCCCGACGACGATCGCCGGTATGGCGCGCTGATCGCGCGGCTGCGCGGCTACGGCGTGCCCGAGGATCTGCGGCGGGTCGACGCGATCGTGCACCGGCTGTCGCGCATGCTCGCGCACCGCCCGCTGCTCGCGCCCTCGCCGGCCGATCTGCGCGCGATCGCGAGCGCGCTTGCCGATCACCAGGCGCGCGTCGCGGTCGCGACCGACACCGTCGTCCGGGCGCTACGCGCGACGCTCGCGTAGCGCGATCCGGAACGCGTGGTGGACGCGCGTGTCGCGAAAGTCCGGCGGGATCGTCGCGCGCGTCTCGTCGCGCACCTCGGCACCCGGCCGCGACCACTCGAGCGTGAACCGCCGGCGGTTGTTCGAGAACCAGATCACGTCGGCGACCGCCGCGACGTCGTCGAGCAGCGCGGCGTGATCGCGCTGGACGTCCCACGTGTAGTCCATCCGCTTGGAGTTCGAGAACGTCGGCGGATCGACGACCGCGAGATCCCAGTGCCGGCGCTCGCGCCGCGCGGTCTGCAGGAACTCGCGGACGTCGGACTGCACGAGCTCGCCGTCGAGGCCATTCTCGGCGAGGTTGTCGCCCGCCCAGTCGACGTACGTGCGAGACATGTCGACCGTCGTCGTGCGCATCCCCGCCGCCGCTGCGTAGACCGAGAACGAGCCGGTGTACGCGAACAGGTTCAGCATCGTCTTCGCCGGCTCGGCCGCGACGCGCGCGCGCGTGATCCGGTGATCGAGGAACAGGCCGGTGTCGAGGTAGTCGGCGAGGTTGACGCGGAACCTGTGGCCACCCTCTTTTACGATGCGCCACGCCGACGGCGTCTCGCCGAGCCGCTCGTACTGATGGCCTTCGCGCCGGCCGACGAGCCGCTCGCGCTGCTTGACGAACGCCTCGCTCGCGCCGAGCACCTGCTTCGCGCGGGAGGTCAGCTCGTCGAGCCAGCCGTCGGCGTCCGGCTTGTCGAACGCGCGGTAGTCGTTGATGACGAGCGCGCCCTCGTAGGTGTCGACGGTGATCGGCACCTCGGGGATGTCGCGGTCGTAGACGCGCCAGCACGTCACGCGCTCGCGCTTCGCCCACTTGCCGAGGTGGCGCGCGTTCTTCGCGAGCCGGTTGCCGAGCATCTCGGCGAGCTGCGCGTGGGTCGTCACAGGCCCGCGACGCCGCGCTGACTCTTGACCTTGTACTCGAGCGTGACCGCGCGGCGGCCGAGCGGCGGGAGCTCGACCGACCACGTGACGATGCCGCGCTCGTCGAACGCGCGCGCCGTGACCTGCGTGATCTCCTCGCCACCGGGCTGATCGTCGGTGCCGAGCAGGTACGCGTCCGGCGGCGAGGCCTGGACCTCGACCTGCTCGACCTCGGAGATCGGGATGCGCTCGGTGACGACCACCTCGCGGCGCTCGGTACCGAGGTTCGACAGTCGCACCGCGACGCGCACGGTCTGCACGTTCCAGCCGCCGAGCAGCCCGGCGTCGTCGCGATCGCGCGTCTCGCTGCGGTGCAGCCGCAGATCCGATTCCGGACCGAAGCCGAGATAGAACTTCTCGCCGGCGGCGACGAACCCGATCTCGGCGCGGCCGACGTATCCGGACGCCATGATGAGATCGACCGGGCCCGCGAGCAGCGGCAGCGTACCGGTGTTGACGACGCGCGCGCGGACGTGCACCCACGGCGAGCGCAGCGGCACCGCGACGAGCGAGAGCTGCGCGGCTGCGGTGAAGCCCCCGACCGGGACGCGATGCGGGCGGCCGTCGCACCGGATCGTCGCCTTCGGGGCCGACAGCACGAGCCCGAGCCCGTTGTCGTCGATCCCGGGCACCTCGGCCGGACCGCTGCCCCCGAGGCCGGCGGTCTGCTGCTCGTGCTCGCGCGCCTCGACGGTCACGGTGTCCGGGCGCCGCCGCGCGCGCAGCTCGTCGTCGACGAGCTCCGGCGGCTCGACGCCGAGCGACGGCCGCTCGAGCGAGAACGTCAGCGCGACGTCCGTCCAGTCCTCGCCGGTCGCCTGCCACACGCACGCCGTGGTCTCCCACGCGAGCCGGCCCTGCGCGCGGTCGACGATCGCGCGGTGGTACGGCCGCCACGCGGCGCCCGGCACGACGTAGCCGATCGTGACGATGACGTCCGCGGGCGCGTCCGCGATCAGATCGATCACGAGCCGCGCCGCATCCTCGCCGGCTTCGGCCTCGGCACGCGCGATCCGGACCTGGAGCCGCGCGAGCGCTTGCTCGAGATCGTGCGCGGCGGCCTCAGCGTCGACCTTGCGCGCGCGCGCCGCGGCCTCGGCAGCGTCGAGCTCGCCGAGCCGATCGCCGGCCTCGCCCGGCGGCGTGCCACGGGCCGCCGCGATCGCGAGATCGTGGTGCGCGGCCGTGACGACCTGCGTGTACGACTCGATCTCGACGCGCGCCGCCTCGACGCGGGCGAGCACGGCCTCGAGCTCGGTCTCGAGTCGCACGCGCTCGGCGTGCAGCTGCGCCGGCGTCTCCGTCGAATGCGCGTCCGGATCGCGCCACGGCGCGAGGTAGCGCTCGCACCGGACGTCGAGCACGCGCGCGCCGGTCGCGGTCGCGGTCAGCGTCTTGTCCGCGAGCACCGGCGACACGCGATCGATCGTGATCCGGTGCTGGCCGGCGGCGATCGGGAACGCGCCCTTGCGCGTGATCGCCGCGCGATCCTCGAGGATCGTGACCGCCGAGATCGGAGCGCTGCTCACGCTTCCCTCCGGTTGCCGCCGACGAGCTCGAGCTTGCCGGCGATCTTGACCTCGTACGCGGCGCGCAGCGTGCGCTTCTGGCCGGCGGGGATCGCGAGCCGCCAGCGATGACCGCCGCGCAGCCGGCGATCGTGCGGGCCGTCCGGATCCGGCGTCCACCGCTCCCACATCGGATCGACGCGGCCGAGGATCACCTCGACGTCGTCGTCGCCGTCGCGCGTGACCGGGAGGCGCTCGCGGACCTCGAGATCGATCGGCCGTCCCGAGACGTTCTCGATGTCGATCGTGATCGCGTGGTGCAGTCGCAGCGCGCCGCGCAGCATGCCGGCGGCCTCCTCGCGGAACTCGGTGTTGCGCGCGATCTTGACCGCGGGATCGACGCCGAGCCCGAGCTCGACGTTCGCGCCCGGCGGCGTGAAGTCGACGACGCTCGTGACGAGGAACCGGCCGCGCTCGTAGACATCGATCGGCGCAGGCAGCAGCGGACCCGCGAACGGATTCGGGATGTGCGCGACGCGAAACACGTCCGCCTGCTCGCGCGGCACCGCGACGTGGTGGAGCTTCGCGGCCGACGCGCGCGCGGTCACCGCGATCGAGTGCCACGCACCGTCGGCGCGCACGTCGACGGCGCCGTCGGTGTCGAACGCGTAATCGTACGTGTGCGACCAGTCCGCGCGACAACCCGACGGCAGCGGTAGCGCGTCGAGCTTCGCCTGGTCGGCTCGCACCGCGCGGTCGATCGCGCGGCCACCGCGCTCGCGCGCGTCGGGCACGAGCCGGCCGCGCTGCGCCGATGACGGCGGCGCCATCACGAGGCTGCCGTAATCGAGGCGCGGCACCGGTGCACCGCTTGCCGCGCGCTCGAGCTCGACCCCGCTCGATGGCGCAATCGGCATCGCGCTCGGGGCCATCGGCGCCGCCATCGTCGTCGTCGCCGGTGGCGATGGTGCGGCGCGCTTCTTGTCGCCCTTCGCGAGCGTCGCGCGGCCACCCCGCGCTGCCGAGAGCGCCCGTGCCGCCTCGGGCATCGCGCCGAACGCCGGCTGCGGACTGCCGCGCGGCGGCGTCGCGAACGCCTCCTTCGCGGCGGACGTCTCCTCGTCCCAGACCTCGCCGGCGAGCGCGGCGCGATCGGCGCCGTACGGCACGTTCGTCGCCGGTGTCGTCTGCGCGGGCACCCCGCCGATGTACGTCCGCTCGTCGCGACGGAACGCGCTGTCGGTCGGCTCGCGCGGCTTCGCCTCGTCGCGCGGAGCGCGCAGCGGCAGCACGTCGCGATCGTAGTCGGCGTACAGCGCCTCGGCGCCGACCGGCGGCGCGCGAAAGCCGCGGCGTGCCGGCTCGTCCTGGCGACGACCGATCCGTTGCGCCGCGAGCTCGGGCAGCTCGGCAAACCGCGCCGGTTCCGCGGTCGACAGCCGAAGCGCGACGCCGGTCCAGTCCTCGCCCGCAGCTTGCGCGACGATCGCGCGCACTTCCATCGTCACGCGATCACCGTCGAGCTTCGCGACGTAGCTCGGCGCCCACCGCGCCGCCGCGACGAGATACTCGACGTGGATCGTCACCGGTCCGCTCGCGCCCGCGGTCGGCACGAGCTCGATGTCGACGAGCTTGCGCAGCTCGTGCTGCTTCGCGGGGCGATCGGTGCCGCCGCGGCGCTCGCGATCCTCGGCGGCCTGCAGCGCACGGCTCGCTTGCTCGCGCTCGCGTCGCGCCGCGGCGAGCTGCTCGCGCAGCACGAGCTCGCGCGCGGCACGCAGCTGCGCGACCTGCGTGCGCGCGCCGACGATCGCGGACCACGCCGCGGGTGGCTCGTCGCTCGGATCGTCCTCGATGATCGAGGCCGCCGCGATCCGCTCGAGCGCGCCGCGCAGCCGCTCGACCTCGGTGTCCGCGAGCGCGACGCGCCGCCGCGCCGCACGTACCGGCTCGGTGACCTCGGCGGCAGCGACCTCGGGTGGCGGCGGCTCGACGCCGGCGCGCACGTTCGTCGCGATCGCCGGGCCGGTGACCTCGACGCGCACGGTGTCGTCGATCACGGCGAGCGGCAACCCCGTGATCCGCACGCGGTCCGGCAACACGCCTGTAAAACTCGTGGCTCGCCGTACGCGCGCACCGCGTGCATACACGGTCACTTGCTCGACACGCACGTCGACCGAAGCCACCTCCATACGCCGCGCAGCGTCGGTCCGACCGGTAACCCTGTCAAGCCATTGCAGGGGAACGCTTGCATGTACTAGTGTCCCTCCCGTCTAAATCCGGCCGTCACACGGAGAAGGAACAAATGCTTCGTACATTGGCACTTGGATTGGTTGTTGCCCTCGCTGCTTGTGGCAGCGCACGCGTGATTCAGCGTACGCAGGCCGGTGGAGTCATCGAGCTCCAGGGCGATCGTGGCAAGGCGATGGAGCAGGCGAATCAAGAGATGAGCGCGCACTGCGGCCCGGGCAACTTCACCATCACGCAAGAGGGTGAAGAGGCGATCGGTACCGACACGGTCGCGCGCGAGGACACGAACTACGGCGAGCAGACGTCGCGCAGCGGCCGTCGCACCGAGGGTGGATCGACGACCACGGCGGCGACCAGCACGCGCACGGCGACCGCGTGGCGCGTCCACTACCAGTGCAATGGCGCTGGTGGTCCGCCGCCGCCCGCCGGTGGTCCGCCGCCCGCCGGTGGTGGCTACCCGCCCGCCGGTGGCGCCCCGCCGCCGCCTCCGGGCGCGGCTCCGGCTCCGGGCTACTGAGCGACGCGGGCACGGCCCGCACCGTCATGATGTACGAGCGACGACGCGTTCGTCGCTCGACGCATTTTCGGCGCGTGCTCAGACGAGCAGGCGCGTGTCGTCGAGCGCGGCGTCGCCGATCAGATCGACGCCGGACTGCGCGAACCGCCGCGCGGCCGCCGCCGTGCGCGGACCGTGGCCGTGGTCGAGGCACCACTGCGCGTGATGCGCGAGCAGCGCGAGCTCGAGGCTGCGCCCCATCGTCAGCGCGAACCGCCGCGCGCCGGCCTCGAGCCGATCCGGCTGCGTCATCGCTTCGGTGATCCAGTGGATCGCGTGGCGCGACGCCGAGCGCGCTGCCTCGACCGGCTTCGCGAGCGACGGATCGCGCGCCTCGCGGACGTTGCGCTCGATCTCGCCGCCGAGAGCCTCGAGCGTGCCGCCCTTCGCGAGCGCGCGCAGCGTGTCGAGCGACAGCACGTTCGTCGTGCCCTCCCAGATCGGCAGCACCTGCGCATCGGCGAGCAGCCTCGGCAACCCGGTGTCCTCGATGTAGCCGGCACCGCCGCACGACTCGATCGCCTCGGACGCGACCGCGACCGCCTGCTTGCCGGTCGTCAGCTTCGCGAGCGGGATCAGCGCGCGCGACAGCCGCTCGTCGAGCTCGCGCTCGCTACCGGTCGCGCCCTGCTCGAGCGCGCCGAGCAGCTCGACCGATCGGAACGCGAGGCAGAACGCCGCCGCGTACTCCGCCTCGAGCGCCGCGAGCGTGTCGGCGTGCAGCGGCTTGTCGACGAGCAGCGCGCCGAACGCCTTGCGGCGGCGCGCGAAGTCGCGAGCGAGCGCGAGCGAGCGCCGCATCCCGCTGACCGCGGACACCGCGTTCCAGGTCCGCGTCACCGACAGCATCGGCGTGATCGCGCGGACGCCCTCGCTCGGCGCACCGACGAGGATCGCCGGCGTGCCGTCGAGCGTCAGCTCCGCGGTCGGGACCTTGCGCGTGCCGAGCTTGTCCTTCAGACGGTTGACCTGGATGTTGCGCAGCCGGCCGTTGCCATCGCGCAGCTCGACGAGGAACAGCGCGAGCCCGCGGCTGCCGTCGGGGTTGCCCTCGGGGCGCGCGAGCGTCAGCGCCATCTCCGACGTCGTCGCCGACGTGAACCACTTCGTGCCGTAGAGCCGCCACGTGTCCCCGTCGCGCCTCGCGACCGTCTCGCTCTGCGAGACATCGGAGCCGCCGGTGCGCTCGGTCATCCACTGCCCGCTCGTCCACATCTTCGACGGATCGCGCGTCGTCAGCAGCGGGACGTACCTGTCGATCAGCGCCGTATTGCCGCTCGCGAGCAGCGTGCGCGCCGCGCCGTCGGTCATCGCGAGCGGACACGAGTAGACGTCGAGCGATGGTCCGAGCACGTGGACGACCGCGAACTGGTGCGTGCGCGCGTGGGCGCCGAGCTTCGGCTCGTAACCGGCGGCGACCATGCCGTGACGTGCCGCGAGCACCTGCGCGTCGCGCCACAGCGGCGACACCTCGATCCGATCGATCCGGTTGCCCCACGGATCCCACTGCGTCAGCTCGGGCTCGTTCGTGCGGTCCGCGAGCTGGCGGCCGTAGTACTCGACCGCGAGATCGCCGAGCTGGCGCAGCTCGGCCGCGATCGCGGCGTCGCCGATGTGGCGCGCGATCCACGAGGGCAGCATCGGATCGTCGTCGAACTGATTGCCGAGGCGAGGTGGTTCCTGGAAGAACGCCATGCGCGGACCGTACCGCGCTACGGTCGTGTCGTGAACTTGTTACTCGTCGAGCCCGGTGAAATCCACGACGGCCAGGTCGTGCTCGCCGATCGACGCGCAACGCATGCGCGCGACGTGATCGGCGCGCGCGCCGGCCAGCACCTGCGCGCCGGCATCGTCGGCGGCGGGATCGGCACGGCCGAGGTGCTGTCCGACGACGGCGCGACGCTCACGCTCGCGCTCGCGATCACCGAGCCGCCACCGCCGATGCTGCCGATCGATCTCGTGCTCGCGGTACCGCGGCCGAAGGTGCTGACCCGCGTCGTCGAGGCCGCCGCGAGCTTCGCCGTGCGCAGCCTCGCGCTGACGAACGCGTGGCGCGTCGACAAGAGCTACCTGCGGTCGCCGCGGATCGCCGGCGATGCGCTCGCGCTCGCGCTCCGGCTCGG
>DASTLB010000024.1:0-26697 GCA_035715365.1 Kofleriaceae bacterium | reverse complement strand
GGCGGCGCGAACGTCGGCGGCGGAGCAGGCGGCGGCGCGAACGTCGGCGGTGGCGGCGGCGGAAGCGGTTACGGATCAGGCGGCGGCGCTGGCGGCGCGAACGTCGGTGGGGCCGGAGGCGGCGCGAACGTCGGCGGCGGTGCTGGCGGCGCGAACGTCGGTGGCGCCGGTGGTGGCGCGAACATCGGCGGCGCCGGTGGTGGCGCGAACGTCGGCGGCGGTGGCGGCGCCGGTAGTGGCGCGAACGTCGGCGGTGCTGGCGGCGCCGGTGGCGGTGCGAACATCGGCGGCGCTGGTGGCGGTGCGAACGTCGGCGGCGCAGGCGGCGTCGGCGGTGCCGGTGGCGCGAACGTCGGCGGCGGTGCTGGGGGCGCCGGTAGTGGCGCGAACGTCGGCGGCGGAGCAGGCGGCGTCGGCGGCGGTGCTGGCGGCGCGAACGTCGGCGGCGGAACAGGCGGCGTCGGCGGCGCTGGTGGCGCGAACGTCGGCGGCGGAGGTGGCGGCGCCGGTGGCGCGGGTGGCGCGAACGTCGGGGGCGGAGCTGGCGGCGTCGGCGGCGGTGCTGGCGGCGCGAACGTCGGCGGCGGAGCTGGCGGTGCCGGTGGCGGCGCGAACGTCGGTGGCGGAACAGGCGGCGGCGTCGGCGGTGCTGGCGGCGCGAACGTCGGCGGCGGAGCAGGCGGCGTCGGCGGTGGCGCTGGCGGTGCGAACGTCGGCGGCGGAGCAGGCGGTGTCGGCGGCGGTGCTGGCGGCATCGGCGGTGGTGCTGGCGGCGTCGGTGGTGCGAACGTCGGCGGCGGAGCTAGCGGCGTCGGCGGCGCGAATGTCGGCGGTGGAGCAGGCGTCGGCGGCGGAGCAGGCAGTGTCGGCGGTGGCGCTGGCGGTGCAAACGTCGGCGGCGGCGTCGGTGGCGCGAACGTCGGCGCCGGAGCAGGCGGCGTCGGTGGCGGAAACGTCGGCGGTGGAGCAAGCGGTGCTGGCGGCGCGAACGTCGGCGGCGGAGCTGGCGTCGGCGACGCAGGCGGAATCGGCGGCGGTGCCGGCGGAGTCGGCGGTGGCGCTGGTGGCGCGAACGTCGGCGGCGGTGCCGGCGGAGTCGGAGGTGGTGCGCCGAACGTTGGCGGCGGTATCGGTGGCGGCGCGAACGTCGGCGGAGCTGCTGGTGGTGCGCCGGACGTCGGCGGCGGGATCGGTGGCGGTGGAAACGTCGGCGGCGGAACTGGCGGTGCGCCCGACGTCGGCGGGGCGGGTGGTGGCGCCGGCAACATCGGCGGCACCGTCGGTGGCGGCGGCAACATCGACGTCGGCGTCGGTGGCGGCGCGAACGTCGGCGGTGGAGCGCCCGATGTCGGCGGTGGCGCGGGCGGCGTGACCGGTGGCGGCGGCGCGCCGAGCGTGCCCGACGGCGGCGATGTGCCCGGTGATACCCGCGGCGAGACGCCCGTGACGCCGACGGGCACGAGCGGCTTTGGCGCCGCGACGCACGGCGCACCTGGCAGCGTCGCGAGTCCGCAGGTGATCGGCAGCGCGCATGTCGCGACGACCCCGACGACCCCGACGACACCGACCGGTCAGCCGTCGACGTTCACCGGTGGCGCGAGCGGCGGTGTCGACGCGCAGGCGGATCTCGATCCGAACGCGCTGCGCCGAGCGGCGACCGATCAGCCGCGCAACATGTCGAACGACCTCGGCCACGCGCAGGGCGAGGTGGGCCCCGAGGCCGGCGAGGCGAGGCTCTCGGGCGCGGCGGGTGCCAGCGGGACCTCGGTCGCGAGCGGCGGCGCGGTCAGCTTCGGCGAGCAGAAGACCGCCGGCGTCGGCCAGCTCGACATGTCCACGCGCGGCGCCGACGAGATGCACTCGCAGGATCTCGAGGCGCGGCGACGCATGGACAAGGCGCGCGATGCGACGCGGCAGGATCCGAGCGCGCACGTCGGTCGCGCCGAGGAGCTCGAGCTGAACGAGCGCGACGAGGCGCTCGGTCGCGTCAGTCACGCGCAGGATCGCGCGGACCATGCACGCGTGGTCGCGGCGGACCCGAAGGCGGCCGCGACGGCGCACGCGAGCGCGACCGCCACCGCGGAGGCGACCTCGCAGAGCGGCGTCGATCCGAACCAGGTGCGATCCGACGTCACGTCCGCGCAGTCGGTGGCGAACAATCCGCGCGGCGTCGCCGAGGCGCGCGCCGATCTCGCGATCGACGAGAAGGAAGACGAGGTCCGCGTCGACGCCGGCCTCAGCAGCAGCGCGAAGACCAAGCCGCCCGAGCCGAAGAAGTAGCGGCGTCCGGGCGCCGGACGATGCGGGTCAGCCGCCGACGATCACGTTATCGGATCCCTCGACGAGGTTTCCGATGCCACCGCAGTGGCGGTCCATGTCGTCCTTGCGATGCGCCTTCTTGTTGTTGATGAAGACGGTCGCGCTGCCGGTCATCGCGGTCCACATGTTGAGCGCGCAGCACGCCATGTGAACGCCGACGTCGTCGACGCGCAACGCGGGGCGGTTGTTCACGAGCGTGTCGAACGAGCCGAGGATCGCGGGGCCCTGGCAGCTGTGCGGGCACGCCGGGCAGCCGTGGACGTCGACCGGTACCTTCGATTTGTCGCCGAGTCTTCCTTGGCCGGGCATCGCTACTCCTTCATGCAAAGCCGCCGGGGATCATGCTGCCTTCGCCCATGACGACCGGACCTGCGGGAACGACGGGTGGCGCGAACGTCGGAATCGGACCCTTGCCCATCACGTTCGTCACCATCGTCGACGCTTGCCAGATCGTGAAGCACTTCTCGAACGCGTCGCAGATCGCGTCGAAGATCTGCTGGTGATACATCGCCTTCGGATCGCCGAGCGCGGCGATCATCAGCGGCTTCATCGTCGCCGCGGACACCGGCGTCGTGACCTGGGTCAGCGCGATCACCGGCACCGGCAAGTTCGGCATCGGCGGCGCGAGCGGGCCGGGGAACGCGGTGAACGCCGGGTACCACGGCAGCCCGGGGACCTTGATCGTCGCGGTGTACGCGGACCACGCGGTGTTGATCGTGTTCGCGATCGCGTTCGAGTACTTCGCGAGCTGCGGCGTCGACTTCGGCGCGGTGCCGAGGATCATCGGCCCGATCGGCGGCCCGACGACCTGGCCGAGCGTCGCGATCGGGCCGTTGATCAGCACGCCGATCAGCGACGCACCCAGCTGCCATTGCGACCACGCCTGGCAGATCGCATCGCAGACACCGTCGATGAAGCCGCCGATCTTCGACGTCAGCATCTTCTGCGTATCGGTGTGGTACTTGTTCGACGTGTGCGGCAGGAACAGCGGCGGCACCGTCGGATCCGGCATCGTCATTTTCTCGCCGGGCGCGAACGCGTCGTTGTAGTGCTTCGCGTCCGGATCGCCCTGCGGCTGCTTCCAGCCGTCCGGCACCCGCAGGTTGTTCTGCGAGAACTTCAGCCGGGCGAGCTGCTTCATCATCGCGGCTTGCGGTGCGGGCATGGCAGGGGACCAAAGAATATACGGAAGTTCGCCGGTCTACGTTCCCTCAGGCCTTGCGAGCGCGGATGTAGTGGACCTCATAGGTCATCGCGCTGCGGGCGTCGCGGCGCAGCGACCACGGCAGGTCGGCCCGCT
This sequence comes from Kofleriaceae bacterium, assembly GCA_035715365.1. Taxonomy (GTDB): domain Bacteria; phylum Myxococcota_A; class Polyangia; order Haliangiales; family Haliangiaceae; genus JABFXX01. Next base: position 23,078 of record DASTLB010000024.1, on the reverse strand, counting down.
CGACGAGCTGGTAGCGCGCGCCGAGGCCAGTCTCGACGATCCGGGCCAGCTCGTCCGCGGGCGCCGGGCCGAACCGGTGATGATCCGCGACGACGCCGCTCTGCCAGGTGAACGGCGAGGCGACGATCAGCTCGCCGCCCGGCGCGCACAGCCCGTCGAGCACCGCGAGCAGCTGGTGCGGGCTCGTGACCGAATCGAGGACGTTGAGCGCGACGACCCGGCCGAACGACAGCGGGACGAGCGGCGGGTCGAGCGCGTCGCCGGCGACGAGCGTCACGTTCGCGAGCGGCTGCGCGGCGATCGTCGCGGTCGCGTAGTGGCGGCCGGTCATCCGGCGCGCGTAGCGGACCGGCTCGCCCGCGAACAGCCGGCGCGCGCGGCGCAGCGCGCCGACGTGGAGGTCGATGCCGACGACGTGCGCGGCCGATCGCGCGAGCGTCGCGACGATCCGGCCGGCGCTGCAGCCGAGCTCGACGGCGTGGTCGACCGCCGGCAGCGCGGCGATCCGCTCGACCAGAGAGCGCGCGCCGAAACCTTCATGCTCCGGCGGCGGCTCGGCGCGATCGCCCCAGTGCGCGTCGAGGTAGAGCGAGAGATGCTCGAGCAAGCGCGGGTAGGGCGCATCGTCGGGGCCGTGGGCGACGAGCGCGGCGGCGATCGCCGGATCGAGCTCGCGCTCGACGATCGTCGTGATCTCGTCGCGGTAGAGCCGCGCCGGATCCGCCATCACGATCGGAATGCCGTCGACGATCGGGCAGCGCTGGCCGCACTCGCAGACGAGCCAGTCATCCTCGCGGTCGAGCGTCCGCAGCTCGATGCGATCGCCCTCGCGCGTGCGACAGGCAGGGCACACCACGAGGTCTGCGATCACCGGAGAATCATAGCGATTCACGAGCCGGCCGGCGTTGCAGAGCACGTGTGATAGCCTCGGAGACGATGTCGCGATCGCCGAAAGGCAAGCTCGACGAGGACACCGAGGAGCTCGAGGCCACCGAGCAGCGCGACGACCGCGAGGTGTTCCTGCGCGACGGCCGCACGCTCGTCGTCTCGGACGAGGGCAGCGATCAGCTGGTCGAGATCCGCAACGAGTCCGGGATGCTCGAGGTCCGCATCAAGCTGACCGAGCAGGGTCCGGTGCTGCAGATGGAGAGCGTCAAGCTGCAGCTCAAGGCGACCGAGGCGGTCGAGATCGAGTCGCGGCGCGTCGAGATCCGGGGCACCGAGCAGCTGGCGCTCGAAGGTGGGGCGGTGCAGGTGGAGGCCGAAGACGACCTGAAGATCAACGCCGACGGCGAGATCCGCGTGGTCGGCAAGATGATCTACTTGAACTGACGGAACGAACCGGCCCGCTCGACCGTAGTAGTCGCGAGCGGTGCAAACCGAGCTCATCCGAAGAGTTCCGACCCACGTGCCGGGTGTCGGAGCCCGCGAATTCACCCCCCGCGCGTTGACCGCGACGAGCCATGTTTTTACGATTCATGCTCGTTTCGAAGGGTGGGAAAACGAAAGGATTCTTGCTGTGGAACCGGTGGACGAAAGCGCCCTCATTGCATGGCAGGACGTGCTCGACATGGTCGTCAACGGACGACCCAACGAGGTCGGCTGCCCGTACTGCAACCATCGGCCGCTGACCATCGAAGAGGTCGAGCACTCGACCAAGATCTCGTGCAGCAAGTGCGGCAAGTTCATCCAGGGCCGGTTCGCCTGATCTGATGTCGAGCGAGCGCGATTTCCTCGGGAAGGGGCTGCGGTTCCCGGTCTCGGTCAACCTGAACGGCGGCGTGTCGAGCTCGGCGTTCGAGGAGAACGTCCGGCAGTCGATCTTCATCATCCTCGGCACCGCGCCGGGCGAGCGGATCCGGCGGCCCGACTTCGGCTGCCGGATCCACGACCTGATGTTCGCGCCGAACAACGAGATGACGGCCGCGATCGCCGAGGAGTACTGCGAAGAGGCGATCTACAAGTACGAGCCGCGGGTCGACAAGGTGATCTGCCGCGCGATGCCCAATGCCGATCAACCGAATCGACTCGATATCCGGATCGAGTACGTGATTGCCGGCAAGCACGAGAAACGCAGTCTCGTGTACCCGTTCTACCTGCGCAATCAGGACGAGGAAGAGGCGGTCGCGGGTAGCAACGGCCAAACGAACGGCGTCTGACGTCGAGCGAGCAATTCATGATCCCACCGCCGAAACTGGACGACCGCACCTTCAACGACATCGTCGAAGAAGCGATCTCGATGATCCCGCGCTATGCGCCGGAGTGGACGAATCACAATCCGTCCGATCCGGGCATCACGCTGATCGAGCTCGCCGCGTGGATGACCGACCTGTTGATCTACCGGCTCAATCAGGTTCCGGACAAGAACTACGTCGCGTTCCTGAACCTGCTCGGGATCAAGCTGCGGCCGCCGCGCGCCGCGAAGGCGGTCACGCGGTTCGCGCTCGTCGAGGGCGCCCAGAAGCAGCGCGTGCCGCGCGGCTCGCAGGTGTCGACGCCGCAGGCGACCGAGGAGCACACGGTCACGTTCGAGACCGCGCGCGATGCGGTCGTGACGAGCGCGCGTCCGGATCGCTGCTTCTCGTACTTCGACGAGGCGTACGCCGAGAACAGCCGGTTCATCGATCCCGCGCCTGGCACCGCCGAGGGCTCGTTCGAGGTGTTCGCCGGCGCGCAGCGGATCGAGCGCTACCTGTATCTGTCCGACCCGCGGTTCGCGAACACCGGCGACGCCGCGCTGCTGCGAATCTTCCTCGGCACGCCCGAGCGCGGTGGTCGCGATCTCGCGCGCCTGCTCGAGTGGGAGTACTGGGAGGGCACGCGGTGGAAGGAGCTCGAGGTCGCGTCGATCGAGGTCGATCGCGGCGAGGTCGCGTTCATGGGCCCGCTGCGGTTCGAGCCGACGACGGTGAACCACATCGAGGGGCTGTGGCTGCGCGGCCGGCTCGCCGAGGTTCCGCAATCGCCCGAGGACACCGAGATCGACACCATCCGCGCGAAGGTCGAGGTGATCGGCGAGGGCCTGCTGCCGACGCAAGCGTACGCGAACCTCGACAACAACGCGTTCCTGACGCTCGACCTCGGCAAGAACATCTATCCGTTCGGCAAGGATCCGAAGGTCGACTGCATCCTCTACCTCGCGTGCGACGAGCTGCTGCAGACCGCGGATGCGTACGTCTCGATCGAGATGCTGCTCGCGGATGCCAGCGTGATCCCGCGGCCGAATCCGTCGGATCAGCTCGTGCTCGCGTTCGAGTACTACGACGGCAAGCGCTGGCGTCACCTCGGTCGCTCGGCGCCGCGCGGCGCGCTGCCCGGCGCCGGTGACGAGATCGGGTTTCACGACGACACGAAGGCGCTGTCGCAGTCCGGCACCGTCAGCTTTCGCCGGCCGAAGGACATGGAGGCGCTCGAGATCAACGGCGTCAGCAAGCGCTGGATCCGCGTCCGCATCGAGAAGGGCGACTACGGCGAGCAGGGCACCTACACGCTCGAGAACGAGAAGTGGGTGTACAAGGACGACCGCGCGCTGCGGCCGCCCGCGCTGCGCTCGATCGCGTTCCGCTACCGCGAGGACTATCGCGACGTCCGCCACGCGCTCGCGTTCAACGACTTCCAGTACACCGACGTCACCGAGGTCGCGCGCACCGACTTCACGATCTTCCAGCCGTTCTCGGCGAAGCCGGAAGAATCGCCGGCGCTCTACCTCGGGTTCGTCACCAAGCCGCCGAACGATCCGATCGGTCTTTACTTCCAGCTCGACGAGGAGCTCGGGCTCGGCTCGCTGCCGAGCGACGAGGCCGAGGTCGCGACGACCGAGCTCGACAAGTACGAGACGATGCGGCGGCTCGCGTGGGAGAGCGGCCAGCGCGTCGTCTGGGAGTACTGGGACGGCCGCGAGTGGGAGCCGCTGTCGGTCGACGACGAGACCCAGGGCTTCACGAGCTCGGGCTTCAACTTCTTCATCGCGCCCGACGACTGGGTGATCTCGAGCAAGTTCACCGAGGAGCGCTACTGGCTGCGCGCGCGGCTCGAGCAGGGCGGCTACGTCAAGCCACCGCGCGTGCGGATGATCGTGACGAACGCGATCGACGCGTTCAACCAGGAGACGATCCGCGGCGAGACGCTCGGCAGCTCGGATGGCTCGCCGATGCAGACGTTCAAGCTGCTGCGCGGCCCGCTGCTCGACGACGAGGTGATCGAGATCCGCGAGCGCCAGAAGCCACCGCCCGAGGAGATCACCGATCTCGGGCCGGAGTCGTGGCGTCCGGTCGAGCCCGACAACCCGCAGAACAACGAGGTGTGGGTTCGCTACAAGCGCGTCGATAGCTTCTTCGCGTCGGCGCCGCGCAGCCGCCACTACACGCTCGACTACGTCACCGGCGTGATCACGTTCGGCGATGGCCGGCGCGGCATGGTCCCGCCGGAGGCGAAGAACAACATCGTCGCGACGTCGTACCGGATCGGCGGCGGCAGCCTCGGCAACGTCAACGCGAACACGCTGACCTCGCTCGGCCGCGCGCTCGCGTACATCGCGTCGGTCACGAACCCGCTGCCGGCGACCGGCGGTGCCGATCGCGAGACGATCGACGAGGCGAAGTCGCGCGCGCCGTACACGATCAAGAGCCGCGATCGCGCGGTGACCGCCGAGGACTACGAGATGCTGGCGCTGCGCGCGTCGACGACGCTCGCTCGCGCGCGCTGCGTGCCGGATCGCAGCAACCGCGGCCACGTCACGCTCGCGCTCGTGCCGAAGGGCGAGCTGCGCGGCGAGGAGCTGACGCGCCGGCTCGTGCCGTCGAACGAGGTGCTGCGCTACGTGAAGCGCTACCTCGACGACCGCAAGCTCGTCGGCACCGTGCTCAACGTCGTCCGGCCGCGCTACAAGGACCTGTCGCTGCGCGTCGTGCTGATCCGGCGGTCGGTCGGGACCAGTGACCGCCTGCGCAAGGACATCGAGCTCAAGCTGCGCCGTTACCTGCACTCGCTCGTCGGCGGCAAGGATGGCAAGGGCTGGGAGTTCGGCCGCCCGGTGCTCAAGGCCGAGCTGATCCACCTCGTCGAGGAAGTGCCGGGCGTCGAGGGCGTCGACGCGCTCGACATCCGCGACGAGCTGCGCAACGTCGGCGTCGAGCACCTGCGGCTCGATGACGACGAGCTGCCGTTCCTCGTCCATGTCCACGTCGCCGAGAAGGTCCGCGACGACATCCGGTAATGGCGAACGAGCTGCTCAATCGCCGCGTGGTGCGCGTGCCCGATGTCGTCGGGCGTCCGCTCAACAAGGCACAGATCGTCCTCGAGGACGCCGGCCTGTCGCGGATCGTGACGTTGTATCGCGAGAGCTACGAGGATCGCGACACCGTGCTCGAGCAGCGGCCGACGCGCGGCCAGATGGTCTACGAGGGCACCGAGGTCACGATCTGGGTCGCGCGCCGCGGCTACCTCGAGAACCTGCCCGCGATCTACCGCCGGTCCGACGCGGTCGGCCGCAACCTCGTGCGCGAGCTGTGCTTCGTGTTCGAGCACATGTTCGATTCCGTCGAACGCAATCTCGAGGACGGCTGGCGGTTCTACGACCCACATGTCGCGCCGAGCGACTTCCTCGACTGGCTCGCGCGGTGGACCGCTTTCACGCTCGACCTCGACTGGCCGGAGACCGAGAAGCGCGCGCTGATCAAGCGAGCGGTCGACCTCTACCGGATCCGCGGGACCAAGCGCGGGCTCGCACTCTTCCTCACGCTGTTCACGGGCCACGAGCCCGACATCGACGAGAACACGTGGCCGTTCAAGGGATTCCGTGTCGAAGCAGAAGGCGCCGAAAACGGTGCCCGCGTCGGCCTCGACTCGGTGATCCTACCTCCGGTGGACCTGGCGCACTGCTTCGTCGTGACGATGCCGATCAAGTTCGAGGCGGTCCCGCCCGAGATGGTGATCCGCATCCACCAGATCATCCAGATGGAGAAGCCAGCCCACACGCACTACTACCTCCGATTCGCCGAGGAGAAGGGCGACGTCGAGCTGCGCGAGTTCTTCGCGATCGGCCTCCGGTCCGGAATCGGTATCGGTGCGGAAGTCGTCCAGTCTCTCGAGAGCGAGCCGCCACCGGGTGAGGACAAGCCATGACTGACACGCAAGGTTTCAAGCGCATCAACTTCTTCAAGGGGTTCCTCACCACCGAGAAGGACTGGAACGACGCCGAGCGCTATCACATCGACAAGCGGCGGCTGCACAACCGCATGCTGCACTCGCCGGGCATCGTCTACGGCTACGCGAGCGACCTCAAGGTCAACGCACGCGCCCGCGGCGATCTCTCCGTCGAGGTCCAGCCCGGCTACGCGATCGACGGCATGGGGAACGACCTCATGATCTTCGACGCGACGATCCGCAACATCAACCTCGAGGAGTTCCGGCTGCCGCAGACGATCTACGTCGTGCTGCGCTACTACGAGGAGCTCACCGACTTCATCGCGTACAAGGAGAACCTCGAGTACAAGGGCCATCGCCGCGTGCTCGAGTCGTGTCGCGTCGAGCTGTCGCAGACCGAGCCCGACATCATGCGCGAGGTCGAGCTCGCGCGGATCTACCTCGAGAAGGGCGTGCAGCGGATCCGCGACGCGCGCGATCCCGCGGATCCGAAGGCGAACGAGATCGACATGCGCTACACGCCGCGCGGCGGCCTGTCCGGTAGCGCGCTGCCGCCGCACCTCCGGCTGCGGCTCGAGATGCTGCTGTGGCAGGTCCGGCGCGGCGCGCTCGAGTACACGCGGCGCGGCGTGATCGCAGCGCACGACGTCGTGCAGGCGTGCAACACGGCGCTGATGCTGCTGTACGCGAACCTGCTCGACCTGCGGAACATCTTCGACATCTTCCGCCTGATCATCGACACCGAGGGCGAGCTCGCGCTCGACGTCGACGTCCACCACCCGAACATCGCGCAGAAGAAAGAGTTCAGCGAGTACCGGCGTCAGGTCGAGATCCTTCGCGGCCTGCTCGCCGAGGGCAAGAACAACATGGACGCGTACATGAACTTGCTCGCGTACCAGGCGAAGTGCGCCGAGATCGCGCTGTCCGCGGTCGCCGGCGAGAAGGCGCAGATCGCCGCGCCCGAGGTCAAGGAAGTCGCGCGCGCGATCGACATCAAGGACTGGGAGGGCGTCAAGTCGATGCCCGCGCCGAAGCAGCAGATGGATCTCGAAGGCACGACGTGGGTGCTCGTCGACGAGATCGAGATTCTCAACAAGGAATCCGAGGACAAGCACATCTTCACGATCAAGGAGGCCAAGGACTCCTATCGGTCGCGCCAGAAGCTCAAGTACCCCGACGGCACCACCGTCGAGGACACCGGCCGCGCGCACGTCGACGGCTACAGCGAGTTCAAGCTACTCAACATCACGCCCGGACGCCCAGTCGTGATCTTGCGTCGCATGGACTACGTCTATGGCGACTACGAGCTCGAGATGAGCGTCAATGGCAAGAAGGTCAGTATCGTGTCGTGCGTCGGAACCGACCGCGTCCATCGCTGGCGCAACTGGCCGGCGATGATCCCGGCCGAGGCGGTCGCCGACGGCACGTTGCTCGTGCGCCAGCAGTCGATCACGGCCGGCCGCGACATCAACATGTTCCACATCTGGGTCTACCAGCCGAAGTGATCCAGCGCGCGGGCCGACGGGTGGCCCGCCGGTCGTCCAGACGATCTGTCGCCACACGAGCGACACCGGGAATTGCTGGGGCGCGCGAGATCGCGAACTTGCCAGCGTTCACCGCGAGGCACGTCGGTTGCTCGTGACTTCGAGCTGTCGCCGGTGCTCGCGTGGGCGCGTGCTAAGATTCGTGCCGCCGGGGGGACGCCCGCCGACGCACAGAGGGTGAATCCGTGTTCCTCAAGTACTTCGAATTCATCTTTGCGCCGTTCCGAGCGATCAATAACAAGATCATCGGCGTCAAGAACATCAAGGGCAATATCCAGGTCGATATCAATCGATCGAAGTCGCTCGCGGCGCGCGGCAAGAACTTCGCCGGCAAGGTGAACAACTTCAATCAGCAGGCCCAGGGGCAGCAGCCCGGCCAGCAGCCACAGGCGCAGGGGCAACCGCAGCAGTACCAGCAGGGGGGTTACTACATGCAGCAACCAGGACAGGGAATGCCGCCCGGGGGGCCCGGCATCCCCGGCTATCAACAGCCCGGTGCGCCCGGTGCGCCCGGACAGCCCGGCATGCCGCAGCAGCCCGGACTGCCGAATCCGAATCCACCGATCCGGACGAAGGGATTCTGGATCTTCAAGAAGAAGTTCTGCACGCAGTGCGAGCAGCAACTCGACAAGACGTGGGACCAGTGCCCGTTCTGCGCGCAGATCGCGCAGCAGGCCGCGATCCCGCCGGCGCAGCGTCAGGCGATGAAGACGCAGGCGTTCGTGATGGATGCGACGGGCGGTCCCGGCGCGCACCAGCTGCTCGGCTGGATCGTGCCGCTCCAGGGCGCGCAGCGCGGCGAGCTGTTCACGCTCGCGCCGGTCACGACGATCGGCACCGACGCGAAGTGCACGATCGTCCTCAACGACAAGTTCATGTCGAGCCGGCACGCCGAGATCAAGGCCGAGAACGGCGTGTGGGTGCTGCGTGACAGCGGCTCGACGAATGGCACGTACGTCAACAACCGTCGCGTCGATCGTCACGAGCTCGTCGACAACGACTTCATCAAGTTCGGCAGCGCGATGCTGAAGTTCAAGAGCCTATGAAGACGACCGCCTTCACACGCATGCTCGTCGCGCTCGCCGCGATCGTCGGGCTCTCGCTCTCCGCCGCGCCGGCGTTCGCCGACGGCATCGAGGTGCTCTACCAGATCAAGCCGGCGGACAAGAACAACCCGAAGACGAAGGACGATCCGCCGACGATCGAGGCGACCGTGATCGGCGCGCCGAACGTGCCGGTCGAGAAGTTCGTCCTGATCGACAAGTCGAGCAAGACGCCGCTCGAGATCAAGGCGATCCAGAAGCGCGAGTTCAAGCAGGGCAACGAGACCCTCGCGATCGCGATCGTGATGAACGGCTGGGAGATGTGGATCGGCAACGACAAGGAAGTGCCGGCCGTCAAGGAGGACGATCCGTCGCGCTATCCCGGCGTGCTGATCGAGCTGCGCTCGGCGCTCGACAAGCTGAACTTCAAGGACGCCGGCCCGCCGGGCAGCCTCGGCATGGTGATCACGTACGCCGACAAGCCAGTGATCCGCGTGCCGATGGGGCCGCTCGCGAACATCACCGGCAGCGCGCTCGGCACGCAGCAGGACTACTACGGCACGACCGGCGTCGAGCTCGTCAAGGGCATCGAGCTCGCGCTCGCCGAGCTCCACAAGGTGCAGGCGTCGCGCAAGGTGCTGATCGTCGTCTGCGACGGCAACGACACGAACAACGACGCCGCGAAGGGCCAGCTCGTCAACCTGAAGAAGCAGGCGGCCCAGGATCAGATCCAGACGTTCGCGATCGTCTACAAGGCGAAGCTGTCCGGCGAGGGCAACGTGATCCCGACGATGATCCCGCAGACCTCGCAGGTCACGACCGCGGAGAACATCGCGTCGACGATCTCGAACATCCTCGCGCGCATGGCGGACCGCCAGTACCTGACGTTCCCGGGCTGGGACAAGAAGCTCAACGTCGGGCCGAAGTGGGACGGCAAGCCGCACGACCTCGTCGTCAAGGTCGACAAGGAAGAGTCCGAGCCGGTCACGGTCACGATGGGCCCGCCGTGGGAACCCGCGTCCGACAGCGGCTTCCCGTGGCTCGTGCTGATCCTGATCCTCGTCGGGTTGCTGCTGCTGATCATCATCGGCGTGAAGGTGTTCTCGAAGAAGGAAGAGCCGGCGCCGCCGCCGATGCCGGTGATGGCGCCAGTGCCGGTCGAGGCCCCGAAGCCGGCCGGTCCGATGAAGACGGTGATGATCGGCGCCGGCGGCGATCAGGACGGCTTCCCGATCGTCGGCTGGCTCGTCCCGCTCAACGGCCAGAACGCGTACCAGACGTTCCGGCTGCGCTCGGGCGGCACGAAGATCGGCACCGCGCCGCCGGCCGACATCGTGATCAACGACGGCTTCATGAGCACCGAGCACTGCCAGATCAACTGCTCGCCTCAGGGATTTACCTTGATCGACGGCGGCTCGACGAACGGCTGCTACGTCAACGACCGCAAGATCAGCAAGCACGACCTCGTCGACAACGACATGATCACGCTCGGCAAGACCAACTTCAAATTCAAGTCGATCAACTAGAATAGGCGGGTGTCGAGCGGCGCGCTGATCGCGGTCATCATCGTGACCGCGCTGGTCTTGCTGGGCGTGCTCGCGCTGATCGCGAAGAACCAGAGCCAAGACGTGGCGAAGAAGCAGAAGATCTGTGGCGGGTGCCGGCGGGTGATGCTGCCGGTGTGGACGAAGTGCCTGTTCTGCGGCTGGGCGCCGGTCGCGCGCCTCGAGTTCATCCTCGGGCCGATGGCGAACCAGGCGCTGTCGCTGACCGAAGAGGTCACGACGCTCGGCTCGGTCGCGGGCAACACCGTCGTGCTCGCCGACCCGGCCGTGTCGCGCAAGCACGCGGGCATTCGCAAGGTCGACGGCAACTACGAGCTCGCGGATCTCGGCTCGACGAACGGCGTCTACGTCAACGGCCACAAGGTGCCGAAGAAGACCCTCGAGCCGGGCGACATCATTCGCATCGGCAACACCGAAGCGGTGTTCAAGCGCGAATGATTCACCTTCCGTATTCCGGTTCCGCAGTTCCCTATTCGTGGTGGTGGCGTCCGGCCCGGAGAGGCCGTGTCCACGACCCGGACCGCACGGGTCCCGGACACCCGGACCGCACGGGTCCCGGACACCCGGATGTCGGCGTCTCAAACAGGCAGGCCGGACGCCACCACCACGAATAGGGAACTGTGGAAGCGGAATGAAGAACCTGAATTTCTCGTCGGTGCGCGGGGCCTAGCGCGAGCGACCACACCCGCGTACCATCCGGAGACTCCATGGCACGCCTCCTCTTCCGGGACAGCCAGGGCCGTGAAGGCACGGTCGAGCTCTCCCCGACCGAGACGGTCTATGTCGGACGCGGCCTCGAGTGCGCGATCCGCACCGACGACGGCATGGTCTCGCGCCGGCACTCTCAGATCCGCATGGAAGGCGGGCGGTTCGTGGTCGAGGATCTCGGCAGCGCGAACGGCGTGTACCTCAACAACACGCGGGTCCAGAAGCAGGCGCTCGGCCACGCCGACATGATCCAGTGCGGCTCGCTGATGATCCGGTTCATCGACGAGGGCGCGGTCGGCGTCGTCCAGCAGCCGGTCGCCGTCGCGGGTGGCCCGCCGCCGCCGAAGAAAGGCGGCACGATGGTGCTCGAGCGCAACGACGCGCCGCCGCTCGCCGGTGGGTTCTCGCCGAGCGCGGGCTCCGGGGCGCAGCCGTTCCCGCCGGCGCCGGTCTCGGGCACCGCACCGACCGGGTACGGCGGCGCGCCGTACGCGCCGTATGGCAATCCGCCGTCGGGCGTCGGGCCGGCGCCGGTCGGTGGTCCGCCCGCCGGTCTGCCGTACGGCGGTCCACCGGCGATGCCGGCCGGCGGGACCGGGATCGGTGGGCTCGGCAAGCCGCCGTCGATCCCGCCCGGCTCGCCGGGCCCCGGACCGAACAGCATGTTCGGCCAGCCGGCGCGGCCCGGATTCGGTGGCTCGGCCGGTGGTGCGTCCGGCGGTGCGCCGTTCGGAGGACCACCGTCGATGCCAGGCGCGCCGTCGCCCTACGGTGCGCCACCGGCGATGCCGGGCGGCAGCGGAACGAATCCGTTCGGAGCGCGGCCGGGGCCGACGCCGGGGACGCCGTATGGAGGCCCGCCGTCGATGCCGGGTGGGGCGCCGGCCGCGGGGCTGCCGTACGGCGGTCCACCCGCGATGCCGGGCGGCGGGACCGCGGGCGGGGCCGCGGCGAATCCCGCGTTGCCGTACGGCGGACCGCCCGCGATGCCGAAGCCGGCGGATCCGAGCATGTTCGGACGCGGGGGGCCGGTCGGTGCGCCGCAGTCGCCGCGCGCGCCGGATCCCGAGAAGAAGGTGCTCGTCGATCTCGGGCTCGAGCTCGACCCGCAGAAGCTGGAAGCCGAGATCAAGCAGCTGCGCGCGGAGCTCGAGAAGGCGAACGCGAGCTTCGAGCGCGAGGTCGCCGACAGCAAGCGCATGCGCGCCGAGTCCGCGACGCTGCGCGATCGGATCGAGGAGTTGCGCGCGCAGGTCAAGGATCGCGAGGAGCAGGTCACCGCGCACGATCGCGTGGCGGACGAGCTGCGCGACGAGCTGCAGCAGACGCGTAACGAGCTGTCGCGCGCGCGCAACGAGATGTCCGAGCTCGCCGAGAACATGGCCGCGCGCGAGCGCCAGGCGGCGCGCGCCGTCGAGGACACCGCGAAGATCCGCGAGGACATGGAAGACCTGAACCGCCAGCTGATGGAGCTGTCGCGGACGAAGGACGAGGGCTGGAAGAAGCTCAACGATCAGCTGACCGAGATCGAGCACCTGCGCGAGGTGATCAACGAGCAGGAGCGCATGCTCGAGGAGCGTCGCGTCGGCCTGATCTCGCAGGAAGAGGTGATCAAGGAGCTGCGCGCCGACAAGGAGAAGAGCTTCAAGATCATCGCGCAGCTCAAGGCCGAGCGCGACGAGGCGGCGACCCAGGCGTCGCGGACGAGCGCGCAGATCGTGGCGCTCGAGGAAGAGAACCGCCGGCTCGGCCGGCTGCTCGTCGAGGCGCAGACCGATGCGAGCCGCGGCGGCGGCGGCAACGTCGACCACATGATGCGGCTGACGAACGAGCTCAAGGAGCTGCGCGTCGAGCACAAGAAGGTCGAGGCCGATCGCGATCGCGTGAACGAGCAGTACGAGCGCACCGAGCGCGATCGCGAGAAGCTCGAGGGCAGGCTCGCGCAGATCGAGGTCGAGCTGCAGGAGGCGCTGCACGGCAAGCTCGCGGCCGAGAGCGCGCGCAACGTCGCGCAGGACGCGCTCGCGAAGGCCGAGGTCGCGCGTCACAAGGCGGCCGAGGAAGCGCTTGCCGCGAGCAAGGCGCGCGATACCGCGTCGACCGGCGGTGACGACGCGCGACGCGAGGTCGACAAGCTGCGCCGGCGCGTCGCCGAGCTCGAGAAGATCCAGCCCGCCGCGCAGGCCGCCGATCCGAAGGAGCTGCAGCTCGAGCGCGAGGCGTCCGAGCGCAAGCTGCGCGATGCGGTCGCGAAGGCCGAGGCGGCCGAGCGGTCGCTCAAGGCGCTGCAGGCCGAGGTCGACGCCGCGAAGACCGACGCCGCGAAGGCGCGTGCCGAGGCGGCGCGAGCGCGCGCGGCCGCAGACGCGCAAGCGGAGTCCGTGCTCGACGGCGGCGGCACCCACGCGACCGAGCTCCACAAGGCGGCGCGCGAGGTCTACGACGCGATCAACGACATCCTGTCCGAGATGCGCAACAACATGGTGCTCGTCCAGGGCGAGCTACCGAGGCTCAAGGCGGACGGCGCGACGATGCAGGCGGTCGCCGAGGCGGTCGACAAGCTCGTCGACAATGCCGAGACGGCGAAGGGCGCGCTGCGCCAGCTGCGCGATCTCGCGGACGGCAAGTAGAGGACCTTCGAACAGCCAATGACGATCGAACACAAGCGAAGCAGCAAGGGCGAGATCGAGGATCTGATCCGGGCGCGGTACTCGCTGATCTGGATCACGTCTCCCGAGGAGACGCGCGTCGAGGAGTCACTGCGCAAGCTGTGTGTCGAGCGCGAGATGCGGCTCGAGGTGTGGTCGATCACCGAGGGATTCAAGACGCTCGCGAACGGGCAGGGCACGCGCGACGTCAAGGATCCGATGAAGGCGATCGATCACGTGATGCGCGCCGAGGGCCGCGCGCTGTTCGTGCTGCGCGACTTCCATCCGTTCCTCAAGGAGCCGGCGGTCGTCCGCCGCCTGCGCGACGCCGCGACCGAGCTGCGCAAGACGAAGAAGAGCCTGCTCGTGCTGTCGCCGATCACGAAGATCCCGCCCGAGCTCGAGAAGAGCATCTCCGCGATCGTCGACTGGGAGCTGCCGAACCGCCAGGAGATCGAGCAGGCGGCGCGCAAGGTGCTGCCGAGCCTGCCCGCGGCGACGCAGCAGGTGATCGAGAGCGATCCGACGTTCATCGAGCGCGTCGTCGAAGGCGCGCTCGGGCTGACGCTGATCGAGGCCGAGAACGTGTTCGCGAAGAGCGCGGTGCGCACGCACACGTTCGATCTCGAGACGATCCTCGAGGAGAAGAAGCAGATCATCCGCAAGAGCGGTCTGCTCGAGTACTACGAGCACCGCGAGGAGTTCTCCGACGTCGGCGGCATGGAGATCCTGAAGGACTGGCTCGTCAAGCGGCGCAACGCGTTCAGCTCGCGCGCGCGCGATTTCGGGCTGCCGCTGCCGAAGGGCATCCTGCTGATCGGTGTGCCGGGCACCGGCAAGTCGCTGACCGCGAAGGCGGTCGGTGCGCTGTGGCAGATGCCGCTGCTGCGGCTCGACGTCGGCAAGATCTTCGGCGGTCTCGTCGGTAGCTCCGAGGAGAACATCCGCACGGTGATCAAGACCGCCGAGGCGATCGCGCCCGCGATCCTGTGGATCGACGAGCTCGAGAAGGGGTTCTCGGGTACCGCGTCGTCCGGGCAGACCGACGGCGGCACGACGTCGCGCGTGTTCGGCACGTTCATCACCTGGCTGCAGGAGAAGACGTCGCCGGTGTTCGTGATCGCGACCGCGAACAACGTCCAGCAGCTGCCGCCCGAGCTGCTGCGCAAGGGCCGGTTCGACGAGATCTTCTTCTGCGATCTGCCGGACCGCGAGGATCGCCGCCAGATCCTCGACATCCACCTGCGCAAGAAGAAGCGCGACCCCGGCCAGTTCGACATGGACAAGCTGATCGACGCGACGGTCGATTACTCGGGCGCCGAGCTCGAACAGGCCGTGATCGCCGCGCTGTACGACGCGTTCGACACCGGCAACGACCTCACGACCGACGGCCTCGTGCACACGCTGAGGGACATCGTGCCGCTCGCGATCACGATGCGCGAGCAGATCGAGCAGATGCGCGAATGGGCCCGCACCCGTGCGCGCATGGCCGCGGCGCGTGGCCGGTCGCCGGCGAAGTCGGGGTGGATGGCGCGCTACGGTGCGCCGACCTCGAACCTCGGCGACAAGGGCACCGAGTCCGACGACGGCGAGCGCAAGCTCGAGCTGTGATCGTCAGGGCCGCGACCGCGCGTCGTTGATCAGCGCGAGCGCCTCGTCTGCCTGATCGGGCGGGACGAAGATCACCGCCTCGACGATCGCGGTGCCGCCCTCGACCTCGCGATCGCGCGTCACCTTCGCCGAGATCCCGCGCGCGTTCAGCATGGTGTTGAGCGTCTCGCACTCGACCTGCGTACCCGAGAACACGGCGACCGCTTCGTCTGTGACCATGCCGGGAAGCTACACCACGGCCGTGCGGTACACTGCACGACGCCCGCGGTCTCACCGCCGGCTTCCCGGACGCAAAGGACCCCATGTCGCATTTCACCAAGTGCGCCCTCAAGATGACGAACCTGGCGGCGATCAAGAAGGCGCTCGCCGACATGCAGCTGCAATTCAGCGAGGCCGAGCAGGGGCAGTCGGTGATGGTGCGCGGCTATCGCGGCGACAAGCTGCAGGCCGCGATCTCCGTCGACATGGGCCGCTATGACGTCGGCGTGATCGCGAACCAGGACGGCACGTACGACATCACGGCGGACTGGTGGGGGGTCGAGACGACGAAGGGAATCTCCGAGGAGGAGTTCAAGCACCAGCTCAGCCAGCGCTACCAGTATCACAACGTGAAGATGGCCTGCGAAGAGAAGGGCTACGCCGTCGAGGAAGAAGTCAACGAAGAGGACGGATCGATCCGGCTCGTCGTCACCAAGTGGGGGGCATGATGTCCATGAAGAAAGAGATCGAGATCGTCATCAACGCGAAGGGCGAGGTCACCTACCAGGTGAAGGGCATCAAGGGCGGCAGCTGCTTCGACGAGACGAAGTTCCTCGACGAGGCGCTCGGCGGTGACGCGGCGATCCTCGAGCAGGAAAAGACCAGCGAATACTACGAACAATCCGAGGGTTACGTGTCGCAGTGGTCGGGGGAAGGCAAGGACGACTGAGGTCGTAGGATACTTGCTCGACATCCCGACACATTCCGACTCATGAGTGACGAGACCCAGAACGAAGCGCGCGCGGAGGAGATCTCCGACGAGCTGGCCAGAAAGTACGACCCGGAGCGCCTGCTCAAGATCATCGCGCGGCGCGCGGGGCGCGGCGAGGCGCTCGATCACTCGATCCGCAGCAAGTACGAGAAGCGGTTCGGCGTCGACCTCGGCCACGTCCGGCTCTACACCGGCGAGTTCGCCGAGGAGTTCAACAAGCAGCGCAACGCGTACGCCGTGACCGTCGGCGCGACCGGCATGATCCTGATGGGCAACTCGCCCGAGAAGTCGATGGGATCGACGGCCGGCCAGGCGCTGCTCGCCCACGAGCTCACGCACGTCGCGCAGGCGCAGCGCGGCCTGCACCGCAAGGCGACGTACTCCGGCGACATGCCGTTCGGCGAGGAAGGCTTCGAGGAAGAAGCCGAGCACCACGAGCACCTCGAGGCGCAGTCGAGCGTCGCCGGGTCGAACGACGCGGCGAACAAGCTGTCCGCGAAGATGCAGTCCGAAGAGCAGATGAAGCAGGACCTCGAGCGGATCAAGCAGCGCGTGATGGACATGGCCGCCGATGCGGCGCGCACCCAGCTGTGGCGCAACGGCCGCAGCCGCCGCCCGTAGGCCGTCGCCGCTGCGCATTTCGCGGTATCCTCGACGAGATGTCCGATCTCAGCGCCGATGCCGGCGTCGTGCAGTCCCGGATCCAGCTCGAGCGGCTGGTCGCCGAGGACGAGCTCGCCGGTCGCACGATCAGCGGGTTCGCAGCGCCGAACGTGCTGCTGCGCGGCGTCGATCTCGACGGCGTGACGATCGAGAAGCTCGACCTGCGCGGCGCCGACGGCGACGAGTCCCGGCTCGAGCGCGCCGAGCTCAAGCAGAGCGATCTGCGGACCTCGCAGTGGAAGGGCGCGCTGTGGCATCGCGTGCGCGCGAAGGACTGTGATCTCACCGAGCTCGATCTCACCGGTGCCCAGCTGCTGCGCTGCGAGCTCGGCCCGGTCCGCATGGCGCGCATGCGGCTGCATCGCGCACGGATCCAGGACAGCTCGTTCAAGGACAGCGAGCTCTACAGCGCCGACTTCTCGGGCGCCGTGCTGCTGAAAGTCGTGTTCGATGGCTACGCGCACGCGACCGTCTCGCTGTCGCGCACCGACTGGACCGGCGCGTCGCTGTTCGAGGTCGACTTCCAGCGCGCGAACATGTACGGCGCCACGCTGCGCGGCGCGACGCTCGTCCGCTGCGACCTGCGCGGCGTCAACCTGTGCAGCGCCGATCTGACCGGCGTCCGCCTCGTCGGGTGCGAGACCACCGGCGTGGATCTCGACGGAGCCACGCTCTAAGAAGGAACCGCCATGCCGTCACGCCCCGACCTTCGCGACATCGCCACGAACATCCGCGACGCGTTTGCCGACGCCGACCGCGAGACGCTGCTCGACGTGCTGACGTTCGTCGTCAAGGAGTACGTCGTCGAGGGCCCGCCGCCGATGCTCGTGCACCAGGCCGAGACGCTGTCCGATCTGCAGGGCGCGACGTTCGCGCAGCTGATCAGCGCGCTGCAGACGCGGTTCGATCACCCGGAGCTCGCGATGTTCGTCGTCGACGGCGAGCAGGTCGGCGTCCGCATCGGCGGCGTCGTCCAGCCGCTGCTCGGCCAGCGCACGCCTCCCGCCGCCGAGCTCCCGCGCCCGACCGCCGGCGTGCGCGTGGTCGAGACCACGCTGCAGCAGCGTCCACAGCCGGCGCCGCAGACGCCAGCGCAACCGGCACAGCCGCCGGCCGCGCCGCCGCCGGTGCGTGGCCTGTCGCTGCGCGGTCGCCCGACCGGCGACGCCGCCACACCGCCACCAGCGCAGCAGCCCGCCGCACCGGCCCAGCCGCCGGCCGCGCCGCCTGCTGCGCAGCCCGCCGCGCCCGCGGAGGCGAAGGACAAGCCGGAGGCCGGTGGCGACGACGCCGCGGCGCGGTTCAGCCTGCTGGAGCTCGACTAGTGTCGTCGGTCGCGCGGCGGTACTACGAGCGCGGCAAGCAGGCGCTCGATAACGGCGACCTCGCGTCGGCGCAAGAAGCGCTCGCCGCGGCGCTCGATCTCGCCCCGGCATTTGGCAACGCGCGCGTCGCGTATGCGGTCGCGCTCGCGAGGAACGGCGACTGCCCGCGCGCGGCGCAGGTGCTGCGGGCCGGCTTCGGCCGTGCGTCGTCGCAGATCTCCGCCGCGGCGATGTGGTCGACGCTCGGCGACGTGCTCGTGCTCGGGGGCGACTTCTTCGGCGCGGAGCAGGCATTCCAGCAGGCCGCGACCGTGCCGGGCTTCGAGGCGCGCGTCGCATCGGGGCTAGCGCGCGTGTACGCTCGGCTCGGTCGCCACGCGGACATGGCGGCGCAGCTCAAGGCCGCGGCGCGCGCGGCGCGCTGACTCACGGCTTCGTCGCCGTGGCGCGCCTCACCGCTTCGTCGAGCGCTGCATCCGCCGCGGTCTTGACGTCGGGAATCACGCCGGTGCCTTCCCAGTTGCCGTGCGTGTACGGGCTGATCGACTCGGCGTTCGGGATCATGATCGCGAACTGGTCATCGATCGACACGAGCTTGACGGGGTGCGCGCCACCGCCGGTAGGCTCGCCGATCACGATCGCGCGCTTCGTCATCTGCAGGCTGTAGGCGAGATCCTCGCCGCCGGAGAACGTGGCCTTGCTCGTCAGCACGAACACCGGCTTCTTGCGGCCAAACCGCTTGCCCGCAACCTTCGCGTGCGTCGAGGTCCGCGTCGTCTTGTGGGTCTCGCGCTCGTAGATGTCGTTGAGGCGCACGGGCGTGTCGTCGAACAGGTAGCTCGCGATGAACACGACGGTGTCGGAGTCGCCGCCGCCGTTGTCGCGCAGATCGACGATCAACGCGTCGGCGTCGGCCACCTGGGACATCAGGTCACCGATGCCCTGCCGCACGGACGCGAGCCTGGCGTCCGGGAAGAACAGGATCTCGACGCGGGCGATGTTCCCGGGCAGGCGTTCGATCTTGCCGAAGCCGAAGCTCGCCTTGCGCAGCTGCTCGAGCTGCGCGGCTTCGGGCGGCGGAGGCGGCTCCTCCGTCGGGTGCGGGCCAAACTCCACGCGCATGTGGAGATCGCGCGTGTTCGCGTGCAGGTCGTCGGTCAACCGCGTCGCGAAGTCCTCGCCATCGGTGATGCGGTCGTAGTCGCCCTTCTCGAGATGCGCGCGGATCGCCGCTGCCATCGACTTCGCCCGGTCCTCCTTGACGTACGACTTCTCGAGCGCCTTCGCGATCGCGTCGACGACCGTGGCGCGCTTTCCCGCGTCCATCGTGCGCGCCGCTCGCTGCTCCGGCGTGAGGAATTCGGCGGGTGGGCGCGTCTGCCGGATGTGAAACTCGACGATGTGGTTCGGGTCCTTCGGGTCGACATCGAGCTGCGCGCGCGCGAAGCGATCGGACTTCTGCTCCTTCACGATCGCCTCGACGCTCGTCGGCGAGACGTCCTTCATCCGCTTGATCTCGAACCCGCCGGTCATCGCGCGAAATCCTTCGTCGCCCATGTCTGGCTTGCCGGGCAGGTGCGCCGCACCCCACGCGTGGATCGCCGCGTAGTCCTCGGCGTTGAACGCCTTGAACCACTCGTTCAACAGCCGTGCCGCGGGCGACTCCGCTGACGCAGGTGACGCAGGGGCGGGTGGCGGTGGCTTCGGCTCCGACGTCGAACACGCCACGACCCAGGCCACCACGACCACCCATCGCGTCATGGCACGAGCATGCCAGAACGTCAGCTCGGGCGGCTCAGTAGCCGTGCATCTGCTGCTGGTACGCGTGCGCCGGCACCCACAGCGGATCGACGAACGTCTGCGCGAGCACGACGGTGATGTTGTCGGTGCCGCCGTTGTTGTTCGCCGCGCGGATCAGGTTCTCGGCGACGACCTCGAGCGAATCGCCGGACGTCATGATCTCGCGGATCATCCAGTCGTCGACGAGATCATTCAGGCCATCGCAGCACAGCAGGAACACGTCGTTGTGCTCGGGCGTGATCGCGTTGTGCTCGATCTCGACGTTCGCGTCGAGGCCGATCGCGCGGATGATCACGTTCGAGGTCGCCGGGCCGAGCGTGCCGATCAGGTCGGGACGATCCTGGTAGAGGTTGCGCAGCGAATGGTCGCGCGTCAGCTGCTGGAGCTGACCGTGGCGCAGCAGGTACGCGCGCGAGTCGCCGCAGTGACAGATGTGGACGACGTTCTCCTCGAACCGCAGGCCGACGGCGGTGGTGCCCATGCCGTGGCAGGCAGGATCCATGAGCGAGCGCTGGTAGACCGCCGCGTTCGCGGCGCGCATCGCCGCGACGAGCGGATCCTGGCCCGGCGCGGGCGTCGGGTCGCCGGTCTTCAGCGCGTGGACGATCGTGCGGATCGCGATGTCGGACGCGACCTGGCCGGACGCGTGGCCGCCCATGCCGTCGCACACGATGTACACGCCGAGGAAGTCGTCGTAGTACATCGCGTCCTCGTTCTGCGTGCGCTGCGCGCCGACGTCGGTGCGGCCGACCGCACGGAGCAGGAACCGCTCGACGGGAACGACTCTCGGCTCGCTCATCGGTCCTGCTCCCAGCGGCGGTTCGGCAGCGGCTGCTCGGCAAACCACTCGGGCCACGAGCGCCGGCGCTCGATGCGGAGCTGCTGCATGATCTCGCGCGCCTGACGGAACGGCGAGCCCTCGAGCGCGGGCAGCTGCCAGCGCGTCGCCATCGCGCTCGCGACCTCGGCGACGATATCGAGCCGCTGCTCGACGGCGATGTCGATCACCTCGAACGTCTTCTCGAAGTCGAGCTCGGGGCGGTGGAGGTCGCGCAGCAGCGCTTGCGGCGTGCAGTCCTTGAGGTCATCGCGCAGCTGCTCGGGGATCTCGACCTCGCGCGGCTCGGCGATCGTGAGCTGGCGATCCGCCATCGCGAAGTCGAACAGCGCGACGTCCGGATCCACGCGCGGCTCGAGCGACGCCTGGAACTTCAGCAGGTCGTCCGGCGGCTCGGTGCGGCGGCGGTGCGCCTCGAGCAACGCGGGATCGACCGCGGCGATCGCGCGCTCGCGGCGCTCGCGGATCTCGACGATGTCGGGATCCTCGGTGCTCGCGGGCGCGGCACCGTCGGCGACCTGCTCGAACGAGGGCAGACCGAACCAGTGCTCGAGCTCCGCGCGCGTCGCGGCGTCGAGCATGTCCTTGACCTTCGGGTCGTCGTTGTCGGACGCCATGCGATTACAGCTGCAGCACGATCACGTAGGCGAGTGCGCCGACGGCGATGCCGATGATGAGCGACACGATCCAGAACAGCGTCGACGCGCCTTGCTGGATCATGCCGGTGCCGACGGGCTGCACGGCTTGACCGGTCCGTGCGATCGACACGATGCCTTCACTCGATTGCAGCGCGACCGTCTTCTGCGGCCCCGACGGGCCGGGCCCCATGCCGGGCTGCTGCGGCATGTTCGGCTGCGTGCCCGGCATCATCCCCGGATACAGGCCGGGGGCCGTGCCGGGCGGGATCATCTGGCCACCGACGATCGGCGGTGACATGCCGGCGACGATCGTCTTCTGCATCGGATTCGCCTGCACGAAGCCGCCGCCCGGTGGTTGCGCGAGGCCGCTCTGCTGCTGCGGCGGCATCATCGGGTTCTGGCCGCCGGCGAACGGGCTCGGCTGCGCGATCATCGTCTTCGCCTGCGCCGAGGCCGCGTGATAGCTCGGATGCTGCTGCATCGGCGGCTGCTGCATCGGCGGCTGCTGCATCTGCATCGGCGGCATCATGTTCGGATTCTGCGCCACGACGGTGCGCGGCATCCCGCCGGCGCCGATCGACATCCCGCCCGAGGTCATCTCGGCGAACACCTGCTGGCAGTGCTGCATCATGTCGCCGGACGACTGGTAGCGCCGGCTCGCATCCTTCTCGAGCGCGCGCCGCACGATCTGCTGCACCGAGTACGGCACGCTCTCCGGCATCGGCGGCACGCCCGCATGCAGGTGCATCTGGATCACCGTCATCGGGTTGTCGTCGTGGAACGGCACGTGACCGGTCAGCATCTCGAACGCGAGGATGCCGAGCGCGTAGAGGTCGCTGCGCGCGTCGAGCGGCAGGCCGCGGCCCTGCTCGGGCGACATGTACTGCGGCGTTCCGAACACGACGCCGGCCTGCGTCTTCATGCGGTCGCCCTCGAGCAGCTTCGCGACCGAGAAGTCGAGCAGCTTCACGAAGTCAGGCGAGCCCGCCATGTTCAGCAGGAACACGTTATCGGGCTTGATGTCGCGATGGATGATGCCGATCGAGTGCGCTTCCGCGAGCGACGCGCAGCACTGGATCAAGATCTTGATCACGCGCTGCGGTGCGATCGGTCCGCGTTGGAGCGCATCGCGCAGCGACACGCCGTCGAGAAACTCCATCGTCATGAACAACCGGCCGTCTTGCGTCTGGCCGAAGTCGAACATGCGGATCGTGTTCGGATGCTGCAGACGCGAGCAGGCCTTCGCTTCGTTGTAGAAGCGCTGCACCCACTGCTGATCGCCGGCCATCTCCTGATTGAGCATCTTCAGCGCGATGACGCGGTCGATCGAAATCTGGCGCGCCTTGTAAACGACGCCCATTCCACCTTCGCCGATGCGGGCCTGGATCTCGTAGCGGCCGTCGATGACCCTGCCGACGAAGGGATCTTGAGTCACGGTGGGCTCAACTTCACGCGCGGGTTCTTGTTGATCATGTCGGTCGTGAGCTTGACGCGACCGACGGTCTCGCGTTTGCCGACGCGGATCACCGTGACATCTCCGCCGTCGAGCGGGCTCTCCGAATCACCGCGCAACACGCGGCC
>DASTLB010000023.1:0-234675 GCA_035715365.1 Kofleriaceae bacterium | reverse complement strand
GTGCGACTACCGCGAGGCGCGCGCACTCATGCTCGAAGGCAAGCCGTGCGTGTTCCCCTACGGCACGTACTGGCACAGGCGCTTCAACAAGGTGAAGGTCGCGAGGCGCCGGCGCGGTGACATCGGCCCGTACTGCATGCTGTAGCGCCGCTCGAGCTCGTCGTTCGCGTCACCGTCGTCCGAACCGCCTTACCCACCCCGCCCGAGGATTCGCCCTCGCACGCGCGCCCCGCGTGTTGAAAGGGCGAAGCTCTGTTCGGCGTCGGCTGCGCCGCTCGGTGCGCGACGTGGATCGACGCCCTCTGTGAATCCTGAAAATCGATACCACGGATCGAGAATCTGGAATTTCAGATCGATCTACGCTCGCCGGCATGGCGGCCGATTGTCAGCTCTGCGGCGCGAGTCACCCGGCGGGCGTCGAGATCTGTCCGGATCAACGCACCGGGCAGATGATCGCGAACAAGTACGTCGTCGGGTCGTTGCTTGGCGTGGGCGGGATCGCGGCGGTGTATTCGGCACTGCATCCGGTGTTACGCCGCGAGATCGCGATCAAGGTCCTGCACAAGCGGTACGCGCGCGATGCCGAGCTATCGCAGCGGTTCATCCGCGAGGCGCGCGAGACCGCGGCGCTCGGTCATCCCGCGTTCGTGCGCGTTCACGATGCGGGGACGACCGAGGACGGCTGCGCGTACATCGAGATGGATCGGCTCGAGGGCAAGGACCTCTACACCGTGCGCAAGACCGAGGGGCCGATGGATCCCGAGCGCGTCGCGGCGATCGCGATCGAGGTGCTCGATGCGCTCGCGGTGCTGCACGGCCGCGGCGTGATCCACCGTGACCTCAAGAGCGCGAACATCTACCTCGCGCGCGACGAGTCCGGCCGCGAGCAGATCAAGATCCTCGACCTCGGGTTCGCGAAGGTCGAGGACGAGCTCAAGCTGACGCAGAAGGACACGCTGCTCGGCACGCCGTTCTACATCTCGCCGGAGCAGTATCTCGATCCGAGCGCGGTCGATGCGCGCGCGGATCTGTTCTCGCTCGGCATCGTGATGTTCGAGTGTCTGACTGGCACGTGGCCGTACGACTGGGGCAGCAAGCGCGACCTGCTCAGCAAGGTGATGAAGGGGATCCTCGAGCGCCACCCCGCGGCGAAGCGCGCGGAGGTGCCGGCGTGGCTCGACGCGATCGTCGCGCGCTCGCTCGCGCATGCTCGCGAGGATCGATTCGAGTCCGCACTCGCGATGAAGGCGGCACTCGAAGCGCGCGAAGATCCGGAGAAGCCGGGTTTCTTCCGACGAATTTTCGGCGGCTAGATCACAAAAAGATTGTCAATACACACACCGGCATACACAACGAGCTTGTTAGTGTAGGCACGATGCGGCGCTTCGTGCTCGTGCTGGCGCTCGTGACGGCGTGCGGCCGCAAGGGCTTCGAGAAGGAGATCGACGTCGTCGACTCCGCCGTCAACGACTCGATCACGATCATGAACGACGGCGATCCGGTGCAGATGGATGCGCCGGCGGTGTGCACCGATGGGGATGGCGTGTGTCTGTTCGAGTGCAATGGCCGCGATAGCGACTGCAATGCAGTGTGCGGCGATGGGGTGTGCACCGGCAATGGCGGCGAGCTGTGCAACACGTGTGGCGCCGACTGCGCGACCCAGAACACGGTCTGCGGCAACGGCGCGTGCGAGAGCTCGGAGCGCACGACCGGCACGTGCTACGCGGACTGCGGTCCCGGCATCTGGGAGTGGACCGCCGAGGAGGCGATGCTGATCCAGCTGATCAACAACACGCGCACGCAGGGCTTCAAGTGTCCGGGGGTCGCGGGTGGCGCGGTGACCCGGCCGCCGCTCACCGTCGATCCGGCGCTCCAGCCCGCGGCGCGCGAGTGGGCGTGGGAGATCGCGCACCAGAACTTCTTCATGAACGACGGCAGCGCGTGCAACGGCCGCACGGCGACGCAGCGCGAGGCGAGCGGCGGCTTCACCGCGTACATCAGCTCGTTCGGCTTTCCCGACGTCCAGGCGACATTCAACGACTGGCTGTCCGCCGGAAGCACGTGCCAGGTCCTGATGAGCGACCTCAACACGACGATGAGCGTCGGCGTCGCGTTCGATCTCCAGAAGGGCTACGCGTTCGTGCTCAAGTGATCACCGGCGCACGAGGACGTACGCGTCCTGGCCGGCGATCACGAGCGGTGCGGTGACGGCGCGACCGCGAGGCCGTGCTCGAACTCGCGGATCGCGAGCGTGCCTTCGCGCCGCGACGGTCCGCGCGCCCGCCCGAGCCAGTGCCGGCCGCGGCCCGCGCCGTCGTACTCGTCGTATTCGCGATCGTCAGCCGCTTGCCGCGCGTGGTCCAGCGCGCGTAGCGGGCCGCGCCGACGTCGAACGCGAGGTACGCGGGCGATCCGGACGCCCGCCGCGTGTGGCACGGCGCGCGATCGGACGCCGCGCTCGACGGTGAGCGTGTCACCCGTGATCGCGACGAGCTTCACGTGCTCGCCATCGACGAGCAGGTACACCGGCTCGTCGAGCAGCTCGGGACGCGCGCGACGGAGCGCATCGAGCGGCCCGCGATCGAGCGCGGCAGCCTCGGCATCGACGATCACGACATCGGACTGCGCCATGACCTGCCGCGCGCGGTCGTCGACGAAGGTCTCGATGTAATAGGTCGCGATCCGGGGAAACGCGAGCTCGCCGGCAGCCGGCGGCTGGCTCGACTGCGGCGCGCTACAGGCGGCTGTAACGACTGCGAGCGCGCTCACCAGTCGAGTCACGCCGGCACCGTAGCCCGCAGCAGATGTTCCGACGACGCAAGAATCGCGCGTTGATTTGCGCCGCCCGACGCGCCAGGATGCGCGCGATGCAGAGGTGCTCGAAGTGTGGAACCACGTCCCCGGTTGCCGCGCCGTTCTGTTCGACGTGCGGCGCCAGCTTGCTGCTCGGCGGCATGCCGGCGTTTCCGCCGCCGCCGAAGCCGCGCGGTACGTCGGGGATGGCGATCACCGGGTTCGTGCTGTCGTTCGTGTGCGGCCTGCTCGGGCTGATCTTCTCGCTGATCGGGTTTGTCGAGTGCAAGAAGAAGGATGTCGGCGGTAGCGGGTTCGCGCTCGCCGGCATCATCCTCTCGATCGTCAACCTGCTCGCGGCGGGCTTCATCTACTGGAGCTTCGTGCGCGTCGTCGGCGAGGTGAAGCACGCGATCCATCGCTCGGAGGCACGCATCACGCTCATGGAGCTCTCGGACAAGGCCGAGCGCTACTACCACGAGCACGACGGCGCGTTCCCGGAGACGAGCGAGGCGCTCAACCCGAGCAAGTCGTGCTGCGAGTATCCCGACAACGAGTGTCCGGCCGGCACGTGGGAAGGCGGCTGGAAGGAGCTCGGCTTCCAGGAGTGGAGCAAGCACGGCTTCCGCTACTCGTTCCGGAGCTCGCAGAACCTGTTCGAGGCGACCGCGGTCGGTGATCTCGATTGCGACGGCGACGAGGTCACGTACCGGATGATCCTCGATGCGCGCGACGGCAATCCGCAGATGCGGATCATCGATCCCGAGAGCGAGGACTGAGCATGGCGACTCCCAGCATGCCCGCCGGTCCGCCGCGCACGTCCGGGATGGCGATCGCGGGCTTCGTGTGCTCGTTCTTCTGCGGCCTGCTCGGCCTGATCTTCTCGATCATGGGCCGCAACGAGTGCAAGCGCTCGAACGGCGCGATCCAGGGCGGCGGGCTCGCACTCGCCGGCATGATCATCTCGATCGTCAGCCTCGTGCTCGGCGTGCTCGGCGTGCTCGCCGCGGTCGCGATCCCGTCGTTCGTCGAGTACACGCACAAGAGCAAGGCGACCGAGGCGAGCGTCCAGCTCAACAAGCTCGAGAAGCACGCGAAGGTGTATGCGATCGAGAAGGGCGAGTTTCCGCGGATGTCCGCGCCGCTCACCCCGGCCACGCCGTGCTGCGAAGGCCCGGGCGCACGCTGCAACGATGCGGCCGCGTGGACGACGCCGGCGTGGCGCGAGCTCGACTTCGATCCATACGAGCCGCACCGGTTCCGCTACAGCTACGAGTCCGATGGCACCACGTTCACCGCGCGCGCCGTCGGTGATCTCGACTGCGACGGCAACGAGGTCACGTACGAGATCCGTGGCGTCATGGATCGCAGCGGCAACGCCACGTTCTCGCGGATGGGCCCGATCGGCGTCGACTGAACGCGCGGCGACACCGTCGGCAATTCTCGTGCGCGCGCTGGTACGGGCGCTGCAACTCCGCCAGAGGTGGCCCATCCGCGAGAACGCACGATCTTCGCCACGTACGTACTCGCGATCGCGGTGTTCGTATCGGTCGCCCTGTTTCTCTATCAACACTTCGAACGATTCACGGAGCGGACAAGCTGGGTCCAGCACACGCTCGAGGTGCTGAGCGAGGTCGAGGCAACGCTCGGCGATCTCAAGGACATCGAGACCGGCCAACGCGGGTACCTGCTGGCCGGCGAGGAGGACTTCCTCGAGCCCTACCAGCGCGCGATCGGAATCGTACGTACGCGTCTCGAATCGGCGGAGGCGCTCACGCTCGACAACGGGCCACAGCACGAACGCATCGCCGCGCTGCGCCCGCTCGTCGAACGCAAGATCGCGTTCGCCGAACGAGCGATCCAGGTGTACCGATCTGGTGATCGTGCGCGCGCGCACGCCATGGTCGCATCGCGCGAGGGCAAGCTCGTCATGGACGAGATTCGCAGGCGCGTCGAGGCGATCGCGAATCACGAACGCGAGCTCCTGGCCTTGCGCAGCAGCGACGCGCGCGCGACCGCATGGCGAACGACGGCGTTGCTCGTGTTCGGCAACGGCGTCGCGTTCGCGCTACTGACGCTCGGCACGATCATCCTCGGTCGCGAGCTGAATCGTCGCAAACATGCCGAAGATCAACGTTCGGTACACGAACAGCGCACCGCACTGGAAACCACGAAGGCGCGCACGGAACGCCGGCTCGAGGCCGTGATCGACGAGCTCCCCGTGGCGATCGTCATCACCGACGCGAGCTCGCGCTCGGAGGCGATGCGCAACGCCCGGATGCGTGCACTGATCGGGAGCGCGCCGCTCGAACCGCGTCATGCCGACGGCTCGCCATACGCGCCGGGCAGCGACCCGATGAGCCGTGCGTTGCTGGACGGGACCGAGGTCCGCGGCGAGGAGCTGCAGCTCGAGCGCCACGAACAGCCACCGGCAGGCGTGATCGCGGATGCCGTGCCCGTGCGCGACCGCGACGGGCGCATTCTCGCCGCCGTCGGTGTGTTCCAGGACCTCGCGGAGCAGCGTCGGACCGAGGCCGAGCGTCACGAAGCAGCGGTGTTTCGCGACCTGTTCGGACGCGCGCTCGGTCACGACCTTCGCAACCCGCTGTCGACCATCAGCGCCGGTGCGGCGTCCCTGGCGGAGCGGCTCACGATGCCGAACGAGCTCAAGCTCGCGCGACGCATGCTGTCGAGCGCACGGCGCATGGAGCGAATGATCGGTCATCTACTCGAGCTCGTCGAGTTGCGGCTCGGCGGTGGTCTCGCACTGGAACGCGACTACACCGAGCTGTGGTCGGTCGCACGCGATGTCGTGCAGCGCGAGGAGGTCCGCTACCCGGAGCGGTCGATCGAGCTGGAGCTCGAAGGCGAGCTCGGAGGCATGTGGGACCGCACGCGAATCCACGAGCTGATGCGGGTGCTCGTCGAGAACGCGCTCGAGCACGGCCGGCCAGACACAGCGATCGAGGTCCGCGTGCGCGGGCGGGACACCGACGTCGTGATCGAGGTGCGCAATCATGGCAATCCGATCCCCAGCGAGCTGCAACCCCTCATGTTCGATCCCGTCTCGCGCGCGGCCCAACGGATCCGCACGCGCTCCTCGGGACTCGGCCTAGGACTCTATCTTGCGGATCAGATCGTGCGTGCCCATGGCGGTCGCATCGACGTGACCTCCACCTCGGAGGCGGGTACCGTCTTCACGGCAACGCTGCCCCGCAATCATGGACAATCCGATCCGAGTACTGGTCGTCGATGATGATGATGACGTTCGCGAGACGCTCGAGCTGGTGCTCGAGACCGCCGGCTTCCAGGTCTCGAGCGCCTGCGATGGCGCGCGCGCGCTCGAGCAGCTGCGAGCAGCGACCGACGCGCCGGTCGTGTTGCTCGATCTGCGCATGCCCGTGATGAGCGGCTGGGACGTGATCGACACGCTGCGCGCCGAGGGCAAACTCGATGACATCGCGATCATCATCTGTACGTCGTCGCCGCGCGATGCGCCTGTGGGTTTCGAGATCGTGACCAAACCCGTGGATCTCGCGGTGCTCACGAACGTGCTGCGCCGTGCCGCCGAGCGCCGCGGTGACGCTCGCGTCGAGCCGTAGGCAGCCTCGAGCCGCGCGTGTTCGTCGGGTGCGACGCGCGCCGACACCGCGCCCGTCAGTTGCCCGGGCCCGGGCGTTTCCTGCACCGAGCGCTCCCGCGGCCGCGCAGATCGGTGATCCTGTTGGAGATGCGGGGTCAAGGCGCCACTCCGTTCTCCGTCGACCTGGTCACCCGGGCGATGCTCGAGGAATTTCCGGAGCTCGACGCGACCCGGGTGCGGACCGCGGTCGAGCGCGGGCTGTCGCGCGCCGCGAGCGCGAACCTCGACACCGAGGGGTACCGCGTCGTCGACCTTCACCTGCAGCGCGCCGAGGCGACCGAGGAGGCGACCGAGCGCGCGTCGATCCTGCGCGAGCTCGCCGAGACGCTCGAGCAGCGCAACGATGCCGACCGCGCGCTCGTGGTCCGGCTCGCGGCGTTCACCGAGGCGCCGGCGGTGGTCGATCTCGATCCGCTGCTCCGGCTCGCGAAGATCACCCAGCGCTGGAGCGAGCTACCGCTCGACTCGATGCAGCCGATGATCGACATCCACGACGACGCCGCGGCGCGCCGGCTGCTCGAGATGGCGAACGCGTGGCAGCAGGTCGGCCGCATGTACTACGCGGCGGACTGCCTCGAGCGCGTGCTGCTCGTCGACCCGGCGAACGCGCACGCGAACGAGACGCTCGAGGTGTTCTATCGCTCGACCGGCGAGTGGCCGGTGCTGATCGATCTGCTCGGCCGGCGCGCGGTCCACGTCGAGAACGACAAGGAGCGCGCCGAGCTCTACCGCGAGATCGCGCAGGTCCACGAGCGCGAGCTGTCCGACGATAGCGGCGCGCTCGACGCCTACCAGGAGGCCGATCGGCTCGAGCCGGATCGCCCCGAGGTGCTCGAGGCGATCGCGCGGCTCGCGGTCAAGGTCGGGCTGCCCGAGGAGGACGTGCTGACCGCGCTCGAGCGGCTCGGCTCGGCGGTCACCGAGCCGAAGGCACGCGCGCTCGCGCTGACGAAGGCGGCCGAGATCGCGAAGAACCACAACTGGAACAAGTCGCAGAACCTGTTCGAGCGTGCGCGCGCGTTCGATCCGGACCTGCCGGCCGCCGTCGACGGCCTCGCGTCGCTGCTGCGCGACAAGGGCCAGCTGCAGGCCGCGAGCGAGCTGCTCGTCCAGGCCGCGACGCGGCAGAAGATGCAGAGCGAGCGCTCGCGGTGGCTCGCCGATGCCGCCGACTTCAAGGTCGGGCTCGGCGACTTCGAGGAAGCGAAGCGGCTGTACCTCGACGCGCGCAAGGCCGATCCGACGAACCACCGCGCCGGCGTCGCGCTCGTCGAGCTGTGCTGGGACACCGGCGCGCTCGTCGAGCTCGCACCGATCCTCGACGAGCTGTGCCAGACCACCGACGATCCCGAGCGGCTGCGCGACTACCTGATCCGGCGCAGCAAGGTCGCGGTCGAGCTCGGCGAGGCGACGAGCGCGCGCAACACGCTCGCCCGCGCGGTCGATCTCGATCCCGGCGATCTCGCCGCGCGTCGCGAGCTCGCGGACCTGCTGTTCGACAACCAGGAGTGGGCGCGCGCCCGCCCGCTGATCGAGCAGCTGCTCGACGAGAACGAGGAGTCGCTGCAGTCGCACGAGAGCGTCGAGCTGCACTACCGGCTCGCTCGCTGCGCGCACGAGCTCGGCGACTCCGACGCCGCGGCGAAGCACGCCGGCATCGCGCTCGCGATGTCGCCCGAGCACCGGCCATCGCTGCTGCTCAAGGCCGAGCTCGCGAGCCACGATCCCGAGGCGCTGCTCGCGAGCCAGCTCGCGCTCGCGAACGCCGCGCCCGCCGACGAGAAGCCGTCGCGGTTCGCCGCGCTCGGCGATCGCTACCTGGAGCTCGGGGACCGCGCGACCGCGCGCGAGATGTATCGCGAGGCGCTGTCGCACAAGCCGAACGACCACCTGCTGCTGACGAAGTCGCTCGGGCTCGTCGCCGACGAAGGCGACTGGAGCTACAGCCTCGACCTGCTGCAGCGGCTGATCGACACCGAGGGCGATCCGAAGGTCCGCGCGCGCTACCGCCACGCCGCCGCCCAGATCTCGCGCGACGAGATGCTCGACAGCGACCAGGCGATCGCGACGCTCGAGCAGGCGCTCGAGGACGACCCGATGTCGTTCGTCGCGGCCGACGATCTCGAAGCGCTGCTCGCGGGCGCGTCCGAGCGCGATCCGCTCGTCGCGTTCTACTACCGCCGGCTCGAGCACGTGCGCAACCAGGAAGGCCGGCCCGGCGAGCGGCTGCGGCTGTGGGACAAGCTCGGCGAGCTGTGCATGCAGCTCGACCGCAGCGAGGACGCGATCGTCGCGTTCGAGGTCGCGATCCAGCTCGCCCCCGACGATCTCGAGCGCCGGCAGCGCCTCGCCGACCTCTACCTCGACGCCGATCCGAAGCATGACGTCAGCGCGATCGTCCAGCACCAGGCGGTGCTGCGCGCGAACAAGCGACGCGCGGCCTCGTACCAGGCGCTGCGCACGCTGTACATGCGCAATCAGCAGACCGACAAGGCACGCGCGATCGACGATGCGATCACCCTGCTCTCGCAGCACGTGATCGAGGAGAAGATCCAGGCACTGTTCGAGCCCGGCGCGTCGGCGTCGATGAAGATCAAGCGCGAGCCGCGTGGCGTGCTCGGCAACGACGACTGGATCGCGCTGTCGCGGGTCGATGTCGATCTCCAGCTGTCCGCGCTGTTCGCGCTCGTCGCGCCCGCGTTCGCAGCCGAGCGCGCGCGCATGCGGCCGCCGCCCGGTGCGCCGCCGCGCGAGCACGAGCTGCAGCCGCACGTCGCGCGGGTGCTCGCGCGCGTCGTCACGATGTTCGGCATCCCGCGGCCGGCGGTGTTCTTCGACCGCGAGCAGCTCGCACCGTCGAAGGTCGCGCTGCGCGTGCGCGACGGCGTGCTCGTGCCCGCGCTGTTCGTCGGCCCGACGCTCGACGCGATCCACGACGAGCAGGAGCTCGCGTTCGTGCTCGCGCGCCAGCTCGCCGACCTGCGCAACGACCGGATCGCGCGCCTGCTGTGCCCGCGCCCCGGCGAGCTCGCGCAGATCGTCGAGCTCGCGATCGCGCTGACCGGCGGCGAGAGCTCGAGCCACGCCGCGCGCTGGATGACGACGTCGCTCCATCCGATGGAGCTCGATCAGGTGCGGACGATCGGCCGCCGGCTGCGCGAGCGCAACGTCCATCCGATGACCGCCGCGCTCGGCTGGCTCGCCGCGACCGACCGCGCCGCCGATCGCATCGGCTTTGTCGTCGTCGGCGATCTCGGCGTCTGCACGCGCGTGCTCGAGCGCGAGCCCCAGGTCTCGGCGAACGACGTGAACCGCGTGCTCGAGCTCGTGTGGGCGAGCACCACCGAGGACGTGCTCGTCGTGCGCGCACGGCTCGAAGGCTGGTCCGGGGCGCAGCCCGCGGAGCGCGTGACATCGACCGGCGCGGCCGTCGGCGCGCGTTAGCGGTGCGTGTACAGCACGTGGGTGTTGCGGCGGTTGTCGTAGTAGCCGAAGTGAAAGCCTAGCTTGCCGGCCGGCGCCGCCTTCCACAGCTCGACCATCTCCTTCGCGGTGGCCTTGTCCGCGAAGTGGAAGAACGCGCCGCGGTAGGCGCCGAACACCTGCTGGGTGAAGCCGGCGGGCTGCGCGAACCGCGGCGGGATGCCGGTGTCGTCGGAGATCATCAGCTTCATGCGCGCGAGCAGCAGGCCGCGTAGCTTGGCGAACTCGGGATCCCACAGCAGATAGCTCGAGGCCTTCGTCATCGCGGCCATGCCGGCGCGGTGATCGAGGTAGGCGTATGCGGCGCCGCTCTGCGCGAAGCCCTCGTCGGACAGGTCGGCGCCGATGTGGCGGAAGATCTTCTTCGGCGCGTTTGGCTCGCCGCGCTTGCGGAACACGAGCTCGATGTTGTTGAACAGACCGGGCTGCACCGTCGTGTTGTCCTTGACGATGTGGCGGCGCGGTGCCTTCGCCTGCTCTGCGTCGAATGCCTCGACCTCCGCGGTCGTCAGGTAGCGCGGCGTGCCGTCGGCCGCGAGCTCGAAGTAGCGCGCCTCGAGGACCTCGTAGCCGTGTGCCTGCAGCGCGACGAGCGTCAGCGACAGGATGTTCGGCACGCCGTCGCCGGTGCTGCTCGAGCCGGCGGACAGATCGTTCGTCGTGTTCCACGCCCAGCCGAGGTTGATCGTCAGCTGCCGGCGCATCCGCGTGAGCTCGGCGGACAGCCGCGTGGCACGCAGCGCACGCTCGCGCGGCTGATCGCTGCCGAGCTGCGCGAGCGGGCGCGGATCGCCCATGCCTTCGAGGGACAGCGTCGTGTACTCGGTCGCATCCGGGTAGACGCCGAGCAGCGTCACGAGGTCGCCGCCGCCGAACGGATAGACGACCGTCGACGGATAACCCGCGTGCAGCAGGGTCTCGAACCACGGCATCGCACGATCGCGCCACTGCTTCTTCCACAGCGACACCGTGTGCGCGACCTGGCGGCAATGATTGCGCACGGTGCCGGCATCGAACACCGGCGGCGGGGCGTCGCCACACGCGGCGACCGCGTACACCGCGCGCGTCTCGGCGGTGAAGTCACGCGGAGGCGGCGCCGCCGACGCACCGGACGCCAGCGACCACAGCACCCCCAACCCGAGGAGCACGCGACGAACCACGGCAGAACGCTAGCACGCCCGCGTCACGGCGCCGTCGCGAACGAGCCGGTCGACGATGCGCGCGACGTAGCCGTCGTCGATCCGCGGCCGCACGACTCCGAGCGCGGCGACCCGGGCGAGCGTGCGCGTGCACGGCCACGGGCCCATGCCGAGCGAGAACGACTCGGGAAAGAACGCCGCGAGCGCGGCGAGCCGCGATCCGGGATGGGCGGCGAGCCGCGCCCGAAACTGCTCGTAGCTCACCGGCTCGACGGCGAGGCCGGCCGCGGCGAGCGCGCGCCCGAGTGCCGCGAACGACAGCGACTGGTCGACGTTCACGAGGTGCAGCGTGCCGCCGACGTGGCCGGACGCGACGGTCGCCGCGATCGCCTCGGCGACGTAATCGACCGGCGTCATGTCGAGGACCGCGTCGTCGCGATCGATGTACGCGCCGAGCTCGGCGCAGCCGACGAGGTAGCGCATCACGAAGTCATCGCGGTTGCCGATCCCGCGCCGCGTGTGCGCCGCGATCATCGCGGGCCGGTAGATCGTCGCGGGCAGGCCCGCGGCCTCGGCGCGCCGCACGAGGTGCTCGGCGACTGCCTTCGACAGCGCGTACGGCGTGCCGGCGGCGGCTGCGAGCGCGAGCGTCGCGTCCTCGTCGCCACCGACCGGTGCGCAGCTGATCGTCGACACGTGATGCATCGCGAGCCCGTGCTCGGCGGCGAGCGCGAGCAGCGCGTGCGTGCCGAGCACGTTCGGACCGCGCAGTGCCACGTACGGCGCGAGCCAGCTGACGGTCGCACCGGCGTGGACGATCGCGTCCACGCGCGCGAGCTCGCGGCGATCGGCGAGCCCGAGATCCGGCCGTGCGAGATCGCCGGCGACACACGTCACCGTGTCGAGGTCGATCGCGATCGCGCGGTCGCGCAGCGCGTCGGCGAGGCGCGCACGCGCGGTCAAGTCGTCCGGTGCCCGGACGAGGCACGTCACCGCGATGCCACGGCCGACAAGACTCTCGACGAGGTGCGCGCCGAGAAACCCGGTCGCGCCGGTCACGATCGCGCGCCGCACGGCCGCACGCGCACGGCCGTGCGTGACGGCGGGCGCCGGTAGCTCGAGATCCGCGGTCGCCTGTTCGAGCGCCGCAGCGTCGCCGGTTGTCGCTGCGAACCGCGCGAGCCGCGCCGCGAGCTCGCCGAACGTGCGCGCCTCGAACCACCATGCGAGCGGCACCTCGCGGCCGAGCTCGTCGGACAGGGCCGCGAGGATCTCGGCGGCCGCGAGCGAGTCGACGCCGCCGTCGGCGAGCGCAGCGTCGGCGGTCACCGCGCGCCCGAGCACGCCGGCGGCAATCCGCGTCACGCGCGCGAGCAGATCGTCGTCGGTGATCGCGGGCGCGGCCGCGGACGGCGTGGCCTCGCCGGTCGCGAGTGCCGCGAGCGCGTCGCCGTGGCGTGCGGCGAGCGCGCCGCGCGCGAGCTTGCCACTCGCGGTGACGAGGTTTGGATCGAGCGCGGGCGCGAGCAGGACGCCGCGCGGCAGCTCGTACGCGGCGAGCCCACTCGGATGCGCGCGCAGCATCGCGAGCACGCGCGGCGCGGCGTCGGGATCGACGACGAGCTCGGCGACCGGCGTCGAGGGCGGACGGCCGAGCGTGCGCGCGAGCAGCTCGCCGTGCGGCACGACGAGCGCCGCGACGCCCGGCGCACCGGCGACCGCGTGCACGTAGATCCGATCGACGATCGGCACCGCCGCGAGCGCGACCTCGATCCGCTCCGCGGACACGAACTCGCCCTGCGCGAGCTTCACGGTGTTGCGGACGCGGCCGATCACCGAGATGCGGCCGTCGGCGTCGCGCTCGCCGAGATCGCCGGTCGCGAAGTAGCCGTCGCGGTCGAACGCCGCCGCGGTCGCCGCCGGATCGCCGAGGTAGCCGGTGATCGCGAACGGCGAGCGCACGTAGATCTCGCCGCGCTCGGGCGGCTGATCGGGCAGCGGCACGAGCTTCGCCTCGATGTGCTCCGACAGCTTGCCGTCGGTCGCGATCGTGCCGACCTCGGTGCTGCCATAGCCCTCGGTGACCCAGATATCGGCGAAGCAGCGGCGCAGGAACCCGAGCACCTCGCGGCTCACCGGTGCGCTGCCGACCGCGACCGCGAACACGCGACTGCCGAACGCGCCGCGAATGTCCGCGAGCACGCGGCGCTCGACGTCGGCACGCCGCGCGTCGGGATCGGCGGCGAGCGCGCTGCGCAGCCGGCGCTGATAGGTCGCGAACAGCACCTCGAACAGCCGCGGCACCGTGCCGATCGTCGTCGGCTCGAGTGCGCGCAGCTCGTCGAGCAGGTGCGCGCCGCCACGCGAGAACGCGATCGCGCCGCCGTGGATGAGCAGGCACGGCAGGTACATCCGCTCGCTCAGGTGCGACAGCGGCTGGAACGACAAGTGGCGCGGCGAGTGCCCGATCGCGTAGCTCTTCACCATCGCGAAGAACGTCGCGTAGCTGCGCATCGCGCCCTTCGGCACGCCGGTCGAGCCGCTCGTGAACAGCACGGCGTACAGGTCATCGGGCGCGCGCGGGAACGGCGAAGAGGCCGGCGCGTCGCACGCGATCAGGTCGTCCCACGCGCCGTCGTCGCACGCGATCACGACCGCGGTCGTGCACGCGCGCACGCGCTCTGCGTTCGCCGCCTCGCAGATCACGCAGCTCGGCTGCGCGCGCTCGAGGATGATCGCGAGCCGATCATCGGCCTCGTCGGGCGCGACCGGCACGATCACGTAGCCGCGCACGAGCGCCGCGAGCTCGGCCAGGATCCACTCGAGCCGGTTGCGCAGCATGACGACGAGGACGACGCGCGCGTCGCCGTGCTCCAGCCGCTGCGCGAGCGCGCGCCCGAGTGCCATCGCGCGCGCCCACACCGCCCCGTACGTCACGGCCGGCACGTAGCCATCGTCGCCACGCTCGAGCACGAGCGGTCGCGTCGCGAACACCGCGAACGCGCGGCGCACCGTCGCCTCGAGCGTGTCGGCGTACAGCTCGCTCGCGAGCACCTCGGCGCCGGTGATCGCGAGCTCGACGGTGCTACCGTCGGCGGCGACGAGCTCGACCGACACGAACCGCGCGACGGTCGCAGCATCGACGACGACCGTGACCGTTCCGTGATCGGTCGCGAGCGCGTCGGCGGCGACGTCGAGCAGCTCGCTGTGCGGCGGCGGCCGGCCATCCGGCAGCAAGAAGCCGTAGCCGCGCACGATCACGCGAGCTCCCGGCGGCGGCGGCGCGAGATCGAACCGCAGCCACGCGACGCACATCGCGCGGCCGAGATCGAGCTCCCACCACGGTCGCGACTCGGCGGCGGTCGGCGTCATCCACGGCGGCGGCACGTGCGCGCCGGGGCTGGCCCTCACGGTGCTCTGTCGCGTGTAGCGGTGGCAGGCGAGCTCGACGACCGGTACGGTTTCGATCGTGCCGTCGAGCGCGCGCGTGATCGCGCGATGCTGGACGCGCAGGTAGGCGCGCACCGGGCCGATCTCGTCGTCGAGCTCGACGACGGGTGAGCGTGCGGACAGGAACCAGCGAGCGGGCCCGCGCACGAGCTCGAGCATCCAGCCGTCTCGCCAGCGATGGCCGGACGGCCAGGTCGGTGCGAGTGCGATGCGAGCGCGCGGCCGCGCGATCCGAAGCACGAGCGAGATCTCGTCGGCAGAGGCCTCGATCTCGACGAAGAACGCCGCATCGTCGCGATCGCTCGCCGCGAACGATTCGCCGTCGAGCTCGGCGACGAGCGACCGCTTCGCCACCTCGGCGATCAGCCACGCCTCGACGGGCGTCCACCGGATCACCGGCCCGGTCTGCGTCGTCACGAGTACCAGCTCATCACATCACGCCGTCGCGATCTCGTGTGTTCACCGTCGAGATTTCTTGCAGCTGCAAGGATCTCGACATGCTGCGCGCGCCGTCAGGGCGGCGTCATGACGAGCGTGAGGCCTGGTTTTCGCGTGCGTGAATTCACCAACGATCGCGAGCGCGATCGAACGCGGACCGATGCAGCGCCCGACCGATGCGCCACGGTGTGGCGCGGGCGACCACCGGCGGAGGCGCGAACGCACCGTCGGTGTAAGGCTGATTCTGTGGCACGCAGGTTGTAGCAGCGTCGGACATGCAGCCTCGCCTTGCCACGCAGGAGCCCGCCCTCGTCCTCGCACCACCGCCGCCGGCACTGACGCTGCGACACTCCCAGCTCGCGTACATGCGCGGCGCGGTCGTGAGTCCCGTCTGTATCTCGGTCGCCGTGTTTGCCGCTTGCCTCGGCCTCGGCATGGCCGGTGCGCTCGGGGCGCTGATGGCGATGGCGCTCGTCGTCACCGGTTGCGCCGCCTCGACGCGCTACGGCTTCGTCCGCAAGCACCTCGACCGCAACGCGCAGATGCGGCTGCGTTGCCAGCGCGAGGCGGGACGACTCAAGCGCCTGCGTCCGACCGGCCCCGTGCGCACGCAGCAGTATCTCGAGCTGCGGTCGCTCGTCGAGGAGATCGAACGCACGGATCCCGAGGAGTGCGAGCGCTTCGAGCTCCAGGACCTGCTCGAGCACTTCGTGCGGCTCGCGGTCGGTCAGCAGCGTTGCCTCGACGCGCTCCGCCTCGTCGGCAGCCATGACCTGCCGCAGACGATCCCGATCAACGACGCGAACCGCTCGAAGCGGCGCCGCGAGATCCAGGCGCGCCGGCTGCGTCATCGCGAGGAGTGCCTGCAGCGCATCGACCGGCTGTCCGACGAGCTCGAGGCCGTCGACGAGCTGATCCGCCTCGTCGCGCAGCGCGTCGCCTGCCCGTCGCTCGACCCCGAGCTCGATCGCGAGATCGACCGCCGGCTGTGGGAGCTCGACGAGGTCGATGCCGCGCTGCAC
Organism: Kofleriaceae bacterium; assembly: GCA_035715365.1. GTDB lineage: Bacteria > Myxococcota_A > Polyangia > Haliangiales > Haliangiaceae > JABFXX01. Next base: position 218,707 of record DASTLB010000023.1, on the reverse strand, counting down.
CAGCTGTCCGCGAACACCGCCGCCTGACGCCCTGTCTTGCTGCATCGACGCCGTGCCGCTGGCTGCTGCACGGCGTCTGTCGTTTCGGCGTCCTGCACCCTCTATTGACCAGTTTTCAATAGCGCGCTACGGTCTCGCCATGCCGGAGTCGCGAACCGAGCTGCTGAGCGCCGTGATCGTCGGGGCCGGGTTCTCCGGCATCGCCGCCGGGATCGGGCTGCGACGCGCGGGGATCGAGAACTTCGTGATCCTCGAGAAGGCGAGCGGCGTCGGCGGGACGTGGCGCGACAACTCGTACCCGGGCGCGGCGTGCGATATCCCGAGCCACCTGTACTCGTACTCGTTCGAGCCCAACCCGTCGTGGTCGCGCGCGTACGGCGGCCAGCCCGAGATCCTCGCCTACCTCGAGCACTGCGCGACGAAGTACGGCCTGCGTCCGCACCTCGAGCTCGGCGCGCAGGTCGTGCGCTGCGCGTTCGACGAGGCGAGCGCGACGTGGTCGGTCGACACCGCGGACGGCCGGCGGTTCGGGGCGCGCGCGCTGATCCTCGGCAACGGCGCGCTCCACCTGCCGCAGATTCCGGACCTCCCGGGCCTGCCGCGGTTCGCGGGCAAGACGTTTCACTCGGCGCGCTGGGATCACGGCCACGATCTGCGCGGCCGCCGTGTCGCCGTGATCGGCACCGGCGCGAGCGCGATCCAGTTCGTGCCGCAGATCGCGCCCGACGTCGCCCAGCTGCAGGTGTTCCAGCGCACGCCGCCGTGGATCGTGCCGAAGTCGGATCGGCCGATCGGCGAGCGCGAGCGCTGGATGCTCGAGCACGTGCCGGGCGCGCACTGGCTCCGCCGCACCGGTCTGTACTGGTTGATGGAGAGCCGCGTGCTCGGGTTCGTGTTCGCGCCGAAGGTCAACGCGTTCTTCGAGCGCTTCGTGCGCAAGCACATCGAGCACCAGGTGCGCGATCCGGTCCTGCGCGCGAAGCTGACGCCGAGCTACCGGCTCGGCTGCAAGCGCGTGCTGATCTCGAACGACTACTACCCGGCCCTGCAGCGCGACAACGTCGAGCTCGTGACCGACGCGATCACGACGATCGAGCCGACCGGTGTCCGGACCGCGGATGGTCGGCTGCACGAGGTCGACACGATCATCTTGGGCACCGGGTTTCGCGTCGTCGACTACGTGTCCGCGATCGAGATCGTCGGCCGGCGCGGCCAGGAGCTCAGCCAGGTGTGGCAACAGAGCGTCCGCAACTACCTCGGCATCAACGTCTCGGGGTTCCCGAACCTGTTCCTGCTGATGGGGCCGAACACCGGGCTCGGTCACAACTCGATGGTGTTCATGATCGAGGCCCAGGCGCGCTATGCGGTGCAGGCGATCCAGGCGCTGCATCGCAACGCGATGGCATCGCTCGAGGTCCGGCCCGACGTCGAGCAGGCGTTCCGCACCCGCCTCGCCCGCCAGATGGCGAAGACCGTGTGGACGTCCGGATGCACCAGCTGGTACATGGCGCCCGACGGCGAAGTGCTGCTGTGGCCCGGCTTCACGTTCGACTACTGGTGGCGGACCCGGCGAATTGACCGTGCAGCTTACGAATGGCGAGCGCTAGCGCACACCTCATCGACAGTGCCTAGCTCGAATCTCACGCCTGCACGTGCAGCGTCGGTTTAGAGTGGAAAGGTCGTCAATATGGACGCAGACGTCGAATCCCTGCGGCGGGAGATCGATCGCTTGCGGGCCGAGCACGACGCCACCGAGCGTCGCCTTCGCGCCACGCATGCCGTGTCACGCGTCCTTGCCGAGGAGACGTCGATCGAGCGCGCGATGCCGCGGATCCTCGGCGCGCTCGGCACCGCACTCGGGTGCGCGCTCGCGAGCTACTGGATTCCGGATCGCGAGGAGCTGTCGCTCGGCGCGACGTGGGCGACCGGCGATCACGCTGTCCGGTGGTCGGACGAGTCGAAGAAGCAGCGGCTCGGGCTTGGTCAGGGACTGCCGGGCCGCGTGTGGCGCGAGCGCCGGCCGGCGTGGGTCGCGGACATGGCGACCGACTCGGACCTGCCGCGCCGCGCCGTGCTCCAGGACGTCGGCGTGCAGTCGGGCTTCGCGTTCCCGGTCGTGAGCGGCGCCGAGGTGCTCGGCATCATCGACCTGTTCACGTGTGCGCCCGAGCCGCCCGACGATCACCTCGTCGAGGTGCTGCGCACGATCGGCGGCCACCTCGGCCAGTTCATCGCCGCCGCGCACGCGCACGAGCAGCTGCGGCGCGAGGCCGAGCAGTCGAAGCAGACCGCGCGCCAGCTCGAGGTCGAGCGCGAGACGCTCGCGAAGCTCAACGAGATCGGGCGCCGGCTCGCGGGCGAGCTCGACCAGCAAGCGCTCGTCCAGGCGGTCACCGACGTCGCGACGGAGCTGACCGGCGCGCAGTTCGGCGCGTTCTTCTACAACGTCACCGACGAGCGCGGCGACAGCTACATGCTCTACACGATCTCGGGCGCGCCGCGCGAAGCGTTCGCGAAGTTCCCGATGCCGCGCAACACGCAGGTGTTCGCGCCGACGTTCCAGGGCAAGGGACCGATCATGCTCGACGACGTCACGCGCGATCCGCGCTACGGCAAGAACCCGCCCCATAACGGCATGCCCGCCGGTCACCTGCCCGTGCGCAGCTACCTCGCGGTCCCGGTGCTGACGCGCGACGGCCGGCCGATCGGCGGGCTGTTCTTCGGCCACGAGAAGCCCGCGATGTTCAACGACCGCGCGCAGCGACTCGCGGTCGGCCTCGCGACGAACGCCGGCATCGCGATGGACAACGCGCGGCTGTTCGCCGACGCGCAGCGCCTGATCAAGGAGCTCGAGAAGACGAACACCGAGCTCGACCAGTTCGCGTACGCGGCGTCGCACGATCTGCGTGCACCGCTGCGCGGCATCTCGAACCTCGCGATGTGGATCGAGGAGGATCTCGGGCCGGCGACGCCGAAGAAGGTCCGCGAGCACATCGCGCTGCTCAAGGGTCGCGCGGCGCGCATGGACAAGCTGATCAACGGCCTGCTCGAGCTCGCGCGCGTCGGCCGCACGCGGCAGCGCCCCGAGCGCGTCGACGTCACCGAGCTGCTCCACGAGACGATCGATCTGCTGTCGCCGCCGGAAGCATCGCGCGTGCTGATCATCGGCGCGATGCCGACGCTCGTCGCCGAGCGATTCGCGCTCCAGCAGGTGTTCCTGAACCTGATCGCGAACGCGATCCAGCACGCCGGCCGCAAGGACGTGGTCGTCCGGATCTCGGCGGACGAGCGCGCGGACGAGGTCGAGTTCACGGTCGCCGACAACGGCGTCGGCATCCCGGTCGAGCATCACGACCGCGTGTGGCAGATCTTCCAGACGTTGCAGGCGCGCGACATCGTCGAGTCGACCGGCATCGGGCTCGCGATCGTCAAGAAGCAGGTCGAGGCGAACGGCGGGCGGGCGTGGATCGACCCGCATACGACCGGCGCGACGATGCGCTTCACCTGGCCGAAGAAGCTCACCAAGCACCCCTGATCGAGCGTTATGCTCGGACCCGATGAGGGTGCCCATCGCGTGGCTGGCCGTGATCTGTGCGTGCGGCGGCGACGCCCCCGAGGAACCAGGTCCCGGCCCGCTGCCCGCGCCGTCGTGCGAGCCAGCCGCGACCGGCTCGACGACGATCGCCGCGCCGGAGCTGCGCTACACGCTCGCCGATCGCTACCAGGAAGCGTGGCTCGGCTCGCCGGCGGTCGCCGATCTCGACGGGGACGGCACGATCGAGATCGTGGTGCCGCGTCACGAGCTGCTGCTCGCGTGGCACACCGACGGCATGGTCGCGTGGCGCGCGACGCTGCCCGGCCGGATCTGGTCGTCGCCGGTCGTCGCCGATCTGGTCCCCGGCCGGCCCGGGCTCGAGGTCGCGGTCGCGTCGCAAGATCAGATCGCCGCGTACGACGCGACCGGCCAGCTACTGCCCGGGTTTCCGTTCACGTGGCGCTCCGAGCTGCGCTCGCTCGCGGCCGGTGACCTCGACGGCGATGGCACGCTCGAGCTCGTCGCGGTCACGACGACGCCGCTCGAGGCGAACAGCCAGCGCGACATCGTGATCGCGATCCACGGCGACGGCTCGATCGTCAGCGGGTTTCCGCCGAACACGAGCGGCGCCGCGGGCTGCGACGCCGCGTGCTATGTCACCGGCGGCTACGATCAGAACATCGCGCTCGGCGACGTCGACGGCGACGGCCGCGCCGATCTGTTCCTGACCCAGGACAACGCGTACATGTCGCTGCACGACGGCACCGGGCGCGCGTTCGATGCCGCGACGATCTTCAGCGGCCGCACGAAGTTCTCCGGCATCCGCTGGATGGTCGACTACGCGCTCGCGCAGCAAGGCTACGCGAACGACGAGGCGGTCGACGAGCAGGCGCACTTCACGAACACCGCACCTGCGCTCGCCGACCTCGACGGTGACGGCACCGCGGAGCTGATCGCGCTCGGCTCGATCCAGAACGCGGCGCAGACCGATCGCGAGCGCGGCGTCGGGCTATTCGTCGCGCGCGCCGACGGCACGCGTCCCGATGCGTGGACCGCGCCACCGCGATTCGCGAGCTACCTCGCCGGGCTCGTCGATTTCGGTGACAACCTCGTCGCGATCACGAACCAGGTCGCGGTCGCCGAGCTCGATCCCGATCGCGCGGGACCCGAGCTCGTGTTCGCCGACTTCGACGGTCACCTCGTCGCGGTCGACGCGCGCGGCCAGCTCGTGTGGTCGCGGGCGTACACGACGAGCAGCGAGGTGTGGACCGGCGGCGTCGCGATCGCGGATCTGTCCGGCGATGGCAGCCCCGAGCTCGTCGCGACGACGTACGGCCCGGGCGGCGGCGATCTGCTCGTGCTCGATGCGGGCGGCAACCTCGTGCATCGCGTCCCGCTCGGCGGCCGCGGCGCGATGCCGGTGCCGACGATCGCCGACGTCGATGGCGACGGCGATCTCGACCTCGTCGTGTCGCTCAAGGACGGCGAGGATCGCGTGCGCTCGGTGGTCGTCTACGAAGTTCCCGGATCGTCGACGAACTGCCTGCAGTGGCCGACCGGCCGCGGCAACCTGCGTCGCGACGGCTTCGTGCCGGCTCGCTGATCGCGCGCTGCTGCGACGACGTGCGCGGGCACGCGATCGCGGCGCGGCGCGCCGTCGTCGCGGCGCGGTGTGCGCGCCGGCGCCAGGGGCAAGCGGATTGCACGAGTGGTGACCGTAACCACTACTCAGCGAGGAGCTTATGAAGAACCGTCTTGTTGCGGCGCTCTGCGCGACGCTGCTGCCCGCCGTTGCGCTCGCGCAGCCGGTCCCGACCCCGACCGAGCCGACCGATCCCAACACGCCGTCGCCGAACCCGCCGGCGCCCGCGCCGACGCAGAACCCCGCGCCGACCGATCCGACGCAGCAGGTTCCGCCGGCGCCGCCACCGCCGCCCGTCGAGCAGCAGCCGGTCGTGATCGTCAACCCGCCGCCGCGCGCGACCGTCGTGTCGACGACGCCGGCCTACGAGACGGTCGAGGATCCGTGGAACGCGCCGGTGTTCGCGACCGGTGCCCTCGTGTTCGCGGGTAGCTACGGCGCCGCGGCAATCGCGGCCGCGACCGCGAGCGACGAGAACAAGGATCGTGGCTTCGATCGGCTGTACGTGCCGATCGCCGGTCCGTGGCTCGCGCTCAACGATCGCGGCTCGTGCCCGATCGAGCGCCAGTCGTGCGACAACGAGACCACGATCAAGGTGCTGCTCGTCGCGGACGGCGTGTTCCAGGCCGCGGGCGCGATCACGATGGTCGCCGGCGTGCTGCAGCCGTCGCACCACCGCGTCTACACGCGGACGACCGCGATCGACAAGAAGGTGCGCGTGACGCCGACCGTCGTCGGTAGCCACGGCTCACCGGGCCTCGGCGTGTTCGGCCACTTCTGAGCCGCGTCTACCGCGAGCGCACGAGCGGAAAGTCGATCGGCGTCTCGGCGACGAGGTTGATGTAGTTCGTCAGCACGTTGACCGCGACGTTGCCGATGATCTCGAGCAGCTCGCGGTCGCCGAGCCCCGCCTCGCGCGCCGCTGCCACCGCCGCCTCGCCGACGCGGCCGCGCGCGACCACGAGCTCGTGCGCGAACGCGAGGATCGCGGCGAGCCGCGGATCGGCCGCGGTGTGATCGCGCGCGCGATCGAGGTCCGCGTCAGCGAGCCCGGCGCGCTTGCCGAGCGCCGTGTGGGCGGACAGGCAGTAGTCGCAGCCGTTCGCCTCGGCGACGGTGATCGCGATCGCCTCGCGGTCGCGCGCCGCCAGCGAGCCCTGCGAGAGCGCGCCGCTCAGCGCGACGAGCCCGTCGAGGACCGCCGGCGCCTGCGCCGCGACGCGAAACAGATTCGGCGTCGCGCCGAGCATGCGGTGCACGGCGTCGAGCGTCGCGCGGGTCTTGCCATGGGTGTCAGCGGGTTCCAGTGCAGCGATCCGGGTCATGGGTCCTTGCTCCTCGTCGCGGGTGGTGGGTGCGACAAGAGCAAGATGGCGCTGCGCACGGTCTGGAAGAATGGCGCGGTTTGCGAGACACTCTTCCATCCGTCGGAACACCACCGCATCATGGACAGGCTCGACGAATGGCGCGTGTTCGTGGAGGTCGCGAACCGCCAGAGCTTCGCCGCGACCGCGCGCGCGCTGCGCCGGTCTCCCCAGGCGATCACCCGCGCGATCGCCGCGCTCGAGCAGCGGATCGGCACGCGCCTGCTCCACCGCACGACCCGCTCGGTCTCGCTGACCGACGACGGTATCGGCTACCTCGAGCGCGCGCGCCGCGCCGTCGCCGAGCTCGACGCGCTCGAGCAGCCCGCCGCCGTCGTGCCCCGCGGCACCGTCGCGATCACCGCGCCGATCCTGTTCGGCCAGCTCCACGTCGTCCCGCTCGCCGCCGAGCTGCTCGCCGCGCACGCCGCGATCGATCTGCGCCTCGTGCTCGCCGACCGCGTGCTGCCGCTCGCCGACGAGTCGCTCGACCTCGGCGTCCGCATCGGCGCCCTCCCCGACTCGGCGCTGCGCGCGCGGCTCGTCGGCCACGTCCGTTCGGTGATCGTCGCGAGCCCCGGCTACCTCGCGCGTGCCGGCACGCCGCGCAAGCCCGAGACCCTCGCGCACCACGCAGCGATCGCGTTCACCGCGACGACGCCGATCGCGAACCGCTGGGCATTCCGCGATCCCGGCCGCGCCCGCGGCCGCTCGGTCGCCGTCCACCCACGCCTCGTCGTCGACACCGGCCAGGCCGCGATCGATGCCGCCCTGCTCGGCGTCGGCCTCGTGCGCGTCTTCAGCTACCAGGTCGACGCGCTCGTCGCCGCGAAGCGCCTGCGGATCGTCCTGCGCGACCACGAGGGCCCGCCGGTCCCCGTCCACCTCGTCCAGCTCGCCGGCATCCCGACGCGCAGCGCGACCCTGGTCGCGGACTTCCTCGCGCCGCGGCTCGCGCGCCGGCTGGGGGCAGCCTCCACTTGATCAACCCTGGTGAGCGAGCGCGGGCGTCTACGGGGGTCAGGCTACACTTGCTCAACCAGGTGGCGCGCAACCGCGCGAGATCACGTCCGCGCCTGCGGTTGTCCGGAACCGTGTCCGGGCGCGCGGCGCGCGGCGGGTCCATGCTCGCGTCGTGAACGCCAGGACATGGATCGCGGTGCTCGCGGGAATGGTCGCCGCGCGCGGCGTGTGTGGTCGATGCGAGCGCGACCCGGCGCCGTCCAGCGCACGGCTCGCGACGTTCAACATCGAGAACTTCCCGAAGCACGCGCGCCAGACCGAGGCCGCGTTCGACGAGATCGCCGCGCTCGATGCGAGCGTCGTCGGCGTCCAGGAGATCTACGAGCCGGCGCTGCTCGCGCGCGAAGCGAAGGCGCGGCTCGGCGACACCTGGGAGCTCGTGTCCGCGGATACCGCGCCGACGGCAACGCGGTATCCGAGCCATCACCTCGGCGTGCTGTTCGATCGCGCGACCTGGCGGCACGTCGCGACGCGCGTCCACGACGAGACCCGGCTCGACGGTCGCCAGAAGCCGACGCTCGAGGTCGAGCTCGCGACGCCGGGCGGTGTGCACGTCCGCGTGCTCGTCGTCCATCTCAAGGCCGGCGGCGACGGCCGCGCGATCCGCCACCGCCAGTACGCCGCGCTCGCGAGCATCGTGCGCGAAGCGCGGCGCTCCGGCGATCGCGTCGTGCTGATGGGTGACTTCAACGCGACCGACGATCGCGGCGATCGGGCGGATCTCGCCGAGCTCGCGGCGACCACGGCGACGAGCTGGGCGACCGAGCCGCTCGCGTGCAGCGCGTTCTGGGATCGCGACGACGGCTGCTTCCGGTCCCGCCTCGATCACGTGCTCGTGTCGACGCCGGCGACCACCGTCGAGGCCGCGGGCGCGTGCGCGACCGAAGGCTGCGAGCGCCAGGACACGTGCCCGCTCTACACGCGCGAGGTCTCCGATCACTGCCCGATCGTGATCGGCCTGCCGCTCGACTGATCACGCCATCCGGCCACGCACGAGCGTGCGCGGCGTCGCGATCGGTTGCGTGCAGCGCGGGCAGCGGTCGAGCCCCACGCCCAGATCGATGTCGCAGGCATCGCAGCGATAGACGCCGAACGGCTGCGCCAGATCGTGCTCCCAGCGCGGCGCGGTGATGTCGAGCGCGACGCAGTGGCCCTCGGCGGCGTGCGCGCGCGCGTCCTCGACCGACGCGCAGTAATGCACGGTCTGGCGACACGCACCGCAGTAGCGCACGGCGGCGTCGTCGGTCGCCGCGAGCGCGGACCATTGCTTCGGGCACTCGAACACGAACGCGCAGCCCTCGATCGGACGCTCCGCGATCCGCGCGAGCCACGACCGCTCGACGCGCGACGCGAGCTCGCGCAGCTGTCCGGATACCGGCTCGAACCCCGGATCGTCCGGGTCGAGCGCGCGCAGCCGGTGCTGGACGCGCAGCAGCTCGGCCTTGTCGGCGTCGCCGTTCGCCTCGAGCCAGTCCGCGTACACCAGCCGCGCGGCCGCGCGATCGTCGTCGGTGAGGACCGCATCGAGCAGCGCGCGCTCGACCGGTGATCGGATCGCGAGCGGCGCCTCGGCCGCCGGCACGTGCTCGACGATCTGCAGCTCGAACGGCCCGACCCCGATCCGATGATCGGGCGACATCACGACCGGCGTCAGGAACTCGCTGCCGTTGAAGTACGTCCGTGCGCGGCGCGCGAGCGGTACGAGGATGCACCTGCGATCGCGAACGACGACACGCACGTGGACGTCGTCGACCCCGTCGGCATCGAGCACGAGCTGATTGGTCGGCGCGGGCGCGCGTCCGATCTGGATCTCCGCGATCGCGAACGTCGCACGCCGGTCCGGCTGGCCCGGCCGCCTCACCACGATCGCCAGCATCACTCGAGGATAACGCGTCGCGGTTACCTCGCCAGCTGATCCTCGCCGACCACGAGCTTCGCGACCGCCTGCAAGGCAGCAATGCCCTTCGCAGTCAGCACGTTCCGCGTGACGTCGAGGATCTCGACCCGCCACCACGACGTCGCGAGATGACGTGCGTCGTCGTCGGTCAGCCGGTTGTTCGGCAGGTCGAGCGCTTCGAGCTGCAGCGGCAAGCGCGCGAGCAGCGCGGTCAGCCGATCCGTGTGGTATTGCACGCCGCTCACCCCGAGGTGCCGCAGCTGTGGCACGAGCGGCGTCAGGAGCGCGGCGAGTGGCGGCGATGGGTCGTACTGCCACGGCACATACGGCAATCGGACGTCGAGCCGCTCGAGCCTCCGCAGCGGAGACGCCACGATCTCGAGCATGCGATCTTCGGGCAGCGTGTCGGCCTGGATCGCGAGTCGACGCAACGCCGGCAGCGGAAGGTGACCATCGTCGATCTCGCCGCGAACCGCGAGCTGCTCGATGCTGGCGACGGCCGGCCACAACGCGCTCAACTCGAGCGCGGGCCCGGGTGGATCGCGATCGAAGTGCCCGTACCCGACCTCGCCGAGCTCGAGGACGCGCAGCGACGGGAAGCGATGACGCGCGAGCATGTCGACGAGCCGCTGCTGGTTGTCGACGCTGTCCCGGATGTCGAACACGAGCTCGCGCAGGAACCGAGCGGACGGATGCTCGACGAGCTGCTCGATCCAGCCGGTCGCGCCCGCCACGAACCGGTTCCGCATCCGGATCGTCGCGCGGCGGATGAACCCGTATCGCCACTCGAGCCGGAACAGCGGGTCGTGCTCGGCGACGTGCTCGATCAGCGTGCCCAGGAACACGTCGAGGTGCTCCGACAGATACTCGTCGGCGCGTGGCCAGGCCCCGCGATCGTGCTCGGCCGCGACCTGTAGCGCGATCAGCGTCCCACGTGGGTCGCCGCGCATCTGCAGGCCGTCCGCGTACACGAGATACGCGTCCTCGTCGTCGGGGTTGGCCGCGATCGCCGCTTCGAGGTCCGCGCTCCAGCCCGCCGACGCCGTCATCGCATGCCGAGCGTAGTCCACCGTTGCAGCGACGGTCCACGACCGGCTAGGGTCCGGTTTCCACGAGGCCGCCCATGACCCACCAGCCCGATCCGAAGCTCTCGCGCACCGACGCCGCCTGGCTCGACGCGCACTGGATGCCTTTCACCGGCAACCGCGAGTTCAAGGCGCACCCGCGCATGTTCGTCGCCGCCGAAGGCGCGTACTACATCGATGCCGACGGCAAGCGCGTGTTCGACGGCCTGTCGGGTCTGTGGTGCAGCGGGCTCGGCCACGCACGCCGCGAGATCGTCGAGGCGGTGCAGCGCCAGGTCGCGACGCTCGACTACGCGCCCGCGTTCCAGTTCGGCCACCCGATGTCGTTCGCGCTCGCGAACAAGATCAAGGAGCTGACACCGGCCGGCCTCGACTACGTGTTCTTCACCGGCTCGGGCTCGGAGTCCGCGGACACGTCCTTGAAGATGGCGCGCGCGTACTGGCGGGCGAAGGGGCAAGGCACGAAGACACGCCTGATCGGCCGCGAGAAGGGCTATCACGGCGTCAACTTCGGCGGGATCTCCGTCGGTGGCATCGTCGGCAATCGCAAGGCGTTCGGCCAGGCGGTCGAGGCCGACCATCTGCCGCACACGATGCTCGCGCAGAACGCGTTCTCGCGCGGCATGCCGCCGAGCGGCGCCGAGCTCGCCGACGAGCTGCTGCGGCTGATCGCGCTGCACGATGCGTCGAACATCGCGGCGGTGATCGTCGAGCCGTTCTCGGGCTCGGCGGGCGTGATCATCCCGCCGGCCGGCTACCTGCAGCGGCTGCGCGAGATCTGCACCGCGAACAACATCCTGCTGATCTTCGACGAGGTGATCACCGGGTTCGGTCGCGCCGGCGCGTACACCGGCTCGGCGGCGTTCGGCGTCACGCCGGACATCCTCAACGTCGCGAAGCAGGTGACGAACGGCGTGCAGCCGCTCGGTGCGGTCGTCGCGAAGCGCGAGATCTACGAGACGTTCATGGCGGTCGGCGGCCCCGAGTACATGCTCGAGTTCCCGCACGGCTACACGTACTCGGCGCATCCGGTCGCGTGCGCGGCCGGCGTCGCGGCGCTCGATCTGCTCGTCCAGGACAACGCGGTCGAGCGGGTCAAGGAGCTCGCGCCGTACTTCGAGAACGTGGTCCACGGCCTGCGCAGCGCGAAGCACGTCGTCGACATCCGCAACTTCGGGCTCGCCGCCGGCCTGACGCTGGCGTCGGCGCCCGGCGAGCCGGCGAAGCGGCCGTTCGAGGTCGCGATGAAGTGTCTCGCGGCCGGCGCGTACGTGCGCTACGGCGGCGACACGATCCAGCTCGCGCCGCCGTTCATCAGCGAGCGCGCCGAGCTCGATCGGCTGATCAACATCCTGGGCGACGCGCTGAACGCGACCGCGTAGCGCCGTGCCCACGTGGGCACGCTGACACCGGTTCGTCGGCCTCGTTCGACGGCTCGTCGGCCGGTAGCGACCGGCCATCCGCTGCAGGCTCGCCAGCGCGTGCGCCACGCGTTATCGCGGGGGCATGCAAGCACGTCACGGCCGCAAGTCTTCGTGGGCATTCCTCAGCATCGTCCTGGCCGCCGGCTGGGCCGCGTACGGCATCCTCGACGGCGGCAAGGTGTTCCTGGTCGTGATGGTCGCCGCGACGATGATCCTCGGTGGAGGACTCGCCGTGCTGCAGCGGTCGCAGGCCGGCTGAGCCGCTTCACGTGCGGCGGCGGCGCCATGGCCTGCGTCCGATCGCGTCGCGCGCCAGCTCGAGGAGATCGCGCGTGGTCTCGCGACACACGACGAGCGCCGCGACGATGTACGCGATCGCACCCGCGGCGATCTCGAGCGCGAGGTACGCGATCGGTGCCACGACGCCCGCGGTCGCGAGCGTGCGATGGGCGAGCCACACCGCGCCGATCATCACGACGCACGCCGCGAGCGGACGCACGAAGCTGAGGAACAGCCGCACCGGCGACGGTCCGCCGCGCGCGACGAGCGCGATGCCGGCGATCGCGGTCGCGCCGAACGCGATCCCGACGGCCCCGGCCGCGGCGCGCAGCCCGAGCGGTGCGAGCACGACGATCCCGCCGAGCAAGAGGCCGAGCTTCGCGAGCTCGAGCACCATCAGCGTGCGGGTCCGGCGCTCCGCCTCGAGGTACGCCGACAGCACCCACGTGATCGGCCGGAAGATCGACAGGCACGCGAGCACGGTCAGGAGCGGCGCGACCTCCTGCCACTCGTTCGCGGGCAGGATCAGCGCGATCAGCGGATACGCGACGAGCCCTAGGCCGATCGCGAGCGGAAAGATCACGAGCGACAGCACGGCGCTCGCCCGCTCGAGCACGCGCGCCCGACGCTCGCGCGGCAGCTCCGCGAACGACGGCAGCAGGACGAGCGTCATCTGCTCGCCGATCTGGTTCGCCGGGATGTCCGCGAGGCTGTACGCGAGCTGGTAGGCACCGAGGCGCGCCGGTCCGAACAGATGCGCGATCGCGAGGTTGTCCCAGTAGCGTGCGGCGTTGTGCGCGAGGCCCTGGACGCCGAGCGGCAGGCCGTACGCGAGCATGTCGCGCATGCGTGCGAGGCGAAGCCGCGTCGGCGTCGCCCAGCTGCGCAGGCCGGCGGCGCGGATCAGGATCGCGACGACGAGCGTCGACTGCACGAGGTTGCCGACGACGATCGCGGTGCCGCCCCAGCCGAGCGCCGCGAGCGCGACGGCGACGACCGCGTACGCGAGCTCGCCCGCGAACAGCACCTGGCCGGACGCACGAAAGTCCATGCGCTGGATCAGGATCCGCTCCGGCATCGCGCCGAGCCGGCGGATGAACACCGCGAGTGCCATCCCCGGCACGTAGATCGCGGCGCGCGGCGCATCGATCGCGTCCGCGAGCGGACCGCCGAGCAGCGCGAGCGCGCCGAGCGACAGCGCGCCGAGCCCGACGTAGAACACGGTCGCGTGCCACGCCACCTCGCGCGCATCCGGGCCACGGCCCGCGACGACCGTGTACTGGCCAAAGCCCCACACCGTGAGCCAGTTCGCGGTCATCGCGAGGATCGTCGCGACCGACACCTCGCCGATCACCTCGGGATGCAGGAACCGCGTGATCACGAGCGTGCCGAGCACGCCGGCGGCGCGTCCGCCGAAGCTGGCGATCACGGTCCACAGCGCGCCGCGCGCTGCTTTGTGTGCGAGCGTCGTCAGTCAATCCTCCACGACGAGCCAGTCCGCGTGCCACATCACGGCGCACGCGCGGTCGCATGGCCCATCCTTGCCGACGACCGCGCCGGTGCAGTGCACGCCCTCGAGGATGTAGATCGGCGCGCGGGTCGCGACCCAGCGGTCGTACTCGAACACCGTCGATAGCGTGCTCGCGATCGCGAACCGCTGGCCCGCGTACTGCGCCATCTCGGGCATGAACGTCAGGCCGTCGCGGCGACCGCGCAGGTCGAGCCCGTCGCGGATGTCGGACAGCTCTCGGACGCGCGCGTGGCGCACGGCGCGCGGCGGCGTCGGTCCGCGCGGCGGCGGCTCGGCAGGCTCGAGCCACTCGTCGCGATACATGAGCGGGCAGTGCCGGCCGCAACCCGCCGGCTCGGGCCCGTATCCGGCGCAATCGACGCCCTCGAGCAGCACGGTGCGCGACACCGGACGGAACCGGCCGTGATCGTCGCGCAGCCGGCGCACCTGCTTCGCGACCTGGAACACCTCGCCCGCGGTCTGCCACTGCGCCGGCGTGAATGCGAGGCCGCGCGTCTTCTCGCGGGCGTCGAGCGTCGTGCGCAGCTCCGCCTCGGGCTTGACGCGCACCCAGCTCCCCGGCTCGAGGCCGGACGGCGTACCGAGCGGCTCGCGGGCCGGCGGCGGCTTGATCGCGCGCACCAGCCCGGACTTGATACCAAGCCCGTTCGTCAGCCGTCCGCGGGCGCGCGCGACGATCGAGTGCACGCCGACGATGTCGGCACGCTGGCAGCTGCGCGGCCACAGCTCGCGGATCCCGCCCTGTAGTCGCTCCGGCAAGTGCGGCCGCACGACGTGGCGGAACGCGTAGCGCGCGAGCCCGCGCGGGGTGTCGCGATAGATCGTGAGCCCGACGTGCTCGTGCACGCGATCGGTCCACTTGCGCTTCCAGCCGTCCTCGCGACCGACGAAGTCGAGCTCGACGAGCCCGCGCGCCTCGGCATCCGCTGCGACCTTCCACACGAGCAGGTGCCCCGGCGACAGGTTCGCGACGCTCGGGTCGTAGCCGATCTTGAGCGCGTACAGCGTGCGGCCATCCTCGACGGCGAACAGCGTCGCGATCCGCTGGCCACGGGCGCGCAGGAAGTACAGCGCGCCGAGCCCGCGCCGACCGAGCAGCCGCGACAGCGCGCGATACAGGTGCGTCGCGCGCGGATCCGCCTCGATGCTCGTGCCGGCGGCGCCCTTCCACGCCATCGCCTCGATCGCGAGCGCCTCGTCGAACGCGGCGCGATCGGGCACCGCGATCCGCTCGAGCGCGAGGTCACCGGCCTTGCGCGCGCAGCGCTGGAGGTTCGTCAGGAACTTGCGCGACATCGCGGACTCGAAGCCGTGCAGCGCGAAGTACGGATGCCGCGAGTCCGCACGCATCACGACCGGACAGCCATCCGCGGTCGCCAGCAGCGGCAGGTGTCGCGCGAGCAGCGAATCCTCCGGCACCTTGCCGAGGTCGAGCTCGCTCCACGACCGATCCTCGCGCAGCGCGCGCCAGATCGCCTCGATGCCATCGGCGCTCCCGCAGTAGTCGTACCCGGGCGTGTAATCGCACCGCAGCCCGTGCAAGCGATCGCCGAACCGCTGCAGCGGCAACGCGCCGATCATGCGCTCGCCGTCCCAGGCCTCGGCGACGACCGCGCGCGCCGGGCTGAACCGCGAGGCGAGCGCGAAGAACTCGGGGCGCAAGAACGGCGGCGCGCTCGCCGTCAACGCTTGCCAGCGCGCCCAGTCCTGCCGGTGACGCGCCCGAGGTAAGTCCACGACGGTGGTCTGCATCGATGAGTCTCCTCCACAGCAAGGGCTGTTCCCGCGTTCGGGGCGCAACGCGCGCAAGCCGTGCGTCAGATGTTCACGAACGCGAGCTGCGGGATCGCGAGCTGCGCGAGGAACATCGCGTCCGATTGCGAGCGCTCGGTCGACAGCCGCGAGATGTCGAATGCGTCGAGAAGCCACGCCGGCCCGCGGTTGACGCCACTCGCGTTCGTCAGGCCGACCCGGTACCCGGCCTCCGCGGCCGCGTGCCGGATCGCGATCGGCGGCCTGCGGCCAACCGGGTACGCGATCGCGCGCACCGGTCGCCCGAGCTGGCGCTCGAGGTCCGCGCGCGAGCCGGCGAGCTCGTCGACGAGCGCCGCGGGCGACAGCGTGTCGAGCACGCGGTGCGTCCGCGTATGCGACTCGACGTCCATCCCGGCGGCGGCGAGCGCGCGCACGTCGTCCCAGCTCATCACGAGCCCGCGCGCGAGCCCGGCTTCGAGGTCGGCGCTCCACGGCACCTCGAGCGCGGTGCAGACCTCGCCGAGGAACCGCTCGATATCGAGATCGTGCGTGTTCTTGATCGTGTCGTCGAGCAGACGCCGCGCGGCCGTCGCGTGCCGGGTATCGATCACGAGCGGTCGCGGATAGCACACGCGCGCGCGCCGGCCCCGCGCGAGGCGCACGATCGCGGCGATCTTCTCCCACCAGTACAGCATCCGCTGGCTCGCGAACGCGGTCGCGATGAAGAACGTCGCCGGCACGCCGAGCTCGCGCAGGATCGGCAGCGCGATGTCGCGGCAGCTGCGATAGCCATCGTCGAACGTGATCATCGCCGGGTTCGGTGGCAGCGGCCCACCGTCGAGCGAGCGCACGAGCGTCTCGACATCGATCGGCGTCGCGAACCGCGCGATCGCCTCGACGTGGCGGCGGAATTGCGCCTGCGTCGCGTCGATCACGTCGGGATCGTACGGCTCGTCGTCCGCCGGCTCGGCGAGCCGATGAAACGTCACGATCGTGAGGTTCGGGAACGGGGCGTAGCGCCGCGCGCGCAGCGCCGCCTCGAGCAGCCGCGTGCGCTCGAGCAGCACCGCGACGCGCTCGTGCAAGCTCGGTGGGCCGCTCACGACCACGCCTCCACGAGCGCGTGCTTCCATTGCCGGACGCGATCCTCGATCGCGAACCGCAGCCGCGGCCGCTGGACGCGCACCCATGCGAGCCGCGTCGCGCCGGTCGCGAGCGACGCCTTGTAGCGCGCATCGCCGCCGAGCAGGTCGTACACCGCGAGCCCGTCGCGCGCGCACCGCTCGATCGCGGCGGCGTGACACAGCAGGCCGGGCTTGACGACCGGATCGTCATCGTGCGCGAGTCCCGACTGGTAGAACAGCACGCGATCTCCGATCACGAAGTTGTAGAGACACCCCATCGTCCGCCTCCCCGCCCGCAGTCGCGCGAGCCAGATCTCGCCGTGCGCGAACCGGCGCTCGATCAGCCTGCGATGGAACTGCTCGAACCATGGATCCGCGAATGCGCCGGGCTCGCCGCGCGTTTGCCAGCTCGCCGCGTGCAGCGCGACGAGCTCGTCGAAGATCGCGAGCGCCTCGCTCGTCGTCGTTGCGACGTCGAGCACGAGACCACCGTCGCGCGCAGACTCGCGGCCGCGATCGTCGCGGGCCACGCGACGCCGGGCGCGCCGGATCTGTGCCCGCGTGTTCGCGGACAGCAGCGCCAGGTAGTCGCCGGCCGCTCGCACCTGCGCGAGATCGACAAACGGCGCCGCGACCTCGCGCTCGACGACGACGCGATGTCCATCGGGCACCTCGCCGAGCACCCGCGCATCGAAGCCGGGCAAGCACAGCTCGTCCCAGTCGTCGGGGAGCACCTCGATCAGCTGCCGGATCGAGATCGGATCACCGAGGATCTGGTTGTGCTCGATGCAGAGCTCGTCGTACCCGGTCACGCCGGTCGCGTTCGCGTACAGCGCGCGGCTCGGCACGACGCGATGCCGCACCAGGCTCTGGCGGCCGAGGAACAGCGCGCCGGCGATGCGGTCGTGATCGCGCAGCACCCCGAGCACCGGCCGCTGGTCGGGCGGCAGCATCGCGAGCCAGTTCTCGATCCAGCCCCACGTGAGGAAGTACGACGGCCGCGACCGGTGCTCGAGCGCGCGCCAGATCAGCTCGATCCGCTCGAGTCCCGCCTCGTCCGGCTCGACGGTTGCGAGCCTCACGTGCGGTCCTCGACCGAGGACCATCCGGACACGCGCGGTCCGTGACCTTGCCGCAGGTACGCATAGGCATGGCGCGCGACCTCGCCGAGGTTGCCGACGACCTCGCGCCAGGGCTCGCCGCGCAACCGGCGGAGCCGGCGCGTCACGAGGTCGCGGAGCGGCGGTGGTGTCTCTGGCCCATGCGCGCGCGCCCCGCCGATCCCGTCGCGTTCGAGCCGCTGCCACGACGCATCGTCGGTCGCGTCGATCCGGAGCTCGATCGTCACGCGCGACGAGTGCACGCTCGCGGTCTCGATCGACAGGCCCCACACGAGCTTGATCCAGCCGGGCTCGGCGAACGCCTCGACCTCGTGCGGCTTCGTGATCCGCAGGAACGGAAGCTCGAGATCCCACAGCTTGCCGATCGCCCCGATCACGAGCTCGCGCGGCGGGTCATCGACCAGCACGTGGAACCCGCGCGACGCCAGCAGCGCCAGCTCCTCGAGCCGCAGCGCCGGCACCGGCACCCCATCGACGGCATAGCCGAGCGGCACATGCGTGACATCGCCGTGCCGCAGCAACTGCCACGCCCCCAACACCGACAGCGGCAGCTCCACGACGTCGATCTCGCGATGACGAGGTCGTGGAACCAGGCGTTCGAGACCAGACATCCAAACCTCCGCGATGCACCTCACAGCAAGTCGTGCACCAGGAAATCTGTCGTGCTTTCGCGCAACGCACGCGTCCGCGCACCCACGTACCGCAAGTCGTTCGCGACGCGCTGCAACCCGACGCAACACCCCGTTCGGGTTGCGTGTGGGGTAGCCATGGTTCACGCGATCGCCGTCGCTACGTGCGCTCCACGATGCGCGAGTGCATCGATCGCGCGCCCACGACCGTGCGGAAGATGCTGGTCAGGTGCATCTCGTTCGCGTGACGCTGAAAAACAGCGAGCGGCGCGAGAACCGCGTGCCCACGTGGGTTCGAACATGAGGTCCGGACCCACGTGGGTTCGCGCGATCCGGGTCCCCACGTGGGCACGACCCACGTGGGTTCGAACACGCTCTCCGGACCCACGTGGGCACGACCCACGTGGGTTCGAACACGATCTCCGGACCCACGTGGGCACGGACCCACGTGGGGTTCGAACATGATCTCCGGACCCACGTGGGTCCGGACCCACGTGGGCACGCGTGGGTCGGCTCACCGCGCACGACGCGGACTCCCCGGCCGGAAGCGCGCCGCGCCATTGTCCGCAGTGACGTCGAGCACGAGGTGGCCATCGATCTCGTCCCGCTCGGGACGAAACGTCGCCGTGCGCGTCTTGCCGCGCGTGACGAGATCTCGCAGCTGGCTCGCGGAGAGCTTGCGGCCGGCGGTCTCGAACCAGATCACGAACCGGCAGCCCTCGCGCCAGCGCGTACAGCCCCAGCCACGCGAGCCGGCGATTAGGTTTCCGTGCTGACAGCGCGGACACGCGAGTGGAGCCTTCGCATCGACCCGCTTCGTGGCCCTCGCCGCCTTCTCGATGCGCACCGGTGGCTGCGTCCGCGACGACGACGACGAGGAGCCACGCTCGCGACCGACGCGGCGCTTGCCGCGTCCGGATCTCGGCGGGGGCGCGCTGCCGGGCGGCGGCGGCGCCGGTGGTGGCGCGCTGCGGATCGCATCGACGAGATCGGTGACGTAGCGCGCGATGTCCGCCATGAACGCTGCGCGGGTGTCCTCGCTGCGCGCGATCCGGGCGAGCCGCGCTTCCCACGCGCCGGTCAGCTCGGGCGACGCGAGGCTCGCGACCGGCAGCGCGGCGATCAGGTTACTGCCGAACGGCGTCGCGACCAGGTGCTGCTTGTCGCGCACGATGTAGCCGCGCCGCAGCAGCGTCTCGATGATCGCGGCACGCGTGGCCGGCGTGCCGAGTCCGCGATCCTTCATCGCGGCGCGCAGTGCCTCGTCGTCGAAGCTCTTGCCGGCGGACTCCATCGCGCCGAGCAGCGTGGCCTCGGTGTAGCGCGGCGGCGGCGTGGTCTGCTTCGCGAGCGCCTCGAACGTGCCGTCGAGTGGCTGGCCCTCGACGAGCGCGGGTAGCGATGCCGGCGGGTCGTCCGCCTCACGCGAACGCTCGCCACCGTCGAAGCCGGCGACCGCTTGCCAGCCCGCGACGAGCCGGACGCGTCCGCGCACGTGATAGCGATCCGGCAGCGGCGGCAGCTGTTCGAGGATCGGCCGCTCGTGGTCGCCGGGCTCGGGCGTCCGCGCGGCTGGCTCGGCGGATCGCGGGACGTCGAGCGCCGTCGTGCCGGGCCCGACGCGGATCCACGCCTCGGTCACCGCGAACTCGGCGTCCGGATAGAACGCGCCGAGGAACCTCCGCGCGATCAGATCGAACAGCCGGCGCTCGTCGCGATCGAGCGCGTCGGGCCGGATCGCGTGGCCGGTCGGGATGATCGCGTGGTGATCGCTCACCTTCGTGTCGTCGACGATCCGGCGGCCCGGGTGCGGCGGATTCGCGAGCAGCGGATTCGCGAACGCGGCGTACTCGGGCAGCTGCGCGAGCGCGCCGAACATGCCGGGCAGCTCGCCGACGACGTCGCTCGACAGATGCCGCGAATCGGTGCGCGGGTACGTGACGATCTTGTGCCGCTCGTAGAGCGCCTGCGCGAGCTCGAGCGTGCGCGACGCCGAGAACCCGAATCGCCGGTTCGCGGTGCGCTGCAGCGACGTCAGGTCGAACAGCAGCGGTGGCGGCTCGCGCGTGGTCTTCTGGCGCACGCGCTCGACGCGCGGTCCGTCGGGATCCGCGGCCCGGCCGTGCGCGCGGTCGCGCTCGACGATCGCACCCGCGAGCGGCGCGCTGCCGAGCCTTCCGACCGCGCCATGCCGCCACGTCGCCGCGAACCGCTCGTCGGCGGCGGTCCGGAACTGGCCGCGCACCTCCCAGTACGGCCGCGGCACGAACGCCGCGATCTCGCGCTCGCGCTCGACGAGCATCGCGAGCGTCGGCGTCTGGACGCGGCCGATCGAGTACAGCGCTTCGTGGCCGGCGAACCGCCCGCGCACGGTGACCGCGCGCGTCGCGTTGAGGCCGACGAGCCAGTCCGCCTCCGATCGGCAGCGCGCGGCATCGCCGAGCGGATCGAGCTGCGCGCCCGGGCGCAGCGCCGCGAACCCGCGCCGGATCGCGTCGTCGGTCAGCGACGAGATCCACAGCCGCAACACCGGCAGCCGCGACCGCGCGTACTGATACACGTAGCGAAAGATCAGCTCGCCCTCGCGCCCCGCGTCGCACGCGTTGATGACGCTACCGAACCGCTTGTCGCGCAGCAGCTGGGTGACCGCGCGCAGCTGATCGCGCGCGTGCTTCGCGGCGCGCAGCCGCAGCTCCGCCGGCAGCATCGGCAACGTGTCGAGCCGCCACGGCTTCCACCGCTCGTCGTACGCCGCGGGCTCCTCGAGCTCGACCAGGTGCCCGACGCACCACGTGATCACGTGACGCTCGGCCTCGAAGCAGTGCTTGCCGGACGCGCGTACGCCGAGCACGCGGGCGAGGTCCCGCGCGACCGACGGCTTCTCGGCAACGATCAACTGCACACGCGCACAGTACGCGCCGGGTCTGTCATCGAAGTGCCCCGCTGGCAGTCCGCCGCGCGCCACGCGCTGTCAGATCGTCGCGCACGTCGTCGGCGCCTCGGACGTTCGCGCGGTTAGCGATCGGCGCGCGCGTTGCTCTGGCGTCGCGGCATGAAACGCTGGTTGCTCGCGCTCGCTCTCGTCACGTCCCTCCCCGCCGCGCCGGCGCTCGCCGACGCGCCCGCCGCCTCCACGATCGCCGCGCACGGCCGCATCGTCCCGACGCTGCGCGACGGCCAGCTGATCGGCTTCAAGGTGTACGCGATCAAGCCGAACGGCCGATTCGCCGCCGCCGGCCTCGAGAACGGCGACCTCGTGACCGCGATCGACGGCCAGTCGGTGACGACGGACGCCGGCACGCGTGCGTTCGCGGACAACGTGATCGACGGCAAGGCGGACTGCACGCTGACCGTGACCCGTCGCGGTCAGACCGTGACGCTGACGAGCCACCGCACCTGAGTCACTTCGATTCGGACGTCGTCCGGATCGCGCGCACCTGCTCGAGCTCGACGCCGAACCGCTCCTTGCGGTGCGTCGAAACGATCACGATCTCGTGATCGATGTCGAGCTGAGTCACGCGGTCGACGATCAACATCTCGTCGCCGCAGCTCAGGTACGCGGTCGCGGACAGCTGCGCCGGCGCGACATACGTCATCTGCGGACCGCGTCCGGGTCGCTCGGCGCCCTTCTGCTTCTCGAATCCGAAGTTCGTGAGGACCTGATCGAGGTTGGCGAGCAGCATGGGGGCGAGCCTATCCCGAGATCGGGCGTGCCGATGCTCGCTGATCGGCCAGGTTTTCTACAGACCGAACGTGCCACGGCGCAGGAACTGCCCGCGGCCCTGCTTCGTCTTGCCGACCCACTGATCGCCCTCGACGATCAGCTCGCCGCGCGACAGCACGTGCGACGGGCTCGCAGGGACCTTGCGGCCCTCGAACGGCGAGTAATCGACGCGCATGTGCAGCGTGTCCTTGCCGAGCACCTTCTCGCGCTTCGGATCCCACACGACGACGTCGGCGTCGGCGCCGACCGCGAGCGTGCCCTTCTTGCCGTACATGCCGAAGATCTTCGCCGGCGCCGTCGACGTGATCTCGACGAACCGGTTCAGCGAGATCTTGCCGGCGACGACGCCTTCCCAGAGCAGGTGCAGCCGCGTCTCGACGCCGGGCATGCCGTTCGGGATCTTGGAGAAGTCGTTCCTGCCGAGCTCCTTCTGATCCTTCATGCAGAACGGGCAGTGATCGGTGGCGACGACCTGGAGGTCGTAGTTGCGCAGGCCGCGCCACAGATGATCGTGGTGGTGCTTCGGCCGCAGCGGCGGCGTGCACACGTAGCCCGCGCCCTTCCATTCGTTATCCGGATCGCCGCGCAGATCGTCCTCGGTGCAAAACAGGTACTGCGGGCACGTCTCGGCGTACGTCGGGAGCCCGCGATCGCGCGCTTCCATCACGCGCTCGAGCGCGCGCTGCGCCGACAGGTGCACCATGTACACCGGCACGCCGGCCATCTCGGCGAGCGCGATCGCCCGCTCGGTGCCGGTCGCCTCCGCCGCCTCGGGCCGCGTCAGCGCGTGATAGACCGGCGCGGTGTGGCCCTTCGCGAGCGCCTGCTGGACGAGCACGTCGATCGGCAGCCCGATCTCGGCGTGCATCGTGATCAGCGCGCCGAGCTCGCCCGCGCGCTGCATCGCGCGGAAGATCTGCTGATCGTCGACGAGGAACACGCCCGGATAGGCCATGAACATCTTGAACGACGTCACGCCCTCGCGAACCATCGCCGCCATGTCTTCCAGCGTCGACGGGTTCGCCTCCGTCATGATCATGTGGAAGCCGTAGTCGATCGCGGCCTTGCCCTCGGACTTGCCGAACCACGTGTCGAGGCCGGCGCGCATCGAGCTGCCCTTGGACTGGATCGCGAAGTCGACGATCGTCGTCGTCCCGCCGTGCGCGGCCGCGATCGTGCCAGTCTCGAAGTCATCCGACGCGGTCGTGCCGCCGAACGGCAGATCCATGTGCGTGTGACAGTCGATGCCGCCCGGGATCACGTACTTGCCCGACGCGTCGATCGTCTTGTCGGCGAGCCCGAGCTGGGTACCGTGCGCGACGAGCGCGGCGATCTTGCCGTCGTCGATCCAGACGTCCGCGGCGAACGTGTCGCTCGCGGTGACGACCGTGCCGCTCTTGATCAGCGTGCGCGTCATCGGTCCTCCGTCAGGATCCCGTACGAGTCCGGACGGCGGTCACGGAAGAACTGCCAGGTGCGCCGCACCTCCTCGATCATGTCGAGGTCGAGCTCGGCGACGACCAGCTCGTCCTTGTCCTCGCTCGCGGTCGCCAGGAAGTTGCCGCGCGGATCGACGAAGTACGACGTGCCGTAAAACTTGCCGATGTTCCACGGCGCCTCGGTGCCGACGCGGTTGATCGCGCCGACGAAGTAGCCGTTCGCGACCGCGTGCGCGGGCTGCTCGAGCTTCCACAGGTACTGCGACAGCCCGGCGACCGTTGCCGACGGGTTGTAGACGATCTCGGCGCCGTTGAGGCCGAGCGCGCGCGCACCCTCGGGGAAGTGGCGGTCGTAGCAGATGTACACGCCGATCCGCGCGTACTTCGTCTGGAACGTCGGGTAGCCCAAATTGCCCGGCCGGAAGAAGTACTTCTCCCAGAACCCGCTGGTCTGCGGGATGTGGTTCTTGCGGTACTTGCCGAGGTACGTGCCATCGGCGTCGATCACCGCGGCGGTGTTGTAGTAGACGCCGGCCATCTCGCGCTCGTAGACCGGGACGACCATCGCCATCCCGTACTTCTGCGCGAGCGGCGCGAGCTTCTCGACCGTCGGGCCCGGCACCGGCTCGGCGGCGTCGTACCACCGGCGATCCTGGCCGGGGCAGAAGTACGGGCCGTTGAAGATCTCCTGCAGACAGAGGATCTGGACGCCCTTCTTGCCGGCGTCGTGGATCATCGGCAGGTGCTTCTCGAGCATCGCCGCCTGGATCTCGGCGACCGTCTTCGTCTCGTCGTTGATCGGATTGGAGGCCTGGATGAGGCCGCTCAGAACCTTGCGTGCCATGTGTCTCTCCCTCGTCCTTAGTTCGTGACCAGCGTCGACGTCTCCTTCGAGATGTCGCCCTTCCAGGTCTCGGTATCCTTGTTCCCACGGGTCGCGCGTGCCGCTTCCTTGGCATCGCGCGCCGCCTTCTGGCGCTCGACCAGATCGTGGTGCGTCGTGAAGTACGGCAGGCTCTTGCCGACGAACTCGCGAATGTTCGTGAACTTCTTGTCGGTCATGAACTTCGCGAGCTCGTCCTTGAGCTCGCTGATGATCTCGTAGCCGCGCAGCATCGCGCCCGTGCACACCTGCACCGTCGACGCGCCGAGCAGCATGAACTGCGCCGCGTCGGTGCCGGTCTCGATGCCGCCGATGCCGCTGATCTCGACGCCGGGATTCGCGCGCGCGACCTCCATCACCTGGCGCAGCGCGATCGGCCGCACCGCCTGGCCGGAGTAGCCGCCGGGCACGCTGTAGCCCTCGACCGTCGGCAGCGGACGCAGCGTCTTCAGATCGATGCCGGTCACCGACAGGATCGTGTTGATCATCGCGATGCCGTCCGCGCCGCCGCGCAGCGCCGCCGCCGCGGGCACCGTCGGGTTGCCGACGTTCGGCGTCATCTTCGCCCACACCGGGATCCGCGCGACCTGCTTCACCCAGCCGACGACCTCCTCGACGATGTCCGGGTTCTCGCCCATCGCCATGCCCATCTTGCGCTCGGGCAGGCCGTGCGGACACGACAGGTTCAGCTCGAAGCCGTCGACGCCGGTGTCCTGGACCTCGCGGACGATCCGCTGCCAGGCGTCCTTGTTGTACTCCTCCATAATCGAGGCGATCAGGACCTTGTGCGGGTAGTTCTTCTTGAGCTGCTTGAGATCGTCGATCCAGTCCTCGTACGGACGGTCGCTGATGAGCTCGATGTTCTGGAACCCGATCACCTCCTCGCTCGACCGCCCGCGATGCTTCGCGTAGCGAGGCGCGGTGTTGATGACCTTGCTCGCGTCGAGCGAGAACGTCTTGCACACCATGCCGCCCCAGCCGAGGTCGTACGAACGGGCGATCACCTTGCCGTTCGTTCCCGGCGGGCCCGACCCGAGCACGAACGGGTTGTCGAACTTCATGCCATTCACGGTGATGGACAGATCAACGGTCACGTCGCCTCCGGGGCTGTCTGAGAGGAAGGGGAAAGCGCGTGGCTAACACGGGTTCCGAGGACCCTTCAACTGGGTTTTGCTAACCAGCCTACGGATCTTTCGTGGCCGCACCGCGCGCACGCCGATCGCATACCCCGCGATCATGCGACTAACCTACTTCTTCTTTGCCTTTTCGCTCGCGCTCACAGCCTGCAAGTCGGACGAGCGCCACGAGGATCTGTGCGAGCGCGCCTCCGACAACGCGCGCCGCCTCGTGCTCGAGGACCCGACCGCGAAATCGACCTACGGCGAGGATCCGTTGACGCTCGCCCACTGCCGCGACGCGAACCTGTCCGCCGAGATCAAGCAATGCGTCGGCTACGCGTCGAGCTGGGCGGAGCTGCGCGCGTGCGATCCGAACCTGATCGTTCCCGCCCACAACATCGGCCGCCGGTGAGCCACGATGGCACGCGCCCGTGACAAGACGCGCAGCGTGCCTCGGCGTGCGCGAATCTCGGACGGCTGGACGCGCGCCCAAC
Source organism: Kofleriaceae bacterium (assembly GCA_035715365.1). GTDB lineage: Bacteria > Myxococcota_A > Polyangia > Haliangiales > Haliangiaceae > JABFXX01. Next base: position 192,640 of record DASTLB010000023.1, on the reverse strand, counting down.
GCAATCCTCACCTCATGATCGTGGGCTCACGCACGAATTAGCGGCCGCGCATAAGCGCTGCATCAAGGTCTAATCGTGGCGCCCGATTTTTCAACCCTTGTCCACGATCACCATCTCGAGCTGGAGCAAGCCCTGCTCGCGATCGCGCACGCCACGCCGCGCACGCCGATCGCGGACATCGTCGACGGGCTCTGGCTCGGGTTCGTCGCGCACGCCGAGGCGCACAGCGTGGTGCTGCAGTCGGTCCAGGCGACCGATCTCGATCCTCCCGACGAGCTGCGTCAGGTCGCGGATCGGCTGGTCGCCGATCATCTCCAGCAGGAGCACGCGCTGCGCGATCTGATCGCACGCGATCTTTCCACGCGCGTGTCGCGCCAGCAGGCGCTCCAGCTCTACGAGCACATGCGCCGCCACGATCGGTTCGAGCGCGACCGCCTGCACCCGCTCGTCGTCCAGCTCCTCGACGCCGACTCGCTCCAGCAGCTCGCAGCGTCGTACACGATCGAGCGGATGCGCGTGCTCGGCCTGATGCGCCCGTCGGCTCCGGTCGAGAAGCCGCGCCGCGAGTTGCGCGTCTAGCCGGCCGCGGAAATCGATTCCACCGGCGGCGAGCCTCGTGATAGGGCTATCGCCTGATGTCGACGAAGACGATCAATCACTGGATCGATGGCAAGCCGTACGAGCGCGCCGCCGAGCGCCACGGCGACGTCTACAACCCCGCCACCGGCGAGGTCCAGGCGAAGGTCGCGTTCGCGACGCCCGCGGTCGTCGACGAGGCGGTCGAGTCCGCCGCGCGCGCCTCGGAGACCTGGCGCTCGATCTCGATCGCGAAGCGCACGAAGGTCCTGTTCGCGTTCCGCAACCTCGTCGACAAGCACCAGCACGAGATCGCGCGCCTGCTCACGCTCGAGCACGGCAAGGTCACCGGCGACGCGCTCGGCGAGGTCAACCGCGGCCTCGAGGTGATCGAGTTCGCGTGCGGCATCGCCGACCTCGCGAAGGGCGAGTACTCGGAGAACGTCTCGACCGAGGTCGACTCGTACTCGATCCGCCAGCCGCTCGGCGTCGTCGCCGGCATCACGCCGTTCAACTTCCCGGCGATGGTGCCGATGTGGATGTACCCGATCGCGATCGCGTGCGGGAACACGTTCGTGCTCAAGCCGTCCGAGCGCGACCCGTCGTGCGCGAACTTCTGCGCGCAGCTGCTCGCCGACGCCGGCCTGCCGCCGGGCGTGTTCAACGTCGTCCACGGCGACAAGGTCTCTGTCGATCGCCTGCTCGAGCACCCGAAGGTCGCCGCGATCTCGTTCGTCGGCTCGACGCCGATCGCGCAGTACATCTACGAGACCGGCACGCGCCACGGCAAGCGCGTCCAGGCGCTCGGCGGCGCGAAGAATCACATGATCGTGCTACCGGACGCCGACATGGAGCTCGCCGCCGATGCCGCGGTCTCGGCCGGCTACGGCTCCGCCGGCGAGCGCTGCATGGCGATCTCCGTGCTCGTCGCCGTCGGCAACGCCGCCGACAAGCTCGTGCCGCTGCTGCGCGATCGGATCGAGAAGCTGCGCGTCGGCGACGGCCTCGATCCGAAGTCCGAGATGGGCCCGCTGATCAACAAGGCGCATCGCGACAAGGTCGCCGGCTACGTCGACAAGGGCGTCGCCGAGGGCGCGACCCTGCTCGCCGACGGCCGCACGCTGTCGGTCGCCGGCCGCAGCAACGGCTTCTTCCTTGGCCCGACGCTGTTCGATCACGTCAAGCCGAACATGGCGATCTACCAGGACGAGATCTTCGGCCCGGTGCTGTCGATGACGCGCGTCGCGACCTACGACGAGGCGATCAAGCTCGTCAACACGAACCCGTACGCGAACGGCGTCGCGCTGTTCACGAACGACGGCGGTGCCGCGCGCAAGTTCCAGCACGAGGTCGAGGTCGGCATGGTCGGCATCAACGTGCCGATTCCGGTGCCGATGGCCTACTACTCGTTCGGCGGCTGGAAGGCGTCGCTGTTCGGCGACCACCACATCTACGGCCGCGACGGCGTGCACTTCTACACGCGGACGAAGGCGATCACGTCGCGCTGGCCGGATCCGCGGCACCGCGGCGTCGACCTCGGGTTCCCGCAGAACAAGTAGCTTCGATGAGCGATCGCGGCAGCTCGTTGCGAACGCGCTCTGTCACGCGAATGTGCGTGCGTTCGGCCCGCGCCGCATTACTGTCAGCCTCCATGAGGCATCTGTGGATCGTCGCGGTCTCGCTCGTGGCAGCGTGCGCCGGCAAGAAGGACGAGGACAACCCGCCCACGCCTGCGCCGCGTCCGATGCCGACGCCGGTCGACGCCGCGCCGCCGATCGATGCCGCGCCGGATCCCGCTTGCATCGCGAAGACCGACGAGCTGAAGCAGTGGCTCGAGAACCTCGCCGCCGACGGCCACGAGACCGTCACGGTGACCGGGATGACGCTCGTCAAGCTCGACCAGGCGCCGAGCCAGCTACCCGACGGTGCGATCTACGTGACGATCAAGCCGACCGAGCTCGTCATCGATGGCACGCTCGTCGGCAATCCGGGCAAGCCGACGATCAACTACGGCAAGACGTTCCTCGAGCGGCTCGAGGCGCACAAGCCGGCCGGCGACGTCGCGCTCGTGATCGACGCGAAGACCCGATGGGCCGGCATCGCCCCGCTGGTGCAGGCGGTCAGTGACTCGCATCAGACCGTGACGCTCGTGTTCGAGGCGGGCGCGCCGTCGCACGCGAGCAAACCACCGCCGTCGTCGATCGATGCCGAGCTCGACAAGCTCGCGGCGCCGCGCGATCCGGCGGCACCGGCACCCGATCTGTCGGCGCCGAAGGATCCGATCACGGTGCGCGTGTTCGACAACTGTCCGGACGTCGGACTGCTGTCATCGAAGCTGGCCGACAAGCCCGCCGCCGAGCGCGATCGCGGGCTCGTCGAGGGACTGCCGAAGGCGATCCTCGCGTGCGGCTGCAAGGTCGAGCTGCCGGCGGTGCAGCGCCTCATGTGGGCATGGTGGGGCCGCGACGGCGGGCCGCCGCTGACGGGCGTGACGGTCGCGATCGCGAAGACCGGCACGAAGGTGCGCGCGAAGCCAACGGCGACCTGGCTCGACGCACACAAGGCGATCCTCGACGCGGCGAAGGCCGGCAAGCCGATCGCGGTGCAGTAACGGTTTTCGCTGGTCGGGCGCGACGCCGCGCGCGATGATCGAGCCATGCAGCCGGCCGTGCGCGCGACCGTGCGCGTCGGTGCGAGCGTCGTGCTCGCGTTGATCGCGATGCTCGGTCGACCGCACCCGCAGCGCGCCACCGTGGACGCCGAGCCACCGTCCTGGTTTGGCGATCGAGCGGCGGCGCCGGTGCGGATCGCGGGACGCGTGTTCGGCGCGACCGGTCCATCCGCGGTGATGGTGACGCTCGACGTCGGCGATTCGACGCTGTGGCGCGGCCGCGATGTCGAGGTGTCGGCGGATGGATCGTTCGAGCTCGTGCTGCGTCCCGGGCGATATCTGGTCGCGGCCACGGCGCTCGATGGCAGCGCTGGCTCGCGCGCGCTCGCGGTCGACGCGACGCACGGCGCGGTGACCGATCTCGAGCTGTTCGCGTACCCGTGTCGCCGGTTCGAGGGCACGGCAACGCTGCACGGCATCCCGGTACCGTACGTGCCGGTGCGCGACGAGCTCGGGCGTGTGGTCGCCACGTCGGGGTACGACGGTCGGTTCGCTGGGTGCGGTTTCGACGGCTGGCTTCCGCCCCCGCTGCCCGTCACGATCGACCCACCGACGATCTGGCGTGGCCGCCTCGTGCACGCCGATGGCTCCCCGGTGGCGTTCGTCGGTGTGCAGGTGTTCTGGAATCACCTCGAACACGACGACTACATCCCGTCCCCCGAGGTCGCCACGACGGATCGCGACGGGCAGTTCACCGTGCGCACACCGGATCCGGTGCCGTGGCGGCTGTACGGCATGCGGGTGTTCGACGGCCCACGTATCCATGCCGTCGTGGTCGATCGCCCGCCGGCCGAGGTCACGACCGTCGAGCTCGTCGACAGCCACGAAACGTTTCACAAGGACCATCCGCTGCCGTATGGCGATCCCGCGGGCGCGTGGATCCGCGGGCGTGTCCTGCGCGACGGACAGCGCGTGCCGGACGCGCGCGTCGAGACGGTCGAGCGGACGCGGATCACGGGTGATGCGACGCGAACGCGCAGCGACGGCACGTTCGCGCTGTTCCTGTCGGCCGGGAAACCCGAGGACGTGCTGGTCGCCGCGAGCAGTCGCTCAGGACGCGGACGCGCGTGGATCGCACCGGGCACCCGCGATGCGATCGTGACGATCAGTGGCACCGTCACCGTGCGCGGCCACGTCGTGGATCGCTCGGGTCTGCCGGTACCCGGTGCGCGCGTGTCCTGGCGTGCGGCCGATGCCCGCTGGCAGCAGGTGCCGACCGGTCCGGACGGCGGGTTCGAGCTCGCGGTTTCGGGTCAGGGCCGGTACCGGCTGCATGCATTCGTCGACGGTGACGTCGAGTACGTACCGGCGGGCATCCCGCCCGCGATCGACGTGACGGATCGCGACGACCGGATCGATGACGCCCGTCTCGTCGTTGAACGCCGCACGATGATGTGGAGCGGCGGTGATGTCGCGTTGGCCGGCCTCGTCGACCTCGGTGTTCGGCTCGATGACTCGGGCGCCGTCGCCGCGGTTTCCGACGAAGCGGCTGCGGCCGGCACGCGCGTCGGCGACGTCTGGCTCGATGCGCGTGGCTACTGGGTGCCGCTCGAAGCGCGTTTCGGCGAGACCGTGACCTGGAAGGTACGGCGCGGCACGCGGGTGATCGAGCTCCACGCGCAGGCGCCGTCGTTTCACCGGTAGCCACTCACGTCAGCACGATCCACAGCGCGATCCAGCACGGCAGCGCGAACGCGATCCACAGCATCCACGGCAAGCTGCCGGCCGCGCGGCCGAGCGAGCGCTCGGGAGGGAGCGTCCGGATCTCGGACAGCTTCGCGCGATCGCCGGCATGCCACGAGTCGAGCACCACGCGACGGCCATCGTGGAGCACGAGCTCGACGAGCACGTGGTCCTCGTAGCCGCTCGCGATCGACGGAATGGCACGGCTCCAGCAGCGAATGTCGCGGACCAAAGCGAGCTCGATGTCCTCGCTCGATCGCATCCGCATGAGCCGCGCGTAGCGCGTGGCATTCGGCAGATCGCAGAGCCATATCACCGGGAACACGGCGAGCGCGGCGAGCGTGATGCACGTGCCCCACAGGGCTTCGCGGCGGCGCGGCGTCACGACGATGAGATGCCGCGCGCGATCCGATCGTTAGCGGCCCATGCGCTTCTTCAGCTCGGCGAGCTCGTCCTCGATGCGCGTCGCGCGCGTCTCCGCGGCGAGCCGCCGGCGCTCTGCCGCGACGCGCTGCTCGCGCTCGAGCTCGGCAACCGACTTCGTCGCGACCGGCGCCGGAGCGGGCGCGTGATCCGGCGCGCGGTCCTTGAGGTCGAACACCTCGCCGCACGCGTTGCAGCGAAACGCGCGCTCCTGGTCGCTGACGAGATCGACGAAGAACGCGCCGTAGCTCTCGGTCAGCTCGACCTCGCGAAACGTCGCGCGCTCGCCGCACTCCGGGCAGGTCTCGACAAACGTCTCGCCGTCCCGCACGAAGCGGGTCTTCGCGTTGCGATGGAACAGGAGCCACATGCGCGGTGGACGCTAGCCGCGCCGAGCGCATGCGCACAACCGATATTTTTGTAACCGCCGCTCGAGGCGCAACGTGCCGTTGCCTCGTCGACGACGGTGTGCCCTCGCGCGCGACGGGTCGCGACCGCCCACGGCACGCGCGCTGCAATCTCCGACTGTCACTCACGGAGATTCGTCATGCGTAATCTTGCCTCGTTTGTGTTTGTCGGTTTGCTCGCGACGCCCGCCCTCGCGGATTCGGCCCGTGCACCGGTCGCGCCCGCGAAGCCCGCGCCGCGTGCCCCCGCGGTGAACCTGGCGCCGATCGACGTGTCGACGCTGCCCGATGCATGCCGGCCGATCGCGAAGCAAGCGAGCGCGCCGGTCGTGACGCAGGCGCTGCAGGCACGCGTCAACCTCGCGGGCTGCATCGCCGAGCAGAAGGTCGGCAAGCTCGAGCTGCTCGATACGCAGGAGTCGATGCTCGCGATCGAGGACGCGATCCAGCCAAGCCTCGCGTTGCTCGACGAGGTCGCGAAGGCCGGTGATCTGCCGATGCAGGTGATCGCGCTGCACGCGCGCGGCGAGCTGTACACGAGCATGGCGAACCGCATGCTCGCGGCGATCCCGCCGGCGCCGCAGACACCGGACGGCGCGGCGTTCCGAGAGACGCGCAAGGCGCTGCTCGAGAACCTGCTGGCGCCTTGGCGCGGCGAGGCGATCGCGGCGGCCGAGCGCGTCGTCGAGCTCGCGAAGCAGCACCCCGAGCTGACGAAGAACCCGATGCTGCGGACCGCGCTGCGCGCGAGCCAGGATCGGGTCGCGACGAAGGTCGCCACCGCGGCGCCGGCACCGGCCGACGATGCGAACGCCGAGCCGGCCTCTGACGACAAGGCACCGGCGAGCGATCGCGCCGCGTCGAAGTGATCACGTCACGCGAGTCGTTCGAACGCGGCGGTCGCCCACGCGACGATCGACGCGTGGCGCGGCGTCCCCGGACCGTGCCAGATCAGGTGATCGAGCGCGGTCCGTAGGTGCGCCTGGCGGACCTGGTCGAGATCGATCGGGCCATAGGCGGCCATCGCGATCCGCGCGAACCGCGAGCCGAGCGAGTGGACGTACATCAGCTCGGTCGCCGCGCTGTCGATGCCGGCATCACCGACGTCGAACACGCCGGAGATCGTGCCGTCGGGCGCGGCGCACAGGTTGAAGAAGTGGAGGTCGGCATGGATCACGGCGTCCGGTGGCGGGAGCGCGACGAGCCAGTCGCGCGCCGCGTGGGCCGCGCGCTTCGCGGCGGGCGAGGCCGTGCTCGCGTCGAGCCTCGCGATCGCGGCGTCGACATCGAGCGTGCCGCGCGAGGTCCGGTCGAGCCCGGCGGCCCGAGCGTCGGCGACGGTGACCGCGCGCCGGATCCGGGCGGCGAGCTCGCCGTAGCTCGCGGCGAGGGTCTCGCCGAACGCGGACAGCGGCGCGTCGTCGAGCCGCGCGTGGACGTCGGGCAGCGTGCCGGTGAACAGCGGCGAGTGATCGGCCTCGGTGTGGAGGTCGTGACCGCTGAGGCCGCCGAGCCGCTCGCGGACCTGGACGCGGTGGCTCGGCGCGTCGAGCAGCACGCGCGGGGCCGGGATCGCGGCGGCGCGCCAGCGCGCGAGCAGCCACGCCTCGCGCTGGAGCCGCTGCCAGCCGCGGTCGTCATCGGGCGCGAACGCGACGCGATCGGCCGCGAGCGCGATCCAGCCGGCCTCGCGGCGCGACAGCTCGAGCGCCTCGAGCGGCGTGTCGAGCACGGCGCGGATCCGCGCGAGGACGTCGTCAGTCGGTGGCGCCGAACGCATCGAGGATCAGATCTGCCATGCGCGGCGCGATCGCGGGCAATCCGCCGTGCTCCCGGCGCGCGAGCGCCCGCATCCCGACGGCCTCGAGGCCCTTCGTGAGCGCGTAGACCGCGGTCTCGTCCGGGGCCCGCGCGAGCCGGCGAGCCGCGTGGGCGGCGTTGAGGAACTCGAGCAGGAGCAGCGCGTAGCGCGTGGTGTTGAGCTCGTACTTCGCTGCCTCCGCCGGGCCTGCGTGGCGATAGACCTCGAACACGACGCGCGCCGCGTGCGGGTGCTCGGCGATCATCTCGTAGTACGCCGCGACGCCGGCGTAGATGCGATCGATCGGATCGGTCACGCCCATCAACCGCTCGACGACGGTCGCGAAGCTGGTCCGGACCGCACGCTCGTAGACCTCGCTCAGGATCGCCGCGACCGAATCGAAGTGCTGGTACAGCGTGCGGCGGCTGATCCCGGCGCGCTCGACGATGTCCTCGACGCGGGTTGCCGCGAACCCGCGCTCGGCGAACACCTCGGTCGCGGCATCGAGCAGCTGCTCGACCCGATCCGCGGTGCGCTGCTCGGGGGTCTGCGAGCGGTCGTACTTGCCGCGACGCTCGGTCCTCGTCATGGAGACGGCCCATTCTACACTGGCGGAGGGTCGCCAGGATCTGGCGCACAACCCCGCGTGGCGACGACGGACTCCGCCATGGCGAGTCGAGTTGCCAGGGTGCGCATCATGGAAACCGAGTAGTTTTCTTGGCCTGCAGTGGGCGGGTGCGTGGCGCGCGGCTTGCCTCGGGCGGAGCCACCATGCGCTCCTTGACTCTCCTGTTCCTGGCGCTCGCCGCGTGCGGCGCCGATCCGGCGTCCGATTGCGAGACCGCGATCCAGCACGTCACCGACTGCTACGGGTCCGACGTCGGCGAGGCATTCGCCGAGGCCTGTACGCCCGAGACCGCAGCGACGGCGCTGGCCGAGCAGTGCCCCGGCCCGGAGGGCAAGGAGGATGCGTTCTCGACGCCCGTATTGAGCCCGGCGATCGAGCAGTTCAAGTACGGATCGATCGGCGCGGACAAGATCGGGATGCCGCTCGCGATCGTGAAGGCGTTGCCGCTCGTGTGTCCGGATCTGCTGCCGCCCGGCACCGACCCGCGCGATCGGCCGCTCGCCGGGTTCGGGATGATCTACGAGCCCGGGCACGAGCTGCCGATCGGGCTCTCGCAGCGCCGGCTGCCGCTGATCGGGATCACGCTCACCGGCACCACGTGCTCCGCCTGTCACACGAGCACCGTGCGCGAGACGGCGGACGGCCCGCGCACCGTGTACTTCGGCGCGCCGGCGATCCGGTTCGATCTGCAGCGGTTCAACAGCTTCGTGTTCGATTGCATCCGCGATCCGAGCCGGTTCAACGCGCAGACGCTCGACCGAGCGTTCCGCGAGCTCGGGATCACCGGGTTCGACCGGCTGCTCGCGCTGAAGAGCAGCTTCTTGCGCGCGTTCGTCGCCGACCTCGATCGCAAGGTCGGTGCGGTCGTGACCGACGGGCCGTGGGGACCCGGCCGCGACGATGCGATCGGGCTGTCCGCGGCGACGTTGCTCGGTGACGAGTTTCTGCCGTCGATTCCCGCGCCGGTCGATTTTCCGTCGGTGTGGAACCAGCAGGCGCGCCGCGGTCACGCGCTCCACTGGGACGGCGCGGCGGGGACGGCGTTCGAGCGCAACGTGCTCGTCTCGGTCGGCGCCGGGACGCCGCGCGATGGCGTGCCGTTCGCGAGCATCCAGGCGATCCAGAGCTGGCTCGAGCAGCTGCCGGCCCCGGCCTATCCGTACGCGATCGACGCCGAGCTCGCTGCGCGCGGCGCGCCGATCTTCGCGGCGCGGTGCGCGAGCTGCCACGGCCCGACCGGAGCACAGACATGGAGCGTCGTGCCGCTCGCCGAGCTCGGCACCGATCCGAGCCGGGTCGATGTCGTCAGCGTCGACGGGATCGCGAAGCTGAACAGCCTGTCGGGCGCCGGCTGGCAGTTCGATCAGTTCCGCAAGACCGACGGCTATCTGGCGAGCCTGCTCGACGGCATCTGGTTGCGCGCGCCGTACCTCCACAACGGCTCGGTGCCGACGCTGCGCGCCCTGCTCTCGCCGCCCGCCGAGCGCCCGGTGACGTTCTACCGCGGCAACGACATGTACGACGCCGCGAACGTCGGCTTCGTCTCGACGGTGGCGCGCGAAGGCGCGACCGACTACACGCTCGTCGACACGCGGCGCGCGGGCAACGGCAACGCCGGCCATGTGTACGGCACCGACCTCAGCGCAGCCGATCGCGACGCGCTGCTCGAGTACCTCAAGACGCTGTGAGCGTCACGTCTTGCGGCGCGGGGTGCTTGTCTCCGGCGCGATCGCGACGGGGACGCCCTCGATCGGGCTCGGCGTCCACTTGATCGAGCGCGGCACCGGCGGTGGATCGCGGGAGATGTCGACGAGCCGGACCTCCTCCATCGGCACGTCCAGATCGTCGTCGTTGGCCGCCGGCATGGTGGTCATCGCGAGCACGGGTGGCGGCGGGAACAGCAGCTCGTCGATCAGGTCGTCGGCCTCGGCGCGGACCTCGGCGGCGGTCGGTCGATCGCCGGGCACGCGCGCCAGCATCCGATCGATCAGCGCGACGAGCCCGGCGTTCGCGTGCGGACCGCGGCGCTGATCGGGTGCGAGCACCTGATGCGCGACGACGCCGAGCGCGAAGATGTCGCCGCGACCGTCGAGCGGCTCGCCGGGGCTCGCCAGCGTGTCGGCGATCACGGCGTCGCCCCAGTCGGTGAGCTGCAGGCCATGCTCGCCGACCGCGATCGCGTCGGGCCGGACGCCGCGGTGGATGACGCCCCGGCCATGCGCGTGCTCGAGGATCGCCGCGATGTCGCGCAGCACGGCGAGCACGTCGCCGACCGACAGTGGCGCCTCCGCCGCGAGCTCCTCGATGGTCGGGCCATCGATGATCTCGATCGCCATCCACGGCCGGCGGTCCGGCGTCAACCCGCACTCGTAGAGCCGCGGCACGGCCGGGTGCGCGAGCGCCTCGACGATGCAGGCCTCGCGCATCATCTGGACCGACGCCGCCGGGTGGTTCGCGAACGCCGGGTGGACGACGACGAGCCGTGCCGCGCGCGGCAGCATCGTGTGCTCCGCCACGAACGCGAGCACGGTCAGACGTGCGGGCAGCTCGCGCACCAGGGTGTAGTCACCGATCCGCGCACCGGGGCGTGGCCCCGTGTTCCCGTTCATCGCCTCGACGGAATTGCAGCCGGCATGCCTCTGCTAATTGGGCGTCGCGACTGTCGCGTGTGATCGGGACAACCGACACCAGCGCGAACCGTCCTGGTACGCCTGACCTCAGGTTACGATCAGCCGCATGACCTGCACTCGACGCGACGTGCTCTACACGATCGGCATCGCGACCGCGACGGCGGCGCTCCACACCGCTTGCGGCGGTGACGATGGCGGCGACACCGGCGTCCCGACGGGAACCGCCACCATGTGCGGCACGAACATCTGCTTCTCGCTCGCGGCCAATCCCGAGCTCCAGGCGGTCGGCGGGATCGTGTTCTTCAGCCTCGCCGGCAAGAAGATCTTCGTGCAGAAGACCGACACCGGGTTCCTCGCGCTGTCCGCGATCTGCACGCACGCCGGCTGCACCGTCGCGTTCAACGGCAGCGACCAGTTCAACTGCCCCTGCCACGGCTCGCAGTTCAACGCCGCGACGGGTGCGGTGATCTTCGGTCCCGCCGTGGCGCCGCTGCCAAGCTTCGCGACGTCGGTGAACGGCGACGAGGTCACGATCACGCTCGCCTGACCGCCCACGTCGGCACACATCATCCGCGTCCGGCCTAGCGCCGGCGCGCAGCCATCAGCACCCAGTACAGCCCGCCGGCGAGCCCGAACCCGACGAACCACGACCAGTCGTAGATCGGGCGCATCGGCTCCCAGAACGCGCCGAGCAGCGCGACGATCGCACCGACGAGCGTCGCAGCGACCGCGGCGAGGTTCCAGCCGTTCGTGTAGCGGTACGCGCCGTCCTTGACGTAGAGCGAGCGCAGGTCGAGCTCGGTCTTGCGCAGGATCCAGTAGTCGACGATCAGCACGCCCGCGATCGAGCCGAGCGAGCCGGAGTAGCCGACGAGCCAGCCGTTGATGTAGCGGTTCGCGTTCGCGAGCAGCTCCCACGGCATCATCAGGAAGCCGATCACGCCGGTGATCACGCCGCCGCGCTTGAAGTCGATGTGCGACGGGAACGTGTTCGCGAAGTCGTTCGCCGGCGACACGACGTTCGCCGCGATGTTCACCGCGAGCGTCGCGATCACGATCGTGAACATCGCGATGCCGACGATCAGCCGGTTGTCGAACGTGCCGCCGAGCTCGATCGGGTTCTCGATCGCGCGGTGGAAGATGATCACGGTCGCCGACGTGATCACGATGCCCATCGCGGCGAACACCGTCATCGTCGACGGCAGCGCGACCACCTGGCCGATCGCCTGCTCGCGCTGCGAGCGTCCGAACCGCGTGAAGTCGGGCATGTTGAGCGACAGCGTCGACCAGAACCCGATCGTCGCGGTGAGCGCCGGGATGAACACCGGCAGGAACGTGGCCGCGGTCGTCAGCTTGCCCGCGTCGCTCATGATCGGACCGAGCCCGTCGGCGGCGCGCACCGCCCACACGACGAGCACGGCGGTCATCACGAGCACGAACGGCGCGGCGAACCGCTCGACGCGACGGACGAGCTCCATGCCGCGATAGATCACGAGGATGTTGAGCGCCCAGAACAGCGCGAACGACACCCACTGCGTGGTCGGGAAGTACTGCTTCGGATCCCAGTCGTTCCAGGGAAACCCGTGGAACGTGCCGAGCAGGTCGCGCCAGCCCGGCCAGATCGACGTGATGAACGTCTGCAGCGCCTCGCCGCCGATCCAGGTGTTGATGCCGAACCAGCCGCACGCGATCAGCGCGCGCATCAGCGCCGGCAGGTTCGAGCCCGCGGTGCCGTACGCCGCGCGCGCGAACACCGGAAACGGAATGCCGTACTTCGTGCCCGGGTGCGAGTTCAGCAGGATCGGCGCGAGCACGATGATGTTGCCGAGCGCGATCGTGACGAGCGCCTGCCACCAGCTCATCCCCTTCGCGATCAGGCTCGCCGCCATCGTGTAGGTCGGGATGCAGTGGGCCATCGAGATCCACAGCGCCGAGTAGTCCCACGTGTTCCACGTGCGGTTCTTGACCGCGATCGGCGCGAGGTCCTCGTTGTAGAGCGGCGATGACTCGAGGTGCTCGGGCGCGCGCAGCTCGACGCGGCCATCGGGGTGCTGGATCGTGTCGGTGCTGCTCGACGCGCTCATCGAAGCCCGAAGCTAGTAAATTCGGGGCCGTGAAGCGAGCATTCGTGACCGGCGGGTCGGGCTTCGTGGGCAAGCGGCTGATCGAGGAGCTCGATCGCCGCCGCGTCGAAGTGCGTGCACTCGCGCGCAGCGAAGCGTCGGCGATCGCGGTGCGCGGCGTCGGCGCCGAGCCGGTGCGCGGCGATCTCGACGACGTGCCCGCGATGACCGAGGGCATGCAGGGCTGCGACGTGGTGTTCCACGCCGCCGCGTACGTCAAGGCATACGGCCCGCTGCGCGAGTTCATGCGCGCGAACGTCACGGGCACCGAGCACGTGCTCGCCGCAGCGAAGGCGGCAGGCGCGCGGCGGCTCGTCCACATCAGCAGCGAGGCGGTGCTCGCCGACGGCAAGCCGATCGTCCGCGCCGACGAGACGCGCCCGTACCCCGACAGGCCCGCAGGCCCGTATCCGCTGACGAAGGGGCTCGCCGAGCGCGCCGTGATCGCGGCGAACACCGCGACGCTCGAGACCGTCGTCGTGCGCCCGCGCTTCATCTGGGGCCGCGGCGACACGTCGGTGCTCGCCGAGATGGTCGACGCCGTGAAGCACAAGCGGTTCGGCTGGATCGGCGACGGTCACTACCTGACGTCGACGTGCAACGTCGCGAACGTCGTCGAGGGCGCGCTGCTCGCGGCCGAGCGCGGCGTGCCGGGCTCGATCTATTTTCTGACCGACGGCGAGCCGATCGACTTTCGCGACTTCGTCACGCGCATGCTCGCGACCCAGCACCTCGATCCCGGCACGCGCCAGGTGCCGAAGTGGGTCGCGAAGACCGCGGCGACGCTGACCGGCTGGATGAAGCGGCCGCCGATCACGAAGACCGAGCTCGCGCTGATCGCGCACGAGGTCACCGTCGATGACAGCAAGGCGCGCCGCGAGCTCGGCTACGTCGGCAAGCTCGACCGCGAGGCCGGGCTCGCCGAGATGCGAGGGTCATGACGGCTCGGTGCGGCGCTTGCGCGTGAAGCGGTGCAGCGCGAGGTACGTCACCGGCGTCGTGAACAGCGTCAGCACCTGCGACACCGCGAGCCCACCGACGATCGCGATGCCGAGCGGCTTGCGCAGCTCGCTGCCGGTGCCCGAGCCGAGCGCGAGCGGCAGCGCGCCGAACAGTGCCGCGAGCGTCGTCATCAGGATCGGCCGGAACCGCAGCAGGCACGCCTCGTAGATCGCCTTGTCCGGCGGCGTGCCGTCGCGCTCGAGCTCGATCGCGAAGTCGACCATCAGGATCGCGTTCTTCTTGACGATGCCGATCAGCAGGATGATCCCGACGAGCGCGATCAGATCGATCGTGCTGCCGGTGACGAGCAGCGCCAGCAGCGCACCGAGCCCCGCGGACGGCAGCGTCGACAGGATCGTGAACGGATGGATGTAGCTCTCGTAGAGGATGCCGAGCACGAGGTAGACCGCGATCAGCGCGAGCACGATCAGCCACTTCGTCGACGCGAACGAGTCGCGAAACGCCTGCGCGGTGCCGCGGAACGAGCCGTGGACGCTCGCTGGTAGCCCGATCGCGAGCATCTCGCGCTCGATCGCGGACACCGCCTCCGACAGCGCGACGCCCGGCGCGGTGTTGAACGAGATCGTGGTCGCCGGAAACTGGCCCTGGTGGCTGATCGACAGCGCGACATTCTCGGGCGTCACGCGGACGAGCTCGGACAGCGGGACCTGGCGACCTTCGGACGACGTGACGTAGACCCGCTCGAGCGCCTCGGGCCCGGCGCCGATCGTGTGCGCGGCCTCGAGGATCACGCGGTACTGGTTGCGATCGGTGTAGAACGTCGCGACCTGGCGCTGGCCGAACGCGCTGTACAGCGTGCTGTCGATCTGCGCGACGGTGATGCCATGGCGCGCGGCGCTGTCGCGATCGATCTCGAGCGACAGCTGTAGCCCGCCGGTCTGCTGGTCCGAGTTGACGTCCTTGACCTGCGGCAGCTTGCGCAGCGCGGCCGTGACCTTCGGGCCCCAGGTCTCGAGATCGTCGAGGCTCGCGCTCTCGAGCGTGTACTGGTACTGCGTGCGCGAGATCCGGCCGCCGATCCGGATGTCCTGCACCGAGACGAGGAACAGCTGGACGCCCTGCACCTTCGCGAGCTTCGGGCGCAGCCGGTTGATCACCTCGTCGCTCGACGCCGTGCGCTCCGGCCTGGGCTTGAGCGCGATGAACATGCGCGCGGTGTTGATCGTCGAGCTGCCGAAACCGCCGATCGACGCGTTGATGTGCTCGACGTCGGGATCCGAGAGCACGATCTGGATCAGCTTCTCCTGGCGCTCCTTCATCGCCGGGAACGAGATGTCCTGCGGGCCCTGCGTCGAGCCGATCAGCATGCCGGTGTCCTGCTGCGGAAACAGCCCCCACGGCAGCTGGATGTAGAGCCAGACCGTCGTGCACACGGTCGCGATCGTGAGCAGCCCGACGATGATGCGGTGGCGGATCACGACGCGCAGCACCGACGCGTAGCCGCGCACGATCGCCGCGAGCCCGCGCTCGAGCCCGCGCGCGACGAGGTTCGGCCGCGCCGACGCCGGGCGCAGCAGCTGCGCGCACATCATCGGCGTCAGCGTCAGCGACAGCACCGCGGACAGCGTGATCGAGACCGCGAGCACGACCGCGAACTCGCGGAACAGCCGGCCGACGACGCCGCCCATGAACAGGATCGGCACGAACACCGCGAGCAGCGACGCGGTGATGCTGATGATCGTGAACCCGATCTGCCTGGCACCGCGCAGCGCGGCCTCGCGCGGCGGCACACCGTGCTCGATCAGCCGGCTGACGTTCTCGGTGACGACGATCGCGTCGTCGACGACGAACCCGGTCGCGATCGTCAGCGCCATCAGCGACAGGTTGTCGAGGCTGTAGTCGAGGACGTACATCACGGCGAACGTGGAGACGAGCGACAGCGGCACCGCGACCGCGGGGATCGAGGTCGCGCGCACCGAGCGCAGGAACAGGAAGACGACGAGCGTGACGAGCACGATCGCGATCACGAGCGTGTGCTCGACGTTGTTGACCGAGGCGCGGATCGAGCCGGCACGGTCGATCGCGATCGCGACATCGATCGCCGGCGGGATCGTCTTCGCGAGCTCGGGCAGCAGCTGCTTCACGCGATCGATGACGTCGAGGATGTTCGCGCCCGGCTGGCGACGGATCACGACCGCGATCGACGGCTCGCCATCGAACCAGCCCGCGACGCGATCGTTCTCGACGTCGTCGGTGACGTTCGCGATCTCGCCGAGCCGCACCGCACCGCCCGCGGGTCCGGCGCCCCACCGCACGATCACCTGGCGCCACGCCGCGGCGTCGAGCAGCTGGTCGTCCGCGCTGATCGCCTGCCACTGCTCGCGGCCGAGCCCGCCCTTCGGCTGGTTCGCGGTCGACGACGCGATCGACTGCCGGACGTCCTCCATGCTGAGGCCCATCCCGGCGAGCACGCTCGGATCCACCGCGACGCGGACCGCGCGTGGCACGCCGCCACCGACGCCGACCTGACCGACGCCGGGCACCTGCGCGATCTTCTGCGCGAGCACCGTGTTCGCGTACTCGTAGATCTCCGCGGGCGACAGCGACTTGCTGCGCAGCGTGATGATCAGGATCGGCGAGTCGCTCGGGTTGACCTTGCGGTAGCTCGGCCGCGACGGCATGTTCGGCGGCAGCTCGGCGGCCTGGATCGCGGCCTGGACCTCGCGCGCGGCCTCCTCGACGTCCTTGTCGAGATCGAACTGCACGGTGACGTCGGTGCGGCCGAGCGAGCTCTCCGACGTCATCTCGGTGACGCCGGCGATCCGGCCGAACCGGCGTTCGAGCGGCATCGCGACCGCGGTCGCCATCGTCGTCGGGCTCGCGCCGGGCAGGCTCGCGCCGACGCTGATCGTCGGGATGTCGACCTTCGGCAGCGGCGCGACCGGCAGGTTGACGAACGCCGCGGCGCCGGCGAGCAGGACCGCGAGCGCGAGCAGCGACGTGCCGATCGGCCGGCGGACGAACGGCGCCGAGA
Source organism: Kofleriaceae bacterium (assembly GCA_035715365.1). Taxonomy (GTDB): domain Bacteria; phylum Myxococcota_A; class Polyangia; order Haliangiales; family Haliangiaceae; genus JABFXX01. The sequence goes on along the minus strand of DASTLB010000023.1, from coordinate 175,701 downwards.
CGTTCACGGCGGCGGCTCCGGCGCGGGCTTCGTGCGCGCGAGCTTGCCCATGTAGAGGTAGATCACCGGCGTCGTGTAGAGCGTCAGCAGCTGCGACAGCAGCAGGCCACCGACGATCGTGATGCCGAGCGGCCTGCGCAGCTCGGCGCCCGTCCCGCTGCCGAGCGCGAGCGGGATGCCGCCGAGCAGCGCCGCCATCGTCGTCATCATGATCGGCCGGAACCGCAGCAGGCACGCCTGGAAGATCGCCGCCTCGGGCGACAGGCCCTGATCGCGCTCGGCCTCGAGCGCGAAGTCGATCATCATGATCGCGTTCTTCTGGACGATGCCGATCAGCAGCACGATGCCGATCAGCGCGATCACGTCGAACGGCTTGCCGGTGAGGTACAGCGCGAGGATCGCGCCGACACCGGCGGACGGCAGCGTCGACAGGATCGTCACCGGATGGATGTAGCTCTCGTAGAGCACGCCGAGCACGATGTAGACCGTGATCAGCGCGGCGAGGATCAAGAACGGCGTCGACGACAGGCTGTCGCGAAACGCCTGCGCCGCGCCGGTGAACGACGCGCGCATCGTCGGCGGCGGCTCGAGCTCGGCCATCGTGCGCTCGATCGCGGCGACCGCATCGCCGAGCGAGACGTCGGGCGCGGTGTTGAACGACAGCGTCACCGACGGGAACTGGCCCTGGTGCGCGATCGCGAGCGGCGCCGGCCGGGTCTCGATCCGCGCGATCTGCGACAGCGGCACGGCCTGCCCGGTCGTCGTGCGGACGTACAGCTTGTCGAGCGCGTCGGCGGACTCGCGATCCTCGGGCCGGATCTCGAGGATGATCCGGTACTGGTTCAGCTGGGTGAACGTCGTCGACACGATCCGCTGACCGAACGCGTCGTACAGCGTGTCGTCGAGCTGCTGCGCGGTGACGCCGAGCCGCGCCGCGCTGTCGCGATCGACCGCGACGTGAAGCTGCAGCCCGGCGGCCTGCTGATCCGACGCGACATCGCGCAGCTCCGGCAACGCGTGCATCGCGGCGACCAGGCGCGGCGCGAAGCTCGCGAGCACGGCCGGATCGGCGTCCTCGAGCGTGTACTGGTACTGCGTGCGGCTGATCCGCGCGTCGATCTGGAGATCCTGGACCGGCTGCAGGTAGACCGTGATCCCGGGCAGCGCCGCGAGCTGGTGCTGCAGCCGATCGATGATCTCGGTGACGTCGGCGTCGCGCTCCTCGAGCGGCACGAGCGCGATCTGGAACCGGCCGACGTTCGCCGCCGGGTTCGTCCCGTCCGCGCCGACCGACGACGACACGGTCGCGACGTCCGGATCCGCGAGCAGGACGTCGGCGATCGCCTGCTGGCGCTCGAGCATCTTCTCGAACGAGATGTCCGGCGCCGCCTCGGAGACGCCGGCGATCATCCCGGTGTCCTCCTGCGGGAAGAACCCCTTCGGGACCTCGATCGCGAGGATCGCGGTGAGGCCCGCGGTCGCGAGCGTGACGAGCAGCGTCTCGACCTTGTGGCGCAGCACGACCGCGAGCGACCGCTCGTAGAACTTCGTGACCGCGCGGAACAGCGCGTCGAACCCGGACGCGATCGTGCCCGGTCTCGGCGGCGTGTGCGGCCGCAGGATCCACGCCGACATCATCGCGGTCAGCGTCAGCGACAGCACCGCGGAGATCGCGATCGCGATCGCGAGCGTGACCGCGAACTCGCGGAACAGCCGGCCGATCAGACCGCCCATGAACAGGAGCGGGATCAGCACCGCGATCAGCGACACCGTCAGCGACACGATCGTGAACCCGATCTGCTTCGCGCCCTTCAGCGCCGCGTCGAACGGCCGCTCGCCGCGCTCGATGAACCGCGCGATGTTCTCGACCATCACGATCGCGTCGTCGACGACGAACCCGGTCGAGATCGTCAGCGCCATCAGCGACAGGTTGTTGAGGCTGTAGCCGACGAGCTTCATCACGCCGAACGTGCCGATCAGCGCGAGCGGCACCGCGACGCCGGGGATCACGGTCGCGCGGATGCTGCCGAGGAACAGAAAGATCACCGCGATCACGAGCACGATCGTCAGCACGAGCGTGAACTGCACGTCGTCAACCGACGCGCGCACGGTGTGCGTCCGGTCCGCGAGGATCTCGACATCGAGCGCCTGCGGCATCGACGCGCGGAGCCGCGGCAACAGCTCCTTGATGTCGTCGGTGACGTCGATGATGTTCGCGCCGGGCTGGCGCTGGACGTTCAGGATCACCGCGCGCTGCGTCCCGGCCCAGCCGGCGAGCTGCGCGTTCTCGACGCCGTCGACGACGTTCGCGATGTCCGCGATCCGGATCGGCGCGCCGTTCTTGTACGCGATCACGAGCGGCTCGAACGACTTCGCGTCGGCGAGCTGATCGTTCGTCGCGAGCGCCCAGTCCTGGCGCGGCCCGGTGATGTTGCCCTTCGGCTGGTTGACGTTCGCCGCCGCGATCGCCTGCCGCACGTCCTCGAGCGTGAGCCCGGTGCCGGCGAGCGCGACCGGATCGACCTGGACGCGCACCGCCGGCTTCTGACCGCCGCCCATCGTCACGAGGCCGACGCCGGACACCTGGGAGATCTTCTGCGCGAGCACCGAGTCCGCGAAGTCGCTGACCTGCGGCAGCGACAGCGTCTTGCTGCTGACCGCGAGCGTCAGGATCGGCTGATCCGCGGGGTTGCTCTTCGAGTACGTCGGCGGCGACGGCAGCGTGCGCGGCAGCAGGTTCGTCGCGGCGTTGATCGCGGCCTGGACGTCCTGCTCGGCGGCGTCGATGTCGCGATCGAGCTCGAACTGCAGCGTGATCTGCGAGCTGCCGAAGCTCGACACCGAGGTCATCTGGACGAGCGATGGCACCTGCCCGAACTGGCGCTCGAGCGGCGTCGTCACCGCGGATGCCATCGTCTCGGCGCTCGCGCCCGGCAGCTGGGTCGTGACGACGATCGTCGGATAGTCGACCTGCGGCAGCGCGGCGACCGGGAGCTGCGAGTAGCCGAACAGCCCGGCGAGCAAGAGGCCGATCGCGAGCAGCGTCGTCGCGACCGGGCGCACGATGAACGGCGCCGAGATCGACGCCTGGCTCACGGCGCCGCGGGACGTACCGACGCGGTCGGCCCCGCCGCCGACCCCGTGGCCTTGCCGCGATCGGCGCCCGGCGTGATCGGCTCGACACGGCCGCCCGGACGCAGCTGGTTCGCGCCCTCGACGACGACCTGCTCGCCGCCGTCGAGCCCGCTCGCGATCACCGCGACGTCACCGGTCAGCAGCGAGACCTGGACTTGCTTCATCGCCGCGGTCTTGTCCGCCCCGACCACGTACACGAACGAGCCCTGCGGGCCGCGCTGCACGGCGACCGCCGGCACGACGAGCGCACCGCTGCGGGTCTCGACGAGCATGCGCGCCTTGACGAACGCGTTCGGCCACAGCACGCGCTTGGGGTTCGGTACGATCGCCTTGAGCCGCAGCGTCGCGGTCGCCTGGTTGATCTGGTTGTCGAGCACCGCGAGCTTGCCCTTCGCGAGCGACTCGCTGCCGTCGCGGTTCCACACCTCGACGTCGACGTCACCCTTCGCGAGCGCGGACGCGATCGAGGTCAGCCGATCCTGCGGCACCGTGAACATCACCGCCGCGGGATCGACCGCGGTGATCACGACGAGCCCGGTCGGATCGCTGGCCTTGATCAGGTTGCCGGCATCGACGAGCCGGACGCCGGTGACGCCGTCGATCGGTGCCTTGACCTGCGCGTAGTCGAGCTGCAGCTGCGCCTGCTCGACCGCGGCGAGGTCGATCTTGATCGCGCCGTCGTACTGGCCGACCTGCGCGCCGTACTCCTCGACCTGCTGCTGCGCGACGAGCTTCTGATCCGCGAGCCCCTTGTAGCGCTCGTAGTTGCGCTTCGCGGCCTCGAGCTGCGCCTTGTCGCGCGCGAGCGCGCCCTGCGCCTGATGCAGCTGCACCATGAACGGCCGCGGATCGATCTGCGCGAGCACGTCGCCCTTCTTGACCGCCTGGCCCTCGGTGAACAGCACCTTGTCGAGCCGGCCGTCGACCTGCGCGCGCACCGTGACCTGCTGGAATGCCGCGACCGTGCCGAGGCCTTCGATCCAGATCGGCAGATCCTTGCGCTCGGCGGTCGCGACCTGCACCGGCACGACGCGATCGCCGCCGGACCGCGGGCCCGGATCACCGGTCGCCGGGCGCGCGCCGGTCGCGTCCACGCCCCGCGCCACCGGCGCCGCGGTCCGGGCCGACGACTTGTGGCCGCGGCTCTGCAGCCACCACACGAGACCCGCGATCACGGCGATCGCGATCACGACTCGAACGAGCACGGTGATGGCACGCGAGCTCACGCTCCCTCCGGATATCACGCCGCGTCGGTGCGCGGGCGGAAGTCCGTATGAAGCAATGTGAATTCGTCAGCTCGCGGGCTCGAGCACGTACAGGTCGGATGCGACGCTCGCGTAGCTGTAGACCACGGTCTCGCCATCGGCCGACATCCGCGCGGTGAAGTAGCGCGGGTACGCATCCGGCAGCGTGATCTCGAGCCACGGCGTGCGCTTGCCGGTCGCGACGTCGACGCGCGTGATCGAGCGCTGCGCGCCTGCGCTCGCGAGCACGAACAGCGCGCTGCCATCGCCGGAGAACCCGACCGGCACCTCGCCCGCGGGACCGGCGAGCACGCGCGGCTTGCGATCGGCGGGTGCGTGCGTCGGCCACAGCCGGATCCCGCCGGCCGGCTCGGCGCTCGCGATCCACGCGCCGTCGGGCGAGATCGGATGACGCCCGGTCGGCGCGGTGTCGGGACCGACGGCGACCGGATCGCCGCCGCGCAGATCGTGCAGCCACCACCGCATCGGCTGCCCGGTCGCGGCCGCGCGCACGACGAGATACGGCGCACTCCACGCGAGCTCGAGCTCGTCGTCGAGATCGAAGCGCTCGATCGCGCCGCGGGCGAGCGTCGTCAGCGTGCCGTTCGCCGTCGGCACGCGCCGCATCGGCTCGTGCTCGCCGCTGATCGCGAGCACCGCGCTGCCATCGGGCACGAGGCCCAGCCGCAGCGCGTTGCCGACCTGCACCGGCGCGGCGCCGTCGATCGCGCGGACGTACGCGCCGTACACGCCGTTCGCGTCACCGGTGCCGGTGCCCTCGACGAACGCGACCGTGCGGCCATCGCTCGACACGCCCTGCACGACCGTGCCGTCGTACCAGCCGAGATCGCGCGAGCCCTCGCCGCGGCGTGCGACGACCTGGCGGATGCGCAGCGCGTTCGGCGCGACCAGGAGCTGGCGCTCGCCGACGTCGAACAGCTCGCCGATCCACGGCAGGTGCGTGATCAACCGCTCGCGTCCCGACGCGTCGAGCGCGTGGATCGCGTTCTCGCTCGCGTCCTGCGACGGCGTTGCGAACCACACCTCGTTGCCGTCCGGCGACCACGCGAGGCCGAGCACGCCGTCGTGGACGCGCGACTTCGCGATCGGCTTGCCCGCGCGATCGACGATCACGATCTTGCCGCGCGTCTCGGACAGCCCGGTCTCCTCGTACGCGATCCGCTGGCCGTCGCGCGAGAACCGGACGCCGCGCAGCTGCGACGCGTCGCTGCGCACGAGCGCGGTGCCGATCGGATACTCGAGCACCGAGCCCTCCGGCGTCCGCCGCACGATCGCGAGCGCGTCGCCATCGGGCGCCCAGCTCGCGGCCGTGACGTTCTCGGCGAGCGTGCGCGGCGCGCTCGTGCCGGGCAGCACGCGATGCAGCGTTCCACCGGGCGCCGGCACGACCGCGAGCTCGCCCCGGGCCGAGACGTCGAGCAGCAAGCCCTCGGCGATCGTCTGCCGCGACGGATGGTCGAGGTCGGAGCGCTCGATCTGCCAGACGCCCGCGCGCCGCGTCGAGTACAGCACGCTGCGATGATCGGGCGCGAATCGCGCATGCCACGGATCGTTGCCGGCGAACGTGACGCGGTGATAGAGCGGCCCGCCGCGGACGAGCGTCGGCCAGCTCTCGACGGTCGTCGGCGGCGCGCTCGGCGCTCGCTTCGTGAGCCGGCCGAGCGCGACCGCACCGCCGAGCAGCGCGATCGCGAGCACGGCAAGCCCGAGCGTGCGTCGCGAGCGCGACGGCGCGCGCGTCGGCTCCGGCGTCGGCATCGCGGGCCGCGGCGAGGCATCGGTCGTCACGCCCTCGAGCGCGTCGAGCGCGAACGCGAGATCGCTCGCGGATTGAAACCGCGACTCGGGTCGCTTCTCGAGGCAGCGCCGGATCAGCCGATCGACCGCGAGCGGGACGTGGCTCGGCAGCGGCGGCGGCGCGGTCTTCAGCACCGCGTAGGATTCCTCGATGCTGGTCTCGGCCGCGAACGGTCGCGTGCGTGACCATCTCGTACAGCACGACGCCGAGCGCGAACACGTCGGTGCGGCCGTCGATCGCCTTGCCCGCGAGCTGCTCGGGCGCCATGTAGCCGGGCGTGCCGATCACCATGCCGGTCGACGTCCGCGGCGTGTCGATCGCGGTCGGCTGCAGCGCCGGGTTCGCCATCGTCTCGGCGAGCGCGGCCGGCTCGGCGTCGGCCGGGTCCTTGTCGTCGGTCGACAGCTTCGCGACGCCGAAGTCGAGGATCTTGACGCGGCCATCGCGGGTCAAGAACAGGTTGTCGGGCTTGATGTCGCGATGGACGATGTCGGCTTCGTGCGCCGCCGCGAGCCCGCGCGCGACCTCGGCCGCGATCTGCAAGGCCTCGCCGATCGGCAGCGGTCCGTCGAGCAGCCGGTTGCGCAGCGTCTGGCCGCTCAGCAGCTCGGTGACGAGGTACGGCGCGCCGTCGTGCCGACCGACGTCGTACAGCGTCAGCAGGTTCGGATGATTGAGCGCGCCGGCGGTCCGCGCTTCCTGCTCGAACCGGCGCAGCCGCTCGTCGTCACCGCGATGCGTGAGGATCTTGATCGCGACCGGCCGGCCGAGCCGCGGATCGGTCGCGCGATACACCTCGCCCATGCCACCTCGCCCGATCGCGCGCTCGATCTCGTAGTGCCCCAGCCGTGTACCGAACGCGAGGCTCACCGACCCGGCATTGTATACGTGCCCGGCGGCAGCGAGCGGACCCACGCACGGACATACGGCGCCGGGTCATCGCGCAGCCGCGCGAGCTCGGGCTGGACGTAGCGCGCGAGCGATGATCTCGCATACGCGAACGCCGCGACGAGCCGGATCGCCGCCTGCGGGCTCGCGAGCCACGCGATCCCGACCGACTCGTCGAGATCGCCGCCGTACGCCTTCGCCCACGGGCGCGGATCGAGCCGGACCTCGTAGCCCGCGCGCAGCTCGTCGGTCGTCCACCGGATCGAGCGATCGAGGTGACACAGGTTGCATGCATTCGGCGCCGCGACCGCGAGCATGCGCGGATCGGTCGGTGACGAGATCCGGTGCGTGCGCACGAACCGATCGATCCCGAGCACGACGCGCGGCATGTGACAGTCGAGGCAGCTCGCGGTCGCGTGGCTCGCACCGGCGTGCGTGCGCGCCGCGGCGGCATCGGCGAACTGGCTGTGGCAGCGCGTGCACGCCGCGATCGCGCGCGGCTCGGTATCCGCGGCGTGCGCGTCGGCGCGGTGCGGATCGTGGCAGTCGGTGCACCGCGCGGTCGTGCACGGCGACGCCGCGAGATCGAGCGCCTCGCTCGAGTTGCGGGTCGCGCTGCCGTCGGCAAACCGCGGCGACGGCCCGGAGTGGCACTGCGCGCACACCGTGTTGACGATCGCCGGATCGCGGCGCTCGGCCGCAAACGTCGTCGCGCGCGGCGCATCCGGCTTGCCGGCCGCACCGATCGGCACGAAGTGGATCGGTGCGCCGTCACCGTGCGCGCGCCCGCCGAGGTGACAGCTCTCGCAGCTGATCCCGACGGTGACCTGGCGATCGACCGCGAGCACGTCGCTGCCCGGGGTGCCGTCGAAGAATTGCTCGAAGCCGTGCCCGATCGTGCGGCCCGCGGCGCGCGCGATCCGCTGCTCGAACGGATACGTGCTGTGACACCACGGACAGCGCTCGGCCCACGGCTCGCGCACCGGCGCGAACGGATCGAACGCGTCGGTCAGCCACGGATCGAACGCGGACTGCGGCATCCAGCCACCCGCGCGCGGCCACCAGCCAAACGGCAGCCGGACCTCGGTCGACTGACCGTCCTCGAGGCCGACGTACTCCTGCAGCCCGCGCGTCCCGATCGTGCGTGTCACGCGATACCGCACCGTCTGCGTGCCGCGCTCCAGCGTCATCGTGTACGCGCCGCCTGCGCGCTCGAACCGCGCGCGGCCGTCGCCGAACGCGACCGTCGAGCCGTCGAACCTGCCGAGCACGGACGTCGCCGACGCGCGCTGGTTCATCGTCGCGTGCAGGCTGCGCTGCCACTGCGCGTGCTGTTCGGGATGGCACTCGCCGCACGCCTCGGGACCGATGTAGTCGCGCGCCGCGATCGTGCTGTCGGCGACGATCGTCCCACGCGGCGGGTGCGCGGGCGGTGCGGCCTGTGCCGCGGGCTCGACGCGCGTGTCGCGGCACGCCGCGAGCGCGATCAGGACCAGGAGATGCCGCACAACCGTTCGCTGAGCTCCCACAGCCGGCGCGCGCTCTCGTCATCTCGCGCGCGGCTCGACGGCGTCTTGATCTGACAGTTGACGAAGTACTCGCCGCTGACGGTCGCGACGTCGGGCGAGCACGCGAGGTACACGCTCGTCCGCGCGCCGTCCTCGACGGTCTTGAGGAACGGCTTCACGAGCTTCGTGCCGTACTTGAACAGCCACGACCCCGACGCGCCGAAGTTCGATGCGACCGCGCCGGGATGCAGCGCGTTCGACGTGATCCGCTGTGGCGCGAGCCGGCGTGCCGATTCGCGCGCGAACCACAGGTTGCACAGCTTCGACGTGCCGTAGACCGCGGTCTCGCCCTTCCAGTGGCTCATCGTGTGGATGTCGTCCCACTCGAAGCGCGCAAACTTGTGCCCCATCGACGACACCGTGACGATACGCGCCGGCGCGGCCGCGGCGAGCCGCTCGCGCAGCTCGTACGACAGCAAGAACGCGGCGAGGTGGTTGAGCGCGAACGTCCGCTCGAAGCCGTCGACGGTGAGCTCGCGCGTGTGGTGGATCAGGCCCGCGTTGTTGACGAGCACGTCGATCATCTCGCAGCGCTCGCGCAGCTCGGCGCCGGCCTTGCGAACCTCCGCGAGCGAGTATAGATCCGCGAGCACGAGCTCGAGCTTCGCGTCGGGCGCGCCGGCCCGGATGTTCGCGATCGCGTCCTGGCCGCGCTGCTCGCTGCGGACGACCATCATCACGCGCGCGCCCTTGGTCGCGAGCGCACGTGCGGTCTCGAGGCCGATGCCCGAGCTCGCCCCCGTGATCACCACCGTCTTGCCCTGCATCACGAGACCTTCTCACGCCGTCGCGCTGTCTGGACAACCGAAGTTGTCTGGACAGGTGTCGCCTCGCGGGCGACGCATGTGACGTTCGATCACAAACAGTTGAACGTGGCGCGACTCTCGCTAGTGTGAGGCGTATGGGGAATTCCCGGATCGTGATCGCGCTCGTGATGGTCGTGGCGGGGTGCAGGCCGATGTACGGCGACAAGGCGCAGAAGCTCGGCGATCCGAAGCCGATCCGGCACCAGGAGACGCCGGAGCCGCCGCCGAAGCCGGTCTACGTCGAGACGTGCGACAGCGTCGATTTTCGCCGGCCGGCGAAGGGCCTCGTGCGCAACTCGAAGGACGCCGCGCGGTTCGTCGGCGAGGGAGACACGAAGGTCGCGACCGCGAACACCGCGTCGGAGATCGACAAGCGCGTCGAGCTGCTGCTGCAGGGCATCGATCGCTACAGCCGTGCGCTGCAGCGCGATCCGTACGATCCGGCGGCGACGCTCAAGCTCGCGCTCGCGTATCACGAGGTCCATCGCAAGGGCTGCGCGCTCGCGCTGCTGCGCCGGCTCGAGACGCTATCGACCCATCCCGACTTCCACGACGAGGCCGATCGCCAGAAGTCGCTCGTGCGCGACAACGGGGAGTGGTTCAAGGACTACCGCGCCGAGGCGCTGAACCAGATCCCGTAGGGAACCGCCGCTCAGAACAGCCGGCCCTGCGCGCCGCCCTGCCCGCCGCTCGGCGCCTTGCTCGGCGCGGACAGCCCCATGTGCTGGTACCCCGCCGCCGTCGCGACGCGGCCGCGCGGCGTGCGCGCGATGAACCCGACCTGCAGCAGGAACGGCTCGACGACCTCCTCGAGCGTGCCGCGCTCCTCGGACAGCGACGCCGCCACCGCCTCGATCCCGACCGGCCCGCCATCGAACCGCTCGCAGATCACCGACAGGTACGCGCGGTCGAGCGCATCGAGCCCCGCATGATCGACCGCGAGCCGATCGAGCGACGATGCCGCGATGTCACCGACGATCGAGCCATCGCGCTCGACCGCCGCGAAGTCGCGCACGCGCCGCAGCAGCCGGTTCGCGATCCGCGGCGTGCCCCGCGCGCGCCTGGCGATCTCGGTCGCCCCGGCGTCGTCGATCGTGACGCCGATCAGGCTCGCCGAGCGCTTCACGATCGAGATCATGTCGGCGAGCTCGTAGTACCGCAGCTGCCAGTGAAACCCGAAGCGGTCGAGTAGCGGCGCCGACAGCAGGCCCATCCGCGTGGTCGCGCCGAGCAGCGTGAACCGCGGCAGCTGCATCGTGACCGCCTTCGCGTGCGGACCCTCGCCGATGAACAGGTCGAACTTGAAGTCCTCCATCGCGGGATAGAGGTTCTCCTCGACGACCGGATTGAGCCGGTGGATCTCGTCGATGAACAGCGCGTCGCCCTCGCCGAGCGACGTCAGCAGCGACGCCAGCATCCCCTTGTGATCGATCGCCGGTCCGCTCGACACGTGCAGGTTGACGCCGAGCTCGTTCGCGATCACGTGCGCGAGCGTGGTCTTGCCGAGCCCCGGCGGCCCCGCGAACAGGAAGTGATCGAGCGCCCAGCCGTTCTGCTTCGCGGCCCGCACCGACACCCGCAGGTTCGCGATCATGTCGCGCTGGCCGATGTACTCGTCGAAGCTGCGCGGCCGCAGCGCCGCCTGCCACGCCTTCTCGCCCGACCGCTCCGCCGGCGCGACCTCGCGCGCATCGCGGTCGGTGACCTCGATCGCATCCGCGCCGTCGATGTGTTTCTTGCGCGCCACTCGCTGGGTCCTTCCTTACCGCGGCATCTTTCGCAGCGCCTGCACGATCAGCGCCTCGATCGTCAGATCCGGCGCGGCGAGATCGAGCTCCTTGCACGCCGCGTCCGCCTCCGCCGGCCGCCAGCCCATCCCGACGAGCGCCGCCGCGACCTCGTCGAGCATCGGGTGCCGCATGCCGGGCGCCGTGGTCCGCCGCGCGCCCGCGACCTGCGCGACCGGCCGCACGCCGCCCTGCGCGTTCCACGACAGCAGCAGCAGCTCGCACTTCTCGTGCAGCTCGACGACGAGCAGCTCGGCCGTCTTCTTGCCGACGCCCTTGATCTTCGTCAGCCCGGGCACGTCCTGGCGCGCGATCAACCCCGCGATGTCGCGCGGGCCCGCGCCCGACAGGATCGCGATCGCGGTGCTCGGCCCGACGTTCTTCACCGTGATCAGCAGATCGAACAGCGACCGCTCGGTGTGCTCGGCGAACCCGTACAGCGCGATCGCGGTCTCGCGCATCTGGGTGTACACGCGCAGCGTCACCTTCTCGCCGGCCGCCGGCAGCGCCGCGAGCGTGTATGCCGAGCACGTCACCTCGTAGCCTACGCCGTTGCAATCGACGATCACCTGCTCGCCTTCGCGCAGCAGCACGCCATCGAGTCTCGCGATCACGATCGCCTCCGACGTGGTCCCATCATGTCCTGGCCCTCACGACCGCCGGCTGCAGCCGCGCCGTCATCGGCCGTGACATCCGGCCGTGCGTGATCGCGACCGCGAGCGCGTCCGTGGCGTCCGCGCGCGGCAGGCTCTTGAGCCCGATCAACGCCTGCACCATCCGCGCGACCTGATCCTTGTCCGCGCGCCCGGAGCCGCTCACCGCCTTCTTCACGCTCGCCGGCGGATACGACGCGACGCTCAACCCGGCGAGCCCGATCACGGCGAGTGCCATGCCACGCGCCTGCGCGAGCGCGAGCGCCGTCCGCGGGTTGTGATGGCTGAACACGTCCTCGACCGCGACCACCGTGGGCGCCAGCTCCGCGATCACCTCGCGCAGCGCGCGCGCGATCTCGCCGAGCCTCGCCTCCATCGGCCGGTCCTCCGGCGCCGTCAGCACGCCGCACTCGACGTACCGCAGATCGCTCCCGTTCGCTGCGGGCGCGTGGCAATCCACCACGCCGTAGCCGCAGATCCGGCTGCCGGGATCGAGACCGAGGATTCGCACGACCCGCCGACGCTACTCGACCCCTCTGACAGTCGCGACTTTCCGACGACGCGAGACAACCCCGCGAGATCCCGAGCGTCGCGCCTGCCATCGCCATCGCACGTTGACAACCGGAACGAGCATTCCGCATAGTGCATGAACCGGAACGCACGTTCCGTTTGGAGGTCTGCCATGCCCACGCCGCGCGAGGTCTTCGATCGCGCCCACGCACTCGTCCGCTCCTACGACATCGGCTACGTCGACTGCTTCGCACCCGACGGCGTGCTCGTGTGCCCGTTCGCGCCGCCCGGCTTCCCGCGCCGCACCGAGGGTCGCGACGCGATCCGCGCGCTGCTCGCGCCGCGCTACGCCGCCGCCCGCGCCTCGGGCCGCCGCATCGCCGAGTACCGCCACGTCGTCGTCCACGACACCGCGGATCCCGAGGTGATCGTCGTCGAGTTCGAGGCGATCGGCATCGAGCGCGACGGCACGACCCGCTACGCCCTGCCCTTCATCCAGGTCATCCGCGTGCGCGACGGTGCGATCGTCGAACAGCGTGACTACTTCGACGCGCTCGCGATGACCCCGCGCCTCGCCTCGTGACCGCCCGTCCACCCAGGCGCCCGCAGCGCGCCGACGCCCGCCGCAACCGCGCACACGTCCTCGAGGTCGCGCGTGCGGCGTTCGCCTCCGACGGCACCGCGCTCCCGATGGACGAGCTCGCGCGACGCGCCGGGGTCGGCGTTGGCACGCTCTACCGCCACTTCCCGACGAAGGAAGCCCTGCTCTCCGCGATCGTCGCCGAGCGCATCACGACCGTGGCGGCCCACGCCCGCGACCTCGCCCACGCCGCGGATCCGGGCGCCGCGTTCTTCGATCTGCTCCGCCGCATGGCGCGCGAGGGCACCGACAAGCGCGACCTCGTCGACGCGCTCGCCGGTGCCGGCATCGATGTCCGCACCTCGGTCGCCGGTCCCTCGCGCGCGCTGCGCACCGCGCTCATCGCGCTGCTCCGCCGCGCGCAGGCCGCCGGCTCCGTCCGCACCGACGTCACCGTCGACGATATCCTCGCGCTCCTCGCCGCGCTCGCATTCGCCTCGCGTCGCGGCAGCGCGCGCTCGCTCGACGTCGTCCTCGATGGCCTCCGGGGGTCAGGCTCCACTTGATCAACCTGGTGGCGTCGAACCGCGCGAGATCACGTGAGCGATCGGGGTCAGGCTCCACTTGATCAACCTGGTGGCGTCGAACCGCGCGAGATCACGTGATCGCGAAGCGCCGGCCCTCAGTCGCGCTCGCCGAAGATCGCCGTCCCGATCCGCACGTGCGTCGCACCGCACGCGATCGCGACCTCGAAGTCGCCGCTCATCCCCATCGACAGCACCGGCAACGCGGCACCGACGCGATCCTGCAGCCGGTCGCGCAGCTCGCGCAGGGCGTCGAAGATCGGCCGGCTCGTTTCGGGATCGTCGCTCGGCGGCGGCATCGTCATCAGGCCGTCGAGCCGCACGCCGGTCACCGCGGCAATCGCCGTCGCGAGGTCGGGCGCCTGGGCGGCCGTCACGCCACCCTTGGTCTCCTCGCCGCCGAGGTTGACCGAGAGCAGCACCGGCTGCACGACGCCGGCCGCCCGTTTCGCCAGCTCCTGCGCGAGCTCGACGCTGTCGACCGCATGGACGAGCACGACCTTGCCGGCGACGAGCTTCGCCTTGTTGCGCTGCAGCCGGCCGATGAAGTGCCACCGCACGTCGGGACAGTGCGCGCGCTTGTCCACGAGCTCCTGCGCGTAGTTCTCGCCGAAGTCGGTCGCGCCCGCGGCGGCCGCCTCGTGCACGGCGGCGGCGGGATGCGTCTTCGACACCGCGACGATCGTGACCTCGCTCGGTGCGCGCCCGGCCCGCACGCACGCCGCATCGACCCTCGCGCGCACCGCGTGCCAGCGCTCGGCGATGGTCACGCCGGAACACCCGCGGATAGCCGCGGCAACGGACCTCCCACCTCGCGCAGCGCCGCGATCACCTCGGCGACCGGCAGCCCGATCACGTTCGTCACCGACCCGTGCACCGAGCGCACGAGCGCCGCGCCGATGCCCTGGATCGCGTACGCGCCGGCCTTGCCGCGCCACTCGCCGCTCGCGACGTAGTCGGCGAGCACGGCGCCGTCGAGATCGATCATCGTGACATCGGTCGACACGATGCCCTCGCGGATGATCGTCTTGTCGTCGCGCTCGCCGATCACGATGAAGCCGGTCAGCACCTGGTGCGTGCGACCCGACAGCCAGCGCAGCATCTTCGCCGCTTCCTCGGGCGACTCCGCCTTGCCGAGGATCGCGTTCTCGAGCGTCACCGTCGTGTCGGCGGCGAGCACCCAGAGATCGCTGCGACGCGCGACCGCGATCGCCTTCGCGCGTGCGATCCGAGCGACGTACGCTTCCGGCGACTCGCCGTCCTGCGCGCGCTCGTCGACATCCGCCGGATGCACCTCGACCGCAAGGCCGATGCGCTCGAGCAACTCGCGACGCCGCGGTGACGCGGATGCGAGCAGCAGCGGTCCCGTCGTCAGCTGCGGGACGCGCCCCGAATCGACACGTGCTCGGGTCAAGGCAGCGGCGGCGCTGGCGTGAGCTTCGAGACCTGGCTGGTCTCGAAGTTCAGCTCGACCGAGATGCCATCGACGAAGCGGAACTTGTCGCCCTTCATCGCCTCGCTGCACTGCATGATCACCGCGCCGGAGCCGTCGAGCACGTCCTCGACCTCGGTGCCATCGCCATCGATGCAGCGATCGACGGCCTTGTTCGTGTCGTCGGGGTTCGAGTCGCAGAACGCCTCGAGACCGTCCTGATCGACGTCGATGTCAGGCGTCCGGCAGTTGTCGTACTTCTCGAGCACGCTGGCCTTCGCCTTCGGCAGCGCGAGCAGCGGTCCGAGCAGGTTCGCGAACGTCGCATCGAGCAGCGAGTTCTCGGGCGTCAACCCGATCTGCTCGACGTCGAGGCCGCGGATCGTGTCCGCCGTCTTCGAGTCGATCACGCCGCCGAGGTGGCCGTTGCGCAGCACGATCGCGCCGTTGTCCTCGACGACGTCCGCCTTGATCGTCGCGCCGGTGATCCGGAGGTCGAGCGCGATGCCGTCGGTCACCGGGATGTTGACGCTGAACAGCGACGGCCCGGCGTCGAGCACGAGCTTGCCGTCCTGCATGCTGATCACGCCATCCTTGAACGTGATCGCGGGATCGCCGGCCGGGTTCTGGTCGACGAACGAGCGCACGTCGATCGGGATCTCGGCGAGCGCGCTCGTATCGAACGGGCTGCACGCCGGCTCGAGCCCCGCGCGCACCGTGCGATCGGCGACGCCATCGCAGTCGTTGTCGAGCCCGTCACCGCAGATCTCGGCCATGCCGGTCTTGATCATCGGGTTCGTGTCGTCGCAGTCGCCGTCCTTCATCGACTGGCCATCGCCATCGCGATCCTGCGTGCTCGTCGACGGATTGTTCTGCGCGTCCTCGTCCGCGAGCCCGTCGCAGTCATCGTCCTTGAAGTTGCCGACGTTCTCGGTCGCACCCGGCGAGATCGCCATGTCGGTGTCGTTGCAGTCGCCACCCTCGACGTACGGCTTCTTGCCGTCGCCATCTCCATCGACGACATACGCGCCGAGATAGATCGCGAACTTCACGCACGTGTCCGGCGCGGCGGCCGCGAGATCGAAGAACTCGAACGGAATGATGATCGAGTAATCCTTGAGCGCGTCGTCGATCGCGCTCTTCGCGAGACTCGACACCGCCGCCAGCTTGTTGTCCGGATCGCCGTCGCGATCGAGGTCGAAGCCGTCGTCGGCCCCGCCGATCTCGAGCGTCCGGATCACCTGGGGCTGCATGCCCGCGAACGCGGTGACCGCAGCGCCTTCGCACTCGGGCTTCGGCGGAAACAGATCTCCGCCAGAGCCTCCGTCATCGCCGCATGCGACGAGCAGCGCGGCCCCAAAGCATAGAGCGGTGGTGTTCCACTTCCTCATCGCGCGCACTTGAGCACGACGGATCCGTCGAGGTCAACGGTCTCGTGGAAAGCGTGACGCTTGCTCGCCGCGCCCGCCCGGTAGTGCGAGGATGCCGCCATGCGTCGGTGGACCCTCGTGCTCGCGATCACGGTCGCCGGTGCGACGAGCATGCGCGCCGCCGCCCACGTCGCGCCGTCGGTGGACGACAACAACCGCTACCTCAAGATCACCGTGCTCGGCGATCGCGTCCGCCTCGCATACACCGTGTTCTTCGGCGAGGTTCCGGGCCAGCGCATGCGCCCGTCGCTCGATGCCAACCACGACGGCACGATCTCCGACGCTGAATCCCAGGCCTTCGGCGCCAAGCTCGGCGCCGAGGTCGCGGCCAACCTCGAGCTCGAGCTCGATCGCGAGCCGCGCAAGATCGAGTGGATGGACATCTCCGTCGGACTCGGCACACCCTCGGTCCGCGGTGGCGCGTTTTCGGTAGACCTTGTCGCATATGCCTGCCTGACCTCCCGCGATCCCCACGCCCTGAAGCTGCGCGATCGGTTTCGCGTCCCGAACCCCGGCGACACCGAGCTCAAGCTCGAGGACAGCCCGGGCGTCACGATCCAGCACGCGCGCATCGGCCGCATCGAGGCTCCGGACAACCTGTTCAAATTCATCGGACCCGGCGGTCCGCTCTCCGACGACGGCCTCGACCTCGCCTTCACCGTCAGCGCGCACGCACCGCGCGCCAGCTCGCCATGCGCAAAGCCCACCGAGCCCACCTCCGCCGCCGGCATGTCCCGCGCCGTGATCGTCATCGCCGCCGCGGTGATCGGCTTCGCGCTCGCCGCCCTCGCCACCGTCATCAGCCGTCGCCGCCGCGCGCGCGCCACGCGCTGAAACGCCCCGCGTTCAGGCCGGATCCAGCGTCGAGTCGCCACCGCTGAAACGCGGCTGGCGCACATGGATCACAGCGCGATGGATGCGAGCTTTGTCGAGGGGACGCGCACCGCTCGGATGCGCGAATGTCCAAGAACATCAGCCTTGAGAAGGCGATGTACCCCGTCGAGGATCGTCCATCGCGCCGGGGTGGTCTCGGCGAGGTGGATCGGAAATGTGAGCTGTGCTGCGTGTGTGCGCTGCCAGTGCACGTGGTAGCGGATCGGGTCGGTGCGGACTTCGTTCGGGGCGACAGCGAAGTGACGATCGTCGTGCTTCCACCACCGCAGATCGAGCTGCCAGCGCAGCTCGCAGACGGCGACTTCATCGACGGGCAGCTCGAGTGCGTGAAGGCGTTCGCGATCCCAGTCGAAGTCGAGAATGATTCCGACGAGCTCCGGCGGTGCCTTCAGCGCGAAACGCCCCATTCGCTGGATTGTTGCACGGTCGCACCTTTCGAGAGCATCTCACCTGCCCCACTGGGGCTCCCGGCAAGATGGTCTTCGCCTCCGCGCCCACCTCGGTGGCGCAACTCGCTGCTGTCGTGAGCAGCTTCATGCATGTCGACTGTGCTGGTTCGCGGGCGGACACCGTCCGGCCGTCGGACACGCGTCCGGCCCTCGGACACGCGTCCGGCCGTCGGACACGCGTCCGGCACTCGGACACGCGGACACGCGGACACGGGGCCACGCGGCCAGCCGATGCTCGCTCGCTCGCTACAGCTTCTTGAAGTACTCGCCGACGAGCCGCATGTCCGCGAAGAACGCTTCGCGCGCTTCGTGGCGAGCGGCTTCGTCGGGGGCGCGCAGGACGGAAGCGGGATGGACGGTCGCGAAGGTGTGCTTCGCGAAGTGATGCTCGATCTCGGGCTCGAGATCATGGCCGCGTGCTTTCGTGACCCGGAAGCTCGGGCCGAGCAGCGATTGTGCGGCGGTGGCGCCGAGGAGGACGATGATGTCCGGCGAGACGACCTCGATCTCGGCGCCGAGCCACGGCTCGCACGCGCGCACCTCGTAGCGGGTTGGCTTGTCGTGGATGCGGCGCTTGCCGCGGCGAGTGAACTTGAAGTGCTTGACCGCGTTCGTGACGTAGACGTCCTTGCGAGGGATCCCGGCGGCGGCGAGCGCCTCGTCGAGCAGGCGTCCGGCAGGGCCGACGAATGGCTTGCCTGCGCGATCTTCGGAGTCGCCCGGCTGCTCGCCGATCAGCATCACGCGCGAGGATGCGAGGCCTTCGCCGAACACGGCCTGCGTCGCTTCGCGGTAGAGCGGGCATCCGCGGCACGTGTGCACCGCGTCGCGCAACGCGGGCAAGGTGTGCTTCTCGGGCAGGAAGGCCTGTGCGCCCGGAATCTCCGACGGACGCGGACGTGGATTGCGTACGGCCGGCATGACTGCCGTTGGTGCACGCGACATGCCCTCTCCGGGCGAGCACCCGTGCGAGCGAGCGTGCACGGACGCCCGGCGTGCGCGCTCGCTGCGTGATCGCGCAACTCTCGCCGTGTGGCGTGGCTGGACGCTGGCACGGCCGATGCTGCTCCTGGACGGTACAGGAGGTTCCTCATGAAGAACCTGATCGCTTCGCTTGTTCTGCTCGCGGCCACGGCGGCGTCGGCGGCGGCAGGACCTGATTTCGTGTCGACCGCGCCGCACGGCAAGTCGCTCGCGGCGTCGCCGGGCTCGCGTGATGTCGAGCCGACCGACGACGTCACCTTCACGCATGATTCGGCGGCGCTCGACGAGTCTGCGCGGGATCAGCTGAATCACGTCGCGCGCTGGTTGCGGCGCAATCCAGCGAAGAAGCTCGTTGTCGAGGGCTACACGGATCATCTCGGCAGCGTCGACTACAACGAGGATCTGGCGACCCGGCGTGCTCAGTCGGTGCGCTGGTATCTGATGAAGCAAGGCGTGCCGAGCGACCGCGTGGTGCTCGTGGTCTACGGCGAGGTCGGCGCGGATCTCGCGGGCAAGCGACTCGATCGTCGCGTCGTGATGTACGCGACGAGCCAGACCCCGCGGCAGATCGTCCGCGCGTCGATCGACAACAAGTACGCGTTGTCGGCGGCATGGACGGAGCGCGGCGCGCTGTTCACCGAGGCGCGCGGTCGAGCGATCGCGACGCGCTGAACACGACCCGCCACTCGCGGTAACGGCGTGCGTCACGCGCGCGAACCATCACGCGCGCGTCCGTCACTCGCGCGTCCGTCACTCGCGATCGACGCGCAGCGTGTACGCACCGCGCGCGAGCTCCCGGTTGCCGTCGACGACGATCGTGTACGTGCCGCGCTCGAGGACGTACGTGCTCGTGCGATTCACGGAGCAGCCGCGCTGATGGCCGCTGGCATCGATCACCGAGATCATGCCGCCATCCCACCCGGTCTCGACGAGCTCGAACCGGTACGAGGCCTGGTGATCCACGGTGAAGCGATAGGCGTGATCGCCGGCCGGCGCGGAGCAGCCCTCCGAATGCTGGTCGATCGCGTGCGTCGTATCGCCGCTCACCGGCCGGCCGAGCTGGAGCACGCCACCGTCGGGCAGCGCGAGGCGCTCGGCGCGCAACGTGTAGCGCTGCGCGAAGCCAGCGAACGCGTCGACGACGACGCGCACGGCCTCGCCGCGGGCGAGCTCGACGGTGAGCGCGCTCGGATCGTCGGCGCAGATGACCTCGCCGGAGGCACGCACGATCGCGAGCACGCCGTCGCGATCGCTCGTCAGCCCGAACGCGTACGTGCCGGCGTCGGTCGCGGTGAACGACCAATTCTCGTCGGGCGCACCCTGCGCGTCCGCGACGATGCACGATGGAGCGAACCCATCCGCGGCGCCGTGGGTGTCGCCGGTGACGGCGCGCCCGACGACCAGGGCGCCACGTGCACGCGTCGCGCCCTTCGGGGCGGCGGTCGCGCGCGGTCCGTCGACGACCCAGCCCGCCGCGCCGCCGCCGATCGCGATCACGAGGTCGACGTCACGCCCGCGCCTGCGGACGACGAACGGGCCCTCGCGCTGGTCGATGCCCGCGCGCGTGCCGTGCGCGGTGTCCGCGAGCGCCGGCGCGTTCGCAGGACAGCCGGTCAGGTAGCGGCGCAGCTTGCCTTCGGGAAGCGTGCACAGGCGCGGGATGCCGTCGAGCCCGGTGATCAGATCGGCCGCGACGACGCCGAACTCGCCGTCGCGCACCGCGGACAGCTCGACCGGCGCGATCGCGTCGTACGGCGTCGCCGCACCTTCGAGCCGAGGCGCCGCGGCACGTGCTTCGATCGCGAACGGCCGCGGCGACTCGACGAGCGGATCGCCGACGATCAGCTGATCACCGCGGCGCTCGAACGCGAGCCGGGTCAGCGGCGCGCCGCCATGGACCGAGTGGCCGCGCGAGTCGTGATCGGTCGAGAACCTCCCGCGCTTCGCGTCCCACGACACGCGCGTGCGGACGTGGCGCTCCGCGGTCGCGAGATCGGCGAGCAGGACGGAGACATCGTCGGCCTCGCGATTCACGACCCAGATCGCGCGGCCGTTCGCGAGCGCGCGCAGGGCGATGGTTCCGGGCGCCGGCAGCGCGACCCGGCCGCGCTCGACGATCGCAGCTGACGCGGGCGGCACCGCAGGGGGAGGCGCGGTGGCGGATGGCGGCGCGACCTCGAAGGCGTACGCCTCGCGCTCGGAGGTGCGCCACGTGAAGTGCGTCCCGACGAGCGCGCGCGGCACGGCGACGACGCGCGCGATCCGGACCGCGAGCAGGATGCACACGCCGCCGTCCTCGACGGTTTCAAGCGTCAGCACGTGCGCGGCGTCGACGCGCGCACCGACGATCTCCGGCTGGCAGACGCCGCTCTCGAAGTTCGTGCCGATCACGACGTGGCGCGCGAAGTCGACCGGCGGCGGCGCGCCGCGCAGGCCGACGTCGCGCCACAGCGCGCGTAGCTCGGCCGGCGTGCTCGCGACGAGCCCTGACTTGCCCGCTGCCGCCCGCGTGTTGGCGAGCACGCGCACGCCGTCGGGCTCCGCGGTCGACGCACGCGTGATCGCGGCGGTCGGCGCCGGTGCCTCGACCCGTTTGCCCGTGCGCGCGGCCGGTCCAGCGCACGCGACGACGAACCCACCGCAGGCGACGACGAACAGGGACGCGATCGCGAGCGCTCTCGACATGGCCGACCCTAACGCGCCGCGCGAGCCATCGATCTGGAGGCATGCATCGCGTGGCCGAATCTATGGCGGATCGGCTCGTGATAGTGTGGCCGCGATCATGACCGGGACGGTGGCGACGGTGGAGCGGCTCGCAGCATTCGCCGATGGTCTCGGACGTTCGCCCGCAGAGCTCGGCGAGCTCGCACCGGCGCTCGAAGCCGCGATCGCGACCGCACGCGCGGCGTGGCCCGACGTCGCGCTCGCGCCCGAGATCTTCGCGCGTCACCTCGGCGCGCACCTCTCGGGCCACGACGATGTCGCGCATGCGCTCGCGTCGGTGCGCGCGGTTGATCTGTGGCTCGCGTGCGCATCCGGCCACGGCGATCCGGACGCACTGCGCGTGCTCGAGCAGCGCTACCTGCCAGCGGCGGCGCGCGCGGTCGCGCGGTTTGGCGATCCACGCGGCTTCGTCGCGGACGCGATCCAGGAGCTGCGCGAGCGCCTGCTCGTCGGCACGCCGCCGCGGATCGCCGCGTACGCCGGCAACGGCAGCCTCGAGGGCTGGATCAAGGTCGCGGCGGTGCGCGTCGCGATCAACCTCCGCCACAAGGAGGACCGCCGCCGCGGCGACAGCGACGAGGCCGTCGAGCGTGGGCTCGTCGGCGTCCAGGATCCAGAGCTCGATTTCATCAAGGCGCAGTATCGCGGCGACTTCTCGACCGCGCTGCGCGACGCCTTCGGCGATCTCGGCTCCGACGAGCGCGCGATGATGCGGTTCTATCTGATCGACAAGCTGAACATCGCCGAGATCGGTGGGCTGTTCGGGCTCAGCCGGGCCACCGTCGGCCGGCGCATCGTCGACATCCGCGCGAAGGTGTTCGAGGGCACGAAGCGCCGGTTGCAGGAGCGACTGCGGATCGCGAGCGGCGAGCTCGACAGCCTGCTCGCGATCGTGCACAGCCAGGTCGACTTCAGCCTGTCGCAGGTGCTGGCACGCAGCGAGAAACAGCCTGCATGAGACAACCCGCGCTCACGCCTGTCACGACGTCATGAGCGAAGCGCATCTGTCCGATGATGGCCTCGTCGCGTTCGTCGATGGCACGCTGTCGGAGCACGAACGCCGGCGCTGGCTCGCGCATGTCGATCAGTGCTCGCCATGTCACGAGCTGCTCGCGGCCGCCGCGCCGGCGCTCGGCTCGGATGGGTCGCGCGACGACAGCGCCGATACGACCGTGCTGCGCGGCGCGCGGGTCGGCCGGTTCACGGTGCTCGATCTGCTCGGCGTCGGCGCGACCGCGGAGGTCCACACCGCCTACGACCCGCAGCTCGATCGCAAGGTCGCACTCAAGCTGCTGCGCAGCGAGGACACCGTCGGCGGTGGCGATAAGCGCCTGCTGCGCGAAGCCCAGGCGCTCGCGCGGCTCGCCCACCCGAACGTCGTCTCGGTGTTCGACGCGGGCGAGCACGGCGATCGGCGGTTCGTCGCGATGGAGCTCGTCGAGGGCGAGACGCTGCGCACGTGGCTCGCCGCCGCGGAGCGGCCGTGGATCGAGATCCTGCGGATGTTCATCGCGGCCGGGCGCGGGCTCGCCGCGGCGCACGCGGTCGGCATCGTGCATCGCGACTTCAAGCCGGACAACGTGCTCGTCGGTGCCGACGGTCGGCCGCGCGTCGCTGACTTCGGACTGGCGCGTGCGGCCGGCGAGCCGAGCCAGCGGCCGGTGCGCGGTGCGCCCGTCGACGACACGCATGCGGCGACGATCACGCAGACCGGATCGGCGGTCGGCACGCCGGCGTACATGGCGCCGGAGCAGCTCGTCGGGGACGACGCGACCGCGACGAGCGATCAGTTCGCGTTCTGCGTGTCGCTGTGGGAGGGCCTCACCGGAACACGCCCGTTCTCGACGACGACCGCGTTGACCCGGCTCGAGCGGATCGAGCGCGGCGAGCCGGGAGCCTTCGAGTCGAGTGCGCCGGCGTCGGTGCGGCGCGCGCTCGAGCGCGGGCTCGCCGCATTCCCCGGCGACCGGTGGCCCACGATCGACGCGCTGCTCGCTGCGCTCGAGGCGGCGCTGCCGCGGCGACGGCGCGCTGCGATCGCGGCCGGCGTGCTCGGGGTCGTCGCGGTCGCGGCGATCGGCGTCGCCGGCGTCGCCCTGTCGCGCGACGACGAGGGCGCCCGCTGCGAGCTCGCGCCGCCGTCCGGGCTGTGGGATGCGGACATGCAGCATCGCGTGCGCGCCGCGTTTCTCGCGACGCAGCGACCGTACGCCGCCGACACGTATGCGCGTGTCGATCGCGCACTCGCCGAGCTGGTCGCACAGCTCGCGACGCAGCGCCGCGCCGCATGCGAGGCCGGTGCGCGCGGCGAGCAGTCGTCGGCGCTGCTCGATCTGCAGATGGCCTGTCTCGATCGCCGCGTCGCCGAGACGCGCGCGCTGACCGGCGTGCTCGCCGGCGAGCCCGATGTCGACACGCTCGACGGCGCGGTCGACGCCGTCGCGAAGCTCCCACCGATCGAGCGCTGCGATCGCGCCGCGCTCGCGGATGCCTATCCCGCGCCGGACATCGCCGTCGGGCCGGCGGTCGCGTCGCTACGCCAGCAGCTCGCGGCCGCGACCGCGCTCGTCGCCGTCGGCCGCTACGACGCCGCGATCGCCGAGACCGAGCCGCTCGTCGCCGCGGCCGACCACCTCGCGTATCCACCGCTGTCGGCCGAGGTCCGGCTCGCGCGCGCCGAGGCGCTGCTGCAGGCAGCGAAGCCCGCCGCGAAGGACGCGCTGTACGACGCCGCACTCGCGGCGGCGCGCGCGAGAGATCGTCGTGGCGAGATCCAGGCGCTGCTCTGGATCGTGCCCGCGCTCGGCGACGATCGCGGCAAGCTCGACGACGCGCTCGAGGCCGCACGCCACGTCGAGATCGCGCTCGCCGCGGCCGGCGACGGTCCCGAGCTCGCCGATCTTCGCGAGACGCTCGCGCTCGCGCGTGCCCAGGTGTTCCGCGATCAGGCACGCTACGCGGACGCGCGCGCACTCGTCGAGACCACGCTCGCTGCGCGCCGCAAGCGCGGGCTCGCCGACGACGCCGCGACCGGACGCACGCTGTTCCAGCTCGCGACGCTGCTCGGCGACATGGGCCAGGCCGAGGCCGCGCCCCCGGTGTTCGAGCAGGCACTCGTGATCTTCGAGAGCCGGCTCGGCCCCGAGCACCCGAACGTCGCCGCCGTGCTGAATAACCTCGGCATGGCGCTCGAGCGCATCGGGCGCTACGACGACGCGCGTGCAACGTACGAGCGCGCGCTCGGACTCAAGATCCGCACGCTCGGGCCCGAGCACCCGGGCGTCGCGACGACGCTCAACAACCTCGCGATGGTCGCCGACGATCAGGGCCGGCTCGACGATGCCGCGATGCTGCAGGAGCGCGCGCTCGCGATCCGCGAGGCCAAGCTCGGCCCCGAGCATCCGATGATCGCGAGCTCGCTGTCGAACCTCGCCGCGACGCGCACGAAGCAGGGCCGCTACACCGAGGCGATCGCGCTGCACCGGCGCGCCCTCGCGATGCGCGAGAAGCTGACCGGCGCGAAGCATCCGGGCGTCGCGCAGTCGCTGAGCGGGCTCGCGTCGGCGCTGCGCATGACGGGCGAGCTCGACGAAGCGCGCACCGCGATCGCGCGTGCGATCGCGATCCGCGAGGAGGTCCAGGGCAAGGACCACGAGGACCTCGCGCCGGCACTCGCGACCCAGGGCTACATCCTGCTGTCGCTTCACCGCAGCGACGCGTGCGCGAGCTTCGACCGCGCGATCGCGATCCTCGAGCACGCGCACGGCGCCGGCCATCCCGATCTCGCGACGTACCTCGACGGAGCGGCGGAGTGCGCGATCGCGGCGAACCGGATCGCCGACGCGACGAAGCTCGCCGAGCGCGCGATCGCGATCGCGTCGCAGCCGGGCGCGAACCCGGTCCGCGCGGCCCATGCGCGGTTCGTGCTCGCCGATGCGCGGTGGCGCATCGCACCGGCGGACCGCGCGCGTGCGGTCGCGGAGATCGCCGCGCTCCGCGACCAGCTCGTCGCGATGCACGCCGCGGACGACGATCTGCGCGAGATCGACGCCTGGTTACGCACCCATACGCGGTGATCGCGATTTCGCTGAGACAACGCCGGCCGCGCCTGTCTTCCGAGCAAAGGGAGAGTCACTCCCCGCGTGAAGGAGATAGCCGTGAAGACCCGTCTACTGTCGTGTTTGCTGTTCGCGTCCGCCGTGGGTGCTTGCGTCGATGTTGCCGACGAGGACACGCCGGAGCTGGAAACCGAGACCGTCGAGCAAGGCGTCTGTGCGTCGCCCGACCCGTTCGACTGCGAGCCGACCGGCGGCACGCTCGACGCGCCCGAGATCACCGCGACCGCGCGCACCGCGAGCTCGCTGAGCGTCCAGTTCCCGAGCTCGTCGTGGTGGACGTCGACCGCGCTGCAGCGACGACCGGTCACGTCGACGACGTGGACCACGATCGCGAGCTTCGCCGGCGGCTACACCGGCACGCGCGCGTGGACCGATGGCGGCCGTGCGGCCGACGCGATCTACTGCTACCGCACGCGGATCAGCGACGGCACGACGACCGCGTACAGTGCCGAGCGCTGCGCGCTGACGCTGCCCGCGACGAGCTCACCGCGCGTCAACCGGCTGCAGCTGCGGCTCGTGATCGCCGACATCGCGGATGCCGGCACCGGTGACAACGTCGGCGTCAACCTCAGCGAGATGCTGCTGCCGGGCTACAACCACACCGGCCTCGACTACGCGCCGGTCAAGACTTCGTCGATCTATCCGTACAACTTCGTCGACGACTTCAAGCGCGGTCGCGATTTCACCTACGACCTCGATCTCGGCAGCGTCGCGACGCTCCACGACATCAGCGAGATCAAGCTGCACAAGTACGGCACCGACGGCATGTGCGTGCAGCAGTTCCAGCTGCTCGTCAACGGCCGCGTCGCCTACGACCGCAACTTCGGCTCGGCGACCTGCCAGTGGATCGACGGCGACGATGGCCACCAGCCGACGTTCACGGTGACGCATGCCCAGCTGCGCGCGGCGCCGCAGTTCGCGACCTATGCTTCACCGGTGCCGCCGCTGTACGTCTGCCCGGTCGCGGGCGGCGGCTGGTGCATGACGATCCCGCGCAGCGAGCTCGAGTCGCGGATCGAAGGCATGGTCGGCAACAAGATCTGGATCTCCGACGATCTGTACTGGAGCTCGAGCCAGGTCTACGGCCCGCGCGCGGTCGAGGTCTCGCAGGGGGACGCCAGCACGCTGCGCGTCGACCTCGATCTCGCCGGCAACGTGCCGTACGCCCCGGACCCCGAGGTCGACATCGACTTCGACATCGGCGTGTCGTTCGAGCCGGCGGGCGGAGGGTACGACCTCATCCTCGACGTCAAGAACCTGCACGTCGCCACCGACTTCGCGTGGTGGGCCGAGGCGCTCGGGGTCCTGTTCACGCCGTTCTGCGGCTCGGGAAGCACCGAGATCGGGTGCGCGGGCGCCGTCGAGGACACGATCTCGGCGGCGGTGTCGGATGGGTTCGACGTCCAGTCGCAGCGCATCCCGATGGGCACGAGCGGCTTCTGCACCGCGCCTCCGTTCGCGATCGTCCAGAGCGACGGCTCGCTGATGCTCGGCTGCCAGTAAGCGGGGGCAATTGGCGGTATGATGGGCCAACCGCCCGCCGCCATGAAGAAGTTTCCCGACTTCGTCCCGCCGACCAAGGTCGCGTATCTGGACCGTGGTCCGACGCTGCATCTGCGGCGGTGCATCCTGCAATCGGTCGACGATCCGACGCAGGAGTGGTCGTTCGACAAGGAAGAGATCCGGCTCGGATCGATGGATGACAACGACGTCGTGCTGTCCGACGACACGGTGTCTCGCTATCACTGCCGGATCGTCCAGGAAGACACCGGCTACGTGCTCGTCGATCAGCGGTCGACGAACGGCACGTTCATCAACAAGGTCCGGGTCCGCGAGGCGTTCCTCAAGCCGGGCTCGATCGTCTCGGTCGGACAGTCGCAGCTGCGGTTCAACGCGCGCGAGGAGGAAGTCCAGATCGTGCCGTCGCGCAGCGACCGTTGCGCCGGCCTGATCGGTGGCAACGCGCGGATGCGCGAGATCTACACGATCATCGAGAAGATCGCGCCGACCGCGACGACGGTCGTGATCGACGGCGAGACCGGAACCGGCAAGGAGGTCGTCGCGCAGGCGATCCACTCGCTGTCGCCGCGGTCGCGTAACGACCTCGTCGTGTTCGATTGCGGCGCGGTGCCGCCGAACCTGATCGAGAGCGAGCTGTTCGGCCACGAGAAGGGCTCGTTCACCGGCGCGATGATGACGCGCCAGGGTCTGTTCGAGCAGGCGGATGGCGGCACGCTGTTCCTCGACGAGCTCGGCGAGCTGCCGCTCGATCTGCAGCCGAAGCTGCTGCGCGCGCTCGAGCAGCGCGAGGTTCGGCGTGTCGGCTCGACGAAGGCGGCGAAGGTCGACGTCCGGATCATCGCGGCGACGAACCGCAACCTCGAGGACGAGGTGCGAGCCGGCCGGTTCCGTCAGGATCTGTTCTATCGCCTCAGCGTCGTGCGGCTGCACCTGCCCTCCCTGCGCGAGCGTGCCGACGACATCCCGCTGCTCGTCAACCACTTCCTCGAGACGGGCTCGTACAACCGCGGCGCGGGCGGGACGCAGAAGGTCCGCGCCGTCGCGAACGACGCGATGGCCGCGCTGCAGAACTATCCGTGGCCCGGCAACGTTCGCGAGCTCGTCAACGTGATCGAGCGTGCGGTGTCGTTCTGCGACAGCGAGCTGCTCGCACTGTCGGATCTGCCGGACTACGTGCGCAACGCGAAGGCGTCGCAAGCGCAGATGCGCGCGCAGACGGTGACCGGCGTGCAGCGTCGCGCGCCGACGGCGAGTGGCGGCCATCCGGTCGTGCCGATGAGCGCGAGCGCGCCGACGCCGACCCCGCCCGAGGAGCTGCTCGCCGAGGGCGTGACATTCAAGGATGCGAAGGAGCGCTGGGTCGCGGCGTTCGAGCGCGACTACATCCTGCAGCTGCTGCGGCGCAACAGCGGCAACATCTCGCACGCGGCGCGCGCGGCAGACATCGATCGCAAGTACTTCCGCAAGCTGATGAAGAAGTACGATATCGAGGCAGCCGGTGTCGACGAGGACGCCGACGCAGAGGCCTGATCCCGACGAGCCCGACGACGAGCCGGAGCCACACGACGTCGAGCCCGAGGTCGATTCGTTCAGCCTGCCGCCAGGCGCGGATCCAGCGCTCGACTGGGGTCTGACCTCGCACCTGATGCCGGATGGCTCGCCGCGGATCGTCGAGCGCCACCTCGTCGTGCCGCCGGATCTCGCGGGGCTGCGGCTCGATCACTTCGTCAAGACGCAGATCCCGCGGCTCTCGCGCACGCGCATCCAGGGCATCATCGACGAGCAGCTGCGCCGCGCGGATGGCCACGTCCCGAAGCCGGCGACGATCGTCGCGGCGAACGAGCACTACGTGATCCGGCGTCCGGCGCGTCAGGAGCCGCCGTGCCCGCGCACGTTCGGCGTGCTGTACGAGGACCGGCGCGTGCTCGTCGTCGACAAGCCGGCGCTGCTGCCGGTGCACGCGTCGGCGAAGTTCTACTTCAACACGCTGACGCGCGTGCTCGCCGAACGCTATCCCGACGAGCCGGAGCTGCAGATCGTTCATCGCCTCGATCGCGAGACCTCGGGCTGCCTCGTGGTCGCGCGCGATCGCGAGGCCGCCGTGGTGCTCAAGCAGGCATGGGCGTCGAAGGACACGGTGACGAAGGAGTACCTCGCCGTCGTGCATGGCGTGCCGGCGTGGAACGCGATCACGCTCGACATCGGGCTGCGGCTCGCCGAGCCGGGCGATCCGACGAAGCTCGTGCACGTCCGCATGCTGCCGGATCGCGCGGGGCTGCCGGCGGTCACGCGCGTTGCCGTCGAGGCGCGCGGCGAGCGCTACGCCCTCGTGCGGTGCACGCTCGTCACCGGGCGCCAGCACCAGATCCGCGCGCACCTCGCCCATGCGGGGTTTCCGATCGTCGGCGACAAGCTGTACGCCCACGGCGACGACGCGTTCATGCGGTTCTGCAACGAGGGCCTCGTGCCCGAGCTCGCGCGCCTGTTCGTGCTGCCACGTCACGCGCTGCATGCCGCGCGCGTGCGGTTTCCGCATCCCGAGGGCCGGCTGCTCACCGTCGAGGCGCCGCTGCCCGCGGACATGCGGTCATTACACTAGCGGCGCTACTGCCACTTCCAGCTGCGGCGCTGCGCGACCAGCCACGGCGTGCCGTCGACGAACGCGACGACGTAGACCGGATCCGGCTTCAGCGGCGACGCGAGCACGAGCCGATCGCCCTCGCGCGTGAACGCGAGCTCCCACCGGATCGGGCGGTCGTCGGCGTAGTACACGAGGCGCTCGATGCGGGACGCGTCGACGTGCGTGGCGCGCAGCTCGATCGCACCGTCGGCGAGCGTGCCGAGCAGGCTGCGAAACGTACCGTCTGCGAGCAGCTCGCCGGTGACCGCGATCGGGTACTCGTCGAACCGCGCCGGTGCCGGATACGGCTCGGCCTCGAACAGCGCGACCTGATGCCGCAGCCCGCGGATGCCATCGCCATATCGCGTCCGCGCCGTCGCGAGGATCGCACGTAGCTTCGGCTCGAGCTGCGCCTGGCTCTTGAGGTTGTACACGCCGCGATTCGCGTGATCGAACCAGCGCTGCTGCACCTCGGTGAGCGGCGCATCGCTGGCGACGACGAACCGATCGCCCGGCACCGAGTACGGCAGGTGCTCGTCGTACGGCTCGAGCGCGCGGATCGTCGCGAACATCGGGAACCCGGAGAACGGATACGTGTTCAGCCGCTGATCGAGCGACGGCACGAACGACGTCACGCCCTCGTACACGAGGAACGCCGCGATGTAGATGCGTGGCGCGAGTGGCGGCCGGAACCCGGGCGCGCGGTCCTCCTCGTGTGTCCGGCGGAACAGCCGATCCCAGTCGATGAACGCCGCGACGAGCGGCAGCCAGTGCTCGTTCCACAGGCTGACCACGAGGCCCAGGCCGAGGATCTCGAGCGCGAACACCGCCCCGCACAGCGCGCGCAGCACCGGCCGCCGCATGAAGAACATCGCGAGCAGCGGTGTCGCCTGCGCGAGCAAGTTCAGCAGCGCGGCCGTCCGGTAGCGCCACACGTCCTCGAGCAGCCAGTCGACGAGCGGCGGCCGCTCGATGCCCGCGAGGTCGTAGCGCACGAGCAGGTGATGCCGCAGGTTGTCCGACAACGCCCAGCGCAGCGTGAAGTGCCCGTGCAGCAGCTTGTGAAACGCGGCCCCCGCAAACATCAGCGCGATCGCCAGCTGCACCAACCGCAACGACCACTGATACCCGTGCGGCACATCCTTCGGCGGCAAGCCGCGCACCCGACGGATCACCGCATCCACGCTCAGCGCATCGCCGCCGCGCGCTCCGAAAAACGCCAGCTGCGCCAGAAACACGACGTTGTACTGATGCGACCACGCCGCGCTGCCCGCATACGACAGCGCCGCGAGCGACATCGCGCCGACGAAGCTCACCACCGTCGCCACGCGCGTGCACAACCCGAGCAACATCGCCGCCGTCCCGACCCACGCGACGATCCACAGCACGAGCACCACGTCCGCCGTCGGCACCCACTCCCCCGTCACCATCCAGACCCCGACCGGCCGATACACCTCCGGCACCGGCGGCAACTGCACCGTCGACAACGTCGCGAGCCGCCACAGCGACATCCCGACCGCCACCGCGATCGCGATGCGCACGACCGCCACGCTCAGCCGTCCGCCGTCGGCAAACCAGTAGCGCTGCCAGCGGCCCACGCCTGCACACTACCCCAGCCGCGTGCTAGACGTTCGGCGTGGCCAAAGACCGGGCGCGTCCGTTCTCGCGCAAGCACCGCCGCTACTGGATCCCGGTCACCGGGGGCATGATCCTGATCGGCACGATCAACGTGGCGCTCGGCTACTGCTCGTACGACCCGCCCACGAAGCCGCCCGAGCGAATCGAGCTGCAAATCCCTGTAAGGGATGCGGGAGTGGATGCAGGGCCGCCGACCCTTCCCAGGTAAAGGTTTTCGGCAACCGCGCGTGGCAGCGGGCGAGAGGCCCGGCCATGACCAGACCACGCCCCGTTATCGCCGGCCGCTTCTACCTCATTACCCGACGGACCGCGCAGCAGCAGTTCCTGATGCACCCCGATGACGTCGTCTGCAATGCGTTCACGTATTGCCTCGGCGTCGCCGCGCCTCGCTACGACATCGACATCCTGGGCCCGTGCGCGATGTCGAACCATCACCACACCGTCATCTACGATCGCGATGGCAACTACCCGCGGTTCATCGAGTACTTCCACCGCATGCTCGCGCGGTGCTTGAACCGCCACTACGGGCGTCGTGACAACTTCTGGTCCGCAGAGCAGTGCTCCGTCGTGCAACTCATGGACGTCGACGCGATCCTCGAAAAGCTCACGTACACGTTCACGAATCCCGTGAAGCACGGAGCGGCCTACACGATCGATCGCTGGCCTGGCGTCAACGGCTACGCGAACCTGATGACCGGCATGCCGCTGAAGGCCACGCGGCCGGTCTTCTTCTTCCGGGCCGACGAAACGGATCTGCCAGACGCAGTCGAGCTGCACCTGAAGCTTCCCGACGTGCTCGGCGACAAGACCGTCTTCCTGCAGCGACTGAAGGCGCGGGTCGAAGCGCGCGTCATGCAGCTGCAAGCCGAGCGGGCACTCAAGGGTCTCTCGTTCGTCGGACGAGCCGCGCTGAAGCGACTGACGTGGGAGTACAAGCCACCGATCAAGGACGAATGGGTGAGCGGTTCGATGAAGGCGCTGCGTAACCGCATCAAGCCGCACTTCGCATCGAAGGACGTCGACAATCGCATCGAGGCGATCCAGGAACGTCGGGCCTTTCACGCCGCGTACCGCAAGGCGCGCGCGGCATGGCTCAAGGGCGATGCGTGCGTGTTCCCGATCGGAACCTACTGGTTGCGCCGGAACAGCTGCGCGCCGGTGGAGCAGCCAGCGACGGCCACGGTGTTCCTGCACTGACGCGCTATCGAGCACGTCCCAGTTCCATCAACCTCCCGCCGCGAACCAACACTTCGCGCTACATCGTCGGTCTCGCCAGATGCGGAGCTCGAGCTTCGCCAGGGCAGCGGTCTGTCCGAACACCGGACAGAATCGAGGGGAGAACCCATACCAAGGAAGGGAACGAACGGGCCCCCTACTGCCAGCTGATCTCGTACGGCAGCCTCGCCTGCGCCTTCGTGTCGTCGACGAGGACAGATGCGGGGACGCCGCGCAGCAGCTCGCGCACCGCCGGGAGATCGGTCAGCTGCATCGGCTCGTCGGCGCGCAGGCCGATCAGGTTGCCGAGGGTGCCGAGCAGGCTCGTCGGGAGGTTCGGGAGCTCGTAGAGCTGGACGCGCGTCGCGGGGTCGAGGTGCATGCGGCGCTTGGCTTCGTCGAGGGCGTCGGAGAGGCCGCCGAAGCGATCGACCAGGTGGATGGGCTTGGCCTGCAGGCCGCTCCAGACGTGGCCGCGGCCGACGGCATCGACGGCATCCTTCTTCATGGAGCGGCCCTCGGCGACGGCGGAGACGAAGCGGCCGTACATGTAGCGGAGCTTGTCGAGGAGCATCGTGCGCTCTTCGGGGCTGTAGGGGCGGAACAGGGATTCGACGTCGGAACGCTTGCCGCGCTTGTAGGTGTCGGTCGTGACGCCGAGCTTCTTGAGGAGGCCGGAGAGGTCGAACTTGCCGTAGAAGATGCCGATCGAGCCGGTGATGGTCATCGGCTCGGCGAAGATGAGGTCGCAGCCGGCGGCGATGAAGTAGCCGCCGGAGGCCGCGAGGTCGGAGAACGAACAGAGGATGGGTTTGACGCCACGGGTGGCGAAGACCTCGCGCGAGACGAGCTCGGAGGCGAGGGCGGAGCCGCCGGGGGAGTCGATGCGCAGGATG
Source organism: Kofleriaceae bacterium (assembly GCA_035715365.1). Lineage (GTDB taxonomy): Bacteria > Myxococcota_A > Polyangia > Haliangiales > Haliangiaceae > JABFXX01. The sequence goes on along the minus strand of DASTLB010000023.1, from coordinate 142,206 downwards.
ATCGCGCCGACCGCCGGGTTGGTGCGCGCGGCGGAGATCGCGTTGACGAGGGTCTCGCCGCCGGCGAGGCGCTGGCCGATCAGCGGGAAGGAGCGCGAGGGGCCGTCGGTGATGTCGCCATCGACGTAGATGATCGCGATGCCGGGGCGTTGCCAGCGCTCGGGGCGGTCGCGGCCCGGGGTGGTGACGGGGAGGATCGCGCCGAGCTCGCTCGCGACGAGCTGGCTGATCTTGTCGGGGGCGGCCACGGCATCGACGAGCTTGGTGTTGCCGGCGAGGTCGCCCGCGGTGAACGGGCCGTTGTCGACGAGGGCGCGCAGCTCGTCCTTCGTGAGGTGGCGGGCGTCGGCGACCTGCGCGAGCCACTGGTCCCAGATGCTGTCGAACAGCTCGTTCGTCATCTTCGCGGCGGTCTGCGTCGGGCCGGTCTCGGTGAACTGTTCGGGCGCGGACTTGTACTCGGCGATCTTCTCGAACTGCGGCGTGACGCCGAGCTGATCGAACGCGCCCTTGAAGTAGATGGTGGTGCCCGCCATACCGACCAGACGGACGCCACCGGCGGGATCGACGTAGACCTTGTCGGCGGCACTCGCGACGAAGTAGTCGCGGCCGGTGCCCGAAACCATGTACGCGAAGACCTTCTTGCCGGACTTGCGGACGGCGAGGACCTCGTCGCGCAGCTCCTGGAGCGTGGCCCAGCCCGCGCTCGCTCCGTCGAAGGTGAGGACGAGGGCCTTCGCGCTCGGATCACGAGCGATCGCGCGCATGCGAGCGACGAGCGCGGTGACCTCGCGAATGCCGATCGAGCCCGCGAGCTCGACGCGTTCGATGTGATCGTCGGGGCGCGTGATCGCGGCGGGGCCGAGCGACGAGCTGCGGATCACGAGGGTGCCGCCGAGCGGGTGGTTCGTGCCGAGGTCGTCGCGCAGCCCGGTGGCGAGCGCGGTGACGCCGAAGCCGCCGAACGAGACCTCGACGCCGAGGGTGGCGCGCAGGTCGCGGCCGCCGACATCGCGGACGCCCATGATCGAGTCCTCGAGCGTGTGGAGCTCGCGCGACTCGACGGCGGCGTGGACGTACAGGCCGCGCAGCACCCGCGCGGAGACGCGCGTCCAGCCGTCGAGATCGCGCCGCGTCTCGCCGAGCCGGCCGCCGACTGCGAGCTCGAGCTGGTCGGTCGCGAGCGGACGCACGACGGTCTCGAGCTCGTAGCGACGCTGGACCGGCGCGCCTTCGATCGGACCGGTCGCGACGTCGCGCAGCACCGCTCCGACGCCGATGTGGTTACCAAAGCGCGTCGACAGGCCGAGGTCGAATGCGTCGACGCCGCCGAGCGGTCCGTCGTCGGCGAAGTGATGCCACGAGAAGCCGAAGCCCGCGTTCTTGCCGAGCGCCGTCGCGAGGCCGAGCGTGAAGCGAAACGGCGAGCCCGGATCCGGCTCGAGCTGGCTGCGCGATGGCGAGAGCCACTCGAAGCCGAGGCCGAGCCCGAACCGCGGCAGCAGCTTGCCGCCCCCGGCGAGCGCGAGGTAGCCGCCGAAGCCCTGGCCGGCGCTCGTCGCGACGTCCGGATCTTCGAGCCCGAGTGCGAGCGCGAGCTCGGTGCCGCGCACGAGTGCGAGGCCACCGGGGTTGACGACGACGGTGCGGCCGTCGTGCTCGCCGGCGAGCGGCGTGGCCGGCAGCGCGACCCCCGAGGTCGGCTCCTCGGCGTAGCGACGATCGACCGCCTGCGCGTGCGCGGTACCGACGATGGCGAGCGACCAGGCCGCGATCACGAGGATGCGCATCGGCAAGACCCTAGCAGAACGCGCGCGCGGCCGGGTTTTGGACGATACTGGTCTCCGTGCCGACCCCGACGTTGCTCGAACGTCATCCGCTGCTGGTGCACCTCGATCCCGAGCAGCTGCAGGGGCTCGCACGCGCCGGCGAGATCGAGAGCTACAACCCGGGTGAGCCGATCGTCGTCGAAGGCAGCCTCGGCGACGCGCTGTTCTTGATCCTGTCCGGCCAGGTCGCCGTGCATCGCGGGTCGCAGACGTTCGCGACGCTGCAGGGCGGCGAGTTCTTCGGCGAGATGTCACTCGTCGAGCCGGCGCCGCGATCCGCGAGCGTCACCGCGATGTCGGCGACGTTCCTGTTCCGGCTGCCGCACGATGCGCTGCGCCAGCTGATCTCCGACGACGCGCACGCCGCTTCCGTGCTGCTCGTCCAGGTCGTCAAGACGCTGTCGGATCGACTGCGCCGCGCGAACACGATGCTGTCGTCGGTCGACATGCTCGCCGACTGGCTCGCCGGCTCGATGGTCTAGAGGCCGTCGTTCTCGGGCAGCTTGAGCTGCTTGTTGCACGACACGATCTTCTTCGCGAGCGTCGCCTTCATGTCCGCCGTCGCGTCGCGCCGCATGCCGCTGTAGATCGTCTTCGCGCGGTCGTAGGCGCCATCCTTGAACAGCGCATCGCCGTACAGCATCATCGACGACAGCTTCGCGGCACCCGTTTGCTGCGCCGCCGCGCGCCGCGCGAGCTCCTGCGCATCCTTGACCTGGTTCGCCTGGAACGCCGCCCACGCCTGCATGTACAGCGCGTTCGCGCCCTGCCCTTTGAGCTTCTCGAGCTTCTCGTAGACGTTGCGCGCCAGCTCCCAGTCGCCATTCTTCTCGTGCAGCTTGCCCTGCTTGATCAGCGCCTTCGGATCGCGCTCCTCGGCGACGGTCAGCTTCTTGACCGGCTGCTTGTTCGTCGCCGGCTTCTTCACGGTCGCCGGCTCTTGCTGCGCCTTGTCGTCGAGCTTCAGTGACGGCTTGCCGTTCGTGTTCGGCGTCTGCGCCGAGCCCTTGTTCGCGCCGGTCGGTGGTGGCGTTGGCGTCGGCGCGAGCGCATCGCTGCCCGAGCCGGGCGTGATCGCGCCGGCGCCGGACTGCGGCGGCCGCGCGATATCCTCGATCTTGTTCGGCGCACGCTCACCGCGCTCGCCGAACGCGACATAGAGCAGCGCGCCGATCCCGCCGAACAGCACCGCGGCGAGCAGCAGCCAGCCAAACACGCCGAGCGCGCTGCGCTGGCGGAACTGCGGGATCGCCGCGTTCGACGTCTCGGTGAACGTGTGGACCTGCAGCGACGGCGACGACGCGCGCATCGCCGGCATCTTCATGCTCTCCGCCGCAGCAGCCGCGACCGCGGTCGCCGTCGTCGCCGTCGGCTCGCTCGTCGGACGCGAGCCGTGACCGAGCAGCGGACCGGTCGTCGTGATCGACGCCGGACCCGACCACATGCCCGGCAGCTCGTTCATCGCGTTCGGGTTCGAGAACGTCAGGCTCGACGCCGGGCTCGACTGGCTCGGCCCACTCTGCGTCGTCGCGCGCGTCATGCTGAGCGCCGGCGATGCGGGCTGCGCCGGGCGCGGCACCACGATGCCGTCGTCGAGCGAGCGCATCGACAGCCCCGGATTGAGCGTCGCGACCACCGTCGGGTCGGTCGTCATGCCGAGGATCTGCGCGACCGCGACGCCGCGACCGGACAGACACTTGTTGAGCTCGTACTCGAGCGTCTCCATCGTCTGCGGCCGCGCGTCGGGGTTGCGTGCCATCGCGCTGACCACGAGGTCGGAGACCGGACCCGGCAGCTCCTTGCGAACCTGATGCGGTGGCGTCGGATCCTGCGTCGCCTTCTTGGTCAGGATCTCCATGAAGTTGTCGCCGGTGTACGGCGGGATCCCCGTGACCATCTCGTACATGATCGCGCCGAGCGCGTAGACATCGCAGCGCGCGTCGGCGGGCCGGCCCGCGGCCTGCTCCGGCGACATGTACTCGGGCGTGCCCATCGCCATGCCCGGGCTCGTCAGCCGGCGCTCGCGCGCGGCCTCGGCCTCGGTCGTCTTCGCGATGCCGAAGTCGAGCACCTTGACGACGTCGGCGGCGCCGTCGCGCGTGATCAGGAAGATGTTCTCCGGCTTGAGATCGCGGTGCACGATCCCCTGCGCGTGCGCGGCGGACAGCGCGCGGCAGATCTGGCCGGAGATCTTGAGCGCGCGTGCGACGTCGAGTGCACCCTCGCGCTCGATCACGCTGCCGAGCTCGACGCCCTCGAGGTACTCCATCACGAAGTACACGCTGCCGTCGGCGGTCGTGCCGGAGTCCGTGACGTCGACGATGTTCGGGTGACCGATCTTCGACGCCGCGCGCGCCTCCCGCCGGAATCGCTCGACGAGGTCCGGCATGCGCGAATAGCTCGGGTGCAGGACCTTCAGCGCGACGCGCTTGCCGATCTCGATGTGCTCGGCGAGATAGACCTTGCCCATGCCGCCCTCGCCGATCAGCTCGATCACGCGATAGCGGCCGTCGACCTCCATGCCGATCAGATCGGCCTCGGCCTCCTCGAGGTTCTCCGCGAGCGCGGCCGCGGTGACCGTGGTGTTCGTCTTCGTGACCGGGTTCGGGGCAGCGCGGCCCGCGCGGCGATCCGCCTCGCGCCGGCGATCCTCGCCCTCGGCACCACGATCGGTCGCGCGGCGTCCGACCGAGCCCGGCTTGCGCACCGGCGGCTCGCCCTCGCCGAACGCATCGTCGGGCAGGCTCGACTTCTCGGACTTCTCGACCCACATGCGCAGCTCGTCGGTCGGCGGCAGCGTCAGCGCGCGCGTCCGCACCCGCGCGATCAGCTCGGCCCGCTCGGCGCGCTCGCGCAGGATGTCCTCGGCGAACAGGTCCTGCAGGAACGACGACATCCGCGTGCCGTCCGTGGTCGGCGCGTTGTGCGCGAGCCACGTCTGCAGCGCCATGCGCATCTCGTCGCAGTCGGCGTAGCGATCCTTCTTGTCCGCCGCGAGCGCGCGCAGACAGATCTCGTCGAGCTCGGCCGGAACACGCGGCGCGCGCTTGCTCGGGCGCATCACCTCGGGGTTCTTCGCACGCGCGAGCAGATCCTGCGGCTGGTCCTTGCCCGGCGGGAACAGCTGGCGTCCGGTCAGCAGCTCCCACAGCACGATCGCCGCCGCGTACATATCGGAGCGACCGTCGAGCTTCTCGCCGCGCGCCTGCTCCGGCGACATGTACGCGACCTTGCCGTAGATGATGCCGGGCGCCGTCTTCTCGAGCTTGAGCGTCGACGACGCGAGCCCGAAATCGGTCAGCTTGACCTCGCCGGTGTACGAGACGAGCACGTTCGGCGGCGAGATGTCGCGGTGGACGAGGTTGAGATCGGGAAACGAGTGCGCGTACGCGAGGCCGCGACACAGCTCCTTGACGATGTAGACCGCGACGTCGATCGGAAATGCGACCTGCTTCTTCGCGCAGCGATTCCACACCGCGCGCAGGTCGCGCCCCTCGACGAAGTCCATCGCCAGGAACAGCTCGCCGCCGACGAGCCCGGCGTCGAACACCGGGATCAAGTTGCCGTGCGACAGCTTGACTACAACTTTCGCTTCATCGCGGAATCGCGCGACGTACTCGGCGTCCGCGAGGTGCGGCAGCACCGTCTTGATGACCATGAGCCGCTCGAGCCCACGATCGCCGGTGACGGCGAGGTAGAGCGCGCCCATCCCGCCCTGTGCAAGGGGACCCAGCAAGTGATACTTGCCGAATTTCCTGGGGTAATGCTCCAGGTCTCCCTCTTGGAGCGGCACGCAGCACGAACGTACCATGTTGCTTCCAGCGCAACCAAATCGCGAAGCACCTCGATCGAAGGCGAGCGTCCGATTGAAGGTGTAATTGGAAGCACATAGCATGGGGATCCCCACGGCCTGTGCCGCGGAGTAAGGGGTCCACCGACATGGCCGGCGAGCTGGTCCTGGTAATCGACGACAGTCCGACCATCACGAAGGTGGTGCAGCTGGTCCTGACGAAGGCCGGCTACCAGGTGCAGACCGCTGCCGACGGAGAAGCGGGACTCGAGGCGGTCCGCGCCCAGCGCCCGGATCTGATCCTGCTCGACTTCGTGATGCCGAGGATGAACGGCTATCAGTTCTGCCGCGAGCTGGTGTCGGATCCGAAGCTGCGCGACATCCCCGTCATCTTGATGAGCGCGAAGGGCGACCAGGTCGGCGAGCGGTTCGTCAAGGTGATGGGCATCGTCGACTACATCACGAAGCCGTTCTCGCCCGAGGCGATCACCGCGGTTGTCCAGCACACGATCACGAAGTACGCGCCGGGCGGCGGCGCCGACGAGGACAACCCGTCGCTCGTCACCGGCGAGGATCTCGCCGCGACCGACGACGCCGACCGCGCGCACGCGAAGACCGCCGCGCTCGCCGAGCTCCGGAGCAAGCTCGGCGACGCCGTCGGCGGGCGGGTCGCGGCGTTGTTCTCGCTCGCCGAGAGCTCGCAAGATCCCGACGCGCGCGTGTCGACCGACGCCGCCGCGATCGCCGAGGCCGCGCGCGCCGCGCTCGACGACGCGACGCTCGGCAAGCTGCTCGCCTCGATCGATCTCGGGCTGTTCGGCGATGGCGTGCCGGGACTGCGTGGCGATCTGCGCGTCGTGCCGCTCGCCGAGGTCCTGCAGCTGCTCGACGTCCAGGAGCAGTCCGGTGTGCTGACGATCGAGCGCTCCGGCGCGAAGGTCGAGATGTACTTCCGGCGCGGTCGCGTCGATCAGGCGATCGCCGACGGCGTCCCCGAGGAGTTCCTGCTCGGCCGGTTCGTGCTCGACGCCGAGCTGATGCAGCGCGCGGACTTCGAGTCGTTCCTCGAGTCGCGCGGTCAGTCGCCGAACCATCGCTTGATCGGCCAGCAGCTCGTCAAGCTCGGCCTCCTGAACGAGGCCGATCTCAAGGCCTGCCTGACGCGGCAGTCGAGCGAGCTGATCTACGAGATCCTGCGCTGGCGCCACGGCCGGTTCCGGTTCGCGGCCGGGCTCGAGCTCCCGGCGTCGGTGATCGATGCCGCGCTCGGGCTCGACGTCGAGGCCGTCCTGATGGAGGGCTACCGCCGCGTCGACGAGTGGCACCTGATCGAGCGCGCGATCGACAACTTCGATGTCGTGTTCCTGCGCAACGAGGACTCGGTCGCGCAGATGGGCCGCGGCCGGCTGACGCGCGAGGAGCTCGCGGTGCTCGAGCTCGTCAACGGCAAGAACAGCGTCAAGGAGATCATCCGCAAGTCGCGGATGGGCTCGTTCGAGGTCAGCAAGATGCTGTACCGGCTGCTCAGCATCAAGTTGATCCGCCGGCGCGTGCTTCCGGTCGCGGTGTAGGAGCCGATCGTGCGGCCGACGCTGCGGATCATCGACGACAAGCTCGAGCTGCCGCGCCCGATCGCGGCGACGCTCGCGGCGGTCGCCGAGCACCTGCCCGAGCGTCCGAAGAAGACGCTCGAACGGCTCGCATGCCTCGATCGCGATCGCGCGCGCGGCGAGCACGTGTTCGAGCTCGCCGAGCTGCTCGAGCTGTTCGCGGTCGCGCACGCGCTGCTCGTCGATCCGCCGATCGCGATCCGCCGGACGCGCCGGATCACCGCGGGTCCGCTACCGATGGCCGAGCGCGTCGGCGAGGTGCTCGCGTGGATCCACGAGCGCCGCACGTGCGAGGCCGTGATCTACGAGCTCTGGGGTCATTCGTCGGTGTCGTCGTAGCGGTCCTCGAACGCGGGCCCGACGAGCGCGACGCCGGTATGCCGCGCCGCCGCTCGTGCCAGCGTCGCGCGCGCCTGCGCCGGCACGCCGTGGACGGTGAGCGCGCGGATCGCGTTCGGCGGTAGGTAGCGCGAGAGCACGTCGGGCAGCGCGGGCGAGAACGGCATCTCGATCGCGAGCTGCGCGAGCTGCTCGCCATGGCGCGCGGCGAGGTTGACGAGCAGCTCGGGCGCCGGGTTGACGAGCCTCTTCAGCGCGCGCATCACCGGATGCAGCGCGAAGTCGAGGAACCGCGCGACCGGTAGCTCGATCGTGTGCACGGTCGCCCACTCGTCCACGGCGATCACCGGGCGGACGTCGGTGACGACGAGGCAGCTCGCGAGGAACCCGCGCTCGTACGCGAGCGGGACCACGACGTCGCGCAGCCGGCCGAGCCAGCTGAGCCCGTGGCGCTGCAAGAGGCCCATCACCTCGCGCAGCTGATCCGCGGCGGGCTGGAGCTGCATCAAGATCAGCTGGCCGCGCGGATCGCCGATCGAGATCAGCGCGTCCGCGAGCACCTGGCGCACGTGATCGTCGTCGGGGTGCGCGTAGACCTGGGCGTAGAGCTCGGCGATGTCGTGCGCGTCGCTCACGGCCTGGGAGCCGGCGCGCCCTTGATCCACGCCGCGTACTCCTTGCTTGCGGCGAGCTTGATGAACCGCTCGTCGGCGCGCAGGCTCGCGGCGTCGGTCTTCGCACCGAACTTATCGCGCAGCGTCTCGAGCGTCTTCAGCGCGTCGCCGTAGTGTTTCGCCGCCGACTGCGTCGTCAGCAGTTGCCACCACGCCGGCTCGAGCGTCGGCTCGCGCGTCGTCGCCTTCTGGGCGGCCGTGACCGCATCCTCGAGCTTGCCGCTCTCCGACAGCGCACCCGCGCGCAGCACGTCGAGGTAGGGATCACCGCCGAGCCGCTTGTCGAGCCGGTCGAGGATCGCGAGCGTCTCGGCGTACTTCTTCTTCATCAGCGTGCCGTCGACCTGCACGAGGTCGAGCGACGGATCATTCGGGAACGCCTTCGCGTACGCGTCGATCGCCTTGCCGTACTCCGCCTCGTTGTCGAGCTCGCTCGTCAGCTGGACGTCCATCAGCATCATCGGCTTGGACTGCCGCAGCTTGCTCGGCAGCGACTGCAGCTCCTGGCGTGCCGACGCGTAGTCGCCGCTCGCCATCAGCTGGCGGATCCGCGTCATCGTCAGGCTCGAGCCCATCATGTCCGGCGACGCCATCAGCGTATCGATCAGGTTCGCGAACGTGTCCGACAGCCGCTCGCCGGTCATGTAGATGTAGAGGTCGGCGATCTTGATCTCGCCGCCGCGCTTGTCGAGCTCGAGCTCGTGATAGTTGACGCCGGCGTCGCCGAGCACGCGGAACAGCGGCCGCGGCGTGCCGTCGACCATCTGCGTGCGCAGGTACGTGTACGAGTCCGCCTTCATGTTCGTGCACAGCATCGTGCCGATCTTGCCGTCGAGCTCGCGCTCGAGCTGCGAGACCTGCGTGCGCGAGATCGAGCGACCGGACACGGCGCGCGCGACCATCACCTCGGGCAGGAACGCGCGATCGACCGATGCGGTATCGCACGGCGCCATCTTCTTCGCGAAGTCCTTCGCGAACGCCTCGGCTTCCTGCACGGTCGGTGCGGTCGGCTTGGGCGGCGGTGCGTTTTCCTGCTGCTTGCAGGCGCAGGCGAGGACAGCGACGGCGGCGACGAAGATCAGCGAGCGGGTCACGCGACGCTCATAACACGAGCGCCGCGGACCGCCACGGACTTCTCACGCGCGACGACGCCGACGCAGCACGAGGCCGAGCGTCGCGAGCGACAGCGCGAGCGGCGCGGCCGGGCTGGTGCCGGTCGAGCAGCAACCGCCGTCATCGCCACCACCGCCGGTCTCGTCGACGCAGTTCGCCGAGCAGCCGTCCCCGTCGGTCCGGTTGCCGTCGTCACACGTCTCGCCCTGATCGATCGTGCCGTTGCCGCAGGTCAGCGCCGCGCCGGTGACGGCGACCACGCAGACCTCGTCCATCGTCCAGCCGCCGAACTCGAGGCCCTCGTCGGACTTGAGCTCGAAGCGCAGCTTGACCTTGCCGGTCGCGGCCTGCGCCGACAGATCGACGTCCTGGAACCGCCACTCCTTGTCGACGTGGTTGACGCCGCCGGCCTGCGGATCGTTCTGGCTCGCGAAGTTCGTCCACACGATCTGGCCGTTCGCCGAGATCTTCGCCTGATCGTAGAAGCCATCCTCGACGCCGAGCCAGCGCTGGTACTGCAGCCGGACCTTCGTCTCGCCCTGGAGATCGATCTCCGGGGTCTCGGCGAATGCCATCGTGCTCGAGTTGTACGAGCCGTCCTCGCTGAGGTCGAGGCCGAGCACGTTCGTGCCGTCGAACGCGGTCTTCGGATCGCTCGACAGGCCCATCGGCGCGCCGGCCTCGAACTCGGGCGACAGCGTCCAGTCGGCCGCGCCGTCCTCGAACGTCGCGCACCACAGCTTCTTCACCTCGCCGACGTAGAACTCGTACAGCGGGTCGGCGTTGTTGTTCGGGAACGACAGCTGCGTGCCGTCGGTCAGCGTCAACGTCACCTTGTACTGGACGACGGTGCCGTCGGGCTGGGTCGGGATGTCACCCGCGAACGTGTCGCCGGTCTGGGTCAGCGTGACCTGACCGCCGGCGCCACCACCGCGCGGGTTCCAGTCGACGACCGCGCTCTGCACGCTCGCGCCCGGGCAGGCAGACGCCGCCGGCGGCGCGGCCTGGATCGAGATGTTGAAGCCGTCGCGGACCGGGCTCGCGATGCCGAGCGTCACCGACGGATCGGCGAGGCCGTGCGCGCCGAACACCGCGTTGATGTCGCACTGGTTCGGCGTGCCGTTCGTGATGTCGCCATCGTCGTCGTCGCCGAGCAGCGCCTCCGCGTACGACGACGGGATGTCGGCCGCGCGCTGCATGATCGTGTAGTAGATCTTCAGCCAGCGCTCGTAGCCGGCGGTCTGGCCGAGCTTGGTCTCGAGCGCCTTGCGCAGATCCCACAGCGTGCCGCCGATGATCTCGCCCTCGTCGTGGACCTCGCCGTCCGCGTCCTCGGGCCAGTGCTTCTCGCTGCCGACCGGATCGAGATCGCGCAGCGGATCGTTGTTGAAGAAGAACCCACGGCCGAGGCCGGGGTCACCGGTGATCGCGACCGACAGGATGTCGGCGAGGCCCTCGGACAGCGAGCCGTCGAACTGACCGACGCCCTCGATGATCGAGTTCGCGTGCAGCGAGTGGCCGAACTCGTGATAGACGACGTCCGCCATCCGGCCGGTGTTCTCGCACTGGCCCGCGCGGAAGAAGTGGATGTCGTCGCCGGTCGAGAACGCGTTGCACGTCTGGTTCTCGTTGACGTTCACGCTCAGCGACTGATCGAGGTACGCGAGCGTCGGATTGATCCGCGCCTTGACGAACTGCTTGACCTGGTTCGCGTAGACGAACGCATCGACCTGCGCGTCGGCGACCTCGTCGGTCGACTTGTTGAGCGTGAACGACCCGCCGACCGCGAGCGAGATCGTCTGCGTCAGCACCGAGCCGGCCTTGTTCGTGATCGCGACGATCGGGCTATTGAACTTGAGCTGCACGGTCGCGGCGGTCGTGCCGGTCCACGTCACCGTGCCGTCCGCGGCCGCCGTGGTCGGCGTGCCGTTGACGATGTGGGTCGCGAACGACGGCTGCGCGCGGCGTTGGCCCGCCGACGGGCTCCGATCCGGCACGTTGTAGAGGATCTTGCCGGACGCCCACGACAGCGTGCTCCTGCGCGCGATCGGCGTCGCATCACCGGCGTCGACCCAGACGTTCCACTGGCCGATGCCGCTCGTCGCGTCGACCGCGACCTGCTCGGCGACCTTGTACTGGATGTCGACCGCGCCGATCCGCGGGCGCACGATCGGGACGATCACGCGCTCGGCGGGCAGCGCGTTCGCGGTCGCGCGCGCGGCGACGGCGTGACCAGCGTCGGAGAGCCAGCGCGTTGCCGCACGCTGGATCGCCGTCGCGGTCAGCCGTTGCGCGGGAATCGTGACGGCGACGTTCGGCAGCGCGGTCGAGCTGACCATCGCGATCCGATCGTTCTTGAACGCGACGCCGATGCCACCGCCGAGCACGCGGACGCCGTTCGCGCGCTGGATGAAGCCGACCGTGCGGAGGTCGCCCTGCGGCGAGACCACGTTCGACACCAGCTCGAAGTCGCTGACCGCGGCGCCCGGTGCGAGCGTCGCGAGGTGCGCGGCGAGGAACTGGCGCGCGGCGGCCTCGGCGATCGCGGCATCCGCGACCGAGCCGGAGACGACCTGGCCCTGCCCCCAGAGCCGGAGCGGAACGTCGGTGTCGCGATCCCAGATCGCGGTCCAGCCGGCGAGGCCGACCGACGCGAGCTGCGTCGAGCGCGTGATCTGGGTCGCACGATGGCTGCGCGGCCCGATCCCGGCGGACACCAGTGGCGCTTCCGCGCCCTTGGGGCGCACGACCGCGCCGCTGTCATGGAAAAGGCTCGTCGAGAGCACGGCCGCAAGTCCGATCGTTCGCAAACGCATCAACTAGCCTCCCTGTGGCTGCGCGTATCAAACCCGTACGCGCCCCGGCCGCCAACGCAGGGGCCATGACACTGCATGCCGATGTCGAGACTCGCAGGCTTCACGACACGAGGCGTCGAAGCATCAGCCAATCTCGCGGTTTGCTAGCTGTGACCAGTGGTTCTCGGTTCGCTCGCCGCGAGCACCGCGCGCGCGTCGTCGATGTCACGGCGAATCTGCGCGATCAGTGCATCGACGGTTTCGTACTTGCGTTCCTCGCGCAGCCGTGAAGCGAAGGTGATTCGCACGCGCTGGTCGTAGAGATCGCCGTCCCAGTCGAGCACGTGGACCTCGAGCACGAGGCCGCCGCCATCGACGAACGTCGGGTTCGTGCCGAGGCTCGCGACCGCGGGCAGCGGCGCGCCGGATCGCGTCGCGAGCGTGACGGCATAGATGCCGGGCGCGAGCGGGAGATCGCCGTCGGTCGCGATGTTCGCGGTCGGCACGCCGATCGTGCGGCCGCGCTTCGCGCCGTGGATCACGACGCCGTCGACGTCCCACCGCCGACCGAGCAGGCGCGCGGCCGCCGGCACGTCGCCGGCGAGCAGCAGGCTGCGGATCTTCGACGACGACGCGACGACGCCGTCGACCTGGACCGCGGGCAGCACGTCGACCTCGATGCCGGCGTGCGCGCCGTGGCTCCTGAGCGCGTCGGTCGTGCCGGCGCGGCCGTGGCCGTAGCTGAAGTCGTAGCCGACGACGATCGCGCGCGCGCGCAGCGCGAAGATCACGACGTCGTCGATGAACGCGTGCGGTGCGCGCGATGCGAGCTCCTTCGTGAACGGCTCGACGCACACCGCATCGATCCCGGCCTCGGCGAGCAGCTCGAGCCGGCGATCGATCGTCGTGAGCTGCGCCGGTGCGCGCGCGCCGACGACCGCGGCAGGGTGCGGATCGAACGTCAGGACCACCGAGCGTGCGCCGTGCGCCGCGGCGAGCTCGCGCGTGCGCTCGACGAGCGCGCGATGACCGACGTGCACGCCGTCGAAGTTCCCGATCGCGACGGCAGCGCCGGACGTCGCACCCAACCTCGCGGGTGCGTGCTGGTGGCCGCGGATCACTTCCACGCGCGCAGGTTAGCCGAGATCGCCGCGGGTCACGAACGATCCGGCTGCGAAGCGCGCGCGGCCTCGACGACCGTCCAGGCCGGCGGGACGAGCAGCAGCGCCGCGCACGTCGCTCCGACGATCGCCTGCCCCGATGCGATCCGGATCATGCCGGCGAGCCGGCCGACGCCGAGCCCGGCGCACAGCGCGGCGAGCCCGAGCGCGATCGGCGTCGCGCCACCCGCGCGCATCGCGACGAGCAGCGCGCCGATCGCGACCGCCGCGATCGCCAGGCTCGCGAGGTGGACGCGCATGACGATCGCGAACCCGGCGAGCGCCGCGACGGCGACGAGCGGTCCGATCGCGCTGCCCTCGCGGACGAGCGTCGTCACGACATCGGCCGGGCGTGCGCCCGCGCCGTACCACGCATGACCGAGGCGGCCGAGCCAGCCGCTGTCCGCACCGCCGGCGATGATCGCGACGATCACCGCGAGCCCACCGACGATCGGCAGCGCGATCGCCCACCGCGGGCGCTGCCACGGCGCGGTCACGAGGCGCGTCCCCGCGATCGCGACGAGCGGCGTACACGCCGGCTCGAGGATCGCGGCGATCGTCGCCGGCAGCATCGCGACGATCGGGGATGCCGGCGTCGACGCGACGCGCGCGAGCTCGGCGATCGTCCAGCCGGTCGCCGCGATCGCGAGCCACGCGCCGAGCCCGGCGGTTGGCGCCTGATCGAGGACGAGCGCGACCGCGAGCAGCGCCGCGGCCGCGGCACCGGCGAGCGCGGCCGGCGAGTCACCGGCGAGCATGCGGATCGCGGCCGCGAATGCCGCGGCGACCCCGGCGGCGCCGAGCGTCGTCGAGGCGTCGCGCGCGACCGCGAAGGCACCTGCGGCGGTGACGACCGCGAGTATCGGGATCGCGATCCACGATCGCAGCTGCACCGCCCGACGCTACGGCGCCGCACCGCACAGGGCAAATTCTCGACCGCCTACGCGATGCCGAGCAGCGCCGCGAGGTCGATCCCCGGCACCGCGGTCCGGTACTGGACGATCATGTCGTGGACCTTGCGCGTGAACTGCTGCTCGAGCAGCCGGCGCGTGACGCCGTCGACGAGCTGGGGCTCCTGCGCGTTGTGCGCGAGCCCTCCGGCCGCTCGCGGATCGCGCGCCGCGATCGCGATCAGCGCACCGATCAGTGACAGCCCGGACTCGGTGCGCCGCGCCGACGCAGCCTTGCCGAGCAGCTCCATGTGATCGATCACGACCGCGCCGCCGCGCTGGAGGTGCAGCTGCGTGATCCGCGCGATCGGCGCGTTGCCCGCGACGACCTCGAAGCCCGACGTCGAGAGCCGGACCGCGCGCACGTTCGCGGCGGCGAGCGCGGCCGCGGGGGTCGAGGTCGCGCTGACATCGCGCAGGTTGCCCGCGCCGTCGACGTCGACCGCGACCTCGGTGCCGGGCGCGATCACGAGGCCGTTGCCGTCCTCGAGGAAGCGGCCGCCGCGCAGCGCCGCGGTGCCACCGACGCTGAGGTTTCCGATCTCGCGATCCTCGATCGGCGGCTTGCTCGCCTGCGACCCGGCGGGCTGCGCGAACATCTGCTGGAAGTTGCGGATCACGGCGTTCAGCGTGCCGTCGAGCGCGGGATCCTGCGTCGGATCGTAGCCCGGGTGCGCGAGCGGGCTGTTCGCGATGCCGGCCTGCAGCGTGCTCGTGATCTTGTCGCTGATCTTGTCGCGCACGGAGATCATGCCCGACCCGAGCCCGGAGAGATCGTAGACGTTCGCGAACGCGCGGCCGGTCGCGAAGTCGATCCCCGCGCCATCGATGCCGGCGTTGCGCAGCGGCCACGTCGCGTCGACGTGCAGCGACGGGCTCATCTGGACGCGGACGCCGGTCCGTGACACCTCGACGAAGATCTGGGTCGCGCGCTGGGTCGCGAGCGTGTGCGACCAGTCGCCCTCGAGCGTGCGCTGGCCCGGGATCGTGACCGAGGCGCGCACGCTGCGCAGCTCGATGCCCTCGGGGAGCGCGCGCTCGACCTGACCTTGCGCCGCGAGCACCTGCTGGACGAACGCGTTGCCGCGATGCTGGTGCAGCCACGCGACGATCTCGTCACGCTCGGCGGGGTACTGGCGAATGATCTGGACGACGCGGCTCGCGGCATTCGCGTCGCTGGCGCGCAGCGCCTTGACCGCCTCGAGGCCCGGCGTCGGTGCCGCAGGCGTGGTCTGCGGAGCCGCCTGCGATCCGCCGTGGCGCTGCTGCGCGTGCTGCTCGGCGTGCGTGCCGGACATCTGGGTCTATCTTCGAGGTCGGCCGCCGACACGTCCAGCGCTTTGTCGCCGGGGCGTGGCGCCGGCTGCACCGCGCGTCGCAAAACCACGCGGAGGTGTCGCATTCGGCCGCGATCACGGCTGCGCGTAGCGGACGAGCGCGCCGTTCTCGAGGACCCACAGGTGCTGACAGGCGCTGGTGAGCTGTGGCGCGAAGCTCGCGGGCTGGCCCTGCGCGAGGATCCGTCCGGCGTGCACGAAGCTCGTGTCGACGTTGTTGCGCGTCGCGACGTGGATCCCGGGCTCGTTGCCGCCCTGGACGCGATAGACGAGCCGGAGGCCGTCGTCCGACAGGCTCGCCTGCTCGATCAGCGTCGACGCCTCCCCGGTCAGCATCGCCGGCGTGTACTGCCCCTCGAGCAGCCACATCGTGCCGTCGCGCGCCCATTCCTCGAAGCTGCCATCGCCGAGCTCGACGACGACGCGAACGCCGCCGGCCATCGGCCGACCGGCACGATGCGACTTGCCGATCGTCAGCGCTGCGTCGGTGCGCCACGCCGCCGGCGGCGTGACCGGCGTCGCGATGCTGGTGGAGAAGCTCGCCGTGACCATGAGGACGGCGTCGTCGGCCGCCAGGGCGACGCGGTCGACGGAGCCACTGACGCCCGAGATGATCGCCGACGGCGACTCGAAGCCGAGCTGGTTCGGATCGCTGTCGATCGCCCACTTCGGCAACCCGGACGTGCCGAAGACGACGTACGTCTCGGTGCGAGACACGCTGAAGTGCTGCAGCGTCTCGGCGCCGTACATGACGGCTCGCTGCGTGCCATCGAACGAGACCGGCGCGCAGCCGGTTGCCGGCGGTGCATCGTCGACGTGGCGGCCGTCGTCCGCCGCGTCGAGCGCGGCCGGCGCGTCGGGCGTGCTGCCGGGTCCGTCGAGCGGAAACACGATCTGGCACCCGCACAGCACGAGCAGCGCGCAGACCCGCATCGCCGTGATGGTCGCACGATCGCGCGGTCAGCGCACTCGCTTCGCGACGACCGCAGCGAGCACGAGGCCGGGAATCGCCATCACCGCGGTGACGACGAAGAACGTCGGCCACTGGTAGCGGATCACGATCATCGAGCCTTGCGGGTCGAACGTCTGCTCGAGCCGCGTGCGGAGCTCGACGAGCTGCCAGAACCCGGGCAGGTCCATCGCGGACGCGCTCGCGCGGGTCAGCGGCCCGAGCACGCGATCGACCGTGACGATCTGGTCCGCGAGGTGGCCGAACCCGCGCCAGTCGAGCCGGGTCACGACATCGTCGGCGAATGGCCCGAACACGCGCTGGCCGAGCGAGCTCAGCGACGTCAGCAGCGCGAACTGCGTGGCGCTGACGCCGGGCGAGCACACCGACATCAGAAACGCGACGAACACGGCGGTGCCCGCGGCGCCGGTGATGTTGTCGCACAGCACCGCGGCGCTGAAGATCGCGTAGCTCTGGCCGGCGAGCGCGAGCCACGCGTACATGAGGTTCGTGAGCGCCTGCAGGATGCCGAACGCGATCAGCATGCGCCGCATCCCGAACCGTGCGACGAGCGTGCCGCCGAACAGCCCGCCGATGAACATGCCGGCGAACCCGAGGATCTTGTAGATCGACGCGATCTCGCGAAACTCGAAGCCGACGCCGCGCCGGAAGAACGCCATCAGCAGCGACTGCGCGAAGTAATCGCCGAACTTGTAGACCGCGACGAAGCCGAGCACGAGCAGCGCGGTCGTGCCGCCGAGCCGGCGGAACAGCTCGACGAACGGCAGGTAGATCGCCTCGACGATCGTCGACGCGCGGCGCTCCGGTTGCGCGGGCTCCTCGGCCCACAGCGTGCCGGCGATGCCGATCACCAGCATCAGCGCGATCAGCGTGTAGATCACGCGCCACGGCACGTAGTCCGCGAGGAACAGCGCGAGCGTGCCGGTGACGAGCATCGCGACGCGATAGCCGACGACGTAGATCGCCGCGCCGGCCGCGCGCTGCTCCGGCGTCAGGATCTCGGTGTTGTACGCGTCGAGCACGATGTCCTGCGACGCCGACAGCACCGCGACGATCACCGCGAGCACCGCGAGCGCGCCCGGCTGCGAGCGCGGATCGAGCGCGCCCATCGCCGCGATCGCGAACACGAGGCCGATCTGCGTCGCGAGCACCCAGCCACGGCGACGGCCCAGCCATGGCAGGGCAAACCGGTCGAGCAGCGGCGCCCACGCGAACTTGAACGTGTACGCGAGCCCGACGAGCGAGAACGCGGCGATCGTGTCGAGCCGGACGCCGGCGGACGTCATCCAGGCCTGCAGCGTCGAGCCGGTCAGGTAGAGCGGCAGCCCGGACGAGAACCCGAGCACGAACAGCACGGCCATCCGGCGCGACTGAAAGATCGCGAGCCAGGCGCGCGGCGTTCCCACCCTCCGAGCGTGGTACGCGCGGCTCCTCGGGACAAGTTATGCTGCGCGCAGGTGCCCCGGCTGTCCTCGGTTCTGCGCTGGCTCGGCCCGAGCGCGATCGCCGCGATCGCGGGCGCGCTCGTGGCCGGCGGGGTCGAGGCGCGCGGCGACGCGACCGGCGTGCTCGCGACGCTCGGGTTCGTCGGCCTGGTCGCGGCACCGGTGCTGGCGGTCGCGGCGGTCGTCGTGCGCGCGCTATGGATCGCGTGGCGGCCGCGCGAGCTCCTCGTCGTCGAGGACGGCGGCGCGACGCCGTGGCTCGCCGGCTGGATCGCGGTCGCGTGGCTCGCGTCGTACAGCCTCGCGTGGGCGATGTTCCAGGGCACGTGGCTGCTCAACAACTGGACCGCGTTCAAGCCGCTGCCGCTCGGGTTCCTCGAGCCGATGCTCGCGGTCGCCACGTCGCTCGTGATCGTCGCGCTGTCGCGTCCGGTCGCGCTCGCGATCGCGGCGCTCGCGCGGCGGTTCGATCGCCGGTGGCGACGCAGCGGACGCCGATCGATCGTCGTGCCGCGCGTGATCCTCGTCGGTGCGGCGGTGACGTGGCTCGTGGCGCTCTACGCGATCTGGCAGCTGCTCGTGAAGCGCCGGCTCGGCGCGCTCGATACCAGCGTGCTGGTCGCGCCGCTCGCCGGCATCGTCACGTGCGCGATCGTCCACGTCGCGTGGCCGCGGCTCGCGCCCCGCGTGCGCCAGATCGCGAGCGCCGCGATCGCGCTCGGGTTCGCGGTCGCGGTCGGCACCGCGCTGCACGTCGCCTGGCAGCGGCCGAACCTCGCGCTCGCGATCTGGGCGGACGAGCCGCTCGCCGGCGTCGCGCTCGACGCCGCGTTCGACGTCGACGCGATCCGCGACCGGGTCGAGCTCGCGCCGTATCGCCTCGCGCCCAGGCCCGGCGCCGCGCACCCCGATCTCGTGCTCGTCACGATCGACACGCTGCGCGCGGATCGCACGCCGCCATATCAGGGCCCGGCGGAGATGCCGGTGCTCCGCGATCTCGGGCAGCGCGGCACCGTGTTTCTGTGGACGTTCGCGACCGCGAACACGACCGGGCGGTCGCTCGCGTCGCTGGTCACCGGGTTCTCGTCGGAGCGCGTGCGCGGCACACCGGCGGGCTGGGGCTTCGCGCTCGATCCGCGGCACGTCACGCTCGCCGAGCGGCTCGCCGCCGGCGGCTACGACACCGCGGGGTTCTTCTGCTGCGACGAGCTGTGGGGCGAGCGCGCGCACACCGGGTGGTCGCGCGGGCTCGCGCATGTCGCGATCGAGCCCGACGGTGCGCGGCTCGCACGCACCGCGCGCACGTGGATCGAGGCGCGCGATCGCGCGGCGCCCCGCCGCCCGCTGTTCGTGTGGATCCACCTGCTCGAGCCGAGCGAGCGCGTCGCGACCCGTACGCCGAAAACCGACGACGAACGCAGGCGGTTCTACGACCAGCAGCTCGCGGCCGCCGATGCCGCGCTCGTCGACGTGTTCTCCGCGTTCGCGAATCGCGCGCCGGATCGCGCACCGATCGCGATCGTGACCTCGGATCACGGCCAGGGCCTCGGCGAGCACGGCCACGCGACCCACGGCAGCGATCTGTACAACGCACAGGTCCACGTGCCGCTCGTGATCGTCGGCCCCGGCATCCGCCCGCAGCGGCTGACCGAGACGACGAGCCTCGTCGACGTGTTCCCGACGATCCTCGAGCTCGCCGGGTTCGTTCCGCCGCGCGGCGACGGGCACTCGCTCGCGGATCTCGCGACCGGCCGGCGCACGAGCCTCGGCGGCGGCTTCGCGTACGGCTTCATGTTCGACGACGCGACCGGCAAGCAGGACACCGGCATGGTCGTGCGCGGCAGCTGGAAGCTGATCGACAACGGCACGACGACCGAGCTCTACGATCTGCGCAGCGACCTCGCCGAGCGCTACAACCTGTTCTCGCAGCGGTCGCAGATCGTCAACGAGCTGAAGGCGCTGCTCGCGATGCGGCGACGTGCGGCCCAGCGCTCGCCGTTCGACTAACCCGACGCCTGCGCGATCGCGTCGAGCTCCTGCCAGCGCGCGAACAGCCGCTCGACCTCGGCGCGCGCGGCGTCGAGCTTCGCGATCAGATCCTGGACCTCGGTGGGGCGATCCTTGAACACGCCGGGATCCGACAGCGTCGCCTCGAGCTCGACGACGCGAGCCTCGGCGGTCGCGATCGCGTCCTCGATCCCGGCGAGCTCGCCCTTCTCCTTGAACGACAGCTTGCGCGGGCCGACCGGCCTGGTGCGCTCTTCGCGTGGCTTCGCGACAGTCGCGTCTTTCACGGGCCGTCCGCGCGCCGGCCGGCGCTCGGCATAGAACGAGTAGCTGCCCTCGTAGAGCGTCACCTTGCCCTCCCCCTCGAACGCGAGGATCGCGGTCGCGACGCGATCGAGAAACCACCGGTCGTGCGACACGATCAGCGCGCAGCCCGGGAAATGGACGAGCCCGTCCTCGAGCGCACCGAGCGTCGGCAGGTCGAGATCGTTCGTCGGCTCGTCGAGCACGAGCAGGTTTCCGCCGCGCCGGAGCAGCCGCGCGAGCTGGACGCGGTTGCGCTCGCCGCCGGACAGCTGGCCGACCTTCGTGTCCGCGACCGAGTCCGGGAACGCGAGCATGCGCAGGAAGCCGCGGACGTGGACGCGGCTGTCCGGCAGCTCGACGTAGTCGTAGCCGTCGCCGACCTCCTCGAGCACGGTGAGGTCGTCGCGCAGCTCGGTGCGGCCCTGCTCGAGGTACGCCGGCCGCGTGTTCGGCCCGACGATCACCTTGCCGGTGTCCGGCGGCTCGAGCCCGAGGATCATCCGGATCAGCGTCGTCTTGCCCGCGCCGTTCTCGCCGACGATGCCGATCCGATCTCCCGGCTTCATGACGAGCGTCAGATCGCGGACGAGCAGCTTGCCGCCGAGCGACTTCGAGACGTGATCGAGCTCGACGATCGTGCTGCCGAGCCGCGGCCCCGTCGGCAGGCGCAGCGCGAGCTTGGCCGGCAGCTTGTCGTCGGTCGTCGGCGCGGCGCCGACCGCGGCATCGAAGCGATCGATCCGCGCCTTTGCCTTCGTCGTGCGCGCCGGCGGGCCGCGCCGGATCCAGTCGATCTCGCGCCGGATGAACGCCACGCGCTGGTACTCGGCCTCGGCCTCGGTCGCGAGCCGCTCGGCCTGGCGCAGCAGGAACTCGGCGTAGTCGCCCTCGTACGAGTACACCTTGCCGCGATCGACCTCGAGGATCCGCGTCGCGACGCGATCGAGGAAGTAGCGATCGTGCGTGACGACGATCAGCGCGCCGGGCCACGCCGCGAGCCGGGTCTCGAGCCACTCGACGGTCGGCGCGTCGAGGTGGTTCGTCGGCTCGTCGAGCGCGAGCACGTCGGCCTTGCCGAGCAGCGCGCGGGCGAGCGCGACGCGCCGGCGCTCGCCGAGCGACAGCGTGCCGATCGTCTTGTCCATCGCGGGCAGCTTGAGCGCGGCCGCGATCGTCGCGACCTCGTGATCCGGCACGCCGGGCCGCGCGACCGCGCGCGCGACCGTCGCGTCGACGTCGAGCTCGGGCTCCTGCGGCACGTACTCGAGCACGAGGTCGCGCCGCCAGGTGACGGTGCCCTCGTCGGGCTCGAGCGCCGGATCGTCGGTGACGCCCATCGCGCGCGCGACCACGATCGCGAGCAGCGTCGACTTGCCGGCGCCGTTCGCGCCGATCATGCCGATCCGGTCGCGCTCGTGCACCGCGAACGACGCCCCGGCGAGGACCCGGCGCGTGCCGAACCGCTTCTCGAGGTTCTGGACCGTCAGGATCGCCGTCACGACAGCCGCGCGAGATCCGTCTGCACGAGCAGGTACGTCAGCCGGAGCAGGTTGAGACGGGCCTCGGGCGAGCGCACGCGCGCCGCGAGCTCGCCGAGCCGCGTGCGGCCGTCGAGCAGGCTGTAGACGCGCAGCAGCGCCTCGCCGAGCCCGAACTGCGCGAGCTCGCCCTCCATCGTCGGCTCGGCGACGACGAACGCGGTCGCGTGCGTCGACAGCCAGTCCTCGACGAGCGCCTCGGACAGCTGCGCCGCGCCGGCACCGATCACGCGATACGCGTCGAGGTGGAGCGAGCGCGCCTTCCACGGATTCGGGTGGCGCGGCGTCCACGTGTAGCGGCCCTTCTGCCACGAGAACGCTTCCATCAGCTTCGCCGCGACCTGCTTCGCGAGCAGCCGGTACGCCTCGAGCGGATCGAGGATGTCGAGCCCGACGAGCGTGTCGGCGAGCCGGCCGCCGAAGTGATGCATCACGCTGAGCGCGCGCTGCAGCGCCTGCGGCGTCAGCGCGCCGGCCTGGATCAAGAAGTTACCGAGCCGCTCGGTCTCGACGTTCGAGCTGACGAACTGCGGCTGGCCGTCGACGACGTAGACTTCCTTCAGCACGCCCGCGCGGCCCTCGAGCGACAGCATCCCGGTCTGGTGCGTCTTCGCGAGGTGGAACACGACGCGCATCACCGGCTTGTCGCGCAGATCGCCGATCTCGCGCGGCCCCTCGACCGGCTCGGGCTCGAGCTCGCCGTCGCGCAGCGTGATCACGCCGCTCGAGCCTTCCGGACCGAGGTCGCCCTGCGGGATGCCCTCTCCGGAGATGTACGCGGCGCGTGCCCGCGCAGCCTCGGCCTCGGCCTTCGCGTGGCTCATCCGCGTCATCGGGCCCGACAGGCCTTCGTCCTTGCTCGGCACGTCGGTGACGACGCCGTCGTTGAGGTCCGCGGTCGGCGCGTTGATCACGCGGCCGATCAGGCCGGCGAGGTCGCGCGCCGAGACGCGGGTCGTGCGCCGGATCCAGTCGTCGATCGCGTCGCGAAATTGCGCCGCGCTGTCCCAGCGATCCTCCGGCCGGCGCTGCAGCGCCTTGACGGTCATCACGCGCAGCTCGACGGGAAATTCGGACGCGTACTTCTGCAGGCGATCGAGCCGCGCGTCGCGCACCATCAGCAGCACGTCGAGATCGTTCGTCGACGTGAACAGCCGGCGCGCCATCACCATCTCGGCGAGCAGGATGCCGACGCTGAACAGGTCGCTGCGCGCGTCGAGCTCGCCACCGGACACCTGCTCGGGAGACATGTAGCCGTACTTGCCCTTCAGCGTGCCGGCCTCGGTCTTGTGGCGGCGCTCGGCGGCGCGCGCGATGCCGAAGTCGGTGAGCTTGACGTCGCCGCGCCACGACAGCAGCACGTTGCCGGGCGAGATGTCGCGATGGACGATGCCGAGCGGCCGGCCGCTGACGTCGAGTGCGTGGTGCGCGTAGTCGAGCGCGTCGAGGACGTCGCGCGCGATCAGCGCCGCGAGCTCGGGCGGCAGCCGGATCTGGACGCGCGCGCACTCGCGCAGCAGCGCGAGCACGTCGAGGCCGTCGACGTACTGCATCGCGATGTACGGCGTGTCGGCGTCCGTCCCGAGCTCGAAGACCTGGACGATGTGTCGGTGATCGAGCTGCGCGGTGATCCGCGCCTCGTCGATGAACATCTCGACGAACGATCGATCGGTCGCGAGGTGCGGCAAGATCTTCTTGATCGCGACGAGCTTCTCGAAGCCGTGCTGGCCGGTCAGCGTCGCCTTGAACAGCTCGGCCATGCCACCGACCGCGAGGCGGTCGACGATCTGGTACCTCCCGATCGTCTTCGGCATGGCTACGGACACGGCGCTGCCAGTTTGGCAGCTTTCGCGCCGCGCGGGTGGTCTCGATGTCGTTTCACGTCGGGGCCGCGCTCTGCACTTCGCAGGCTTGCGTGCGGGACGCCGCGTGGCATGCAGCTTGGAACGTCGTCGCGCCGAGGCCAGCGATGATGATCCTCCTGCACGCGCTTCACCGCATCGTCGCTGGCCTGCTTCATCGCACCTACGTGATCGCGCTCGTGACGCTCGCGGTCTGCGGTGTATTCACCGCGCGCGCGATCGACGCGATGTCCGCCGACGATCCGTTGCCCGCGCCGCGCGCACCGGTCGCGCGCCCCGCACCGAAGCGAGCGCAGGTCGTCGCGCTCGATCCCCAGATCATCGTCGATCGCAACATGTTCTGCTCGAGCTGCGGCCCGACGCCGCCGACGAGCGCGAGCTACGACGGTCTGCCCGCCGTGCTGATCGCGACGAGCGTCGCGCCCGATGCCACGCGCTCGCACGCGACCGTGCGCGTCGTCTCGACCGAGGTCCAGGGCAGCTGGACGATCGACCAGACGATTCCCGGGGTCGGCCGGATCACGCGGATCGGCGGCGGGTCGATCGATGTCGTCGACACCGGTGGCCACACGAAGACACTCACGCTGCGCGAACCCGTGGCGGCGGGTTCCACGACGCCCGGCGCGGCAACGCCAGGATCGGGACCCGCCGCCCCCGCCTCCGCGTTCGCGGATCGGATCAAGAAGCTCTCCGAGACCTCGTACGAGGTCGATCGCTCGGTCGTCCGCGAGCTCGTCGCGAACGCGGGCCAGGGTGCGGGCGTGCGCGCGATCCCGCTGCTCGATCATGGCGAGGTCACCGGGATCCGGCTGACCGGCGTCAAGGCGACGTCGGTCGCCGCGGCGGTCGGGCTGCGCAACGCCGACGTGCTGACCGCGATCGACGGCACGCCGATCAAGACCGCGCAGCAGCTGCTCGATCTCTACAGCAAGCTCGACCAGCTCGATGCGGTCGAGCTGCAGGGCACGCGCGGCGGCAAGCCGCTCGCGATCAGCCTGCGCTTGCGCTGATCAGCGAAGCAGGAACGGCAGGATCCCGAACCACATCAGCAGCGAGAACCCCGCGACCGCGATCCCGAACACCGACAGCACCCAGACCATCGCGCGCCCGCTGCCCTGCAGGTGCTGCGTGAACCGCTCGTTGCCGCGCGCCATCGACTGCAGCGCCCAGATCCCCGACGCCATCGCGAAGATGATCGACGCGATCACGACGATGCCGAAGCCGGACAGCGGCGAGAAGAACGCGAGCAGGCCGCCGAGCGCCGAGCCGACCGCGAGCCGCTTGATGTTCGCCGCCGCGCGCTGATCGGTCGCGACGATGTCCGCCTTCGCATAGCACTTCGCGCACACCGGATCGGCAGTGCTCGTGTACAGCACGTTCTGCGGTGCCATCTGCGCACCACAACCACTACAGGTCGTCATCGTTTCCATCACGTCACCTCCTGGATGTCAGTAGGGTCGAGGCCGTGCGGTCATCGCGCTGAACACGATCAGGTTCAGCACGATGACGATCGCGTTGAGGACGATCGCGATGATCGCGCAGGCATAGATCGTGCCCTTGTCGCGCGCGATGTGCTGCGTGAACCGCTCGTCACCCTTGCGGTTGACCGAGCCGATCGCGTAGATCGCCGAGATCATCGACGACACGGTCAGCAGGAACACCGGGTTGAAGATGAAGCTGACCGCCGCCGAGATCAGCGCGCCGTAGCCCGCGTTGCGGATGTTGTTACCGACCCGCATGTCGGTCTGCACGAGATCGACTTTCGCGAAGCACTGCGCGCACGCCACGCGAGCGTCCGCGAGGTAGTTCACTTCGCTGGGCTGGAGATGCTTGCCGCACAGGTTGCATGCCGAAGGTTGCATGGGCGCGCACGATAGCGATTTCGAGAAATGAAGCCACCACGAAGTGCGTTTGCTTGCTGCATCATTGTCCCCCGACGACAATCATGTAATGGCCGATGCAGCACCAACGCCGTCGCGACCCCGTCGATCGGGGGGTGCGGTCGCGGTCGGTGCGGGCATCTTCTTGTCGCGAATCGCGGGACTTGTCCGCGAGCGCGTGATCGCGCACTACCTCGGGCTGTCCTACGCGGCCGCGGCGTTCCGCGCCGCGCTGCGGATCCCGAACTTGTTACAGACGCTGCTCGGCGAGGGCGTGCTGTCGGCCTCGTTCATCCCGGTCTATGCGCGGCTGCTCGCGGAGGGCCGTGAAGAGGAGGCGTCGCGGGTCGCGCGCGTGGTCGGCACGCTGCTCGCGCTCGTCGCGAGCGTGATCGCGCTCGTCGGCGTGCTCGCGGCGGATCTGCTCGTCGATCTGCTCGCACCCGGCTTCGCGGAGAGCACGCGCGAGCTCACGGTCACGCTCGTCCGCATCATGTTTCCCGGCACCGCGCTGCTCGTGATGTCGGCGTGGTGCCTCGGCGTGCTGAACAGCCACCGCCGGTTCTTCCTGCCCTATGTCGCGCCGGTGCTGTGGAACAGCGCGCAGATCGCCGCGGTGATCCTCGCCGGCCGCCGGTTCGCCGGGCATGACGACGACATCGCGATGTGGCTCGCGTGGGGCGTCGTGATCGGATCCGCGGCGCAGTTCGTCGTCCAGCTCCCGACGGTGATCCGGCTGCTACGTGGCCTCGCGCCGGCGCTCGATGTCCGCCATCCCGGCGTGCGCGCGACGCTGCGCGCGTTCGGTCCGGTCGTGATCGGCCGCGGCTCCGTACAGCTGTCCGCGTACGTCGACCAGGTGCTCGCGAGCTACCTCGGCGAGGCGATGGTCGCCGGCATGTCGAACGCGCAGACCTTGTACCTGCTGCCGATCAGCCTGTTCGGCATGGCGATCAGCGCCGCCGAGCTGCCGGAGATGTCGAGCGGGCTGACCGACGCCTCGGCGCACATCCAGAAGCGGCTCGAGGGCGCGCTGCGCCGGGTCGTGTTCCTCGTCGTGCCGTCGGCGATCGCGTTCGTCGCGATCGGTGGCTCGATCGTGACGCTGCTGTTCCAGACCGGACGGTTCGGCGATCGCGACAGCGACATCGTGTGGATCATCCTGTGCGGCTCGGCGGTCGGCCTCGTGTCGAGCACCGTCGGCCGGCTGTTCGGCTCGGCGTTCTACGCGCTCAAGGAGCCGAAGCCGCCGCTCTACGCCGCGCTCGTGCGCGTCGCGCTGTCGATCGGGCTCGGCTACATCGTGGTGCTGCCGCTGCGCGACGCGCTCGGCTACTCGGCAGCGATCGGTGCGTTCGGCCTGACCGCGACCGCCGGGCTCGCCGGCTGGATCGAGATGCTGATGCTGCGCAGCTGGCTCACCGCGCGGATCGGCAAGCTGCCGGTCCCGCGCAAGCTCGCGACGGGGGCGACGATCGTCGCGGTGCTCGCGGGCGCGCTCGGGTTCGGCACGAGCTGGCTCGGCGATCGGATCGGCGTGCCTGCGTGGCTCGGTGCGCTCGCCGCGATCGTCGTGTTCGGCGTGACGTACCTCGGCGTGATGGCCGCGGCGAAGGTGCCCGAGGCGCGCGGCTTCGTGCGCCGGTTCGTTCGTCGCTGAGGAACTGCGTTACGCTCGACGCGTGCTGCTCTGCGAGTCGCCGACGATCACGCCCATTCACCGGCGCATCCTCGCGCTCGCGTTCCTCGGATGGATGTTCGATTTCTACGACTTCATCCTGTACACGTTCTTGACCCGTCCGATCAGTGCCGAGCTCGGGCTGACGAAGCTCGATCACGCGTACGCGCTCGGCATCTCGTTCACCGCGACCGCGGTCGGCGGTATCACGTGCGGCTTGCTCGCGGATCGGTTCGGGCGCCGCACGATGGTGAGCTGGACGATCCTCGTCTATTCGATCGGCGCGCTGCTGTCGGGGATCGCCGACGACAAGGCGACGATGCTCGTCGCGCGTGCAGTTGCGGGCATGGGCGTCGGCGGCGAGTGGGCTGCCGGTCACGCGCTCGTCGCCGAGACGTTTCCAGCGCGCGATCGCGGACGCGCCGGTGCCATTCTCCAGGCCGGTGCACCGGTCGGCATGGCGATCGCGGCGGTCGTCGGTTTGCTGCTCGCGCCCGAGATCGGATGGCGCGCGTGCTTCTACGCGTCGAGCGCGACCGCGCTGCTGTCGTTCGTCGCGCGTCGTGCGCTGCCGGAATCGGATCTGTGGCTCGCGCAGCGCACGCAGCAGTTCGGTCGAGGGCTTCGCGACCTGGTCGCAGGTGCGTTTGCATCGCGGTTCTGGTTCGCGATGCTGCTGACCACGATCAACGGCGCGAGCTACTGGCTCACCTACTCGTGGTTACCCGAGTACCTCCGCCATCGCGGCCTGTCGTTGACGAGCTCCGGTGGTTACCTCGCGGCCGTCATCGGCGGCCAGATCGTCGGGTACACGGTGTTCGGCTGGTTCAGCGATCGGCTCGGGCGGCGCTACGCCTTCACGTTGTTCGCGCTCGTCATGGCCGCTGGCCTGATGCCGCTGACCTTCTTCTGGACCCACTTTGCGGACACGCCCGGGCTCATCTACGCAGGCACGTTCCTCGTCGGTGTCGGTACCGGCACGTGGTCGAACTTCGGTCCGATGCTCGCAGAACTGTTCCCGACCGAGGTCCGCAATACCGGGATGTCGATCATCTTCAATGTCTCGCGTGCGGCTCAGTTCGGCGTACCAGTCGTCATCGCGCTACTCGAACCCACGTTCGGACTCGGCGCAGGCATCGGTCTTGCGGCCGCGTTCGCGCTCGTCGCGGCGGCGCTCGTCTGGATCCTGCCGGAGACGAAATCGATCCGGCTGTCCTGAGAGTCGTATCCAGAGAATCTCTGAATTGATACCCTGGTGACTCCATGCATCCGGGTCGAATTCGAATTCTCGACACCACGTTGCGGGAAGGGGAGCAGGCACCAGGGGTCTATTTCACGCCTGCACAGAAAGCGAGAATCGCGAGCGCGCTCGACGAAGTAGGTGTCGATATCATCGAGGTCGGGAATCCGATGGCGGATCCCAAGATCGCCGAGGCGGTCCGACACATCGCGGCGATGAAGCTTCGCGCGACGGTCGGGGCACACGCTCGATGTCGAATCGATGATGCGAATGCCGCACTCGAATGCCGTGCGGGGTTGATCGGTATCTTCTTGAGCGTGGCCGAAAAACGGCTGCAGGTCGACTACGGCCTCACGTTCGTGCAAGCGGTCGACATGGTGCAGAAGGTCGTATCGCACATCAAGACGCAGGACCCGGCCGTCCTCG
Organism: Kofleriaceae bacterium; assembly: GCA_035715365.1. Classification (GTDB taxonomy): domain Bacteria; phylum Myxococcota_A; class Polyangia; order Haliangiales; family Haliangiaceae; genus JABFXX01. Next base: position 113,257 of record DASTLB010000023.1, on the reverse strand, counting down.
TTCGTTACACGCCCGAGGACACGGTTCGTAGCAACTTCGAGCACGTGGTCGAAGCGTCGGTGGCTGCCGTGCAAGCGGGCGCGGACATCATCAGCGTCGCCGACACGACGGGTCGCATGACACCGGCCCGCGCCGATCACCTCGGCACGTACGTCGCCGAGCTCAAGGCGGCGCTGGCTGCTCGCGGCTGCACGCCGCTGATCGCGGTGCATTGTCATAACGACCGAGGGCTCGCGCTTGCGAACGCGCTGCAGGCCTGTGCGTCCGGCGCCGACATCGTCGACGCCTCGGTGCTCGGGCTCGGGGAACGCACCGGGATCGTGGATCTCGCCCAGCTCGCGCTGAACCTCGCGGAGATGGACCGTGACCGGGCTCCGTGGCGGCTCGACCGCCTCGCCGAGGTGTACGCGCTCGTATCCAAGTCATCCGGCCGGTTCGTCCCGCACAACTTTCCGATCGTCGGCAAGTTCGCGTTCACGCACTACTCGGGTGTCCACGTGCGGGCGGTGCGCGAGGATCCGTCGATGTACATGTCGCTCGATCCCGCGCTGTTCGGGCTCGAGTGGGGCCTCGCACTCGGCACGCAGTCCGGCCGGCACTCGATCGAGCTCGCACTCGAGATGATCGGACGCTCCGACCTCGCGCACGAGCAGGAGCTCGTCAAGGACGTGTTGACCGAGGTCAAGGAGGCGGGCTGCCGCGGCGAGCCGCTCGAGGTCTTCAAGGACTTCCTCGCGATCGCGTGGGCCGCCGAGCGCGAGTGGAAGGCGCGCTCCGCCCATCAGCGCATGGGCGAGCGTCGCGTCGTCAACTGGCCCGGTCTCGTCGAGATCGACGGTGTTCAGATCCCGGTGCGGATCCGCGATGTATCGCGCGGCGGTGCGAGCATCGAGTGCGAGCAGGCACTACCGCCGGGTGGCGGTTCGCTGCTGTTCGTCGCGGTCCCCGAGACGCCAAAGCTGACGTTCGAGATCCGGTACACGCGCGACGGCCGGCTCGGCCTGCAGTTCCTCGAGGGAGTTCCTCAGACGGTGCTCGTCGCGGCAGGGCTCCTTCCGTCCGAGCGTGCGCAGCGCGACTCCGGGCGGTTCGACCGCCGCACGCTCGTCAAACGACAACCGCGCGACTCCGAGGTGCCCGCACCGGCCGTCGCGACCGGCCGCGAGCACGAGCATCTCGACGAGGGTCTCAGCGTCCGTTCGCGCGTACCGCGGACGGGTTGAGCGGCGCGCTCGGTTCGCTCGCGGTCGCTCGGGGCGCCGACGCAGGCGCAGCAACCGTGCGTTGCAGCGGCGGCACCGACGGCGGAATCGTCGCCGGTGTCGAGCGCGTCACCGTGCCAGAGCGCGCTTGCGGCACCGCCTGAGGCACGCCCTGGGCGAGCAGCTCGCGCAGCTTGCGACGCATCAGCTTGCCGTTGACGTTCCGCGGCAGGTCACTGACGAACCGCACTTGCTTCGGCGCCATGTGCGACGGCACGCGTTGCCAGCAGAAGAACACGAGCTCGTCGGGCTTCACCTCGACGCCAGGCCGGGGCACGACGAACGCCACGGCCGCGTCGACCTCCGAGACGACCGCACAATCGAGAACCGATGGATGTTCCCCGAGCACGACCTCGATCTCGGCCGGGAACACGCGGTGACCGTGCAGCCACATCGCGTCCTTGATCCGGTCGACGATGTAGACGAAGCCGTCATCGTCGAGCTTCGCCGCATCGCCGGTGCGCAGCCACTCACCTTCGAACGCCGCCTCGGTCCACTCGGGATGTTCCCAGTAGCCGGTCATCACGTTCGGACCGCGCACGACCAGCTCTCCGATCTCGCCCGGCTCGACGTCGGTGAAGTCTTCCCGCACGACGCGCGTCTCCGTGAACAGCGGCGGGCGACCGGCCGAGCCGAGCCGCGTCAACGAATCGTCCTTGTCGAGCAACAGCACGAGCGGCGAGGTCTCGGTGAGCCCGTAGCCCTGCTGGAACGTGACGTTGCGCTTCAGGTACGCCTCGATCAGGCGCTGCGGCACGACATCGCCGCCGCACATGCAGAAGCGCAGGCTCGAGAGATCCGAGCTCGCGAACTTCGGGGATGCCGCGATCTGCGCGAACTGCTTCGGTCCGTTGAACAGCACCGTGACGCGGTGCCGTTCGATCTGCGCGAGCGCGTCGTCCGGATCGAAGTCCTTGATGATCAGTGCCGTCCCGCCCTTGAAGAACACCGGCAACAGCGTGCCGAGGCCGCCCATGCGATACAGCGGCGCTGCCGTCAGCATGACGTCGTCGGACAGGTAGTCCGAGCACGAGAGGAAGTTGAACACGTTGTAGATCAGGTTGCCGTGCGTCAGCACGACGCCCTTGTTCGTCCCCGTGGTGCCCGAGGTGAAGTTGATCAACGCGACGTCGTCCGGGGTGACCTCGCGATCGAGTGGCTCGGTCGATGCCGACTCGAGCAGCTCCTCGTAGTCGAGCGCAAAGCTCGGCGCGTTCGCGGTCGCGATGTAGCGACGCGCGCAGAGGTGATTGCGGATGGACTCCACGACCGCTTCGGATTCGGGCGCGAAGATCAGCGCCTCGCAGCGAGCCTCGTTGATCGCGTGCGTGAGCTCGCTCGCGTTGAACCGGAAGTGGAGTGGAACTGCGATCGCGCCGAGCAGCCCGCACGCGAACAGGCATTCGAGGTGGCCCGGATGATTGGGACCGAGGAATGCAACGCGGTCGCCTTGCCGGATGCCGAGGTCCTGGAGCGCGCGCGCAAGTCGCAGCATCCGGTCGTGGAGCTCGCCGTACGTCCAGCGCTGGTCGCCATAGATGATCGCCGTGCGATGCCCGGTGAGCACTGCGCGGCGAGCGATCCAACTTCCGAGGCTGTGGTTCTTCATGACATGTCCTCGTGGTGCACGTACGCGGTTCCATCCATCAGGACGCGAGCGGTTCGCCCGAGCAGCGCGCGCGGCGTCTTCGCGCACACGTCCACTTCCAGGATGCCACCGGGATGCCCGATCGCGATGACGCGCGGTTGCCCCGTCGCCCCACCCCGTACGAATTGCTCGGCGATGGTCCCCGACAGCGCGCACGCGATGCCCGTCCCCGCCGCGCCGGTGCCCGGATACGCCTTCGAAAATGCGCCGCGCGCGAAGCTGCGCGCGTGCAGATCCATCTGCGCTGCCTCGATCGGCGTGCCGTTGTAGCTACGGTACGCGGTCGGTCGATCGACGAGAAACAGCAGCGGGTTGACCCGGACCTTCATCTCGTCGGCGGCGCGCTCCGGCGTCGCGATGCCGACGAGCACCGCGGTCGCGGCCCGGATCGCCTCGAGCAGGGCGACGACCTCGGGGTTCGCCTGCAGCATGTCGAGCGGCGTGGCCGGATCGAGCTTGACGTCCGCGGTCCGGACAAACACGCAGAGGTTCGCGAAATCGATGATCGAGACCTCGAGCGGCCCCCACCCAGGAATGTCGAGCCGATCGAGCGGGCGGCCGGTCGGGAACACGCCGCGACCGAGCGCGGATGCCGTGAAGTCGCCGAAATCGAGGTCGATGCGCGGCCCGGTGCCCGGCACACCACCGATCGAGAAGTCGCCCTCGATCGCGGGATGACCGTCGGAGGTCGGCACGTGCGCGAGCAGCCGCCGGCCGGTGTTGACCTGGTGGATCTTGACCTCGGCACGACCGTCGAGCGCGGGCACGTAGCCGGCGTGTACGGCATACAGCGCCGCACCCGCGGAGATGTTGCCGCAGTTGCTCGTCCAGTCGATCCGCGGATCGCTCGTGCCGACCTGACCGAACTCGTAGTCCATGTCGCAATCAGCGCGCGTCGGTGGCCCGACGACGGCGACCTTGCTCGTCAACTTGTCGGCGCCGCCGAGCCCGTCGATCTGACGGCGGTCGGGGCTGCCGAACAGCGCGAGCACGGTGCGGTCTCTCGCCGGTCCAGGTGGCGGCAACTGTGCGCGTTCGACGAACACGCCCTTGCTGCTGCCGCCGCGAAGGATCGAACAGCGAATGGCGCGGATCCCTCCCATGCTCGACAGAATTATACCGTCGCCAAATGGTGAGCGGTCAACGCGATTCAGACGCCACGCGTGCCATGTGCGAGCACCGTCGGCATCGCGAGGCGGTACCGACCATCGCGACCGAAGCCCCGGACCGCGTCGATGATTTCGGCCTCGATCCGGTCTCGACGGGCGGGCGGCTGCAGGCGGATCAGAGCCCTGGATTTGCCGACGGTGGACAGGATGTCGAGCACCTGCTCGGGCTCGTCGAGCTCGGCCTCGAGCGCGAGCTCCCGGGCTGCGACGTCGACGAAGCCGCTCTCGCGCAGGCCTCGCTCGCACTCCTCGACGGTGCCGTACGCGAAATCGCGTGGCCCGGCAGGCAGCTTGATCGACGGATCGCCGTGGCGCGCGATCGTCTCGCGCACGATCCGGAAGAAGTCCGAGCGCTGCATCGAGCACCACCCGGTGAACGCGTACCGGCCGCCCACACGCAGCACACGCCGGGCCTCCCGCATCCCGCGCTCGGGATCACCGAGCATCTGGACACCGAAGTTGCAGGTCACCGCGTCGAAGGTCTCGTCGGGAAACTCGAGATTCTCGGCGTCGCCGACACGAAACTCCGTCCCGGGGTTGGCGCGGCTCGCTTCCTCGATCATCGCCGGCGCGAGATCGAGCCCGACGACCGAGAGCTGACGGCGCAGCGCGGCCTGCGTCCATAACCCCGGGCCGCAGGCAACATCGAGCAGTCGCATGCCCGGCCTGGTCGCGACGGCATCGAGCAGGGCCTCGGCGCCGCCGGCGGTGATCGCGAAGATCGTCGTCTCGCTCAGCGAGGGGAGCGCGGTCGCGACATCGTCCCACTCGCGACGGCGGAACGCCTTGAACGCCGTCGCATCGAACTCGCCCCCGTCCGACATGTGACCACGGTAGGCGGCGCAGCGCAGCCGTGTCAACGCATTGACGTCGTCGATGCCCGGCGCCTAACGTGACGAGATGCTCGACGAGTCCGCGCGTCGCGAGCGTGCCATCGAGCACGCAGGCTTCAACGTGCTCAACCTCGACGGCGCCGACCTGCGCGTCGACCTGTTCACGGATGTGCCGCCACGGGTGCTCGTACCGGCGCTGCCCGACACGCAGTTTTCAGACACGCTCGATCGCGAGCCACCGGTCGAGGAGCTCGCCGAGCAGCTCTACGGGCGACGCTGCTTCGCGATGATCAAGGGGCGCAGCGCCGAGGTCGCCGCGATCCAGGCACTCGGCCGGCGCGGCGGCGTCGTCGTCGGCCATCCGCTGTTCATGACGCTCGATCACGCGCTCACCGAGATCGGTGCGACGTACGAGGTCGCGCCCACGCGTGACGTGATCAGCTCGGATCTCGATCTCGCGTGGCTCGACGAGCGGCTCGCGCGTGGTGACGTCTGGATGGTGTGTGTCGAAGCAGCGACGAACGGGCTCGGTGGTCGTCCGCTGCGACTCGCGAATCTCGAAGGCATTCGCGACCGCTGTCGCGCGCACGGCGTGCTGCTGCTGCTCGACGCGACCCGGCTGCTCACGAATTGCCACCTCCTCGGGCTGCCGCTCGTCGAGGCGGCGCGCATGTATGCCGCGATCCCGGACATCCTGACGATCAGCGCCGCGAAGGAGCTGCTCGTTCCCCATGCCGGGCTGCTCGCGTGCAGCGATGACACGCTCGCGAAGAACGCGTACGGCATCGGGCGCTGGCACGGCACACTGCTGGAACCGCTCGCGTTGCGCCGCGAGCTCGCGCGCGGGATCGAGCGCGTGCTGCACGAGCCCGCGATCATCACCGAGCGAGTGCGGCAGGTCGCACGGATGACGAATGCGCTCGCCGCGAGTGGGGTGCGCGTGCTCGAGCCGACCGCGGGTCACGCGGCATACGTCGTGCTCGACGACGCGATCGTCGCCGGCGGTGGCGCGCGATGGCGTGCGCTCGAGTCGCATCTCTACCTGCTCACCGGGATCCGGACGATGGTCAGCAAGTACGCCGCGCAGCGCTGCCACGCGTTCCGGCTCGCGCTCGCCGTCGGACGCTACTCCGACGAGGTCATCGATAGCGTCGCGCCGGCGATGCGGACGTTCTTCGATCGGCTCGCGGACGCACCCGAGCTCGTCGAGGCGCCGCATCGCGAGCTGCGCGTCAGCCGTGTCCGCTACGCGCGCAAGGAGCCCGCTGCATGCTGAAGCAGACGCTCGACCAGCTGCTCGTCGACGCGTGCACGCGCGCGCCCGATCGCATCTTCGTGCACCAGCTCGTCGGGACCGGCGAGCAGCGCACGACGTACCGCGAGGCGCTACCTCGGATCGCGGCGACCTGCGAAGCGTTGCGCGCGGCCGGGTACGAGGTCGGCGACCGCGTGGTGCTCCATCTCGAGGACCAGCTCGACCTGCTCTACTTTCTGCTCGCGACCGCGGCGTGCGGCTTGATCGCCGTACCGATCCCGCCCGTGTTCTCGACCGCGATGGTCCACAAGGCGATCGCGCGCGTTGCTGCGCGTGGGGTCTTCAGCTCGCGCGAGCACGTAGCGTCGCTCGCGGCCGCGGGCATCGAGCCGATGTGTTTTCTCGACGAGCCACATCCGGGTGCGCGCGCGTTGCCGACCCGTGGTGACCGTGGGTTCGAGGACGCACTCGCGCTCGTGCGCTCCGAGGCCGCGACGCACACGTGGTCGGATCCGTACATCTACCTGTCGACGTCGGGCAGCACCAGCGAGCCGAAGCTCGTGATCCGGCCGCACACGTCGGTGACGAGCCTCGCGACGTTCATGGCGATGGGACGCCAAGCCGACGACGAGCCCGCGCAGCGCGTGCTCATGGCGTCAGGGCTCAACCACGGGATCGGCCAGGCGAACCTCGCGCTCGCGCTGTTCCTCGGCGCCGCCCATCTGATCCCGACACGGCTCGAGGCCGAGGTGCTGCTCGACGACGTCCGTCGCCTCGATCCGACGTACGTGTATTGCCATCCGCGCGTGGTCAACTCGCTACGCCAGCAGCAACGAGCCGCCGGCGAGCCCGCCGGTGCACGCCTGTTCGGGCCGGGGTGTCACACGGTCCGGTTCGGCGGCGGTCCGAGCACGGCCGAGCTACGGCGCGAGCTCGCCGATGAAGGCCTCGACGTCGGCGAGATCTACGCGGCGAGCGAGACCGGCTCGATCGCGATGACCTCGCGCGGTAACGACCGCATGCGCGTGCTGCCCGACGTGGTCGTCCGGATCTCGGACGACCAGGAGATCCAGGTCAAGACCGAGCGCGGCATGATCGGATACCTCCAGGCCGTGCCTCGACCGCCCGAGGCGTTCACGGCCGACGGCTTCTACAAGACCGGCGATCGCGGCCGGCTCGATCCCGACGGGACGCTCGTGTTCCTCGCGCGCACGCGCGATCTGTTCAACACGCAATCGGGCGCGAACATCAACCCGGTGTGGATCGAGGGGCTGCTCGAGGTGTTGCCGTGGGTGCACCAGATCGTGCTCGTTGGCGATCGCCGGCCCGACCTCGGCGCGCTGATCGTCTTGCGCGACCCGGAGCACGCCGGAGACCATGGCGACGGCTTCCTCGATCCCGCACGCCACGCAGACGTCTACGCGCGCGTCCAGGCCGAGCTCGACGCGGTCAACGCGCGGCTCGAACCGATCGAGCGGATCGCGCGCTGCGCGCTGTTCGCCAGCCCGTTTCCGGACGATGCGTACGCGCGCGTCTCCGGGAGCAAGACGCGGCGCGACCGCGCGAAGCTCGGCGATCGCTACGCGCCACGGATCGAAGCGCTGTACGCGGTCACGTCCGCCGCGCCAGAAACTCGATGACGAGCTCGGCAAATCGCGGCGTCTCGGCCATCGGATAGTGGCCGGCACCGGCGATCGTCACGAGCTCGGCGGCCGGAATCGCGCGCGCGGTCGCTTCGAACGCGGGCGCCGGGATCGGGTCGTCGGCGCCGCGGACGAGCAGCGTCGGTGCGGTGATCTGGCCGAGCGAAGCCGCGACGTCGAGAGCGTTGAACGCGCGAAGGTCTGCCATCGCGACCTTCGGATCGGCGCGCCTGCGTAGCCACGCGAGCTCCGCGCAACGCTCGGCGGGCGTCTCGCGGCCACATAGCGCGAGCGTGCGCTCGTACGTGAAGTCTCCGAAGCCGGGCAGTCCGGCATCCTCGCGACCGCGGTCGAGGAACGCGCGCGGAAACATGCCGTGGCGCGCGACCGACGACGTGCAGACGATCGCACGCCAGCGCGCCGGCTCGGCGACCGCGAGCTCGAGCACGATCGCACCGCCGAGCGAGCAACCCGCGAGCACCGGACGCTCGATGCCGAGCGCGGTCGTGAACGCGAGCGTCCAGCGCGCGAGCTCCTGCGTCGTCTCGAGTGCGCGCCAGTCACGCAGGAGCGACTTGCCGTGGCCGGGCAGATCCGGCGCGATCACGCGATAGCCCGCGCGCGCGGCGTGCTCGGCGAACACCGTCCAGTCGAGGCTGCTCGCGCCGGCGCTGTGCAGACACACGATCGTGCCGCGGTCGCCGCCACCGATCACGTCGAACGCGGTCCGGCAGCCGTCGACGTCGACGTATCCTGCTTGCATGGTGTCGGTCGACGTGTCGGTCATGACGCCCTCACCGCGCGCAGCCCGCGCACGAGCACCGCGACGAGCTTCGATAGTCGCGAGAACTCGAGCTGGTTGCCGTCGACCCGCAGCTTGCCGAGGAGCACGAGCTGGTGCACCGACGCGTGAGGATCCACGAGCAGCACCTGCCACACCGCCGCCGGGCCGCGCAGCGCGAACGTGTAGCCGAACACGGCAGCTGAATCGCGAACGTCGATCACGCGGCCGGCGTAGATCTTGAGCCAGGCCACGGACTCGCCGAGCTCGAGCAAGACCGCGCCGTCGAACCACGTCGCAGCCTCGATCAGCTCCGCGTCCTGCGACGCCCACGCTTGCAGGCGCGTCCGCCAGTCCGGTGGCAGCGCGATCGCCGGTTCCGTTGTCATGGATGCCCCCTCGCGCATCGTACTCGCGTTCTCAGGCGAATAGCGCGGGCGACCCGCCGCTGTGCAGGAAGCAGAGCCGCGCGGTGCGCGCGATCGTGCCGCGCTCGATCCCATCGAGCAGGCCGGCAAACGCCTTGCCGGTGTAGACCGGATCGAGGAACGCGCCCTCGGTCCGTGCCATGCGGCGGATCGCGGCCGCCCCCGCCGGCGTCGGGATGCCGTAGCCCTCACCGATGTAGCGGTCGTCGACGACGATGTCGTCGTCGGTGATCGCGAGCTCGAGGCCGAGCAGCGCGGCGGCGTCGCGGGCGAGCTTGCCGATCCGCGCGCGACACTCGTCGGCACCGCGGCTGACCGTGATGCCGCGGACGCGCAGGTCGAGGCCGAGCCACTTCGCACCGAGCACGAGCCCGGCCTGCGTGCCGCACGAGCCGGTCGCGAGCACGACCTCGTCGAACGCCGCGCCGAGCGCGTCGGCCTGGACCGCGAGCTCGAGCATCGCGAGCACGTAGCTCGCCACGCCGAGCGGGGTCGCGCCGCCGCGACCGATCACGTACGGCATGCGGCCGGCGTCGCGCGCACGCTCGGCGCGGGCTGCGATCGCGGCGTCGAGCGCCGCGCGATCCGGGTTGCCGGTGACGCACAGCTCGGCACCGACGAGCTCGTCGAGCAAGAAGTTGCCGCGGCGCTCGCCCGGTGACTGCCCGTGAAACACCGCGATCCCCTGCAACCCGACGTGCGCGGCGACCGCCATCGCGGCGCGGACCCAGTTCGACTGCACGCCGGCGCCGGTCACGATCGTATCGGCGCCGAAGCGCAGCGCATCGGCCGCGATCAGCTCGAGCTTGCGGATCTTGTTGCCACCGAAGCCGAAGCCGGTGAGGTCATCGCGCTTGAGCCACAGCTCGCCGACCCCGACGCGCTCGGCGCGGTGCAGCGGCGTCGGCAGGCTCGCGAGCCGCAGGCGCGGCAGCGCGGCGAGCCGCGCGTAGCCCGGGCGCGCCCACCACCGCTCGTGCGCACCGACGAGGTCGTCGATCCGCGCGAGCTCGCGCCGGCCGCGGTCGTCGAGCTCGAGCTCGACCGGATCCGTGCTCGCGACGGTGCCGACGAGCGGCGGCGACTCGAAGCATCCGGGCAGCACGAGCGCGACCGCGAGCCGCTCGCCGAGCTGCACCGTGCGCCGGGTCTCGATCGCGATCGATCGTGCGGTCAGCGCGCGCACGTGATCGAGCGCGTGGCCCTGGCGATCCGGGTACGCGACGCGCAGCAGCTCGTGGCGCGCGCTCACCGCTTCGTCCCGCGCGCGAGCACCGTCGGCATCGCGAGCTCGATGCCATGGCCGCGATCGTAGCGCCGCGTCTGCTCGACGATCTCGGCCTCGATCCGCTGGCGCGTCGGCGCATCCTGCGCGCTGACGACGCGCAGCAGGCGACCGGTCGTGTAGACGAGATCGAGGACCTCGCGCGACGTCCGTGGCCGCGCCGCGAGCCGGATCACCTCGGCGCGCACGTCGACGAAGCCGGCCTGCCGCAGCAGCTCGCCGGCCTCGTCGGGCCGCCACGCGCGCTTCTGGCCGCCGTCGGGCGGCAGCTCGATGTGGCGGCGGATCGCGTCGCGGGCGAGCTCGAACAGATCGTTGCCCTCGTGCTCGCACCACGTCGTGAACGCGTGGTGACCGCCGGGCCGCACCACGCGCAGCGCCTCGGCGAGCGCGCGCTCGGGCTGCGGGAAGCCGTTGATCCCGAAGTTGCAGATCACCGCGTCGAACGTCGCGTCGGGGAAGTCGAGGTTCTCGGCGTCGCCGAGCACGACCTTCAGCTCGGGGAACCGCCGGCGCGCCTCCTCGACCATCGTCGGCGCGAAGTCGAGGCCGACGAGCTCGACGCCGCGGCGCTGGATCGCGGGCACGACGAGCCCCGGGCCCATCGCGACGTCGAGCAGCCGCTTCCCGGGCGCGGCGTGGACCGCGTCGAGCAGCGCCTCGGCGGCGCTCGCGGTGACGCCGAAGATCGCGTCCGACGTCAGCTCCGGCATCAGCTTCGCGACGTTGTCCCAGTCCTTCGCGCGCGCGGCCTTGAGCGAGCCAAGCTTGGCTTCATCGATCGTCATGCTTTCTCCTGGAGGCGCGTCTCGATGCGAGGCGGCGCGGGGATCGGGATCGGCCGGGGCTCGGCGTAGAGCTCGTCGATCAGGCGCGCGTGGATGTTCGCGATGCCGTCGCGCTTCGGCTTCAAGGTCTGCGTCATCTCGCCGGCCTCGGCCGAGAAGTCGCGCGGCAGGATCGCGAACGCCTTGACGCGGTGGCGCTCCGGCACGGTCAGGTTGACCTGATCGAACATCGCCTGGACGAGCGCGCGCACCTCGGGCCGCGCGACGAGCTCGGCGTAGGTCTGCCAGCCGGTCACGTTGTGCTTCGCGGCCCACTGGCGCAGGTAGTCATCGCGCAGCGTGACGAGCGCGACCGCGTGCGGCCTGCCCTCGCCGACGACGACGACCTCCTTCATCGCGGGCTGCAGGCGCAGCGGCGCCTCGATCGATTGCGGCGGGATCGCGATCCCGTCGCCGAGCACGACGAGGTTCGAGCGCCGATCGATGAACTTCAGGTAGCCATCGCTGTCGACCTCGCACAGATCGCCGGTGCGATACCAGCCGTCCGCGCCGATCGCCTGCTCGGTCGCGTCTGGGTTGCGGTAGTACTCCTTCATGATCGTCGGGCCGCGCATCAGCAGCTCGCCATCGGGCTCGAGCTTCGCCTCGGTGTCCGGCAGCACGTGGCCCGCCGTGCCGAAGCGCAGCCGTCCGGGCCGGTTGACGTGCGTGAAGCCGGTCGCCTCGGTCATCCCGTAGCCCTCGAAGATCGTGCAGCCGGTCGCCTCGAAGAACGCGGCGAGATCCGCGGGCAACGGGATGCCGCCCGAGACGCCGTTGCGCAGCCGGCCGCCGAGCGCCGCGGCCACGCGGCCGAGCGTCGCGGCGTGGACGCGCTGGAACGCGCGCGCGAGGTTCGGCGAGATCGGCCGGCCCTCGAGTCGATCGCGCGCGAGCTCGCGAGCGACGACGAGGGCGTCGCGAAACCGCGCGGCCTCGTCGGGACCCGCCTCCTCGGCGGCCTGCGCGAAGATCTGATAGACGCCCTGGTAGAACGGCGTGCCGGCGCCGACGAACGTCGGCTGGATCTCGGCGAATTCCGGCAGCAGCGCCGCCGGTGACTCGCCGCCGCTCGCGAACGCGGTGCGATAGCCGACCGCGATGCCGAGCCATTCGAGCACCATGCCGAGCGTGCGCGCGGTCGGCGCGAACATCACGTGCTCGTCGTGCGCGCCGAGCGGCACCGCGTGCGCCATCGCGCGGCACTGCGCGAGGATGTTCGCGTGCGTCTGGACGACGCCCTTCGACATCCCGGTCGTGCCGGACGTGTACGAGATCCGGAACGCGTCGTCGGGCCGCAGCTGGTTCGCGCGGTCCTCGACGCAGCCGCGCCGCCGGCCGAGCTGCACGCGCCCCTCGGTGACGAGCGCCGAGAGCGGCTGGACCGCGTCCTCGCGCTCGGTCGCGCGGCGATCCTTGAGACATATCACGCGCGTCACGCTCGTCATCGCGGGCTGCACCTCGTCGGACAGCAGGCGCCGCAGCAGCTTGACCTCCTCGACGATCGCGACGCGCGGCTCGGCGTGCCGGAAGATGTGCGCGCACGTCTCCTTCGTGTGCGACGCGTAGAGCGGCACCGTGATCGCGCCGGCGAGCTGGATGCCGACGTCGGCCGCGACCATCTCGAACGACGCGTGCCCCATCAACGCGACGCGGTCGCCGAGCGAGACGCCGCTCGCGATCAGGCCCGCCGCGATCTCGCGCGCGAGCTCGCCGAGCTCTCGCCAGCTGTACGCGCGCCACACGCCGTTGACCTTCTGGCGATACCCGACCTGGTTGCCCGAGACCGCGACGCGCTGGAGCGCCAGCTCGGCGGCGGTCCGGACGCGATGCCCTGCGATGACGAACGTCATGGCGTCAGCTCCTATGCGATGCGTAGGTGGTCGGCGCCGACCGGGGCGCGCTTCGCCTCGACGTCGCGGACCGCGCGCGCGATCGCGTCGTTCATCGGGGTCGCGATGCCGAGCTCGCGTCCGCGCCGCACGATCGTGCCGTTGAGATCTTCGATCTCCGTGCGCCGGCCTTTGACGATGTCCTGCTGCATAGACGTCTTCCAGTCGGTCGCCTTCGCCTGGCGCAACCGCGTGGCGATCGCGTCCGCGTTGCCGGCGTGCTCCGGGTGCGCCCAGACCTCGCCGGCGACCCCGGCGATCTTGCCGAGCGCGAGCCGCTGCGCGAGCCCGACGCGTGCGCCTTCGGTCGCGAGTTGCTGGCGGATCGCGCGCGCGCGCGGATCGTCGGCGAGCTCGCGGTCGCCGAGGCCGGTCAGCGCCGGCAGCGGGTGGCTCATCGCGTTCTGCACGAGCTTGGACCACCGCTCGGCGGCGAGATCGCTCGTCGTCGTCGCGGCATCGATGTGATCGAACAGCGTCGCGGCTTGCCGCGCGCGCTCGCCGCTGCCGTCGAGCTCGCCGAGCTTGAACACGATCGTCCCGGCATCGCGGCCGATCGCGCCGCCGCGGATCACCGTCCCGGGCTCCCACACCGCGGTCTCCATGCCCGCGATCACGCAGCCGAGCACGCGGCGCGCACCGAGCACCGAGGCCGCGCGCTGATCCGGCAGCCCGTTCTGCGCGCAGATCACGTAGCCGTCGGCGGCGAGGTGCGGCGCGACGAGCCGTGCCATCCACTCGGTGTCGTACGTCTTCGGTGCGAGCACGACGACGTCGAATGGATCGAACACCGCCTGCAGCTCGCCGACGTGAAGCGCGGTGACGCGAACGCGATCGTCGCCTTGCGAGCCCGTGATCCGGACTCCGTCGCGCTGGATCGCGTCGACGTGCGCGGGCCACGGATCGCACAGCGTGACGTCGAGTCCCGCGCGCGCCCAGAACGCACCTGCATAGGCGCCGACGGCGCCCGCCCCCGAGATCAGGATCCTCATGCGCGGTCACCATAACAAACGCGTGCACGAGCACGCGCGTTTCGTCGTTGCGGACATTCGTGTGCACACGGTCGTCGAGATCGAGAGGAAAACCCCCAGGCAGCGAAAGGTTTCGAATCGATCTGCGAAGGAGTAATTGGAAGACAAGGGACGAGCGACGGGGACACCGCCCGGTGATGGAACTCACTCACGATCACGAACCGCGCGCCTGCGATCACGAGCGCAGTCACGTGGTCGACTCCGCGTTCCATCGCGGTGGCTACTCGACTCCCGAGAGCCGCCGCATCTTCTGCGACGTGTGCCGGATGCAGCGCTGGCTCGACATCGAGGTCGCGCTCGCGATGGCACAGGCCGAGATGAACATGATCCCGTTCGAGGCGGCGCACCGGATCGCGCGCGCGGCACGCATCGATTACCTCGACGCGCACGCGATCAGCGCCGGCATCGCGAAGACCGGCCACTCGCTCGTGCCGCTGCTGCGCGAGCTCCAGCGGCTCGCCGGCAGCTACTCGGCGCAGTTCGTCCATCACGGCGCCACGACGCAGGACATCCAGGACACCGGCCAGTCGCTCGAGATGCGCGACGTGCTCGATCTCGTCGAGCGCGATCTGCTCGCGATCATCGGCAAGCTCGAGCCGATCGCGATCGCGCATCGCGAGCAGCTGATGGTCGGCCGCACGCACGCGCAGCCCGCCCTGCCGACGACGTTCGGCCTCAAGGTCGCGGGCTGGATCGACGAGCTGTCGCGTCAGCTCGTGCGGCTGCGCGAGCTCCGGCCGCGCGTGCTCGTCGCGCAGCTCGCGGGCGGCGTCGGCACGATGGCCGCGTTCAAGGGCGAAGGCATCGCGCTGCTCGAGCGCTTCGCGCGCAAGCTCGGGCTCGAGGTGCCGGATTGCGGCTGGCACGTGATCCGCGATCGCGTCGCCGAGCTCGTGTTCGCGCTCGCGTCGGTGTGCGCGAGCCTCGCGCGGATCGCCGACGAGATCCGCACGCTGTGCCGGCCGGAGTTTCGCGAGCTCGAGGAGCGCTGGGAGGCCGGCAGGCTCGGCAGCAGCACGATGCCGCACAAGCGCAACCCGGAGAATGCCGAGCAGGTCGTCGTGCTCGCCCGGCTCGCGCGCGCGCAGGTCACGCTCGGGCTCGAGTGCATGATCGTCGAGCACGAGCGCGACTACCGCGCGACGCGCCTCGAGTGGCCCGCGGTGACGACCGTCAGCCACTGCACGCTGACCGCACTGCACCTGACTTCGGTCGTGCTCGATTCGATCGAGGTCCGCCGCGACGACATGGAGCGCACCGCCGCCGAGCTCGCGGATCTCGCATGCACCGAGGCGTTGACGTTCCTGCTCGGTCAGCGCGTCGGCAAGGCGAAGGCGTTCTCGATGATCCACCGGCTGTCGCAGGACGCGCTCGATCGCAACGTGCCCGTGCGGCAGTGCGCGCTCGCGAGCCACGAGCTCAATCTCGTCCTCGATCCCGAGACGATCGAGAGCGTGTTCGAACCGCAGTCGTACCTGGGCTCTGCCGGCGAGCTCGTCGATCGCGTCCTCGCGCGCAGCCGGCAACTCCGTCGCGAGGAGGAGCCGTCTTGAACGAACCCAGCCTGATGCCTCAGCCGCGCCCGCGGCGTCACAGCCGCCAGCAGCTCGTGCTCAAGGTCGAGTTCGAGGACGTGCAAGGCTTCCGTGCGGCGTACCTGAGCGATCTCTCCGAGGGCGGGCTGCGGATCGAGACCAGCATGGAGGTCGGTCAGCGCTTCGTGCTGAACGTCTCGTTCCTCGGCCTGCTCGAGCCCGTGCAGCTGATCGCGGAGGTCCAGTGGTCGCTGCCGGCGAGCGCGCCCGGCGGTCCGGCGTCGGGGCTCGCGTTCGTCGACATGACGCCCGAGGCGCGCGCGTGGCTGTTCGACATCCTCGACTCGAGCACGGTCGTGTTCGTCGGCGCCGAGCTCGCGATCCGCGTCGTGCTGCTCGAGGCGCAGCCGTTCTTGCGCGAGATCTACGGGCAGGAGGTCCGCAACTGGGCGGAGCTACGCGACGAGGAGCCGCTCGAGCTCGTCATGCACGACACGCCGTCGGCGTGGCTCGACGACGTCACGCACGGCTCGCTCGATCTCGCGATCATGGATGTCGACGATCTCGACGACGCGATGGACAGCTACCGCCGGCTGCGGTTCTACAAGCCGGACCTGGCACTGATCGCGATCGGATCCGCCGAGCGGCTCGATCCGTTTCTCCGTGCGAGCGACGAGCAGCTGATCTGTCTCAACAAGCCGCTGCGGTTCGGCCTGCTGATGAACACCGTGCGGATCGTCGTCAAGGACCGCTACTAGAAGCGACCGCTGAGCACGAACCCGGCCGAGCCCGCGGACACCGTCGGCGTCAACGCGACCGTGGGCTTCTCCGCGCTCGGCGCGGTGAACCAGATCACCGCGCCACCGATCACCGCGGCGCCGCCGACGGCGAACAGGATCGAGGACAGGTTCGCTGCCTTGCGAGCGTCGTCGACCTGCGCCTGCGCGGCATCGAGCTGCCCCGGGATACACGCGTCGATCGAGCCACCGCACGTGTCCTTCGCATCGGCGTACTTGCCGCGCGCGGACAGGCCGAACACGACGCCGCCCGCGACCGCGCCGACACCGACGCCGCCGACGATGCCGCCGATCAGGTGCCGCGTCCGGCGTCGCTTCGCGCGATCGTCGACCGGCGGCGGCGCGTCGACCTTCTTCGCGACGAGCACCGGGACCTCGATCACGAGCGTGCCGCCCTCGGCCGCGTTCGTCTCCGACTTCCAGTCGTCGTGGCCCGGCGCGGTCGCGATCGCGACGACCGGTCCGGGATCGATCGGCACCGGCACGTCGACCGCGGGATCGACCTGCTTGCCGTTGATCGTGACCTGCATCCCCGGCACGACGCTCGCGACCTTGACGACGTACTTCGGTACGCGCGGATCGAGCTTCGCGGCCTTGTCGGCGGCGTCCTTGCGGAGATCCGGCGACGGCGCGGTATCGGCGAGCTCGCGCCACAGTAGCCACGACGTGGCGAGCTTGCCGAGCTTCTCGTAGCACCGCGCGAGGCTGCCCTTCGTGCCGGTGTCGGGCACGAGCGACATGCTCGTCTCGAAGCTCTTGCACGCCTTCTCGTAGTTGCCGGCCTTCATCTCTTTCTGGCCCTGATCGAACAGCGCGACCGCCTCGGCGCGCGTGTCCGCATGGGCGATCGACATCGTCGCGAGCGACGTGGCCAGGGCGAGCACGAGTCCGCGCATCACTTCTTGACGTCCTCGAGCAGCTTCTTGATGCCGTCGTGGTGCATGTGGTTCCACTTGTCGTCGTCGTCGGGCGGTGGGGGCGGCGTGCTGGAGCCGGCGCCATCGCCGCTGCCGTTCGTCGGCGGCGTGGTGGCGGTCGCGCTGCCGGCGCCGCTGCCGTCGCCGGGCTTCGCCTTGCGGTCGCCGTCCTTGTCCTTGGACTTGTCCTTCGCGTCGCGATCCTTGCGATGGCGACTCGAGCCCGCGGTCGATTTGTCGTGGGTCTCGACGGCGGGCGCGGTCGCGGCGGAGCCGGCACCGGTATCGAGGATCGCCGGCGGCAGCTCGTCGCGGATCAGCTGCGGCTCGGCGCTGCCGGCATTCGGCTGTGGAGGTGCCGGCGGCTCGTCGACCTTCGTCGTCGACCCAGAATCCTTGCTCGGCTGCGCGGCGGCGGTCGACTCGGGATCGCCGCTGCGCTTGATCAGCACCATGATGATGATGAGACCGACGAGCGCGATCGCGCCTGCGAGTGCACCGACGACGCCGCGGTTGAGCCGCTGCGTCGGCATCGCGGTCAGCGACTCGCCCGAGCTCGAGCCGAGCGTGGTCTCCGTCGCCTTGATCATCGCGGCGGGCAGCGGCGTCGACTTCGGCACCTGCATGCTGTCCTCGTCACCGACGAGCGTCGGCGCGACGTCGGAGAACTCCGACGGCAGCATCATCAGGGGCGGCGGCGTCGGCGGGCGCTTGCGCTGCAGCATGCTGCGGATCCGCGTCACCGCGCCGACCGAGGCCGGCGAGCCGAACGGCGCGAGCCCCTGCGCGAGCGCGAGCACGCTGTCGTAGCGCTCGCCCTTCTTCTTCGCGAGGCACTTCATCACGACCTGCGCGAGCCCGTCGGGTAGATCCTTGCGGATCGACGACAGCGACGGCGGCGCGTCGTTGATGACGGCGAGGCACAGCGCCGGCAGCGTGTCGGCGATGAACGGCATGCGGCCGCTGATCAGCTGGTAGAGGATCACGCCGAGCGACCACACGTCCGCGCGCGCGTCGACGTCCTTCGTCGACTGCATCTGCTCCGGCGCCATGTACGCCGGCGAGCCCATGATGTCGCCGGTCTTCGTCGCGATCCCGGTGACCGACGCCTTCGAGATCCCGAAGTCGAGCACCTTGATCACCTGGCTGCCGTCGGAGCGATTCGCGAGGAACAGGTTGTCCGGCTTGAGATCGCGATGGACGATGCCGTGACCGTGCGCCTCGGCCATGCCCTCGGCGGCCTGCAGGATGTAGTCGACGGCGTCGCAGACCGGCAGCGGTCCCTTGCGCTTGAGCAGCGTCCCGAGGTCGTAGCCCTCGAGGTACTCCATCACGATGTACGGCACGCCCGAGTCGAACTTGCCGACGTCGCTGACGCGGCACACGTGCTCGCTCGTCAGCCGGCCGGCTGCGCGCGCCTCGCGCATGAACCGCGACGTCGCCTCGGGGGACTCGAGCGCCGCCGGCAGCATGAACTTGATCGCGACCTGCTGGTCGAGCTCGAGGTGCGTCGCGGACACGACCATGCCCATGCCGCCGATGCCGAGGATGCGGTCGACGCGGTACTTGCCGGCGAGAACGTCGCCAACGTTCGCGAGCCCCTTCACTGGTTCCTCACGATCAAGTTGGTGCCTTCGAGCCTGATCAGATCCGGCCGGAAGTCGGTGCCGAAGTCTTCGAACAACACGGGTGCCGTTGCGTTGATGGATTCGACCTGCGTGAACACGCCTGACGTAGGCGGACACTGCATCACGATCGACCCTTGCACGACGATATCATCGGTCAGATCGCTGTTGATATCGACGACGGACATCGACGGCCCGACGATGCCGGGGATGACACCGGGCTGCTCGGTGAACGTGCCGTTCGTGTTCTGCTTGAACAGCTTGCCGCCCGCGGCGGTCGTGATCATCAGGTCCTTCAGGTTGTCGCCGTCGGTGAAGATCCCGACGCCGACGCCGTGGCCGACCGCGCCGGTCGCGATCGTCACCGGCTGCGACAGCGTCACGCCCGAGCTGCCGAGCGACAGCTTGACGTTGCCCGCCTGATCGACGAGCACGACGTCGAACCGCGCCTGGCCATCGACCTGCGCGGTGAACAGCAGATCGTCGCCGGCCGCGCCGATGTTGACCGTCGACGTCGAGAACGAGCCGTTGAAGTTCGACGTGAACACACGGCGGCCGTTGTCGTCCTGCACGATCGCGTCGGGCCGGAAGTTGCCGTCGAAGTTCTCGACGAGGACGTTCTTGACGTTCGCGAACGAGCCCGGGAACGCGACCGGCGCGAGGAACGTCCCGCGATTCGCGGGATCCTGGATCCGCACGACGACCGCGTTATCGCTCCACAGCAGCAGATCCGTCGGACCGTCGTCGTTGAAGTCGCCGGTCGCGACGCCGATCGCCGGCGTGTCGACGATCGTCGGGTTGCCGAAGCCGCCCGCGTTGTCGCCGTGCAGGATCACGACCTGCGTGCCGATCGCGACCGCGACGTCGAGCGAGGTGCCGGCGTCGAGGAACGCGTACGCGAAGCCTGTGCCCACGCCGCCCACATCGATCGCCACTTCCGCACCGAACGTGTTCGCGGCGGCGCACGGAGGTGGCGCGTCGATCGAGCTGTCGATCATCGCGTCAGGCATTACACCGTCCGGACGAGCTCCGTCGTCGGGCGTCGCGGGGGTCGGGTCCGAAATCCCGAGCAACTTCGAGCAGGCGGATCCCGAAGCGAGGACGACCAGACACACGAACAGGGCCCGCACGCAGGCCCCATGGTAGCAGACCTGGATCCGTGGCAAGCCCGATTGCACGTCGCGGAAACGTGTCAGCGTCGTGATCGATCTCAGGTCGTGCGTACAACGCCCGACATCGACACCAGATAGTCATGCCGGCTGCCGTTCTTCAAGAAGTCCTGGATGGCTCGCGCGAGGGTCGCGGCCGCGAGGCCGATGAGCGGTAGATGCTCGCCGCCCTCGCAAGTCGCCTGTCCCGGCGCATCTTCTCGATCCGGCACGAACCGCTCGTCCCAGCGGACGAGGCCAAACGTGCCGTCCCCGGACAGCGCGCCGTGAACGAGCGGCAGCTTCGCGGACCGCGCGGCGTCCGACAGCACGAGCCGGCTGTCCGCGTTGTCGAAGCAGTCGACCGCGAGGTCGCAATTGGCCAGCAGCTGCGCGGCGTTGTTTGCCGCGAGCCGCACGGTCATCGCCTCGGACTTCGCACCGTAGAAGTTCGCGAGCTGGAGCCGGATCGCCTCGGCCTTGTGCTTGCCGAGCGACTGCTTGACGAACCACTGCGCCGCCAGGTTCTTGGACTCGACCCGGTCGAAGTCGACCAGCCGGAGCTCCGCCGGTAGGTTCCGGCAC
Source organism: Kofleriaceae bacterium (assembly GCA_035715365.1). Taxonomy (GTDB): domain Bacteria; phylum Myxococcota_A; class Polyangia; order Haliangiales; family Haliangiaceae; genus JABFXX01. Next base: position 92,596 of record DASTLB010000023.1, on the reverse strand, counting down.
AGCTGCACGGTGGTCGAACCAAGCGCCCCGACGCCGCAGATGACGAGCTTGCTCACAGGATTTACTCCGCGCCGAACGGGACCTTCGGACGCAGGTAGATCCGCTGCTCGCCATCGGGCGCGCGCAGCCGATCGACGACGTACGCCTGGAACGCGTTCGCCGCCAGTCCCGGGATGTGGAGGCCACGCACGCCGCCCGAGCGCACGACCTCGACGGCGATCCGCTGGATGTCCGCGTCGCTCGCCGCGAAGTCGATGTCGAGGTCGTAGTCGGCCGACTGGCCCTGGTAGGTGATGTTCAAGATCGTCATGGTGTCTCCTGCTTCTTCCCTGTCATGCCCGAGGCGAGCCGCAGCAGTGCAGACCACCACGGCTCGGGGTTCATCGTCTCGATCGCGCCGTCGCCGACGCGGGTGATCGTCACGCGCGGCGCGACGACGCAGTAACGCACGGGCCGGCCGAGCGCGCTGTCGATCGCGGCCATCGTCGACAGATCCTCGTCGGAGAACACGGCCGGCCCGACCGGGTGGCTGTGCACGATCGCGTCGAGCTCGTCGCGGTGGCGCCAGATCGCCTCCCACCGCGCGCGCGAGTCCGGCAGCGCCGCCGGGCTCGACGACGCGTCGGCATGGAGGATCGCATCGCCGCGTCCGATCAAGAAACAGACCTCCCGCATGATCAGTAGAACCGTCCGATGTTGAGCCGCCCGGTCTCGATCGCCTCGCGCACGACCGACGGCATCGCGTCGAGCGTCAGCACGCGGTACTCGCCGGCATGGCCGAGGCAGCAGCCGGGGTCGATCACGTTCAGCGTCGCGGCGTCGACGAGCGAGATGATCCGCGCGCCCTCGACCGTGTACGTCACCTCGAGCTGCGCGCCGTTCGCGATCCGGCGAAACGCCACCATCCGCGCGCCGGCATCCGCGAGCACCTCGTCGCAGCGCTCGCGTGCATCGCGTGCCCGCGCCACGACGCGCGCGCCCTTCGCGGTCTGCTCGAGCGCGAGCTGGCGCAATCGCTCGCGCACCAGCTGCTCGTGCAGCCGGCGCTGCTCGACGAGATCGTCGAACAGCACGCGCACGACGTCGATGCCGCCATCGGCGATCTCGACGACGATCGGCGTCAGCTCGCGGATCGTGACGTGGATCTTCAGGTCCGCCGCGGCCGCGAGGCCGAGCGCGTACCCGAACGCCGCACGCAGCGACGGCACGACGCCCTTGACGTCGCGCAGCGGTCGCCTGTCCTCGAGCGCGCGCCGCGCCTCGAGCTCGGCGTCGTCCTCGAACTCCATCGCTTCAAAGAGCAGATCTCCTGAAAACCAACGTCGCGCTGTCACCCGGGCGAGCGGCGCCGGCTCGTCCTCGGGTGGCAGCGCGATCTGGCCGAGCTCGCGGCCACTCGCCACGACCCAGCCCTGCACCCAATGGCCCCGAACCGCCGGCAGCTTGCTCAGATCGGTCGGCGACGCGCGCTCGATCGCAGTCGCGCGCCGGCCGTCGATCTGGAACTTCCACCAGCCTGGCTCGAGATCACCGACGACCTTCCACCGTCGATCCGCCGCCTCGACCCGCGTGCCGCCGAAGTACGGCAGCACGATCGGATCGACGGGCGACAGGAACGATCGAAAGTCCATGGGTGCATCCTACGCAGGCAGCTCGAGCAGCTTCGTGCTCATGACCTTCTCGACGAGACCCGGCGTGGGTGCCGCCGCCGCCGAGACCGGAGCCTCGAGCAGCGCGCGCAGCACGCGGGGCACGTGATACGGGTCCTCGAACTGCGCCGTCGCGATCTCGCTGTACGGGACCGCGAGCTCGCGCGCGCAGTCCCGCACCGTCGAGCCACGCGAATTCGACGCGAGCAGCAGCGCGATCGCATCGACGCGGTAGCCGAGCGTGCGGAACGTCTGCGCGAGCTGCGCACCCGACTCGCCCGCCTCGTCACCGACGACGATCACGATCAGCTTGCTGGTCTGTGGAACGCGCATGCCGTCGCGGTACAGCGCCTGCACCGCCGCGCCATGGATCGTTCCGCCGTCGGCCTTGAGCGGCGCCAGCATGTGCTGGACCGCGAGGCGCGACGCCGCCTTCGGCTTCAAGACCATGCCCATCGTGTCGAACGCCGCGACGTGCAGCTTCTCGAGCGGGAAGCCCGCCAGGATCTTGCCGAGCGCGTCCTTCGACGACTCGATCGCACCCTGCATCGATCCCGACTTGTCGACGAGGAACATGACCCGCACGTCGACCTCCGAGGCGGCTGCCTCGACGGCCTGCTTGACGGCGTGGTCCGCTGCCTCCTCGAGCTTGTCCTTGATCGACTTGTCGCGGACGTTCTTCGCGATGTTGAGCGCGCGCTGGTCCGTCGCCGTGGTGATCGCCTTCTCCCAGCGTGCCCGGATCTCGGGCACCGAGAGCAGGCCGAGCTCCTCGAGCGTCGGCGTCAGCTGCCGCAGGTCACGGTCCGACAGCGACGGCAGCAGCGCCACCATGATCGCCGGCGTCAGGCCGATGTCCGACGGCAGTCGACCGACCGCGTCCTTGTAGCGAAGCTTCTGCGCGACGATCGTCTCGCAGATCTCCGCCTCCGACAGGCCGTCGAACCGCTCGCTCTTCACGAGCTCGAGGTTGTCGAGGCCGATCTCGCGACGGCCGTCGTCCGCCTGCGACTGCTTCCAGCCGAGGATCGAGAAGAACGCGGGCGAGACCGGCTTGTAACCGATCTTGCGCGCGAGGTTCTTGATCGTCTGCTTGTAGCCCGCCTTGACGAGACCCTGCAGCATCGGCTGGTTCGTCTCGCGCAGCGCGAGCCACTTCGCAGCGGCCTTCGGCCAGCGACCGAGCGGCGCCCGCTTCGCGGCCGGATCACCGAAACCCGCAGCGCGGTTGAGCGCGGCAATCTCCGGCGTCTCGAGCAGCTCGGCGATGCGAAGCACGGCCTTCGGCGTCAGCATCCGGTTCGACTTGCGCTGGTACCACAGCACCATCGCCTCACCGATCCGGCGGTAGTCGTCGTCGTAGAACGCGACCGTGCCGTCGTCGTCGTGGACCGGTGCACCCGAGCGGGCCTGCACGAGCATCAGTGCCGCGCACGCGACCTTGAGGTCTCGCCAGTCGGTCTCGACGAGCGCGTAGCTCGCGAGGTGCGCCATCAGATCCGCGTTGAGCTTGTGGATCTCGAGCAGTCGCTGGTAGAGCGCCGCCGCCGCCGTGACGTGCAGGCCCGGCTTGATCGGCTTGCCCTTGGCACCGGCGTCCTTGCCGGCAGTCTTGCCGGCAGTCTTCGCCGGCTTCCACTGGCCGTTGACCTCGACGCCAGGCCGGTTGTGCCAGAGGTGAGCGCTACCGCCGAGGACCACGTCGAGCAACCGCTCGGCCGGACCCATCTGCGACTCCGGAAGAGGCAAACGTGCAGTCGTCATGACACAGAACTCCCGATCTCCCTCTCCAACACTAGTGGAGAAAATGGTGCGCTACGAGTCGACGAGACCGCGCGATCGTCGACGAGCGCGAAAAGATCTCGCGCCCGAGTGCAGAAGCCGTGGGTTGATCCGATGGAAAATCGGGCGTCCTACCGTTGGACTACAAGGCCACGAGCGGCCTTGCTCGGAGTCGAACCGAGACTTCCAGGTGCGTGTAGGGCTTCTGCGGTGGGGCGCGAAGAAAGCGTTTGCTCGCTCAGATTGTCGAAGACAACCACTCGCGAACGAGCAGCACTCTACTCATCGCGCGAGACTCCGCAACAAGATTTTTGGTGGCAGTCCGCAACTGCCGATCACGGCTGCCCAAAACGGCTCGATCGAAAACGATCTACGAACCGGTCACCACGGCGCTGGCTTGTAGTCCTTGAGGAACAGGCCCCACAGGTGCTTGCCGGTATTGATGCCGTCGAACACCGGATCGACGATCCGCGCCGCACCGTCGACGATGTCGAGCGGCGGATGGAAGCCGTGGACGCGCTGCTTGCGCTCGGCGTGATGCAGCGGATCCTCGTCGGTGACCCACCCGGTATCGACGCTGTTCATGTGGATGCCGTCGCGCACGTAATCCGCCGCCGACGTCCGCGTCATCATGTTGAGCGCGGCCTTCGCCATGTTCGTGTGCGGATGCTTGTCGGTCTTCCACCGCCGGTAGAACTGGCCTTCCATCGCCGACACGTTGACGACGTGCGCATCGTTCGTCGGCACCGCGGCGAGCAGCGGCCGCAGCCGCGCGTTGAGCACGAACGGCGCGACCGCGTTGACGAGGTGGACCTCGAGCAGCTCGGCGGTCGGCACCTCGGCGAGCGTCAACCGCCAGCTGTTCGTGTCGCGCAGATCGACCTGCTGCAGATCCTGATCGAGCCGGTGCTGCGGATACAGGTGCTCGCCGCGCTCGAGATCCTCGGCGAGCAGCGGCACCTGCGAGAGCACGGCGGACCGCCACAGTCCCGCGGCCTGGATCTCGGCGCCGGCGGCGCGCACGAGGCCGGTTTCGTGCGCCGCACCGGCGAGCTCGTGGCGCAACGAGCGATCGCGATCGAGGAACGCACGCTCGAGCGCCGTCGCCGGCTCGCCCTCGCCGTGCAGCACGTGGTCGTACCAGCCCGACGGCCGGCGCACCGTCTGGCACGCGTTGTTGATCACCGCGTCGAGCCGCGGCAGCGTCTGCAGCAGGTGGCGGCACAGCAGCTCGACGCTCGGCGTGTGCCGGAGATCGAGGCCGTAGATGTGGAGGCGGTGCGTCCAGTCGGCGGCGTCGGGCTCGCGCGCGTAGCGACGGGCGGCGTCGCGCGGGAACCGCGTCAGCACGATCGTCTCGGCGCCGGCGCGCAGCAGCTTGATCGCGGCCTGGTAGCCGATCTTGACGCGCGCCCCGGTGACGAGCGCGACGCGGCCTCGCAGGTCGGCGGTCGCGTCGCGCTTCTGCCAGTTGAGCTCCGCGCACGGCGGACACATCTGATCGTAGAAGTGGTGGAGCTCGTGGAAGTGCGTCTTGCAGACGTAGCAGAGCCGCGAGTCCTGGACGCGCGCCTTCGCGTCCGGTGCGGCGGACTCGTCGTCGCGGCGCGCCTCGGCCTCGGCCCACGCGTCGTCGCCGTCGTCGTCGCGGATCGGCGCGTCGAGCGCCATGTCGGTCGGGCGCGGCAGCGGCGTGCGGAACACCGGCTCGCGACGCAGCGCGCGGATCCCGGTCTGATCGAGCACGGCGCGGTCGGCGTCGCGCCGGGCCTGGACGCGCTGGCGGGCGAGCGCCTTCGCGAGCGCCTTGCGCTGGTAGCGCTCGGGACGCGCGAGCTGCCCCGCCGCCGAGACGAGCCGGATCCGCAGCGCCTCGTCGAGCTCGGCGAGCTGTTCGAGATCGGTCCCGAGCGACTCGAGGATCTCGATCGCGTCACGCAGCTTGGACCGCCTGGACTCGTCCATCGTCGGGGAAGCGGCGTATATAACCCCCGGCATGATCATCGCCAAGCGACTCAAGGGCAAAGCCATCGCGGCCTGGCTCGGGCCGACCGGAGACGCCGCCCGGCGCGCGGTCTCGCGCGTGCGGGAAACCATCACGAGCGCCCCGCGCAAGCTCGAGCTCTACGTCGAGATCGCGGATCCGTGGAGCTACTTGCTCGCGCAGGCGGTCGATCGACTCGTCAAGGCGTACCGCGTCGAGCTCGACGTCCACATCGTGACGCCGCCCGCGTCCGACGTCGATCCGGCGCCGGCGCTGCGCGCGACCCACGCGGTGCGCGACGCCCAGCTGCTCGCGGAGTACTGGGATCTCGAGTTTCCGGCAAAGAAGGAGGCCGATTCCGGCATGGTGCGCGATGTGTCGACCGCGCTCGTCCGCGATCGCGCCGGCGCCGATCAGCTGCGCGCGGTGCTCGAGCTCGGCGGCGCGATGTGGAAGCACGATCGCAAGGCGCTCGGCCCGCTGCTGATCGCGTGGGGCACCGAGTCGCACGGCTCGGTCGCGCCGAAGCTCAACGAGACGTACGCGAACCTGCGCAAGGCCGGCCACTACCAGGGCGGCATGATCCGCTACAAGGACACCTGGTACTGGGGCATCGATCGCCTGCCCTACCTCGAGGCCGAGCTCGCGCGCGATCTCGGGACCGAGGTCGTCGGCGTCGTCCGGCCGCGCCCCGAGACCGAGCGCGGCCCGCGCAAGCTCGCGGACAAGGACCTCACCTGCGAGCTGTGGTTCTCGTTTCGCTCGCCGTACTCGTACCTCGCGCTCGAGCAGATCGAGGACATCCTCGCGCCCTACCACGTCCCGCTCGTGCTGCGGCCGGTCGCGCCGATGGTCGCGCGCGGCCTGCCGGTGCCGCCCGTCAAGCGCATGTACATCGTGCGCGATGCCAAGCGCGAGGCCGACCGGCTCGGCATCCCGTTCGGCGAGCTCTGCGATCCGCTCGGCACCGGCGTCGATCACTGCCTCGCGGTCGCGCACTGGGCGAACCAGCGCGGCGCGGGTCTCGCGTTCGCGAAGTCGGCGATGCGCGGGATCTGGGCCGAGGCGCGCGACGTCGCCGAGTACGTCGACCTGCGTCACGTCGTCGAGCGCGCCGGCCTGCCCTGGGACGAGGCGCGCGCGGCGATCGATACCCCCGATGGTGCGAAGGCCGCGCAGGCGAACGCCGCGGATCTCGCGGTGATCGGGCTGTGGGGTGTGCCGTCGATCCGGTGTGGAGATCTCGTAGCGTGGGGCCAGGACCGGTTGCCGCTGCTCGCCGATCGTCTGCGCCGTCACGCGCTCGCGAGTTCCTCGTAAGCCGCGCGGCAAAGCGTGTTATCCAAGGCACGTAGCCGTCGACGGGAACCGATGCGCGAGAACGAACCAGGGCCTGAGGTCGTCGAGTTGCCGAGCGCGGGGCTCCCCGCGGATCGCGGCGTGTCGAGCCTCGGCCTGCTGATGCAGCTCGCCGGCAGCGTGTTCCCCGCCGGCTGCGCGCTCGTCACGTTCGTATCGCTGTACGCCGCCGGCCGGACGCCGCGCAGCCTCGCGGCGTGGCTGTTCCTGCTGCTCGGGATCTCGATCGCGCGCTCGCTCGTCCATCGCATGGCGGGCAGCGAGCTGCTGTACGGCGCGCCCGCGACGCTCGACGGCCGTCCGCGCAGCCCGCTCGGCGGGATCCGGCGCTACCTCCACGTCGCGGTCGCGCACACCGTCGTGTTCTGTCTCGTCGTGCGGTTCGCGCTCCACGTGCCGACGACCCCGACACTCGCGATCGCGGCCGGGCTCGCGCTGTGGCCGAGCGTGCTCGGCGTGCTGCTGCACACCGACGTGCTGCGCCGGTTCGAGCGCGGCGTGCCGCTCGCCGAGGACAAGGGGTTCGAGGCGGCGGCGATCCTGATGACCGTGCTCGGCGCGTGCGGCGTGCTCGCGACCACGATGATGCTCGTGCTGCTGTTCGAGTCCGCGGGCCGCGAGGTGCTGCGCGATGGCCGGACGATCCTCGTCGCGATGGGGCTGACGCTGCTCGTCGCGCGGTCGTGCATTCACGTCCAGGCCGGCGTGTGCGGGCTGCGCGAGACCTCGGTCGATCACGCGGTCGAGCTCGCGAACCGCTACGCGAACTTCGGTGTGATCGCGTCGTTCTGCGTCGGTGGTGCGCTGCTGCTCGCGTTCATCACGCAGACGCCGAACGTGTTCGGGCTCGTCCTGATCACGAGCGTGTGCTGGATGCTGATGGCGTGGCCGCTGATCGTCCGCCGGTTCTTCGGCGATCGTCAGTTCGCCGAGTTGCTCGCCGGTGATCAGGCGGCGCTGCACCGCCGCGCGCCGGACGCCGGGCTGACCGGTCTCGGGTGGCTGCTGCTCGGCCACGCGGTGCTCGGCGCCTCGTTCGCGATCCCGCAGCTGTGCGGGGTGCTCGCCCGGCACGATCTGCCGGGTGGCGTCACCGACGTGCTCGCGATCCTGACCGCGCACGGCGACCACTCGCCGTGGTGGCAGGTCGGCGTGATCGTGTTGCAGGCGTGGGCCGGCTACGAGCTCGTGCGCATGACCTCGCTGCATCGCGTGATCGCGACGCTGTATGCCGGGGTCGCGAGCGTGATCGCGGTCGTCATGGACTGGCCGATGGTTCACGAGCTGAAGCACGCGAACGGCATGGCCCAGATCGCCGGGCTGCTGCCGATCGCGATCGCGCTCGTGCTGCCGATCGCGACGCTCGTGCTCGTCCATCGCAAGATCGCGCCGACCGCGCGGGCGCGGTTTCGGCCACGGGGCACGTGATCGCTCGCCGCTCGCTCGCATTCGTCGTCGTGGCCGTGCTCGCCGGCTGCCAGGACGACATCTCGACGCCGTTTCCCGCGGGCCTCGAGCCGTTCGACGACGACGCGAAGACGCTCGACCTCGCCGACACCCGCGACGAGATGCTGCACGCGCGCACGACCGACAGCGACATGATCCGCGTCTACGGCCGCGGCTTCGTGCTCGCCGCGCCGGCGGTCGTCTACGGCGTCGCCCACGATCCGGCGGTGATGATCGCGACCTGCTCGACGACCTCGCAGACCGTCACGCCTGACAACGATCCGGCGTACGAGCTCAGCTTCGTCGTCCACTACTTCGTCGACAACATCGTCAACGTCGAGTGGGACGATCAGTGGCGCGGCGCGGTCGTCGACGGCACGCTCGACGCGCCGGCGCTCGCGATGATCAAGCACCAGAAGATCCAGGGCAGCGACTTCATCACGACATCCGAGGGCACGATCGAGGTGCTCGCGACCGACGATCCGGCGATCACCGAGCTGCGGTTCGTCGAGCACCTCGACGCTGTCGGTGGCACGCCGGACGACGTGGTTGGCGGCATGCAGCACAACTTCGACGCGCTCGTCGCGGTCTCGCACGGCGGCGCGATCCCGGCCTGTCCGTAGTAGCATCCGAGGCGTGAGCGACGGCTCGCCGTCGGAGCAGTTCGGGCCGTACCTGGTGTACGAGCAGATCGGTATCGGCGGCATGGCGCAGGTCCATCGCGCCGAGCTGCCGGGCGTCGAGGGGTTCCGTCGCACGGTCGCGCTCAAGCGGATGCTCGCGCACGTCGCCGACAACGACGACATGGTGCAGGCATTCGTCCGCGAGGCGCACCTCGCGAGTCACCTCCGCCACGCGAACGTCGCGCAGACCTATGACCTCGGAAAGGTCGGCGACACCTACTTCATCGCGATGGAGCTGATCACCGGCCGCAACCTGCGCGAGATCCTGAAGCACTGCGCGGTGACGACGGGGCCGATGCCGGTCTCGGTGGCGCTCAACATCATCAACCAGATCTGCGACGCGCTCGATTACGCGCACAACCTGTGCGACGACGCCGGCCGGCCGTTTCGCATCATCCATCGCGACGTGTCGCCGTCAAACATCATCGTCGCCGAGGGCGGCGTCGTGAAGCTGATCGATTTCGGGATCGCGAAGGTGTCCGCGGCCGGCATGCAGACGATGAGCGGCACGATCAAGGGCAAGTTCGGCTACATGGCGCCGGAGTACCTCGCGGGCTCGATCGACGCGCGCGCCGATCTGTTCGCGGTCGGCGTGATCGCGCACGAGCTGCTCACGAACCGACCGCTGTTCTCGACGATCGACGACATGGATACGCTGCAGCGCGTGCGGACGATGCCGATCGATCCACCATCGCGCAAGAACCCGCAGGTGCCGCGCGAGATCGACGAGATCGTGCTGACCGCACTCGCGCGTGATCCGAACCGGCGCTGGCAACACGCGACGGCGCTGCGCCAGGCGATGACGACCGTGACGCACCGGCTCGGGCTCGTCGTCAGCAACAAGCAGACGTTCGAGTGGATCGAGTGGGCGTTCGATCAGACGAAGCCGCGCCAGCCGTCGCTGCGCGCCGCCGCCGAGCAGCTGTCCGAGGACGACCCGAGCATCTCGATCGAGCGCAGCACGCAGGTCGACGAGCCCGCGACCGTCGTGATGACGAGCCGACCGGCGCGGACGAGCGAGCCACCGAGGCCGGCGATCGCGATGACGCTGCTCGGCGCCGGGCCGGTGCCCGACCCGCGCGCAGCTTCTGCGCGGCTGTCGCAGCCGCTGATCGCGGCCACCCCGGTGCCCCCGTCGCAGGTCGCCGCCGCCGAAGTTGCTCGTCGTCGCCGAGGCAAGCTCGCGATGACCGTGGTATTGGTGCTGCTCGCCGCAGCCAGCGTCGGCGTTGCCGTCTACTTCGTGCTGCCGCTCGTCACGTGAGAGAGCCCATGAAGCAGCGCCGCATCGCACTGATCTCGACCGGAGGAACGATCGAGAAGACGTACGACGAGCTGTCGGGCGTGCTCGCGAATCATGTCTCGGTGCTCGACGTGATGCTCGCGTCGCTCGAGCTACGCGGCGTCGACGTCCACCGCATGCAGCTGATGAACAAGGACAGCCTCGACATGACCGCCGAGGACCACACGTTGATCGCGCAGACCGCGTCGCACATGGCCGAGGCGATGGAGGGCGTCGTCGTCGTCCACGGCACCGATCGGCTCGCGGTCTCGGGCGAGCGGATCTGCGAGCTCGTCGGCACGCCGGCCTCGCCGATCGTGTTCACCGGCGCGATGCGGCCGTACGAGCTGCGATCGACCGACGCGCTGCAGAACCTGACCGAGGCGCTGCTCGCCGTGCAGCTCGTGCCGCCGGGCGTCTACGTCGCGATGCACAACCAGGTGCTGCGGTTCCCCGGGGTCGTCAAGGATCGCGAGCGCGGGACGTTCGTCAAGGAGGCGCAGTGATGCGGACGCCTGCCGAGCTCGGCGTGCTGATGCCGGGATTGCTCGAGGTGCTCGCACACCTCAACGTCGGGGTGCTGGTGGTCGTCGATCGCGGCGAGGGTCACGAGCTCGAGCGCTGGTACGCGAACGAGCCGTCCGCGTCGATCCTCGGGTACACGCTCGAGGAGCTCGCGAACGTCCGGCCGGTCGATACCGTGATCCCGGAGCAGCGCCCGGTCGTGCGCAACCTGATCACCGGGTTCCGCCATGGCCACCCCGTGCCACCCGCGCTCGAGCTCACCGGCCTGCACAAGGACGGACGCCAGATCCCGATCGAGATCGCGATCGGCTCGGCCCGCGCCGAGGGCATGGCGATGTACATCCTCGTGATGCGCGACGTCGGCCTGCAGTCGTCGCAGCTGTCGCTGCTCGAGGCCGATCGGATCAGCCTCGTCGGCGCGCTCGCGGCCGGGTTCGCGCACGAGATCAACAACCCGCTGACGTCCGTGCTGCTGAACCTGCGCTCGCTGCGCAAGCAGCTCCACGCGAACCTCCCCGAGCCGGTGCAGGCGACCGCGCTGCGCTGCCTCGAGGACGTCACGACGGGCGCGGAGCGGATCGCGAGCAACGTGCGCGCGCTGCAGACGCTCGTCACGCGCAGCGGCACGCAGGAGATCGATCTCGCGACCGTCGTCGCATCGTCGCTGCGGCTCGCGGCACCCACGCTCGAGCCATGCGCGCGCGTGATCCGGCAGATCTACCCGGTGCGGCCCGTGCTCGGCGAGGAGTCGCGGATCGGCCAGGCGGTGCTCGCGATGCTGCTGTTCTCGAGCTCGGGGTTCGACCCCGAGAGCACCGTCACGACGAACGTCATCACGGTCAGCGTCGGCGAGCGCCGCGACATGATCGTGGTCGAGGTCTCCGATAATGGCCGAGACCTGACGCGTGACGAGGCGCGGCGGGCGTTCGACCCGTTCTTCCGGTCCCACGTGCGCGGCGCCGGCGTCGGGGTCGGGCTTGGTGTGGCACGTTCGGTTGCAGCTGCCATGGGCGGGGAGGTCAGCCTGGCGCCCCGCGTCGGAGGCGGCGCTGTCATCACGATGCAACTTCCGCCCCACGCCTCGTGATGTTTCGGCAATCTGGAGGGCATCTCCGGACGCGCTGGCTCGTATTCAGAAGGACCGCACGTGGCCTGCGGTCTCTTGTATGATTCCGCGTAGTTTGCAGTCGTTGGATCCCGGATCGGTGGCGCCGTACGCGGACGCGGCCAGCCACCTGTTCGACTACCTCGAACGCGCCGCGTGGACGCTCGAGGACCGCGCGACGGTGCCGGTCACGATGATCACCGAGCGCGACGCGCAGATCGCCGCGCGCGAGGACGCGACGACCGAGCTGTTGCCGCTGCTCGCGCTCAAGCAGCACGCCGGGCTCGATCTGCCCGCGACGCACGTGCTCGTGCTCGCCGCGATCTCGGGCCTCGATGTCGTGCTCGGCGAGCGGCTCGCCGCGAAGATCGACGGCGTCGCGCCGACGGTGCAGGAGCTCGTCGAGATCCTCGCGTTCGCGGCCGAGGACGAGTCGGTGTTGCTGTCCGCGTTCGCGCCCGACGCGCCGCTGCGCGCGCTCGGCCTCGTCGAGCTCGGCGGCATCGAGCGCACGCCGCTGCTGCAGCGTCCGGTGCACGTCGACGATCGGATCGTCGCGTTCCTGCGCGGCGACCCGTCGCTCGATCCCGCGCTGCGCGAGCTCGCGTCGCTGCACGCCGGCGCCGAGGCCAGCGTCGATGCGAACGCCGCGCAGACGATCCGCCAGCTGCTCGGCAACCCGGGCCCGATCCTGATCGAGGGCCCGGCGCAGGTCGGCAAGACGACGACCGCGATCGCGGCGATCACGTCGCTATCGAGACGCGCGCTCGTCGTCGACATGGAGCTCGTGGTCGCCGAGCAGCAGCCGATCGCGATGCTCGAGCGCGTGCGCCGCGAGGCGCTGCTGCTCGACGCGACGCTCGTGCTGCGCGCGCGCGACTCGTTCGGCTCGTGGCCGGCGCCGGTGACCCGGTTCGTCTCGGCGCAATGCCAGGCGGGCGCCGCGATCGTCACGATGCGCGAGGCCGATGCGCTCGCTCGCACGCTGCGCGGGCCGCGCCGGATCGCGGTGCAGCCACCGACCGCGCTCGAGCAGCAGCGGATCTGGCGCAGCTCGCTCGGTGCGCTCGTCGGCGTGTCGCCGTCGGAGGTGTGCGAGCGCTACCCGCTACCACCGGGCGACATCGTGCTCGCCGCGGCGTCTGCCCGCGCGCGCAGCGAGGTCGAGCGCCGGCCGATCACCGCCGACGATCTCCTGGTGTCGGCGCGCAGCCGGTTGTGCCACCGCCTCGGCGACGTCGCCGAGCTCGTGTCGACGACGCTGACCTGGGACGACCTCGTGCTGCGCGACGACGTCGCGACGCGCATCCTCGAGATCGTCGCTGCCGTGCGGTTCCGCGATCAGGTGATGGGGCGGTGGGGGTTCTCCGACAAGCTGCCGTACGGCCGGTCGGTGAGCGCGCTGTTCTCCGGCGCGCCCGGCACCGGCAAGACGATGGCGGCGACGCTGATCGGCAAGGAGCTCGGGCTCGAGGTGTTCCGCGTCGATCTGTCGAAGGTCGTCTCGAAGTACATCGGCGAGACCGAGAAGAACCTCGCGCGCGTGTTCGAGGAAGCGAGCCGGTGTCGCGCGGTGATCCTGTTCGACGAGGCCGACTCGCTGTTCGCGAAGCGCACCGAGGTCAAGAGCAGCAACGATCGCTACGCGAACCTCGAGGTCAACTTCCTGCTCCAGAAGCTCGAGGCGCACGACGGCATCGTGATCCTGACGACGAACGCCGCGACCGCGATCGATGCCGCGTTCCTGCGCCGGCTGCGCTACCGCGTCGAGTTCCCCGAGCCCGACGAGCACGAGCGCACGATCCTGTGGCGATCGATGATCCCCAAGAGCGCGCCGCTCGCGCCGGATGTCGACTTCGCCGCGCTCGGCCGCAAGTTCCGGCTGACCGGTGGTCACATCAAGAACGCGGTCGTGCGCGCGGCGTACCTGGCGGCGGGCGAAGGGATCGAGCACATCACGCAAGAAGCTTTGGTGCGGGCGGCGACACTCGAATGGACCGAGCTCGGCAACCTGCCGGGCATGTGAGGCCTCATGAGCGAACGCGAACGCGACGATGACCACGAGACCGACTTCGAGCCGACCGCACGGCTCGACAAGCACGGCAAGCGCACGCAGCAAGCGCTCGAGCGGATCGACGATCACGAGCCGGGCTTCATGGACAAGCTCGACACGATCGCCGAGCGGCTCGGCACGAAGGTCGAGTGGCTGATCAACGTGATGATGGCCGAGTCCGGCCTGCGCGCGAGCGCGAAGAATCCGAAGTCGACCGCGACCGGCCTGATCCAGTTCATGGCGAAGACTGCGCGCGCGCTCGGCACCTCGGTTCACGCGCTGCGCAAGATGAGCGCGGTCAAGCAGCTCGACTGGGTCGAGCGCTACTTCAAGCCGTTCAAGGGCAAGCTGACGTCGCAGGCGGCGGTCTACGCCGCCGTCGGTGCCGGCCACGTTGGCGAGCAAGGTGATCGCACGGTGTTCTTCCGTCGCGGCTCGAAGGAGTACCGCGCGAACCGCGTGTGGGACGTCAACAAGGACGGCAGGATCACCCAGGGCGAGATGGGCCGCGTCGCGTCGCGGTTCGGCGCCGGCACGCAGTTCGAGGTCGAGACCGACGACGATCGCGAGTCGCCGCAGCGCGAGCCCGCGGACCGCGACCAGCCGCAGGGAGAAGGCGATCGCGAGGAGCAGGTGCAGCCCGGGCGGCTGATCCGGCACTCGGTCGGTGACGGCGGCACGAATGCGCTGCGCGACACCGAGGCGGTGCAGCAGGCGCTCGCGTCGCACGGCTTCGATCCCGGCAAGATCGATCGCGAGTGCGGACCGAACACGATCCGGGCGATCCGGCGGTTCCAGCGGACGTTCATGAAGAACCCGGACGGGCTCGTCGAGGTCGGCAAGATCACCGAGCAGCACCTGATGGACTCGACGACGCGCCCGCCGCGTCCGCGCACGAGCGACGAGCCGCGCGACGAGGACGACGAGCGTCGCGAGCCACAGCGCGAGCGCGAGCAGCCGCGCGGCGGTGGACGCACCGAGGCCGATCGCGACGAGGACAGCGACACGTCGCCGAAGGGCCAGCAGCAGATGAGCCGGCTCGAGTCGGTCGCGGACAACGTCGCCGGGCTGCGCCCGCACGGCAAGTGCTATCGCGCGGTCAAGCACCACATCGCGAATGCCGGCGGCTACGGCAACATCCGCAACATCTACACGGATCCACGGTTCTCGGCGTACCAGGGCGAGGCCCACATGTTCGCCGATCGCGTGAACCAGAACCCGGCGGCGTTCGGCCTCGAGAAGCTGTCGATCTCGAATCCGTACGAGGCGCCGGTCGGGTCGATCGTCGTCGTCGCGGCGGGCTCGCCGGGCACGCACGATCCGCGCGCCGGCGACATCACCGTCAAGGGTCCGGGCGACGCGTTCTACAACGACGGCAACATGAAGTACGGCAGCAGGCAGGCATGGCCGCCGCGGCGCGGTGGCGTGCTCGGCGTCTACAAGCCGAAGTGACGCGTCCGCGGCGCGCTGGTACCGTTAGCGCCAGATGGCAGATCGCACGCAGCCTCCCGATTCGCGTGGCCCGGTGCTGACCCGCCCGAGCGGGTCGGCGAAAGGACGCGCGATCCGGCGGTTTCGCGTCACCGTCACGGCCGGTCCGTCGGCGGGCGTGACGTGGACCGAGCCGATCGAGCGCTGCGCGATCGGCTCGCATCCGTCGAACAACCTCGTGCTCGAGGATCCGACGGTGTCGCGGTTTCACTGCGAGCTGACGATCGCGAACAACCGCGTCCGCGTGCGCGATCTCGGCAGCCGCAACGGCACGCTCGCGGACGAGATCGGCATCACCGACGGCGTGATCCCGGGCGGCACCGTGCTGACGCTCGGCCACACGCAGATCCAGATCGACGTCGACGCTGGCCACGCCGAGCTCGAGCACTCCGAGCGCATGCAGTTCGGCTCGCTCGTCGGGTCGAGCGATGTCATGCGCGAGGTGTTCTCGCAGCTCGAGAAGGTCGCCGCGAGCGAGGCGACGGTCCTGGTCGAGGGCGAGACCGGCACCGGCAAGGAAGGCGTCGCCGAGGCGATCCACGATGCGAGCCCGCGCGCGCACGGCCCGTTCGTGGTCGTCGATTGCAGCGCGATCCCGGCGAACCTGCTCGAGAGCGAGCTGTTCGGCCACGAGGCCGGCGCGTTCACCGGGGCGAACGAGCGCCGGATCGGTGCGTTCGAGCAGGCGTCGGGCGGCACGATCTTCCTCGACGAGATCGGCGAGATGCCGCCGGATCTGCAGCCGAAGCTGCTGCGCGCGCTCGAGTCGCGCGAGGTCCGCCGCGTCGGCGGCCGGACGCCGATAAAGTGCGATCTGCGCATCGTCGCGGCGACGAATCGCGATCTGCGCGCCGAGGTCAACAAGGCGACATTCCGCGCCGACCTCTACTTCCGGCTCGCGGTTGTCAAGATCGTGCTACCGCCGCTGCGCGATCGGAGCGGCGACTTTCCGCTGCTCGTCGAGCACCTGCTGCGCCGGATCGGTGCCAGCGCGCAGCAGATCCAGAGCCTGACCCAGCCGGACTTCATCGCCGCGCTCGCGTCCGCACCGTGGCCCGGCAACGTCCGCGAGCTGCGCAATCACCTCGAGCAGTGCGTCGTGTTCGGCGAGCGCCGCCTGCCGGGCACGCCCGCGACGCCGCACCCGGCCTCGAAGGTCGACGCGAGCCTGCCGTACGAGGTCGCGCGCCGCCAGGCGATCGACAGCTTCGAGCGCGAGTACATCACGGCCCTGCTCGCGCGCACCGACGACAACGTCGCGGCCGCGGCGCGCGAGGCCGGCGTCAACCGCGCGTATCTGCATCGCTTGCTGCGGCGTCACGGCGTGCGGTGACGCGCGACCGCGACGACGGCGACGCCACCGTCGCGACCACCGCGCGCGATTCGACGGACGGGTCGTCGGATCGCCCGAGCCTCGAGACGTTCGAGCGCGCCGCGAGCGACGAACGCTTCGAGCTTGCCGGCGAGCTCGGCCGGGGCGGCATGGGCCGCGTCGTCGCGGCGACCGATCTCGCGCTCCGTCGTGCGGTCGCGATCAAGCAGGTGCTGTCCGACGATGCCGACGATCTGCGGCGGTTCGAGCGCGAGGTCCAGATCACCGCGCAGCTCGAGCACCCGGCGATCGTGCCGATCCACGAGGCCGGCATCGCGCCGGACGGCCGGCCGTACTACGTGATGCGCCGGATCGACGGCGAGCCGCTGTCGGCCCGCCTCGAGCGCACGCCCGATGTCCGCGCGCGCCTCGCGCTCGTCCCGAACCTGCTCGCGATCGTCGACGCTGCCGCGTTCGCGCACGCGCGCCAGATCATCCACCGCGACATCAAGCCGGGGAACATCCTGCTCGGCGCGTACGGCGAGACGCTGCTGATCGACTGGGGGCTCGCGCGCCGGCTCGACGAGCCCGCCGACGCCGCCAGCACCGGGACGAGCGCGTCCGGGGACACGCCACTGACGCGCGCCGGCGGCCTGTACGGCACGGTCGGCTACATGCCGCCCGAGCAGGCGCGCGGCGAACCGCTCGACGCGCGCGCCGATGTCTACGCGCTGGGCGCGACGCTGTTCCACGTGCTCGCCGGCCGCGGGCCGTTCGAGGGCATGTCGGCGCAGGAGCGCATCGCGCGCGCGGTGCTCGGCGACGACCTCGCGCCGTCGACCGTGTTCGATCCGGCGGTGCCGCCGGAGCGCGTCGCGATCGTGACGAAGGCGATGGCGAGCGACCGCGCGCGGCGCTACCGCGATGCCGGCGAGCTCGCCGCCGATCTGCGCGCGTTCCTCGCCGGCCAGCTCGTCGCGGCGCATCGCTACACCACCGCCGAGCGCCTGCGCAGGTTCGTACGCCGGCATCGCGTCGCGGTCGCCGCGGTCGGGCTCGCGCTCGCGGTCGCGTTCGCCAGCGGCACGCTCGCGATCGTGCGCGTCGTCGCAGCGCGCGACGAGGCCGAGGCAGCACGCCACCGCGCCGAGACCGAGCGCCGGCTCGCCGCGGACAAGGCCGACACGATGCTGCTCGATCGCGCGAGCACGCTCGCGAGGACCGATCCGGCGCACGCGATCGCGATGCTGCGGCAGCGCAGTCCGACCTTGCCGGCGACCCGCGCACGCGCGATCGCCGCGGTCGCCGTCGCGAGCGGGATCCCGCACGGCACGTCGCGCCACGACCGGTTGACGACCGCGCTCGCGCTGTCGCCGGACCACCGCACGCTGGCGAGCGCCGACGACGGCGGCAAGCTCGTGCTGTCCGATACCGCGACCGGCACGAGCGAGGAGCTCGCGACGCTCGGCGCCGGCGTCCACTGGCTCGGCTGGATCGAAGGCGGCAAGCGGCTCGCGGTCGCGGCGCCCGATGGCGGGTTCGCGATCTACGACCGGGCGTCGCACGCACACGCGGTGATCGATCGCAGCGCGACGATCGACAGCAGCTGGCTCGCCGCGCCCGATCGGATCCGGTACCTCGACAGCGCATCGCACGAGCTCCGCGAGACCGGGACGACCGGCGACGTCCGCGTGCTCGCGCGCGGCGTGGCGTTCGCGCGCGGCCAGGCCGATCGCGTCGTGTTCCACGACGGCACGCGCCTGCACGCGCGGTCGGGTGACCACGCCGTCGAGCTCGGCGCCGCCGACACCGCGCCGCTCTTCGTCCGGTTCTCGCCGACGCAGCCGCTCGCGGCCGCGGCGTTCCGCGACGGCGTCGTCGAATACTCGCTCGACGATGGCCGGCAGACCCATCGCTGGCCGATCGGTCCGGTCACCGCGATCGAGTACCGCGATGACGGCGCGGTGATCGTGGCAAAGCTGACCGGCGAGCTGGTCGGCCTGTACGACACGCCGCGACCGCTCGCGCCACCGCGTCCGTACCCGGCGATGTGGAGCGCGCAGTCGAAGTGGGGCGCGGTGTTTCTGTTCCAGACCGGCGAGCTCGCGATCGTGGATGTCGCCGGCACGCACGAGCGAACGCTCGACGAGGGCCGGCTGCGCGTGCTCGGCGCGGCGGAGGATTCCACGATCGTCGCGGCTGGCTCGGTCGACGGCCTCGTGCGGTGGTGGGACCTCACTGACTCGCTGCCGCCCGCCGTGGCGTTGCCGGATCGCGCCCGGTTCCAGGCATGGGATGGCCGCGAGATCTACGTGTCGAACACGTTCGAGCTCGCGCGGATCGACCGCCGGACGCAGGCATCGCAGCGGATCGCGCGCGAGCCCGAGCTGGCCGCGACGATGGCCGTCGCGAACCTGCGCGAGCGCGTGCTCGTGCTGTCCGGTCCGAACTTCCTCCGGCTCGTCGACGTCGCGACCGGGCGCATGCTGCGGCTCGCCGGCAAGCCGGATCCCGTGATCGATCCGGAGCGCGGCGTGCTGCTGTACGCACGCGATCGCGAGCTCCACGAGATCGGTGTCGATCTGGTCGACCGCGTCGTGCGCGAGCTGCCGCAGCCACGAACGCGCTTCGCGAGCATCGGCCGGTGGTTCGCGCTCGCGGTGCCGGGCGTCGGCCTCGTACGCGAGGACCGGGTGACGCACGCGCGCAGCGTGCTGTCGATCCCCGATCCGGACATGTTCGCCGTCGTCGAGAGCGGCGCGCTCTGGTACACGCGCGGCTCGACGATCGCGTGGTGGGATGGCGTGACCTCGCGCGTCCTCGGATCGCTCGGCAGCCCGGTCTCGAGCGCGACGTCCGTCGGCGACCGCGCGATCATCGGCTGCGAGGATGGCTCGCTGTGGCTGGTCGACGCCGCGACGCGCAAGAACATCACGGCACGCGGCCAGTTCCGCAACGGCGCGCTCGCGTTCACCGGGATCGTCGCGCTGCGCGACGAGCGTGGCTTGACCGTCGTCGACGCGCTCGCGGGCGAGCAGACCGTGCGCCGGTTCCCCGGGCTGGTCGACCTGGCGGTGCTGCGCGATCACTCGCGAGACGTGCTCGTGCTCGTCGCGAACAAGTATCTCTACGAGTTCCGCGACCCGGTGCCCGACGATCCCGCGCAGCTCGCGCCCTGGCTCGCCGGCGCGACGAACGCCGCGCTCGACGCCGAGACCGACAAGCTCGTGTGGCGGTGATCAGCCGCGCATGACGAGAAAGATCGCGTGTGCCGTCGCGACCGGGCTCGTGCGGTCGTCCTGCCACGCCTCCATGCGCACGTTCGTGACCCGCCTGCCCTGTCGCGTGACGATGCCGCGCGCGTGCGTGTCGACCGCAGCGCCCGACCGCAGGTAATCGACGGTGAGCGTGATCGTCTTCGGCAGCACGATCGTCTCGGACCGCCACAGCAGCTCGAAGATCGCGGCGGACTCGAGCAGCGCGCCGAGCGTGCCGCCATGCAGTGCCGGCAGCGCCGGATTGCCGATCAGGTGGTCGCCGTAGCGCATCGTCGTGATCAGCTCGTCGCCGACCATCGCGGCGGTCAGGTTCAGCAGGCGCGCGTACGGCACCTCGTCGATGAACCGCTGGAAGTCGTGGTCGCGGCGCGCAGCGGCGAGCCGGTCGACGAGCGTCGTGGTCATGGCGACTCCCGTCCGCCGCGGGTCGCGATCATGAACGTGCCGACGGAGTGCGCGATCGGATCGTCCGGATCGTCGTGGTACGCGACCGCGCGCGTGAACGCGACGTTCTTCGCGAGCTTGTAGCAGGTCGCGCGCGCGACGACGGTGCGCTGGGCCTCGGCCGGGCGCAGGTAGTCGATCCGCAGATCGAGCGTCGCGATCGGCACGAACTCGGTCAGCGTCGCGAACACCGCGGCGCCGGACGCACCGTCGAGCAGCGCGGTGATCGCGCCGCCGTGGATCACGCCGGTATCCGGGTTGCCGACGAGCTTCGCGTCGTACGGCAGCTCGAACACCGCCGTGCCCGGCGCGATGTCGACGATCTTCATGCCGAGAGCGCGGTTGTGCGGGACATTCTTCGAGAACCCCGCGACCAGACGAAGGCGGGCCTTGTGCTCGGCGTCGGGCTCGGACATCGCTGCGCGGCCGTAGCATCGTGGTACCACTCGCGACATGGGTCGCGCGCCGCTGCCGACGTGGTACTTCGCGCTCGTCGTCGTCAGGCGCGGGCATCGGTTCTTGCTGACGCAGGAGAAGCGGTACGGCTCGACGTGGTCGATCCCGGGCGGGCGCGTCGAGCCGGGCGAGTCGCTCGTCGACGCTGCGGTGCGCGAGGTATTCGAGGAGACCGGCGTGCCGGTGCAGCTCGACGGGATCCTGCGCGTCGAGCACACGCCCGGAGCGGATGGCGATAGCCGGGTGCGCGTGCTGTTCACCGGGTTCCCCCTCGACGACACGCCGCCGAAGACGCACGCGGATGACGAGTCGCTCGGGGCCGCGTACCTGACGCTCGACGAGATCCGCAAGCTGCCACTGCGCGGGGCCGAGCTCGGCGTGCTGCTCGAGAGCGTCATGCAGGGCCGCCAGGTGTTCCCGCTCGAGCTGCTCGGCGACGAGCTCAGCGTGTGAGCGCATGACCATGTCGCTCGGCTGGGACGAGGGCTGGGACGTCGCGCGGCGCGCGGTCGATCCCGCGCTCGCGCTCGAGCCGGTCCGGATCGCGGCCGAGCATCGCGGCGCGTATCACGCGATCGGTCCTGGTGGCGTCGCGTGGGTCGAGCTGCCCGGCAAGCTGTTCCACGCCGCACAGGACAAGCGCGCACTGCCGACGGTCGGCGACTGGGTGCTCGTCGAGCGCTGGGCCGATGCCGTCGCCGGCGCGGGCGCCGCGGTCGTGCGCGCGATCCTGCCGCGGCGGACGTTCCTCGTGCGCAAGGCCGCCGGGCAAGCGACCGCGCCGCAGCCGCTCGCCGCGAACGTCGATGTCGGGATCGTGATGACGTCGGCGAACACTGATCTGTCGCCGGCGCGGCTCGACCGCTACGTCGGCCTGCTGCGCGACGGCGGCATCGAGCCGGTGATCGTGATCTCGAAGATCGATCTCGCGGCGGATCCGGACGCGCTCGTCGCGCAGGCGTCGGCGATCGGGCCGCGCGTGCTGACGGTGTCGTCGGTGCGCGGCGACGGGCTCGACGCGATGCGCGCACTCGCCGGGCCCGGCCGCACCGCGGTGCTGCTCGGGTCTTCGGGCGTCGGCAAGTCGACGCTGCTGAACGCGCTCGCCGGCACGGCGCAGGAGACGCGCGACATCCGCGCCGACGAGCGTGGCCGCCACACGACAACGCGCCGCGAGCTGTTCGTCGGCCCGGACGGCAGCCTGTGGATCGACACGCCGGGCATGCGCGAGCTGGCGCAGTGGGTCGACGAAGCCGAGGACGACGCCGCATTCGATGACATCCTGGAGCTCGCGACCGGCTGCCGGTTCCGCGACTGCCAGCACCGCGACGAGCCCGGCTGCGCCGTACGCGGCCACGTGCCCCCCGAGCGCCTCGCGAGCTTCCACAAGCTCGCCGGCGAGCGGCAGACTGGCGCGACCCGGCAGGCGACGGCCAAGAAGATTGCCGAGACGCGCAAGGCCCGCGCGAAGAAGCCTCCTCCGAAGCTCGACGAGTGATGCTATAAGCCGCGTCCCGTGATCGCGTTCAGTGGGGTCAGCAAGCAGTACGGTGGGCAGATCCTGTTCGTCGACGCATCGTTCCAGATCAACGGCGGCGAGAAGGTCGGGCTCGTCGGGCCGAACGGCGCCGGCAAGAGCACGGTGTTCCGGCTGATCGTCGGCGAGGACCAGCCCGACGATGGCGCGATCGAGCGCCCGCGCAAGCTGACGCTCGGCTACTTCCGGCAGGACGTCGGCGACCTCAAGGGCCGCTCGATCCTCGCCGAAACGTGCGCCGGTGCCGGCGAGGTCGCCGAGCTCGCCGAGGAGCTGCACGCGCTGACCGCGCGGCTCGAGGCAGCGGGCGACGACCTCGACGATGTCGTCGCGCGGTTCGCGGAGGTCCAGGAGCGCTACCAGGACCTCGGCGGCTACGAGCTCGAGGCGCGCGCGCAGGCGATCCTCGCCGGGCTCGGGTTTCACCCCGATCAGATGGCGAACGACGTCGGCACGCTGTCCGGCGGCTGGAAGATGCGCGTCGCGCTCGCCCAGATCCTGCTCGCGCGCCCCGACCTGCTGCTGCTCGACGAGCCGACGAACTATCTCGACCTCGAGTCGATCCTGTGGCTCGAGGGCTTCCTGCGCGACTACGAGGGCACGGTCGTGATGACCTGCCACGATCGCGAGATCATGAACCGCATCGTCACGAAGATCGTCGAGATCGACGGTGGCGATCTGCGCACGTACACCGGCAACTACGACTTCTACGAGCGGATGCGCGAGATCGAGGCGCAGCGCCGCGAGGCCGAGTATGCGCGCCAGCAGGCACGGCTCGCGAAGGAGAGCCGGTTCATCGAGCGGTTTAAGACCCACGTCGCGAAGGCCGCGCAGGTGCAGAGCCGGATCAAGAAGCTCGAGAAGGTGGAGAAGATCGCCGAGCCGCGCCGGATCGTCGAGAAGACGTTCGACTTCCGGACGCCGCCGCGCTCGGGCGACGACGTGATCCGGCTCGAGGCGCTGCGCAAGGCGTACGGCGAGCGCGTCGTGCACGAGGGCCTGACGCTGACGGTGCGGCGCAAGGAGCGCTGGGCCGTGATGGGCGAGAACGGCGCCGGCAAGTCGACGCTGCTGAAGATGATCGCGGGCGCGCTGAAGCCCGACGCCGGCACCGCGACGATCGGCGCGTCGGTCGCGATGGGCTACTACGCGCAGCACGTGATGGACAATCTGTCCGGCGACCGGACGGTGCTCGAGGAGCTCCAGGAGCACGCGCCGCTCGCGAACCAGGGCACGCTGCGCAGCCTCGCCGGCGCGTTCGGCTTCCACGATGACGACGTCTTCAAGCCGGTGCGCGTGCTGTCCGGTGGCGAGCGGGCGCGCGTCGCGCTCGCGAAGCTGCTCTACGACGCGCCGAACCTGCTCGTGCTCGACGAGCCGACGAACCACCTCGACATCGTGACGAAGCGCGCGCTCGTGAAGGCGCTCGCCGACTACGAGGGCACGCTCGTGTTCGTGTCGCACGACCGCCAGTTTCTGCGCGCGCTCGCGAACCGCGTGCTCGAGCTGTCGTCGGCGGGACCGCGCGTCTACGGCGGTTCGTACGACGAGTACGTCGCGTCGACGGGCCGCGAGGCCCCCGGCATGCGCGCGAGCTGAGTAGAAACGCCAAGCCGCTCTCGATGGTCGGAAACGGAAAGCGGCTCGAGCGACCGCGGCGGATCTCCGATCCGAGCGTCAGAACGCAAAGCCGCTGAGCCCCGACTATCGCAAAGAGGCAAAGTCGCGAAGCCCGCAAAGGATTAGCCTGGACCCGTTTTCGTGGACACAGAATCTCATGCGGCGGACCGCATTTCGAACTCGGTTGGGGTGAGGTAGCCGAGCGCCGAGTGACGACGCCGGGTGTTGTAGTGGGCAGCGATGTACCTGAAGAGATCGAACTCGAGCTCCGCGGCATCGAAGTACAGCTCGTCGTTGGGCATCTCGCGCTTCATGGCGCTGAAGAAACTCTCGACGACCGCGTTATCCCAGCAGTTGCCCTTGCGGCTCATGCTGCAGATGAAGCCACGCTCGGCTAGCGTCGCCTGGTACTCGTTGGACGTGTACTGGACGCCGCGGTCGGAGTGGTGAATGACACCGGGTGGCGGCTCACGGTCGTGCAACGCCATCGTCAGCGCTCGCATGGCGAGCTCGGCGCTGATCGAGGTACCGACGCTCCAGCCGACAACGCGACGTATGCCAATGTCGATGAGCACTGCGACATAGGCCCAACCCTTCTTGGTGTAGATGGCGGTGATGTCTCCCGCCCAGGCCCTGTGCGGCTGGCCCGCGTCGAACGCGCGGTCGAGGACGTTCGGCGCGATTGGCTTGGTGTGCTTGGACTGCGTCGTGTGGCGGAACGCGCGCTTCAGGCGGGGGCGCAGGTTTTCTTGCACCATCAGTCGTATGACCCGCTTTCTGCTCACGCGCTGGTTCGCGCGGACCAGCGCGCCGAGGATAGTGCGGCTCCCACAGCCGCGCTTGTAGTGGCCGAACTCAGTACGAATGAGCGGCACCAGCTCGGCGTCGCGCTTGCTTCGCTCGGAGGGTTCGCGCTCACGCCAAGCGTAGTAGCCGCTTCTCGATACGCGCAGGCACCGGCACATGAACGCGACCGGGAAGTTCGCCTTCTCGACGTCGATGCAGTGAAACTTCACTTGCTCGTCTTTTGCGTCGAGAAGGCGACCCATTTTTTTAGGAAGTCACGCTCCATCGTGAGCTCCGCGAGCTGGCGCTTGAGCTTACGAATCTCGGCGTCCGACTTCGAAGCCGAGCTCGCACTTGAGCTCGATGCGCCGCTCTTGGTGTCGGCTCTGTTACCGACGACGCCAGCCTTCCACATCCAGTTGTAGAGCGTGCCGTAGTTGATCCCGAGGTCGCGTGCCACCTCGGTGATGGGCTTGTCCGATTCTAGGGCAACCCGGACCGCATTCGCCTTGAACTCAGGCGTCTGCCATTTCGTCTTGGCCATTGGGGACATTCTCCTTCGCGTTAGGGGATGTCCAAGAAATCGGGGCCAGCCCAGATCCATCAAACCCACGAGCCCACGCTCGCGCGAACGCGAACGTCCCGGCCGCTCGCAGATCAAGAACACAGACCTTCCTTGATCCACATGAGCGCGGCCAGCGACGATCGACACATCGAGCACGCGAGGAGGGCTGCTCTGGCGCTCGAAGGCGAGGTGGGTGTTCTCGTCGATGTCTCGCTCGACGGTTTAGAAGATCCTTGGCGCGCTTAGCGACTTTGCCTCTTTGCGATAGTCCGGGCTTGGCGGCTTCGCGTTTCGGTGGCGTCCGGGCTTGGCGACTTCGCGTTCCGGTAGCGCCCGGGCCTGGCGCCGTCGCGGTCGCCAGATCCGCGCTACTCTTGCCGCGTGCGTGACGACGGGGAACAGGGGTTTGCGACGGGCGAGACGCTCGGCGCCGACGATCCATCCCTCGATCGCACGCTCGGTGCCTCCGAGGCGAGCCTGCAGCCGCGCACCGAGCGGATCCGGCCGCCCGCGACGATCACCGACTACGACGAGCTCGTGATCGTCGATCCGGCGCACTACGCGGTGCGCGGCGAGCTCGCGCGCGGCGGTATGGGCCGGATCCTCGAGGCGCACGACCGCCGGCTCGGTCGCAAGGTCGCGATCAAGGAAGTGATCCACCACGACGAGACCGCGCTCGGTCGGTTCGAGCGCGAGGCGCGGATCACCGCGCGGCTCGAGCATCCGGGGATCGTCCACGTCCACGAGGCCGGGCGATGGCCGACCGGGCAGCCGTTCTACGCGATGAAGCTGATCCGCGGCCAGCCGTTCGACAAGGTGATCGCCGGCGCGAAGACGCTGCGCGAGCGGCTCGCGCTGCTGCCGAACGCGATCGCGGTCGTCGACGCGCTCGCGTACGCGCACAACGAGCGCGTGATCCATCGCGACCTCAAGCCGAGCAACGTGCTGGTCGGCGACTTCGGCGAGACCGTCGTCATCGACTGGGGGCTCGCGAAGGATCTCGGCGCCGCCGAGCACGATGACATCTCGGTCGGGCCGTACCGTCGCGCCGGCAAATCGTCGAGCGACACCGTCGCGGGCTCGATCGTCGGCACGCCCGCGTACATGCCGCCCGAGCAGGCGCGCGGCAAGCCGCTCGATCCGCGCGCGGACGTGTACTCGCTCGGCGCGATGCTCTACCAGCTGCTCGCCGGCGTCCCGCCGTACACCGGGCGCACCACCGAGGAGCTGCTCGAGAAGGTGCTCGACGCGTCGCCGCGCGCGCTCGCGATGGTCGAGCCCGACGCACCGACGGATCTGGTCGCGATCGTCGAGAAGGCGATGGCGCGCGACCCCGAGCAGCGGTTCGCGAACGCCGGCGAGATGGCGGCCGAGCTCAAGCGATTCCAGACCGGCCAGCTCGTCACGACGCACCACTACACGCGGTGGGAGCTCGTGCGCCGGTTCGTACGCCGCTATCGCGCGGCGGTCACCGTCGGCGCGGTCGCGTTCCTCACGCTCGCGGTCGTCGGCATCGCGAGCCTCGTCAAGATCGTGAAGGAGCGCGATCGCGCGGACATCGCGGCGCATGTCGCACGGCTGCGCGCCGACGAAGGTACGCTCGCCCGCGCGCGCGCCGCGCTCGACACCGATCCCGCGCAGTCGCTCGCGCTGCTCGAGCAGCTGAGCCCGGGCGCGTCCGAGTGGCGAGGCGCGCGGATGATCGCGTCGGACGCGGCGTCGCGCGGCACGAGCATCGCGTTCGGCCGCGACAAGCCGATCTGGTACTTCGCGCTCGACCGCGACGGCAAGCAGCTCGCGGCCGTCGAGGAAGGCGGCGGCGTGCGGATCTGGGATCTCGCGACGCTGACCGACAAGCTGCGGCAGTTCCCGGTCGGCGTGCTCGACGTCGTGTTCGTCGGTGACGCGCTGTTCGCGATCGACGACGAGGGCGTCGTGTGGCGATGGCCGGCGGACGCCGCGCAGCCGATCAAGGTCCGCAAGCTGAGCTCGCGCAGCGAGGCCGACGTCGCGCTCGCGCGGCTGTCGCCCGACGGGACGCGCGTGCTGCTGATCGGCAAGATGCGGCGGACGTGGCTCGTCGATCTCGCGACCGGCGCACCGACCGAGATCGGCAAGTACGGCCAGGCGCAGTGGGCCGCGGACGGCAAGAGCCTCTACCTCTACGACCGCGATCAGGCCGGGCGGCTCGACCGCTACGATCTCGCGACCGGCCAGGCGACGGTGCTGCAGGACGACGCCCAGGCGATGGCGTTCGCGAGCGACGGCCGCCACACCTGGCTCGGCGGTGTCCACGGCGAGCTGCGCGAGCTGGCGACCCGGCGCACCGTCAAGCTCGACGGACCGGTGACGATGATCGCGATCCTGCCCGACGGCAGCGCGGTCTCGATCAGCGAGGTCGCCGGCGCGGCCGCGCAGACGCGCTCGCTCGAGGGCCGCCGCAAGGGCATGTTCATGACGATCGATCCGTCGCAGGTCGCGACCAGCGACTTCGCGCTGATCGTCAGCGACGGCACGCCGGCGGGGAACCAGCGCTTGCTCGGTCACGCGGCGCAGGTCCACGCGCTCGCGGTGACGCCGGATGGCCGGATCATCTCCGGCGATCGCAACGGCCAGATCCGGATCTGGCGGCGCCAGCCGGTCGCGCGCGATCACGGCGATGGCCACACCACGACGTCGCGCGCGATGCTGACCGCGGATCGCCGCGAGCTCGTGCTCACCCGGCTCGGCCCCGCGCTCGAGGTGCGCGAGCTCGCGACCGGGCGATCGCGGATCGTGCGCGTCACGCGCTACCCCGCCGGCATGCCGGTACCGCCGGCGAACGACGTGCTCCGGCTGCAGCGGATCGGACGCTCCGACCACGTCGTCGACGAGCACGTCGTCGGCCCGGACGCCGAGGTCCGCGTGCTCGTGGGCTCGGCGAACGGCCGCCGCTGGCTGACGCTCGACGAGCGCCACCAGGTCGCGTTCTTCGATCTCGATCGCGGCACCGGCCGCGTGATCATGCTGGACGCCGCACAGATCGCGCTCAACCCGAACGGCACGCTCGCCGCGATCGGGCTCGAGGATCGCCGGCTCGTGCTGTTCGATCTCGAGGACGACATGGTGAACCAGATCGGCCACTCCGTCGAGACCACCGCGATGGCGTTCAGCTCGGCGAACGACCTCGCGGTCGCGACGCTCGTCGGCACGCTCTACGTCTATCGCGGCAGCCGCGCGACCGTGTTCGAGCAAGGCGAGGACGTCTACCGCGCGCTCGCGTTCTCGCCGGACGGCTCGATCCTCGTCGGCGGCGGCGATCAGTGGCGCGTGCGATCGTGGAACGTCGCGACGCACGGCGCGCGCGATCTCGGCGAGCACGCCGGCACGGTGACGGCGATCGTGTTCGGCGGCCCGGACCGCGTCGCGACCGTCGGCGCCGATCTGACCGTGCGCGTCTGGCCGACCTCCGGCGGCAGTCCGCAGGTGCTACGCGGCCACACCGACTTCATCAACAGCGTCGTGTTCGACGAGGACGACCACGTCGTCACCGGCGCCGTGGATCACACCGCGCGGCTGTGGGATCTGCGCAGCGGCCTGTCGCGCACGCTCGCCGGCCACGAGGACGAGATCCTGTACGCCGGCCACATCGCCGGCATGCAGCGCGTGCTCGTCGTCGACCGCTTCCACCAGATCGCGGAGTATCCGGACGCGCTGCCGCGCGACGAGCTCTCGCTGCGCGGCTGGATTGCCGCAGCGCGACGTGGCCGGTAGCACTCTTGCGAACGCGGGCAACCAGCCTCATGGTGGAGGTCACGTCTCGCTCCGCGGTCGGAGCGCCTGGAGGGCACGAATTGGACATTCGCAACGTCGGGGGCACGCCGGGTGGAACGCGCACGTTCTTGCTCGGCATCGTCATGATCGTGATCGGTGGCTACCTGCTGTTCGAGCAGGTGCAGGTCCACGGCGGCTACTGGCGATGGTCCGGCTTCGGTAGCTACGGGTCGAACTTCGGGATCACGTTGATCCCGCTGCTGCTCGGCATCGCGATCCTGTTCGCGAACGGCCGCTCGATCGTGGGCCGCGTGCTCACCGGGCTCGGCGCGCTCGTGATCCTCGTCGGCATCATCGCGAACCTCGACATTCACTTCCGGCAGACGTCGCTGTTCAACACGCTCGTCATGCTCGTGTGTCTCGTCGGCGGCGTCGGGCTCGTCGTGCGCTCGGTGATGCCGATGACGCAGGAGCCGCGGCGCGACGAGCCGCCCGCGGACGACCGTTAAAGACTGCGCTTCTTCTTCTTCTTCGACGCGGGCTTCTTCTTGCTGTCCTTCGCGTCCTTCGAGGCTTCCTTCTTCTTCGGTGGCTCCTCCGGCTTCTCTTCCGCCGGAGCCGGCGGCACCGTCTTCTTGAAGCTCGCGCCGGAGCCGGGCGCGTCGAGCGCGAGCGACTCGTGGAGCGCGATCATCGTCCATCCGGTGTCGGTGTGCTCGTACACCGCGAACGCGCGCAGCGGCGTCGGATCTTCCTTGTCGGCGGCGCGCGTGATCGGCGCGGTCACCCACGCGAGCTGACCGTCCGGCGTCGCGCCGGCCGTGATCTCGCCGGACATCGCCGCGCGCATCTTCGCGTCGCCCCGCTTCTTGAACAGCTTCTTGATCTCCTTTTTGCCGCGCGCGACCTCGCCGACCGTCGGGCCGACGACGACCGCGTCGGTGTGCGCCGCGAGATCCTCGCCCCACGCATCCTGATCGAGCAGCCCCTTCTGGAACCGCTCGACCGCGGGCCGCGCGGTCGCATCGATCTTCGCCTTCGCGTCGGCGGCCGGTGGCACGACCGCGTCCTTCGCGAGCTCGGACTTCACGAGCCCGCGCGCCGGCATGTGGGCGACGAGCACGGTGTCGACCTGCCAGATGTCGTCGGTGTTGACCAGGATCGCGGTCACCGCGTGCGGCTCGCCCTCGACGTCGATCACGTCGAACGCCCACGCGGACCGGCCACCCGGCGACGGCACGATCGCGAGCTCGCTCGACCGCAGCTTGAGCTTCTTGTCCTTGTCGTGATCGATCGCGTCGCCGAGCGCGACGAGCGCGTCGCTGCGGCTCGCGAGCGCATCCTGCTTGCGCGGCCCGAACACGACGAGCGAGTCCTCGAGCAGCGAGAACAGGTTGTCCTTCTTGCCGCGGCCGATCGTGTCGAGGATCTCGTCGACGAGACCCTTCGCATCCGACTCCGCCGTCTTCTCGTCGACCGCGGGCTGCTTCGGCGCGAGCTTCTTCTCGCCACCACCGCCACCACCGCACGCGGCGAGCGCGATGCCGGCGACGAGCGCGACTATCCGCGCGTGGCCATGCGCTGCTTGATGCTCGGCAGCGCGACCGTGCGCGCGGCCGGCGGGATCGCGATCCCGGGCTTCGTGCGATCGTCCTCGGCAGGACGGATCGGCGGCGGCGGCGCGACGCCGACCGAGCCGGTGACCGGGCGCGTGCCCTTCGGGAACCGACGTGGCGCACCGGCGACCGCCGTCGTCGACGGCCGGACGACCGGCTCGATCCGCATCGTCTCGGTGCGGCGCGGCAGCTTCGGCACCGGGATCACCGTGCTCGGCGACTCGGTCTCGGCGCGCTTCTTCACGAGCTCGATCACCTCGCGCTCGCGCGGCGGCTCGACCTGAGTGTCCGGGTGGGTGTCCGGATAGTTGATGTGGATGTTCGAGACGGGCTCGGTCTTCGGCCACTCCGCGGTCGTGTCGCCGATCGTCGAGCCCAGGCTGACCTCGATCCGTGGTGCCGCGACCGCGGCCATCGGACGCGTCGGCGCGGACGCCGGCTTGCGCACCGGGACCGGCGGCGGAGCGACCCGCGCCGACACGGTCGGGCGGGCCGGCCGAGCCGCGACAGGTTGCGTCACCGGCGGTGGAACCGTCTCGGGGCGACTCCGGCGCGGCGCAGCCACCACCGCCGTGCGAGCCACCTCGACGTCCTCTGCCGCCACCCGGGCACGAGCCAGCGCGATCTCCCATTCCCAGTCATCTTCGTCGACTTGTGGGTCGAGCGCCAGCATCGGGCCAAGCGCAGGCGTGGGCGTCGCCACAACCGGCGCTGCGGGTGTCGGGATGCGTACAGTTTCGAGCAGCGGGGCGGATGCCACGACCACCGGCGGAATCTGGATCACGGGAGCCGGACGAAGCGGCGCAGCGGCGACTCGAGTAGCCACGGCTCGGGGCGAAGCCGGCCGCGCCGGCTCCCAGGTCGTGAGCTCCGCCGCGGCGAGATCCTGATCCTGCCAGCCAACAATCCGACCGCCCGCGCCATCGTCCAGAACGTCCGGACGCAGCGACATGATTCGACCTTCGGGCGTCAGCACGAGGCCGTACCGGGACAGCTTTATGAAGCCCCAACGCTTCAGCAGATTGTCGATGGCTGGCATGAACGGGCGTCGTTGCACCCGACAGGCCAGCGTTCGTGAGCAGGAATCGAGGCCGCGATCACCCAGCGCGCGGGCTCACACGACGCCTTCGCTCATGCGCTGGACCGCGACGTCGATCCACGACCGCTCGCTCTCGCCGAGGTCGTGCAGCTCGACGCCGAGCCCGACCGGCTCGCCGCGGTCGTTGTGCGTGACCACGCGCCGCACGACCCCGGAGACCCGCAGGGCCGGCCCGCCGTCGATCAGGATCGTCAGCTGACACTGCGTCCCGATCGGGTCGAGGATCTGCGTGCTGACGAACACGCCGCTGTGGCTGAGATCGCGCGTCGTCGCCTCGATCTCGAGCTCGCTCGACACGTAGATCAGCGGCAGCTCCATCGAGTGGCGATCGTGGCGCCGGCGGTCGAGCGGGTTCGGCGCGACGTGCGTCGGCGTCATCGGCCGCCCCGCGGTGCCGGCGCCGAAGCCCCAGACGTAGTGGCAGGAGCTGCATTCGTCGTCGGTCTCGCTGACCGGCGCCGCGCACTGCGGGCAGCGCTGGTTCGACGTCTCCGGCTTGACGCTCTGGATCCGCTTCGTGATCGAGCGCCCGATATCGATGTTCGTCACCGTCGGTGCACGCGCGGCCGCCGGATCGCGCGGCGGCTTGGCGTCCGCGAGCACGAGCGTCGACGGCAGCTCGATGTCGTCGCTGTCGACCGAGCGCACGGTCAGCGTGCGGCTGCCGACGGTGATGATGTCGCCATCGCCGATCCGCATCGGCGCGGTGACCGCGCGACCGTTCAGCAGCGTGCCGTTGGACGACCGCAGATCCTCGACGAACACCTCGTCGACGCGCCGCACGAACCGCATGTGTCGGCGCGAGATCGACGGATCGTTGAAGCGCAGCGCGCAACCCACCTCGCGACCCACGACTGTCTCGCCCCGGGGCAGCTCGATGCTGTCACCCAGGTATTCGATATACAGCTTCGGCACCCGGCACCGATTGTCTCAAACTTCCGACGAACAATCACCGTCCCTGGTACCGAGGCGGCCTGCCCTCGGCGAAAGCCGCAAGTCCTTCGTCCCGGTCCTCGCTGAACAGCGTGACGTCGTAGTGCGAGCGCTCGAGCTCGAGGCCCTGCTGGATCGGGAGCACGTGGCCGCGCTCGATCGCAGACTTCGCCTGTTGCACCGACATCGGCGCGCATCCGGCGAGCTCGCCGAGCATCGCCTCGACCGCCGCGTTCAGCTGATCACGCGCCACGACGTCGGTCACGAGCCCGATCTCGAGCGCACGCCGCGCCGAGATCCGGCGACCGAGCATGATCATCTCCTTCGCCCGCGCCTCGCCGATCAACCGCGGCAGCCGCTGCGTGCCGCCCGCGCCCGGCATGATGCCGAGCCGGACCTCGGTCAGCCCGAGCTCGGCGCCGTCGACGACGATCCGGAAGTCACACGCGATCGCGAGCTCCAGCCCGCCGCCATACGCCGAGCCGTTCATCGCGCAGATCGTCGGCTTGCGCAGCTCGCCCCACTCCGCGATCGCGCCGGAGATCGCGTTGATGTACGGGCCCGCCTCGCCCGCCGGCACGCCCTTGCGCTCCTTGAGATCCGCGCCGGCGCAGAACGCCTTGTCGCCGGCGCCGGTCAGCACGACGGCCCGGACGTCCGGATCGGCCTCGATCTCCGCCGCGATCTCCGAGAGCCGCTGATTGACCGCCAGCGACAGCGCGTTGCGCACCGCCGGCCGGTTCAGCGTCACCCACACGACATGTCCGCGCTTCTCGAACAGGACATCCGACATGCGGCGAACCTATCCCGCCGCAGAAACGCCAGGCAATCGGCCGCGCCGGCAAGCGCCCGGCGTTCAGCGGCCCAGCTCGGCCCGACGCCGCGCACGCGCCTGCTTGCCGAGGTGCGCCTTGAGATACTTCGACGGCAGCTCGTGGCCGACGAACGTGCCCGCGGTGCGCGACGCCTCGGTGAGCTTGTCGAGATCGACGCCGGTGTGGATGCCCATGCCGTGCAGCATCGCGACGACGTCCTCGGTCGCGAGGTTGCCCGAGGCGCCGGGCGCGTACGGACAGCCGCCGAGCCCGCCGGCCGCGGCGTCGATCGTCGTGATGCCGAGCGTGAGCGCGACGAAGCAGTTCGCGAGCGCGGTGCCCTGCGTGTCGTGGAAGTGGACCGCGATCGCCTCGACCGGATGCTTCGCGAGCACGCGAGCCAGCACGTCCTCGGTCTGCTTCGGATTCGCGACGCCGATCGTGTCGCTGACCGAGACCTGGTAGACGCCCATGTCGCGCAGCTGACCGGTGAGCGCGACGACGCGCTCGGGATCGACGTCGCCCTCGTATGGACAGCCAAAGCACGTCGACAGGTACGCGCGCACCGGCACGTTCGCCTTGCGCGCGTGCGGGATCACGTCCTCGAACGCGGTCAGCGTCTCGGCGATCGTCTTGTTGACGTTCTTCTTGTTGTGCGTCTCGGACGCGGACATGAAGACCGCGACTTCCTTCATGCCCGACGCCAGCGCGGTCTCGAGGCCGCGGCGGTTCGGGACGAGCGCGCTCATCCGCACGCCATCGCGCCGGCGCACGCCGCGCGAGACCTCGGAGGCATCGGCGAGCTGCGGGATCCACTTCGGCGACACGAAGCTCGTGATCTCGATGTCGCGAATGCCGGCGTCGACGAGCGAGTCGATGAAGCGGATCTTGTCCGCGGTCGGGACCTGGCGCGCCTCGTTCTGCAGGCCGTCGCGCGGACCGACTTCGTAGATCGTGACGTGGGTGGGCAGCTGCATGATCAGCCCGTCTCGAAACCATAGTGTGCGAACAGCTCGTCGACCAGCGACGGGGTGAACGCGTCGAGCGTGTCGATCACGCGGTGAGCGCCGCTCTGGTCCCAGTTGCCGAAGTTGCCTGCCCGAACGGCCACGACGATACAGCCAGCGGCCCGCCCGGCCGCGATCCCGGCGACCGAGTCCTCGACCACGACGCATGCCGACGGCGGGACCCCGAGCTGCTCGATCGCCGCCAGGTAGCCGTCGGGGGCGGGCTTGCTCCGCCGGACGTCCTCGGCCGCGACGATGATGTCGAATTTGGCTTCCGGGCCGATCCGTGGCAGCACCTGCGTCACCTCGACGCGCGAGCTCCCGGTGACGAGGCCGCGCGGGTGACCGCCGGTCCAGCCGAGCACGGTGCGCGCGCCCGGCAGCACGGTGATGCCGAGCTCGTCGAACACCTCGTCGCGATACAGCGCGGTCTGCGCGACGGTCTCCTCGCGATTCCACGCGAGCTGCGGGTAGCGCGACTTCAGGCTGTCGTAGATCGCGATCCACGACCGGCCGATGATGTAGTCGCGATCGTACTTCTCGATCTCGATCCCCTGGCCCTTGCGCAGCGCGCGGGCCATCGCCTCGGCGGTCTCGCGCTCCGAGTCGATCAGCGTACCGTCGAGGTCGAACAGAAAGCCGCGGCGCACCCGGCCTTCGGGTGTATCAGAAATCGGTCCAGTTGCCGTTGTCGCAGGCGCGGTTCCCGATCCCGCCGTCATCGACGAACTGGCCGAACGACACGCACATCTCGAAGCCGAACGGCAGCGACCGGTCGGTGTCGTTGTTCCACTCGCAGTGGACGTCGATCTTGTCGCCGGCGGCGAGCGTCATCGGCGTGGTCGGATCGAGCCGCATCTCGGGCGGGTGGAACGTGAACGCGTCGTCCCACGTCGTGTCGAACTTGCGCGACTTCGTGCCGCCCTGGGTGACGTCGACGGTGATCCGCGAGCCCCAGCGGTGCATGTGCGGGATCAGGTACCAGAGCTTCATCGACTGCTCGAGCGTGCAGCTGATGTCGTGCGTCGACTGGCCGATCGGGACGTCGATCCCGGTGTCGACGACCGCGAGGTTGCCCGACGGGATGTAGTTGCCCGGCGGCGCGTAGTTGACGTTGACGATCGCCTGGCCGTCCATGACGGTGTCGCCGGCGTTCAGGTAGTGGTGGTTGACGACGAGCTGCGCGCCCGCCGGCACGCGGTAGACGAGGTTGCCCGGCGCCTCGTTGAGCTCGAGGTTGCCGCCGTTGCCGGTGATGAACCGGAAGCTCGCCATGTCGGTGTCGGTGCACACGCGCTGCGTCCCCGGCGGCTGCGGCTCGAGCGTGTAGTAGAGGACGACGTGGTGGCCCGGCGGCTCGTTCTGCGACACGAGCGTCGAGCGAATGTCGGTGCTCGCGTCGAGGAACGTGTCCGTCCACGTGCAGATCTCGTTGTCGCTGCCCGGCTGCAGATCGTGAACGATCGGCGTGATCAGCTGGACGCCGTTGTCGGGCGGCGGCGGAACTTCGAGGCCGGGCAGCGTCTCGGGCCCGGTGGGCTCGTCGGTGCCGCAGCCGATCAGCGTCACTGCCGTGCAGAAGCCAAGCGTCGTGATCTTCATCGCCGTACCTTTGGTGTGTTCAGTTGAGACAGCTCGACGGCGTACAGCCGCACTGGTTGCTCGCGTTGCACGTGCACTCGGTGCCGGTGCCGCATTGATCCGCGGGGCCGGTCGACGAGCACGTCTTCGTGCAGAAATGCGTGTTCGGATCGCCGAGGCTCGAGCACAGCGGCGCCGCGGCCGTCGTGCTGCAGTCCGACAGCGACGCACAGAACTTGCCGATGCCGAGCTCGTTGCCGACATCGCCCGGCTTGCCGCAGTCGGACTCGAACGCATCCGCCGACGGCGCGTCGAGCTGCGCCGGTGGATCCTTGTCGCCGCCACCGCACGCCGCCATCGCGATTCCGACGATCATGATCAAAATTCGGTTGGTCATGCCGCTCCCTCAGCGCGGCGTACCATCACTCGCGGCGTGGGACCGGGTCAACCATGCAATCCGTCGGCAGCGCGAACAATCTCCAACACGAGCGCGAACCGAGCGCGATCGGCGCGGCCGTCCGCGCATCGCGTGCAGCCGTCTGCACACGGCTGTCCGCGATCGCGGATGCGCTGCAACCTGGCCCGTGCGCACGCTTCTCCTCGGAGGCCACCCGGACCGCGTAACCAAACCGCCGGCACCGTGCACGGTGTTCGTGTCATCTTCCTCGGAGTCCTCATGCGCCTTGTCATCGCACTGTTACTCGCCTCCGGCAGCGTCGTCGGTGCCGGCTGTATGAACCGCGCCGGCCAGTCGGTCTCGCTCTATGAATCCGGCGACTACGCGGGTGCCGCGCGCGCCGCCGACGAAGGGCTCGCCGCGCACCCCAAGGACAGCGGCCTCTGGCAGATGCGCGTGCGCTCCGCCCTCGCGCTCGGCGACGGCGATGGCGTCGCGAAGGCGTACGCCGGCTATCGCGCCGCCGCGGGCGAGGACGACCGCGAGCTGCTGCGCGACCTCGCGACCGCGACGCTCGGCCAGGCGCTCGCGTCACCGTCGGTGAAGCTCAAGCTCGTCGCGATCGAGGCGGTCGCGGCGGCGGAGCTGCAAGCGCTCGCGGATCAGGTCGCCGAACGGATGGGCGACGATGACGATCGCGTCGCGGCGGCGGCATCCGCGGCCGTGCTGCGCGGCTATCCGCAGGCGCCGCAGGTCGCGAGCCAGATGCTGCGCTCCGACGATCCCGAGGCGCGCCGGCTCGCCGTCGAGGGCGTCGGCAAGAAGGTCGGCAAGCTCGCGCTCGTCGATCTGCAGAAGCTCGCCGGCAGCGATCCCGATGCGCGCGTCCGCGTCGCGGCGATCCGCTGGCTCGGTCAGCTGCGCGACAAGGAAGCGGTCGAGCTACTCGGACGCCAGCTGCGCCACACCGACGAGAACGTGCGCGCCGCCGCCGCGAGTGCGCTCGCGCGGATCAAGACCGGCGATCTCGTCGGGTTCGCCGGCAAGGCGCTCGCGGATCGCTCGCTCGCGGTCCGGCTCGCCGGTGTCGAGCTGCTCGAGGCCGCGAATCGCCCGGACGAGCTCAGCAAGCTCGTCGAGGATCGCGATCCGATGGTCGCCGCCGAGGCCGCGATCGCGCTCCACCGGCCCGAGCTCGCCGCGAAGGCACTCGATCGTGCCGCGACCGCCGAGGCGTGGACGATCCGCGCCGGTGCCGCGAACATGGCGGTGCGCGCGATCGGCGAGGACCGCGCGGTCGCGCTCGCGCGCAAGCTCGTCGCCGATCCCGAGGTCGGGGTCCGGCTCGCGGCGGCGCGCGTGCTCGCGCACGGTGGCGATCGCGAGGCCGCGCTCGCGGTGTTCACCGCGGCGCTGACCGGCGACAGCGCGCTGGCGGCCGCGATCGATCTCGCGTCGCTCGACGATCGCCGCGGGGCCGAGACGCTCGACAAGCTCGTGCGCGATCGCGGCGCGTCGGCGGACCAGCGCGCGGCCGCCGCATCGGCGCATCGCGCCGCACACCGCGTGACGCCGGGCCTCGTCGCCGCGCTCGCGGATCCGAGCGGGCTCGTGCGCGTCGAGGCGGCGGCCGCGATCGTGCTGACCGCGAAGAAGTAATCCCCACCTCCTGGGGAGAGCCACCCCCTCGATCATCGATCTGTCATCGCGGTGTCGACGCGGCCACGCGACTTGGCGGGGCACATCGCTTGCTGACTCGAGCGAGCATGCGAATCCTCGTCGCGCTCGCGGTCTCGATCCTCCCAGCGTGCTCGGTCGGTAGCGGTGGTGATGGCGGTGGTGGCGGTGGTGGCGGTGGTGGCGGTGGCAGCGGTGGCGGTGACGTCGACGCGCCGATCGCGGCCGCGTGCCCGCTGTCGGACACCGCGGACGCCGGCGACCTCGGCGCGCTCAAGGCGCAGCAGTGCAACGTGCCCGGCTCGCAAGGCACGAAGCACTGGTACCGACTCTCGGCGTCGCTGCCGGGCTCGCCGATGGACATCGTGCAGCTCGAGCTGTGGGACGGCCAGGGCGCGTTCTCCGGAGGCACCGTCGCGCCGGGCACGTACACGCTCAGCGGTGCCGAGCTCGCGTACGAGACCTGCGGCGTCTGCGTGCGCGGCATCGGCGACAAGGGCGCGACCGGCGCGAAGAGCTACTTCGCGACCGGCGGCACCGTCGTCGTGACGTCGGTCGGCACCGGCGGCGGCACGATCTCGGCGACGATCACGAACGTCACGTTCGGCGAGGTCGACGCGAACAACGCACCGGTCGCCGGCGGCTGCACCGCCGCGCTGTCGCGCGTGAAGATCGATGGCACCGTCGTGCTCGCCGACGGCGACGGCGGCGGCGGTGGCGGTGGCGGAGGCGGCGGCACCGGCGGCGGCTCGTGCCCGACGACGATCGGAGATTGAGGCAGATCGCCTCCGATCGAATGTCGCCGACTTGCCACCGTGCTGTTGCCGAGCCGCGCGCCGGACATTGCTACCGTGTCGCCGTGATCAAGCAGACCTCTCTCGCCCTCGCCTTCTTCGCGTCGATGTCCGCGGCGATCGCGCAGCCCGCGCCGCCTGCCGCGCCGCCGGCGGAGCCACCGGCGCCGCCCGCGACCGATCCGGCGCCGCCCCCGACGACGCCGCCGCCCCCCACGACGACCGAGCCAACCCCGCCACCTCCCGGCGAGCCGAACCCGCCGCCGCCGCCGACGCCGCCGGCCGCGCCGACCTTGTCCGGCAAGTACGACAAGGGGTTCTGGATCGGCACCGACGACAAGGCGTTCACGCTGCGCATCGGGTTCAAGAACCACCTGCGCTTCGAGTCGACCCGCGCGACCGAGGAAGGCAGCGAGTTCCAGAACCACTTCTTGATCGTGCGCTCGCGCCTGCAGCTCGACGGTAACGCGTTCGCGACGACGAACCGCTACAAGCTCGAGCTCGCGCTCGGCGATGCCGGCTCGTTCGGCTTCATCCGCGATCTCTACGTCGAGCGCCGAGTCCGCCCGGCGCCGGTGTGGCTGCGGCTCGGCCAGTGGAAGGAGCCGTTCAACCGCCAGGAGCTCGTCTCCGACTTCGCCGGCGAGTTCAACGAGCGCGCGATCACCGCGCAGTTCGCGAAGGGCGGACGCAGCATGGGCTTTGCGATCCACAACGACTACGAGAAGTCGCCCGAGGGTCTCGAGTGGGTGGTCGGCATCTTCAACACGTTCGCGGGCGGCGCCGACAAGCCCGACGTCGGAACCACGTGCACCGCGGACGCGGCGACCGGCAAGATCACGTGCAAGACCGGATCACCGACGACGGTGCCGCTCGACTTCGATCCGGCGCTCGTCGCGCGCGTCGGCTGGAACTCGGGCGACGTCAAGGGCTACAGCGAAGGTGACCTCGAGGGCGGACCGCTGCGCTGGGGCGTCGGTCTCGCGTACAAGATCGACTTCGCGAACTTCGGCAACAGCGACAACATCAGCCACGGCGTCGAGGCCGACCTGATGGTCAAGGTGAACCGGCTCGGCTTCGAGGGCGGCGTGTACGGGATGAAGATCGCGCCCGGTGACTTCGAGCTCGGCGCGTTCGTCCAGCCCGGCTACTTCGTCGTGCCGAAGAAGGTCCAGGTCGCGGGCCGGTTCGCGTTCGTCCCGGTCGGCGACCGGACGTCGCTCGAGATCCGCGCGGCCTTCAACTGGCTGTGGGAAGGCCACGCCTGGAAGTGGATGACCGACGTCGGGATGCTGCAGCTCACCGGCGAGAATGCGATGGGCGTGAAGGACGATCCGGACTTCCAGATCCGGTCGATGTGGCAGCTCGCGCTCTGACGTGTCCCGGACATCCCGCGCCAAACATGTCCCGGACATGACGCGAGAGCGTGTCCCGGACATCCCGGGACATCACGTGTCCGGGACGTCCGTAGAGAAGCGGAACCGGAATCAGAATCGGTTCGCTAGCGGTGGTCGCGTACGACCGGACCGCCGCCTGCCTGCCAGCGGCCCTCGATCCAGATCCAGCGTCCGCCCTGGAGCTCCCAGCGACCCGCGACCCAGACCATGTTCGCGCGCTCGCGCTCCCAGTGGCCGTCGACCCACGCCCAGCGTCCGTTCTGCCAGTCCCAGCGACCCGAGACCCAGATGAAGCCGCTGCGTGCGGGGCCCGGGCTCTCGCTGCGCGGCGCCGGCGGCGCGGCGGTCGGATAGTTCGGGTTCGTGCCGCCGGAGACGACGACACCGCCGGACGCGTTGCTCGTATCGACGACGCCGCCGCTCGGTCCGGGCGGCGGACGATCGTAACCGCCCGCCGGACGCGTGCCGCCCTCGACGACGACACCGCCCGATGCGTTGCTCGTGTCGACGACCGCGCCGGCCGCCCACCGACCCTCGACCCAGTGCCACGCGTTGCCGCGGCGCTCCCAGCGTCCGGGCTGCCACGCGTAGCCGGCACGCTCGCGCTCCCAGTGTCCGCCGACCCACGCCCACTGACCGTTGCGCCAGTCCCAGCGGCCGCGGACCCAGACGAAGCCCGGCCGAACGGTGACCGTCTCGACCTGTTCCGGAGGCGGCTCGCTGTAGACGACCGGCGTTGTCGAGCCGGACACCGCCATGGTGCCGCTGCCGCGAACGACGCACGCCGGCGCGGCGAGCGCGAGCGCGAGACCGAGCGCAGAGAGAACTTTGTGCGAACGAGTCATTGGAGTCTCCTTTGGCCTATTCGACGGCCATCTCCCCGGATTCCTTCAACCTGACCAGTATTCTGCATCCCTCGGGAAGGTGTCAAACCACACAGCCCCGTCGATCGCCGACAACGCCGCGCGCGGCGCGAGCTTACAGGTGATGCCTCCGCGCGAGTGTGGTCGCGCGTTGTTAGCGACGAGCCGACTCCGAATCGCCGACCCACCAGCGGGTGACGGTAAGAACGCGGCCATGCGACGTGCGCTGAGGAATCCGACGATCGTGCTCTGGCTGATCGCGGCAGGATGTGGCAGCAGCGCGACGACGCCGCCGGACGCGGTCGCGGTCGACGCGGCGTTGCCGGACGCCGAGGTCGCGCCGGCGTTTCGCAATCCAGTTGCATTACCGGACGACGAGCTCGCGCGGCAGGCGCTGCAGCTGCTCGGCGGCAACGTCAGCGGCGCGCGCGAGAGCTGCAACCAGTGCCACGGCATGACGCGGCAGTCGCTCGCGTACTGGCGTGCGCTGTCGGATCAGTCGATGACGCGCTGCCTGACCGATCTCGCGGTGTCGACGCCGGCGTCGGCGCGCCAGATGATCGATTGCCTGCGCGCGATGCCCGAGGTCGCGGGCTCGGACTACTCGACCGAGCGACTCGGCGTCTACGCGACGGCGACGCGACTGCCGTGGTTTCAGTACACGATGCGCAAGGCGTATGGCGCCGACGCCGACGCCGAGCTCGCGACGCTCGAGACGATGGTCGGCATGCCGCGCGGCGGAGCGGTGCCGGCGTTCACGCAGGGCGAGTTCGACATCGTCGCGGAGTGGTTCGCGCGCGGGCTGCCGCTGCTCGAGCAGACGCTGCCCGAGGATCCGCGGCCGTCGCAGTGCCAGGCCGGCATCTCCGCCGAGGTCGGCGCGCACGTCGCGGCGATGAAGACGCAGGGCTGGCGCGCGATCAACCGCTCGAACCTGCTCGCGATGCACGGGTGCGGCGCCGCGACCGATCCGCGCGACTGCCTCGCCGACGTCCCGCTCGCGACCGACCAGCCGTTCGGCGGTGGCTGGGACGTCGCCGGCGCGGGCAAGCTGCGCGTGCTCGCGAACGTCGACTACTCGACGTCGTACTGGACGCGCAGCTCGCCGGACGGCCGGTTCATCGGCCATGGCGTCCGCAACGTGCCGGGCTC
Organism: Kofleriaceae bacterium; assembly: GCA_035715365.1. Classification (GTDB taxonomy): domain Bacteria; phylum Myxococcota_A; class Polyangia; order Haliangiales; family Haliangiaceae; genus JABFXX01. Next base: position 50,155 of record DASTLB010000023.1, on the reverse strand, counting down.
GTACATCTACGATCTGCAGCGCGCGACGACGGTGTCGATCAGCGCCGTCTACGATCCGGGCTGGTTCCCCGACAACACGGGGTTCGTGTTCCAGGGCGGCCCGCGCAACGTGTGCGCGCAGAGCGTGTTGACGTCGAATCCGTCGGCGATCTCGATGACCGAGCCCGGCTGCTCCGACATCCAGACGATCGGGCTCTACCAGCACGTCGGCCGCGCGATCGGTGGTGACTACTTCGCGATCGACAGCCGGTTCGTGTCCGACGACGGTGGTCACGAGCCGACGCTCGACGATCCCGCGGCGCACTTCGACTCGACGGCGCACCTGTCGTTCATCCCGATGATCTTCGACGGCGCGAAGTACGTCCCGAAGCCGCAGGTCACGATCCGGACCCGGTTCGAGGGCGACACCGTGCTGTCGCCGTCGGCGCGCGTCGTGATGACGCGGGTGTCGGGCGCGGCGGATCGCCAGCTCGGCTACGTGCTGCGCAAGGTCAACGCGACGCCGAGCGGCGGGTCGTACACGATCACCGCGCCCGAGATCGCGCGCTACTGCGTCGCCGGGGGCAAGCCGGCGTTCTCCTACGACGAGCGCTGGGTCGTGTTCCACCACTACGTGACCGCGGCCGACGCGGTCGAGCTCGGGTTCTCCGGTCCCGACGATCCGGCGTTCCAGCCGTACCTCGCGAGCGGCGCCGCGAACGTCTACCTGCTCGAGCTCGCGACCGGGGCGAAGCGGCGGATCACGAACATGCAGCCGGGACAGTATGCGCTGTTCCCCCACTTCCGCTCCGACGGCTGGATCTACCTCCAGGTCCGGGACGCCAAGGCGGGGCGCGAGTACATGGTCGCGAGCGATGCGGCGCTGATCGCCGAGCTCTGATCGCTTCCGCGTTGGTGATACGCTCGGCGCGGGCGGCTCTGGGTGCGCTTGGCTCTCGATCTCGCGATCCGGTAGTGCACCTGCTCTCCGCCCACCTTTTCGGCGATGGATCCGATTCGCACGTTGCTGCTGGCGCGCACGCACACGGTCGTCCTCGATCCCGACCGGGTCGCGGCCGCGGCGACGCGACCGTCGCGTGACGTCGACGTCGATCGGTTCGAGGACGAGCTCGTGCAGCTCGGCTACGTCATGAGCCTCGATCTCGCGATGACGATCCGGCGGTTTCCACACCAGGCGATCCAGGAGCTGCGGAGCTGGATGATCGAGACGCTCGGCAAGCCGCTCGGCGCGCAGCGCCCGCAGGTGCCGCTGGTTCGCAACCGGCCGACCTCCCCGCCGCGCGACGCACCGTCGGTGTACCTGCAGCGCGTGATGACGTGGCTGCACGCACGCCCCGACCAGCCGTGTCCGTGGTGCGGCGAGATCAAACGCGTCGGCGCGCTCGATCCGTGCGGTCACCTCGTGTGCCGGACGTGCTGGGACGGCGGCAACTTCGCGGGCTGTCCGATCTGTCACCGACGCGTCGCGCCCGGCGATCCGTTCGTGCGCGCGGCGTCGCCGGAGCCGATCGAGTCGATCGAGCCGATCGGGCCGATCGAGCCCGTCGCGCATCACGCCGGTGATCTGCGGCTCGTCCACCTCGCGTTCGATGTCGTCGGGGTCGCGCGCTCGCGGTTCGAGCGGCTGATCTCGGCGGCGACGCCGCTCGCGCCGGCGGATCGCCAGGAAGTCGAGACCGTGATCGACGCGATGGGACCGAAGGCGGCGATCTGGTTGCCGGCGAAGATCCCGGTGCGCGAGACGATGGCGATCGCGGTCGCGCGGCTGTGGATCGTCGCGCCGGATCGCACGGCGATGGTGCGCGCGACCCAGGGTCACCTGCGCAGCGCGACCGACGTGCTGCGCGTCGCCGCGGTGCTGATGGGCGCGGATCCGGCGCTGCGCGAGCCGCTGCGGCTGCGCTCGATCGGACGCGGCCTGCGGCGCGCGATCCTCGAGGCGCTCGATCGGCTCGTGCCCGAGCAGCTGCTCGAGGACGTGATGCATCACCGCGCGCTGTGGCGGCGGGTCGGCGAGCGGCTGCATCCCTACGAGCTGGCCGAGCGCCTGCCGACCGCCGCGCTCGCGTTCGCGGCGGTGCGCGGCACCGATCTGGCGCGCGCGACGTTCGGCCGCGCGATCCGCGCGCAGGCGCAGGTGATGACGAGTGTCCGGATCGCGGACGACCGGATCGCGGTCGCGCGATGGGCGGCGCCGATCGAGCGCGCGCTGCACGATCGCGATCCACGCGCGGCCGCGGCCCGGCTCGTCGAGCGACCCGGCGCGCTGCTCGCCCGCGTCGATCACCTCGTGCGCGAGATCGCGGCCCGCGATCCCGAGCGCATGCCCGAGCTGCTCGCGTTCGTCAGCCAGGCGATCTCGCGCGGCGCACCGGCGACGCTGCTCGTGCTCGCCTCCCACCTCGCGCGGCGGTCGGCGCCGGCGGAGCGTCGCGTGTTCGTCCCGCGCGGTGACGTGCGGCGCGCGTGGGCGATGCCGGACGCGCGACGCCCGCTGCCCGCCGAAGCGATCGCGAGCATCACCGCGACGGTGCGCGGCGAGCTCGTCGCGCGCGCCGAGACGCGCCGCCACTTCGCGCGCGCCGTGATCGATCGCGGGCTCGTCGATCTGCCGGTCGCGCTCGGCGATCGCGTGGTCGGCTCGTCGCGACTCGCGTGGCCGCGCGGCAGCGAGCTCGCGATCCCCGAAGGCGCGCGCGTCGCGCTACACGGCGATCCGGCGCTGGCGCTCGCGATCGCGTGCTTCGACGACGCCTGGCGCCACGTCGCGACGATGCGAGGCGACGCCGTCGAGCTCGACGCCACGGCGGGACGGCATGCCGTGCTCGTCGTCTCGAGCGACACCGCGATCGAGTTCGATCGCGTGCGCGCCGCGATCGCGATCGGCGACGCGCTGCGGTTCGAGCTCCACGGCACGGGCGCGGTCGCGGTCCCGGCGACGATCGATCTCGCGACGCGCCGGCTGCGCTGGATCGACGTCCGCAGCTCGCGGCGTGGATCGCTCGACCGCCCCGGCGCGCTCGCGCGGATCGCGCGCGATCTCGGCGACCTCGCCGGCAGCGGCGCGCGGCCATCGCTGTGGGAGCTCGCGTGCATCCATGCCGCCGCGCGCGCGAACTCGATCTACATCCGCGAGCGCGATGGCCGGATCACGGCGTGCAAGCGCCGCGATGGCGAGCCCACCGTGGCGCGGCTCGCGCGGCTCGCGAGCGGCGAGCTCGACGGCACCGTCGCGAGCATCCCGCCGGCGAACGCGCCGACCTGGCTCGCGGTGCTGCGCGACGATCTCGCGATCCCGCCGGGCAGCGCCGGCTACGTGCTCGACGCGCGCGGCCCCGGCACCGAGCTGCTGCGCCGGTCCGCCGCGGACCTCGTCGGCGAGCTCGCCGCGCGGTGATCCCCGCGACGATCCGTCCGCCGATTGTCCTCGCCATCGCTGACGCGATGCGTTAGCCTTGCTGCGTCATCCATCGGGAGTGACGCGATGACCCAGTACTTGTACGAGCGGGGGCTCACCGGCGGCGATCACGATGCCTGCGGCGTCGGGTTCGTCGCGGACATCGCCGGCCGGCGATCGCGCGAGATCGTCGACGACGGGCTCGAGGTGCTGCGCCGGCTGTCGCATCGCGCGGCGGTCGGCGCCGATCCGGAGACCGGCGATGGCGCCGGGATCCTGCTCCAGCTGCCGGATCGGTTCTTTCGCGGCGAGGCCGCGCGGCTCGGCCACGACCTGCCGGCGAACCGGCGGTTCGCGATCGGCCAGGTGTTCTTGCCGATCGATCCGGTCGCGCGCCAGGCGTGCGAGGAGATCGTCGAGCAGGTGATCGCGGAGGAAGGCCAGCGCGTGATCGGCTGGCGCGACGTCCCGATCGATCCCGCGCACGCCGGGCCGACCGCGCGCAGCGTGATGCCGGTGTTCCGCCAGCTGTTCGTGCGGATGCGGCGCGTGCCGCCGTCGGCGTGGGAGCGCACGCTGTTCGTGATCCGCAAGCTCGCCGAGAACCGGATCCGCGATCGCGGCGTCGATGCGGCCGGCACGTTCCACATCGCGAGCCTGTCGACCGAGACGATCGTCTACAAGGGCCTGCTGCTGCCGTGGCAGCTCGCGGCGTTCTATCCCGATCTGCGCGCGCCCGAGCTCGCGAGCGCGATCGCGGTCGTCCACTCGCGGTTCTCGACGAACACGTTCCCGACCTGGGATCTCGCGCAGCCGTTCCGCTGCATCGCGCACAACGGCGAGATCAACACGCTGCGCGGCAACACGAACTGGATGCAGGCGCGGCGCAGCCAGCTGAAGAGCGCGAAGTTCCACGGCGGGCTCGAGCGACTGCACCCGATCATCGTGCCGGGCAAGAGCGACTCGGCGCAGTTCGACAACATGGTCGAGCTGCTGACGCTCGGCGGCCGCTCGCTGCCGCACGCCATGATGATGATGATCCCCGAGGCGCTGGAGGCCGGCGGTGGCAAGGTCGACGAGGATCGCGCGGCGTTCTATCGCTACGCATCGTCGCTCGTCGAGCCGTGGGATGGCCCGGCCGCGATCGTGTTCTCCGACGGCCAGCTCGTCGGCGCGACGCTCGACCGCAACGGCCTGCGCCCGGCGCGGTGGACGGTCACGACCGAGGGCAAGGTGATCCTCGCGTCGGAGACCGGCGTGATCGACGTGCCGCCCGAGCGCGTCAAGGCGAAGGGCCGGCTCCAGCCCGGCATGATGTTCGTCGTCGATACGGCGGAGGGTCGGATCGTCGACGACGCCGAGCTCAAGCGCGATGTCGCGGGCCGGTTCCCGTATCGCAAGTGGCTCGACAAGAACGTGTTCGAGATGTCCGAGCTCGATGACGCGCCGCCGCCCGAGGCGATCGCGGGCGACGCGCTGTCGCGGCTGCAACGCGCGCACGGCTACACCGACGAGGACGTCAACCTGATCGTCGAGCCGATGGCGCACACCGGCAAGGAGCCGATCGGATCGATGGGCACCGACACGCCGCTCGCGGTGCTCTCGGATCGCGCGCCGAACCTGTCGGCGTACTTCCACCAGCTGTTCGCGCAGGTCACGAACCCGCCGATCGATCCGATCCGCGAGGCGCTCGTGATGTCGCTCGAGACCACGATCGGCCCGGACGGCAACACGTTCGACGAGACGCCGGAGCAGTGTCACCAGCTGCGGCTGCGCGGCCCGGTGATCGACAACGCCGATCTCGCGAAGATCAAGGCGACGGCCGAGGGCGTGTTCGAGCCGATCACGCTGTCGCTCGTGTGGCCGATCGCGGATGGCCCGGACGGTCTGTCGGCCGCGATCGCGAGGCTGCGGCGCGCCGCCGAGCTCGCGATCGACGATGGCCACAACCTGCTGATCCTCAGCGATCGCGGCGTCGATGCCGCGCACGTCGCGATCCCATCGCTGCTCGCGCTGTCCGCAGTGCAGCAGCACCTCGTGCGCGAAGGCACGCGCATGCAGGCCGGCATCGTCGTCGAGACCGGCGATGCGCGCGAGATCCACGACATCGCGCTGCTGATCGGCTACGGCGCCGCCGCGGTCAACCCGTACCTCGCGCTCGACACCGTCACCGAGCTCGTCGCGCGCGGCCGCGTCGCCGGACCGGTGCACACCGCGATCGATCGCTACCTGCACGCGCTCGAGGACGGCCTGCTCAAGGTGATGTCGAAGATGGGCATCTCGACGATCCAGAGCTATCGCGGCGCGCAGATCTTCGAGGCGGTGGGCCTCGACCCCGCGCTCGTCGAGCGTCACTTCACCGGCACGCCGTCGCGGATCGGCGGCGTCGGCCTGCCCGAGCTCGCGCACGAGGCCCTCGTCCGCCACGCGCGCGGCTTTGGCGATCTCGCGCCCCCCGACGAGCTGCCGGTCGGCGGCCAGTACGCGTGGCGCCGCACCGGCGAGCCGCACAAGTGGACGCCGGGCTCGATCGCGGCGTTGCAGGCCGCGGTCCGGCTCGGCGATCGCGCGAAGTTCGACGAGTTCGAGCGGCTGTGCGACGACGCCGAGCCCGACGCGCCGGCGATCACGCTGCGCAGCCTGCTCGACATCGACGACGGCGCCGCGCCGATCGACGTGTCCGAGGTCGAGCCCGCGTCGGAGATCGTCAAGCGGTTCGTCACCGGCGCGATGTCGTTCGGCTCGATCAGCCCCGAGGCGCACGAGACGCTCGCGATCGCGATGAACCGGCTCGGCGCGAAGTCGAACTCCGGCGAGGGCGGCGAGGAGCCGCACCGCTACGTCCGCGACGACAACGGCGACTCGCGGCAGAGCGCGATCAAGCAGATCGCGTCGGGCCGGTTCGGCGTCACCGCGCACTACCTCGTCCACGCCGACGATCTGCAGATCAAGATCGCGCAGGGCGCGAAGCCCGGCGAGGGCGGCCAGCTGCCCGGCAACAAGATCGACGACCGGATCGCGAAGGTCCGGTGCTCGACGCCCGGCGTGACGCTGATCTCGCCACCGCCGCACCACGACATCTACTCGATCGAAGATCTCGCGCAGCTCGTCTACGACCTGACGTGCGTCAACGCCGCCGCGCGCGTCAGCGTCAAGCTCGTCAGCGAGGTCGGCGTCGGCACGATCGCCGCCGTCGTCGCGAAGGCGCGCGCGGGCTGCGTCGTGATCGCGGGCTACGAGGGCGGCACCGGTGCCGCGCCGCTGTCGAGCCTCAAGTACGCCGGCCTGCCGTGGGAGCTCGGCCTCGCCGAGACCCAGCAGGTGCTCGTCGCGAACCGGCTGCGCGATCGCATCCGCGTCCAGGTCGACGGCGGGCTGCGGACCTCGCGCGACGTGATCGTCGCGGCGCTGCTCGGCGCCGAGGAGTTCGGCATGGCGACCGCGTCGCTCGTCGCGACCGGCTGCGTGATGCTGCGCAAGTGTCACCTCAACACGTGCTCGGTCGGAATCGCGACCCAGGACCCGCGGCTGCGCGAACGCTTCACCGGCACGCCCGAGGACGTCGTCGCGTACTTCACGTTCGTCGCCGAGCGCGTCCGCGAGCGCCTCGCGCGCATGGGTGTGCGCTCGCTCGACGAGATCGTCGGTGCGGTCGAGCGGCTGCGGCCGCGGCGCACCGATCACCCGAAGGCGAAGCTCGTCGATCTGTCCGCGGTGCTCGCGCCGCCCGTTCCCGGTCCGCGCCGGTTCGCGAAGGCGCAGCCGTGGAACGTGTCGGATCACGTCGACCACGATCTGATCCGGCGCGCCGAGTCCGCGCTCGTCACCGGCGATCGCACGCGCCGCCCGGTCGAGCTCGCGCTGCCGATCGACAACTCGCGGCGCACCGTCGGCGCGCTGCTCTCGGGCCACATCGCGCGCACGCACGGCGCGCGTGGCCTCCCGGATCACTCGATCCGCGTGCGGTTCACCGGCAGCGCCGGTCAGAGCTTCGGTGCGTTCCTCGCGCCCGGCGTCACGCTCGAGCTGTGCGGCGATGCGAACGACTACATCGGCAAGGGCCTGTCCGGCGGCCGCGTCGTCGTCTACCCGCCGGCGTCCGCGCGGTTCGCGCCGGAGCAGAACGTGATCATCGGCAACGTGGCGCTCTACGGCGCGACGTCCGGCGATCTGTTCGCGTGCGGGCTCGCCGGCGAGCGCTTCGCGGTCCGCAACTCGGGCGCGCGCGCCGTCGTCGAGGGCGTCGGCGATCACGGCTGCGAGTACATGACCGGCGGTGTCGTCGTCGTGCTCGGCCCGGTCGGTCGCAACTTCGCCGCCGGCATGAGCGGCGGCACCGCGTACGTGTTCGATCCGACGCAGACGCTGCGCGCGCGCACGAACCTCGAGATGGTCGAGCTCGAGTCGGTCGTCGACGAGAGTGACCTCTGGCTGCTGTACAGCCTGATCGAGGATCACGTGCGCTACACCGGCAGTCCGCTCGGCCGCCGCGTGCTCGACAACTGGGAGCACCTCGTGTCGCGGTTCGTGAAGATCATGCCGACCGACTACAAGCGCGTGCTCCAGGCACGCCGCGCCGCCAGTCGACCGCGACCGCCCGGCCACCTCGCCGTCGTCGGAGGTGCATGATGGGCAAGCCGACCGGATTCATCGAATGGTCGCGGCTCGTGCCGAAGAAGCGCCCGGTCGCCGAGCGGCTCGCCGACTGGCGCGAGCTCGAGCCCGCCGCCGGGCCGCTCGAGGCCGACGCGATCCGGACCCAGGCCGGCCGCTGCATGGACTGCGGCGTGCCGTTCTGCACCCAGGGCTGTCCGCTCGGCAACCCGATCCCCGACTTCGCCGATCTGGTCTATCGCGATCGCTGGTACGACGCGCACCGCCGGCTCGCGACGACGAACCACTTCCCCGAGTTCACCGGCCGGCTGTGCCCGGCGCCATGCGAGGCGTCGTGCGTGCTCGCGATCGCAAGTCCCGGCTCTGCCGGGGCGCGCAGCACTCCCGCAGGGAGTGCGGAGTCGATCGCCACCGATCCCGTCACGATCGAGTCGATCGAGAAGGCGATCATCGAGCGCGCGTTCGCCGAGGGCTGGATCCAGCCGGTCGCACCGCGCGTGCGGACGGGCAAGCGGATCGCCGTGGTCGGGTCCGGTCCGGCCGGGCTCGCCGCCGCCGCCGAGCTCGATCGCGCGGGCCACAGCGTCACCGTCTACGAGTCCGCCGCGCAGCCGGGCGGCCTGCTGCGCTACGGCATCCCCGACTTCAAGCTCGAGAAGCACGTGATCGATCGCCGGCTGCGCGTGCTCGAGGCGCAGGGCATCGAGTTTCGCTGCGGCGTGACGGTCGGCCGCGATCCGACCTGGGCGCAGCTACGTGCCGAGCACGACGCGATCGTCCTCGCGATCGGCGCCCAGCGCCCGCGCGAGCTCGACGTCCCCGGCCGCGCGCTGCCGGGCGTCGTGATGGCGATGGACTACCTCGTCGATCAGAACGAAGCCGTCGCCGGCCAGCGGCCGCACGCGATCCACGATGTCCGTGGTCAGCGCGTCGTGATCCTCGGCGGCGGCGACACCGGCTCGGACTGTCTCGGCACCGCGCTCCGCCAGGGCGCGGCGCACGTCGCGCAGATCGAGCTGCTCCCTGCCCCGCCGCGCACGCGGTCGTCGGACAATCCGTGGCCGGCGTGGCCGTACATCTTCCGGACCTCGAGCTCGCAGGAGGAAGGCGGCGACCGCGTGTTCGCGTTCCGCACGACCGAGCTGTCCGGCCACGGCAAGCTCGAGGCGCTGCACGGCGTGCGCGTCGACACCGGCGAGCCGATCACGCTCGCGGTCGACCGGCTGATCCTCGCGCTCGGCTTCACCGGTCCGGATCTCGGCTCGCTCGTCGACGAGCTCGGCGTCACGCTCGACGCGCGCGGCAACATCGTCACCGATCGCGACGGCGAGACGACCGTGCCGGGCGTGTACTGCGCGGGCGACGCGCATCGCGGAGCGTCGCTGATCGTGTGGGCGATCGCGGAAGGCCGCGACGTCGCGCGTGTGATCGACGCGCGGCTGCGCTGAGCGCGCTACGCCTGCGCCTTCGTGACCTCGAGGAACTTCTCCTCGAGCGAGGCGCCTTCCTTCACGGAGCGCGGGACGAGGCCCTGCTGCGCGAGGGTCGCGACGATCGTACCGATGAACTGCTCGACCGCCTGGCCGTCGGGCGGCTCGATGTCGATGCTGTACTCGCCCTGCGTGTCGACGGTGACGTCGGTGATGCCGGGCATCTGCTTGAGCTTCGCGAGCTCGGGATCGGTCAGCTTGCGCAGGAACGTCATGCGAACCGTGCCGCGATGTTCGGTGAGCTCGGCGACCGAGCGGCACTCCTTGAGCACGCCCTTGTCGATGATCGCGACCATCGAGCAGAGCTCCTGGATCTCGCGCAGGTCGTGCGACGAGATCACCAGGGTCGCGTTCGCGTTCTTCTTGATGTCGCGCACGAGCGCGCGCACGCCGGCGGCGTTGACCGGGTCGAGGCCCGCGGTCGGCTCGTCGAGGATGACGACCTCGGGCTTGCCGAGGAACGCCTGCGCGATGCCGAGCCGCTTCGTCATGCCGTGCGACAGCGCGCGCGCGTTCTTCTTCTCGACCTCGAGCAGGCCGACCATCTTGAGGACGCGCGTCGTCTCGTCGGCGGCCTGCTGATGGTTCATGCCGGACAGCGCGCAGAAGAACTCGAGCTGCTCGCGCACCGGGACGTTCGACTGGAACAGCGCGTCCTGCGGCAGGATCGAGAGCCGGCCCGCGAGATCGCCGATCCGCTCGACGTCGACGCCGAGCACCTCGATCTTGCCGCCGGTCGGCTTGAGGAAGTTCGCGATGATCGAGAACAGCGTCGTCTTGCCGGCGCCGTTCGGGCCGAGCAGCCCGAACACCGACTTGTCCGGGATGTCGAAGCTGACGTTGTCGAGCGCCTTCTGCTTGCCGAACGTCTTGGTGACGTTGTGGATCGAGATCGCCGCCGCCATCACAGGTCTCGCTTCGTGAAGCGGAGGTTACCGAGCCACATGATCCCGCCCGTGAACACGAGCATCACGATCACGCCGAGCAGGACCCACAGTGGGCTCTCCGAGAACAGCCACCACTTGTAGCCCCACGGCGTGACGTAGTTGACGTACTTGAAGCCCTCGACGTTCATCTGGCCGATCCGCACGATCAGCGGGATGACGTAGGCGACGAGCAGCGCCATGCACAGCGAGCCGAACGAGCTGTCGATCGAGCCCGAGATCAGCGCGCACAGCGCGACGTACGGCAGCGCGAACATCATGACCCGCAGGTAGCCACCCGCGAGCCACAACATCATGTCGCCGGTCGGATGGACCTTGATCTTGATCGCGATGTAGATCGCGAGGATCAGGAACAAGAGCGCATTGACGACGGCGGTGAACAGGAACGTGCCGATGAACCTGCCCACGAAAATGTTGGCCCGCTCGGTCCTGATCAACAGGTACCGCAGGCCCTTGGTTGCGATGTCTCCGGAGGTCTGATTGAATGCCGCCAGGCATGCGCATAGCGGCGTGATCAGCATGAGCAAGACCAGGATGGCCGAGATCATGGCGGGCTTGTCCGTCGTCAGATAGTCGATCTGCTCGTCGGCCACACCCATCGCGAAGCTCATCGTCTTCTTCGCGAGCGTCGTCACCTCCTGCGTCATCCGCGAGGTGAGCTGCTCGCTATCCTCCGGGCTGATCTGATGACGCGCTTCCATCTGGTCGCGCATCCTCTCGACCTGCTCGAGCGGAGAAATCACGATGCTGGCGAGGATCAGTCCCAGTGCCAGCGTAGCGAGGATCGAGATCAGGCCCGCACCACCGCGAACCCCATGACGAACGGAATGCCGTGCGATCAGCTTCAGGTGCGGAGCTCTGATCATGCCTTCGATCCCCCTACCGGTTAATCAAACACAATGTCGAAGGAGACGCCCGTCTTAGTTGACGAGGTCGTCCTTGAACGTCGTGTTGATGAGCACGAGGGTCAGGATCGGGTAGATGAGACCGATGATGGTCCCGATCCCGAAGCTGCCCTTGACCAGCGCGAGGCCGATCGCCGTGTCACCGAGCGCGAGGATCGCGTACACGTTACCGAGCGTGCGGCCCATGAACTTCTTCTGGCCGAGGTAACCGACGCCGGCCGCCAGCATGATCGCCATGCGGACGATGCCGAGGGCGAGCAGGCCGTAGACGACGCCCTTGCCCACGCCGACGCTCGAGCTCGCGCCGTCGAGCGCGCCTGCTTTGTCCGCCGCGCCGATCAGCGCGAACAGAGCGAGCAGGCCGAGCAAGCCAAGACCCGCAAAAACGAAGTTGAGGACCGCGAGTGCGGTCAAACCACCGGGACGTCTACCCTCTGCCATTTGAGTTCTCCTGTTGACTGCGGTCCACCCCGCAGCATCGTGGGGCACCACTCTAAACAAAGTCGGTCTACACACAAGCGCTAAGCGCTGCTTCGATCGTCCGAAAAAGCCGGGTTGCAACAATTGTTAGCCCGGTGACTGCACGGACATTGTCGAGCCAGTTCGCGTGGCTGCGACGAGCTCTGCGCCGTCTGCGGATGCGTCTTGATACGTTTCGATCCCTGCGTATCGGTGCGCGCACCACCTCGGAGAGGTGGTTGCGTCATCGCGATCGCGCAGTGCGGCGTCGACGGCAACGCGCGAGCGCGACGATCCCGAGCAGCGCGCCAGCGAGTGAATCGCCGCCGCTCGTCGTGCAACCACCACCGCCTTCGAGCCGCACCGTCGGGATGCTGTTCGGATCGAGCGGATCCGATCCCGCCGAGACTTCCTCGGCATCGGTGAAGCCATCGCCATCGGTGTCGAGCGTCGGATCGCCGACGGTGCCGTCGCTCGCGATCGCATCGAGCAGCGGATCGCCGGTCGCGCCGTCGTGACACGCGAAGTCGCCGTTGAGGCTGTTGTCGGTGCTCGACGACGCCGCCCACACGAAGATCGGCGTGTCGTGATCGAGGCCGAGCGGCGCGAGCACGCTCCACGGGATCGCGAAGTCGAGGAAGAAGTCGTCGTCGCCGCCGAAGCTCGAGTCACCGGCGATCGTCGAACGGCCGTTGTCCGCGAACGCGAACGCCATCACGGCCGGCTGGTCCGCGGGATCGTTCGGATCGTTCGGCAGCGTGACCGTGTTGTTCGTGAACACGCTGACCATGCCCGCGCCGCCGATCCCGCTGACGAGGATCAGCAGCTCGTAGTCGGTGAGGTTGCCGTCGAGATCGATCTCGAAGCCCCACGAGAACGGACGCACCGCGCCGCCAGGTGCGGGATCTTGATCGAGGCGGAGCCGGAGATACAGGTTCGTCGCGTCCGATGCGCGAAACCCTGCGGGCGCGCCGAGATCACCGACGATGTCACGCTCCATCAGCGCGCCGGCCTCGTCGGCGTAGAGGTCGGTCATCCGCGTGCCCTCGCAGGCGAGCGGGATGTAGCTCGCATCGCCGGGAAACGTCACCGCGGCCTCGGCGCGTGCCGCGAGCGCGAGCGTCGCGATGCCGAACAGTCCACAGAGCTTGCCGTGAGCCATGGTTACCTCCCCACGATGATGAATTCGACGCGCCGGTTCTGGCGCCGTCCGCCGCCGCTCTTGTTCGGCGCGATCGGGTGCGTCTCGCCGTAGCCCTTCGGCTCGAGGCGATCGCCCGCCACGCCGCGCTTCTCGAGCGCCTTCTTGACCGACTCGGCGCGCTGCTGGCTGAGCCGCATGTTGAAGCCCGGGTCGCCGACGTTGTCGGTGTGGCCCTCGACGCGCACGTGCTTGACCTGCGGGTTCGCCTCGAGCGCCTCGGCGATCTGATCGAGCAGCGGCTCGCTGCGCGCGTCGATCTCGGCCGAGCCGCTGCGGAACTGCACCTTGCCGAAGATGTAGATCTTGCCCTCGACGATCTTGACGAACGTCTTCGCCGGGCAGCCGTCGTGCGCCTTGTCGCCGGACAGCTCGGGGCACTCGTCGTCCTCGTCGCGGATGCCGTCCCCGTCGTTGTCGGGCTCGGGCGCGCCGTCGTCGTCCTGGTAGCCGTCCTCGTCCTCGGGCTCGTACGGCGCGGCGTCGTCCTTGTCGGCGATCCGATCGCCGTCGCTGTCGCGGAAGCCCTGGTCCTGCGGATGGTTGTGGCGGAACCGCAGGCCGCCGATGATGCGGACGTTCGGATCGCCGATCCCGTCGGTGATCCCGAGCGAGCCGCCCGCGTACAGCAACAAATTCTCGCCCGCGGCGATCTCGAGGCCGCCGAGTGCCTCCATCGGAAAGTCCGCACCGTCGACGTCGGTGCCGACCTGCTTGCCGGCGATCGCCTCGACCCGCAGCGCGAGCGCATCGGTGAGGCCGAGCTTGAGCCACGGGCCGAGCGTGATCTCGTCGCCCCACGGCAAGGTCGGCGGATCCTCCGCGCGCCAGCGGTAGCCGAGGTTCATGCCGAGCCCGAGCCGGCCTGCGTGATACGCGAGCATGAGCCGCGGCTCGACGGTGACGCCGCCGGCGCCGCGCCACGCCTCATCGTCGCCGGTCGGCAGCGACACCGGGATCGCGAACCCGAGCAGCACGTGGTTGTCGACGCTGCCGCGCCGGAGCAGCGCGAACTTCGGGACGAACCGCAGGTCGCCGACGCCGCCGCTCGCGTCGAGCGTGGTGCCGCCGGTCGCGTACGGATCGCCGTCATAGATCAGGTGCACCGGCAGGCCGATGCCGAGCTCCATCCAGCCGAACAGGCCGAGCGACGCGGTGAGATCCATCGTCAGCGCGGTGTCGACCGGTCGGCTCAGCACGTCGCCGTTGTCCGCCTTCTCGACGACCGGATCGTCGGCGAAGTTCAGAAACAGCCCCAGGCTCCAGCCGAGGTGAAACGGCACGGCCGGATGCTCCTGGTGAAAGCCACCCTCGGCGCCGATCGCCGGCACGAACCGCTCGGCGTCGAGCCCGTTATCCGCACGCGCGGACGTGGCGAGCGAGCACAGCACGACCGCCACCCAGCACAGGCGCGTCATCCCCATGATCCGATGATAGGCCGTGGATCCGGAGCATTCGCCGAAACGCGCGTGAATTCGTGTTGCGCGGATCGCGCGCGCCAGCTGTGGCGTCGCTTACCGCTCGAATCGAAACAATGCGATCCCGAGCCCGGCAAACGCGATCGCGAATGCGAGCAGTGCCGCGATCGAAGGTGCGATATCGGCGAGCGATGTGCCCTCGCGGACGAGCACGTCGTAGTAGCCATCCAGGGCCCAGGCGTGTGGGACGGCGAGGCCGAGCTTCTTCATGACCGCGGGCATCGCGAGCCGCGGGAACATGCAGCCGCCGAGCATGCCCATCACGAGCAGCACGACGGAGCCGATGCCGCCGAGCTGCTTCTCGGTGCGCGCGACCGCCGCGAACAGCAGCCCGAGCGACACCGCGCACGCGACGACCGCGAGCGACAGCACGACGAGCGCGATCGGCGAGCCCGCGACCTCCATCCCGAACACGCCGATCCCGAGCGCGAACAAGAACGCGAGCTGCGCGACGCCGACGAGGTAGTACGGCACGAGCGTGCCGAGCAACGCCTGGTAGCGCGGCACCGGCGCGGCGAGCAGGCGACGCCACGTCCCGGTGCGACGCTCGCCGACGAACGACATCGCGACGGTCAGCGCGATGAAGAAGCCGAACATCACCGCGTTGCCAGGCACCGTGACCTGGAACGCCGAGATGTTCGCGAGCGGGTTTGCGATGCCCGGCGGCGACCTCGCTTCGACGATCGGCGCGATCGCCGGCATCGGCACGAGCGCGCGCGTCACGATCGCGGTGAGCGCGCCCTGCAGCGGAGCGCGCACCTGCACCGGCGCGCCGAGATCGATCACGAGCTCGACCGGCCCCGACGCCGGGACGACGAGGCCTGCGATCACGTCGTCGTGTGCGACGCGCGCGCGCACGTCATCGGCGGAGGCCGCCGGGGATGCGACGAAGCCTTCGCTCGCCGCGAGCGCCTTCGCGATCGTCTCGCCGCGCGGATCGCCGGGCGCGTACCAGATCGCGATCGGTCGCGCGCTGCCGCCGTCGCTGCCGGTGCGGAACATGCCGCCGAACGCGACCATGAAGATGATCGGCAGGAGGAACAGGCTGACGAGTGCGCCGCGATCGCGCAGCAGCAGCCACACATCCTTCTTGATCGCCGCGCCGATCATGCCTCGTCCCGGAGCGTCTTGCCGGTGAGCGCGAGGAACGCGGTCTCGAGGTTTGCCTGCCGCGACTCGATCCGCGTGATCGTCGCGCCGGTCGCCTCGATCGCGGCGATCACGGGGCCCAGGCCCGCGCGCGGCACGACCCGCAGCGTGGTGCCCGCGCGCTCGACCGTGCCGTGCGCCTCGGCGGCGCGCGCGGCGGCGTCGAGGTGACCGTCGTCGGCGAGCTCGAGCTCGAGGCCCTTGCCGGCGTGCTTCGCGACGAGCTCGCGGACCGTGCCGGTTGCCGCGATCGCGCCGGCGTCGATGATCGCGACGCGATCGCACAGCGCCTCGACCTCTTCCATGTAGTGCGACGTGTAGATCACCGTCATGCCCTCGCCGTGCAGCGCGCGCACGGTCTCGAAGATGTGGTTGCGGCTCTGCGGATCGACGCCGACCGTCGGCTCGTCGAGGATCAGCACCTCGGGCCGGTGGAGGATGCCGGCGGCCATGTTGAGCCGGCGCTTCATGCCACCGGAGTAGTGCTTGACCGGCTCCGTCGCGCGATCGATGAGGCCGACGACGCCGAGCGCCCACGCGATCCGGTCTGCGAGCGTCGTGCCGCGCAGGCCGTACAGCGCGCCGAAGTAGCGCAGGTTCTGGGTCGCGGACAGCTCCTCGTAGATCGCGAGCTCCTGCGGCACGAGCCCGAGCCTCGCCTTCGCGGCAAACGGTTGCGCGGCGAGGTCGATGCCGCCGACGGTGACCTTGCCGCGCGATGGCGTGACGACGCCGCAGATCATCGAGATCGTCGTCGTCTTGCCGGCGCCGTTCGGGCCGAGCAGGCCGAGACACTCGCCGCGCACGACGTCGAGGTCGAGCGCGCCGACGGCGGTGCGCGTGCCGTAGTCCTTGCCGAGCCCGCGGATCGAGAGCGCGGTCGTCGAGATCATCCGCCGACCTCGAGCACGACCTTGCCGAACGCGGCGCGCGACTCGAGCAGCCGGTGCGCCTCGGCGGCCTGCGCGAGCGGCAGCACCTGATGCACGACCGGCGATAGCCGGCCGGCCGCGACGTGCGACAGCACCGCGAGCAGATCGGCCTTGCTGCCCATCGTCGAGCCGAGCACCTCGATCTGACGGAAGAAGATGTGGCGCAGATCGATCGCGGGATGAAACCCGGCGGTCGCGCCGCACGTCACGATCCGGCCGCCGTTGCGCACCGCCTTGATGCTCTGCACGAACACGTCGCCGCCGACGTGCTCGATCACTGCATCGACGCCGCGCTTGCCGGTCAGCGCGCGACACTCGGCCGCGAAGTCGGCGGTCTTGTAGTTGATGCCGTGATCGGCGCCGAGCGCGGCGGCGTGCGCGAGCTTGTCGTCGCTGCCGGCGGTCGCGATCACGCGCGCGCCGTACAGCTTCGCGATCTGCATCGCGGCGACGCCGACGCCCGAGCCCGCGCCCTGCACGAGCACGGTGTCGCCCGGCTGGACGCGCGCCTTGTGGACGACCATCTGCCACGCGGTCATGAACGTCAGGATCGACGCCGCGGCGTGCGCGAAGTCGAGCCGCTCGGGATACGGCGCGAGGTTGACCACGGGAACGACGATGTACTCGCCGTACGCGCCCTGCGTGTTCTCTCCGAGAATGCGATAGAAGCGGCACAGGTTGTCGTGGCCACCGAGGCACGCGTCGCAGCGCCCGCACGACAGTCCCGGCTGGACGACGGTCTTCGCACCGACGGTGACGGCGGTGACGCCGGGGCCGACCGCGTCGATCGTGCCCGCGACATCGGAGCCGAGCCTGTGCGGGTACTCGAGCTTGAACGCCGGCCCACCACGCCGCACCCACAGATCGAGGTGGTTCAGCGCGATCGCGCGGATCCGGACGCGAACCTCGCCGGGCCCGGGCTCGGGAACCGGCAGCTGCTCGACGCGAAGCACGTCGGGATCGCCATGCTCGCGGAGCACGACGGCGTTCATGGTCGCTGGCATCGGCCGCACGGTAGCTCCGCCCACGTGATCGGAAAAGCCGCATCGGACGAACTGTCGTCACCCGCGGATGACCGGCACGCACGCTCGGACGAACCGTGTTCCCGCGCTACGTTCGGGGCATGCGCGTCGTGCCGGTGCCGAATCTCAAGGACAACTTCGCCTACCTCGTGATCGACGAGTCGACGCGGCGGTGCGCGGTCGTCGATCCAGGCGAAGCGCCGCCGATCGAGGCCGCGCTCGCGCGCGAAGGCGTCGAGCTCGCCGCGATCTGGGCGACGCACCATCACTACGATCACGTCGGCGGCGTCGAGCCGCTGCTGCACGCGCACCCGGGGATCGAGGTCGTGATCGGCGCGCGCGATGGCGAGAAGGTCAAGTTCGACCATCGCCCGGTGTCCGACGGCGACGAGGTCACGCTCGACTCGCTGCGCGCGCGGATCGTCCACAATCCCGGGCACACGCTCGGTGCGATCACGTACGTCGTCGACGGTTGCGCGTTCACCGGCGATACGCTGTTCGGCGCCGGCTGCGGCCGCGTGTTCGAGGGCGATCCGGCGATGATGCACGCGTCGCTGATGAAGCTCGCGGCGCTGCCGCCCGAGACGCGCGTCTACTTCGGGCACGAGTACACCGCGTCGAACCTGCGGTTTGCTGCCGCGGTCGAGCCCGACAATGCGGAGCTCGTGCGCCGCGCTCACAACCTCGCGACGCCGTCGACACCGTCGACGATCGCACTCGAGCGCGACACGAATCCGTTCCTGCGCTGCGCCGAGGGGCCGGTGATCGAAGCGGCAAAGGCGCGCGGTGCCGCCGGCGATCCGGCGAGCGTGTTCGCCGCGATCCGCGGCTGGAAAGACAAGTTCTGATTTCCGCGACGTCGTCGCTGGCCGGCCTCGCGATCGGCGGTGACGCCATCGCGATGACGTGAGAAGATCGAGCGTCGTGAAGCGCCAGCGCATCTCGTCGGGATCGCAGTACGAGCAACCGATCGGGCTCTCGCGCGCCGTGCGCGTCGGGCCGTGGATCGCGGTCTCGGGCACGGCGCCGATCGCACCGGACGGCTCGACCGCGCACCCGGGCGACGCTTACGCGCAGACGAAGCTGTGCTTGCAGATCATGCTGCGCGCGATCGCCGATGCCGGCGGCAGCGTCGAGTCGGTGATCCGGACGCGCGTGATGCTCGTCGACATCGACCACTGGCGCGACGCCGCGCGCGCGCACGGCGAGGTGTTCGCCGATCTGCGGCCGGCGTGCACGTTCGTCCAGGTCGTGCGGTTCATCGATCCGGGGTGGCTCGTCGAGACCGAAGCCGATTGTTACGTGGGTTGACCATGCCGAAGCGACGCTCGCCTGCCAAGAAGCCGAAGCCTGCGCCCAAGCGCAAGCCGAAGGCCGCGGCGCGAGCGAAGGCGAAGGCGAAGGCGAAGGCGAAGGCGAAGGCCAAGCCGGCGCCGAAGCGCAAGGCGAAGCCGGCGCCGAAGCGCACGCGACCGGCTGCGCGCAAGCAGCCGCGCAAGCGGCGCACCGAGGGCGCATCGATCCAGATCTCGATGTCCGACGTCGTGATCGCCGAGGTCGAGGCCGAGGCGGCACTCGAGGCCGGCCTGCACGACGACGCGATCGTCGCGTACACGCGCCTGATCGAGACCGCGAGCTCGCCGCTCGCCTCGCACCTCGTCGGCCGCGGTCGCGCGCATTACCAGACCGGCAACTACGAGCTCGCGATCGCCGACTTCGAGCGCGGCCTCGCGATCGAGCCCCACTTCCCCGACCTCTACTTCGACAAGGGCAAGGCCGAGCTGCAGGCGGGCCGTGCCGGCGATGCCGATGCGAGCTTCACGCGCGATCTCGAGTCCGGCGAGCCGTCGCCGATCACGCTGTACAACCGCCACCTCGCGCGCAAGGCACTCGGCGATCTCGACGCCGCGCTCGACGATCTCGATGCCGCGATCGACTCCGGCGCCGGCATGCCGGACTCGATCCCGCTGCGCGTCGCGCGTGCGACGTTGCGCGCCCAGCTCGCCGATCTCGAGGGCGCATACCACGACGCGACGTACGCCGCGAAGCTCGATCCCGACGACGCGTCGCTGCACGAGCGCTGCGCGCGGCTCGCGTTCGGGCTCGGCGCACTCGAGCGCGCGGCCGACAGCTTCGCGCGCGCGCAGCACCTGACGATCGCGAGCGGCCAGCCTGCGAACCCCGACTGGTACGCCGGTCAGGCGCTCGCGATCGGCCAGCTCGGTCGCACGCACGAGGCGATCGAGCTGTTCGGCAAGGCGCTACAGCTGCGCCCCGACGACCCGACGTTCTACTGCAACCGCGGCTGGCTGTTTCACCTCGTCGGTCGCCACGCCGACGCGCTCGCCGATCTCGATCGCGCGCTCCAGCTCGATCCGACCTACGGCAAGGCGCTGCAGAATCGCAACGCCGTGCTCGAAGCGATCGCGCGCTCGAGCTGAGATCTCTCGTGCTCGTGCTCGTGCTCGTGCTCGAATGCGAACCCGCCCCTCCGACGTCCTGTACGGTCGCGTGATCGTCGTCCCCAGCGACTGCCATCGCGAGTGCCGTCCGCGTCGGCGCTGCGTTTTCGTAGGACCCGCGTCTGTCCCGTCCGCCTGCCGGAATGCAAGCCCGCCCCGTCCGACGTCCTGTACGGGTCGCGTGATCGTCCGTCGGCCCCAGCGACCGCCGTCGCGAGTGCCGTCCGCGTCGGCCTGCGCCCCTCGTAGGACCCGCATCCGTCCCGTCCGTGTGCTCGAGCACGAGCACGAGCACGAGCACGAATCAGCGCGCGAGGAACAGCGCGAGCGACCGCGCGCCGAGGTCGTAGCGCGTGCCGGCGAGCCGCGTCTCGCTGCCGGGCTCGTGGAGGTTGAACTTCGGCTCGAGCCAGGCGCCGGTATCGCCGACGATGAACCACGAGGTTCCGGATGGTGGCGCCGGCAGCGTCAGCGCCTGCGTCGCGGTGCCGCGGTTGTAGGCGACGTAGATCGCCGCGGCTGGATCGCCGAGCGCGCTGCCGTCGAGCCGCCACGCGAGCACCGGGCGCGTCGCGTCGTCCATGTACGCGCCCGCCGCGACATTGCCGGCCGCGTCGCGCCACGATACCTGCGCGGGCTCGATCCAGTCGGCGTGGCGGAGCGCGGGATGCGCGGCGCGAAACGCGAGCAGCCGGCGGACGAACGTCGTGAACGCGGGCTCCGGCGTCGTCCAGTCGAGCCAGCTCGCCGGCGAGTCGAGGTTGAACGGGTTGTTGTTGCAGTGCAGGCTGCGCAGCCGCTCGTCACCGCCGGTGATCATCGGCACGCCTTGCGACAGCGCGAGCAGCGCGAGGCCGGTGCGCGCGGCCTGAC
This sequence comes from Kofleriaceae bacterium, assembly GCA_035715365.1. Taxonomy (GTDB): domain Bacteria; phylum Myxococcota_A; class Polyangia; order Haliangiales; family Haliangiaceae; genus JABFXX01. Next base: position 29,229 of record DASTLB010000023.1, on the reverse strand, counting down.
GCTGCGCGATCGGATCGCCGTCGTGATCCCAGGACTTGTTGTCGGACGAGCCGCCGTCCGACGGGCCGTACGGATACGCCTGCTGGTTCTGCGGCGCGTCGCACGTGTACTGATCGAGCAACGTGAAGCCGTCGTGCGAGACGAGGTAGTTGATGCTCGCGGCCGGCGGCCGGCCGTCGTCGCGGAACAGCTCGGACGAGCCGTGGATGCGGTCCGACAGCCAGCCGGGCGTGACCGCGACGGCGCCGTGCTGGTTCTGATCCTGACGGATCAGATCGCGATAGCGGTCGTTCCACTCCGACCAGCCGGCCGGAAAGTTGCCGACCTGATAGCTGCCCGGCACGACGCCCCACGGCTCCGCGATCAGGACCGCGCCGTCGAGCGCGCTCGCGATCTCGGCGGGGAACGCGGGATCGAACGCGAAGCAGCCGGGGCCGCACGCGTTGCCGAGCACCGGCGCGAGATCGAACCGGAAGCCGTCGACGCCGAGCACGTCGTGCCAGTAGCGCAGCGAATCGAGCACGAGCTGGCGCGCGAGCGGCTTGGCGGTCGCGACGTCGGCGCCGACGCCGTTGGAATTCGTGAACCCGGTCCCCGCGCGATCGAGCTGGTAGTAGCCCGCGTTGTCGAGGCCGCGCAGCGACAGCAGCGAGCCGCCGCTGCCCTCGGCGGTGTGGTTGTAGACGACGTCGACGATCACCTTGACGCCCGCGTCGTGGAACGCGCGCACCATCTCGCGCAGCTCGCGCGTCGGGCCGCCGGGCGTGCGATCGCACGCGTACCGGCGATCGGGCGCGAAGAATGCGAGCGTCGAGTAGCCCCAGTAGTTGTCGCCGTTCGCGGTCGCCGGATCGACGTCGTTGCGATCGTTGTGGGTCTCGGCGAGCGGCAGGAATTCGACCGCGGTGACGCCGAGGCTCGCGAGGTACTGCGCGCGCTGCGCAGCGCCGGCGTACGTGCCGTGACACGGACCGTCGTCGGCCTCGGTGAACCCGCGCAGATGGACCTCGTAGATCACGTCGTCGGCGAGCGGGCGCGCCGGCCGCGTGCCGGTGTCGACGAGCGCGTCGCGCAGCACCAGGCCCTTCGAGCCGTTCGGGCCCGAGTCCTTCGCGCGACGATCGCCGGTGCCGTAGATCGAGCCGTCCGGTAGCTCCGGCGTCGTCGGATCGTGCGACAGCTCGCGCGCGTACGGATCGACGACGAGCTTGTTCGGATTCATCCGGTTGCCGTCTGCATCGACGTCGGCGACGAAGCCGGCGAGCGAGCCGGGCTGCCACGCCGGGTCGTACGGCCAGTTCGGGCCCCACACCCGGTAGCCGTAGTAGATCTGCGCCGGCAGCTCGCCGGTTGCGATCCGCGCGCGCCAGACATCGCCCGCGGGCTCGCGCTCCATGACGGTCCGCGAGCGCTCGGGCCCGGTCGGGGCGTCGTAGATCCAGAGCTCGATCCGGGTCGCGCGCGTCGACGCGACGCGGAACACGACGGCCGATCCGTCGGGCTCGTAGGTCGCGCCGAGCGGCGGCTCCCGGCTCGGCGGCGCGTCGTCACCGCCGGGTCCGCCACCGCGGGACGTACATGCAGCGAGCAGCGCGATCAGTGCCCACTTCATCGCGCCGTTGCGAGCTGCAACGCGCGTTCCCGGGCTAGGCGCGCGACATGACTTGCCAGCGATCGGCCGGCGTTGCCGAACGCAACGCGATCAGGCGCCGGCGAGCGTCAGCACGAACGTCGCGCCGCGTTCCGCCGGTCGATAGTCGAGCTCGCCCCCCATCGCCTGCGCGAGCGATCGCGACAGCGCGAGCCCGAGCCCGAGCCCGGCCGGACCGTCGCTCGTGACGCCGCGCTTGAACGGCTGGAACAGCGCGGTCGGCTGCGCGATCCCCGGCCCGTGATCGTGGACGATCACCTCGACGCGATCGCCGGCGGCGCGCGCGGTCAGCTCGATCGTGCGGTCGTCCGCGGTGCGGCTGTACTTCTCGGCGTTGTCGAGCAGGTTGCCGACGATCCGCGCGAGCGCGTCGCGATCGAACCGCGCGCGCAGGTCCGGCGGCACGTCGAGCGCGAGCACCGCGCCCGCTCGATCGAGCGCGGGCTGCGCACGCTCGGCGAGCTCGCACAGCGCGGTGCCGAGCTCGCCCGGGCGCACCTCGACGGACAGGTTGCCGCGCTCGAGCTGGCTGAACCCGAGCACGTTCGATACGACGCGCCCGAGTCGCGACGCCTCCTCGCTCATGCGCCGCGCGTAGTCGCGCAGCTTGCCCGGATCGCCGAGGCCATCGGCGAGCATGTCGCCGTAGAGCTGCAGGCCGGCGAGCGGCGTGCGTAGCTCGTGCGCCGCGGCGGCCGCGAACTGACTGCGCTCGCGTGCGAGCTTCTCGGCGCGCGCGACGAGCAGCAGCACGAACCCGAACAGCGCGGCGGCGAGCAGCCCGACGAGCACGAACCGGGTCAGGAAGCGACGCACGACCGCGGCGGCATCGCGCGAGGCATCGCCGATCATGCGCGGGTTCGGCGACACGTGGACGTGCCAGCCCGGCACGACCTCGGGCGCCGTCGGATCGTCGACCGCGCGCAGCTCCGCCTGGTACGCGCCGGCGCGCGCGGCGAGCGACGACGTCAGCGCGCTCTTGTCGACGACGAAGCCCTGGACGAGCCGGCCGTCCGGCGTGTCGACGTGGCGCACCGCGATCAGGGCGGGGCTCGCCGCGAAGGGTCGCGTCCACCACTCGAGCGGCGACACCGTGATCGCGATCGGTGCGCCGGTCTTCGACAGCGTCGACGTCTGCTGCACCGACTGCTGCTGGATATAGACCTCGTTCGATGCCGCGTTCTGCGCGTAGCTCGACGGATCGATCTGCATCACCTGCGCCTGTGCCTGCACCTGCTGCGCGCGCTGCTTTCGCTGATCATCGGCCTGGGCGACGATCGTCGCGTCCTTGTCCTTCGGGCGGGTGCGCAGCTCGTCGGCGAGGCTGCGCGTCACGTCGTCGCGAAACCGCTGGTTCTGCGCGAGGTGCTTCGGCTCGGAGAGCTCGGGCACGTCGTCGTTGATCGTCGGCGTCGTGACGCGGCCGATCGTGTCGATCTGGAAGTAGCCGAGCACGAGCGGATCGTCGGGCCCGCTCGCGAGCGGCGACGGCGTGACGCTCCAGCTCGCACCGGCGCGCGGATCGTGGAACAGGTTCGAGTAGTGGTAGTACGGCCGCTCGAGCTCGCGCGTCAGCAGCCGGGCGAGCTCGGCGCGCATCTCCTGTGACAGCTCGGCGGCGTGGAGCTGCGCCTCGCGCGCGGGCGCCTGGCGAATGTCGCGCTGCTGCGCGCGGACGTCGGCCCAGCCCGAGACGAACCACGCGACGAGCAACCCCGAGAACGCGATCGCGAGCAGCGCCGACGCGTACACCACGCGCGACGGGCGCCTCACCGCGCGAGTCTCCACGCGTAGCCGGCACCCTTGACCGACACGATCAACGCCGGCTTCGCAGGGTCAGCCTCGAGCTTCTTGCGCAGCACCGCGATCGCCATGTCGACCGCGCGCGTCTGCAGATCGCCGCGCTGACCGAACACCTGCTCGAGCAGCTCGCCGCGCGTGACGACGCGATCCTGGTGGCGATACAGCCAGCGTACGATCCCGACCTCGCGCGGCGTCAGCGCGACCCGGTGCTCGCCGCGCACGACGACCATGCGCGCGAGATCGATCACCGCGCCGTCGACGTGGACCTCGTCGAGTGACTCGCCGCCCGGCGCGCGCCGGCCGAGCACGCGGACGCGCGCCAGCAGCTCGCGCGCCGAGAACGGCTTCGTGACGTAGTCGTCGGCGCCCTCCATGAGGCCGCGGACCTTGTCGTCCTCGGAACCGCGCGCGGTCAGCATCAGGATCGGCGTGCCGGGCCGCGCCGCGCGCAGGCGGCGGCAGACCTCCATGCCGTCCATCCGCGGCAGCATGAGGTCGAGCACGACGACGTCGAACGGATCGCGCAGCCCCGCCTCGAGGCCGGCGGCGCCGTCGCCGACCGCGATCACGTCGTGGCCGTCGCCGCGCAGCAGGTCGGAGATCCCATCGCGCAGGCTGGCTTCATCTTCGACCACGAGGACGCGCACGGACAGCATTGTACGACCGTTGTACGACCCGGGCCGCACGCGGGTGTAAGCCCCTCGTAAGCGGTCGCCTTACGCAAGCCTGACAGCGCGGCCGGGGTGGCCGACGCAACGTGACGGCATGCCGAACTTGCTCCGCACGACCCTGCCCCTCGGTGTCGCGGCCGGTTGCGCCGCCGCCATGCTCGTCCCCGGCTCCGCGCCGGCCCGCTCGACCGCCCGCCCCGCCACCGCCGACGAGGAGGTCCAGAACCTGCGCGCCCAGGGCCCGGCCGGGCTGCAGATTCTGCTCGCCCGCTACGAACGGACGCCCGCGGGCCCCGAGCGCGACGAGCTCGCGCGCCGGATCGACAAGGTCGCCGCGCAGCGTTACGCGACCGAGTCGCGGCTGTACTGGTACACCGACCTCGAGCAGGCCGAGATCGCGGCGCACGCGACCCACAAGCCGATCCTCGCGCTGCGCATGCTCGGCGCGCTCGACGACGAGCTGTCGTGCGCGAACAGCCGGCTGTTTCGCTCGACGCTGTACGCGAACGCGAACGTCAGCAAGTTCCTGCGCGAGCACTTCGTCCTCTACTGGTCGACCGAGCGGCCGGTGCCGAAGGTCACGATCGACATGGGCGACGGCCGCCAGATCGTGCGCACCGTGACCGGCAACAGCGCCCACTACGTGCTCGCCGAGGACGGCAGCGTGCTCGACGTCCTACCCGGCATGTACACGCCGCAGATCTTCGAGGCCGAGCTCGGCAAGTCGCTCGTGCTCGCGAAGCGCGTCCAGGCGGTCGCGCCGGCGCAGCGCACCGCCGCCGTGATCGCGTTTCACCGCGACGGCTTCGCGAAGCGCCACGCGACGTTCAAGTCGGTCGCCGGCTCGCTGTATTCGCCGACGAGCCGCACGCTGCCGACGCTGCTCGGCCGGGCGCAGCGCGCGACGGTCTCGAAGGCCGTGATGGAGATGCCGATCCTCGCGAAGATCGGCATCGACGCCGGCTCGATCCCGCGCGACGACTTCGCGCAGTGGGCCGCGGTCGGCAAGTACATGTGGAAGGTCACGCTCCCGCCCGACCTCGGCGAGGTCCAGCCGCTCGCGTTCCTCGACGAGCCGAGCCGCGCGCTCGTCGCCCGCCTCCACACCGGCGGCGCGAAGGACCGCGAGGCCGATCTCGGCCTCGTGATGGGTCAGCTCGAGCAGCACATGCTCGCGGACAGCGCCCAGAACGAGCTGCAGCTGCGGCAGCAGATCCGCCAGCACATCGTCGACTCCGGCGACCTGCGGTTCACGTCACTCAACGACTGGGTCTACGCGAACGTGTTCCACACGCCGAAGCAGGACACCTGGCTCGGCCTCGTGACACCTGGCGAGTTCACCGGGCTGCCGCGGGATGGCATCGTGCTGCCGTGATGGGTCTATACTGGCCGCGATGCATCGCGCGGCTCGGGCTCTGACGATCGTCACCGTCTTGTCCCCCGCGATCGCGGCCGCGAATCCAGGCACCGACGCGCCGCTCGGCACCGAGAAGGAACCGACGCAGATCGGCGGCTGGTTCGGACCGCGCGTGTACTCGGACGACTCGCGCCTCGGCTACATCGAGGACGCGCCGTTCCATCCGGTGCTCGGCAGCACGATCGCGTTCGGTGCACGCGTCGCCCGCCCGTTCTTTCCGTGGCTCGTCCCCGAGATCGAGCTCGCGTTCGCCGGCACGAAGACGAACGCGATCGGCGGCGCCGATCCCGCGAACATCTTCTGGATCGATCCGCGGATCCACATGCGGTTCGAGCTGATGCCGGACCAGCAGCTGCAGCCGTTCGTCGTCGTCGGCGGCGGCGCACCGATCGCGCTGTCGTCGGCGCGCAAGACGTTCAACTCCGGCATCGTCGGCGACGGCTACGTCGGCGGCGGCGTGCGGTTCGACAGCGGCAAGGGATTCGTGCTGCGGTTCGACGCGCGGGTGTCGATCCTGCCCGGCGTCGATCACCTCGTCACCGTCGAGGGCGACGTCGGCCTCGGCATCGAGTTCCCGCTCGGCACGCGGCGCCACGCGGCGGCCACCGTCGCCGCGAAGCCGGTCGACACCGACGGCGACGGCATCCCCGACGACAAGGATCAGTGCGGCGATCGCCCCGAGGACAAGGACGACTTCGACGACCTCGACGGCTGCCCCGACATCGACAACGATCTCGACCGCGTGCTCGACATCGCCGACAAGTGCCTCAACGTCCCCGAGACGTACAACGGTTACGACGATGACGACGGCTGCCCCGACACGGTGCCCGACGAGGTCGACGCGCTGCGCGGCACGATCGAGGGCCTGATCTACGCCGAGGGCGAGACCCGCGTCCGCGAGTCGGCGATGAAGTCACTCGCGAAGATCGCGAAGCTGATGATCGCCCACCCGTCGATCCGTGTCGTGCTCGTCGGCCACACCGACGATCGCGAGGCGAAGCAGTTCGCCGAGGGGCAAGACAACGCGGATCTCGCCGCGCTCGCCGCCGATCTGTCGCGCGCGCGCGCCCAGGCCGCACGCCAGGCGCTGATCGCGCAGGGCATCGCGTCGGGCCGGATCGACGCCGAGGGCCAGGGCGCCGAGGATCCGGTCGCCGACAACGCGAAGCGGCGCGGCCGGCTCGCGAACCGCCGCGTCGAGATCAAGCTCTACGTCCCGCCGTCGAGCCGCTGATCGTCGCGCAGGAGTGATATCGATCGGGCGTGGGGTTCTGGCGAGATCGCAGGCGCCTGAGTCGCGCGCTCGATCGTGCGGGCGTCCGCCATGCGTTGCGCGCCGAGGGTGACCAGCTCGTCGTCGACCTGCATCCGCATCCTGCCAACCTCGCACGCGCGCAGGCCGCCCTCGCCGAGTGGCCCGCGCTCGCCGCCTGGCTCGCTGCAACGCCGCGTCCCGCACACGTGCAGGTCGCGAACGTCAAGCTGACCGCGGCGCTGTGCCCGCAAACCGATGCCGAGCGCGACGAGGAGTCCGCGCTCGTCGCCGCGATGAGCGCGAACCCGGACGACGACGCGCCACGCCTCGTCTATGCCGACCGCCTGATCGCGCGTGGCGATCCGCTCGGCGAGCTGATCGTGCTGCAGTGCACGCCCGGTCGCGATGCCGAAGAGCGCGCCGAGCGCATCCTCGCGCGCAGCTGGCAAACCCTCGCGGCGGATGTGGCGCCGTTCGCAGAGCACGCGATCACGCTTCGCCGCTTCCGCTTCGTCCGTGGCTTCATCGAGCGCGTCTACATGACGGTGGACGCGTTTGTCGAGCACGGTGCCCGCGTGTTCGGCGACTACCCCACGCGGACGCTCGAGATCATCGACAGCGTCCCGGATTGCGCGCGGCTCGCATCGTCACGCGCGCTGTCGCGAGTACCGCGGCTCGTGATGCACCCGGTGTGGTCCGTGACGCTCGCGCCGCTCGCAGCTGGCGCGTTCGACCGGCTCGAAGATCTCGAGCTCCACCTGTACAACGCCTCGAGCGACGATCGCACCGCCGATGACTTCGCGTGGGCCTCCACCGTACGCGCGCCTCTGCTCTCGCGCATCGATGTCTCGAATCGCACGACCGCATTCACGTCCGGCTTCGCGGCGAACCCGAACCTGCCGCGCCTCCGTCACTATCGCGAGCACGTTGGCTACGCCGAGGCCGATCAGGATTTCACGTCCGCGTATGGCGCGCTCGCGCATCGCCACGCTCTCGAATCGCTGCACCTGTCGCACTCGGAAGGACGGGCGGGTGACGACGCGCTGCTACCGTTCTTCGCGCCGGACACACCGTCTGCACTCCGCGAGCTGAGTCTGATGAGCACCGGCGTCACCGATCGATTCCTGCGCGAGATCGCGAGGTCTCCGAAGCTGCGCCTGCTCGAGGAATTCGCGTTCCACGAGCCCGCGATCACGGCTGCCGGCCTCGCCGAGGTCGTCACCGCCGCCACCGGACTCGTCTCCTTCCGCGCGTCCTCGTCCGATCCAGAGGTCGCAGCCGTCGCGGCGTCGTGGCACGCGTCTCGCGGCTGACGTGCCGATCACTTGCCCTTCGTCGACGCGATCGACGCCTTCATGCTGTCGACGATCGCCGTCAGCTTCTCGCGCGCCTTGCCGCTTGCCTTCACGAGCTCGGGCCGGAACGCCGGGCCGGTCATCGCGAGCACGGTCACCTTCTCGCCCGTCGGATCGAGCTTGAACGCGTTGTCGATCTGACCGGCCGCGAAGTCGCGCGTGTACAGCACGGTATCGTAGGCGCCGTCGCGATCGGTATCGTAATAGAACCACCCGGCCTCGACATCGCGCACGATCGCCAGCTCGGCATCGAGCTCGCCCGGCTTCGCGAGCTCGCTCGGCGTGCGCGTCGCGAGCTTCTTGGTGTCACGATCGAGATCGACAACGACGACGTGGCCGAGCCGCGACGTCTGCTCGAGTACCTGGCGATCGTGGTCGAGCGCGACGAGGTGCCACGGCTCGCTCTGGCCGGTCGCGCCCTCGAGCGGATCGGGGAAGCCGCCGCGCTGATCGCTGCGCCCGGTCGGCCCCTGGAGGAACGCCTTCTTCACCGCGGCGTCGCGAAACAGATCGGGGCGCGACAGGCTGCGGCCGACGGGATCCTTGATCGCGACCGGCGGCTTGCCCGATGCGATCGCGAACGCGTGCGTCGCGTAGCTCGTGTTGACGCTGAACCGATCGTTGCCGTCGATCTGCTGTGGCCGCTTCGAGAACAGCGCGAGATCGAAGTTGCCGTCGGCGTCGGTGTCGTACAGCGCCCACGCGCCGGCGGGCTTGTCGAAGTAGACGTACTGCGGGTGGAGCTGGCCGGTCTTGAGCGCCGGCGCCGCGGCATCGCCGGACTTGAGGCCGCCGAGCACCTTGCTGCGGACATCGAACAGCACCGCCATGCCGGCGTTCTGGCGCGCGTAGATCGTCTCGACGGTGCCGTCACCGTCGCTGTCCTGCGCGTAGCCCTCGTCGCCGAACGACCGCGCGAAGTCGGGCACGCGCGGCGTGTCGGCCGCCGCGATCGCGTCGCGCGTCGTCAGCTTCGAGTGGCCGAGACCGACCGCGACGGCGCCGAACCGCTGCAGCGAGCCGCCCGGCACGAGGCTCGGGTCGAGCGTCTTCTTCGACAGCAGCGAGCGGTCGGGCTTCGCCTGGCCGTGCGCGATCCGGTACGCGCGCTCCGGCGTGCCGTCCGCCTGGTCGTCGCGCAGCATGACGTCGAGCTCGCCGTCGCCGTCGGTGTCGTAGAACGCGAACGCGTCGTCGCGCTCGAGCACCAGCGCGACTTCCGGGTCGAACGGCCGGTCGGCAGTCATCCCCTTCGTGCTGTCCTCGTCGAGATCGAACAGGAACACGCCCTGCGGCCGGACCTGCCCGCCCTCGAACGCCATCGACTTCGCGGCGCTCGTCGCGTCGAACACGCCGTCGCCGTCGAAGTCCTCGACCGTCACCTCGGCGCCGGACTCGCAGAACGGATCCGGGATCACCGCGACCGCGGTGTCCGGCACGTCCTTCACGAGCTCGCGGATCTCCGCGACGTGGACGTGGAACGCGAGCGTGTTCGCGCCGAACCGCACCGACTGGTTGAGCCCGACGATCTCGCCCCACGCGTTGACGAGCGGGCCACCGCTGTCGCCACCGTTGACGCTGCACGTGGTCTGGACGCTGAGCGCCTGCGGCGACTGCTCGACGTTGCGCTTGATCTCCTCCTTGCGCGCCTGGCACTGCTCGCGATGGCGGCGGCGATCGTCCTCGGTCGCGGTCGGATCGTCGCGCGTGCAGTCGCCGACCTCGAGCATGCTGGTCTCGCGCGTCGCGTCGCCGATCTTCGAGACGTTGCAGACCTTCGCGGCCCACGTCAGGCCGATGCCGGCGTTGCCGATCGACATCACGGTCTCGCCGACCCGCGGATCGAACTCGGAGATCTGCGCCTGCGCGAGCTGCTTCGGCGGATCGATGATCTTCACGATCGCGAGGTCCTTCACCGCATCGGTCTTGACGACGACGCCCTCGAGCTTCGTGTCGCTCGCGACCACGCGCCCGGCCGGCAACGTCTTGCCGAGCTCGAGCGTGACGTGGATCGTGAGATCCTCGCCGAGCAGATCGTCGATCACGTGGTGGTTCGTCAGCACGAGCCCGCGCCGCGCGTCGATGATCACGCCCGAGCCCATGCCGTCGCGCGTCTTGATCAGCACGGTCGCCGGCGCCGCGACGCCGTACGCGTGCTCGATCGCCGGCGCGACGCCACGCGGCCGCGCGGGCTCGAGCTCGACGCGATCGCTCGGCCGCGCCGCGGCGGTCGCGAGCTCCTTGTTGCCGAGCGCCTCGAGGATGCGCCGCTTGCCGAGGCAGACGCGCGGCGACGCGACCTCGCGCTGGCGCGCCGCGCCCGTGCTCGACGGCGTGGTGCGTGGTGACGACGTGACACCGTGACCGCCGCAGGCCACGAGCGCTCCCAAAACCCCGAACGCGAAGACGTGCTTCATGTACGTGCACCCAACAGCACGCGAGATGCCGCGGCTATTCCTGCGCCGTTGCTCGAGAACCGACGAGAACTGTCACCTCACGCGCGCCAGGTGTTGCCTGCCAGGCGACAGCGCTACCATCGCGGCATGCGCCGCGCCCTGCTCGCCCTCGCGATCGCCGCTCCCCTCGCCGGCTGCGCGCTCGATCAGCATCGCTTCGAGCGCCCGGCCCGGCTCCGCGTCGGCGCGACCTCGCACGCGCTCGCGACCGACACACCCGGCGCCGTCGCGCGGTCGACGACCCCGACGACCACCGAGTCGCTCGCGCGCAACGCGCGCACGATGTCCGCGCAGTTCACGATGGCGACGCGCGACGAGACGTTCTTCGCCGGCGGCGAGGTCGAGGCCGGCGTGCTCGACACCGAGCGCTCGAACTTCGCCGGTGCGTACGGCATCGCCGGCGTCCAGCTCGTCGGGCGCGTCGGCACGGTCGGCGCCGAGCTCGCGACCGGCTGGCGCGGCCTGCGCGACGACGGCGACGACGTCAACAGCTACATCGCCGAGCCGCGGTTGCGCGCCGAGCTGCGGTTCGCGCCGCAGTGGACGCTCGGCGCCGTCGGCGGTGCGACGATGGGCGAGCGCGGCTCGTGGATGGGCGGCATCTACCTCGGCGTGCACTCGCGCGCGTTCGAGTAGCGCGACCGTACGCACCGAAAACGAAAACGCCGCCCGGTCTCCCGAGCGGCGTCTCGTCACGAGCGCGTGTCGCTTACTGGCACTGAGCCGGCAGCGCGAACGACTCGGTGATCACTACCTTGCTGCCGCGCTTGATCGACTTCGCACCGACGCCGATGCCCTGCGCCGCGAAGCCGCGCCACACGAAGCACTGGCGCGCGGCGTCCGTGCCGACCGCCTGGAGCATGCCGTCACGCATCTCCTCGTACGACGGACCGGCCGGCGTGAAGTTCAGGCCCTGCACGAAGTCGTGGTACGCGTCCTGGCCGGTGAGGCCGCCGGCGAGGTAGTTCGAGCGGACCTTCCACATCGCCGCCGCGTAGATCTCGCCGTCGTCGTGGACCTCGGCGCCCGTCACGTCCTTGAGCGTGAGCGGGTAGCCCTCGTACGGGTGGCGACGGATGCCGAGCGGGCTATCGAACGAGTACTCGCCGATGATGTCGTCGCCGTTGATCATGAACGCGTTGACGTCGGACGCGCCTTCGCCGATCGCGCCCGAGAGCGCGCCGCTCATGCTGCCGACCATGCGCCACGTCAGGCCGTGGCCGTACTCGTGGAACACGATGTCCGAGTCGAGATCGCCGTCGAACTTGATCGGATCGACCGGCGCCTTGTGCAGGTTCGAAGCCGCGCCGAGCTGCGTCTTAAGCGTCGCACCATCGGCCTGCGAGACCATCGCCGACGGGATCGTGACCGTCGCGTCGGTGCCGCCCGGACCGAACGGCTCGGTCGCCTGGTTGTTCGCGATCACGACCGCGACCGCGCCCGCGAGCTGCGCGTTCTTGACCTTGACCGTGAAGTTGCACGTGCCGCGATCGACGACGGCGACCATGCCCGAGAGCGAGCCCGCCGGGATCGTCTCGCAGCCATCCGACGTCGTGCCGGTGCCGTCGTTGACGAGCGCGAGCGCGCCGCTCTTGCCGGTCGCGTCGAGCGCCGGGCCGAACGACGACTGGAACGCGGCGAAGTTCGTGCCGTTGACCGTGAGCTCGGCGGTCGGGCCGCTGCCGCTCCACAGGTACATCTGCATGCGCGGCGACGAGCCATCGCGCGGCGTCGAGAAGTTCGCGTTGTCGAGACCGCCGCCGTCCTGCGCCTCGGCATTGACCGGGTCGCCACCGCGGCCGCCGCGGCTGAAGTTGTTCGCCTGGAAGTTTCCGGCGGCCTCGTTGAAGCCGACGGTGTAGAGGCGATCGTGGATGACGTTGTTCAGGTAGAACAGGTTCTGCACCGCGACGTCGCGGTTCGTCGCCGTGCTCGGCTGCACCGTGAAGTCGGCGGTCGCGAGGAAGTTGCCGTCGCTGATCGTCGTGCCGCCGGGATCGGCCGCGTTGTCCGACACCGCGTCGAGGTACGCGTGGACGTTGTTACCGGTGATCTCGATCGAGCGGTGCGAGCCGGCGTTGAGCCAGCCGTTCGGCGACTCGGTGGTCGAGCCCGGGCCGTTGACGACGACCTGGCCACCCTTGCCCGGATCCTCGACGAAGACCTTGTAGCTGTCGTTCGCGGTCCGGCGCTCGGTCGAGACGACCTTGCCGTCATAGCCGACGAGCGTCTCGTCGAGCTGGTTGTTCGAGCCGACCCACGTCTCGACGACGTAGCCCTGGCGAACGACGCCGCCGCGGTCGACGTACGCGACGCGCTCGACGTTCGGATCCTTGTAGAACAGCGAGCCCTTCGCAAAGCTCGTGAAGTTGCCCGACGCGGCCACCTGCGACGGCGTCTGGATCGTGAAGCCGAGCTCGGTGAGCGCGGCACCGAGCGCATCACCGGCGGCGATCGTCGCCTTCGTCGGCGATTGACCGACCGGCGCGAGCTTCTCGATCACCTGGATCAGCTCGCCGCTGTCGCTGATCGCCGCCTTGACGTACGCGCCGTGCACGCGGAGACCGTCGATCTCCTGCGTCAGCTGCACGTGGGTCATGCCGTTGCCCGGGTTCGCGGTCGCGACGTCGAGCTTGGCGTTCGTCTTCAGGAAGCCGCGGACCAGCTCGACGCTCTGCTGGACCGAGGGCGGCGTCATCGGCTGTGGGCCGGGGTTCGCACGAATGATGCGCGCACCATCCGCAGAGATCGTTTCTTCGATTTGCGGCGCCGCTTGATCGGCACACGCAGAGACCAGGCTCGCAGAGGCGAGACCAAGAACAGCCAGACGAAGTGCATCGATGCGCATGTGACCCCTTGTGGTGGGACTTGAGTGCGACATGTGTATCGGATGTCGGCGCTGACAGCACCTCAAACTTGAAGCTAGTTCCAGTCGCATTGTCAGCAGCGTGAGCGACGCTACGGTTGTTTCGTGTTTTTCGGCGCAACCTGCGAGGTTGCACGACCCACAGCACGCCGAAACCGGGCGGTTCGCGACGGAAAAACCGAACGCCCTGTTAGCGCCGAGCAGCGCAGAACGCACTGCACGGTCGCACCTGAACGCGACCTGAACAGCCGCTACTTCTTGGTGCGGCCGAACAGCGAGCGCTTCTCTTTGACGTTCTCGCCGAGCTCGGACGCGAGCTCGCGCAGCAGCTCTTCCTGCTTCGCGGACAGCTTCTTCGGGATCTCGACCTTGAGCTGGACGACGTGATCGCCGCGGCCGTGCTCGCCGACGCGCGGGATGCCGCAGCCGCGCCGCACGATCACGTCTCCCGGCTGCGTGCCGGGCTTGAGCTCGATCGTCGTCGAGCCCGTGCAGTTGTCCTCGAGCGTGTAGATCTCGAGCTCGCCGCCGAGCGCCGCCCTGACGAAGCTGACCGGGATCTCGGTGAGCACGTCTTCGCCGTCGCGCTTGAAGCGCTCGTCGCCCTGGACGTGCAGCACGACGTAGAGGTGACCGGTCGATCCGCCGGGCGCGGTCTCGCCCTTGCCGGCGAGTCGCAGCGTCTGACCATCATCGACGCCCGCGGGCACGGTGACCGACAGCGTCGACGTCTCGGGCTTCGTGCCGCGACCACGGCAGTCGGTGCACGGATCCTTGATCTGCTTGCCCGCGCCCCGACATTGCGGACACGTCGTCTGCACCATGAAGAAGCCCTGCGCGTGCACGACCTGGCCCTTGCCCTGACACGTCTTGCAGATCTCCGGCTTGCTGCCGGGTGCGGCACCGGTTGCCTGACACGAGGTGCACGCGATATCGCGCGTCACCTTCACTTCCTTCTGCGTGCCCCACACCGCCTCGGCGAACGTCAGCCCGAGATCGACGCGCAGATCCGCGCCGCGCGGCTGGCGACGGCCACCGGACGTGCGGCCACCGAAGAAGTCACCGAACAGATCGCCGAACGCCGAGAAGATGTCCTCGACGCTCGAGAACCCGGGTCCGCCGCCGGCGCCGTTGCCGGTGCGAATGCCGTCGAAGCCGAAGCGATCGTAGCGCGCGCGCTGATCCTCGTCGGAGAGGACCTGGTACGCGTTCGACGCCTCCTTGAACTTGTCCTCGGCGTCCTTGTCGTTCGGGTTGTGGTCCGGGTGGTACTTCTTCGCGAGCCGGTAGTACGCCTTCTTCAGATCGGACTGGCTGGCCTGTCGGTCGACGCCGAGAACTTCATACAAATCTCGCATGGATTGCCTGTTGTCGACCGATGGGTTCCCGGCAGCGGAGTGCATACCCGATCTCACTGTTCGAGGAGAATCAGGGTCTTGGGTAAATCGGCAACGCGGACGTGTCAAGGTATCGTCCCGCGGTGCTCACGCCCGCCCAGATCGCGATCGGTGCCCCCGACGAGATCGATGCCCGGCGGCGCGCCGAGCGGCTGTTCGAGGTCGCCGCGCAAAGCGGCCTGGATTTGAGTGGGTTGGACGCCGCGGGCGTGCGGATCGCCACCCTGGCGTGTCAATCCGCCCCGTACCTCGCCACCTTGCTGTGTCGCGATCCTCATCGACTGGTCAGGGTCGCGCGTGATCCGTACCTGCGCCGCGAGAAGCCCCGCGAGGTTCTCGTAGCGGAGCTCTCCGAGCATGCCGCCGCGGCAACGACCGGCGCGGAGCTACGATGTGCGCTGCGCCGGGTGCGAGCCGACGAGCTCGTGCGGCTCGGCGTGCGCGAGCTCGAGCTCGGGCTCGACACCGAGGTCGGACGCGAGCTCGCGCGGCTCGCCGACGCGTGCTTCGACGCTGCGATCGCGTTTCACGATCGAGAGCTGCGCGCGCGCTTCGGTCCACCTCGCTACATCGACGACGACGGCGTCGAGCGCGACGCGACGCTCGCCGTGATCGGCATGGGCAAGCTCGGCGGTGAGGAGCTGAACTTCGCGTCGGACGTCGACGTGATCTACGTGTACTCGTCGGATCAGGGCGAGGCCGGCACGCTGTCGCTGCACGAGTACTTCGCGAAGCTGTGCCTGCAGGTCACGAGCGCGCTGTCCGAGGTCACCGAGGACGACGTCGTGTTTCGCGTCGATCTCCGGCTGCGCCCCGAGGGCAGCAAGGGCGCTATCGCGAACTCGCTCGCGCAGATGGAGCGCTACTACGAGACGTTCGGCCGGCCATGGGAGCGCCAGGCGTGGATCAAGGCGCGCGCGAGCGCCGGGGATCGCGCGCTCGGCGCCGAGGTGCTCGCGACGCTGCGGCCGTTCGTGTTCCCGCGCCTCGTCGCGCCGACCGTGATCGACGACGTCCGCGATCTCAATCGCCGGATCAAGCGCGAGCTCCTGCGGCCGCGCCAGGCGGACACGCTCGGCGGCTTCGACGTCAAGAACGGCGAAGGCGGGATCCGCGAGATCGAGTTCTTCGTCCAGGCGCTGCAGCTGATCCACGCCGGCAAGCGCAGCGCGCTTCGCCATCGCGGCACGCTCGCCGCGCTCGACGCGCTGCTGTTCGCCGGGCTCGTCACCGACGACGAGCACCACGCGCTGTGGCGCGCGTATCGCTGGTTGCGCCACGCCGAGCACGTGCTGCAGCTCGAGGGCGGGCTGCAGACCCAGCGGATCCCCGACGACCGCGACGCGCGCGTCGTGTTCGCGCGCCGGCTCGGCTACGCCGACGAGGCCGCGTTCGAGGCCCGGCTGCGCGCGCACACGACCGCGGTGGCGCGGCTGTTCGCGACGCTCGGCGGTGAGGAGCGCGAGCCCGAGGTCGACGTCACCGCGATCCTGCGCGGCGAGCTTCGCGAGGATCAGGAGAGTGAGGCGCTCGCGCGGCTCGGGTTCGCCGATGTCACCGCGGCGCGCGCCGAGCTTGCACGTGCGCGGCGAAATCAGGGCTCGCCGCTGTCGCCGGGAGCGACCGCGCGCCAGGCGCGGATCGGCGCCGCACTGCTCGCCGAGATCGCCGCATCCGCGGATCCGGATCAGGCGCTGCGGTTCCTCGGCGACCTGATCGCGCGGCGGGGCGCGGCATGGTCGATCTGGCGGCTGCTCGACGAGAACGTCCCGCTGCTGCGCCTGCTCGCATCGCTGCTCGGCGCGAGCGCGTACCTCGCGCGCACGCTCGTCGACACGCCGGAGCTGATCGATCTGCTCGTCGAGCTCGGGCTGTCATCGCCGTCGCGCAGCGTCGCGCAGGTCGGCGCCGATCTCGACGCGCGGCTCGCGAACGTCGATGCGAGCGATCCCGAGGCGATGTGGAGCGCGGTCGCCGAGGTCAAGAACGGCCACGTGCTGCGCGTCGGGCTCGCCGATTTCGGCGGTGCGCTCGATCCGCTCGAGGTGTGCGGCGAGCTGACCGCGATCGCGGAGGCCTGCCTGTCGCAAGCGCTCGCGCTCGTCGAGGCGCCGCTCGTCGAGCGCCACGGCCGGCCGCCCGGCGACGCGCGGCTCGCGGTGCTCGGGCTCGGCAAGCTCGGCGGCCGCGAGCTCGGCTACGCCGCCGATCTCGACGTCGTGTTCGTGTTCTCGTCGTCGGCGGGCGAAGCGTCGGAGACCGACGGCCGCCATCCGCTGTCGACGATCGAGTGGTTCTCGCGGCTCGCGCAGCGGCTGCTCGGCGCGCTTCGCCAGCGCACGCCGCGCGGCCGGCTGTACGAGGTCGACACGCGGCTGCGGCCGAGCGGCTCGCAGGGCCTGCTCGTGACGTCGCTCGCGGGCTGGCGGCGCTACCACGCCGAGGACGCGCGGCTGTGGGAGCGCCAGGCGCTGACGAAGCTGCGCGCGGTCGCCGGCGATCCGTCGCTCGGCGCCGAGGTCGAGGCCGCGGCACGCCAGACCGTGTACGGCACCGCGCCCGACGACGTTCGCGCGATCGCCGACGCGATCACGAAGATGAAGGACCGGATCGAGCGCGAGCTCGGCACCGCGCCGGAGCCGCGCCGCATCGACGGCGGACGTGCATCGGCCGTCGATCTGAAAGTGAACGCCGGCGGTGTGATCGATGTCGAGTTCGCAGCGCAGTTCCTGCAGCTCGCGTATGGCCATGCTCACCCCGAGCTGCAGACGACGTCGACGGCACACGCGCTACGCGCCGCGGCGGCGTGCGGTGTCGCACCTCGCGGTGAGGTCGAGCTACTCGAGCAGGGCTATCGGTTTCTACGCGGCATCGAGCATCGGCTGCGCGTCGTGCACGATCAGCCGATCCATCGACTACCGGAGACCAAGACCGAGCTCGACAAGCTCGCGCGTCGCTCCGGCTTCCCCGACGGTGCCGTGTTACTGGAGCACGTCGAGCGCTGGCAGCGTGACATTCGCGCGGCGTACTCGCGCTTGCTCGGTGCGTAGTCACGTTCGCAGCCGCAATGCGTCATCGCTGTGCTGCTACGTCTAGCGCGCCGCTGCGCGTGCGCAACGAGATCGCCACCGGTGTGGTCCTTGTGATCCTCGACGTGCATTGGTACGAAGCAGATATGGGCATCAAGAAGCTCGACACCATCTGGATCGACGGCCAGCTCGTCCCGTGGGACAGCGCCACCGACCACTTGCTTGCCCACACGATGCATTACGGCGTCGGTGCGTTCGAGGGGATCCGCGCGTATCAGCGCGGCGATGGCCGCACCGCGATCTTCCGGCTGCGCGACCACGTCGAGCGCCTGCTCGATTCGTCCGTGATCTGCACGATGGACGTGCCGTACTCGCGCGACCAGCTCATGCAGGCGTGCGTCGACGTCGTCAAGGCGAACAAGATGACCGCGTGCTACCTGCGGCCGCTCGTGTACCTCGGCTACGGCGCGCTCGGGCTCGGCTCGTTCGAGCCGCCAGTGCGCACGATGGTCGCCTGCTACGAGTGGGGCGCGTACCTCGGTGACGAGGGCCTGAAGAAGGGCATCAAGTGCATGGTGTCCGGGTTCACGCGCGCGAACTCGAACGCGGTGATGAACAAGGGCAAGATCTGCGGCCAGTACGTCACGAGCGTCCTCGCGAAGCGGATGGCGATCAAGAGCGGCTTCGACGAGGCGCTGATGCTCGACCCGCAGGGCTACGTCGCCGAGGGCACCGGCGAGAACATCTTCGTGGTCAAGAAGGACGTCGTGCGCACGCCGCCGAGCTCGGCCGCGATCCTCGCCGGCATCACGCGCGACACCACGATCCAGCTGCTGCGCGAGCAGGGCGTCGACGTCCGCGAGGAGCCGATCGCGCGCGACGAGCTGTACGTCGCCGACGAGGTGTTCCTGACCGGCACCGCCGCCGAGATCACGCCGGTCCGCGACATCGATCATCGCCGCATCGGCCGCGGCGAGGCCGGCCCGGTGACCCGCCGCCTCCAGGAGGCGTTCTTCTCGGTGGTCAAGGGCAACGACAAGAGTCATGACCACTGGTTGAGCTACGTCTGAGTGTCCTGACCTGAGTCGGACGTCATCGGACGAGCGCGCGGCGACAGACTGCTGCTAGTATCTGTAGGGTGGAAGCTGGGACCATCCTGCTGGGGAAGTACCGTGTGGACGAGGTCCTCGGTACCGGTGGAATGGGGCGCGTGGTCCGGGCCTCGCACCTCTATCTGCAGCAGCCGGTCGCGATCAAGGTCCTGCTGTCGCAGATGGCCGAGAGCGCCGAGACCGTGTCGCGGTTCCTGCGCGAGGCACAGGCGACGGTCCGGCTGCGCAGCGAGCACATCGCGCGCGTGATGGACGTCGGGACCATGCAGGACGGCGTGCCGTTCATGGTCATGGAGTTCCTCGACGGCAACGACCTCAACCAGATCCTGCGCCACCACGGACCGCAGGAACCATCCGTCGTGTGCGACCTGATGCTGCAGGCGTGCGAGGGCATGGCCGAGGCGCACTCGATCGGCATCGTCCACCGCGACATCAAGCCGTCGAACTTCTTCATCACGCGCCGCCCCGACGGCTCGATGCTGCTCAAGATCCTCGACTTCGGGATCTCGAAGACGCCGGTCGGGTCGACCGAGCTCACCGGCACGCTGACGGTGATCGGGACGCCGACGTACATGAGCCCCGAGCAGATGAAGAGCGGCCGCGCCGCCGACGCGCGCAGCGACATCTGGTCGATGGGCGTCGTCATGTACCAGCTGCTGACCGGGCGGCCGCCGTTCTCCGGCGAGAGCTATCCCGAGCTCGTGCTGAAGGTCGGCTCCGAGCCACCGACGCCGTTCGACTTCCCGCTGCCGGCTGGCCTGCCCGAGGTGATCTTCCGCTGCCTCGAGAAGAACCCGAACCTGCGGCCGCAGAACGTCGGCGAGCTTGCGCGATCGCTCGCGCCGTTCTCGAGCGATCCGATCCAGGCCGCGCAATCGGCGACGCGGACGACACGCATCCTCCAGCAGCAAGTGCAGCAGGGTCAGCAGGGCTTGCCGCTCGCCGCGCGCGGCGGCGTGTCGACACCGGTCCCGATCTCGCCGGCGATGCTGACGCCGCGCAGCTGGCCCCCGGCCTCGACGATGTCGAACAGCCGCGGCCAGGTCACGCACAAGGTTCGCAGCCACAAGGGCTGGTGGGTCGCGGCGACGCTCGGCCTCGTCGCGGCGGCCGGCGTCGGCGGCTACGTCGTCAGCGGGATGACGCGCGAGCCGGCGACCGCCGAGAACCACGTGTCCGCGCCCCCGCCGCCGCCGGCGTCCGGGACACCGACCCCGACCGTGTCCGGGACACCGACCCCGACCGTGTCCGGGACACCGACGCCGACCGTGTCCGGGACACCGACCCCGACGATCCCGCCGACGCCGGACACCACGGCGAAGACCGACAGCAAGCCGGTCACGGCGAAGACCGACACGAAGACCGAGACCAAGTCGTCGACACCGACGTCGACCAAGACCGAGACGAAGTCGACGGCGACGACGAAGACCGACACGAAGTCGACGGCGAAGACCGAGACGAAGACGGCAAAGACCGAGACGAAGTCGACGAAGACCTCGTCGAAGACGTCGTCCTCGTCGTCGAAGACCACGAAGACGACGAAGACGACGAAGTCCGGCGGCGACGACGATCTGTTCGACTCCCGCAAGTGATCTGCCGACGCAGCGGCACCAGCGATTCCGCCGGGTTGGCCCGCCATGTCACACGGCGACACGCTCGTTCGTCGTACAGGCATGTTGCGCTACCTGATCGGACGCCAGATCGCCGCCTTCGAGCGATCCTATGACTACGACATGAGCTACGCGCGCGAGATCCTCGCGGCCGACCCGAAGGCGATCCTCGCGTTCGCGAAGGTCGTGAAGCTGGGCCACTACCGGCGCGACATCCCGCTCGCCGCGCATCGCGCCGCCTCGCTCGTCGGCACGATGACCGAGGACTGCGGACCGTGCACGCAGCTCGGCGTCACGATGGCGCTACGCGAGGGCGTGCCCGCGCAGACGATCGCGGCGGTGATCCGCAACGACGAGGCCGCGATGCCCGACGAGGTTCGGCTCGCGGTGCGATTCGCGCGCGCGTCGCTCGCCCGGACGCCGGAGGCCGACGCGCTGCGCGACGAGATCGTGAAGCGCTGGGGCAAGCGCGCGCTCGTCTCGCTCGCGTTCGGGCTCGCCGCGTCACGGATCTATCCGACGGTGAAGTACGCGCTCGGTCATGGCAAGGCGTGCCAGCGGATCGTCGTCGAGGGGACGCCGCTCGTCGTCCAGCACGAGGCGCGAGGCGTGGCATGACGCTCGACGACGCGACCGCCCAGTTCGAGGCGCACCGCCGCTACCTGCGCGGGCTCGCGTATCGCATGCTCGGCTCGGTCGCGGAGGCCGAGGACGTCGTGCAAGACGCGTTTCTGCGCTGGACCGCGGCCGACCGCGAGCGCGTCGCCGAGCCACGCGCGTTCCTGTCGCGGATCGTGACGCGGCTCGCGCTCGATCGGCTGAAGTCCGCACGCGCGCAGCGCGAGCAGTACGTCGGGACGTGGCTGCCGGAGCCGGTCGTCGACGGCCACGATCCGATCGAGACGATCGCGCTCGCCGACGATCTGTCGGTCGCGCTGCTCGTCGCACTCGAACGGTTGTCGCCGCTCGAGCGCGCCGCGTTCCTGCTGCACGACGTGTTCGACATGGAGTTCGAGCAGGTCGCCGACGTGCTCGATCGTTCCGAGGCCGCGGTCCGCCAGCTCGCCGCCCGCGCGCGCGAGCATGTCCGTCAAGGACGCGCGCGCTACGACGGCTCCGCGGACGCGGCGCGGATCGCCGACGCGTTCGCGACCGCGATGGTCAGCGGCGACGTCGATGCGCTCGCGAAGCTGCTCGCCGCGGACGCGGTGTTCTACTCCGACGGTGGCGGCAAGCGCGCCGCCGCGCTGAACCCGATCTACGGCCGCGACAAGATCGTGCGCTTCATCATCGGCGTGACCCGCAAGCGCGGTGGCATCCCGGATGCGTCGACGGTCGAGCGCGCGACGATCAACCGCCTGCCCGGCTTCGTGCTGCACAGCCCCGACGGCGTCGAGACGCTCGCGCTCGAGGTCGCCGGCGAGCACATCGTCGCGATCTACGCCGTCCGCAACCCGGACAAGCTACGTCACCTCAGCTAGCGCGCGAGCGAGCGCCTCGTGGAACCACCGGACCGGTGTCTCGAGGCTGCCGAACACGAGCTCGTTCGTCGCGCCGGCGTCGATCGACCGCTGGATCTGCTCGCAGACCCAGAGGTCCTCGCGCTGGAACACGCGGTCCTCGATCAGTGCCCAGCTGCGCGTCCAGTGCTCGGTCTCGCCGGCGCGCTCGGCCGGGATCAGCATGACGTGCTCCCACGTCGTGCGATCCGGTGCGACGGGATCGACGACGATCACCGAGACGAAGTCGGGATGGACGACGATCGTCGTCGCCGGCGCCACGAAGAAGCTCGGCGTGCCGAGCTGGCGCAGCTCCGGCGCTCCGAGCGCGTCGAGGCCGGGGGCTTCGACGAGTGCGCGCCGCGCGGTCATCGCCCGCATGTGAGGCCCGGCGCGCTCGGCAACGAACGCGGCGTCGAGGAAGAACTGGTAGACCGAGTCTCGGTGCAGGACGCGGATGTGATAGCCGTCGAGGAACGCCTCGACGACGAGCTTCCAGTTGCAGCGCCGCTCGACCCGCGCGCGCCGCCAGACGACGTGACGCGCGAGCCCGAGCGCATCGAGATCCGGCGCGATCGGCTCCGCGTGCGCGGCGGCATCGCCGAGCCACACGAGCCCGGCGCGCTCGGATACCGGCAGCGCGACGAGGCCGCGATCGGCGAGTGGCAGCGCACCGAACGTCTCGCGATGCGGGACGTGGACGAGCCGGCCGTCGAGGTCGTACGTCCACGCGTGGTACGGACACACGATCGCCTTCGTGCACGGCGTGTCGACGAGCCGCGTGCCGCGGTGGCGGCACGCGTTCGCGAACGCGCGCAGCGTGCCGTCCGGCGTGCGCGACACGATCGCCGACGTGCCGGGGATGTCGATCGCGATCGCGGTGCCGGGTGCGATCTCCGACGACGCGGCGACGATCCGCGGCGTGCGCTCGACGAGCCGCCGCTCGCGCGCGCAGCGCTCCGCATCGCGATACACCGCGGCGGACACGACGAACGGAGCCTCGCTCGCCCCGCGGGGTGCGCTCGCGTGCTCGGCGCGCAAGGTCTCGGCAAACCGGCGAAGCGTGGCGGGCTCCATGGCAGATCTCTCGTATACGAGGTATTTATCTCGTATGCAAGATGATCGGTTTCGCACGTCGCTGTCGAACGCCGTGGTCCGGCTGTTCCGGCTGATCAATCGCGTGCACAACCGCAACTTCCAGCAGATCGGCATCTCCGCCGAGCAGGCGCACGTGCTGAGCGTGCTCGGCGTGCTCGGCCCGATGACGATCGGCCGGCTCCAGAAGCTGCTCGCGCTGTCGAGCGCGACGCTGACCGGCGCGATCGACCGGCTCGAGGCGCAGGATCTCGTCCGCCGGGTGCCATCGCCCGACGACCGCCGCGCCGTGCTGATCGAGTCGCGCGTCCCTCCGGCGCGGCGTGCTCAGATCGAGCGCGTGATCGACGCCGGCGAGCGCACGTGCTTCGAGGCGCTGACCGTGACCGAGCGCAAGGAGCTGCTGCGGCTGCTCGACAAGTGCATCGCCGGGCTCGAGCCGGCGGCGCTCGCGAGGTAGCCCGATCAGCGGACGAACATCTCGTACAGCGACAGCCCGACCTCGAGCACGATCAGCGCCACGATGTAGTACTCGACGTTGATCGAGCGCTGCGACTGGTTGAGCTCGAGCATCGTGCGCACGGAGCTCGAGACCAGCGTCAGCTTGCTCTCGAGCACGTGGTGGCGCTCGCGGATCTCGTACTCGTCCTCGAGC
This sequence comes from Kofleriaceae bacterium, assembly GCA_035715365.1. Taxonomy (GTDB): domain Bacteria; phylum Myxococcota_A; class Polyangia; order Haliangiales; family Haliangiaceae; genus JABFXX01. The sequence goes on along the minus strand of DASTLB010000023.1, from coordinate 5,358 downwards.
CGGGCGTAGAACCGATCGAGGTCGGGACGGTCCCACAGCAGCTCCGGCTTCTCGAGCACCTCCGCGCGATCGACGAGCTGGTGCTCGACGAGCATCGCCTCGCCGATCCGGCGCACGAGCTCGCGCTGCTTCCACGGCAGCCGGCGCGGCATGCGCTTCATCTCGATCGCGAGCGGCTCGATCGAGCTGAACGCCGCGCCGATCTCGGTCTCGTTGCGCGCGAGCACGACGCTCTTCGCGAGGATCTCGGCGACGACCTGGAGGCGGTCGATCGTCGCGTCGCGCAGGATCAGCGCGTCGGGCTCGACCGCATCGGCATCGCCGCCGATCTTGATCGTCGCGCGCTCGACCTCGGGGTTGTCGAACCGGCCGTGGATGCGCGGCGCGAGGTCGTGCAGGAACCGCTCCTGGCCGAGCGCGTCGACGCCGAAGAACACGACCGCGCCGGAGCGGAACAGCATCGCGCAGCCGGCACGGCCGACCGCGACGGTCACTGGCAGGTGCGTCGACAGCCGCGGCTCGATGCCGCGGACCTCGATCCGCTCGGCGACATTGATCGCCCGCGCATCGAAGCGCGCGCCGAGGTCACGAGGGTCCACGGCGCGAAGGTACTAGAAGCCGCCGCCGAGCACGATGCCGCCGCCGTGCTCGTGCAGCGACGGCGACAGGTAGAGCGCGTGCTCGGTGTGGTCGGGACCGGCCTTCGGGGCGGTCACGTACAGCACGACGCCGCCGGCGACCGCGAGCGCGCCGATGATCGAGATCGCGGTCGCGGTGTTCGCGCGGCTGCGCGCCGACTTCGTGATCTGGACGCCCTCGTCGTCGCACATGTCCGTCTGGTTCATGCAGTGCGCCGAGAGCGCGTCCTTGTACGTGCTGCGCGCGTCGAGCGTCAGGTAGCCGGCGATGCCGAGCGCGAGCCCACCGGCGCTCGCGACCGCGATCCCGGCGAGCCGCCGCGTCCGTCCGGGATCGCCGGCGGACACCGGCTTCGGCGTGGTCAGGTCGGGCGGGGTCGTGGTGTCCGGTCGCGTCGTGTCCGGCTTGTCCGGCGTGACCTTCGTGTCCGGGGCCGGCTTCGCGACGTCGAGCGTCAGCTCGGTCGACCCGCCCTTCTCGAGCGGGACGTTCTTCGTCTTCTTGCCGGTCGTCGCCGTGTACTCGAGCGCGTGCGTGCCTGGATCGACGCGCTGCTCCTTGCCGATCTGATCGGGCGCGATGCGCTTGCCGTCGAGCTTCACGATCGCGACCGCGGGATCGATGCCGTCGGGCAGCTTGACGGTCAGCCGCGGCACGTCGGCATCGAGCGTGTCGATCAGCTCCTTGATCTTCGGCGCGCGCTTGTCGGCCGTGTCGGTCGCCATCTTCTCGGCGTCGGAGTACCAGCGCCACGCACGCGCGAGCTTGCCCCACTCCTCGTAGCACTTCGCGACGTTGAGCTTCGCGCCGATCGCGGGCTCGGCCTGGTCGGCCTTCTCGAACGTCGCGCACGCCTCGGCGTACTTCTTCTCGGCGAGCAGCTTCTTGCCCTTCTTGAACAGCGTGTCCGCCTTCGAGTCAGCGGCCGCGGTGTGCGCGCACAGCGCGAGCACGCAGGCGGCGATCAGGACCTTCATGGCATCACCTGGAAGACGCCGCTGTCGAGCAGCGAGAGCGCGAACGGCATCGCGCGCGTGCGCAGGTCGCCGGCCGCTGCGTTCGGGAACCCACCGACCACGCTGACCGCGCGGATCGTGTACGTCTTGCCGGGCTGGAACAGCTCGGGCGGGAACACGAACTTCGGCTCCGCCGCGGACGCGAACACGACCGGCTTCAGCACGAGCGCGGTCGCGTCGGCGTTCGGCACGATCTCGAACAGCTGCGCCTGGTAGAACGTGTTCGTCGGCCGGTCGGTCACGAAGCTGACCTCGACCGCGGACGTCGGCACCGGGATCGTCGTGTTGTCGGCGGACAGCGGCGTCGTGCCGATCGTGATGAGCTGCGGGAACCCGGCCGGCAGATCGAGCATCGCGCCGGCACCCGGTTCGACTTCGCGCTGGAACATCTGGGCGGACAGGCCGATCGGCAGCGTCTGGCCGGTCGGCACGACCGAGCGGCTCGCCGACGTCGACCACGTCAGGATCGTCTTCCACTTCGCGGCGAACGGGTTGCCGTACATCGCCGTGATCGTCTGCGGATCGGTGCCGACGGTCGCCGCGTTGAGCAGCGGGCCGAGATCGACGTTGAGATCGGCGCCGGGCGCGGCGCGCAGCGCCCACGAGAACGAGATGTTCGTGACCGCGGGACGCGCCGTCGAGTAGCGCGTGACCGCTTGCGCCTGGTTGACGCGGATGTCGAGCATGCGATCCGCGGGCACCGGGTTGATCGTGCCGGTGATCATGTCGTTCCCGGTCTGGTCGAACGGCGTCGCCTCGAGCGCACCGTTCAGCTGGTTGCCGATGTAGCGCAGCACGACGACCGAGTCCGCGGACGTGATCGCCTCGTGCGGTCGCCCGGTCAGGCTCGTCATCGACGTCATCGCGAACGTCAGCGGACCGATCGCGCCCGCGCCGAGCACCGGTGCCTCGAGCCCGCGCTGGTTCCACGAGCCGAGCGTGAAGATCTGCAGCCCTTCGCCGTTGTACGGCGTGTCGAGCGCGACCTGCACCGTCAGCGATGCCGCGTCGGGCGCCGGCGTCGCGTTCGGATGCTCGAGCACGACGAAGTCACCGAGCAGGTCGCGGCTGTCGAACGCGAGCATCCGCGTCAGCGGATCCGGGAAGTCCGGCAGGTCGAACACCACCGACGGCGTGGCGTCGAAGATCTCGGCGGTCCACCGATCGACGCCGTCCTGGGTCGCGGCGACGCGCGCGAGGCCGGTCGGATCGGCGGCGTCGGGAACGAGGAACGTCGCGGTGCGCCCGGTCAGATCGAGCGGCGCACGCGAGACCGACGCGCCCACCGAGACGCGTTCGAACGAGAGACTGACCCCGGCGCGCCCAGTTCCGGAGGTCTCGTCGATCCCGGCAAGCTGCGCACAACCCGTCAGCCCCACCAAGAACAGGAGGGAGCGGCCCATCCCGAAAAGGGTAACACCAGCCCTACCCCGCGCGCGCGTTACTTGTCGTGTCCGTCGTCCTCGTCACCCTCGTCCGAGCCACTCTCACCTCGTCGCCAGAACCGGAGCCGGGACCGGCTGTCGCGCGGGGCGTCCTCGTCGTCGCGGGGGTGAAAATCGGCCGGCTCGTTGCGTTTGAGCTTCACGCTCGCCTTGACGTCAGGCTCGGCGCCGGTGATCCGCTCGCTGTTCGGGATGAACCGGATCTCGGTCTTGATCTCGAACGACAGCGTCGTGAGGATCTTCGCGATCTCCTCGGTCAGGTTCAGGTTCGCGAGGAATTCGCGGGTCTCGCGCGCGATCACCTCGAACACCTTGTCCTTCGCGGTGTCCGCCGACGACGCGAGGTAGCCGGCGACCTCGGGCAGGTTCTCGCGTGCGATCTTGCGGATGCCCTCCTCCGTCGAGAACACCGCGCCCATGCCGGCGGCGAACGTCTTCTTCACGAGCTCGGGGACGAGGCTCTCGAGCCGCTGGCGCAGCGTCTCCGGGATGCTGTCGTCGCGGTGATCGCGCGGCTCGCGGGGCTCGCGCGGCTCGCGGGGCTCGCGCGGCTCGCGCGGCTCGCGGGTCTCGCGCGGCGGCGGCAGCGGATCGCGCAGCTGCTCGCGCTCGCGTTCGCGCTCGCGCTCGTCGTTGGCGGCGGCGCCAGGTGTGGGGGCGCGCGTGGGCGCATCGTCATCGGCACCGGCCATGATCCGGGCGTACCGCCGTTGCTCGGCCGGCGCAAGGTCGCGCCGGCGATGGTATCCTCGCCGAATGGCGGAGCCCGCGACGCGCGAGCCGCGCAGTAGCGGGATCGGGGATGGCGCCGTTCCCGACGGCACGCTGCCGCCGGTGACGTCGGGCCCGACCGAGATCGGCAGCGGCGACTCGGTCACCGCGCTGACCGCGGATCGCCGGCGCTATCGCGACGACACCGACGGGCGCCGGCCGCCGCTGCGCATCCGCAGCCTGCGCGCGTACTGGACGACGTTCCGCGTGATCGGCAGCTACCTGTGGCTGCGGTTCCGCGCGCGGTTTCACTCCGAGGCGTGGGTCGAGCACCGGCTGCGCACGATCCACCTGCGCAACGCGCGCCGCATCGAGGCGACGATCATCGAGCTCCAGGGCCTGTTCATCAAGGTCGGCCAGCTGATCTCGATCATGACGAACTTCTTGCCCGAGGAGTTCCGCCGCGAGCTCGAGGGGCTGCAGGACTCGGTGCCGCCACGGCCGTACCAGGACATCGAGCAGCGGCTACGCGAGGAGCACGGGCTCGCGCCGGCCGAGGTGTTCGCGCAGTTCGACAGCCGGCCGATCGCGTCGGCCTCGATCGGCCAGGTCCACCTCGCACGGCTCAAGAACGGCACGAAGGTCGCGGTCAAGGTCCAGTACCCCGACATCGAGGAGGTCGTGCGCCGCGACCTCAACACGCTGCGCCGGATCTTCCGGATCATCGGCTGGTTCATCCCGTACCAGGGACTCGAGGAGCTGTACCGCGAGATCCGCGCGATCATCCTGCAGGAGCTCGACTACCGCGAGGAGGCGGCGAACGTCGGCCGGATCGCCGCGCACTTCGAGGGCCGCACCGACGTCGCGTTCCCGAAGATCGTCGACGAGCTGTCGACCCAGCGCGTGCTCGTCACGCACTTCGAGACCGGCTGCAAGATCACCGACAAGCTCGGGGTCAAGCACCTCGACATCGACCGCACGACGCTCGCGCGCCAGGTCGTCGAGATCTACTGCCAGCAGATCTTCACCGACGGCGTCTATCACGCCGATCCGCACCCCGGAAACCTGCTCGTGCGGCAGGCTCCCGACGGCAACGGCGCGACGATCGTGTTCCTCGACTTCGGCGCGGTCGCCGAGATCCCGGGTCACGTGCGCGCCGGCATCGTCGAGCTGATCCAGGGCGCGCTGACCCGCGACACGCGGCGCATCGTCACCGCGATGAAGCAGATGGGGTTCGTCGCGCGCGGGGCGAACGAGCAGATGTTCGAGCAGGTGATCGAGTACTTCCACGATCGGTTCCAGGAGAACATCTCGCTCGACTCGCTGAACCTGAAGGACATCAAGTTCGATCCGCAGAAGGGGCTCGAGAGCGTCGCCGACCTTCGCAAGATGGACATCTCGCTGCGCGAGCTCTCCGAGAACTTCCACGTCCCGAAGGAGATCATCGTCCTCGAGCGCACGCTGCTGCTGCTGATGGGGCTGTGCACCGAGCTCGATCCGACGCTCAACCCGATGACCGTGATCCGGCCGTACCTCGAGCGGTTCGT